>NZ_KB904538.1 GCF_000380085.1 Streptococcus merionis DSM 19192
TATTTGATCATGTTTCCGCTACAATGCTTGCATAGAGGAGGTATATAATCTAGTGTAGCTCTGATAAGGATATGGGTATCATATTTCATGATTTCGTTTAGTTTGATATTTTTATCTTTCATTCCGATGAGTTGTGTGGTATGATTGATGTGTTCCATAAGATGCTTTCTAATGAGTTGGTTAGCGCTTTTCATTATAAGTCTTATGGGACTTTTTGTGTACTCAAAAAGCCCTATACTATCCAAAGTGGAGTTACCCACTACAGATAGTATAGAGCCGTTTTGTTTGGCTTGACGTTCCGCTAGCAGTTTTCGGCTACAAGCCATGTTGTGACCGTCCAGATAGTCTAGCCGAACGATTGTGCCTGGTTTGGCGGATTTATTGAGGAAGTTTTGCTTGGGATAGGTTTCGATAACCTGATTGGCTTGTTTATTTCCCAGCTCAGCTCTTGGTGCAATGATCCTACGAATGACAGTAAAGCCTTGTTGGGTTAAGATGCGTTCTGCTTCATCAATCTCTGTACCTTTAAGGTCTGTTGGCAGTGCGATGGCATCAACGAGATTTTGGCTGGCTTCCAAAGTTTCAGTGGTTAGGTGGTAAATCTTAATCAGATGGCCTGGTTTGAACTTCCCTGAACGCGGACTCATGGCGACGACTTCATCAATAGAAGCTTTGGCAAATCTCTTATGAGGTTTGGCTGGTAAGACATGGACAGTTAGGCCGATACTTTCTAAATAAGTTTTGGCTGAATCTACGGGCATGTCAATGACGTTTGGAAGCTGTATCAAGCTAGATTTAGCCTCATGACGTCGATCCAAGGCTTTATCAACGATGGGAGCGGCCTTATCTGTGATTTTTCCTGCGATGGCCACTGTATCAGGAATGACTGACAGTGTTGAATTTAAAATTTTGAGCGCACCACCTGCAAATTTACCAACTTTACGTGCAACCATTTCAATCTCCTTCTATTAACCACGGAAAAGCTCTCAGGCTCATTTGTTTTCGGAGCTTTATTCCATAGCAAAACACGGTCTTAAAGAAGATTTTCTACTATTTGTCAAAACTCTTCAAGCTCCTAAATTGAGTATATCACAAAAGCGCAGTTTTCAAGTGATTTCACTTACAATTTTGTAAGAAATCAGTCTTGAGGTGTAAGCGGAAATAGAAGTAATTTCGATTATACTAGAGATATCAAAGGCTTGGAGGGCGATGCGTGATGACCAACTATTCTGAGAATGCCCAAGTCAATACAAATTTGCTCAGTCTATGTCAGTTTATGCTGGCTATCTTGGTCATTGCCCTGCATTGTCAACGGATTTTTGAAAATGATAGTCTGCACTTTATCCAAAAGAGCCTCTTTAGCCGTCTGGCGGTACCATTTTTCATGCTATCAACAGGCTTTTTTCTGGCAAAGGCTCAAAAAGAGGGGAGAAGTCTGAAGCAGTGGGCTGCTAAATTCGGAAAAACCTATCTTTTCTGGTCGGTCTTTTACCTGCCTTATGCTTTGAGCTATTTTGCTCAGACCCAGCTTTCTATTTCTTTCTTTCCAGCAGGGCTGTTAGTCGCCCTACTCTACACTGGGACTTGCTACCACCTGTGGTATCTGGCGGCAGTGTTGGAGGGTGTTTGCTTGCTTTCTTTTTTGGAAAAATACCTAAACAGCAAGATTGTCTTTCTCATTTGTCTAAGCTTGTATAGTTTTGGATTGTTGGAAACCTACTTTGCGTATTTGGACGATAGTGGACTGGGGGTGCTTTATCAAAATTATCAGAAAATCTTTTACACAGCACGAAATGCTCTGTTCTTTGCACCCATCTTTCTCTATCTGGGGGCTTGGACTTATCATCATTATCGTCACCCTATTTTAGTCAAAAGGCTAAAAACAAAACTGTCCTTGTCTCTTTTGGCATTTATCGGTGAAGGGTGGTTAATCTTTCAAAATCAAGGCATTGATAAAAATTTCTTTTTGAGCTTGATACCCGTGACCTTGTTGCTGTTTAACTGGGCTATCCGCTCGTCTTTGTTTAGAGAAAAAGCCTGGCAAAAATTAAAGGCCTACAGCGTGTATTATTTTTTCCTACATCCGATTTTTGTAGAGATTAGCTTTGCATGGCTAAATACAAAAGATTGGCCGATTTGGACCAAGGGACAGCTGGCCTTTGTCATTGCTCTCATTTTGACGCATGCGCTGAGCTCTTGTATATTACATTTTCGAGCAAAAGGACTGCTAAAGATAGGGAGTTTTGGCTAGAATATTGCTCTTGAAAAATAATTGGAACACAAAAGACAGGAGACTTAGAGTTTATGAATTCTGCATTTTGGCTCTGGTGGCTAGGTTTCTTCTTGCTAGGATCTAACTCAGCTATTCTGATCGCCTTTGTAACCTTGGTTGAGCTATTCGTTCATTTTTGCGGCTAAAGATGGCTAGTCGCACATTACCATTGAACACACATTTGATATAATAAAGAAAAGGAGTAAGGCTATGTTTTTATACGCTAAACATTTGCAACGGACATTCAAGACACGACATTCTAAGACCGAGGTTCGTGCCTTGCAAGATGTGCATTTTCAAGTTGAAAAAGGCGAGTTTATCGCTATTATGGGAGAATCTGGATCTGGTAAGACAACCCTGCTCAATATCTTGGCAACTCTTGATAGTCCGACTAAAGGTGCTGTTATTCTCAACGGTCAAGATTTGACTCACATCAAGGAAGCTGATATGGCGGATTTTCGCCTGAACAATCTGGGCTTTGTCTTTCAGGACTTTAATCTGTTGGACACACTCAATGTCAAGGACAATATTTTCTTACCTCTGGTGCTTAATGACCTGCCTGTCAAGGAGATGGAAGCTCGCCTGCCTGATCTAGCGGATCAACTGGGCATTTCATCTCTTTTGCATCAGCGTCCTTACGAGCTCTCAGGTGGTCAGCAGCAACGGGTGGCTATCGCACGCGCTCTCATTACCAATCCGCAATTGGTCTTAGCAGATGAGCCGACAGCGGCACTTGATTACCGTAACTCGGAGGATTTGATGCGTATCTTTGAAGACATTAACCGTCAGGGGCAGACTATTCTTATGGTGACCCATTCGCCTATGGCGGCTAGTCACGCTGGTCGTGTCCTTTTTATCAAAGATGGACGGATTTTCCACCAGCTGTACCGTGGGGACCAGACGAGTCCAGAATTTTACAAAACCATCTCCTTGACCATGAGTAGCCTGATTGGAGGTGGTGAGTAGGATGTTTTACCTCAAACTCGCTTGGGGCAATCTTAGAAAAGCCAATCAAGCCTACTTGCCCTTTATCCTGTCTAGCATGACCCTTTTCATCTTGCTTAACACCATCAACCTCATCTGGATGGCACCAGAGGTGCAAGTACGTCGAATAACGCCTGTGTTCCTTAAATTTGCCTTCTGGGTCATCGCTATCTTTGCATTGATTATCGTGCTTTACAGTTATCATTTCCTCATGAAGCAACGGACCAAAGAATTTGGTCTTTACAGCGTTCTTGGTATGAACCGTAAACGGATTGCGACCATTGCTAGTTTAGAGTTGGTAATGATTTTCTCCTTAGTGATGCTGGTAGGAAGCCTTTTAGCAACAGTATTGGCTAAGTTTCTATATTTGGTTTTGATTCATCTTTTAGAAACCTCAGATTTTCAAATGACCTTGATTGCCAAAGGCTATCTAGGAGCAGTTTCGCTGTTTCTTCTTATCTTGGTGATGGTGCTGATCGTGACTTGGTATCAAATTCTGAGACAGTCCTCGCTTTCTCTCTTGCGAAGGCATCAAAAAATTGCACGAGAGCCTAAGGGCAATGCTTTTTTAGGATTTTTAGGACTTCTGATGATTGTATCAGCCTACGCATTTGCTGCTTACGATGTCAAAAATATCACACAAAACTATCTTTTCTACACCTTTTTAGCGGTGTTAGGGGTCATTTTGGGCACTTACCTGCTCTTTATGCGTTTCACGATTTGGGTGCTAAAACGCCAAAAAAATTCCAAGTCCTATTTTTACCGTGCCACTCACATCATTCCTATCTCCAACATGCTTTATCGCATGAAACAAAATGCTTTTGGTCTAGCTAATATTACCATCTTATCCTGTATGGTGCTGACAACACTTTGTGGGACGACATCACTTTATCTAGCTACTAATCAGATGGTTGAGGAGCATTTTCCATCTTACAATGCTTACCTATCTTATCTGTCGGTAAAAGACCGTGCCAGTGCAGAAATTGTGGTAGATGAGCTATTTCGAGACATTGGAGCATCAGAGGTAGATAGAAAGGCCTTACTCTATTGGTCAAAATTTGAAAATATCTCTAATACGAAAAAAATCAATCTCACAAAGTCATACCAGATTGGTGACGGAATTACCGAGGTTCTCTTTCTGCCCATGAAAGATTATGTCGCCCTGGGCAACGCGTCACTGGATTTAGCAGAAGGGGAAGTTGGTTACTACCATTCAAGCTACGACGATAACTTACTTGCTCAGGAAATCACGCTGGCAGACGGTCAAACGTATAAGGTTCGCCCCTTGACCGATATCGTGCCCTTTAAATCTTTTTACAACTCTCCCTCTAGAACAGAAGCGATAGTGGTTGTGCCATCAGAAGCTTTTTTGCTAAAAATGGTTGAGGCGATTCAAGGCAAAGAGTGGACGGAGCAGCTCTACACTGATGATCAGCCCTATAATGGTCATCTGCAATACACTGTGACCGCTACTCTTGATGACGCACAAGCGGAGCGTCTCATTGCGATACGTGATAAAAATGATGCTAAGCGGCTCTTCTTCTGGGGAGAGACGAAGGCTTCCTATCGCAAGGATAATGTGGAGGCTACAGCTCCTTTCCTTTTTATTGGAGCCATTATCGGGGCGACCTTTCTGATGGGGGCCTGCCTCATCATGTATTACAAGCAAATCTCTGAAGGCTACGAGGATAAGAAGTCCTATAAGGTCTTGCAAGAAATCGGTATGAGCCAAAAGAGGGTTAAGCGCACGATCAATGGACAAGTGTTACTGATTTTCTTTGCACCGCTCACGGTTGCTGTCTTGCATGTTAGTTTTGCCATACTGCTGATGATTCGCGTGTTGCGCGAAATGGGGATGGATGCATCAAATACCATTCTGATGGCTAGCGCTAGTCTAACTATCGGCTTTATCCTGTTTTACTTTATTGTCTATCGCATTACCAGTCGGGTTTACTATAAGATTATTGAAAGGTGAGGGAAAATCAAGGCAGGCCAGTGATTTTCTGATACAATAGACCTATGAAGAAGATGAAAACGATTTTTGTGGTGGAAGATGATGTGTCGATTGTGGATTCCTTGAGGATCTATTTTAAGGATCGTTATCAGGTCGTCAGCGTGCAGAATTTCCGTGCTGTCCAGCAGGAAATCACAGAAGTAGCACCAGATGTGGTTCTCATGGATATTACCCTGCCTTATTTTAACGGTTTTTACTGGACGACAGAGTTGCGCAAGTCTTCAAGTCTACCGCTGATTTTCATTTCCAGTGCCAATGACGAGATGAACGCTGTCATGGCGCTTAACATGGGTGCCGATGACTTTATCGCCAAGCCTTTCTCCCTCTCAATTTTAGAAGCCAAAATAGCGGCCTTACTGCGCCGTAGTCAGGATTATGTGCCCACAGACCTTGTTTATGGGGATTATCACTTATCACCTGAAGGGGAGTTTAGCCTTGGGATAGAGAAAGTCCAGCTATCTCCAACAGAAAATAAAATCCTTCATATCCTTTTGCAGCAACAGGGGCAATTGGTGACTAAGGAACAGCTGCTGGATAAGCTCTGGGAAAACGATGACTTTATCGACCAAAATACGCTCAATGTCAATATGACCCGACTGCGCAAAAAGCTCCGCCAGTTGGATTTTGACCGTATTCATACCATTAGAGGGGTAGGCTTTCTCGTTCAATGATATTCAAATTTTTTCGCCAGTACCAGCTCTGGTTTAGCTTATACCTAGCTCTTGCAGCGACATTTCTGGTCACTTTTTGGCTCTATCGCCTACCTATGACGATCTTTCTCAATAGCCTGCTCTTTTCAGGAACTATTTTTCTTCTGGTCATACTCTATGCCTTCTTTTGCTTCTGGAAAACCCTAAGAGACATTCAAGACTTGGACAATGGGAGTGGGCAACCACAGTTCAGTCGTCCTTTAGAGCAGGCCTTTTGGGATAAACACAACCAAACATTAGATACTCTGTATAAGGAGCAAGAAGTCATCTATCAGGAGACTGATCATCTCAAAAATCTAGTCAAGATGTGGTCTCACCAGATCAAAGTACCACTAGCCAGTCTAGATTTGATGGCGCAAACGGGCAAGCTAGACAGCAGACAAGTGACCAACCAAATCCAGTCTATGGAACATTATCTAGCTATCTTGCTCAATTACCTCAAACTCCAAGATAAGACTGATGATTATCGATTTGAAGAGTTCTCTATGAGAGCGCTCATGACTGATTTGGTCAAGTCCTACCGCAGCCAGTGTCTCAGCAAGGACCTCTCAGTTCATTTGCTGGGGGATTGGCAAGTCAAGTCTGACCGCAAGTGGTTGCATTTTGCTGTCAGTCAGCTCTTAGACAATGCCATCAAGTACAGCCACCCAGGTGGTCAAATTAAGATTGAAATAACAGAAGGCAGTCTTGCTATTAGCGACCAAGGATTAGGGATTCTGGCTGAAGACCTACCTCGTCTCTTTGAAGAAGGCTTTACAGGCTTTAACGGTCACCAGCATCACAAGTCAACTGGCTTGGGTCTCTACATGGCTAAGCGTATCTTGGATGAGCTGAGTTGGTCCATTGAGATTACCAGTCAAATCGAGGTCGGCACGACCGTTACCATTTCAAAAAGGAGTAACTGATGTCTAAAAATCACTTCAAACTCTATGCAGCTGTTTTTCCGATTATCCAAGACCAAAACGGTAACATTCTTTTGCACAGACGGCAAAATACAGGTTATATGGATGGTTTCTGGGATTTGGCAGGAACTGGCCACATTGACCCCAATGAAACAGCCACAGAAGCCCTGATCCGTGAATGTCAGGAAGAACTTGGTATTGAAATCCAGGCAGAAGCGTTAGAGCTGATTCATACGGTACACCGAACAGGGCAAGAAGATGACTTTCCTTACATTTACCTCTATTTTAAGGTGTCAGACTTCAATGGTAAACCGCAAATCATGGAGGAAAAAAAGAATGCTGAACTGGTCTGGTTTGCACCAGACCACTTACCAGATCTGATGATTGAAGACCGCAAGATTGCTATCCTAAAAGCCCTAGCAGGGACTATCTATCAAGAATGGAGAACTTAATGGAAATCTGGGATATTTATGATCAAAAAAATCAGCTCACTGGGCAGACCATCGCCCGCAAGGATGTTCACCTTCTCAAAGAAGGGCATTTTCATGCCTGTGTTAATGCTTTGCTGAGAGACGAAGCGGGAAATATTCTCGTTCAACAACGCTCTTTGCAAAAAGAAACCAATCCTGGGGTTTGGGACATCTTTACAGGTGGCTCTATTCTAGCTGGTGAGAATCCTGATCAGGGTATCGCTAGAGAAGTAGCAGAAGAGCTAGGGCTCATTAACTTAGATTTTCACTACCATGGCTACGATGTCAGAGCAGACATTAAAAGTATCATGCACTATTACACAGCTGTCATTCCAGAAGAGAGCAAGTCAAACATCGTGATTCAAAAAAGTGAACTGGCTCAAGTGACTTGGTTGAGTGTTCAAGACGCTGTAGAGCTGGTTACGGATCGCCCATTCGACCGTAAATGGTTGAACTCTATCATAACTAAAATGATGTAATTGTCTTGTCTAAGCCAGTGAATGAAAAATTTCCAAACGTTTCTGAAATGGACGAAACAGTTCTTATCTCAAGTAAACCTTGAAAAAAGCACAAAAAACTGTTATACTTAAGGAAAGCGTTTTCCTATTCCGAAATCCTTCATTTCAATGCCTACTCATTCAATACAACCTAAAAAGTACGCTTTTTTAAACAGGCTTTATATCTCACTAAATAAGGAGGAACCCATATGAACTTTCTAAACCGTGCGTGGTTAAGTGTGACGAGACGCAAGGGCAAGTCGCTCTTACTCTTTGCCTTGATCTTTATCATTGCAAATGTTATTGCTGGTGCCATATCTATCCAGCAGGCCAGCAAGCGTGTCGAGGAGAAGATCAAACACGACATGGGCGCGACAGCGACCATAGAGCCTGATAACGAAGCCCTTCAGAAAGCTTATTCGGAAGATCCTAATTTCAGATTTGACGTCAACCTGACGCCGAAATTGATTGATCAAGTTGGCCAATCCTCTTATGTCAAGTACTACGACTACAACGTTTCTGAAGCGGTAGGCGCTGAAAATCTTGAGCGTTACACTTCTGATTACATGAAGGAGCAGGAAGAAAACGGTAGCCTTGGAACTTCTCCTGACCAAAAATATTACGCTTTTAGATTCAAGGGCGTCCAATATGCCAATATTCTGGATATCGAAGAAAAGAAGGTCAATCTTGTGGATGGCCGTGTTTTGACCCAAGAAGAAGTCAATTCAGGGGCAGCAGTTGGTCTCATTTCGAAACGAGTGGCTGACCTCAATAATCTGAAAGTCGGTGATAGCATTACCTTGACAAACTATGGTCTTGACTATTCAGGTAGTTCAGATGGCAATGTTTCAGAAGCCAATGTGACCAACCTTGGCGATTATACGGTTGAAATCATTGGTATCTTTGAAGTGCCAACTCAACAATATGGGACAGAATCTTCAGACTCCTCAACAGGACAGCAGCACAGAGACGACATGAACCGAGCCTTTATGGAGCAAGACATGAACAATACGGTCTATACATCCAACAAGACGGTTGCTAAAATTGCTGAAGCTTCCAGCCAATTCTACCAAGAAGTGTACGGAGAAGAGTCTGGGGCCGCACCCGTTTATTATTCGCCAGTCTATGTTCTTAATAAACCAGAAGATGTGGCTAAATTTAAGGAAGAAAATATGGCTTTACTGCCTGAGTATCACACCATTACAGCCTCGTCAGACCAGTATGATACAATTGCCGCACCGGTTCAGTCCATGTCTAAACTAGCTGGTTATGTGCTCATCGTTGCTATTTTAGCTGCTATTTTGATCATTACCTTGGTGGTCTTGCTCTTTCTTCGTGATCGCAAACACGAGCTTGGTATCTATCTCTCCTTTGGTGAGCAGAAGTCTAAAGTTTTCGGTCAAATCCTAATCGAGGTCCTTCTCATTGCCTTTGTAGCCATTACCCTAGCTGTCTTTACAGGAAATCTTTTGGCCAATAGCCTCTCAGGGAGCTTGATTCAAAATCAGCTCGAAAAGCAACCCGCTGATATGGGTGGCGTGTTTTATAATTTAGCTGTTTTAGGAAGTCATAATTACACAACAGATGATGTGATTTCTGCTTATAAGGTCAGTCTGACACCAATTTATCTGTTGATCATGTACGCTGTTGGTTTAGGAACAACCCTTCTTGCAACGATAGCTCCATTAACTTATATTCTGCGTCTCAATCCTAAGAAAATCATGATGTAAAGGAGGTTATTCTATGGCTATTTTAGAAACTCAAAATGTCAATTATTACTACCAAGATGGTGAACAACGCCGTAATATCTTGAAAAATACCTCCGTTCAGTTCGAAAAAGGAGTATTCTACACCATTTTAGGCCAATCTGGCTCTGGTAAGACCACTTTCTTATCTTTAATCAGCGCCCTTGATGAGCCTAAAGAAGGTCAGATTCTTTATAATGGGAAGAACATCAAAGAACTCGGGTACGAACCATTTCGCCGTGATAAGATTGGTATTATTTTTCAGCAATACAACCTCGTTCCCTACATGACCGCTGTCGAAAATGTCTTGGTGCCTATGGCTATTACCCACAATGAACTGCCAGCTGACAAGAAAAATGTTGCCTATAATTTGCTAGATTATATCGGTCTTGACAAAGCCAAGGCTGGCCGCTTGGTCAACCAGCTCTCGGGTGGTGAGCAGCAACGTGTTGCCATTGCTCGAGCCCTCGCTACCAATGTTGACATTATCTTGGCTGATGAACCTACAGGAAACCTTGATGAGGATATGGAAGCTGAGATTGTTGCCATCTTTAAAAAACTGGCCCACGAGCATGGGAAATGTGTCATCGTCGTGACCCATGCTAAGGAAATTGCTGAGCAGAGCGATCAAACCCTCTATCTTCATAAAGGAAATCTAGCTGTCCATGAGTAATGACTTTCTCTCCAAATTTTCTGGGAAAAATTACGATGATCTCCTAGAAAAAGACAAGGCACACTCAGAAGCTCCACCCTTACCCAAAAAAGAAGGGCTCGCTAAAGCAGGTCATGCGCCCCTTCACCCTACTAAGCAGGATTCTCCGCCTGTCAAGATGGAACAGAACGTCCACGAAGAACTTCTAGCTGAGGGAAGTTTTCCTGATGTGGCTGAGAAAGATCATGATTTGTACCAAAAGGAGACTTCATACACCAGCACTCATCGTCAATCACGGCCTACGCGTGCTGCACGTCGTTACGAAACAGATGATGAGTACGAGGTTGATCCGACCTACAAGGACAGACAGCAAAAGAAGCGACGTTATGTGATTACAGGAAGCATTCTAGCCCTCTTGGCTGTGATATTTTTGATTTACAAAGTAACACATATCAAACTTCCTGATTTTGTCGGCCAGACCATCTCAGAAGCTAGAGCCTGGGGCGTTAAGAATAATATTGACTTTCAGATGGAGCAAGCTTTCAGCACTAAACAAGACATCAATCAAATTGTTTCACAGGACAAAAAAGCTAATAAGCAAATTCGCAAAGGAAGCACTGTCAAGCTTGTTGTCTCTAAAGGTGCAGATCCTGAGGAAACTCTTAAATTACCAAATTTTTCAAACCTTTCAGCTTCTGATGCTGAAAAATGGATCAAAGAGAACAAGGCAGAGAATCTAACACTCAAAAAAGAATTCAATGAGACGGTTGCTGCTAACCGCTTTATTCGACTGGATATCACATCGCCAGGTGTGACCGAAAAAGACTATAAGCGTGGGGATAAGGCAAATCTTTATTATTCGCGTGGTAAGGAAAAATTAGAAAAGAATATAGAAGTGCCTGATTTTGCTAATAAGCCAAAGTCTGAAGTCGAAACTTGGGCCAAGCGAAATGAAGTAAAAGTCACCTATACTGAGCAAGCTAGCGAAAGCATTGCTGCTGGAAATGTCATCTCCCAATCAGTGACTACTGGTGAAAAGGTCGCTAAAAAAGATCAGATGGAAGTCTTTGTCTCCGTTGGAAAAGGCGTCTCTGTTCCTGACTTTGCAACCTTATCACCAGAAGCAGCAGGTACAGTACCTGGTTTGACTGTGACTGTTCAGTATCGTTTTGATCCTAATATCCGTTATGGAATCCTCTTGTCACAAAGTATTGAAGCGGGCAAACAACTAGCTGAGAAAGAAAACAAGAATATCCTTGTTATCTATTCTCAAGGGGCTCCTTATCTCAAGGATATTCGAGGGAAGAATGCAAGCGAATTGGCCAAATACTTCTTTGAGGAGTACCAGTCACGCGGAGCAGAAATCACCTATGAAACCTACTGGGTTGACTCTAGCCAGCCCCGAGGCACAGTCGTTGAGCAAAGTGAGTTTGAAACCATTGTTCCAATGACCTACCATGTTTATATTGGCATCAGTAATGGCGTATGGGCAGGAGCAGCAACCATCAATCCACCTGTTGATTCTGTCACACCTGAAGGAGGTTCTGCAAGTTTAGCTGGTGTTACAGATTAGTGTTTACATAAATTTAATTACGCAAAATATCTGTTCTAATTATACCAGTTCAGACTGCTTTGTAGCTAGCGTAGGTTTTAACGATTAGCTATCACAAAAAGTTACATAACTTTTATTATGCAAAAATGCCTTGGGTCATAATTTGTCCAAGGCATTTTTTTGTTCATCGTTGACGATATGGGTATAAAGGTCTGTGACCTGAGTGTTAGCGTGGCCGAGTTGATGGCTGACCAGAACCTGAGATTTGGTCGCATCATATAGCCTAGTTGCTAGTGTATGCCGCAGCTTGTGCGGTGTGACACGGATTTTGAAGTTTTCAGAGTATTTAGCGACCATTTTTTCAATAGAAGAGGCATCAATGCGATTTGGTGTCCCTCGATATTCCGTCAAAAAGAGGGCTAGATCTGTCTTTTCAGCCTTGTAGCGTTTACTACGTATGGCTAAATACGTCTCCAAATAAGGCTTCGCAAAGCCTGCTACATTAACGGAATCGCGTTTGCCACCTTTTCGTGTCACCTCAATTAGCATCATTTTAAGATTAAGGTCTCTCAAGTCAAGATTAACTGCTTCAGATAAGCGAACACCCGATGCCAGCAGAAGGGCGATAATAGCTAAATCACGTTCCTTATTCTTATTAAAAGATGATAGAGCACGATTAGACAGTTGTTCTGGATACTCATTTTCGATAAAGTCTAAAAATTCCTGTGTTTCATCGCCTAAAAAGAGTTTTTGCTTGATATTTTCAGCTCGCGCAGCCAAGGTCTCCTTTTTCTTTTTGGTAGATACCTTTTTCATCACATTTCGGTAAAAATAAGGCTCACCTTGTTCATTTTCGACCTCCTCTGTCAGGTATTTATAAAGGCTTGACAGAGCTGATAAGGTACGATTAATGGTCGTCTGCGACACCCCTTGCTTGGTGGTATTAGCATTGAGCAAGGGACGTTCACGCAGGTAAAGGATAAAGGATTCCATATCCTTTTTGGTCAAATGTTCCAAAGTAGATAGGTCAATATCAGCCATTTGATCAACATCAGCAATGCCAGAGTCCATGAGCCAATCAAAAAAACGAGCGTATTCTTTGAGGTATTCGTATAAGGTCGTAAACGAATATGGGACAGCTAACTTAGACTGATAATAATCTAGGACAAACCAGGGCATTTTTTCTTTTAGTTGATCAATCTTTTCTAGTAAGAGTTCACGTTTCATTGGATTTCCTCATTATTATCATTATAAAAGTAGTATATCACAGACTTATCTATTTTTCAAGAAAATTATAGTTTTTCGGAAAGATATTATAGGGATAATTATTTCCGAACTCATTAAAACAAACGTGTAACTGACATAAAACACCCACAGCCCATCAAGTATTTATAACCTGATGAGATGTGGGTTTATTTTGTAGCAAACGAAAAACTGTTTATCTTTAGCTGCTAGATGTTTTTGTCTTTGCGTTCAAAACGATAAGCAAGGTAAGATATTGTCAAGACGATCCAGCCGATTAATACCATGGATTTATCCAATTGACTATCCTGATCGCCTGTTTGAGGCAAGCTTTGTGTTTTGCTTGTGATGTTTGCAACATTATCAGGTTGCTTGCCTGTAACCGCTGCTAACGATTTAGGTTTAGCATTTAGGGAATTGTTAAGAATTGCTCCAGTATTTTGTGGCTCATTAGTTGCTGAATGATTTAAAGTAGAGACAACTGCTGAGTCAAGCTGGACACTTGGTTGGACGACAATTGGGGGCGCTGGCGCCACATCCTCGCTTTCTTTATCATTTTCAACAGGTGGTTTAGGCACCACTGGGTTTGGACTCTTCGGTTCAACACCATTTAAAGCTGCTTTAGCTTGGTCTAACAAGGCTAAGGCTTCATCAATATCTGTTTGACTAACATGCTCTTTAGTCAGTAATTGTTTAGCGAGTGCCAGTTGTTTGTCAAAGTTTGATTTTACTTGACTTGTCGCATGTTTGTAACGAACATCTTCTTGGTTGACCAATTCTTCTGAAGCCTTGGCTAGCTTTTCAAGTGCTGACTTGTCTGTCGCTTGGCCGTTAAGGGCAGCCTTAGCTTTAAGTAGAGCTTGGGTTGCCTGATCTACAGTTGCTTGATCGTTCTTATTGGCTGCGACTTGCTGAGCTAGTTTCAATGCTTCTTGGTAGGTTTTTTGAAGTTCAGGATCAGCATTATAGTAGACAGGATTTTCTGTCATATCTTCTGAACTTGTCGCTAAAAGAGCTTGTTTATTGATCAATGTTAGGGTCTTAACATTTTGCTGCCCCTCTAGAACGGTGAGACTCAAGTCTTCTAGAATGTCAAAACCTTCTGGCAACGTTACGGATAGATTGTATTCACCTACTGGCACGTCTTTGCCAAACGCTGCTTCTTTGTATTTGGCGGCTGGAAGACTAATTGTCGCTCCGTTTTCAGTAGTCAAGTTGACAGTTGTGCCCTCTGGGACAGTTTGATTAAAGACAACAGTCAGCGCTTCTTTTGGCAAGAGTTTGACAAAGAAATTAGCACGTTGAAGACTAGCGTCTTCTGTCAGATTGACCACTACAGCTTTTTTATCGGTCATGACAGAGTTCTCAGTGTCATACAGGAAAACTTCAAAGGTGTAAGTTCCAAATGGTAATTTCAGTACATTCTTGGCAGAACCATTACGTGGCAAATCAGTCACAAGATTGCCATTTGCATCTTTAACTGAGAAAGAATAGGTGATAGCTGTCGGACGATTCGTTTCCTGATCTAGGACATTGACCTCAACAAGCCCCAAGTCATTGCCAACTGCAACGAGATCTTCAACTTTGGCGGATACAAGATTTCCCGCAAAATCTTCAACTGTGTAGTAAAAATCAGATAATTTTGCTAAGTCCAGTGGTAAGGTAAAGGAACCATCTGCATTTGGAGCAATGTAGACCTTGTTTTCTCCAATCGTAATTTGGCCTGTTTCAGGGTCTCTCTTGATGACGCTGGCATTGCCTGCTGAATCTTTAGCCAAGTAGAAAACCTGATCACGTACAATTGGTGATGGACCATAAACGATAGGTTTCCGAGGGGTGAATACAAACGTCTTATCATCATACTTAGCAGTTGTGATTTCTGGGGATTGACGATCGACAACAACATCAAATACCATGGTCTGCTTGTCTGCCCCGATAACGTCTGGGTAGTAGGTCAAAACATATTTATAAAATCCATCTTCCAGAGGCTGGCCATCATTGTCATACCCTGACCATTCTGTTGGAACGACAATCGTTGATTTAGGATTCTCTGGAACACCACTAAAGTAGTTTTTTCGACCTCCTGCTGGCTCGCTTGACCAAAGAGGGTTTTCTAAGTTTACGTCATCAGCGCGATAAACACTGGCCATCAAGTTATTGTAATTTCGGAGGAAGACACCTTTTAAAGCAAGGAAGTCTTGGTTTCCATCTCCGTTTGGTGAAATAGCTAGATAAGGAGTTCCTGACCCGTCAACTTCTAAGACAAATTTCCCATCTTTATTGGCAAAAGTGCCTAGCAACTTGAGACCTGTATTGATACGTGTTTCTGCATTGGAGTAAATAACCTCAGAACCAAAGGTGACAAGACCAGTAAAGTCTTCCCTACCTGGAACAACTTTATCATCCTTAGGTGCAAAATAAACGCCACCTTTTCCATCTGAGATAAGTTCATAAACTGGCTTTTCAAGAACATCTAAATCTTGGAACTTCCCTTTAAAGCCAACGTATGGAATACTAATCACATCAGCGCCATCTACTGGATCTACAAATCTGACAAACCCTTCTAAGTAATAGCCGTTTGGCATTTCTTTGCTCAATTCTTCTGTATATGCTGTTGTGTCAACGGTGATTTTGACAGTGGTGCTACTGTTTGGAGCGATGCTGATGACATTGCCATCGATTTGACTAAGTTCCTTAGGAGAGAGAGTTACAAGCCCTTTTTCAACAGAGTCCGTATTGACATGTGTCTTGTAGTTTAGTGTCTTAGTCTCATTTGTGATGTTATGAACAACGACATCAAAACTAAAGACTTCACCAACATTTCCAAGTGTAATACTACCGTAGTTGTCTGTCCCTGTTACATAGAGACCTGTTGTGATGGCTGCTGTTGCGTCTAAGAGCCCTGCTCCTTGTTGACGAGGTGAAGAATATGCTTTAGTCTCAGCATTCAGATGAGGTTTAGCTGTACTCATCATCAGGTTTTTGACAAGTGCTTCCAACTCTTCAGCTGTTTTCTCTGGATAGGCTCCTTTTAGGTACTGCTTGACTAAAGCAGCAGCGCCTGCAACATGGGGTGCAGCCATACTTGTACCGTTCATTGAGCTGTATTCATTGTCATTGATTGAGGCAAAGATTCCTCCACCAGGAGCTGAGATGTCTGGTTTTAACTCACCGTCCGCTGTTAAGCCCCAGCTTGAAAAATCAGAAAATTCTCCTGTTTTCGGATGTGCCGTTTTTTCGACTTCTCCCTTAAACATCAATTTTAAATTCGAATTTGCTGCTAAAGCTTCGCCAAACTCTGCTGGAATAAAGATAGATGGAATCGTACGGCCGTTATCATCATCAACTCCCATACTAATATTGGCTTCGCCAGCTGTGTGGTTAAAAATAACAACTCCTACAGCTCCGTTTGCTGCAGCGTTAGCAATCTTGTCTGAAAAAGTGATCTCACCCCGTTTAATTAAGGCCAACTTGCCAGTGAAGTCTTTTCCTGCAAAGTCTTCAGGTTTTCCAAGTTCTGCATAAACCAGCTCATACTCTTTATTATTTTCAAACTTTTTGTCGCTCACATCTGGATTGGTAAAGGAACTTTTTCCGTGATTCAACTTTTCGTCATTTTCTAAACCAACAATCTGTACTACTTCTCCCATGACTGTCGTATTGTTAAAAGAAGCGACAGAGATAGCGTCTCGGGCAGTTGATGGATTACCTACAAGGCCATAATCAGGATTGGTTGCGAGTGGCAATGTATGGCCAGAACCAAACGTTCCATCATTACCAGCTGCAATAACAACTGAGACACCAGCTTTTCTTGCCATTTCAATAGCTGCATTCAACTGCTCATCTGTATTTGCCAAAGAGCCTGTAGCGCTCCCTAAGCTGAGGTTGATACTGTCAGCGCCAAGTTTTACTGCATCATTGATAGCTTGCACGTAGAGAGCTGCACCTGTACGATTATGCACATCTGAGAAGACCCGCATAAACATCACTTGGGCCTCTGGTGCTACACCATAAATATATTCTTCACCGACAGGTTTGCTTGGGTTACCGGCTGCAATACCTGTGACATGCATCCCGTGTGAAGTTTTGTCGGCTTCTTTTAGCTCAGTATTGACATCAACATAGTTATAACCATAAATAACTTTGTCATTATACCACTTCCCGTAGGTGATGCCCGCCTTTTCCATAGCTGCTTTCATTTCATCTTCTGACTTGTATTTAGCTTTTGACATATCAGAGATTTTCAAGACATCATGCTCAACATCAAGACCTGAGTCAATAATGGCAACGACCATTCCTTGTCCTTTGTAGCCGTTCTCCCAAGTCTTTGGGACATTGATAACGGTATTACTGTCAATATTTTGCGGTTGAGCAGCTTCCTCGGTTTTAGTTGCTTTTGGTTCACTTTCAGTTTCTGACAATGTTTCCTCAGAAGTGTTGTCAGGACTTTCTTTTGTTAATGACAGAGGCGTTTCGGGACTAACGCTATCTTGAGCTGCTACAGGATTAGCTGTTTCTGATGATGAAACTGTTTCAAGCGCCGTTTCAACCGATGCCTCCAAAGGAGTCTCAGAATCAGAACTCGTCGTAGCAACCGTTGCTACAACATCAGTATTAGATGCTAGTTCATCTGCAGTGACCACTTGGGCATGAGATAACAAAAAAACTGCACCCAAAAGAACTGAGACAGCACCAACTTTGTATTTTCGTAGTGAAAATTTTTGTTTCTTTTCCATAAAAGAATCTCCTTGTAAATTTAATCTGTAACAAAATCGTTACCAGACTATTAAAACATACTTTGTCAGAAAATTCAAGACTTTTTGAAGATTGTTTTTTTTCTATCATTATCATTATATAGTAAAAAAGAGTGAGGTCAATAGCCATGATGACATCGCCCTCACCCCAAAGTATATAATCGTTGAAGATTACGTATAAGAACTTGTGATTTTACTGAAATTGACTATAACTATCTTAATAATCGAAAACGCCTTTCCAAATCAAAGCATCGTCAGGTTCTTACTTAAATTTTCGGTAAACTACCTCAACACCAATTAAGATAATCAATACACTACCCATAATAAACAAGGCTACTAACCAATACATGGGTTTACTGGCCGTTTGGATGCGTACAATATCCACGATAAAAAAGAGGAGAATGGGGCCTCCAAGCCAGAAAGCAAGGCGCCCCACAAATAGTTCATTGAGCGTTCCTTTATCTTGATGTGATTCACGATCTTTGGTCAAATAAGCAAAGTATCGTAATAGTCCGTAAAAAATCCCCGTAAATAGCGCTAAAAAAATATGATCACTCATCAATAAACTCCATTTTCTTTCACCAAAAGTTAATTTTTAAAAATAAAGAGACTGGGCTCAAGTCCAATCTCACCTCTCATCGTTTGCGTAAACATCTCAGCGTAGTGGTTGGGAGTAAGACTTGTTGGCCATGCCAACTTAGTCTTACTCCTGCAAAGGTCATTAGGCGCTTTAGCGCCAATGAACCACTGCTGATTGGCAGATTTGTTCGTGTTTTATACACTCCAAATCTGGCCTAATCAACTGTGCGAGGGTGGGAAAACGAACTCTTTTTTGATTGATAGAGTTCTTTCCCACTCCCCTTCGCCATAAGTCTACTTCCGCTTTTTCTTAGCTTTTCTCATCTTATTGGCCATGCGTTTCATGCTTTGTTCTGCTGCAAAAGCTCCAATTTTGCCTTTAAGCCCACCACCAAACATCTGGCTCATATCCATATTACCCATATCAGGCATGCCCGGCATACCATTAAAGGCTGACATATCAGGCATGTTTGGTACGTTTTTAGGCATATTGTTAGGATTAATCCCCATGTCGCGCATTAGCTTAGACATATCACCGCTCATAACCCCCTGCATCATGGTCTTGGCTTGATTAAAGTCCTTGATAAATTTATTGACATCAACAAAGCTGTTACCAGATCCAGCAGCAATACGACGGAGACGACTCGGTGTCAAAAGTTCAGGGTTTTCTCGCTCAGCAGGCGTCATGGATTGGACAATCGCTTTTTTTCGCGCAATTTCACGCTCGTCAACCTTAAGTTTAGACAAGGCTGGATTTCCAGCCATACCAGGAATCATCTTGAGCAGATCTTCCATAGGTCCCATGTTTTGAACTTGCTCTAACTGGTCAATGAAGTCGTTGAAATCAAAGGTATTTTCCCGCATTTTTTCTGCTAATTCCAATGATTTCTTCTCATCGTACTCAGCAGATGCCTTCTCAATTAGGGTCAGCAAATCCCCCATTCCCAGAATACGGCTTGCCATACGGTCTGGGTGGAAAGTTTCGATATCAGTGATTTTCTCACCTGTACCAGTAAACTTAATTGGTTGACCAGTAATTTGGCGAACAGAGAGAGCCGCACCGCCACGGGTATCACCATCAATTTTGGTTAAGACTACCCCAGTAATGTCTAGCTGGGCATTAAATTCGCGGGCAACATTAGCTGCTTCTTGACCAATCATGGCATCGACAACTAAGAGAATCTCATTTGGCTGTGCTAATGCTTTAACATCACGAAGCTCATTCATGAGGACTTCGTCGATTTGTAGGCGACCCGCTGTATCAATCAAGACATAGTCATTGTGATGCTTTTTCGCTTCCTCCAAACCTTGGCGAACAATCTCAACTGCAGGCACCTGATTGCCAAGCTCAAAAACAGGCACGTCAATCTGCTTTCCTAAAGTCTTCAGCTGATCGATGGCTGCTGGACGGTAAATATCCGCTGCAATCATCATCGGACGAGCTTTTTCCTCGTTCTTCAGTTTATTGGCTAACTTACCAGCAAAAGTTGTCTTACCCGCACCTTGAAGACCAACCATCATGATAATGGTTGGAAGCTTTGGAGACTTATTTAGCTCAGCTGTATCAGAACCTAGAATCGCAGTTAGTTCTTCATTGACAATCTTAACAACTTGTTGAGCTGGATTCAGCGTATCAATGACTTCCTGCCCCAAAGCCCGTGTACGAATGTTACGGACAAATTCCTTTACAACAGGAAGAGCCACATCCGCCTCTAAAAGAGCAAGTCGAATCTCTTTCGTGACTTCTTGGACATCTGTTTCGGAGATTTTTTTCTTGCCACGGAGTCCTTTAAAAACACTTTGCAAACGTTCTGTTAAACTTTCAAATGCCATACTTACCTCTTTTTATTTTTAATCCCTGTTATCAATGCTTGATAAAAGCGTGATTTTTTCCTGAATAAATATATCCTCAGGATACTTAGTCAATAGTTCATCAAAGATTTGACTACGAACAATGTAGTCAGAGTACATGTGGAGCTTACGCTCATAGTCTTCTAAAATCTTCTCAGTCCGCTTGATATTATCATAAACAGCCTGACGACTCACGCTGAATTCTTCTGCTATTTCAGCTAAGCTATAATCATCAGCATAATATAGCTCAATATAATTCATTTGCTTATCTGTCAACAAAGCAGCGTAGAATTCAAACAGAGCATTCATACGATTGGTTTTTTCAATTTCCATAAGCTTAATTATACCAAAAAAATAGCAAAAGTTATAGCCTTTATTCCAGATTATCAATGATTCTCTTGTAAAGTAATTATGTAGAAATGAAAATCTATTTTTGTTTTACATAGTTTAATTTATGTAAATTTAATTAATATTTAAATCTGGTTTTGTTTTACATAAATTAAATTACGTTTATAATCATAGCATTTGCACTAATCATAGGTCAATGATAAAAAGAATGACTCAACTCTTAACAACTAAACCAGCTCTGCTGTTTTCAAACTCAGACAAAAATAGTCAGTTTTGTCCGCTCACTTCTACTTCTTCAAACTCCCTTGAAGATAAAAAATGGTGGGACTGGATAAAACCAGCCCCACCAAAATGGGCACCCAGATGGGTGAGATAGAAAGGTTCACACAATCTACCAAGGTCCGCTCCTGCGTTAATGACCCCCATGCGCAAATATGGCTAATGCCAAATTCGGCTCATCGCATATTCTTATTTTAACACAGCTAAAGTTTTTTCGCAAGGGGCGTTTTTACACACACGACAAACAGATTACAAATCAATGACCTCAACTTGATAACCAATACTTTGGATAAATGTTAGCAGATCGGAAGTCTCTACAAACAGTGTCTTGTCATTAG
The DNA here is from genome assembly GCF_000380085.1 of Streptococcus merionis DSM 19192. Lineage (GTDB taxonomy): Bacteria > Bacillota > Bacilli > Lactobacillales > Streptococcaceae > Streptococcus > Streptococcus merionis. The sequence goes on from NZ_KB904538.1 coordinate 21,190, forward strand.
TATTTGGATGGAAACTCATACGGGGCTCTGTCATAATTTCCTGATCAATGTAAACAGCAATGTCCCTATCAGCGTTATTTAAAAGGCCAAAAGGAGAGACGACACCCGGTGTCAAGGACATTTTCTCCATCAAACTATCACTTGGAGCCAGCCTAATACGATTGGCGCCAACGATAGACTTAAATTTATCCATGTCCAGCATTTTATGGTCATCCATGATGAGCAAGTAGAACTGTGTTTTTTTCTTATTTGTCAAAAACATGGTTTTCGTCCGTACGCCCTCAATTCCTTCAATAAAACTGTCAGCTTGCTCTGTTGTGAGAGCTGGTGGGTGTTCCACAATCTGAAAAGGGATAGAAAGTTCGTTTAATTTCGCAACCACAGGAGTATATAAATCCATCACAATGCCTCTCTTTATTCATCTATCATAATTTCAACTGACACTCTACGTCCTTTTTAGCCAATCGTACAAGGAGAGCTCGGCTTCTTCTTGCCACCAAGCGTGATAGCGTTCAAAAATCTTCTCCAAACTTTCGTACTGCTCTACTAACTGGCAGATAACCAGAAAAGCATTGGCATAAAAGGTCATCAGATAGGCTAAATTCTGACTGGCGTATGTTTCTTGATTGAAGTTTTCGACATGAAATTTCCCAAAATATTGTTCGAAGTAAGCAACTTGCTGTGCTTCGATTTGGTAAATTTGCTCAAAAGCCTCATCAGATAACAGGTAGCGTCGTGATAAATACTCGCACATTCCCTCTTCAAACCAGAGATCATCTCTGCTACTCTCGTAATCTGACTCGAAAACATCGCAATCATGGGTTAATTCATGAAAGAAGACTTGCTGAATATGATGTTCTGGAAGGTTTTGATAGTAATTGCGCACCAGATCAGGAATATCTGGATATGGCGACAACATCTCCTCAAAGAACGTCCGCCACTCTACGATATCAGGTGTCATGACAATCCTGATGCCGTTGTTATAAGCAGGGATAGGCTGCTGAGCGAAAACGGTCATGGCTTGCTCTGCCCTTGTCCAGATAACGGCTTGAGCAGGATCAATCAGTTGGAAATTCTGCACCAGATAAGCCTTGTAAGCTTCCGACTGGGCAAGCAGTTCCTCTACCAGTGGCTTTATCGTTTCTAATTCTTGGCTGCTCTCGTACGCAAAAATAGATTTCATAGCTTTTCCTTCTTTTTACTAATTAGTATATCACAAAAGCAAAGTCTGAGGACTTAATTTAAAAAATATTCATCTTATTTCTCTAGATTTACTTGTATGAAATGAGTATTTGGATTAAAATAGAGTGAGATTAGAATCCGGTTTAGAAGAGAGGTACTTATGACAATCAATTGGCAAGAGATGGCGTTTCATTTCCTTGGTGGCTTAGGCTTGTTTTTGTTTAGTATCAAATACATGGGAGATGGTTTACAACAGGTCGCTGGTGAACGGTTGCGATTTTACATTGATAAATATACTAGTAATCCTCTTCTAGGGATTTTAGTTGGGATTGTCATGACCGCCTTGATTCAGTCGAGCTCTGGGGTAACTGTCATCGCTGTTGGTTTGGTAATGGCCAATCTACTCACTTTAAAGCAAGCTATCGGTATCGTTATGGGTGCCAATATTGGGACAACTGTCACCTCAATTTTGATTGGGTTTAATTTAGGAGCTTATGCGCTTCCTATGATTTTTGTAGGGGCAACGCTTCTATTTTTCACAAATAAGCGACACTTAAATAATTTGGGAAGAATTGTTTTTGGTATCGGCGGCATCTTCTTTTCCTTGACTATCATGAGCGATGCCATGGCTCCTTTGCGTGATGTCTCCAGTTTTCAATCCTATCTAGCCACTCTCGGTGACAAACCTATCCAAGGTGTTTTTATTGGTACTATCTTAACCGCCATCATTCAGTCCTCTGCTGCCATTATCGGAATTCTCCAAGGGCTGTATGCAGAAAGTCTACTCCAGCTTCAAGGGGCAATTCCCATTCTTTTAGGAAGTAACATTGGAACCTGTATCACCGTTGTTTTGGCAGCGATTGGAGCCAATATTGCTGCTAAGCGAGTTGCTGCTGCGCACGTCTTATTCAATGTCATCGGTACTGTTATTTTTATTATTTTATTGACCCCTTTCACCCATATCATGCAGTGGTTGGAAGTGACTTTAAAGCTCAGTCCAGAAATGACTGTTGCTTTAGCTCATGGTTCTTTTAATGTGACCAATACTATATTTCTCTTTCCTTTTATCAATTTCTTGGCCTATTTGGTTACGAAACTGATACCAGGCGAAGACGAGGGAGTCAAGTACGAATCCTTGTATCTAGAACGCATCGTTATCAGTCAATCACCGGCTATCGCAATTGGAAATGCCAAAAAAGAATTCCTACATCTGGGCTCCTATGCTGTTAAATCCCTGTCACATGCCTATCAGTATTTGATAACGTCAGATACACAGGAAGCTAATAAAGTTACAACATACGAAAAAACAATCAATACGATTGATGATGAATTGACACGTTATCTGATTGAACTGTCTCGTGAAGAGCTTAGTCCCTCTGAAAGTGATGTCTTGGGGAATCTGCTAGATGCTTCACGGGATTTAGAAAAGATTGGCGATCACGCCTTTCGACTGGTCGAAGTTGTCAACCAGATTAACCACCATCACACCAGATTGTCAGCAGTTGCGATGCAAGAAGTGGACGAAATCCATTCCTTAACCCTCCAAATGATTAAAGATGTCCTTCAGGCAATTGAAGCGTCAGACAGTTATTTAGCTCAGAAGCTCATCGATCAATGCCAACAGGTCAAAAGCTTGGAGCGGTATTATCGTAAAAAACATATCAAACGGCTTAATAATGAGCAATGCACACCACAAGCTGGCGTTAGTTTTATTGATATGATTTCACATTACAGTAGAGTGTCTGACCATGTCCTAAACTTGGCAGAAAAAGTCACGATGGGACAGATTTAATATCAAACGCGTAAGGAAAATTAGTCATTAGAAAAAGTTAAAAAACTGCAAATCATTTTTAGCTTGAATCTATAAACCAAGGAGTGAGAACAATCAATTACGATTGAGTCCCGCTCCTTGGTTTTTGTCCTGAGAAATCTTTTTTATCTCAGGCTTTTTTTGTAAAATAGCGTGCATTATAACTTTGATTCTATTGTTTGTGATAAATCAATGACGCCATCATAGATAAATTCATCATCGATATGATGAGCAATTTCAATAATAGTTACGGGTAAATTGAAAAGCAAATTTCGAATGACCTTCGCATTTTTAGCATCAAGCGGAGCTGTTACTTCATCGGCTAGAAGAACGTCTTTTTGCCTAATGAGACTTCTCGCAATTTCAAGACGTGTCTTTTGACCACCTGAGATGTTTTCGCCATTATTGACAATCTGATAGTCTAAGATAGCGTCAAATTCATCCGTCAAACCAACTTGTTCCAGTTTTTCTAACAATAAATCATCTGAAAAATCCGCTCCCAACGTCAAATTATAACGAATGCTGTTATTAAATAGATAAGGAGACTGGGCAATTAAACCGATACGCTGTTGGTAATCCTTCGCCACCTGATCCTTATCAAGTACCATAGTTAGTTCGCCTTTGTCTGGAATTAATTCTTGTAACATCAGCTTAAAGAGAGTTGATTTCCCAGACCCACTTGCTCCCTTAATCAGGTACTTCTTCCCCTTTTCAAAACGATAAGAAAGGTTTGAAAAAAGCACCCCTATCTGCAAATGATTTAGTCAAATGATAGCATTCCAAAGCTTCAAAACCTTCCGTTGATAAAGACGATAGCTGATGGTCAGGAGTTGGTTGCACCAGTATCTGATCAAATGTTTCAGAAATAGCTTTTGCTCCTTTGAGCCTAAAAATATCGTTAACAATATTCAACAATGGTTGCTCCAGACGTGTTGCCGCAATAAACATAGCAATCAGGTCAGTCGTTCTCAATTCTGTACCTACTGTCATTAAGACCAGTCCTAAAAAGATTGGTAAGAATTGAGACACAAAGAGCATTAGATTAGCTAAAAAGACAAAGAAAGATTGATAAATCCCAAATGTTTGCCGTGACTTTTCGTAGCGTGCTGATTGGTTTTGAACCATTTTGAGACCAGGAGAAAGAGCTTGATTATGAATCAACGTTGACCTTCCAGCAATCGTATCGCTCAATAAACTCAGTAATTTCTGTCTTTCTGCGGCTTGCTCGCCACCTTTTCGCTCTGCCATTTTACTAATCCTAAGTTGAACAACTAAGAAAATAAAGGCACAGGCAATAAACAACAAACCAATCGGTATATTTTTTACTAAGAGGTAGATGCTAAGTAAGAGGAAATTACTGATGTGTGCAACGAGGAGGACACTAGGGCTGATATAGTTCCAGAGATAGTATTCAACATCCTGAGTCAGTATTGAAATTTTCTTATCATTGCCCATTTCCTGATGAGCTAATATCAACTGTTGATAGAGGCGAAGTCGAATGTTGCCACAACCTATGGTCATTATCTGGTTCAGCAAGAGATTGGCAATAAACATCACCGCATATAAAAGCAAATAGAGTATCAGTCCGTAGACCAAAAAATCCCATGTCTCTTTGCGGCTATTTAATGCTGTAAGATCAAAGATTTTGTCTGTCATCAATGGTTCAATGAGAAAGACGAAACTATTTAAAACACTGGAGATGAGGGCTAAGGTCACCAAAAATTTATTAAAATACTTAAACATCTCATCACCTACAGTTCTATCACAGCATCATAATTGAACGCTTCGTCCATATGGTGAGCCGCTTCAATAATGGTCACTGGCAGCGAGAAAATCAGCTCTCTGACTCTCCGAGCATTGTCTTTATCTAAGGCAGCAGTCACCTCATCCAAAAGCAAAACATCCTTTTGACGGAGTAAAAATCGTGCCAATTCTATCCGTACACGTTGACCACCTGAAATATTACTTCCATTATTTTCGATTTTGAAGGCCAATCCGTCAGGCAATTCTTCTAGAAGATGAACTTGCTCTAAAGCCTTCAGGATACTCTCCTTAGAAAATTCTTGATTTAGACAAACATTTTCTTCCAAGGTACCATTAAAGAGAAATGGTGCCTGACTCACCACACCAATATTTGATTGATAGCCCTCAAACGCTTGATTGTCTTTTGTGATAAGGGCTACGTTACCTGAATCGACAGGCTCTCCCATGATGATATTCAAGAGTGTTGACTTTCCTCGTCCACTAGCTCCCTTGATTAAATACTTCTTACCTTTTTCAAACGTATAGGAAAAATCTTTAAAAATAGTTTTTTCTCCATAAGATTTTGTAATGTCTTGCAAGGTCAGATTTTTGAAATCTGAGATATAAGGCACCTCTTCTTCAACCACCACTTTGTCCATCAATTGATAAATTTTTTCCTTTACCGATGAAGCAGCCTGCATGCTAAAAGTGGCATACATCATATTTTGAAGGGGGCTGGACAAACTACTTGAAGCAATAAACATGGCTACAAGGGAAGATACAGGAATATGACCAAACGTATTTGGAAATAAGAAATAAACACCAACTGGCAAAATGCGACCCAAAAATTGTGTCAGTCCATTACAGAAAAAGAGGAAATTAGATAGATAATAGTAATTACGCCGAGCAGTTTCGTAAGTGAGGACTTGATTTTTAAGCTTGCCATAAGTACTACCAAAAGCCTGATGATGTAAAAGCGTGCTACTGCCATTCACGTAGTCTATTATTAAGGCCATAGACCGTTCGCGCTCCTCACTCTGTCTTTTTCCTAAAGAGTTGGCTAGCCTGGTCAAAAACACCTGAGGCAGCGGCCGCAACAGAGAACCCAAGATAAAAAGAAACGCCAAAAGCGGGTTCAAGGTTACAAGATACATTGATACAACGATAAAAATCATTCCACTTTTAGGGAGATGTAGGACCTGTGTCACATAGTTGTCGTAAAAAAATTCCAGATCCTGACTAAGAAAGTTCGTTGACTCATGTTGGTCTACTGCTTCGCTGGATAAAAGGAGATTTTTTACCAGTTTATCTCGCAAAATCAGCATAATGCGCTTACAAGCTACATCATAGACCACATCAGCTCCAAATTCAAAACTGTAGAATACTAAATAGGTCAAAAGTCCCACGACAAAGAGTTTCCACAAAGAATTAAAATCAGATATCGTATCAATCGCAGTAACTCTTTTAATCACGAGTGACTGTAAAATACTAGCAAAGCCACCTAGCATAAAAATGAGTAGGGCTGTGTACTTGAATTTTTCAAGATAAGATAATAATTTCATAATAACCTTGCTTCTTCTTTATGCCTTTCTCCACTCTGTTTCTTGAATCTAGCGCTTAATGAGTTTTTCAACCTAATGTGTTAGATCATGGCTTGGAGATTTAGAAAGTCGTTCAACATTAATATTATTTTGATAATATAAAATCGAGCAAATCCACATAAGTGATAAATGGTGTTGGAAATACTAAACCAGAGTAAAATAACAGCACTGTATTAACTAGGTTCAAAAAAACAGAAATCCTTTCGAACCGTTCTGTCATTTTAATAGACAAAGTATAAAGTGTTAAAAACATAATATAATTTAGTATTGAGATAATTATCAAATCAACTAAAGTTAAGGAAGGAAGTACAAATCTAACTTTTAAGAAAAGCAAAGACAAAATGATTGAAATCAAAAAGACAAGAGTTGTCCAAATAAAATAGGTTACTGACCTTGAGATGTAAATCACCAAAGGGCTACGTTTTGTTGTTTTTATATTCGCATATTGATTCGTTCTTATTTCGTACTCTAATTCCTCATTGGCAAGCAATATCACATTTGTGATAGCATAATAAATAAAAAAATAAAGTAAATTTATCGGTTCTTTGCGGTCAAAAATAACCATTATCCCAATAATAAAAATGACTGAATAGAGAATGTCACAAATACTATCAAAAAAATACCTGAATCTATAATTAAAGTATCGTTTTAATTCGTTAAACATGGAAAAGGCTCCCTCTTTTTTTAGCAACTTTTAACAATCTAGAAAACAGTAGGATCCCCAATGACCAATATACGATACCGTAGACGATTATTTCGAGTATATTTTTATATGTTGGAGATATGATAAAATTTCTTAACGAATAGTAGGGAAAAAGATTTCCAATAGTCGAAAGCACACCATCTAATGGAGTAAGTATCCCAGTAAAATATAGCATAAAATAAGAAATTAAAGATGTTATACTGGATGTTCGATTAAAAATAAAACAGATACTTGAAAGGCAAAAACCTAAACCGTATATCACAACAATGACTAATAAACAAGCCATGAAACTGATAGCTACCCTTAGGGAATTTTGAGGAAAATCAATGTTATTTAATATTGATAGTATTATAAAAATTGGAATCGCCTTAACTAAATCGATCAGGATTTGCACAATAATTTTAAAAATAACCACATGAAAAATACTTTTACTGCTCTGAATCACACTTATTAATGTTCTATCATAAAGATCTTCCTCAATAAAAAATGTTGGATGTGTCACACTATGACTAGTAAAATACCAAGTAAATAATAAGCAAAATAATAGGAATTTACTTTGAGTTTCTTTAAAGTATTGAAGGTACGAAGAAACCATAATTAGAATTCCAAAATTTGCAAAAAACAAATTAAATTTGAATTGTAGCATCTCTTGTAGCTGCCTTATTAGTTCCCTTCTTATCTCCTTAATCATCAGTAATTACCTCATACAGAATCTCTTCAATACTTTTTCTGACTTCATCAAAAAACACAATATCAAACTGTTGAAAGATGCTATTTTTTAACTCATTACTTGTGACTTCCACAATCAGTTTTTCATCTTCTAATTGATAATGGATACCAGAAAAAATTTTATCAAACCTTATTTTTTCAGACTGAGAGATGCCAATTTTATATTTGACCCATTTGTTATTTTTTCCAAAAATATCTAAAAAACTACCCTGCTTTTTTATCTTTCCTTTGCTCATGACACAAATTCTAGTTGATACTTCTTTTACAAAAAATATGTCATGGGTTGTTAACAGAATAATTGTTCCCTTCTTTTGACTCAGTTCAATTAACAATTTTGCAAACTGCTTTTTAGCTACCACATCTAAACCATTTGTTGGTTCATCTAAACATAGCACTTTTGGCTGACAGACCAGAGCAATAATCAAAGACAATTTTTGCCTTGTTCCCTGCGATAATTCAGACACCAGCTTATCGGCATAGGATCCAAAATCTAACTTATGAAACAGGTCTTCTAACTCATGCTTTACATCAGATCGTGATATTTTATTCAAATGTAAAAAATAATCAATATTTTGATTTGCCGTTAGGTACTCATAATAACCTCTGCCACTTTCCAATACCAACTTCACAGCATTGTGAACAATACTTGATGTATTTTTATGTCCATAAATCAAAACATTCCCTTTATCTTGAATCATCAAGCCAGAAATAATTTTAATCAAAGTCGATTTACCTGCACCATTTGTACCAATTATAGAAACGATTTCTCCTTTTTTTGCCTCAAAGCTAGGTATTTCTAATATTAATTGATTACGAAAATATTTTTTGACACCATACACTTCCACTTCGACTTCACTCATCAATAATAACCCCAATGAAACTAAGTTTTTAAATGTATCTTCTTTTATTGATATGAATCAACTTTTATTGATTTCCATTTCATAACTATTTAATGAACTAATAATTTTGCTGATTACTGAAAAGCGAGATGCTCGTGCAATGCTAAATCTTGATCTTTGCCAGTTTTAAAACCTGCACAAGATGGTTTGGATTTGTTCTATCCCAGTTAACTTTACGAAGGTGTGACAGCAAATCAATTTCTTTGAAAACAAGAGCTGTCTGCTCTTTCCTAAATTTCACATTGATTAGCGTTACTGTGGTCATTCTGTTTTCTTTTTTACCGTAAAATATAGAATTAAAAAAATGAGTGAGATGCTTCCAAATACTTGATAGGTTATTTGCAATCCAAAATTTTCTGCTAAAATTCCTGCTAAAAAATCTGCCAAAATAAAAGTAATAGACATGAGAAAATTAAAGATTGACCATGATGTTGCTCTGTTGTTACTTATTGCGGTGTTAAACATTGAATAGAAATGATTGTTATAGCTCGAATTAAGCGCTCTAATTATCAGGAAAATAATAATTTGAACAATCGGATTTGATTGAAGGGAGAGGCAAATGACAAGCATCGGTAGCAATAACGTTAACGCAAACCTTATTTTCAGATAACTTCCTATTGCCATTGATAGATTAAAGATAAACAGTATGAAGCCTAATATTTTCAAAGAGATACCTGACTGATTCAAATACACTCCCGAATAGGAATTGACAATCATGATCAAAGTTGAGAAAGTTACTCCTAATACGATTAAATCCCAAGGAATATGCCTCATATTTTGCAAGGAAAAGGAGGTCTTGCCATCAACTGCCTCACCTTTAATTTCAGGCAATCTAGACAGATTTAATAAGCTCAACAAAACAAACAGAATGGATAGCATGATAGGATAAAGATAGTTTTTCTGGAGTAAATAGGGTGAGATCATCGTAATCATTGCAATAAAGAGATACTTTATAGTACTCAGATTCCTTAAAAAGTTATCATATTCACTTTTATTATCAATTATCTCAAAATGATAGGCAACAAGTACTCCAGAAGAAAGTGATTCTGATAATCCGAATGAAATAGCAGAAACATAAGCAACCTGAGGATCTGCAAACATTAAACACAATAGCCCCAAAACCAGCAATAGTTGAGATATCATCAAAATCCTCTTATATCCAATTTTTTTAGAAAAAAGACTTAATGGGATATCAAAAAGGGAACCAAATATTTCAGTAATGACAGACAACGTCCCAATTAACGTAAACGAAAAGCCAAGCTCTTTTAATAAAAGGATTGCTACAAAATAATAGGGTAGACTAGATAGAAAAATAGTCATCCAAAATAAGTGTCTTCGGTTAGACTTCATAATTCGCAAACTGAATCCCGAGAGAACTCTGGATTTTTCTCCTTGATAAGATTAACATAACAACCACCCTCACAAATTTTGACTAAGCTACAAGTTAAACAGTTCGTGTTCTTAGTCTTAAATGCACTACGTCAATCCATTCAGACTATAAAAGAAACAAGACAGAATACTTTTTATACGTAATCATTAAGGACTTTTTCGAGCTCTTTAGTCATAATATCGCTAGACTTCTATTTTTTGATAATTCTATTATAGCTCTATTTATTTTGTATAGAATAGTTTTCCCGTATCTGCACATTGCTACTTGCTGGCTAACGTTTTTTCTAAATGGCCTTCGTAGGTCTGTGCTAGATGGTTACTTCCTGCTAGTTTCATTGCGGCAATGCACTTTCTCATTTCAATAATAGCTGATTTTGTGCCGTTTTTTTGGTAATGATATAAATTTTGGGCGTATTGAAAAACTAAACGTTCATAAATTTCTGTTTCGATGAAAAAGCACTGCTTTAATTGCTTTTCAAAATACAAAGCATCCATAAACTTCTGGCGTTCAATGCATGTGATGTAGCCGTTGAGCAACATGGTTGAAATTAACCGGCGATTGGTTGGAATCTCTTTGTAAAAGTCAGAACGTCTGGCCATTTCACGCGATAAAATCATAAATGGTTTATGCTTTAAAACATCTAATGTATTCATAAAAATCAATAGCTCGTAGTTTCCCCAATGCTCAACACTAAACAAATAATCGGTCAAGTAAGTCAGATCAGACTCGTTATAGTAAGTGTCTCCTGAAAGGTCTTGAAGTCGAATTTTTAAGAGTATCGTATTAAGCTGGTGGAATTTTTCGTTTTGGCTGTCCTTCTCCATTTGAGAAATCAATAGTTTTTCCAGCCCTTCAACATCGTGTGTCGTCACAAATAATCTTACTTTCTCAAGTAAGTCGTTTAATTCGTCTCGATGAAAATCATGGGCGGCATACATAAACTCATCAATCGGCATATTGATTTGATCTAGGATGGCCATGAATTTTGTAATGGTTAAATCCGTCTCTCCCTTTTCAAAGCGCGAGAGTTGAGAGGTTGATATACCAGCTTTGGTAACATCTTTTAACCGCAAACCTCTTGATTCTCTAAATTTTCTAAAAATTTCTCCAAAATTTTTCATAGTAACCCTCCAGTAGGCATATATGGGAATGAAATAGTGTTTTTCCTATATTATCATACAATAGAGAAAAAGGAAAGTGAGTATCGTCACATGATAAAGCAAAAACTGATAGCACTGTTATTTCTGATCCTTGAGGGGATTATTGTCATCGGGGTAGGGTAGATAAAAAAGCTAGTGACCATAACAGTGAGATCACTAGCTTTTTATGATGAGATTTAAGCCTGTTTAGCTTCGTTTTGAGTCCGACTTTTGCTTAAATCTTTTTTATTGTTCCAACAATTCCCTGTCATAAATGGTGTAATCACAGCGGTAGATGATAAGACGCTTCCCGTCTATCAAGAGTTCGCTAGTCTTAGGAGCGTCTGATGCGTAGAGGGACACTTTATTTCCGACATAGGTTGCTAGCGGTGTGCCATTTTGCGAACGAATCAGGATAACCTTTGCTTTTCCTGTAAAGTCGTTTTTGAAACTTGAGACCATACGGTTAAGCACAGGTACACTGCGGTCGGTGTTTTCGATTGAAACGCTTGACTGATACTTAGCGAAAATGTCTTCTAAGCCCTCTTCGGCTGCAATCAGAGATGAGCCAACGTGGTCAATTTCATACTTTCCGAGAGTAATTTTGAGAACAGTGCTGTCCGCATTTGATGTTCCGTCAGCATCGACAGAGTCGAAGTCATCGTTTCGGGAAATAGATAGCGATGTTCCTGACATTTCATCAATCAACTGGGAATTTTCATCAAAGGTACGAACTGTCATATCCAGACCAAGCCACTCCTCGCGGAAATTGCTAAACCAATTTTGAATGGATTGACAGCCTGAGAGGGTCACGAGCGCTGTTAGTAAGATAAGTGATAGAGTGAATTTCTTTTTCATGATGTTTTTAAAATCAGTATTTCACAAGTAAGATGCTTTGATTTGAAAGATTGTTTTTCCAAAAAAGCAACCTCGAATGTATGTACAGAACTGTGAATACTGTTTTCTTAAATCTCCTTTCAATTATGCCTATTTTTTCAATAGCATTCGGGCAAAAAGTATCTCGAATCGTCAGATTCCAACGGCTTAGAACAAGCCAAGTGCTGTACCATCAGCTGTGACGTCCATATTTAAGGCCGCAGGGGCTTTTGGCAGGCCTGGCATGGTCATGACATCACCCGTCAGAGCAACAATGAACCCTGCACCCAGCTTGGGTACCAGCTCACGGATAGTGATGGCAAACTCCTTTGGCGCGCCAAGCAGGGTTGGATCGTCTGAAAAACTGTACTGAGTTTTGGCCATGCAGATAGGAAGTTGATCCCAGCCGTTCTTAGTTATTTGAGCAATCTGAGTCTTGGCTTTTTTCTCGAAGATGACCTTATTACCACCGTAGACCTTGGTCACAATAGCTTCAATCTTGCTCTCAATCGATTGATTGTCCTGATAAAGGCGCGTGTATTGGCTTGATGTTTGCTCAATGGTTTTGATCAAAGTTTCGGCCAGTGCCACTCCTCCTTCTGCTCCCTTGGCCCAGACAGAGGTCAACTCGACTGGAACATCAATAGTTTGGCAAAGTTCCTTGAGTGTTTGAATCTCTGTCTCGGTATCTGAGACGAATTCATTGATGGCAACGACTGCTGGTACACCGTACTGGCGAATGTTTTGGATGTGACGGGCTAGGTTGGCAAAACCATTTTTCAGTGCTACTACATTTTCCTCAGTTAGGTCAGACTTGGCCACGCCACCGTGCATCTTGAGGGCGCGAATGGTAGCGACGATAACCACAGCATCAGGAGCTTTAGGCAATTGCGGCACTTTGATGTCAAGGAATTTTTCAGCGCCCAAATCAGCGCCAAATCCAGCCTCGGTAATCACATAATCGGCCAAGCCAAGAGCTGTCTTGGTGGCTAGAACAGAGTTACAGCCGTGGGCAATATTGGCAAATGGGCCACCATGGACGAGAGCAGGTGTTCCATAGATCGTTTGCACCAAATTAGGTTTGAGGGCATCTTTGAGAATGAGGGCTAGCGCTCCTTCTACCTTAAGGTCGCGAACATAGACCGGCGTGCGATCATAGCGGTAGCCAATGACAATATTAGCTAGGCGTTCCTTGAGATTGTCCAAACTCGTCGCTAGACAGAGAATAGCCATGATTTCACTGGCAACTGTGATGTCAAATCCGTCCTCACGTGGGATGCCATTGAGCGGACTTCCCAGACCAATGGTCACCTGACGCAGAGCACGGTCGTTAAGATCCACCACACGCTTCCAAAGAATACGACGAGGGTCGATATTGAGCTCATTTCCTTGGTGGAGGTGATTATCAATCAAGGCAGATAAGGCGTTGTTTGCTGTCGTGATAGCATGCATGTCCCCTGTAAAGTGGAGATTGATGTCTTCCATCGGCAAGACTTGGGCATAACCACCACCAGCAGCACCGCCTTTGACCCCCATAACAGGACCGAGTGATGGCTCGCGCAGAGCAATCATCGTTTTTTTATTGAGGGCAGACAAGGCATCTGCTAGACCAATGGTCACCGTAGACTTGCCTTCCCCTGCAGGAGTGGGATTGATGGCCGTCACCAGAACCAAGCTTCCCTTGGTATTTTCTTCAGCGGACTTAATCGCGTCAAAAGATAGCTTGGCCTTGTACTTGCCATAGAGTTCCAAATCATCCTCTGCAACTCCCGCTTTACGGGCAATTTCAACAATAGGTTTCAAGTTAATACTTTGAGCAATTTCGATATCTGTTTTCATGGGACTCCTTCTTTTTCAGCAAAATCTAGGACTATTATAGCATTTCCAGTATCAATAGAGAATTTTTAACTTGCGAAACGTCAGATCAAGTGTTATTACCGAACAATACTACAAAATTTAACCTGAATATATATTTTTTAACCGTTGTTCGAAGAAGACAAGCATTATATTTATGTGGTTAATAAAGTCAAAAAGGACTGTAGACACAGCCCTTTATCGTTCTTCTCGTTTTTTCCTAGACCTAGACAAGGAAGTTCAACATACAAATCAATGACTATTAGTCTTTGATAATCGGTATCCACAGTTCCATTTTATAATCTGGACTATCCATGTGACCTTCGTAGTAATATTCGAAATCTGGACGCCCAGAATGCCTATAGCCATGTTCGGGGAAAAAGACTTCCATGACATATTTCCAGCCTTGGTGAATACAGTCTGGTACAGAGCCTTTGAGTTCAACAACAGCATATTCTGTCCTATCCACTTCTAGGATATCTAAGCCCATGTTTTTAGCCTTATCCACATCAGTAATGATATAGCCTGCCATGTAATTGATCGTGTTTGAATTTAAAACATCGTGCGTTTTAAGATTTAATATATCATGACAAACCCCAACACACTGCCCTTCTCCTAATACAGCAAACTCCTCATGGCTATACTTAGCATAGAGTTTATTCCAGACTTTGGTGCATAATGATGAATCAATATTTTGTTCATTCACCCCTGCAACTGTAAAACTTTCTTTTGTTTGAATGGTGATGTTCATACTTCTTCCTCCTTTGACACTTAGTGCTAATTGCACACGTGAGACAACTTTGAAAGGCTTTCCCTTTCTGACTTGGGAAGGCGAAAAACCATGAAAGTTCTTGAAGGCTACTCCAAACGAGTCTGATGATTCATAACCAAAGCGGAAAGCGAGGTCAATAATTTTTTCGTCAGTATCTCTTAGTGCTATAGCAGACTCTGTCAGTCTTCTGCATCTTAAATAGTCTGATAGAGGGGCTTCCGTCAATATGGAAAACAAGCGACTAAACATGGAATAGGAATAGCCGGATAAATAAGCTACTTTCTTCTCATCAATCTCATCGTCAAGAACTGTTTCAAGGTAATCAATCGTACGATTAAACGATTGGATCATATTCATGTCCTGTTCTCCTTCCGAGTATAGTTTAATCTTTAAAAGGGGGATTTACCCGAGAATTAACGTACAAATTTTAAAGGGAGTGCTAGGTTACACCTTTTGCTGCATGCGGTGCATATCAGCGTAACGACCACCGAGTGCGAGGAGTTCATGGTGCGTCCCTCGTTCTACAATTTGACCTTCGTGGAGAAGCAAGATCTGATCGGCATTTTGAATCGTAGACAGGCGATGGGCAATGATAAAGGTGGTGCGTCCCTCCTTGACCACGTCCATAGCTTTTTGAATGACTTCTTCGGTTTCGGTATCAATGTGAGAGGTTGCTTCGTCTAGAATCAAGATTTTAGGGTCAGACGCTAGCGTCCGCGCAAAGGCAATCAATTGGCGCTCACCGCTGGAGAAGGCATTGCCTTTCTCAACGACTGGCTCATGAATCCCTTTTTCAAGACGAGCAATCATATCACTGGCGCCGACTTTTTCTAAGGCAGACAAAATCGTCTCATCAGACATATTCTGATCATCCATGGCCACGTTGCTAGCAATGGTTCCTGTGAAAAGATAGGGGTCTTGCAGGACAATCCCCATCTCAGCACGAACACTTTCACGATTGAAGTCAGCGATAGATTGGCCGTCAATCAAAATTCGTCCTTTTTGCGGATCATAGAAACGAAAGAGTAGGTTCATAATGGAACTCTTACCAGAACCTGTGTGTCCGACCAGAGCAATGGTTTGGCCTTGCTTAGCAGTGATGTTGATGTCTTTTAAGACATCATGGCCTTCCTTATAAGCAAAGGAAACGTGTTCGAAAACAACCTCGCCTTTTTCAACCACCAATTGGCGGTCACTATCGCTTTCTAGAGGTTGATCTAAGAGTTCGTAGACCCGCTTGCCAGTCGCTAAGGAGCGCTGCATATTTGGCAACAAACGTACCAGCATGCCCAAAGCATTAAAGAGGCGCTCGGTGTAGTTGATATAGGAGAAAATCAAACCAGCGGAAATGCCAAGGCTTCCTCCGAGAAAGAAATAGCCAACCACAGCAAGAATCAAGGATAGAACAATCCGCTTGAAGAGTTCAACTAAAGACCAGGATATGGTAGACTCCACCTTGGTCATTTTGAGGTCTGAAGCCAGCATGCGCTCAGCGGTCTGGTCAAACTGAGTGGCCATTGCTTCTTCTTGGCCGAAAAGCTGAATGATACTCGCACCATTCATCGCTTCGTTGACCTGACTATTGAGTTCGCTCTGGGCCTCGTAGAAGCTAGTCATAGCAGCTTCTGTCTGGTGAGAGTAATATTTTTGCCAGAGTATAAAAACAGGAATCAAAAGCATGAGCGAAAGCCCCAGCCAGACATTGAGGTAAATCAAAACCGCATAGATGATGACTACCCAGAGTAGATTGATGATGATATTAGATAGCATAGTGCCGTAAAATTGGCTGCGCAGCGTTTCAGTATCGTTGACGATCCGTGAGGAAATTTTTCCGGCAGGCTTATCGTCAAAATAAGAAATAGGCAGGCGTTGCATGACATCATAGGCACGATTTCGAAGGGCTTCGCCGACCTTATTGGCCACATGCATGAGTATGCGAACCGAACCATAGCTGATGCTATTTCCGATAATGGTCAGTCCAATGAAAAGTCCCAGCTGGGTCAGCAAACGCCCTGTATCTAGCGGAGCACCTTTTGAAACAGGTGTCAGTACAGTATCAATGGTCTCTTGGACAATCAAAGGTGCCACTTGAACCATAATTCCTGAGAGGATCATCAAGCAAATCCCCAGAGCAAAGAGTCTCCAAAAGAGCTTAATTTCTTTTAATAATCGTAAGGTAATCTGCATTTTAAGCTCCTCCTTCTATCGTTTCTTCGCTTTGCTGGCGTTGGTATTGTTCAAAATACCAGCCACCCTGAGCTAGCAGATCAGCAGGGCGTCCTTCTTCAACCACTTGGCCATTTTCAAGCACAATCACCCAGTCAGCATGATTAACTGCTGAGAGCCTGTGGGTAACGATGACATTGGTCTTGCCTTGGCGGAGCTGTTGAATGTTTTCAATAATTTTTCGCTCAGTTTTAGCATCAACTGCTGACAGCGAATCGTCCAAAATTAGCAATTCAGGCTCTTTGATGAGAGCACGCGCGATTGAAATCCGTTGCTTTTGGCCTCCTGAGATGGACACGCCTTTCTCCCCAACCATGGTCTCTAAGCCTTGGCTCATCCGTGTCACATCTTCTGCAAAAACTGCTGCTTCAACTGCGTTCATGACCTTAACAGCCTTAGCTTCTGGCTGGCCAAAACGAATGTTGTCTGCCACGCTACGAGAAAAAAGGATGTGTTCTTGTGGGACATAGCCCAGCTTGTCTTCCAAACTTTGACGCATAAACTGGGTAATCGGACGGCCGTTGACCAGATATTGCCCTGTTCCAATCGGATACTGACGCAAGAGTTGGCGGACCAAAGTCGTTTTTCCACTACCTGTTTTCCCAACAATTCCTAATGTTTGGCCTTTTTCCAGAGTCAAGTTAATATTTTTTAGGGTAGGCAAATCACTGCCAGCATAGGCGAAGCTGTAATCTCTAAACGTAATGCGCTCAAGAGCATCCGCTTGAAGCTGACCGTCCTTTTCCATATCATCGGTGCTGTTCATGAGCTCGGTCAGCTTATCATAAGCCACCTTACCAATCTGGTAAACCAACACCATGTCAGAGAGCACCCACATCGGATCCATCAGCATGATAGCGTAAAGCTGAAGAGCAACGACATCCCCTAGTTGGAGGCTCCCAATACTCATGTAATAGCCGCCAAATCCGACAACCAAAGCGGTGCTTAACCCCAAGAAAGTCAGCGCCAAACGCCCGTAGGCAGATTGATAAAACATGATTTTATCATTTTTAAGCACCAGTTGTTCAGTCTTTTTCTGAAAACGCCTAGCACCTAAATCCTTCTTACCGTAGGCACGTGTAACGCGGATGCCTTCGATCACTTCTAGGACTTCATTACTGAGGTTGGCCACAGCCTCCCGTGATTCTTCAGAAGCAATCTCCTGCTTAGTGCTGATCCAGTAGACAATGATGCCCAAAATCAGAATCGGCAGACTAGCTAGCAGGGTAATCTGCCAGGAAATCAAAACCATGGCAGGTAGGACAAAGAAAATCGTTCCCAAAGCTGAAAAGATACTCATCACACCAAAGCCTAGCAGTTCAGAATAATCATTGGTATCGTTGGTGAAGCGTGTCAGCATATCACCTGACCGAAATTTTTCATAAAAAGGCGTCCGCATGTGAATCAGTTTGTTAAAAAGACCTCGACGTAACTCAAAGCGATAACGACTGGCCTTTCCAAAAAGCAAGCGAACCCAGATCAAATCAGCAATATATGTGACAATACCTGCCAGCAAAACTATAAACACTGACCAAAGCAAACTTTCTTGTGTCAACGTTCCTTGACTGATCTGATTGATGACCTTCTGAGTCATTTGCGTTGGCACCACAAAAAGCCCATAACTAATCAAAAGACCAAGGCTAACAATTGAGTAAGTCATCCAATTTGCTTTCACAAAAAACCAAATTGCAGACAGCATCGACCGTTCCTTAGACAAATCGTTCATAAAATTCTCCTTATACTAAGATACAAAGGGCGTATAGAAATGCGCTGGAAAATAAGGGAGTGACCGATGAGTCCGAAGACTCAAGGGAACTCACGCATTTTACCGAGCATTTTAGCCCGTGTTCAGTTCTAAGATNCAAAGCCCGTTNAGANANNCGTTGAAAAATGAGAAAATTGACGAGGAGTGTAAACACTCTAGGAAATTTTTGAATTTTACCGAGCATTTTAGCCCGTGTTCAGTTCATTAAGATACAAAGCCCGTTAAGAAAAGCAACGAAAAATGGCAGCAAGTCACTAGGTGCTTTAGCACCAATGAACCACGGACGCAGAGGGTTCAGGATTTAGGACGGCTCGAGCATTAAAATCACTAAAACAGAAACGCTGACAAAGACAGCAATTGCTCCTAAACTTTCTTCAAACGAGCTTCTCCTATTTCACTTTTCCACACAAAAAACCATACCCTTTCAAGCTATCTGACGCCTGAAAGGGTATGGTTTTAGTATTTTTACACACGAAAAGACTACTTGAGCCTAAGCTGCACACTTAAAACACGTCATCTACCATAAAAGGAGTCAGATTTTGAATTGATTTTACTGTTGCTTGTTTCATTTTTTCAAACTCCTTTCATTTTTATTAATGAGCTTAGTCTAGCATATCTAAAAATACTTGTCAAGAGATTTTTCAAAAAAAGAAAACTGCAATCTTTTGTAAGACGCAGTCTGTAATTTTTAGAATTTGTATCACAAGTGAGGCACTGTGATAAGTGTTAAGTTGTGAGGGCAATTTTTTATTGTCCGTAACCGTTACTACGAAGATAGGTGCTCCAAGATTCGTCTTCTGCTAAAGTCTGTGAGCTGGTGTACTGACCGCGATAGCTGTTCCAAACCGTATCTCCGGCTGGCGCGGCTACCACATAGGCTGGCTGGTCATAAACTGTCAGACCATAACGCTCAATAATGCTATTGAGTTTTGTCGCATAGGATGTATCAGTCGCATAAGTTCCCGTTAATGCTGCCGTTGCATCCCAGTAGTTGGGCGCAAAAGACTTACGAGCTCCTGCATAAAAATCAGAGCTTAAAAGATTGGCATAATCGTACATTGATTCAGCCCAGCTATTATAGGCGCGAAACGGTGCGTCAATATAGTAAGGATTGCCAAAGCCATCATCTTCCCAAGTTTTCATCGTAACGGAGCGACCGTTGTAAGAGCCTTTGATACCGTATAAGTTATAGCTTGGACCAATAGCTAGTCCAGACTGACCGCTGTGCGATTCCAAAATAGCCTGCGCAATCATTACCGAAGCATAAAGATCACGTTCTTGGCCGATTTGGCGCGCGCGCTCACCAATTAAGTTGATAAAATCCTGCGTTGCATCTCCAGTCAATCCTTGTGCTTCGACGTTATTATCAGTTGCCGTGAAAGGATTTCCAACCAATCCAGCAAAAACACCTGCCAAGGCTAGGCCTGTCATTATTGTTTTCTGAGCCATCTTTTTCATTTTCAATTCTCCTGAGATTCTTTTAATGTCCAAGGTTTATTATAACAGAAGGGTTTGACGAATAAAGGACATTATGTAACAATTGTATAATATTTCCCTTACAAAAGATAACAACGCTATTTGGGGATAAGTTCTTGTGTAGGAAGAAAGTTGCCTATGTCTCTTCTTTTTTCAAAAATATGGTACAATTTTAAAAACGATATTTGACTGAGGAATTAACATGCACCATCTTAAAAAATTATCTTTTTAATCATCAGTCTGCTTGTTTTTGTTCTTGGAACGCTGGGTTTGTACTTGCCGATATTACCAACGACGGTCTTTTATCTGATAGCAGCCTTTTGTTTTGCGAGATCTCCTGATCGGCTCTATCAAAAATGGCATCCTCTAAGAAATATCAAGAATATATTGTCGAACCTTTTGTCGAGCGAAAAGTAAGTAAACGTAAAAAAAGCCACCTCTTTCTCTCATTGACAATCATTTTTGGGTTGGGCATGTACTGTCTGAGTCAAATGGATGCTTCTGGGAATTTACCTTGCTCATATCATCGCGCTGAGCTGGTACTGGTCAAAACCACCTAAAAATCAATCAGAAGATACGATTTAATTTCTGCAAACTGTTGCAAAATCTGGACTTACTGCGTCAAATAAAGTAAAATAGGCCTATGAAAATTTTGATAACATCTGGCGGGACAGCTGAAAGCATTGATCAAGTCCGTGAGATTACCAACCAAGCCACTGGTAGACTAGGACAAGTCATGGCTGAAATCTTTCTGGCAGCCGGTCATGAGGTGACTTTTGTGACCACCAAGCATGCGCTGAAGCCACCCGAGCACGATAGGTTGACAACTCTGCTTGTGAGCAATGTTGCCAGTTTGCTAGAGGCTTTAGAACAGCAAGTTCCTACGCACGATGCCGTTATCCATGCTATGGCGGTTTCTGATTACAGTCCAATCTATATGACTGACTTTGATACTGTGGCAAACTCGGACGATCTGACTGAATTTCTTCATGCTCAAAACTCGGAAACTAAAATTTCGTCTAACGCTAATTACCAAGTTCTATTTCTCAAAAAAACACCGAAACTCATCAGCATGATCAAAAAATGGAACCCTGAGACAATTCTTATTGGTTTTAAACTTTTGGTCGATGTTGACAAGTCTGAACTGTTTAGTGTTGCTAGGAATAGCCTTCTTAAAAACCAAGCTGATTTGATTGTGGCCAATGATTTGACAGAGATTTCAGGGGATCGGCATATCGCTTACCTTGTTGATCATGAGTCCGAGCAACGTGCCACAACCAAGCAGGAAATCTCCCTACAACTCTTGAACTATCTCGAACGAAAGGAACATCAGTCATGACTAAACGCATTACGTTAGCCGTTACAGGCTCTATCTCAGCTTATAAGGCAGCTGATTTGACCAGTCAGTTGACCAAGTTGGGATATGATGTGACCGTTTTGATGACCAAATCTGCCACGCAATTCATCACACCATTAACCCTACAAGTTTTGTCTAAAAACAGTGTTCATTTGGATGTCATGGATGAGCCAAAAGCAGATAAAGTCAATCACATCGAACTGGCGAAGCAAACGGATCTTTTTATCGTTGTGCCAGCTTCTGCCAATACAATTGCTAAGTTAGCGCATGGTTTAGCCGATGATATTGTCTCTTGTGTCGCCCTGGCTTTACCTGCTGAGACGCCTAAGTTGATTGCGCCAGCTATGAACACCCAAATGTACCAAAATTCCATTACCCAAGCCAATATTGCAAGCCTGAAGGCTTATGGCTACCAAGAAATCATGCCACGCGAAGCCTTACTGGCCTGCGGTGATTATGGACGCGGTGCCTTAGCCGACTTACCACTCATTATCCAAACGATCAAGGAGACCATAGATGCCATCACTCAATAGAAAAAAACAATCTAACACTCTGGCTGTTGTTGCCATGTTTTTTGCGACTATGCTAGTCATCCATTTTATGACCTCATTTATTTTCAATGTGCTTCCGGTTCCCATCAAACCGACATTAGTTCACGTCCCTGTCATCATCGCCTCTATCATCTACGGACCACGTATTGGTGCTAGTCTAGGGTTTTTAATGGGGATTATCAGTGTGGTAACCAACACAATGATCCTCTTACCGACTAGTTACCTTTTCTCTCCCTTTGTCCCTAATGGGAATATCAACTCACTGATCATTGCTATGATACCGAGGATTTTAATTGGGATTACACCTTACTTCGTTTACAACTTTTTGAAAAACAAGACAGGGCTTATCATTGCTGGCGCTATTGGTTCCATGACCAATACCTTATTCGTGCTAGGTGGTATTTTCATTCTTTTTGCCAATGTCTACTCTGGTGATGTCCAAGCAATGCTAGCTACCGTCTTTGGTGCCAATGCTATTGCAGAGATGGTGATTTCAGCTATATTAACGGTAGCTGTTGTTCCTGTTTTAGAAAAATTAGCGAAGCGTTAACTGTTTAGGCCTATATTCACAGATCAATGAAAGGCTAATGATGAATAGTGAAAAGATAGTTTTAAACAGTTATTACCATGACTGTGTGGGTGAGTCGGCTCAGAAGGAGTTGACTCACCTTTTTCTGTTCCTTTTCCAAAGATTTCTTATGAAAATTTTTCAGAAATATTCCATTTTTAACTGTTATTTTTACAAAATCATGGTATAATGAAAGCGATTAATTAATAAAGGAGTTTTCCCATGTCCTATCAAGAAAATTACCAAAAATGGCTCGATGCCGCTACTCTTCCCAATTACCTTCGTGAAGAATTAATTTCCATGGATGAAAAGACCAAGGAAGACGCATTTTACACTAACTTAGAGTTTGGGACTGCTGGGATGCGTGGTATCATCGGTGCTGGAACGAACCGTATCAACATTTTTGTTGTTCGTCAGGCAACAGAAGGTCTGGCACAACTGATTGAAAGCAAAGGAGACGATGCTAAGCGACGCGGTGTTGTGATCGCCTATGATAGCCGCCACTTCTCGCCAGAGTTTGCAGATGAGGCTGCTGCTGTCCTTGCTTACCACGGTATCAAGGCCTATGTTTTTGAAGGCCTGCGACCAACCCCTGAACTTTCCTTTGCGGTACGCCATCTCCATACTTGGGCTGGTATTATGATTACAGCTAGCCACAATCCTGCGCCTTTTAACGGTTATAAGGTTTATGGGGAAGACGGGGGCCAAATGCCACCTGCTGATGCTGATGCACTGACTGATTACATCCGTGCTATCGAAAATCCATTTGACATCGCTGTTGCTGATCTAGATACAGCTAAAGAAAATGGTATTGTTGAAATGATTGGGGAAACTGTTGATGCAGAGTACCTCAAAGAAGTTGAGTCAGTTAATATCAACACAGACTTGATTGCTGAATTCGGCCGTGATATGAAGATTGTCTACACCCCTCTTCACGGCACAGGTGAAATGTTAGCGCGTCGTGCTTTAGCACAAGCTGGCTTTGAGGCTGTTGAGGTTGTTGAGGAACAGGCAATTGCAGACCCAGACTTCTCAACTGTGGCCTCACCAAACCCTGAAAGCCAAGCAGCCTTTGCTATGGCAGAAGCATTAGGTCGTGAGGTCGGAGCAGATGTTCTTGTCGCTACCGATCCTGATGCAGACCGCCTCGGTGTTGAAATCCGTCAACCAGACGGTAGCTACACGAACCTCTCTGGTAATCAAATCGGTGCCATCATCGCCAAATATATCTTAGAAGCTCACAAGCAAGCAGGTACTCTGCCTGCCAATGCAGCGTTAGCTAAATCTATCGTATCAACAGAGCTAGTCACTAAGATTGCCGAAAGCTATGGCGCAACCATGTTCAACGTCCTGACAGGCTTCAAATTCATTGCTGAAAAAATTCAAGAGTTTGAAGACACCAATAACCACACTTATATGTTTGGGTTTGAAGAAAGCTTTGGATATCTAATCAAGCCATTTGTGCGCGATAAGGATGCGATTCAAGCGCTTCTTATCATCGCTGAAATCGCAGCCTACTATCGTTCTCGCGGCCTTACATTAGCTGATGGCATTGATGAGATTTACAAGGAATATGGTTACTTTGCTGAGAAGACCATTTCAGTGACCTTATCAGGGGTTGACGGTGCGGCCGAAATTAAGAAGATTATGGATAAGTTCCGCAGCCATGCTCCAAGCACTTTTGGACAAATCGCTGTGGCACAAACAGAAGACTTCCAAGAACTCACTTCTACTACTGCGGATGGTCACGTAACAGCTCTGACAACGCCACCAAGCAACGTCCTCAAGTACAGCTTGATTGACGATTCATGGTTTGCCGTTCGTCCTTCAGGAACTGAGCCTAAGATTAAGTTCTACATTGCGACCGTTGGCACAGATCTCAGCGATGCGCAAGCTAAAATTGACGCTATCGAAGCTGATATTAATGCCTTTGTAAAATAATAAAACCTCATAGAAATAAAAGGAGACAGCCAAAATAGCTTTCTCCTTTTTCATATTTTGGTAGAACCTGCTAATTAAGGCTGCTTTTCTTATAAAAACCGAACGTTAATTTCTCCACTTTGTTTATCATTCATTTTTCATCGACTTTACCATGTAATCCCTCTCAATTTTTTCATAAATTGAGGCTAATTTTTGAAAAAATAGGTTTCTAAAATGTCATCTGAAACCGTTTGATTTCTTACAAAATCAGTCATGGAAAGACTTTGCAAAAGATTTGTAAGTTTTAGCTAAAAAATTGACAAAAAATATAGAAAGCGATTTCATTTTTCTGATGTTTATGATATAATATATCTATAATAAAAACAAAGGAGTTGGTTGATTTGGCAAATAATAAAATGTTGGCAATGATTCTTGCTGGTGGTCGTGGAACGCGTTTAGAAGGACTCACAAAGAAAGTCGCTAAACCTGCAGTGGCTTTTGGCGGAAAGTATCGTATTATTGATTTTCCGCTCAGCAACTGTGCAAATTCTGGTATCGAAGTCGTGGGTGTTTTGACTCAGTACGAGTCTGTTCAACTCAACTCCTATGTTGCTAAATCGCAACGCTGGGGGCTTGATGTTAAGGATTCTGGTATTTTCGTTCTACCTCCGCGTGAAAAGACTAGCGGTTTTGGCCTTTACAAGGGCACTGCTGATGCCATTACTCAAAACATTGACTTTATTGACCTAAATGAGCCTGAGCATGTCCTTATCCTGTCTGGTGACCACATCTACAAGATGAACTATGACAAACTGCTTGAAACACACGAACGCAACAAGGCAGATGCTACAATCGCCGTTATTGAAGTGCCACTCAAAGAAGCTTCGCGCTTCGGTATCATGAATACTGACGAGGATTATCGCATTGAGGAATTTGAAGAAAAACCGGCTGAGCCTAAGAGTAATCTCGCTTCTATGGGAATCTATATCTTCAACTGGAAAACGCTCAAGAAATACCTCCTCGAAGATGAAAGTCTCGAAGAATCGACACACGATTTTGGACACGACATTATTCCTAAATACTTGGCAGATGGCTTAAAACTCTATGCGCATCCGTTTAAGGGTTACTGGAAGGATGTTGGAACCGTTAACAGCCTTTGGGAATCCAATATGGATCTGCTTGATTCTAGCAATGACCTTGAACTATCAAATGCCACTTGGCGTATTTACTCTGAGGACTCTGGATCTCCTGCTCAGGTTATTGGAAAGCACGCTGTAGTCAAGTCAGCCTATATTGACAAAGGTGCCATTATTGAAGGGGATGTCGAGCATTCTGTTATTTCGACTGACGTTCAAGTTGCTGAAGGAGCTGTTGTGAAAAACTCCGTTCTTCTGCCAGGAGCGCAAATCGCAGATGACACTGATCTGGAGTATGTCATTGTTGCTGAAAAAGTCAAGGTCGGACCAGGTGTTGTCTTGTCTGGAACGAAAGACAAGATATTACTAATTGATAAAGATATCGCAAACAACAAGGAGGACTAAAATGTTACGAAACACCTTAGGAATTGTCAATGTTGATGGTAAAAATGTCGATTTTGGTCCAGAATTTATGCCGCACCGTAGCACTCAGGCATACGGCTTTTTGGGGCGCTACCGCTTGATTGACTTTGTTCTCTCTAACTTTTCTAACTCAGGTATTACTGACTTCCAAGTTTACATGTCTTCCAAGATGCGTTCAACCATTCAGCACGTTGGGACTGGTGATCAATACAATATCAATAGCAAACGCGGGAAGCTTCGTCTTCTAATGAGCGAGTCAAACGCAACATCAATCTACCAACATGATGTCAAAGCCTTTACAGACAACATTCGCTATATTGAAGGGTCTAAAAAGGAATATATTTTGATTGCACCAAGTTACTTCGTTTACAGTCAAGATTTTAATAAGGTTGAAGAGGCCCATGAACAGACAGGTGCTGATATTACTGTTCTTTACAAAAATACGACCAATGCTAAAGAAGCCTTTATCGGGTGTGATACCTTGAAATTTGATAATAATAAACGCATCATCGGTTTTGAGGAAAACCACGGTAAGTACAAAAACCGCCAAATTTCTCTTGAAGCTTACTTTATGAAGCGCACTCTCTTCATTGAGCTTATTAAACGCGCCAATAAAGTTTCGTCTCTTTATTGGTTTAAGGAAATTTTGGCTGATGTGGTGAATGATTATAAAGTCATGGGCTATGCCCATCGTGACTATGTGGCCTGTATCAATACCATCGAATCCTACTACAAGACACAGATTGATCTTATTGATCCCGTTAACCGCAAGCTCCTCTTCAAGCCAAAATGGCCAATACATACTCAGACAACCGACAGTTCTCCTACTTTGTATGGTCCGCTTGCTGAGGTTTCTGGCAGTCTGATTTCAAACGGTAGTTCGATCAATGGTCAGGTGGAAAATTCCGTCATTGACCGCGATGTAGTCATTGAAGACGGGGTTGTGGTCAGAAATTCTATCATCATGAACGGTGCCATTATTCGCTCAGGTGTGACAATTGAAAATGCCATCATCGATAAAGAAACTGAAATCAAGCATTCTATCGATATTCAAGGGACTCCTGAAACCCCTGTTTACATCAAGCCGCGCGAAATTATCTGATAGACTTGTTCGGAAACAAAAAAACTGTCTCAGAAGTCAGATTTCTCCATCACTCATAGAAAGCCATTTGAAAACTTAGAATGACAGTTTATGAAAAGGAACTAACTTTTCAATGAACTTCCGAACAAACCTAATGAATCCTACACTACTTTGGAATATAGTCGGGGCTGGGCAACGCTCTTGCTCCGATTTCCTTTAATCTGCTTTCTCACAGAAAGGATCTTACCGTGACACAATCTATTTTATTTGTTGCTTCTGAGGGACTTCCCTACATCAAGAGCGGTGGGCTGGCTGACGTGATTGGGTCGCTTCCTAAAGAACTCGCCAAAAGCGGTGCTGATGTCCGTGTTGTCCTCCCTCTTTACAAGAAAATGGCCATCAATGACCACGAGCGCTTTGATTATGTTGTGAGTTATGATGTTAATGCTGGCAATATTCACACGATGGCCAATGTCTACAGCGAAGTCCGCGATGGGGTGACCTTCTACTTCATTGAACATCGTGATATGTTTGAGCGTGATGAGCTTTATGGTTATGGCGATGATGCCTACCGCTTCGGTTTCTTCCAGCACGCTACTTGCCGTTTGCTTGAGGCTCTTAGCTACTTTCCAGATATCATCCACACGCACGACTGGCACACAGCTGCTATTCCTTTTCTTTGCCGGACTTTCTACAGCTACCGAGAAGAATTTCGCAAGATTAAGCATGTGCTAACTATCCACAATTTAGCCTTTCAAGGCGTCTTTCCAGAACATGAACTCTGGGCAAGCCTTGGCATGAATTATGGGTATTTCCTTGATGGCACGGCAAGATTCTACAATGATCAGATTAGCTACATGAAACTGGGAATTCTCTACGCAGATAAGGTCACAACCGTGTCTAATACTTATGCTCAGGAAATCTTGACAGATGAATTTGGTGAGAATATGCAGTATGTTCTCGGTTTGCGTTATTTTGACCTGTCTGGTATTGTCAACGGGATTGACTATGACGTCTGGAACAGTGAAACAGATGAGGCCTTAGCCAAACCGTTTGGCCTTGATACTATTGAAGATAAGCTCGCTAATAAACTAGCTCTGCAAGCACAATTCGGTTTACCACAAGATAAGGATACGATCTTAGTCGGTGTTGTTTCACGATTGACTTGGCAAAAGGGCTTCTACCTCATGGTGGAAAAATTACCAGAAATGCTGCAGGCTCGTGTCCAGTTTGTTGTACTAGGCAATGGCGAAGCTAACATCGAAAATACCTTTAACTACTACAAGCATGCTTATCCTGACAAATTTGCCTTCTACCAAGGCTATAACGAAACTCTGGCGCATCAAATCTATGCTGCTAGCGATCTCTTCTTCATGCCATCTATGTTTGAACCTTGTGGGATCAGTCAGTTGATTGCTATGCGTTATGGCGCTCTGCCTTTAGTACGGGAAACCGGTGGCCTTAAGGATACCGTTTGGCCGTACAACCAATTCAACCAAGAGGGCACTGGTTTTGTCTTTAGTGGCAAGTCAGCGGATGCTATGCGGATGGTCTACGATTATGCTCTTGATACCTACTATAATCGCCCAGAAGATTGGAAAACATTAGTAGCAAATGCCATGACCAAAGATGTCAGCTGGGAATCATCAGCTAAGGCTTATCTCGATCTTTATCAAAGCATCACACACTAAGAAAGGGGAATCGATGATTCAATTTGGAGAACAAGATCTGTATTATCTGAATACTGGCCAGCATACCAATCTTTATGAAACCATGGGCGCTCATATTATCAAAGAGCGTAACAAAATCATGGGAACCCAATTCCGTGTTTATGCTCCTAATGCTAAGGAAGTTTTTGTCATTGGGCAGTTTAATGATTGGCAAAAGACGCACCCGATGACCACTGACGGCCAAGGGATCTTTGAACTTTATGTGCCTGATGTCAAGTCACTAGTCCTCTACAAGTACGCCATCATCACCCATGATGGCCGTGAGATTGTTAAAGCAGATCCTTATGCTTTCTACAGCGAAACGCGTCCTGGTACTGCTTCGTCAACCTATAACTCGCGTTATAAATTCAAGGACGCCGACTGGATGTATCAGCGAGTTGACTATGATTTCAAGACAGCCCCTGTCTCTATTTACGAGCTGCATTTAGGCTCTTGGAAACGTCGTAAAGATGAGCAGTTAGATGGTGAGCAGCCACTGGACTATTTCTATTCCTATAAGGAATTGGCACCTCTGGTAATTGACTATGTCAAGAGTCACGGTTTTACCCATATTGAGCTTATGCCTATTATGGAGCACCCACTAGATGCTTCTTGGGGCTATCAAGTCACAGGCTATTACAGTGTGACCAGTCGCTATGGCAAACCTGATGAGCTTAAATATTTTGTTGACCAATGTCATCAGGCAGGAATCGGTGTCATCTTAGACTGGGTACCTCTGCATTTCTGTAAAGATGCTCACGGTCTCTACATGTTTGATGGCAGCCCGCTTTATGAATATAGCCATGAACACGACCGAGAAAACTATCAATGGGGGACTGCCAACTTCGACCTCTCCAAAGGCTCAACACAAAGTTTCCTCTTATCCAACATCAAGTATTGGCTAGAGCAATTTCATTTCGATGGCATTCGTGTTGATGCACTCTCCTATCTTATCTATTGGCGTGGGGAAACTGATGATGATAAAGTCAATCACCCTGCACTTAACTTTATCAAGCGAGTTAATGCTTTAGTCCACACTGAGTTTAAGGGTGTTATGATGATTGCTGAGGATTCTTCGAGCTATCCTAAGGTGACACATCCGCTCGAAGAGGAAGGCCTTGGTTTCGACCTTAAATGGGATTTAGGTTGGATGAACGACACGCTCAAGTATTTTGAACGTCAACCCATCCACCGAACTTATCACAGCAATGAAATTACCTTCGGTATGTTTTACAACCATAACGAACAGTTCATTTTACCACTATCACATGATGAAGTGGTTCATGGAAAACTGTCTATCGTGGAGAAAATGCAAGGTTCTTACGAAGATCAATTCCATCAAGCGCGTGCTTATTATGCCTACTTCTACGCTCATCCAGGAAAAAATCATCTTTTTATGGGAAATGAGTGGGGACACATCAGAGAATGGCACGACTACCGTCAAATGGATTGGTTCCTTCTAGACTATCCTATCCACCAAGGATTCCATGATATGATGAAAACCCTAACCCGTTTTTATCGAAATAACAGTGCCCTTTGGGCTAAAGATTTTCAAGAAGATGGGTTCGAGTGGGCTAAGATTGATCCAAGTTGTAATTTCTATGCCTTCCGTCGCTTCAGTGATGAGCAAGAGCTTCTGGTCGTTAATAACTTCAATGACCAAAATCTCTACGAAACAGAGTTAGAATTACCAGATAATGCTGAATACAAACTCGTCTTCTCCTCCAATGCCATTCCAACTGAAACGTTCAATCTCTATGTCAAAGATGGTAAGACAACCATTACTGTCCCTCGCTTCACAACCTATTACCTAGAACTGGTCAAACCCAAAGCCAAACGTGGCCGTAAACCAAAAAAGACAAAATAAAACCTGCAGAATCATAAGTGAGCACTTCAATTGCCAAAAAACAAGCCTCTAGAATGAAAATAGCTCACTTGTAAATACAGGTTTAGGGTTAAATGATTAAAAATCGCATGAAATCAATGTTTACTTAACGCAGGTTTCATGCGGTTTTACTATCTTTAAAGTTTTTAGTGATCTCTTTCTGGTCTGCACAACAACGGCGATGAAGAACGATTAGAGCGGTATTTCACCAAAAGCAAGCATCCCTCTAGGTCTCTTTCTAAAACAAAGTGTACAAAACCCAAAAAGGCTAAGCACGAAGCTTAACCCTCGTATTGTTTATATAAACTTACTTAGCTGCTTCCAATTTCCAGATATCGCGATTGTATTCTGCAATCGTACGGTCTGAGGAGAAGAAGCCTGCTTTAGCAATGTTGACAATAACCTTGTCCAACCAAGCGTCACGATCTTCATAATCCTTGAGCACCTGCTCTTTCATGGCGATGTAGCTTTCTAAGTCTAGCAAAGTCATGAACCAGTCCTTGTTGATTAATTCGTTATGGAGGCGGAAAAGACGTTCGTCATTACCATACTGGCGAACTTCATCGCTCACGATAAAGTCAATCAAAGGCTTGATATTTGGACGTTCATAGAAATCACGAGCTACATAAGATTCGTTTGCATAAGTATCAATAACAGTTTGACTATCCTCGCCAAAGATATAGATGTTCTCACTGCCTACCAATTCATGAATCTCCACATTAGCACCATCTTCTGTACCAAGGGTCAAAGCTCCGTTCAGCATAAATTTCATATTCCCTGTACCGGAAGCTTCTTTAGAAGCAAGGGAAATCTGCTCAGAGATGTCCGCAGCAGGAATCAAGAAACTGGCTGCAGTGACATTGTAGTTTTCAACCATGACCAATTGCAAGTGCGGTGACACTTCTGGGTCATTAGCGATCACTTGCGACAAGGCTAAAATTAAGTGAATGATGTCTTGGGCGATCGTGTAGGCAGGGGCAGCCTTACCACCAAAGAAGACTGTAATCGGTGTTGATGGCACATTACCGGCCTTGATGTCCAAGTATTTGTTAATCACATAGAGAACATTCATCTGCTGACGCTTGTACTCGTGCATACGCTTGATTTGAATATCAAAGATTGCATTTGGATTAATCGTAACACCTTGCGTCGCTTCAAGATGCGCTTGGAGTTTGCGTTTGTTATGCTTTTTGATACTTTCTAACTTAGCCTTGACATCAGCATTGCCCTTAAATTCTAAGAATTTCTCCAGCTCAGTCGCATCATGGTGATACCCATGACCGAGCAATTCATCCAAGTATTTCGCCAAACGTGGATTAGCATGCATGAGCCAACGACGGAAGGTGATTCCATTAGTTTTATTGTTAAATTTCTCTGGGTAGATGTCATAGAATGGCTTCAACTCAGACGATTTCAGGATATCGGTGTGAAGGGCAGCAACCCCATTAACAGAAAAACCATAGTGCATATCCATGTGCGCCATGTGAACACGACCCTGCTCATCGATAATGTTGACCGAATCATTATGATACGTCTCTTTGACACGGCGATCCAATTCCTCAATAATCGGCACCAGGTGTGGTACAACTTCATTTAAGAAGTCAAGCGGCCACTTTTCCAAAGCTTCTGCTAAGATGGTATGGTTAGTATAGGCCGTCATGCTAGAGACGATCTCAACAGCCTTGTCAAAGTCAATGCCACGCTCTGTCAAAAGACGAAGCAATTCTGGAATTACCAATGATGGATGGGTATCGTTGATTTGGACAACGGCATAGTCTGCTAAGTCATACAAATTTGAACCCTTCGCTACAGCTTCATCAATCAAGAGCTGAGCAGCATTTGACACCATGAAGTATTGTTGGAAAATACGAAGCAATTCTCCCTCACGCGTCGAATCATCTGGATAGAGGAAGAGGGTCAAATTGCGGAAGATATCTGGCTTGTCAAACTCAATCCCATCATAAATGATGTTGTCATCAACGGAACCTAAGTCAAAGAGACGGAGGCGGTTTTTAGTAGCGGTCTTATAACCTGGAACATCAATGTCATAGAGTTTTGAGGTCAAGGTGAAATTGGCAAAAGGCACTTCATAAGAAATCTTCGACGGTTTCAACCAAGATTCGGGTGTGATCCAAGGGTTCGGAACAGCCTTTTGTTGGTTGTCCTCAAATAACTGTTGAAAAAGTCCGAAATGGTAGTTGAGACCAACACCGTCACCATTGAGACCAAGGGTAGCAATAGAATCAAGGAAACAAGCTGCCAAACGGCCTAAGCCACCGTTACCGAGAGAGGGTTCCATCTCCACTTCTTCAATCTGAAGCAAATCTTTACCGGCTTCTGCAAGCTGATCTTTGACCTCAGCGTAAAGCCCCAAGTTAATGAGATTATTTGATAGAAGTTTTCCGATCAAAAACTCAGCTGAAATATAGTAAACTTTTTTCTTTTGATTGTTTGTCGCAAGAACATCGCTAGCACGTTGCGTCAAACTAAGAAGGACGTAATAAAGCTCCTCATTATTACAATCTTCAATGCGTTTCGCATAGGTTTCCTGAACAAGTTGTTGCAAATTTAACATTTTTCTCTCCTAAAATGTACTTTCTTGATAAGCTGTCTGCGTTGTCTTCTGACGGCTATAAAGCTTTGTGAGGTTGTGCAAGTTATTTTCAACCATCTTTTCTATTATAGCAGAAGACATGCGCCATTGCCAGTTTGTTCCTAGCGTAGAGGGGATATTCATCCGAGATTCACTGCCTAAATTCAGTAAATCCTGCATAGACGTAATCGCTAATTGGCTGTTAGAAGCCCAAGCTTGCCTAATCATGGCTTGACTAGCTGTCTCGTCGTGTGACCGATGACTATACTGGTCAAAGAAATGACGAACCTCTTCAGTGATGTCATCCTCATACCAGCCACGAATCGTGTTGTTATCATGCGTTCCGGTATAGGTTACGGTATTATAGTCACAACGATGAGGCAGATAAGTGCTATCTCCGAGACTATCATAAGCAAACTGGAGAACTTTCATACCCGGTAACTTAAGGCTGTCACGAAGTTCAATGACCTCATCAGTAATCAAGCCAAGATCCTCTGCAATAATCGGAAGATTCTCACCTAATTCAGACTGAAAGGCTGCAAAGAGCGCCTTATCAGGTCCCTTGACCCAACGACCGTTGAGGGCCGTGTCATCTTCTGATGGTACTTCCCAATAGGCCTCAAAACCGCGGAAATGATCAATACGGATCATATCATAAAGTTTAAGCGACTCTCTCATGCGGCGAACCCACCAGCTGTAACCGTCAGCAGCCATTGCATCCCAGTTGTAGATAGGGTTTCCCCAGAGTTGTCCTGTTTCAGAGAAAGCATCTGGTGGACAACCTGCGACCACCGTTGGACGGCCAGCCTCATCAGTTTTAAAGAAGTGAGGAGCGGTCCACATGTCACTACTGTCAGCAGACACATAAATCGGCATGTCTCCAATAATTTCAATTCCCTTGCTATTAGCATAGGCTTTCAAGTCATGCCATTGCTGAAAAAAGAGAAATTGTGTAATCCTATGATAAGCAATTTTGTCTGCCAAGAGTTCTCGATAGTAAGTCAAACGCTCAGAGTCCCGACGACGAATGCTTTCATCAGGCCAAGTAATCCAAGACTGATTTTCAAAATGTTCCTTGATGGCCATGTAATCAGCGAAGTCATAAATCCACTCCATATTTTCAGCTAGAAAATGCTGGTAAGCTTCCTGATTACCCTTTTCTTGAAATGCCCAAACAGCCTTCTCCATCAAAGGGCGTCGCACTTCAAAAATTCTAGCATAATCCACATACTCAGGATTAGCACCAAAGTCAACATTTTCTAAATCTTCCCAAGATAGCAAGCCCTCGGAAACGAGACGTTCTAGGTCAATAAAATAGGTGTTTCCCGCAAAGGCAGAAAAAGATTGATACGGGGAGTCACCATAGCTAATTGGCCCAAGAGGTAGAACTTGCCAGTATTTCTGCTCTGTTCTATCTAAAAAATCGACAAAGTCATAGGCCGACTGACCAAAACTCCCAATTCCAAAACGGTTAGATAAAGAAGATATGTGCATCAAGATGCCACTGTATCGTTTATTCATAAAATAATGTGCATCCCTTCTTTTTTTGACAACAGATTCTGTGACAATCAGTGCAATCGGTTGCGCTGATTCTATTATACACCAAAGGCGATTAAAATACAAGTCTTTGACTATTCTTTTTTTTTCGATATAATATAATGGATGTATTTATAAGTATGAAGGAGAGACTATGGCTTATCGACTTTTCATCGCAGAATTACAGGATAGACAAACCATTAGAGTGACGATAGAAGACCGGTTCTTCAACCCTAAATTAAGTTTTACCTTAACGCTAAAAAACGACCTAAGCTCAGAAGGACTACCACTACCTGTCATCGATTATTATCGTGATGGTGACAAGCATGTTTATCAACTACAGACGGTGCAACCGCTTGATTATGATGAGCAATATATGATCTATGACATGGATCGTAATGTGAGTCAGGTTCAGTGGGGAGCTATTGTTCGGACGAATGAATTTGATGACTATTTTTATTATGATGGTAATGATCTCGGTTCAACCTATTCTCCTGATAAAACGAGCTTCAAATTGTGGGCGCCTATTTCTGAAAAAGTTTTTGTTGTCATTAACCAACAACCTTATCCCATGAAGCGTCAGCAAAAAGGCGTCTGGTCCGCTAGTATCTCAGGTGATTTTGATGGACAACCCTACTACTACCTTCATTTGATCAATGGCAAGTGGCAGGAGGCTCAAGACCCCTACGCCTTATCAGCTCAAGCTAATAGCGGACACAGCTACATTATCAACCTTGAAAAAATCCAGAGCGCGACGTCCTATCGAAATCCTATCCCAATCAACCAGGCCATTATCTATGAGATGAGTGTTCGAGATTTTTCGGCCCAAGAAAAATATGGCTTCAAACAGTCCAAACGTTACCTAGGCTTGACAGAATCTCCCGAGCAAGATGGCCATCAATTTGGACTTAACTATGTTAAAAATCTGGGTGTTTCACATATCCAACTCATGCCTGTCTATGATTTTGGCAGTGTGGATGAACACAACATTGATCTTGTTTACAACTGGGGATATGACCCAATGCTCTACAACGTTCCAGAAGGCAGCTTTGCTACTGATCCTAACGATCCTTATGCACGCATTATCGAACTCCAAGAAGCGATCGCTGCCTACCACCATCAAAACATCGGTGTCATTATGGACGTTGTCTACAACCATGTTTATGATGTTGACAAATTTGTTCTTGAGAAAATTGTCCCAGGATATTGCTCTCGCTTTGACATCAATAATCATCGTTATAATGGTACTGGCTGTGGAAATGACATGGCAACAGAGCGGCGAATGGTGCAAAAATTCATCATAGACTCCATTTTAATGTGGATGAAATACTACCATATGGACGGCTTCCGCTTTGACCTGATGGGAATTTTGGATACAAAAACCATGCTCGCTATCGAAAAAGCTGCGCGTGATAAATATCCAAATATTTATCTTTACGGTGAGGGGTGGCAGATGATGAC
Source organism: Streptococcus merionis DSM 19192 (assembly GCF_000380085.1). Taxonomy (GTDB): domain Bacteria; phylum Bacillota; class Bacilli; order Lactobacillales; family Streptococcaceae; genus Streptococcus; species Streptococcus merionis. The sequence goes on from NZ_KB904538.1 coordinate 57,575, forward strand.
AGGATTAGATGCCGCGCATTTGGCTCACCAATTTAACAGCTATCAAATGTCTGGTATTGGATTTTTCAATGATCGCTTCCGCGAGGAGATTAAAGAGCTTCTCTGTCATCCAGAAACGCTCCAAACCAATCACAAATCCCAAGTTATTGAAGAAATCATCACTGGAAGTAGCGGGATGGTTGAGTCACCCGGCCGTTACTATCGAACTAGCCAATCGCTAAATTATGTCGAATGTCATGACAATGCGACTTTCTTGGATTATCTGACCATTAATAACCCGAGTCTTTCTGATGATGAAAAACAGCATCGCGCTAGCTTTGCTCAGCAAATTATCCTACTCTCACAAGGCGTTGCCTTTCTTCATTCTGGCCAAGAAGCCTTTCGGACAAAAAAAGGGATCGATAACACATACAATCAACCAGATCACATTAATCGGCTGGATTGGTCGAGAACCATTGCTCACAAGAAGCATGTCCAGTTTATCAGTGACCTGATTGCCTTTCGTAAAGCTCATCCCATCTTAAGCTTAGAGACAGATGATGAAATAAAAACTAGCTTAGAGTTTTACTGGCTATCTGACACTCTCCTGAAGTACAGTCTAAATAATTCTAACGATGATCTGATGATTATCTTTAACTTCGGCACGAGTGATGCCAGTTTTGATGTTCCCAAAGGATATGATCTTTACTTAAAGAATGGACAGATTAGCCTTGAAAAACCTCTGGAAAAATCGCCAAAAACAGTCCATGTAGCAGGACTTTCTCTCGTCATTCTCATGAAAACAGATTAAAAAATTTCCCCTACCAGCTGAACTCTTAGTTAAGTTAACGTTCACAGCTCTTCATTAAACAATTAAAAACTGCACGAAATCAACGTTTCCTCAACATTGACTTCGTGCAGTTTTATTGTTTTTAAACACTATCTACAAAACCAAATTCAGATAGCGGGGTTAGTCTAAAGGAGATAACTCCGATAAGGTCTGATTGGTTAATGAGGCCGTGCTGACGGCTATCAGCACTATTTGTTCGATCATCATTCAGTATCAGATACTGGCGCTTAGGTATGGTCCCGTCAACTGTTTGCGTGAGTGTTTCGATACTAAAATCATTGGTAAAATAAGCCCCATTAACAAACTGTTTGTGATAAGTTGCTTTTAAACTTTCAATATAGGGTTCTTCCTGAACCTTGTTGTTTAAATAAAGGACATCATCCATGAAAGTCACTGAGTCACCAGACTTAGCAATAATACGCCCGATATACTTTTTACCGCCCACCTTGTAAAGCACCAGATCGCTATAATCAGCCTTGACGGTCTTAAAAGCAACGACCATTTCGCCTTGACGAACCACATTGTTCGCATCTTGCTCAGTCACAGTGTAGGGCTCAAATACGTACAAACGCAAACCAATCAAAGCCACAACAAAAACCATTACCAGAATAATTGATTTGACCAAATCTCTTTTTACCATACAATCTCACTCCTCACTCTTTCATTGTACCATAAATCGTGGAAAAGTACAGACCCATGATAAGTTCAATTTGATATTTTCAGAAAAACAACTGAAATTCCAAATACTTCTAGCAACCTTATTTCAAGCCCTTGTGAAGACCGTAAATTTGCCCAATCGTTTGAATGAAAATAATGCCTCGACCAGGTTCATCAATGGCCAAATGCGTTCGAATCGATTGAACAATCCGATCAGAATCATCCTTAGGAGCGATAATCCAAACGACCTCTTTTTCAGGTTCGATATCCATATTAAAGAGCCTTGTCGTCTCGTTAATCCCTGACCCACGGCCATTAATAATGGTGCCACCCTGAGATCCAGCAGCCTCTGCAGCTTCAATCACGTCCTCGGCATTGCCGCGCTCCACAACAGTTGTAATCAGATGGTACATTCCCTCTTCTCCTCTTGTTTTTTCAGTATAGGTTGATTGATAAGTTCTCGAACCAATAATTTGGCAAATTGGAATGGTGAACATGAGCCCGTGGTGGGGCTTTTCAAAATGAATCTTAGAGTCCAGATGTGTCATCAATTCCTGTGTCTTCTCATGTTGACTGGCCATGAGAACCACTTCTTTTTCGACATCATATAGTGACAAAAAATTGAGAAAGGGGTGTTTAACCGTTCCTAAAGCAGGAAGGACTGTTCCTCCTCGAAAACCTATTTTTTTAGCTAATTCTAAAATACGGCTGCCCTGACCATAATTCACAATCACATAGAGCAATTCTAGCGATGGTATTTCTTCGATTGTATTCAAGACCTCGTCTCTCCCTTCTTATGGTTTGATTTTAATTGATAAATAAAGCCTAATATTTGCAAAGTAATAATCGGCGTCATGGCAACCATGGCAATCATACCAAAGCCATCAACCAGCAGATCAGCTCCTTCAAAAATATGAGCAGCTCCCTGAATAAAGGCCATGATAAAGGTCGCGGTCATAGGACCAGTCGCAACTCCCCCAGCATCAAAGGCTATCCCCACAAAAAGCTTTGGCGTGATAAACATGAGCCCTAATGAAAGCAGATAACCTGGCAAGAGATAATGCCAAAGCTGAATACTCGGAACTAAAATACGAATGACAGATAAAGCGACAGCTGTCCCAACACCTAAAGCAAGTGACATTAAGACGGCTCGACGCTTGACATAACCACTGGTAACTTGCTCAATCTGATGGGTTAGGACATACACAGCAGGCTCAGCCAGAATAGTCACGACACCAAATACAAAGCCAATCACCACAATCGAAAGCTTATTCTCCAGCGACACTAAGGCTTGACCGATATAGGTTCCAACATCCATAAAACCGCCATTAACACCGACCATAAAAAGAAAGAGGCCAACATAAGCAAAACCAAATCCTGTTAGAAGACGGCGTAACTCACGCTTTCCTAAGTGAAGGCTGAGCTTTTGCAAGACCAGCAAAAGTCCTAGAAGCGGTAAAATCACAATTAAGGTTTCTTTAGCATAATTAGAAGCTAGCCCAGTAAAAGAGGATACTATAGCATTGCTATCTAAGTTTCCTGTTTCCAATTCTGCGTGGAAAGTCTGTGTTTTGCTCAAAAAGCTCAAAAGGAGAACCGCGATAATCGCCCCCGTTGAAGCGATAGCCACTAATCCGAAACTATCTTTCTCAGACGCCTTACTATCTTTTTTCATCTTGGAAATCCCCACAGATAAAGCCAAGATAAAGGGAACTGCTAAGATTCCTGTCGTTGAGCCGGAGGCGTCAAAAGCAATGGCTAAAAATTCTTTTGAAGTTCCCAAAGACAATAGCCCAATTATCCCATAAAGAACCAATAACAGCTTATAAAGAGGGATATTGAAAAATATCCTTATAAAACCAAGGGCCAGCATCAAGGCAAGACCGATGGCAACCAAGAGTAACAGTGACAAGGCTGGTATACTTCCGCTCGTCACATCGTTCACTTGATTTGCTAAAACCATGAGACCAGGCTCAGCAATTGAGGTGAAAAAACCTAGCACTATCCCTGCTACAATAACCAACCAAAGCTTGTTTGATTTCGCTAAGGTCGTACCCGTATACCCTCCTAGTGGTGTAATTCCAATATCTACACCAATCAGAAAAGCTGTCAACCCTAAGATGACTAAAACAGCGCCAATCATAAATCGCCACATCATCGGACCAGGCATAGGTGTCAAAGTGACATTCAAAATACCTACTATCACACATATGGGCACTACCGATACAAAAACTTCTTTAAATTTAGCTCTAAGCAAACCAACCTCGCATTTCTATCTTATTTGTTGCATAAAGATCTTTCAGCTGTTCAACTGCATTTCTTCATACCACTTAAAAGCAATAAACTAACCACATTATATCATATTAGGAGGGTGAATTCAAATTGAAACGATTCTAAACACGAAAACACATGGCGAAATCTTCTCATCATTTCCTGTGCAGAGTTATACTTATAGAAACCGTCTTCTAAGAGCTTTTCCATTACTTTATACCACAGAAAGTAGTGTCATCATCCTTTTCAATCTTCATTATTTCTAAAAATCCGACACTATATTACCTTGTTTCTCCACAGACCTACAAGTTCTTAATGAAATAACCGATTTTCTCTCGAAAAACTTCTTAAATCGTGCTATAATGCACCTATGGAAAAGAAACACATCATTATCATCGGAGGCGGTATCGTTGGCTCAACGGCTGCCTACTATCTCTCAAAATCACCTGACCATCGTGTGACCTTGATTGACGATGGGACAGGTCAGGCGACTCGGGCAGCTGCTGGTATCATCTGCCCTTGGTTTACTCTCAAGCGCAACAAAGACTGGTACCGCCTGACCAGCCAAGGGGCAGCTTTCTACGAAACTTTTATGGAGGATCTGCGCAAAGACGGTCTGGAGCACTTGCCCTACAAGCAAACTGGAACATTTGTCTTTAAGAAAAAAGAAGAACACCTAAGACATGCTGTCCAGCTTGCAGATGAACGTCGTGTAGACTGCCCTAGGATTGGTGAAGTGACGATTCACACACCTGAGGAGGTTGCTCAGGTCATTCCACCATTTACTAGCGAATACGGAGCTGTCTTTGCGACAGGTGGTGGCAGGCTCAATGGTACTCAGCTAGTAGATGACTTACGCAATCTCTTTGTCAAAAATGGTGGCACCTACTTACAAGGTTCAGCCAGCCTTGTTGATGAAAAAACAGTTCTCTTTCAAGACGAAGAGCTCGTGGCCGATCACCTCATCCTCGCGGTCGGAGCTTGGTTACCACAGCTTCTCTCGCCTCTCGGTTACGACGTCGATGTTCGTCCACAAAAAGGCCAGCTAATAGAGTTTGAAACCAATTTACAAACAGATGATTGGCCTGTTTGCATGCCACCGGGTGAGATTGACTTGTTGCCTTTTGAAAATGGACGCATGGTTATCGGTGCTAGTCACGAAAACGATATGGGCTACGATATTAGCGTTGATAAGGATATCATCAACGGGCTTAAAGAAAAAGCTGCTACTTTTATCCCTGAGTTGGTCAATGAAGCTATCAGCAAGATTCGTGTAGGGACACGCGCCTACACATCAGACTATGCACCGTTTTACGGCACTGTTTCTGGAAATGATAAGCTTTGGGTTGCCTCAGGATTAGGCTCTTCAGGATTAACTAATGGCCCTTATATCGCCTGGCAGATGGCTCAGCATATTTTAGGTCAGGATCCTAGCTACGATTTAACCCCTCACTCACCAGAAAAATATATCCAAAAGCTTCCAAAGGCTTGATTTAACAGGCTTTCTAAGAACTATCAGAAAAACACCAGATATTGTGAAGTTTTAAAAAACGAAGCACAACATCTGGTGTTTTTGTCTTGACATTCTTCCCAAATCTGATATACTGAATGAGAATCATTTGAATTAAAAAGGAGTCCCCTCTATGGTAACAGTCTATTCTAAAAATAATTGTATGCAATGCAACATGACCAAAAAAGAACTGACTAAATTAGGTGTTGAATTCACTGAAATTAACCTTGATGAACAACCTGAATACATCCAACAGGTTAAAGATTTAGGTTTTTCTGCTGCCCCAGTTATCCAAACACCGACCGACATTTGGGCCGGCTTTCAACCAGCCAAATTAAAGGCACTTGCCTAATCGTTTTTTAATTTTGTTTATCACTACATTAGAAAAAGGAAAATTATGAGTCTTAAAGACCTTGGAGATGTTTCGTATTTTCGTCTCAATAATGAAATCAACCGACCAGTTAATGGTCAAATTCCCCTTCACAAGGATAAGGAAGCCCTAGATGCCTTCTTTCGTGAAAATGTCATTCCAAATACGAAAGTATTTGCCTCAATCAATGATAAAATCAACTATCTCGTCTCTGAAAATTATCTGGAAAAAGCGTTTATTGAGCTTTACCGACCGGAATTCTTAGCAGAGTTGGCGGACTTTATCAAGGCTCAAAATTTCAAATTTAAATCGTTTATGGCGGCTTATAAGTTCTACAATCAATACGCTTTAAAAACCAATGATGGCCGCTACTATTTGGAATCCTTAGAAGATCGTGTCATGTTCAACGCGCTTTATTTCGCTAACGGTAATGAGGAACTTGCAACTAACTTAGCTAATGAAATGGTTCACCAACGCTATCAGCCAGCAACACCGTCTTTCCTCAATGCAGGCCGTGCCCGTCGTGGTGAGTTGGTGTCGTGCTTCCTCATTCAGGTCACAGATGACATGAACTCTATTGGTCGTTCGATCAACTCAGCTCTGCAACTGTCCCGTATTGGTGGCGGTGTAGGGATCTCCCTCAATAACCTGCGCGAAGCTGGCGCTCCAATCAAAGGCTATGAAGGGGCTGCATCTGGTGTTGTGCCTGTTATGAAACTCTTTGAAGACAGCTTCTCTTACTCTAATCAACTAGGGCAACGCCAAGGGGCTGGTGTCGTCTACCTCAATGTCTTCCACCCAGATATTATCGCTTTCTTGTCTACTAAAAAAGAAAATGCTGACGAAAAGGTTCGTGTCAAGACGCTATCTCTCGGTGTGACCATTCCAGATAAATTCTACGAATTAGCCCGTAAAAATGAGGACATGTACCTCTTTAGCCCTTACTCGGTAGAACTTGAGTACGGTGTTCCGTTCAACTACATCAACATCACTGAAAAATATGATGAGCTCGTAGCCAACCCACGAATCCGTAAAACCAAGATTCGTGCTCGTGACTTGGAAACTGAAATCTCGAAATTACAGCAAGAGTCTGGCTACCCCTACGTCATCAACATTGATACAGCTAACAACTCTAACCCGATCGAGGGGATGATTACCATGTCCAACCTCTGCTCGGAAATCCTTCAGGTTCAAGAGCCATCTGTCATCAACGACAAGCAAGAATTTGTCAAGATGGGAACAGATATCTCCTGTAATCTTGGCTCTACCAATGTGGTTAACATGATGACTTCTCCAGACTTTGGTTTGTCCATTCGCACAATGACACGGGCATTGACCTTTGTCACGGACTCCTCACATATCCATGCTGTTCCAACTGTCAACCACGGTAATGAATTAGCTCATACTATCGGCCTCGGTGCCATGGGACTCCACTCTTACCTAGCTCAAAACCTGATGGAATACGGTAGTCCTGAGTCTATCGAATTCACCCATATCTACTTCATGCTGATGAATTATTGGACCTTGGTTGAGTCAAATAACATTGCCCGTGAGCGCGGTGTGACCTTCCATAACTTTGAAAATTCTGATTATGCGAATGGTAGCTACTTTGACAAATACACCAGTGGTCACTATGTACCAAAGTCTGACAAGATTAAAGAACTCTTCAAGGGGATTTTTATCCCGTCTGCAAAAGACTGGGAAGCTCTCAAAGTTAAGGTCATGGCAGACGGTCTCTACCACCAAAACCGCCTTGCAGTCGCACCGAACGGCTCTATCAGCTATATCAATGATGTGTCAGCCTCAATCCACCCGATTACGCAACGTATCGAAGAGCGCCAAGAAAAGAAAATTGGTAAGATTTACTATCCAGCAGCTGGTCTTTCAACAGAGACCATCCCTTATTACACTTCCGCTTACGATATGGACATGCGCAAGGTTATCGATGTCTATGCGGCTGCCACCGAGCATGTGGATCAAGGTTTGTCCCTAACCCTCTTTATCCGTAGCGATATTCCAGAAGGCATCTACGAATGGAAAAAAGAACGCAAGCAAACCACGCGTGATCTCTCTATCCTGCGTAACTACGCCTTTAACAAAGGCATCAAGTCCATCTACTACGTCCGTACCTTCACAGATGACGGTGACGAAGTTGGGGCAAACCAATGTGAAAGCTGTGTGATTTAAGACGCTAAATGTCATGGTTGCTAAAGCAAGTCACGACATAACGAGGCTGGACTCAAGTCCCATCTCATCTCTCATCGTTTGCGTCAACATCTCAGCGCAGTGGTTGGGAGTAAGACTTGTTGGCCATGCCAACTTAGTCTTACCCCTGCACAGGTCATTAGGCGCTTTAGCGCCAATGAACCACTGCTGATTGGGCTCTAATACGTTGATAAATCAACTTTTAGACCCCTACTGTGCGGGGGTGTTAAAGGAACTGTGCTCAATTCAAAAGCTTACTATAGTTACAAAAATAAATAGAGGTCAGCACACACGCCTAACCTCTATTTATTCTATAATGTTGGTAAAGTAAGCGGCCATAGCGCCATAACCTATGAAGCATAAAAGCTGTTAGCCCTGAGAAACACAAACTAATCAAACCCAAGAGCAGCTGCTTTCTCAAAGAAAGCTCTGCCATGGTCACTTGAACAAGTGTAGCAGAAAATATCACTAAGCAAGCTGTTGCTAACACCCATATAAGAAAAAGAACGCCCTGAGAAACTTTTCCCAGCCGTCTTTCCTTCTTGCTTTCCATATAGTTGTCAATGCTTGCTACAAAAATAACAGCTACAATTTCCATTAGAAAATCAAACACATTCAGGACCTCACCGCATTTATGATATAATGATAACATACTGCGTTGTGATAAACAATGTCAAAATTGGAGAACTTATGACCACTTACTACAAAGCCATTAACTGGAACGCGATTGAAGACGCGATTGATAAATCTACTTGGGAGAAACTGACCGAGCAATTCTGGCTAGATACACGTATCCCTCTTTCAAACGACTTGGATGACTGGCGTAGCCTGTCAGAAGAGGAAAAAGACCTCGTTGGTAAAGTCTTTGGTGGCCTGACTCTGCTTGACACCATGCAATCTGAAACAGGTGTCGAAGCAATTCGTCAGGATGTCCGTACACCTCATGAAGAGGCTGTCCTCAATAATATCCAGTTCATGGAATCTGTCCATGCCAAATCCTACTCCTCTATCTTTTCAACCCTCAATACCAAGTCTGAGATTGATGAGATTTTCGAATGGACTAATAACAACGAATACCTGCAACGAAAAGCTGAAATCATCAATGATATCTACCTCAACGGCACCGCCTTGGAAAAAAAGATTGCCAGTGTGTTCTTAGAAACTTTCCTCTTCTACTCTGGTTTTTTCACCCCGCTGTACTATCTGGGGAATAACAAGCTAGCCAACGTTGCCGAAATCATCAAGCTAATCATTCGCGACGAATCCGTTCACGGAACCTACATTGGCTACAAGTTCCAATTAGCTTATAATGAACTTCCTGAAAGTGACCAAGAAAACTTACGCGAATGGATGTACGACTTGCTCTACCAGCTCTATGAGAACGAAGAGGGCTACACAGACTCCCTTTACGAAAGTTTAGGCTGGGCAGAAGAAGTTAAGACTTTCTTGCGCTACAATGCCAATAAAGCACTTATGAACCTAGGCCAAGACCCACTCTTTCCAGATTCAGCTTCTGATGTCAATCCAATTGTTATGAATGGTATTTCAACAGGAACTTCCAACCACGACTTCTTCTCCCAAGTCGGTAACGGCTACCTTCTCGGTGAAGTCGAAGCCATGGAAGATGACGATTATCTTTACGGGTTGTAAAACGGTCAGCTTAGCAGACCGTTTTGCTATTCCATAGCTGATAACTTCTCTATAAATCAGCAATGGTTGAATGTTCTCCATAAATGCTTTCCCAATCAGAAATGAAATCGGCTACCGCCTTTGAAATAGATGGCATTTCAAAAGCTTGTGCCATAACGTCTACACCTACGGTCGACGCTTGTGCTCCTGCTTCTAATGCAGCGTTCACTTGATCCACATTTTTAAAACTAGCCGCTAAGATCTTAGACCGACTTCCAGTTCGTTCAATTTCTTTTGCAACCTCACGAATCACTTCTTTAGGATCAATGTTCAGGTTCTCCATACGATTATAATAAGGAGCTAGGTAGTCCGCCCCTGCAGCAATAGCCAGATAGGCTTGCATTTTAGTATAAATAGCTGTCGCTGTGACACTAACGCCATGTTCTTTCAGAACTCTAATTGCCTTTAATCCATCACTGCTAACAGGGACTTTAACAAAGACTTTATCATCAATATTTTTTAAAATCGCCTCAGCATCTGCAAGTATACCGTCATAATCAGCTGCTACAACTTGGACATGCAAGCTCTTATCTTGGCCGATAATATTTCGAATGGCCCTCATATGTTGGAAGAACTCAATAGGTTCTTCTTTTTTTACAATTGATGGGTTCGAAGTAATTCCTGAAATGGGAATAATTTCTGCATAAGTTTTAATTTCTTCTAAGTTAACTGTGTCTAATAAAAATTCCATTTTGTTCTTCTTTCTATCATAAACCGCCAATGTTAGTTTGAACTTCCTTATCTTCAAATATTTTTTTGATGTTATCAATTTCAGTAGAAGTCAAGGTGGGAACATCTTTCATCGTATAATTCCAGCCTAAATACTCATATTTACTGCTACCGTACTGGTGAAAGGGCAGCAAATGGACCTCCTTAATGCTCAATGATTTCAGATAGTTCGCAATCGCTTCAAGATTTTGAGTTGATGTTGTATAACCAGGGATAAGCGGCACTCGAGGGATGACTTCAATATGTTTTTGTGTCAGTAAAAATTCTAAGTTTTTTTTGACGTTGTTGACATTAATACCGATGACCTCACTTGCTCGGTTAGAATCCATAATTTTTAAATCGAATAAAACTTGATTTAAGTACGGGGTCAATTTTTCAACACAATCAAGCGGAAAGGCTCCTGTGGTTTCAATAGCTGTATGAACTCCTAATCGATAAAACTCTTTTAAAAGATTGCCAGCGAAGTCTGCCTGCATGAGCACTTCTCCACCAGAAATAGTTACCCCGCCGCCAGAAGTTCTAAAAAATATTTCATCTCTCATCACTTCATTGACGAGGTCATCGATTTTACGCCACTCTCCAATGATTTCTTTCTTTCCATTTTTTATCCAGAAAGCTGGTTTTACTACTTTTCTAGATTCTGGATTAGCACACCATGGGCAGGCTAAAGGACAACCCTTTAAAAAAATGATTGTTCTGATGCCGCCGCCATCATGAACTGAATAGCGCTGAATATTAAAAACTAATCCCTCATCTTTCATAGTCTATTCCATTCCTGTCTTAAAGCGTATGCTCAACACGTGCAATAATATCGTCCTGAATTTGTTTGTTTAAATCAACAAAGAAAGCACTGTAACCTGCTACACGGACTAAAAGTCCGGTATATTTTTCAGGATGCTTTTGAGCATCTAAAAGGGTTTCTTTAGACTGAACATTAAATTGGATATGCTGAATTTTTAATTTTGTATAGGCCATCAAGAAATCAGCAAATTTGTTTAAGCCTTGAATCCCTTTTAATGTGTTAGGCTGAAATTTCACATTGAGAAGGCTACCGTTTACAGTCAGATAATTATCAAGTTTACTCACTGATTTTAATACCGCAGTTGGTCCTAAATGGTCACGTCCAACCATTGGCGACAATCCGCCGTCAGCCAATTGTTCATGTGCTCTGCGTCCATCCGGAGTTGCTCCGACAGCTTCCCCTAAAGGAATATGAGCTGAAACAGTGTAGGCACCCGGAATAAACTTGCCACCACGGACATTCGCATATTTTTCTAGTTCTTTAGCATAATGTGTAAAGACTTTAAGAGCAATTTCATCTACTTCATCATCATCATTGCCATACTTCTCGAAGTCTTGAATGACATGTTTTTGAAGCACTGCATACTTACCTTCATAATTCATTTCTAAGGCTTTGACGAGCTCAGAAAAGGACATTTCTTTATTTTCAAAAACCATTTTTTTGATAACATACATTGAATCGCTTAAATTAGCTTCGCCGATTCCTTGAACACCTGAGAAGTTATATCGGGCTCCACCTTCAGTAACGTCCTTACCATTTTCAATACAATCTTTAATCAAAACAGATAAAAATGGGGTTGGAGCATAGTGGCGGTGTCCTAAATCAACAATATTGGAACCTTTTACAACAAGATCCACATAGTAATCAATTTTTTGTTCAATACTTTTCAGTAATTCATTATAGGTCAAATCTTCCTTATCACGTAATTCGTACATGCTCAATTCCATAATACGCAGAAGATTAAAGAGTGCAATGTCATGCAAACCATATGTCCGACCAGGAATCGAAATTTCAACACAGCCTACAGTACCATAGTCGCGCGCATCCTCCAAGGAAACACCTTTACTGAGGAAAGCCGGGACACAGACTTCATCGTTGAAAAGCTGCGGTATGCCAGTACCTAGACGGATGGTTTCACATGTTTTTAACAAAAATTTCCGTGGGATAACTTCATTCATCCGAACGGATAAATTAGGCTGTGGAAGCAAAATTTCGTGATAAATATCCAGCATCACATAGGATAAGGGATTGACTGCTGTATGTCCGTATTTGTCTAAGCCACCCAAAGCTACGGTATATCCAGTTGGAAAGCCTGCAAAACATTTGGCGCTGCTTTGACTGCGGAGTAAGACGACATCATTTGTCTTAATGTAAAAGTCCCCGAGCACTTCATACATCAACTCTTCTGATTCACCGTACTCCAGTGAATATCGATAAAATGGGTAAAGATATTGATCCATGCGACCTAAGGAGAGAGATGAAGCATTTGATTCATACTGTCCGATAATACTCGTCATCCAAAGCAACTGCAAAGCCTCATAAAATGTAGCAGGTTTCTCAGTACTCAATTTTTCACAGATTTCTGCCATATTCAGCAGCTCACTTGATCGCTGAGCTTCTTCATTTTCTGACATTTGACGTGCTAATCTTGCATAGCGGATAAAATGACGTTTCATTGCTTGAAAAATGATCTGTCCAGCCTTAAAAAAATTATTATCAGGATTTTCTTCCATTTTTTCAGCTAAATGATCAATATAATATTGGATCCCATGATTAAGGATAGCCGGGAAATCCATGATGATGTGACCCTGACCTTTATCCGTTTGATTTAATTTAAACGCCTCATCTTTTAAAGCTGCTTTGATATCATCAGTTAACTCGCTGTTAATGAAGTCCTTCATCGAGTGTTCTTTCCAGAAGGGATACAATTGCTCAATATAAACTTTTTTGTCTTCTTCTGTAAAAACAAATTGGTCTTGCGGACGTGTTGCAATCGTATCAATTTCTTTCATAATCCAATAAGGGTCCATTTCCGGAGAAAGAATACCAGACCGTGGACGCACAGTCCGATTGCCAACTAAAAGTTCTCCTTCTCGGATGCTGATTTCCACATGATCCATGATATGTGCTGTAGCTTTTGCACGACGGATAATGACAGGCTCACCTTCAGTCGCTTTATAGCTTTCTGTGTATAACAGCGCACGTTCTAAAGAAATTTGGCGCTCTTCTTTAAAAAGATTATCTTTCATCAGTTGAATGCGCGGATTACCATTTAATACCACATTTGCAATATTTTGGGTTTTATCAATTACTCCTGCTGCCATATTTAGTATCCTTTCTACTTATATGATTATCTTTATAGCTATATTTTACAACTAAATCAGTTATTAAAGTATATGGTTTTTAATATTATTTTAACTAAGCTTTCAAAGCCTTATCTGGTAAGCTTTCCTTTTTTTAATTTCATATTTTCATTTTAAAAAGCACAAATGTGCTTTTTAATAAAAATAATAAACTTTTGTATATTATTTAAGGATGCTTCAAAAGAATGCATCCTTAAATGTTTTATAGTATTTCAAGTTCTAAATCAAAATCATCAGTTTCCATTTTTACATCATCACTCTGGACTGATTTCTTAGTTATTACAACAACTGCTGCTGTAATAATTGATCCAATGATACTTGCTATTAGATAAACCAGAGGGCGCTGTACTACTGGAGCAACAATCCATCCTCCCCAAGGGGCTGGATTACCAGCTCCAAATGTAATTGCAATAGCAGAACCTACGCTACTTCCAATAATGTTTGCCGGAATACAACGAGTAGGATCAGATGCAGCAAATGGAATCGCTCCTTCTGTTATTCCCATAAGTCCCATGACAATGGCCGCTTTTCCTGATGTTTTTTCTTCTTCCGTAAATTTCTTAGGTGCAATTAAAGTCGCTAACCCCATACCAAGTGGAGGAATACAAATCGCTACTCCAATTGCAGCCATAATAGTAAGTGCTGTAGTACTCGGAAGACCTGTTTGAGAATTTATTGTACCTACCATAGCAGAACCAAAACCAAAGGCTACTTTATTGATAGGTCCTCCCATGTCAGAAGCAATCATAGCACCTAGGATTAATCCAAGAATCAAGAGATTCCCAGAACCAAGGGTCTCAAGCCACCCTGTCATAGTACTCATCACTAAAGCAATTGGTCGGCCTATGATCCAATACATAATACCACCAACAATTAATGTCCCTAATAATGGTATGACAAAAATTGGCATAAGTGATTTAAACGCAATAGGTAATTCAATCTTTTTTAAATAGTAAACTACAATACCAGTTAAAAGTCCTGAGAAGATACCACCAATGAAGCCTGCTCCAATATTAGAAGCAATCATCCCGCCAATAATCCCTGGAGCTAATCCAACTCGGTCTACCATAGAAAAAGCAATATAACCTGATAGTATTGGCACCATAAGTCCCAATCCTGTAATACCTATATTAGCAATATCAGCTAACACGCCCTCACTAGGTACTGCAGCGCGTCCAGATAACAACACACTTATAGCTAAAAGAACACCGCCTGCAACTACAAAAGGAATCATGTATGAGACTCCTGTCATCAAATTTTTTCGTGTATTTTTAAGTAAATTAATCATAATTTTACACCTATTTTCCTAATTTTTCTTGTAATTTTTTAATAATAATATCCGATTTTTTGATACAATCACTAGGGCTCACACGTAAAACAGGTTTTCCCTTAAAACGATCTTCATTTTTTATACTTACAGCATTAGTTAAAATAACAGCGTCAGCTGACTTTATTTGCTCAGTTGTCAATTCATTTTCAGTTCCAATTGATCCTTGAGTTTCAACATACATTTCTACATTTAGTTTGTCTGCTGCAACTTGTAAACTCTCAGCGGCTAAATAAGTGTGTGCTACACCAGATGGACATGAAGTGACTGCGACTAATTTCAACATATTTTTCTTCCCTTCTTTAAATGTTTCTATATTTTTATTCTAAAACTTTTTTATTTACTCTGATTCATAAACAATATCAATATGTTTTAAACTACCATTAATTAGCTCTGCAATAGACTTTTTATCCATTAAATTTTCTAATTTTTGTCTAAATTCTTCATGGATAAGTTGACGAGATAGGGCTGCAATGATTTTTAAATGTTCATTACCTGCACACTCTTCCGGTATTGCCAAAAGAAAGATCATCTTGACAGGCTCGCCATCTAGGCTTTGCCAATCTAAATCATTCACTAATCTAGCAAAGCCAACGGCACAAGTATTGACTGCTGAACTTTTTCCGTGCGGAATAGCAATATTAAAACCAATACCTGTTGATACCATTTCTTCCCGCTCTAAAACACTTTGATAATAGATTTCAAGATCTGAAATAACACCTGTATTATAAATTTGTTTAGCTAAATTCTTAATGACTACATTTTTATCATCACCTTCAAGTGATAAATTAATACTGTCTTCAGATATGATTTTAACCATAGTTACCTCCAATAGTGAATTGTTTAACGCACATAAAGCTAGCAAAAATGTAAACGCTTTTATTTATGAATAATTATATGTTACATCAGAAATATTGACAAGGGATTTTTTTATTAGTATTTCTATTCCATTCTAAAACCTTGATATTATAAGCTTTTGTTTGTTACAAAATGTTTCTTGATAATATAATTTGCACAAATGTTCATTATTATAAGACACTAAAATGAAGTAGGGTTACAACAGTGACTTCTCAAAATTCGAGCGTCCTCTAGCTATCTTTCTTGAGATGAAGGTTTATCACTCTTACTTCAATCACATACAATATTCTTTGAAAATCAAAAGAATACTTCATCAACTCGTCTTGGTAAAGTCCACTTCTATCTGCAACTTCGTTTCCTAGTAACAAGATACCAAAACGCCAAAAAAAGCGACTAAAAATAGGAAACTAACGTAGTATTCAACGAGAACACGTTGCCAAGGTCCAATTAGTCTGCTTTTGATTTTCTTTAAGTATAAAGTTTTTAAATACTCGTGTTTAAAAAGGATATCAGCATTGCCGATACCCTCTCGTCTAGTAAAATATTTGGCCTATTATGACAAATCAAAACTCACTTTATCTAGCTTCAGTATGGCTAAAAGAGTTTCCTGATCAGAAATAAGTGTATTAATATATCCCTTTTTAATTAAAGCACGAATAGCTCTCACCTTTGCTTTTCCTCTTGCAATAGCAACTGTTTGTTTGATATTTCGTAAATCTTCTAAGGGTAATCCAATTGTACGTTGATCAAGCAGCCCCTTTAATATTTTGCCATCCTTATCAATAAAACGACAGCAACAATCTCCAACAGCTTCCCTTAATTTCAAATCTTTATAATCTTCTTCATTAATTAAATCACGCCACTGGGTTTTATTATAACTGAGATTACCTCCAACACCAACAATAACCATATCTAAACTTTTCCATAGTTCTCTTAATTCTTCAAAATAACGAGAATAAAAAATACCTTCAGCCAATTCTCTCGTCTCTTGCACAACTGCTGCATTAACAAAAATACTTCGTCCATGAAATTTTTTAGCTAATTCATAAACAAGCGTGTTAATATGATATTGCGAGTTAATTCGACTTGGTCCTCCTACAACTGGAACAAAAACAGCGTCATTTATGTATTTGGGTTCTAAACTTTCTACTGCTCTACCTATACTTGCTCCCCATGCTAAGCCAATTGTTTGTTTATCATGAATATTCTTTCGTAAAAATTGCGCCGCTAAATTTGCCACTCTTAATTCGCACTCATCATCACTACTTCCCATAACTGTTGGTGCAATTTCAACTTGTTTTAATCCATACTGTTTCTTAAACACCTTTTCTAACTTAAGCAATGTTGGATCAAAATTTTCAATTTCAATTTGAACAATTCCATTTTCTTTAGCCTGAGTTAGCATCCTGCTTACTGTAGTTCGATACAGTCCCATTTCTTCAGCGATTTGTGTTTGACTTAAACCCTCAATATAATAAAGATAAGCTATTTTTGATATTTCTCTTCTTTTAGAATCTTTCACTTTATTTTATCCTCATTTCTGCTGTGTATTCTATCATAAACTCTTCTAAATTGGAGCTGAACAAAAGCCTACTTCCTTGGATAAGGTTGTTAAACCAAAATAGAAAAACTGTCTAAAATCAAGGTCTGCTTACTAAAATAATGATACAGATTTATTATTTTTACTTTTACCTAACTCAACTGTAAAATAAAAATTTGAAAAACATGAACTATAATAACTGCTTATAATCATTCAATCTAAAAACAATAGTCTAGACATTCAAAGAACTTGCATGTTTTCCTGTCAACTCTATCACCTTTTCGCTTTAAATTAGCTCATATCTCCTCAATTGAGGCTCAAGTCACATTACAAAGGGGTCTTGGTTTCTAGTGATTATCTCCTGAAAATAGCCTAGGTTGCGAGCTTCTGTTCTATACTCAGCGGGAAGATGATAGGTTGCTTCCATCTTTTTGAAACCTGCCAAAGCCTTAGCTGCTTTTTGACTATCAGGCTCAATCAGGCTGTAATAGGCATAAAGCATCACAAGGACTGACGGCTGAGAGCGACTAAGAGCCTGAATTATCTTCCACTCTTTCTTGCTAAAGATATAAGTTGGTGCTTGCTCCAGGAGCATATCACAGTAGACAATCGTAACTTTTCCTAAAACCTTAATGATGTCCATAACTCCCGCCTGATTTAGGTTTAAATCAACCAGATAATCACGCGCAGTCTGAAATTCTTCCTTCTCCATCAAAAGCGAAACATTTGAAAAAGCAGAACTTACTATAATATTATTGTTTAAATCTTCATTTCTAACTTCTAAAAAATAACGCTTATCCAAGTCTGAATACGAATAGCCCTCTGATAATTTGGCATTAATAGCTAGATTTGACCAAAAATAAAGAGAGCCTTTCGGATGCTTTGCAATATGAACAATATTGGCACCATCATTTGCAATGAAACCAGTAACAGGAATGAGATTACCTAAACCTGTCAGCATACCAATCATTCCAAAAATTTCAAGATAAATATTCGACATATTGGTAATATAAAGGAAGAGATAAACAAGACCAGAAGCAATCAGATTAGCCAAGCCACCGCCCAAATTATAGAGAACGTAGGGGATCTTGTCATCCTTAGGATCTGGTGGAACCATCAAGGCCTGACCAGCAGTTCCAGGCACAGAATAACGAGAAAAGGCAATCTTACCGTCAGCTTTCTTGCGCCACATGAGATTAAGCACACGATAGCTGAGAAATTGATAGCCTGTCAAAAGTCCAAAAATCACATGCCCAGCTTCGTGAATAGCGATATGAAGAATAAAGACAATAGCTAGACAAATATAGATAAGGACGATTCCCCAAAAAATTCCAAAAGATGACTCTGTCCCACGACTTGCAAGCTGGCGTCCTACCATTGAACCCATGTAGGAAAAAGCTAACATTCCCAATAAAAATAAACATAAATTGAAAAGCCGTTTAAACATAGGCTAATCCACCCTTTCTAATGTTTTCCGAATTCCTTCTGCGACTATTATCGAAGACAAAATTAAGAGCCAACCATCAGAAGATGTCGGAAAAAGGTGCAACCAGTCTCCCAATATCACAATTCCAAACATAGCCACAATGATCACAAACATGTTAGCTATATATGCTGTTTTCGTTTTACAATAAGCATAGACACCAACTCCTAACCAAGCCACTAAAAATAACCAAACTGAAATAGCAAAATCATTGAGGAATAATCTTACTATTCCAACTAAAATCATTAGTATAGTGGTGGCATGGAATAAGTCTATATTTTTAATAGAATTTTTAGATTTGTTCATAGTACAGATCTCCTATTATCCAAATAGTATTCTCATTTAAAGTATTCTTTAGTAATGCGTAATTGCGAAATTGTGATATAGAGGTGAATGGCTGCGACGGATAACAAGGCGCCAATCTGATTGGTATTTAAAAGTATGGAAACAGCTCCTAAAATAATATATAAAACAGGGAGAATCTCTGCAGTTAAGGCATGTAAAATTTTATAACTATTTCTGTACTCAACCTGTAACTCCGCTTCATCTGCTGTTTTTTCCATAAATGCAATGAGATCATCACTACTAATCATGAAAGGCACTTTAACCTCTCGAACATAGCCATAAACTCTATAATAGATAAAAACTAAGACAAATAGAATAACTAGCGACATCAGATCAAGATATAAAAAACTCGCTGTTCTGCTCTTGAGTTCAAAGGAATTCGAGGCTATTACATTAAAAACAGCAGCAATCTGGGAAATATTAAACATGACTGTACTGTAGTCTAGTGTTTTTCTAGCGGTTTTATAGAGCTCGTAACTCTCGTCATCATCAACAGTCGCTAAATAGTTTTTATGGGTTGTATAGGCTCTTGCAAGAAAATAACTAAAACCGATAATAGATAGTAATGCAACTAGTCTTCCAAGCCAAATAATCTGTTCCATTGGGATAGAAAAGTTTAAACCACCTGGACCAAAATAGCCTACAATAAATCCAATTAAAAACAGTACCATTGCTAAAACGATGTATTTGAATGCTTTCTTCTTATTTTTCATTCCTCTTCCTCTCCTTCCAGACGAAATACATTGTCCACAGGCTCATTAAAAATCTTAGCGATTTTTAGAGCGATCACGATGGACGGTTGATATTCCCCGCGCTCAATGAGACTAATGGTCTGGCGCGATACCTTAGCAAGATTAGCCAAATCCGTTTGATTATAGCCATCTCTTGCCCTCAACTCTTTAAGCCGATTTTTCAGTTCTAACATAAGGCATTCCCCCATCATCTAAACAATATACATCAAAACTACTGCAATCAGATTATTGATAAAATGTAAAAGAATGGCATACTCCAAGCGCTTGGTCTTATAGTAGACATAGCCGAGACATAAACCCATGCTAGCATATATTATAAAACTGCCGAAATTAGTTGGAAGATGAAAAAGCGCAAAGAATATTGTCCCAACGATTAAACCAGCCTTAGCATTTCCCAAGCAAAGGTAGTAAGTGGTATAAGCACGAAACATGATTTCCTCAATAACAGGAGCTGCAAAGACCGTCATAACAATCATGATCAGTGGTGGCAGAATTCCTTGAACCATCTCTAACGTTTCTTGGTTAGCGGTAGAAACCGCGCCTTCCAGCTGTAAAACAAGAATCCCAGGCAACCTTAGTAGATAAATGGCTAAAAGACCTCCAAAACCAGTCACCAGAGCCGTTTTCCAAGACAAGCCTTTCAAAGTGAAGCGGAAAAGGTTTACTTTTCTTGCCCAAAATAGAAATCCAACAACCGTTACAAATAAAGCAGATAGAGAAAGAAGTATCTGAAGCGTAGAAAATGAAGCATTGGCGACACTATTGTAACCAACAAAGTAACTAATAACGTTTTGCGGAAAGCTGTTGGCTAAGGCTAAGCCAACTAAACCAAGGATGGCTAAAAAAATAGTTAAAACGTTTCTTTTCATAAATTCTCCTATCCTAGTGGTTTAATTTCCTTGATATTGTCAATACGAACAATCCGTGTTTCGCTTTTACCACCCTTCAACTCTCGAGAAATTTTGAGCCATTCCTCATCTGCTTCAAGAATCTCATAAACTTCCTCAGAACCAAAGATTTCTTCAAAAGTAATTTTGCATTGAGTATTGACTAATTTTTGAATGATCTGTGACATATCTTGCTCTCCTTTGTTTTCTTTCAATAGTGGTTTCACTTTTCTTTCTAAACGCCTGACTCTCTCTGGGTAAGATAGGTGTAGCAAAACCAATCCTAAAGTTATCCAACCGATGTATTCCATAAACTGCTCCTTTTCGTAAATATTAAGTTTAGCCTTTGTGTCTTCGACTAAAACTTGATAGTTTCATTCTTGCTATCTAAGGTATTGAGCTCATACAAATGCTTTTATCTACTATTTTTATAGTCATATTGTAACATATCATTTTTATTTTGACAATGATATTTGTCAAGGTTTTTATGATTTTTTGAAAAATAGTTACTATGGTTGTCCGAGTGCCTTTGAAAACTAGCTATCATAAGCATTTTTTGATAAAATGAGACATAGAAAGTTTGAGGTGTGACATGCAGAATTTAGAAACAAGTCGTCATCATATCGATCAGATTGACCGCGAGTTGGTTGTGCTTTTGGAAAAACGACTACATGAGGTCAAACAGGTTATTGCCTATAAAAAAGCCCACGATCTTCCTGTTCTAGATAGCGATCGTGAGCAAGCTGTGCTGGATAAAGTGGCTTCACTCGTCAGCAAGCCAGAGTACAAAGAAACCATCATCAATACTTTTGCTGATATGATGGCACGATCTCGAGAGTATCAGGCCAAGTCATAACCCCGTGAAAATGGGGACTTGTACGAGGCTGGGCAAAAAATCCAATCTCACCTCTCATCGTTTGCTTCAACATCTCAGTGCAGTGGTTGGGAGTAAGACTTGTTGGCCATGCCAACTTAGTCTTACCCCTGCAAAGATCATTAGGTGCTTTAGCGCCAATGAACCACTGCTGATTGGCAGATTTATTCGTATTTTACACTCCAAATCCGGCCTAATAACTGTGCGGGGGTGGGAAAACGAACTCTTTTTGATTGCTTGAGTTCTTTCCCACTCCCTCTCTCCAGCAGCGTCTAAAGACGCTCGCTGAACTTTGTTCAGGTTATGCTTTTATTACTTGACTTGAAGCCATGACAATAACCCACAAATCAAAATGATCTGCGGGTCTTTTTCTTTTTTGAGCCAAATAGGATTACGATAGTAATAAAAGGTATTGTGATTAGAAGCGCTCATGTCAACCAAACATCACAAGCACTTTCTACCAGTCTACCTTATCTCCCCTGCCGGAGTCGAACCAGCGACTAATTCTTAGGAGGAACTTGTTATATCCACTTAACTAAGGGGAGCAAAACCAATAATCTTAGGATACTGAATTTGGCTCCATCTGTCAAGTTAAAACCATGTTGATCCAGAACAAACGTCTGAAGAAGATAGCACTTTCTATAAACAGCTTTTCCTGTTCAATCAAGGAAGTTGACAATACAATGTGCAAAGCAAAAATCAGAAAAAAGTCAGTAGTGTTTGGCAATCAAGGAAGAGACTACTAAAAATTGCCAGCTTTCACCCTAAAGGTAAGTTGGATGACCTATGTATAGCTCATAATCACTACTTTCTTCTCTTGTCTGCTTATTCCCCAGAGCTAAATCCTATCGAGCAAACTTGGGCAAATCTTAAAAATAGAGTCGCTGAACTGTTGAAAACGATCAAACCAGTAGACATGTGTCTGGTGTACTATTTTAGACTGGATACCTTGTTATCGGGCACTTACGTTTAGCCTTTAGGGAAAAAGAGGTTAATTTTTGTATAGCGATCCTCCTCAGATTGAATCGTCATTTGGTAATCCTCTCCGAAAAATAACGAGAGACGTTGGTCAACATTTTGCAAACCAACTCCTGAGGATAGCATACTTTTCACAGCTGATTGGTCTTGAGAGAATCCTTTACCATTATCAAAAATGGTAACTTTGATATGCTGGTCTGCTTCGGAAACTGTCAGTCTAATCTTTCCAGGCCGATCGACTGGCTTAATACCGTGATAAATAGCATTTTCCACAATGGGCTGTAAGATAAGTTTGGGAAGCGTGAAGCGATCATATTTTGCGAGTTCTTCAATGTCATACTGTAGTTTTTCACCATAGCGTTGTTCTTGAATAAAGAGGTACTGCCGCACATGGTCAATTTCATCCTTGAGGGAAATGAGTTCATTGCCATTGTTAAGTGCTAAACGGAAAAATTTAGCTAAAGCTTTTGTCAAATCAACCACGCGCTGACTATCATTGAACTCTGCCATCCAAACAATGGTGTCCAAGGTATTGTAAAGGAAATGTGGATTAATCTGGCTAGCAAGTGCTTGGAGCTCGTATTGACGGATACTCTGTTCATTTTGCTTGATTTCAGTCATCAAGACATTGATTTGATCAAGCATAGTATTGAACTGCCTTGATAAATCCACTAATTCAACAGCACCAACTTCTTGGGCACGAATGTTGGAATCCCCTTGACCTACCTTTAAAATAACCTGTTGTAAGTGTTTCAGGGGGCTAATCCAACGCTTCAAAATAAACCAAATCGAAAGACAGCATACTATGAGACTCACAATTCCCAACCCTACAAAAGATGACAGTATTTTCGATTGCAATGTATGCAAGCCATTCAACGATGCTACCCCGATCACTGTCCAATTGCTATCAGGAATTTTGTATTGGTAAATATACTTTTCATGGTTGTCTGAAAAACCGTTTTTGACTGCGATGTAAGGTTTTAACCGATCCATTTCAACTTGGCTGGAGTAGACCTTGTTTTCTGGATGGTAGACAAATTGATGTTGGTCATTGATAATAAACGTGAAACCTGTCGAGCCTAACTCCAGCTTGTCAAGATAGGTCTCTAATGTCTCATAACCAATGTCTAAGCGTAAAACACCTAAGTTCTGACCATTTGCGTCTGACACTTCCTGAGTGACCGAGATAATCCACTCTTCCTTGTGGTTGGCAAACTGTGTTAACCGCGCAGGTGTCAAGACTGGCATCATGGCTTCATCTTCAATAGCCTTTTGATACCAACTTTCTTTCATCATATCAGAAGAAGTCTTCATGTCCAGCTCTGTATCGGTGGAGATGACTTCTCCTGATCGGGTCACTAAGGTAGCAGCCACTAGATCACGGTCTGCCTCCAAAAGTGTTTGCATCATTTGGACAAAATTCTGCTTGTTAGCAGTTGTCGGCGATTCAATGTAGGCCCGTAAGGTTGGATTGACCACTAAGCTGCTACTTGTTTGTTGCAATTTTTGAAGGTAGGAATGGACAAACTCCCCACCTTGTTTGATACTGTTTTGTGTCGCTTGGACAGTCACTTCTGTAATCGCCTGTGAGGTTGTTTGGTAGTAGGTCACACCGATAAGCCCCAAAAAACCAATCACAACGACAAAAAAGGAAAGAACGAGCTGGATGAGAAGAGACGGTTTTTTCATCAATCGTGTTCCTTCCTAAATTGACGTGGTGTTTTTCCAGTTTCCAGTTTAAAGCGTTGGGAAAAATAATTCATATCTTCAAAACCAACCTGCTCAGCGATTTCATATATTTTCAAGTCGGTTGTCAAGAGTAACAACTTAGCTTTTCTAATCCGCTCAGCAATCAGATAGTGCTGGAAAGGTTGCCCCACATCGTTTTTGATGAGCTGACTGAGGTAGTTAGCAGAAAACCCCAACTGATCCGCTAAGTTTTTCAAAGTTAAGTTGGGATCAGACAGGCGCTCCTGAATAGCTTGCCCTAGTGAAGAATGGTGTTTTCCTTCTACGAGTTCTTTAACTTCTATCTCTGTTTGAGCTTGTCTTAAGTGAAGTAAAATTTGACTCAGAATCTGTTCGACATCAGTTTTTGAAAAAGGTTTTAAAAGGTAGTCATCTGCTCCTAATTTTAAGGCTGAAAGAGCATAGTCGAACTCATCATAGCCTGTCAGAAAGACAACATGAGTCCGAGGCTCTCTCTCCTTGATTAATTGGGCAAGCGAAATCCCATCTAAATGTGGCATATTGATATCTGTCAACACAATATCAATCGGCTTTTCTTGAAAAATTTGCCAAGCTTCACGTCCGTCGGCGGCTTCTTCTACGATGTGAATGTCGAATTGACTATAATCAATCAGGTTGCGAATCCCTTTTCGCACTAAGGGCTCATCTTCGGCGATCAATAATCCATACATAGGTATCGTTCCTGCTTTATCTCTTTTGGTTTTCTTAGCCTATTATACCAAACCATTTGTTATTTCACATAATCGATCAGATAACCGTAGCCTTCTTTTTCCATTTCAGCTTTTGGAACAAAGCGAATAGACAGGCTATTGATGCAATAGCGTAAGCCTCCCTTGTCTTTCGGACCATCTGTAAAGACGTGACCAAGATGAGAATCGCCGACACGACTTCTGACCTCGACACGCTTCATGTTAAAGCTAGTATCTTCGTGGTAATTCACAACATCGGGGCTAATTGGTCGCGTGAAGCTCGGCCAGCCACAGCCCGATTCAAATTTATCGCTAGAAGAAAAGAGTGGCTCTCCTGTTACAACATCAACGTAAAGACCTGGCTCAAACTGATCCCAATAACGGTTTGAAAAAGCGCGTTCTGTTTCGTTTTTTTGGGTGACGGCATATTCTTGATCAGATAGTTTTTCCCGTAAAATAGCGTCACTCGGTTTATGATAAAGAGCTGCATCAATCACAGGATAAGAAGCTTCGTTGATGTTGATATGGCAGTAACCGTTCGGATTTTTTCGAAGATAATCCTGATGGTAATCTTCTGCCATGACATAATTGGATAACGGTTTTACTTCGACCGCAATAGGTTTGTCAAAATGACTGGCCTGCTCTGTGATGAATTGGTTAATTGTCTCTAAATCGTCATCATCGGTATAGTAAATACCTGTTCGGTATTGCCTTCCGACATCGTTACCTTGTTTATTGACACTAGTCGGATTGATGATTCGGAAGAAATGAAGAAGCAACTCTCGTAAACTAATCTGCTTCGCATCATAGCTGATGTCAACGGCTTCTGCATGGTCAGTTTGACTAATGAGCTGATAGTTAGTGGTTTCACTGCGACCGTTAGCATACCCCACCGTCACATCAACAACGCCAGGGATACGAGAAAAGTATTCTTCAACACCCCAGAAGCAGCCTCCTGCAAGGTGGATATGGTGAATGTCTTTGTTGTTCATGGCGTCTTCTCCTTTCGTATTTTTAGACATAGGTTGGCTGACTGCTGCGGACTGAATCTTCTTTATGGATGACTGGTCTACTGGATGTTTTCTTAGAAAAGACAAGCCAACTCCTATGATAAGGATGATCAATAGAGGAAAAAGCCATTTCCAATGTTCTTTTACCATTGCTATTACCTCTCTTAATGGATGCTATCTAAGGTTTTTTTGATGTCTTCTTTAGACATAAAGCCGACCTGCGTCTTGACTAAGACCCCATCACTTCCGATAAAGGCCGCTGTCGGATAGCCACGAATCCCATAATCTTCTATGCCCTTGCCTTTTTCGTCCAACAAAACAGGGATTCCTTTATATTCTAAGCCATTATACCATTTTTTAAAGCCTTCTGTAGATTGTTCGCCATTATGATTTGGAGAAACAACCGTGAGAACCACATAGTCATCGCCTTGTTCCTTAGCTAATTCTTCTGTTTCTGGTAAACTTGAGAGGCAAATCGAACACCAGGAAGCCCAAAACTTCAAGTATACCTTTTTTCCTTTAAAATCAGACAAGCGATAAACCTTTCCATCAACTCCTGTCAATTCAAAATTAGGAGCTAACGAACCTTTATTCACCATCTGGTCAGACTTTCCTTTGTCATGCTTCATCTCATTAGATTCTCCTTTTTTCTCTTGCATCGTTGTTGTGTCTTTTTTAGCCTTATCAGGTGTTTTTTCTGATGATTGCTGGCTGCAAGCTCCTAAAAGCGTTAAACTTACTAAACCAGCCATTAAACAAGCTTTTTTCATAAAATTCCTCCATAAAATAAAATACAAAGAGCGCTTGAAAATCCTTAGAAATTTGATAGAGGCTGGGTTCAAGCCCAGTCCCATTACTTTTCATCAAGAAAGAGCTCGTTTCCCATGCACTGTTGATTGTCGCTCACCATTTATCGGTTTTAACAAGCCCAAGCAGTCTCACTTCCTGCCTGAGCTTGAAAATAATACTGTTTTAATTGGTCGTCTGAAATAATTCCACTTCCAAACCAAGCAAAAAACTACTATACTCAAAGAAAATCAAAAGCTGAATGAGACAAGAAAATCGGAGGTAGAACTGATGCTCTTTATGGTAGGATAATGACATCAGCTTTCGATTTTCACTGAGCGTTAAAGCTAAGCCGTTTTTCTAGGATTCTAACTCGTGTTTATTCCAATAAGAAATCCTATTGTTGGGACGTCTTATCTTTATCTTTTGTAGAATCATCTTGCATTTTGTCACTACTCATCTTGTCGTCTTTCATAGATTTATCGTCTTTGGAATCTGACATCTTGTCATTATCCATTTTATCATCTTTATCATCGCTCATGTTTTTGTCATCCATCTTTTCTGATGTTTTGTCATTTTTCATCTTGTCTTTTTTTGTCTTCATATCGTCCTTCGTGTCCTTCTTCATATCTTTGGACTTCATGGAAGATTTTGGTGTCTTCGAATTATTGGATGTCTTGTTAGACCCTTGTTGACTACAAGCTCCTAATAATGCCACGCAAGCTAGACTAAGCAGTAAAATTGATTTTTTCATGAGAAAACTCCTTTTTATATTTTTTAATGATTTCATTTAGCGAAAAAGGGCTGCAAGACTGTTGATATCGCCAAAGATCATGACTAGCCCCATTAGAATAATCAGGATACCGCCTGCCTTCTTTAAGCTTGAAAGATGAGGTTTTAATTTATTAAAATGGTTTAAAACCCAAGTCGAAGACAAGGCAATAAAGAGAAATGGCAGTGACAAGCCTAAACTGTAAACAAGCATGTAAAAACCACCTGAAAGAGCGCTGCTGCTGCCTGATGCAGCTAGAGCCAATACAGAACTTAGAACTGGTCCAACACAAGGGCTCCAACCAAAGCTGAGACTAATCCCAAGCAGGAATGCTTTGAGCAATTGGCCACGCCCTGATTTTTGCTGAAAGCGGACTTGCTTTTGCCGATATAAGGCTCCTATGGAAATGAGTTCCATCTGATGAAGTCCCAGAATAATGACCACTATCCCTAATAGATAACGAACCCAAGAGCTTGATAAAAGACTTCCAAATAAACCAGCTCCAAATCCTAAAATGAGAAAAACGACTGATAATCCTGCAATAAAGGCAAGAGTCTTTACTAGGCTATACCAATTAACCTTCAGTCCTAAAAATCTGATTTCCTTTGTGTTGGACTCATCAAGCAGAATGCCTAGATAAACAGGAAGCAACGGAAAAATACAAGGGGAGAAAAACGAGAGAATACCCGCTAGAAAAACAGATAACCCAAATAATAATTGTGCCACGGTCAGAGACCTCCTTTGTTTCTTGTAAGTTTATTATAAAAGATCAGGGAGATGAAAACCATAGAATCTCAATCGTAAAAACTTGAATTTCATCAGATGTTAAACATCCAATCAAGCAGAGACTGACTTGTAGTCCCTTTCACACCACCGTACATGCCTTTCTAGCATAACAATGACCAGCCCTCGTACATAAGGGCTTGGTTTGAGTATGACATGCCATTGCACACAAAAAACCTGCATTTCTGCAAGTTTCGTGAATTATTTGCTTTTAGCTTCTTTGTAGTCACAATCAGCATCGGAACAAAGCACTTGTTTGCCACCACCGCGGACAGCCTTCTCGACGAGGAAATGCCCAGACTTTGGACAGCTACGGCCAATGGGCTTGTCCCAAGAGGTGAACTCACAAGCTGGGTAACGGTCACAGCCGTAAAAGATACGGTTGCGTTTGCTCTTGCGTTCGATGATTTGCCCCTCGCCACAAGTCGGGCAGACCACACCGATTTCTTTGACAATCTGCTTGGTATTGCGACAATCTGGGAAGTTGCTGCAGGCGTAAAATTTGCCATAGCGTCCGAGCTTGATGACCATGGGATGGCCACATTCGTCACAGTCAAAGCCAGCTGGCTCATCCTTGATCTGAATTTTTTCCATCTCCGTTTCAGCAGTTGCCAATTCCTTAGCAAATGGTTGGTAAAAGTCATCGATAACCTTCTGCCACTGGCGATCACCTGTCTCAACTTCGTCAAGCTTAGTTTCCATCTCAGCTGTAAACTTGATATTGACAATATCTGGGAAAAACGCCACAATCAATTGATTGACAATCTCTCCTAGCTCTGTCGGTTCAAAGCGTTTGGCGGCCAATTTGACATAGTAGCGGCGCTGAATGGTCTCAAGGGTCGGTGCGTAAGTGGACGGACGACCGACACCATTTTCTTCAAGCGCTTTAATCAGGGTCGCTTCTGAATAACGAGCTGGTGGTTGTGTAAAATGTTGCTCTGGTTTTGTATTGGTGCGCTTGACCACATCGCCGACCGCCATTTCTGGCAACATCTTGTCCTTATCTGTATCGTTATAGACGGCTAGGTATCCGTTAAATTTAATCTGACTGCCATTAGCGGTAAACATGACACCATTTTGAGCTAAATTAACTTTCATCGTATCAAAGACAGCTGCTGTCATCTGGCTAGCCACAAAACGGTTCCAGATCAAGGTGTATAATTTCAGCTGATCCTTGTCCAAATACTTGGCAATGCTCTCTGGTGTCTGAAAAACATTAGAAGGGCGAATGGCCTCGTGGGCGTCCTGAGCGCCACCGGCGTTCTTGACCTTGCTGCCGTGCTTGGAGTAACTAGCGCCAAAACGCTCGGTGATGAAATTAGCTGCCTCTCCTCGTGCCACAGGACTAATACGTGTCGAGTCGGTACGCATATAAGTGATAAGACCTTGGTTTCCATTACCGAGGTTGATCCCTTCATAAAGTTGCTGCGCTATCATCATGGTCTTGCGAGTTCTAAAATTAATTTTATTGGCAGCGTCCATCTGCAAAGTCGAGGTTGTATAAGGTAGCGGCGCATTGCGACGGCGCTCTTTCTTTTCCACTTGTTCAACGGTGAAATCATCACCCTCGAGACGACTTAGAACATCCTTGACCTGATCATTCGTTTGCAACTTGACTTTCTTGCCATCAAGACCGTAAAAAGCAGCCTGAAAGGTCTTTTGGCCTTTTTTAAAGGTAGCATCAATAGTCCAGTACTCTTCTGGTTTAAAAGCTTTAATTTCATTTTCGCGGTCAATGATGAGTTTTAGAGCGACAGATTGCACGCGCCCTGCTGACAGCCCTTTTTTGACCTTTTTCCATAAAATCGGTGAAATCGAATACCCGACAATACGATCCAAGACCCGACGCGCTTGCTGAGCATCAACCAAATCCTGATCAATTGAACGAGGCTCCTTAAAAGCGTTTTTGACGGCATCTTTAGTAATCTCGTTGAAAACGACACGGTTTTGATCTTCTAAGTCAAGCTTCAAAATATGAGCCAAATGCCAAGAAATCGCTTCTCCTTCACGGTCTGGGTCACTGGCCAGATAGACTTTGGAAGCTTTCTTAGCTTCCTTTTTCAAGTCATTGATGAGCGGCCCTTTTCCACGAATATTGATGTATTGCGGCTCATAATTGTTCTCAAAATCAATAGACATAGAGGACTTTTTCAAGTCCCTAATATGGCCAACAGAAGCCACAACCTTATAGTTGCGGCCTAAATATTTCTCAATCGTTTTTGCCTTAGCTGGCGACTCCACGATGACTAGATTTTTTTTGGTTGCGCTTTTGCTAGCTTTTTTCTTAGTTGCAGTTGCCACGTTTCATCTCTTTTCTTATCTTAACTAAACTCCAATAGATAGTAAACTATTTTTAAGAAGCTGTCAAGATTTTTCTTCTTTTCTTCTATACAATAGGTCTCAAGTTGGAGTTTTCTTGGAAATAGGGAGCAACTGATATTTCAAAAATCGCCCTCTTTATCATCAATCAGCAGTGAAAAGTGACGTGCTTGGGAAGTCACTAATGATCTTCTTGAATTTTTAAGCAAGCTAGCAGTTCTGAACAAAACCGGATTGACAAAAATTCAAGAAAAGGTGTGCTAATAGGTTTTTCATATATCAATAACTAGCTCAGAAATCCTAAGCCAGTTTTTCTATTCGAGAACAGTCAAAACCACCCGTTTTCACAGGTGGTTTTGACTGTTGTTCAATCTACATTAGAGAAATACAAAAGAAAATGGCGCTTCGATGGCATCTAACAAGAGTCTACTGCTAGCTTCTACTGAACCTATCACTTCTTGTCGACTGTCCTTTGGTAAGTCTACCAAACAGATCTCTAGCTCATTCTCATAACGTAAAAAGTGAGCATTCGCTAGCACAATATCTCCTCGGTAGCGCTTCACACAATGCCCTTTCAGCCCAAGACCAGCTAATTGACTCCTTGAATGCGCTGCTCGAATGACATAGTCGCTTTTATCGATTCGATTTTCAAAAACCAGTCCTTTGCAAGCATCTGGTACATTTGCTTTTAGAGGAATAATCCTTTTGGACAAATAAGACATCTCTATGAGAGATTCAAAAGATAAGCGAGTGTCTCCGACACAAACATAATCGCAGCCTCCCCTCACAAGGCAATCTACACTAGCTTGTAATGGTGTAAAAGCTCGATGCTCTTCCACTGTTGGTAAACCTTCAAATAAGGGCATTCGGTATTCATCACCAGGAACAAAGGCAATGACTGGAATAGCATATCGATGAAGTTCCTCATTTATTCTGCAGAGACGTTCCATGCTTAGACCAGTATAAGTTTTAGGATAATAATTATGACAGGCCATTACCTTGTTCGGGTTTAATCCCTTTTTCTGTAACCTCTTCAACGCATCAACTGTCAAAGTAGACGCATTACAAACAACCAGAAATACTTGAGACAATTGAACAATGTCTTCTTCCGACAAACCATCATCTACCCGCACTGCCCTACAGCCAAGCTCTTTTAAGCCGTCAATCCCTAAACAACCAAAGCTCTCCGCATTAATATCCACAAAGAGGGCTATCCCTTCTTTCTGACAAAGCCTCACCATATCTTGAAGTTGATGCTGTTTTCCACCTTCTTCTGTGATATTTAGAGATGTAAAGGCAAATGAGAAGCCTGCTTCTTTATACTCTAGCACAATATCCTGATTTTTCTGGAAAGGCTGAGAGATATAGAGGGAAAAACCCAAGTGACTGAAAAAAACTTTATCTTCCATAAACTGCATCAATCCTCTCTTCATCAACTCCAAAGAACCATGTAAGAGCAAAACCTCCAACATAAGCAGCTAACATAGCAAGCACATACTGAAGCTGTGTCCCTGGTACCATAATAAGTAGTCCAAACAAGCCCGATACTCCCTGTGTGACTGTTCCTAGGTGAAAAAGAACAGCTAGTATACCACCAAGTCCTGAACCTAAGCAGGCTGTGATAAAGGGTTTTCCAAGCGGAAGTGTAACCGCATACATCAAGGGTTCTCCAATCCCTAATACTCCAACTGGCAAGGAGTCACGGGTTAATTGTTTTAACTTTTTATTTTTAGTTTTAAAGTAGAGAGCAAGACCTGCCCCAACTTGTCCTCCTCCT
Source organism: Streptococcus merionis DSM 19192 (assembly GCF_000380085.1). Classification (GTDB taxonomy): domain Bacteria; phylum Bacillota; class Bacilli; order Lactobacillales; family Streptococcaceae; genus Streptococcus; species Streptococcus merionis. Next base: position 89,929 of record NZ_KB904538.1, read on the forward strand.
GCGGTCATCAGAATGGGAAGAAGATAATTGATTCCATCAGTCGGTCCTTCAGGATTATTTAACAATACATGAATTGGTGTTAAGGCTTGATGAAGCCCTACCGACACTAATGGTAAGAAACCTGCTGATAAAAGGTAGCCTCCTACAAGACCTAGTTGCTCATACATAAACGTTAAACTGTTGTAAATACCTGCTGTTAGGATATTGCCCAAAGGTTGAATCACCATAACTGTCAGTAAACCACCGGTTATGACTGTCAACAACGGCGTTAAAAAGGTATCTAAAAAACTCGGCGTATAGTTGCGAATGATTTTTTCTAGGGAAGCAAAACATATTCCTGCAAAGAGGGCAGCTAACAGACCACCAATTCCTGGAGAGTAAGCCTTGTTCACTAAGGGAAGGATAATTGCTTCTTCGTTGACCATTGTTAAAAGGGGCATGGATGGTACAGATACAAACATGGCACCTGCAATAGCTCCCAAAATCGGGCTCCCCTTAAACTCTTTTGCCGCATTCATTCCTACATAAATCGGCAGAAAAGAAAAGAGACCCCAGCTCATGGTACGAATACACTGGTACCACCAGACCATTGCAAAGGCATTGTTCGTACTCACATTGATAATATTCGTTAAGCCATTTATCATCCCTGCAGCAATAATTCCTGGAAGAATTGGAACAAATATATTAGCGATTTTCTGTAAAAAACGTTGGAGGGGCTTATCGTACTTGGCCTTATTTTTTTGCTTGTTGACAGTCGCTAACTCTTCCGCTGTCGTATCTTCTACAACACTTCCTAAGGGAATACCTGTCGCTTCTGCAAACTCTTGACCAACTGACATCACCCGACCAGGACCAAAGACGATTTGCAAGGTATCCGCATCAACTACACCTAAGACACCTTCAATGTGTTTTAAGGTTTCAAACTGGACTAGTTGTCGATCTTTCAATTGAAGACGCAAGCGTGTCATACAGATTGCGTTTCCAGAAACATTTGTAACACCACCAACACTAGCTAATACTTCTTTAACAATTGTTTTGATTTCCATTTTTTACTCCTTTTTCATACATTCTCCAATTGCAAGAGCAATATGATCTTGATACTGTTCCAGCAAGATTTCAGCTTCTGCTAAACTCAACTGTCCCAGTTGCATAAGAATAGCTTTTTTTACTTGCTGTTTAGACCTGACAAAGACCTCCTCTGCTTCTGACTCACTACACCTTGTTGTCTTTTGGATGATGTGCTTGGCGCGCTTAACTAATTTTGCATTGGTCGGCTGAACATCCACCATATAGCCTTTATAGACCTTACCAAGCTGAATCATAGTAGCGGTTGAAATCATATTTAAAATCAACTTTTGCGCCGTTCCTGCTTTCATGCGACTGGATCCTGCCACCACTTCTGGCCCTACCAAGACTTCTATCGCAATCTCGGCAATAGCTGACAACTTAGCCCCCTTCACGCAGGAAATCGAAGCTGTTTTAGCACCAATCTTTTTAGCATAGATAAGCCCTGAAAGAACATAGGGCGTCCGCCCTGAAGCTGCTAAGCCAATAACTATATCCTTATCGCATAGCTGATGATCCTGTAAATCCTCTACCGCGGCAAGCTCGGAATCCTCTGCTCCTTCTTGGGCAGATAAAATCGCTTCTGATCCTCCTGCAATGATTCCCTGTATCATATCAGGATTAACTCCATAAGTCGGCGGGCATTCAGAAGCATCTAAAATTCCCAATCTACCTGATGTTCCTGCTCCAATATAGATGATTCGTCCTTGATTACGGATACACTGAACCGTTTCTTCGACGAGACGATTGACTTGGGGTAAAACCTGCGCTACTGATTGGGCAACTGTTTGATCCTCCCGATTGATATAAGCAGTCAATTCCGTGATACTCATCTCTTCTATAGTTTCGGATGCTGGATTGACTTGCTCGGTATGTAACTCATGAATGTCCATAGACACCTCCTTTGTTTTTTTGCAAACGTTTACTTACTCTTATTATACACTTTTGAAATTATTTTTCAATATTTTTATTTTTTTGTGTAATTATTTTACACAAAATTAATAGATATAATCATTCCGCCGCTTCAAAAAGCAGCATTCAAACAAGACCAGACAGATTGGTATTGCAGGAGTAGCCCCTTCACCTTTCCCATTAGTGTAACGTTGTCGGGTTAATGCTGAAAAACTTGCAAGTTTCTGTTCGTGTATGTCCTTCATTGACAAAGGTAAGAACGCGAGTTCTAAAATCAATACTGTATGTCATGGGTTACTATATAAGTTTTTTTGAGTGGAACAGCTATAATAACCCCTAAAACAGACAAAATAGTGTACAATAAGATATACAAATTAGTCAAAGGAAAAAAGGACATGACAATTTTTTCTTCGAAGATCAATGGTCTGACAAAATCCGAACAACGTATACTCCAATTTATAGAAGAAAATCCTATAGGTGTCGAAACAATGACCATCCAATATTTAGCAAACCAGTGTCATACCTCGACAGCAACTGTCAGTCGTTTGGCAAAAAAATTAGGATTTTCTCATTTTAATAAATTCAAGTTAGAACTATTTAATACCAGATATAATGAACTATACGATGCTCAGTTTACTTCAGGAGATAGTGTCGAACAGCTGGTCATGAAATTGGCCAATTCCAATATGACCTCTATCCAAGAAACCCTCAGCCTAATCAATATTGAAGAATTGAAATATGTGGTCGAGCTTATCCGCAAAGCTACTACCATCTACCTCTTTGGTGTTGGAACATCGGGGACTGTTTGTAGCGATTTTTACTACAAACTAAATCGGCTAGGAAAAAATTGTATTTATACCCAGGATTCCCATATCCAGACAGCCAGCATTGTCTCTGCATCAAAAGATGATATTGCCATTGGAATCAGCTACAGTGGAACAACCAAGGAAGTGTTAGTTCCTCTACAGTTTGCTGCTTCCCATTCTTTAAAAACGATTGCCATTACAGGTGTTGGAACAAGTCCGATCGTCACTATTTGCGACTTTATTTTCCGTATTCCCAGACACGAGCAAGAGTTACGAGTTGGTGCTATCGATTCACGAAACAATTCAATGTTCTTAACAGACTTATTGTACCTAGCTATGATTCAAGATGATGTCTCTCAATTAAAATCTATTTTTGAAACAACCAAAGAGCTAACCAATCTCCTAAAATAGAAGCTGCACCTCCTAGATTAAATTCAACACTTCTAGTTCCTAAAATAAACTGCACCCAATATTAGATTTTGCATCTAACATTGGGTGCAGTATTTCTTATCAAATTTTTCTTTTGCTCTCAAACCTTTTTTGAAACGAGACTACTGTTTAATAAAAGATTTTGCCGTATGTGATAGATAAGATAGGCAGTCCCTCCTCCTTGTGTATTAGTCCAGAGATCATTGATTTCAAAGACGCAACCTACATCAAAGAGGAGATCCAGCAAGAGCTGGATACACTCAATGGACAAACTCATCAAAAACCTACGGTCATTATTTTTAGCATCAGGCTTAGGAATCGCTATCAGATTCACCAAGAGCAGGTGCCCATAGGACTTTCCCCTAGAGGACAACATGCCTGTAATACGTAAAAAGAGTAAGACAGCTGTTCTGCCCTACTCATGACTTCTTTCTTAAATGCTATCGCCATTCCAGATGGAATTTTTCACGACCACATAGTCTACCTTGGTCAAGCTCTCTAAGTCGCGTCCACCTGCGTAAGAGATGGATGATTGCAAATCTTGTTGCATCTCGGTCAAGGTGTCAAAAATACTACCTTTGGTCGGCAACAGGATTTTCTTACCTTCAACATTTTTGTACTCCCCTTTTTGGAATTGAGAGGCTGAACCGTAGTATTCTTTGAATTCTTTACCGTCTATTTCGATGGTCTCGCCAGGGCTTTCATTGTGACTGGCAAATAGTGATCCAATCATGACCATACTAGCCCCGAAACGGACAGACTTAGCAATATCACCGTGAGTACGAATGCCGCCATCAGCGATAATCGGCTTACGCGCAGCTTTTGCACAAAGGCGCAGCGCAGCCAACTGCCAACCACCTGTTCCAAAGCCAGTTTTGACTTTGGTAATGCAGACCTTTCCTGGGCCGATACCAACCTTAGTTGCATCTGCACCAGCGTTTTCCAACTCGCGGACAGCTTCTGGTGTGCCGACATTTCCTGCAATCACAAAAGTCTCAGGCAGTTCAGCCTTGATGTGCCTAATCATGTTAATCACAGAATCTGAGTGACCGTGAGCAATATCGATAGTGATGTATTCAGGCGCATCGTCCTTCAGCGAGGTCACGAAGTCGTACTCGTAATCTTTGACACCAACTGAAATAGAGGCGATCAAACCTTGCGCATGCATTTTGGAGACAAAGGGCTTGCGCTTATCTTCCTCAAAACGGTGCATAATGTAGAAATAGCCTTCTTTTGCTAAGGATTCAGCAAGCTCTTCATTCAGAATGGTCTGCATATTGGCAGGAACCACAGGGAGTTTGAAAGTGTGTCCTCCAAAAACGACAGATGTGTCTGCTTCAGAACGGCTTTTAACAACACATTTATTAGGAATTAGTTGAATATCTTCATAGTCAAAAACGGGTGAATCGTAGTTCATTTGGTCTACCTCGAAAAAAATGATGACCTACCTATGCCAGTTATTCTGTACCAGACGCTAGCATCGCTACGTGTTTTCCACGCTTCCATTCTCTATTTTATCCCAAATGTCCGTCTTTTAAAAATAGAAGGCGGTATTTTTAAAAGAACGTCCGTTTTTCACGAATGTTCTTTTAAGGTCGCTAGTTCTGATGCTGTCAGAAGCCGAAAGTCTCCTTCTGATAGATCTTCGTCCAAAATCAAGCTTCCCATCCGAAGGCGTTTGAGATGAGTGACTCTATTGCCTAAAGCAGCGAACATCCGCTTGACCTGATGAAATTTACCTTCTTGGATAGTTAGATAGACTAAATGAGCGTTCTTCTCAGAAATTTCCAGTTTGGCGGGTAGACACACATAACCGTCATCTAACTCAATTCCCTCAGCCATTTGCGCAACTGCTTCTGTCGAGCAGTTTTTTTCTAATGTCACTTGATAGCATTTATCCACATGTTTTTTAGGTGATAAGAGATTATGACTGAGCTGACCGTCATTGGTCAAAAGCAGGAGACCGACCGTGTCCTTATCCAGACGACCGACAGGTGCAACACGGTGATAACGCTTAGGAAGCAAATCCAAAACAGTCCGATCTTTCGCGTCCTCTGTAGCTGAAATGACACCTGCTGGTTTGTTGAGCATGATATAGTCAAATTCTGAGTAGTCAAGCACTTGGCCATCTAGACAGATAACAGCTGTCTCCTCATCAATTTTCATATCGGCTTTCTTAGCGATCTGACCATTAACCGTCAGTCTCTTGGCCTTGACCATCGCTTTAGCCTGACTGCGCGAGCCTGCTCCTACTGCTACGATAAATTTATCTAATCTCATAAAATACCTTAATTTTATTCATTTTATACTAAAATTCTTCAATCGGAAGAATGTCTTCTCCATCTTTAAAATATTTCTTTAAACTATCAATGGCATACTGCTCCAAAAAAGAATAATGCGCTTTTCTAGGATAGACTATTGAAATTTTCCAAGGAATAGGATCCTCAATTGCTAGGATAGAAAGCCCTTCACGATTGATAAAATTTTGAACAACGCCAGGCAACAACGTTAACATTTCTGACTGTCTAGCGGTCTCAACTAAAAAATCCCAAGACCCTGATTGAGTCATTATTTTGGCATTAACCTGTTTTTCTTTGAGTGCATTCTTTAATAAATGGTAAATCATGAAGGACTCGTCAAAAGTTGCCAAAACTTGATCATCTAAATCTTGCCAAGTCAACTCTGTTTTTTGAGCCAATGGATGTGATTGCGCCATATAGGCTATGAGTTTCGCTTCATACAACAGTACATCCTTGTAAAATTTTGGATTCACTCGGTTAGGTTGCAATAAAATGGCGATATCGATTTTTCCTGCTTCCAACAAATCAATGAGATGATAGGCACCGAATTCATGGATTTCGAATTTAATGTTAGGATTTTTAGCAATGAATTGCGACAAAACTTGCGTAAACAGAATACTTAAGATAAGCGGCGGCACACCTATTCTGATAACTCCCTTATGATAACGGGATATTTGAAACATTTTCTCTTCCATCTCGTTGTATAACTTGGTCATTTTCTTACAAGTTGTATATAACAGATCTCCAGCAGGAGTTAAGGCAACATTACGACCATTTCGTCTAACAAAAAGCTGAACGTTTTGATTCTGCTCAAAGCGTGTGATGAGATTACTAAGAGCAGGTTGTGAGATATGGAGCTTCTCCGCAGCGATGGACAGATTAAAATCCGCTTCCACTATTTCTACAAAGTAATCCATTTGACTAATATTCATAGACGACACCAACTATAACATTTTGTTATAAAAAAGCATAACAAAAATGTAGTGGATTGTCAAAAGTAAATCGCTTACAATATAACTGTAAAAGGCACGTGTCAAAAAATATTTCCAAACATAAGGAGGAAAAGATGAAAGATGTTGTTATAGTTGCAGCTCAAAGGACTGCTATTGGTGCATTTGGAGGGGTCTTTAAAGGTGTTAGTGCCGTTGACTTAGGGTGCGATCTCGTTAAAGCTACGCTTGATAAGATTAAACTTGACCCAAGTCAAGTAGATGAACTCATTTTTGGGAATGTCCTAAGTGCTGGCCTAGGTCAAAATGTTGCTAGACAAATTGCCATCAAGGCTGGAATCCCACAAGAAGTGCCATCCTTTACGGTTAGCAAGGTCTGTGGTTCAGGATTAAAAGCCATTACTTTGGGGATTCAGAGCATTATGGTCGGTGATTCGGATATCGTCGTAGCAGGTGGTACTGAAAATATGAGCCAAGCCGCTTATGTTGTTCCAGGTATGCGTTGGGGAAGCAAGATGGGCAACGCCCAACTCATTGATACCATGATTAATGATGGCCTTACAGACGCTTTTAAAAATTACCATATGGGTGTGACTGCTGAACATATCGCAGAACGTTACCAGATCAATCGAGAAGAGCAAGATGCTTTTGCAGCTCAGAGTCAGCAAAAAGCAGAGGCTGCTATCAAGGCTGGAAAGTTCAAAGACGAGATTGTTCCTATCATGATTCCGCAGAGAAAAGGTGACCCTCTAGTTGTTGACACTGATGAATACCCTCGTTTCGGTACTACCGATGAATCCCTAAGCAAACTTCGCCCAGCTTTCAAGCGCGAGGGAGGTTCTGTAACAGCAGGTAACGCTTCAGGTATTAATGATGGAGCAGCTGTGCTTGTTTTGATGACTCAGGAAAAAGCTAAAGAACTCGGTTTAACCCCTCTAGCACGCATCAAATCCTATGCAAGCGCCGGTGTTGATCCAGCAGTTATGGGGACAGGGCCAATTCCTGCTAGTCGTAAAGCGTTAGATAAAGCAGGCCTTTCAATTGACGATATTGACCTGATTGAAGCTAACGAAGCCTTTGCTGTTCAAGCTCTTTGTGTTGGAAAAGAACTTGGAGCAGCAAGTGAAAAAATAAATGTCAACGGTGGGGCAATTGCGCTTGGACACCCTATTGGAGCAAGTGGTGCTCGCATTGTCGTTACTCTTTTACATGAAATGCAAAAACAAGATTCTCATTACGGACTGGCCACGCTTTGTATCGGTGGAGGTCAAGGATTAGCATTGGTGGTGGAAAAATAATGGTAAAAAATAAAGTTGTTTCTATTGAAAAAGCCCTTGAAAATATTCAAGATGGTGCAACCATCATCATTGGTGGGTTCCTAACTGTAGGTGGTCCTAATAAATTAGTAGATGCTCTCTTAGCAAAAGGCACTAAAAACATGACGTTAATTGCTAATGACACAGGCTTTATTGACAAAGGTTTAGGGAAACTCATTGCCGAAAAACGAGTAAGTACCATCTATGCTTCCCACATTGGTACTAACCGTGAAACCGGCCGTCAAATGATCGAAGGAGAAACCGATGTACATCTAGTCCCTCAAGGCACTTTGATTGAACAAATTCGTGCTGCCGGTTTTGGTTTAGGCGGTATTCTTACTCCTACTGGTTTAGGAACCGCTGTTCAAGAAGGAAAACAAGTTATTGCAGTTGACGGCAAAGATTTCCTCTTGGAAAAACCTTTGAAGGCAGATGTTGCACTTGTTTTTGCAAACAAGGCGGATAAGGCTGGAAACTTGCAGTTCCACGGCTCAACACAAAACTTTAATTTACTCGCTGCTACTGCTGCTGATTACGTCTTAGCCGAAGTTGATCAAGTTGTTGAAATAGGCGAACTTGATCCAGATGCTATTTGTGTGCCAAGCTTGTTTGTTGATCATGTTGTAGACGGAGGTTCAATAGCGTAATGGAAAATGTTAAAGAATTTATTGCAAAACGTGTTGCTCAGGAACTAGAAGATGGCTTTGTTGTTAATTTGGGCATTGGTCTACCTACTATGGTTTCCAATTATTTGCCAAGTGATAAGGACATTCTATTTCAATCTGAAAACGGTCTTATCGGGCTGGGTCCAAGCCCTACCGAAGAAACCTTTGATCCCTATATTTCTAATGCTGGCGGTGCTCCTGTAACCATTTTAGAAGGCGGTGCCTTCTTTGACAGCTCACTGTCTTTTGGTATCATTCGAGGTGGTCATGTTGACCTGACTGTACTAGGCGCTCTTCAGGTGGATGAAAAAGGCAATATCGCTAACTACATGATCCCTGGCAAGATGGTTCCTGGTATGGGCGGCGCTATGGATTTATTAACAGGAGCCCAAAAGGTAATTGTTGCAATGGAACACACTAACAAAGGCAGGCATAAAATCCTTAAAGAATGCACGTTACCGCTTACTGCTAAAGGAGCTGTAGATTTGATAGTGACTGAATTGGCTGTTATTGAAGTGACTGAGCAAGGCTTACATGTCATCGAGCTTAGCCCAGGCGTTACTTTTGAACAAGTTCAAGAAGCGACCGAGGCAACCTTGATTGATGCTACACAGATTTCTTGAAATTTAAAAAAATCCGACAAAACTTGAGAGGTGCTTCTAGCAACTCTCAAGCTATAGAATTAACAAAAGGAGATTTTGTGCTAATGTCACAAGAAACAAAACAGTCCAATGCCAGCTGGCTCGTGCGCATGGGGGAATCTTTTACTCGGGTTTCAGAAAAATACATGCCCGATCCATCGATATTTGCTATTTTACTAACGCTAATAGCCTTTACCATTTCCATTCTAGTGATGAAGGTCTCTCCCTTAGAAAGTTTAGATAATTGGTATAAAGGTTTTTGGACTCTACTTCAATTTGCAATGCAGATGTCCCTAGTGGTTATTGTAGGTGGTGTTGTAGCAGATACACCTCTTGTCAAAACTTTAATCAATAAAGTAGCTGCTATTCCTAAAAATGGTCGCCAAGCAGCTTTCACAGTTACTCTAGTAACCATCTTGATTTCGTTTTTTCAATTTGGCTTGAGTGCTGTGGTCGGAGCCCTTTTGGCGCGTAATATCACTCATTCCCTACAAAAACAAAGACAAGCTGTCGAGTACCGTCTCTTATCTGCCTGCTCTTATATTGGCTATATGACCTGGTGTGTTGGTTTGTCAAGCTCTGTCGGTCTTACACTTGCGACTCCTGGACATTTCTTGGAATCCGAAGTTGGTGTGATTCCAATGAGCCAATTCATGTTTAATCCCATGAACATTTTTCTAACCATCTCTTTCTTAGTTGTTGTACCTACTTTGGCCTATTTTCTCCATCCTAAAAATGAAGGAGTACAGCCAATCCCTGAATATGCACTCGCAAATCTAAAAATGGCTGAGGATACAACTGAAAAGAAAGTTGTCAAGAATGAAACGGTTGGCGATATTCTTAACAATAGCCCTATCATCAGTTATACTATCGGTCTTTTTGGTCTCATTTACTGTATTCGCTACTTTATGGCTAACGGTATCAACCTAGACCTTAACATCATCAATACGCTCTTCTTGTTTTTAGGGTTACTTCTTCATGGTACTGTCTCTAATTTTGTTGCCTCTTTTGGCCGCTCAACAGCTAGCGCAGCTGGAATTATTTTCCAGTTCCCACTGTATGCAGGTATCATGGGAATTATTAGTTACTCAGGACTAGGAACAGTTATCGCAGAATGGATTGCAGGTTTGAGTACACCATTTACTTTCTACTTCTGGACTTTTATTATCGCTTCAGTGCTAAACTTCTTCACGCCATCTGGTGGTGGGCAATGGGCTGTCCAAGGACCGATCGCCATCAACTCTGCTAAATTAATGAATGGCAGTGTCTTAAAAGCTTCCCTTGCCGTGGCTTACGGTAACTCTTGGACCAATATGGCTCAACCGTTCTGGGCTCTTGCAGTTCTAGGGATAACAGGTCTAAAAGCTAAAGATATCATGGGTTACTCTGCTGCTCTTATGATAGTTTCGGGCTTCCTGTTTGTCGTTGCATTACTATTCTTCCCAGTTTAGTTCTGTTCTAAATAGTATGCCAACAGTGTTTGGAACCCTGTTGAGGTATAGGATAGTTAATCACTAAATTACTGTACTGCTACGTGATTCTTAAACAAAGGCTGAGCAAAAACGAGCATATCCTTGCAGATTAGCTCGTTTTTGTTCTTGAAAAATGGATAAGTTTCACTGTTTGATGTTGGCTTGACTGCGCGAGCCTGCTCCTACTGCTACGATAAATTTATCTCATCTCAAAGCGGTCGCTCCAGTTTTCTTCTAGCAAATTCAAATCAAAATCCTTATTTAACTTGGCAATCACATCAATGATTAGCTTTTTATTTAGATTAAAACGCTGTCCGTTCTCCGTCTTATTGGAGGTCAAAAGCAATTGATTATTGAGTTTTTGGACATGAAATGATACGGCTGCGCTAGTGATGCCTAATTTTTTAGCAATATCCTTATTTTTACTTTGTGTGCGATACAATTCGACTAAAACTTCATAGCGACTCTTGTCCCCCAAGCATTTCATAATATCAGCTAGGACTTCATTGTCCACCTGATGACGATTCCGCAAGATTTTCTCGATTCGGCTGGAAAGACGTAAATAGGCTAGGGAAGAATTGTTGGCATAGCGGATAAATCCTAAACCAACCAACCATGGACTAAAAATGAGAAGGCGAATTTCCTGATAAAGCTGACTTTCTTCTTCCAAAAAATCAGCAATTTGAAATTCTTTCAATACAGAATCAATGTCCAATTCTTTGTAGTAAGTTTCCCGCTCGTGGCGGTAGCGTTCGTAGTAGGGACGGTAAATCTCAGATGTTTTCATCAAGACTTCTACCAAGCCTTTGACCTGCTCCTCAGGGTATTTGATGGCCTGAGACCAGTACCACTTATTCTCAGCAGACAGCGACATGGACTGCTCAATGACCTCTTCCATCGTCTGCTCAGGCTCTTCTGGGTTTAACAAATGAACTTGGTAAACCTCTAGAATCTGCTCCTTACTCAATGCGAGGAAACATTGGCAAAGTTCTGCAATTGTTTTGGGTTGCGGAAATAGGCTCAAGACTTTCATATAAAGCGAAAAACTGACTGGCATATAGTCGTAGACAAGATGATACTTTAAAATCTTCTCCTGCAAACCAGCCTTGATAAAGGCATCCCTTACTGCGTCAGCAACTTGTAAAGCATCAGCAATGATTTCCATCTCTCGACTGGACAAATCTTCTTTAAAAGACTTGATACCTTTCACTATTTCGGGTGCAGTTAAGTATTCTATTAGTTCATTTTCAGTTGGGTCAAAGTTCCATTTCATGTGCTCGCTCCTTTTTGGTCATAAGACCAGTATACCCCAGAAGCCCCAAACTAATCAAGACATAAATAATTAAGATTAGCTGAACAGGGAAAATCAAAATCATAGCAGACAAGAGCGCATTCATAGCAAGCATTCCCAGTTGAAAATAGGAGAAAACACCACCTGAAATCGTCGCAATTCGTTCCTCAGGTAAGCGGTTCATCAGCATGGCCATGAATTTAGGATTGATCATGCCAGCAGAAAAATTGCCCAAGGCTGCGAAAATCAATACAACCAGATAGAGATGACAATAAAGTCCGATCATCATTAGACAAGCACAGGCTGTCAAAATCGCAACAAAGTCAACCAGCTTGCTATCTTTGACAAGAACTGTCGATAGGATATTTCCCAAAATACTAGCAATCAGCATAACACTGGTCATGGTCGCTAGCGTAGTTGGCGGATTGATAAATATAAAGTCAGGATCAACCTTGATGACTAAGAGAATCAAAGTGGTTAAACCGCTAAAAATACCATTTAATAAAGGTATACTAATCAAAATCGGTCTCACTTCCGACATGGCCATCAACTCTCTAAGAGCGATTTTAAGTGTGCACCACATATCAGTCACAAGGCTTCTCGTTGTTTTCTCATCAACTACTTCGACGGTTTTTTGTCTGACCACCGTTTTTTCCAGAAGAAGTCTTTCTAATTTCTGCCTTAGACTAAATATGACCAAGGCAGGAACGGCAAAGGTCATCGCATTGACCAACGCTAAGTTTGAATAGGACAAGACACCAACCAAAGCTGCGCCAATAGCTTGAAAAGCGATGTTAAAACCAGAAGTCGTTGCTTGTTTAAATGACATGCTTAACTGACGAGAATCATCATCAACCAATCTCAGACTAATCGGGTAATAAAGGCCATTTTCATACTGTCCAGCGATGTCTGATAGGAAATTGACTGAAATACCAACAAGCACAATCCACAAGGCAGGGTTAAATCCCATGACAAACGCGAGCATCAGATATAATCCTGCCCTGAAAACTAAGGTCAGCATGATTGTATTGACTTTATGCTTTGTTTGGTCGGCAAAATGGCCCGTCACAAAGCCAGCCAAAATCGGTATCGTCTCAGACAAGGACACCATAGCGATAGCAAATTTGGCCTCAGGTAGCAACAAAACATAGTTCATCAAGGCCAGATAGTACAAAACATCTCCAAAGTTTGACAGCAAGTCCATAGCAAATAGTGTCATATACAGTTTATTAGATAATAGTCGTTTCATTGACAACACTCCCTTTAATAATTGTTTTATTAAAAATAAATCATTTATTTGTTTTATTGTATGTGATAAAACAGAGTATGTCAAGTAATTATTTGAAATAAAATAAAACAAAAATTAAAAAGAGGGCGAGACAGGAAGTCGTTCTAGCTTTGTCCACACCTTCAAAGTTTGATACTTATTTGTAAGCTTTATTTCAAACCTTCCTCGCTATTGCCTTCTTTGAAGGATTTGAAAATTTCTGTCTATCATATAGTATTTTTCAACTCTTGCCCATCATTATTTTAATCCTATTCTACTAAGGACAACCTCAAAAAGAAGAGTCCCAACGAGGTTAAACATCAATCGTGACCTTAGCTTTTCACGCTTTTTGGGTGCATCGTAGATATAAATCACATTGTCGCTCACTTTTGATAAGAGATTGTTTCCTAACGTAGTGATTGAGAGAATAGTTGTACCATTATTTTTGGCCGCTAGAATGCTTTCGTTAACATCTTGGCTATTGCCACCTAGTGAAAAGACCAAAATAACATCCTCGTCTATCGAAATATCCTTGATTCGCTCGATACTATATTGCTCAAAGTAATCATTTGACCAAACATTGATTAATTTGAGTTTTCGATTAAAGTCTGCCATGGCCATGTAGCTTGATCCAACGCCGATACAAAAAATGCGGCGGGCATTTAAAATACAGTCCGCAAATGTCACAAAGTCATCCTCCGATAAGATACCCATGGTTTGTTGAAACTCTACACTCAGTTGATTTTTGATTATCTCAAAAGAATTCCGATCGCGTTTTGATAAATTTGCCTGTAACTCTTTTGACAGTCTTAAATCATACTTCAATTCATTATATGTTCTGTAACCAATCTTCTTACAGGCTCGCACTACCGTTGAACTGGATGTATAGAGATCTGCACAAATGGTCTTAATGGTAATATTTTCAATCTCTTCATGCCGCATCAAGTAATCAACGACTTCTTGTTCGCCAACAGAGAGCTTCTCATAATTGGCTTTCAAATTGTTTAAAAACATAACAATCCTTTCTATTTTTCGAACATTGGATGGTTTCTTTCGCTCTTATCTTTTTAGTAAAATTTTACCCTAAAAGTAAAAATTTTTCAAGACCGGAAGTTTTTTCCAAAAAAACGTTTACTTTTGCTTTTTTGTTACAATAGTCTTATCAAATATATTTTCATAGGAGGATAAAATGAAAGAGAAGAATAAATTAATCTCTGCATTTGAGCAATTTGGCCGCTCATTCCTACTACCTGTTTCAGTATTGCCAGGTGCAGGTATAATCAAAGGGATTGGTACAGCATTCACCAATGAGAACACCTTGGAAATGTTTCCAGCCCTTGGTAACGATATTTTCCAATTTATCATGAAGCTATTCATTGTTTTGGGAGATACAGCATTTAATAACTTGCCTATTATTTTCGCTGTCGGTGTAGCTGTTGGTCTTGCCAAACGCGAAAAAGGCTCTGCTGCTTTGTCTGGGCTTCTCGGATTTATTGTCTTGCATTATATCTTAAACTTCTTATTGACCACAACTGGTAGGCTAGTTGATACTGCTGGCTTGGACAAGGTTGAAGCCAAATTAGCACTAGCTGACGCCATGCAGACCAAGGTCCTAGGTATTCAGACTATGGACTTAAGTGTGTTCGGGGGCATTATCGTTGGTATTACTGTTTACTTCGTTCATAAATGGGCAGTGAAACAAGAGTTGCCAACAGTCATAGGCTTCTTCAGCGGCCCTCGTTTCGTCCCAATTGTCACCATGATTGTCATGACTTTTGTAGCAACAGCTGTATTTTTTGTCTGGCCTACTGTGCAAATGGGGATTAGCGCTTTGTCTCTTGTCATTCTAAAATCAGGACCAATTGGAACTTTCCTATATGGATTAATTGAGCGTGCCTTGTTGCCGTTTGGCCTTCACCATGGCTTGAATTGGCCAGTACGGACAACAGAGCTCGGTGGCTCTTGGATTATTGATGGTCAGCATGTTGTAGGGACTGTCAATGCCTACATTGCTTCTCTTGCTGATTCATCTATCACATCAATTGACCCAGCTATTACCCGCTTCAATGGTGGTAAGTTTGTTTACTTCATGTTTGGTCTCTCAGGTGCTGCTTATGCGATGTATAAGACTGCAACCCCTGAAAAACGTAAAATGGCTGGCTCACTCCTTTTCGCAGCAGCTGCTACTTCTTTCTTGACAGGGATTACAGAGCCAATCGAATTCACTTTCCTCTTCGTTGCACCAATGCTATATGCTGTTCACGCTGTATTGGCAGGTTCTGCACTCTTTGTAATGCACATGCTAGGGGCAGGTGTTGCTACACCTACTGGTCATGGCTTTATCAACTTAGTTATCTACGGTGTTTTACAAGGCCCTAAAACACATTGGTGGTTAGTATTCCTTGTCGGTATTCCCTATTTCTTTATCTACTACTTCGTCTTCAAGTTTATGATTATCAAATTCAACTTTAAGACACCTGGTCGTGAAGACATTGACGAAGTACGTTTAGCAACAAAAGCGGAAGCTCGCAGAAAATATGGTCTTAAAGTTCAATCGGTAGGTAAGGAAGAACCTGCTAAAGAAATGGCGACGACTTCAGAGCCAACGTCTGATAAACCACTTAGCAAAAAAGAAAAAACACACCAACAAGCAATTGGTTTGATTGAAGCACATGGCGGACCGGAAAATATTGTCGATGTTAATGCTTGTATCACACGCTTGCGTATTGATGTCAAAGATAAAGCGTTAGTCGAAAAAGATACGATTATTAACAAATATGAAGCTATGGGATTTGCAGAAAACGGCATGCAGATGCAATCTATATATGGGGCATATGCTAATGTGCTGAAAATGGAAATCCAAGATATTTTGGGTATTGGTGAATAATATGAAACGCCGTATTTTATGTATTACTGACTTAGACGGCACCTTTGTTAAAAATTCAGTGAATGTAAATAGCGATGATTTGCAGGCCTACCACCAATTATGCTCATTTAGCGATTTTTCTGTTGCCACAGGGCGTTCAGTAGAAGAAATTCACTATATTGCTCAAAAGAATAAGATTGACTTGACACACCTTATCGGATTTAACGGTGCCTTGGTCGAATCAAATGGAAATACAATTTTTTCTCAACCTCTTACTGGGAGAGATGTTCATCGCATCCTCAATTACCTCAAGGAAGAACAACTTATCTTTGATGCTTTGGATGGTCAATCACGGATTGGAAATTTTGTTCACGAACATACCGATCATCTTTGGAATATGGAACTAATTTGCTTGGATAACCCCTTTGAATCTCTTAAAGAAAAAACGATTTACAAATTCAATGTGAGGCCAACTAAAGAGGTGTCTGGGGCTTATTTCCAACAACTGAGAGTCACTTTCCCGCACTTAGAGATTTTTAAAGCAGGTGACACTCGCATTGAAATAACAGCTAAAGGTGTTTCAAAGGGACATGGTGTTGAATTGGTTAAAACGGATTACGACTTAGTGATTGCTTTTGGGGATTCTGGAAATGATATTTCCATGTTTCAAGAAACAGATATTTCCTATTGTATATCCTCAGCCCCGAAATACGTGCAGGAAAAGGCGACTTACGTTTCAGATTCCTTCTACAAAGCCGTGCAACACCTCATTGGTATTTTGATACAAGAAAGAGATATATCTGAGTTTAAACATTGATTATTCTACAAAGGATGCTATACTTTTTATCACGTTTACTCTCTAAAAAATTGCAAGCAACTCCTCAGGAGACATCGCTTTCTCAAAACGAGGAAATCATATTTGCCTCTGTGTCGAGAGATCTAAGGTCAATGATCCTGTTTTTTCACAGGCATGATAATCCAAGGAATCACTATTCAACCTAATGAGGATGTTATCTACTCACTTGCTGATGCAGAAGTGGCTATTGCATTTGAGGCAGGTCATACTTATGGCTTAAAAACGTCTCAAGGAACGGAGATTCTACTTTATATTGGGATTGATGCTGTTTTTACGAACGATGATAGTCTTGAGCAGTTGGTTAAACATGGGAAACATGTCAAAAGGGGGTGATAAACTTGGCACTTTTGATAGCGATAACATTAAAAATGTAGGACTAGAAATGACAACCATAGTTATCGTCACTAATTCTGCTGATTGCAGCAATGTGATATCAAACCAAGAGATGACTATAAACAGTGGTGATGACCTACTGATGGTAAAACGATAGTCAAGTTTAGAAACATCAGTCAAAAAATATTATAGCAAAAAGCGATCAACAATCAGCTTTCTAACTTTCAGGAGCTAGTGTTGGTCGCTTTTTATACGCTTTGAAAACAAAAGGATTGTATCCCTTAGATTTGATCGATTCATCGTAATATTAGTCACTTGAGTTTTAGTTAGAACATCGTTAACTCATGGGGAAGTTTTTTGTGACCTAGTTCTTATACTCTTTCTAGTTTATTCCCTAATGCATCTCTTTTATTGATATATTGCTAGCGAATATCTATGAATTGCATGATATATTAGTGTTTAATTTATAAGTAGTATTACAATAGACAGCTGAGATGTTCCATCTGCAACTCGTTGCCTCACCAACTGATTTTGGAGTGAGTACAATTTTTCTTTCAAACATCAAAATTGTAAAGCTGTGGGTACTGGTCGCATTTTGGATTTTTGGGATGGCAGATGGCACGTCCAAAGTAAATCATAGCTTGATGGGCTGGGAGCCAAAGATCCTCTGGTAGAACTTCCATGATGCGCTTTTCGATTTCGAGCGGTGTGGCAGATTGTTTGACAATCTGATGGTGTTTACAAATGCGCGACACATGTGTATCCACAGCAAAAGCTGGAATACCAAAGCCCACTGACATGACCACATTAGCTGTTTTGCGACCGATGCCTGGCAAACTTTCCAATTCCGCACGTGTGTGTGGGACTTCTCCATCAAAACGCTCCAAAAGCTGAATGGATAATTCGTGCATGAACTTAGCCTTGTTGCGGTAGAGCCCAAGTCTAGCGATATAAGGTGCGATTTCGCTCGGAGTCGCTTCTGCCACTGCTTTAGGAGTCGGAAAGCGCTCAAACAGCGCTGGCGTTACCTTGTTGACCGCAGCGTCTGTTGTCTGAGCAGACAGCATAACTGCAATCAATAGTTCATAATGATTACGAAAATCCAGACTAGGTTTAGCATCTGGAAAGAGGGCTATAATTTCTTCAATCACATGTCTAGCTCGTTTTTTTGATAAAACCATACTTTTCTCCTCATACAGGTTATTTCTTAAATTATACCATAGAAGCACCAGCTGGGCAAAACACTAAAACAGTAAAACCTGCATGGAGACTTCGTTAAAAGAAACGTTGACCTCATGCAGGTTTTAATAGTTTATCCTTCTAGAGCAGGTACACAGTCTCGTTTCTATTATAGTTTGAACAGATTGACGCACCATCGTTTTTTCAAACGAGTTTTATATCTTGGAACTGAACACGCCCTAAAAAGCTCGATAAAATTCAAAAACTTCCTCAAGTCCTGAGACTTGTCGTCTGTTTTTTCATTTTTCATCGGATTTTTTAACGGTCTCATATCTTAATATTAATCTAAAAGTTGTGCTTTGACGTGTTCGATTTGGTCAACTCGAACAGCGAGATGGAGTGTATTTCCAAGATAGAGCTTGGTCTGACCGTTGACAATTTCCGAGCGTCCATGATTGACCTGTCCAGTAATCAAGACACCTTCTGGCAAGGTCAAATCACATACTCTGAAACCTGCTATCCGTTCAGACACTGGAATCTCGATTAGGGTTGTTTCGGAAGATTCCTCAGCGTGTTCTGGTAGCATTTTCTCCAACATGGCTTCATAAATAGGCGCACCACCCAGTAGATCCATAACGATGTAGGCTACCAAAGTGACTAGCCCTAGAGGCATCAGTTGGTGCATATCGCCAACCATTTCTGTGACCAAGACGATACCTGTCAGCGGTGCTTTTGAAATAGCTCCAAAATAGCCTGCCATCCCAAGGACGATAAAGAGTGGGAGATCAGCTGCATCCACCAATCCCATTGCTACCAAAACCTGTCCTACCATCATGCCAAGAACTGATCCCAAAGAAAGAATCGGCAGAAAAATGCCACCTGGAAGACCTGAGCCGTAGCTCAGCATACTCATGACAAAACGAATGATAAAAAAGAGTGCCAAGATACCGAAGCTGTAGTTTGCCATAGGTAGGTGCATAATCAGCTCATGCCCACCACCGAGTAGCTCAGGAAGCCAGTAACCAATCGGGAGAATAAGGATAAAAGGAAGGATAGGATAATAAGAAGCTCCTCGTCTTAGAAAATTTCCAATCTTACTGTAGAAAGTTGGCATGTTGAGAATAACTTTCTCGTAGAGATAACCCGATAGACCAAGGAAGGCACCTGTTAGGAGGAAAAGCCAGTATTGATGAAACGCCAAATCAGGCACTTCAATCGGCATCTGGAGAACAGGGGTCAGACCAAATATCCAGAGAGATACCGCATTGGCGACAAGACTAGCGGTCAAGGTCGTCACCCAGACTAAGCGTGAAAAATGGCGGTAGACCTCTTCCACGACAAAAAGAAGCCCTGCTATAGGAGCGTTAAAAGCGGCAGAAAGTCCAGCAGCAGATCCACTGGCAATCAAAACTCGCATTTCAAGGGGTGACAATTGGAGCTTACTCGCAATTCCTTTGGCAGTCATAGCACCCAGCTGAATCGAAGGTCCTTCTCGTCCAAGCATCAAACCGCTTGAAATAGCTAACACACCTCCAACGAATTTTCGCCATAAAATGCTCCACCAATCAGAGTTCATGAGACCTTTTAATTCACCCTCGATTTGTGGGATACCTGAGCCACGAACACCGCTTTCAGACTTGGCAAGTTGCCCAAGTAGCCAAGTTAGCAGGAGATATCCAACTATTATAGCAAAAAGCACGAGCGTGTTTTGCCGTGCTAATTGGTAAAGATGGACAAGCCACTCAAAACTGTAGCCAATCAGAAGTCGAAAGAGACTGACAACAAGGCCTGCCAATAGACCTACTAAAATCCCTCGAAAGACGGATACCATGATTGAGCTTGAAATGTAGTTGAATTCTTGTTGTTTTTGTTTCATCGTTATGTGTTTCGTTTCTATTTGCGATACATCTTAAACTGCAGGTAAAGGTCGTTATACTCACCTAGCAATTCTTTACCGAGGTTGTCATAAACTTCAAGATTATCAAGGGTTTCACCGCTTGGGTAGAAAGCTTGGTCTTCGCGTGTTTCTTTATCAAGCATAGCTTTAGCCACATTGTTTGGCGTTGAATAGCCGATGTACTCTGCATTGCGTAGAGCATTTTCAGGTCGGAGCATAAAGCTAATAAAAGCATGAGCACCCTCAATGTTTTTAGCTGTTTTTGGAATGACGATGTTGTCAAACCAGAGATTGCTACCTTTTGAAGGGACGACATAGACCAGATTTTCATTGCCATCTAGCATTTCGCTGGCTTCACCTGAAAAGCTGACCGCCACTGCCGCTTCTTCTTGGATCATGTACCCTTTGATCTCATCAGCAACGATTGCCTTAATGTTCGGGGTCAGCTTATAGAGTTTATCAGCTGCTTCTAAAAGCTGGTCGCGCTTATCTGAGTTGAGGCTGTAACCAAGGGTCTGCAGACCAATTCCCATTCCCTCACGGGCACCGTCAATCAGCATGATGTTGTTGCGGTATTCTTCTCTCCAAAGGTCTTCCCATTCCAATGGCGCTTTATCAACCATGGTTTTATTATAAATAATGCCCAAAGTTCCCCAGAAATAAGGAACTGAATATTTGTTTTCAGGATCAAAGGACTGATTGACAAACTCCTCACCAAGATTTTCCATCCCACTGATCTGACTGTGGTCTAGTGGCAAAAGCAAGTCTTCCTCAATCATCTTGGAAATCATATATTCGGACGGAACAGCAATATCGTAGGTTGTCCCGCCTTGATTAATTTTGGTGTACATGGATTCGTTGGAATCAAAGGTCTGGTAGTCAACCTGAATCCCTGTTTCAGCGGTAAAGTCTTCTAAAAGCTCTGGATCAATATAGTCGCCCCAGTTATAAATGACTAGTTTTCCCGTGCTGCCAGAATCTTTCTGCGCTGTCATGACTAGACTAGTTCCCCAGAATACGATAATAATAGCAAGGATTCCAGCAAAAAATGATACAAATTTACGCATTAGGCTTCCTCCTTATCACGTGAAATAAAGTAATAGCCAATCACTAGAACGATTGAAAAGAGAAAGACCAGAGCTGACAAGGCATTGATTTCCAAAGAAATTCCCTGACGAGCTCGTGAATAAATCTCGACAGATAAGGTTGAGAAACCATTTCCTGTGACAAAGAAGGTCACTGCAAAGTCATCAAGCGAGTAGGTAAAAGCCATGAAATAACCTGCAATAATAGCTGGTGTCAAATAAGGCAACATAATTTCGCGGAACATCTGGCTGTGACTGGCTCCAAGGTCATAAGCTGCTGAAATCATATCGGCATTCATCTCTTTAAGCCTTGGCAAGACCATGAGCACCACAATGGGAATCGAAAAGGCAATATGGCTAAGTAAGACCGATACAAAGCCCAGCTGAAAGCCAATCGTGGTAAAGAGAATCAGAAAGGCTGCGCCAATCATCACATCAGGTGCGACCATAAGAATGTTATTGGCAGACAGAAGACCATCTTGTAGTTTGCGGCGAACTTGATAGATATAAATAGCGCCAAAAGTTCCAATGATAGTTGCAATCAGCGAGCTTAAAAAGGCTAAAAGAAAGGTCTGTACCACAATCAACATCAGACGGTTGTCGCTAAAGACCGATTGGAAATGCTCCAACGTTACCCCTTGAAAGCTGTTCATATCCCCACCGCTATTAAAAGCATAGTAAATCAAATAGAAAATCGGCAGGTAAAGAACGATAAAGACAAGAGTCAGATAGAGGTTTGAGAATTTTTTCATCCGTCACTCCTCTCTTTCGTTGCCCACATAATCAAAAGCATGGTCATGATCAGCACGACCCCGATGGTTGAACCCATTCCCCAATTCTGCGTCGTCAAGAAATGTTGCTCAATAGCTGTTCCTAGCGTAATCACTCGATTTCCCCCGATAAGACGCGTTAGCATGAACAAGCTGAGCGATGGGATAAAAACTGCCTGAACCCCAGCGCGGACACCATTCATAGACAAAGGGAAAATGACCTTAGTAAAAGTCTGCCAGTTGCTGGCCCCCAAATCCTTGCTTGCCGCAATCAAGTTTGAATCTAAATCATCCAAGACATTAAAAATCGGTAAAATCATAAAGGGAATTTCGATGTAGCTGGCTACAAAGATAAAGGCAAAATCCGTAAAAAGAATTTGCTGTGGGGCAATTCCCATGAAACCCAGAAAACCATTGACTGCTCCGCTATTGCCAAAAATACCAATAAAAGCATAGGCTTTGAGCAAAAGATTGACCCAGGTTGGTAGGATAATGAGCATAAGCCAGAGTTGCTTGTGCTTGAGCTTGGTCAAGAGATAAGCAGTCGGATAGGACACCAAAAGCGTGACTAATGTGATAATCCCCGCATAAATCACAGAATTGAGGCTCATTTTAAGATAGGTCGCATTTGGCGAACTAAAGTAGGTCTTGTAATTGTCTAAGGTAAATTGGCCGTGAATGTCAAAAAAAGACTGCCAGACAATGAGGGTCAGCGGCACAAAAACAAAGAGCGCTAGCCAAAGCCAATAAGGAACGGAGAGCCAATTAGAGGTTTTCTTCATCGCGTTCCTCCTCAATGGCATTAATCAAGCCTTCTTCTGGCTCGTCAATCTCCACATATTCTTCAATACGAGCGTCAAATTCTTCCTCAGTTTCATTGAGACGCATGATATGGATGTCTTCGGGTTCAAAATCAAGCCCGATAACCTCACCAACAATGGCTTTACGGGTCGAGTGAATCATCCATTCATTGCCCAAGTCATCATAGGCAATGATTTCATAGTGAACTCCTCGGAAGAGCTGGGTATCAACCTTAACTTGAAGCTTTCCTTCTTCTGGCAAAGTGATCCGCAGGTCCTCTGGACGAATGACCACTTCGATCGGTTCGTTTGGCTTCATCCCACCATCAACTGCTTCAAAGCGATTGCCATTGAACTCTACCAAATAGTCTTCAATCATAATCCCAGGCAGGATATTGGACTCACCGATAAAGGTCGCTACAAAATGATTGATCGGCTCGTCATAGATGTCTACAGGCGTTCCTGATTGGACAATCTCTCCCTCATTCATAACAAAAATCCAGTCAGACATGGCCAAGGCTTCTTCTTGATCGTGCGTGACAAAAACAAACGTAATCCCTAAGTTTTGCTGAAGTTCACGGAGCTCATATTGCATCTCTGTCCGCAATTTTAAATCTAAGGCAGACAACGGCTCATCCAGCAGCACCACACGAGGACGATTGATGATGGCGCGGGCAATAGCGACACGCTGGCGTTGGCCGCCAGAGAGCTTACGGATAGAACGCTTTTCATAGCCTTCCAAGCGAACCATCTTCAGCGCCTCAGTCACACGCTCTTTCATCTCTGTCTTATCTACCTTTTGCAGTTTGAGAGCGAAAGCCACGTTATCAAAGACATTCATGTGGGGGAAGAGGGCATATGATTGGAAAACAGTGTGAACATCCCGCTTGTTAGTTGGCACATCATTGATTCGTTTTCCATCAAGAAAGACATCTCCACTGGATGCCTCCAAAAGCCCTGCAATGATATTCAAAATCGTTGATTTTCCAGAACCAGAAGCTCCTAAGAGTGTGTAAAATTTTCCTTCTTCCAGTTCAAAGTTAATGTTTTTAAGGACGACAGTACCGTTATCCTCATAAACCTTCGACACGTTTTTGAATTCAATAATGGGTTTTTTCAATTCTCATAAAATCCTTTTTTAAAATAAATTACAGATTAAGGCTCTGTTAAGCCTTTTAAACCTCTCGGGCATCAACCATGCCCATCATACTGCCTGCTAAAATAGGCCTCACCCCCTTTTCTTAAAATTCAGCCTGATAGATTTAGCTCCTCTGAACCTTCCTCTTTTTCTTATTCAGTCATATAACAGTGCTTTGCTTATGTTCCAAGGGATTTCCTAACGCGCTATTCACCAATAATGCGTACTTCTCGCTCTAGACGAATACCTGAATTCTGCTCCACTGTCTCAATCACATGAGCAATCAATGCTTCGTAGTCAGAAGCTGTTCCATCAGCCACATTAATCATAAAACCAGCGTGCTTTTCAGACACCTCAACACCGCCGATGCGACGCCCTTTTAGACCAGCTTCCATGATGAGTTGTCCTGCAAAATGTCCTACAGGACGTTTGAAAACAGAACCACAGGATGGGTATTCTAAGGGCTGTTTCAACTCGCGCAGGTGGGTCAAGCGGTCCATTTCCTGCTTGATAATCTCATAAGTTCCTGGTTTCAAGGCAAATTTGGCCGAAATAACGATTGCTCCGGTATCTTGAACCATAGAATGCCGGTAACCAAACTTCATGTCCCGTCCTTCAACAGTGATAACCTCGCCTTCCTTGGTCAATAATTGCGCTGAAACCAGAATATTTGACACCTCACCGCCATAAGCGCCAGCATTCATATAAACTGCTCCACCGATTGATCCTGGAATCCCGCAAGCAAACTCAAACCCTGTCAAAGAATGGTAAAGCGCCACACGTGTCGTCTGAATCAGGTTAGCCCCCGCCTCTGCTTCTATGGTATAACCGTTGACCGTCACCGCATTAAGCTTATCAAACATGATGACAAATCCACGTATTCCCTTGTCACGGACAATGATATTACTGGCATTGCCCAGAACCATCCAAGGAATATCCTGCTTATTAGCGTAATGGACGATTTTTGCCAACTCAAATTTATTTTTAGGAAAGAAGAGGACATCTGCCGGTCCCCCTACTTTTGTATAAGTATAGCCTTTTAGCGGCTCATTTAATTTATAGTCTATTTCCTCAAAAACAGACTGTATCTGATCTAAATGTAACATTAGTATTCTTTCATCGAAAATTTGGCAGAAGCCTTCTCTATTATACCATGGATAGGCTCATTTGACGACCACTAAAAGTCAAAAATATCACGTCAAACGTAGGAACGATTTCTTTCTCTCTTTTTGTCAGTTAAACATTTTTTAGAAATAATGATCGTTGAAATTTAAGCTATGAACACAGGTCTAAAAAGATTTCATGCACCCGGCAGTCAAAAAACTCAAAGATCAGTCATCACAGTGATTAGAATGACCTTTGAGTTTGAGCGTTATCTAGTTTAAAATTGACCAGCTTACGCCTCAACAATGTTTAAAAACTTTAGAGCAAATGGAGGCATTGTTTAGCAATTGAGACGCTGTAAAAGCCTAATTTGACACAAGAACCCCTTCTTTATCAACAGTCAAACAAGTTAACTCTCCTTCAAAACTAAGCTCACTGATAGCTCTTTGCAGCGTTTCAACCTTCTCATGAGGTGCCAAGACCATCACCGTAGGTCCAGCTCCAGATAGGTAGGTAGCATAAGCACCGTGCTCATGACCAATTTGCTTGATACTGTAGAATTCACGCACCAACTTTTGTCGAAACTGCTCGTGAAACATATCTGACTCGATGACTCGACCAGCTGTGGTGAGATCTCCATTTAACAATGCTGCTACTGCCACATTGGCAATTGACGAGGCTGCTACTGCCTTTTTATGAGACATTTGGTTAGGCAAGACGTTGCGGCTGTCAGATGTGCGTAGTTCATAGTCTGGGATAAAGGCTAAAAAGGCGCAATCTGGAAATTCAGAAACAATGGCAGTCACTTTTTTATTGACATAACTAGCAATCACTAAATTTCCGTAAATAGCTGGCGCAACGTTGTCAGGATGACCTTCAATACCTGTTGCAATCTGCAGCTTCTCATCATTGGTCAGATTGAGTTCACCGAGTTGGTTGGCCAACTCAATTCCTGCTACAATCACAGAACTTGATGAGCCGAGACCTCGTGCCAACGGAATATCGCTGGTCATCTTAAGGCGATGCGGTTGCAGATCTGGCTTAATCTTAAGAGCTGTTTTTATCAGCAAGTTGTGCTCATCATCAGGCACAAAGGGCAAATCATGCTCAATGAACCACTCATTATCTGAAGCTTGCTCCAAAATCTCAATCGTTAAGTATTTGTTAAGAGCAACGCCCATAGAATCAAACCCTGGACCAATATTAGCTGAAGTTGCTGGAACTCTAATTTGCATCTTATTCTCCTAAAACACGCAGAATATTATTGACTTTAAAATCATTGACAGCTTCTAATTGTTCAGTAACATTTTTCAGCTGTGTTTTGTTGAGGGTGCGAGTCACAATGACGACACGTACTGCATCTTTACCAGATTGACGCTGCAAAACTTGCTTAAGGAAAATCTTTTCTGCCTCAAAAATCTCCATCAAGCGCAAGATTTGATCCGGTTGATCAGGTGTTTGAATAGAGAAATAATAAGCACTCTTGATGTCTTCAGCTTTAGCTAATTGGGCAGGACGGCTGTATTCATTGAAAGATTTTCCAACAGTTTTATCATGGAGACGGCGGGTAATTCGGATAATGTCTGCCACAACAGATGCTGCTGTTGGTTTTTGACCAGCCCCTGGGCCGTAAAACATTGACTCACCGACACCGATCGACTCTACAAAAACGGCATTCATCACACCGGTAACAACAGCTAATGGGTGGTCTTTTGGCAAGAAAGTTGGCGAAACTTCTGCGGCCAAGCCAGATGACGTCTCCTCAATCGAAGCCACTAGCTTAATCACATAACCCAAATCTTGGGCCAAGGAGACATCAGCAGGTGTAATGTCACGAATCCCCTTATGGATTACATCCTCAAAATCAATGGTCATGCCAAACGCAAATTGGCTGAGAATAACAGCTTTATAAGCTGCGTCAACACCGTCAACATCATTAGTCGGATCAGACTCTGCATAGCCTAATTCCTGAGCCTTAGCAAGAGCTGCCTCATAAGACCAACCTTCTTCGACCATTTTGGTCATCATAAAATTCGAGGTTCCGTTCAATACCCCCAAGATACGTGTGATTTTATCTGATGTAAAGGAATTGGCCAAAGTACGCAAAATAGGAATGCCGCCAGCCACAGCCGCTTCATAATAGAGAGCAACATTGTTTTTGTTAGCAATCTCAAACAATTCTGAGCCATAGACAGCCAGCAAGTCTTTATTGGCAGTGACAACATGCTTACCAGACTCAAGTGCGCGCGTGATAAATGTCTTGGCAGGTTCGATACGGCCCATCAATTCTACCACAATAGCAATCTCGGAATCGTTGATGATGTCGTCAATATCTGTAACAAAAGCGTGATGGTGCCCTTTTGCCAACAAAGCTTTCTTCTCGTCTTCATCTCTGACGAGAACTTTTACAATTTCAATCTCTGATTTAGCCGCTTGCTGAATTTTTTCACTACTTTCTTTTAACAGAAAAGGAACACCGCTAGCCACCGTACCAAATCCAAGCAGGGCAATTTTTACTGACATAGAAACTCCTTAAGAAACATTTTAACCCATTATATCAGATTTTTCAGAAAACTTGTAGTGGTGCTGCCTTTTAATTCTGTTACAGTCGTTTAAACTAGATCTAAAGTTAAACCGAGACTTAACTTATCATCTAGCTGGTAGTAAATTGGAAACAGCCTTTTAGACAGCTTAAATACGATAACTTCGATGCTTTAGAAATCTGATTTTAAAGATAGGTATTTAAAAATTTTTGTAAAAACTCTTGACAAAAGTTAAATATAAAATTATAATGTAAGCATATATTTAATTTTTGTCGCTTACCTTTAT
The DNA here is from genome assembly GCF_000380085.1 of Streptococcus merionis DSM 19192. GTDB lineage: Bacteria > Bacillota > Bacilli > Lactobacillales > Streptococcaceae > Streptococcus > Streptococcus merionis. The sequence continues at coordinate 117,900 of NZ_KB904538.1, forward strand.
TTATTCTATTTCAATTTTTCATAAATTTTTAAAGGAGAATTTTTATGGCTACTAAACAAGAAAATGTCATTGTTATGAACTGCTACCCCACTTTCAAAGCAGGAGTAAAAATTCTGCTTCATATTTGATAGAACCGTTTGGCACTATCACTTACTGGCTAAGTCAACATAGTCTCTTGTACGGGGTTTGTTTCAACAGTCCAGTGGATAATTGCTACCCGACCCTTATTCTATTTTCTCCCACTTCTATTTTTTGAAAGCAGGTCTCCCATGAAACTTTATCAATATAAACATATTCCTATGGCCATTTTCTCAACTATAACATTTTCCTTGTTGAGTGTCTTGTTATCGTACTCCATGTCACTTTTGATTGCTCAAAATCAAAATGAACTTTTAAAAAGATTCTTTAGTGTTTTCGTGATTTATTTGCTACATTCAATCGCTCTTTTTTGGAATCTCAGGTCTATAGCAAAAGCAGAAACCTCTTTACAATCCATCTTAGCTCAACAAACGGACATCCATTTTGCAAAGATGAATTTTGAGCAATACCATCAAAAAGATCACGGTGAACATTTATCAATGTATATCAATGATATTCCAAAAGTGATTGAATTAACCCTTGATAAATACCTTTCTCGCATAAAAATGGCTACAACAGCTATTGGTAGCTTCGTAGCCTTGATAAAAATCCATTATTCGCTAGGTCTAGTGGCCATTGTAGCATTTACTTTCATGTCTTTTGTTCCTAAATTTTTTCAACAAAAACTAAGGCATTATATTTCTGGATTGCAAACTGAAAAAGCAAGCTATACCAGTAAGGTAAGGGAGCTTTTACAGGGTTATATAACGTTTTTTGAAAACATGGCATTTTCAGTATTCTTTCACAAATCATCAGCTGCTACAAAAAAATACACGGACTACCAGCTGAAAACACAGACTTTCACTGCTACAATGAGCTCCTGCCTTACTTTTGTAAATGGCTTTGTATCAGTGGTTGCTGTGGCCTACGTTTCATATCTGGTCATCAGAAATCAAGTAGAAGCTGGTGCACTCCTCGCCGTTCTGTCACTCATTCCAAGTTTTGGAAGTTCTGTGATTCAATTTCTATCCGAAGGCGAATTTTATAAATCAGGCCTTGCATTATTTGATGAGAAACTTGCTTTTGCTAAGGATTCTGTTACTCTACAAGAACCTTCAACCATACAGATTGACGAGAGCAATCAATCTGAGTACACTCATCCCTATTCACTATCGTTGAAAAACATTAAGATTCCATTTAAAAACCAACTGTCCTTTCCTGATATGACATTTCTCCCTCATCAGAAATATGCTATAATGGGAGAAAGTGGATCAGGGAAGTCCAGCTTAGTTAAAGTGTTAATTGGAGAAATTGAAAAATATTCTGGAGAAGTTCTTGTCAACAACAAGAAAAAGAACCCGAGTCAGCATTTGTTTAACATTATCAGTTACATGAATCAGGAAACTTTTTTATTTAACGATAGTATCAAGAATAATATTGACTTGCTTGGTCAGATGTCAGATGATGACGTTCAGCAGTTGTTAAACGCTGTTGGCTTAGAATCCTTTTCACCCGAATTAGTTATCCATGATAATGGCAAAAACTTATCTGGTGGTCAGCGGCAAAGGTTGGCTTTTGCACGCGCGATAGCTCGTAAAAAAGAGATTTTAATCTTAGACGAAGCAACTGCTAATTTGGATACACAATCTGCACAAATACTTGAAGGGCTTGCTATCCAATCTGCTAAAACAGTTATCATGATTACCCATCATATGAGTGACACCCTTAGGCCGCATCTTGATGATGTCATTACTATCAGGAGTTTAAATGAATCCAGAAGATAAAGTTATCGATTTTTGTCTATCCTTGATTTATGCAGGGAAAAATCTTGAAGAATACAAAGAGTATAAAGACTTATTGAAAGCAATTGATACAAGCTATCTTAAAGCAATTAAGGAGTATCAATTAATTTTACAAGAACAGTGTCACCTTATCGACTATTTTGTCAATGAGGAGTACAATGTATTATCCTACATCCTAATCCTACAGCATATCCCTGACTTTGAAGCGTTGAGGTCTTATCTTACCAATGTTTCAAAAGAGGATTTCTTTCAGGTCATTTCTACCCACATCCTTGAGAAAAAGACCCCATTTTCTACTCAAGACTTATTGGAAGTTTCGCTAGAGGAAAAAAATAAGTGGAAATTGACGGAATTATTTTATAAATATACCGAAATCAAAGACGAATTTTTAGAGGTGATTGAAAACTCTTGGCAACAGTATTCTAGCTTAGTGACGTCCTTAGAACACCATTTTCAATCTAAAATCGCACAGGAAAAAAGGCGTTTAGCAGAAAAGTCTGACAACCTCTATTCAGTGGTCTATAGAGATTACATTACAAAAGAGGATTACGAAGCTTCCGAAAATAACCATCTGCTACTAGCTTCCTTTCAGAAAATCATGTTCACAAAGATGACAAGCTCAGGAAGTTTAGGTTTGGGGCTGTTTGCTTATGACTATTTAAGATTTGTCAAATCCACCAACAATTATAACCAAGAAAGTCGAGAAAAGATTTTAAAAATCTTAGCCGATCCAACCAGATTTGGGATTCTAAAGTTTATTATTGAAGGAGTATCTTCTAACAAAATTATAGCCAATAAATTCGGAATTTCTTCTGCTGCTGTCAGTTACCAATTAAAGAACCTTCTTGATAACAAAATCATACTGATAGACCCTAATAGCAGAAAATATACTTTAAATAAGGAATTGCTGAAACATACCTTGATTGGCATCGAAAAAGAATTATCCCTAGACTAGTGAACACTAAGGTCAACTCTGACTAAGCAGGATTAGTATTTTTGATCTCTGACTGATTAGGCTTGAAGTAGCTGGATGAAAAATCAGACATCTACTGCCGATTATGTTAGCTCGTGTTCAACTACAAAATACAAGATTGAGAGGCTTTTCCCCAGTCTCACTTCTCCATATTCCTTGCCTTTACTTCTCAAAATCCATTGACTGGCAAAATCTAGAAAGATACCAAATGCGTTTAGATAAATTGCTATGGAAAAACGGCCTAGCCTCCAAGAAAAAAATAAAACAGGTATTTCAAACTAATCAGGTCACAATTGATGGTCAACCGGCCAAGTATCTCGGACAAAATGTGGATCCATCTCTCCAAAAGATTTTGATGAATGGGAAACAGATTCATGATAATAGCCAAGTTTATTTCATGCTAAATAAGCCCAAAGGCTATGTGACTGCTGTTTCAGATGACACAAACCCAACTGTCCTTGACTTGCTTAAACCAGAAGACCAACGAGAAGGAATCTACCATATTGGACGCTAACACCGAAGGCCTGCTCCTTTTGACTAATAATGGGCCTTTAGGTCTACGCATGCTTCACCCTGATCAACATGTTGAAAAAACCTATCTAGCAGAGGTCAATGCAAGCCTTGACTGGCGAGCTGTTGTCCGCTTTGATCAAGGAATTCGATTTCATGATGGTACAAGGTGTCGACCTGCTCAGTTGCAAATCCTAGAGACTCGCATCGGCTATAGTCTAGTTAAGATCACGATCTCCGAAGGCAAATTTCATCAGGTTAAGAAAATGTTTCTGGCTGTTGGAGCCAAAGTAACCTCTCTAAAGCGTCTAACGTTTGGTCCGTTTAAGCTAGATGAGAATTTGCAGCTGGGACAGTATCGACCACTAACTCCTTCTGAATTAGAAAGCTTAAAACAGTTTTTGGATTAAAAGAAAGCTGTTTTTTGGTATAATAGACTCATGAAAACAAGACAAGATATTCGAAAACAAAAAAAGAATCAACAAAAACGTTTGAGTGCTCTGCTGGCTATTTTGGGACTGGGTGCGCTATTGCTGTTCACCTATTTCTGGTCTCAGCCTTCACAGCATTCGGTCAAGCAGCCGACTGAAACAATCACAAGCCAAAGCGATTCTAGCTCTTCTTCAAGTGAATCAACAAAAACGGAGAAGGTTAACTGGGTTAAGCAAGACACACCAGTAAAGCTTCCTATCTTGATGTACCACGCTATCCATGACATGGCTCCTGAGGAAGCTGCCAGCGCTAATAATATCATCTCTCCTGAGGTATTTAACGCTCAAATGCAGGCCCTATCTGAGGCTGGTTATTACACCCTGACACCTGAGGAAGCTTACAAAGTGCTTACCGAGAACGTCCTTCCTGACAACAAAAAGGTTGTCTGGTTGACCTTTGACGACAGTATTTGGGATTTTTACAGCCACGCTTATCCCATTCTGACCAAGTATCAGATGACCGCGACCAACAATGTTATCACCGGCCTTGTCCAAAACGAAGCTGCAGGCAGTCTAACGCTTCCTCAAATCTTGGAAATGCAGGCTGGGGGCATGACTTTCCAAGGTCATACGGTTAATCACCCCAGCCTTGCTGATGCAACAATTGATACCCAACTCTCTGAACTCTCTGAGTCCAAAACATATCTAGATACTCACTTGCAACAAAAAACCATTGCCGTTGCCTATCCCTCTGGTCGTTACACTCCAGATACACTTGCTATAGCTGAGGAGCTTGGCTATAAGCTTGGAGTCACTACCAATAATGGGCTGGCTTCGCTCAGTGATGGACTTCTAAGTCTCAACCGTGTCCGCGTGTTCCCAACGACAACACCTGAGATGTTGCTACAAGAGATAACTCCTTAAAGACAAAAACACAGCTAACTTCCTAAGTTTTTAGGAAAGTTAGCTGTGTTTTTTACTTGTTTATTTACGAGGTTGGCTACGCTCTTTAATAATGTAAACAGGGCGTTTTTTAGTCTCCATAAAGACCTTGCCCAGGTATTTACCAATAATCCCTAGAGACAAGAGCTGTAGACCACCGAGGAAAAGCATAATAACCGTCATTGATGGCCAACCAGCAACAGGGTCACCAAAGACAAGCGTCTTGAAGATGATGAAAGCTCCGCCTGCAAAAGCAAGCAGACAAAAGAGAATCCCTGCAAAAGTTGCTATACTAAGTGGTACCTCTGAAAAATTGACAATCCCTTCAATCGAGTATTTGAAAAGGCTCCAGAAACTCCAGCTGGTCTCCCCAGCAACACGCTCAACGTTTTTATAGGTCAAATACTCTGTCTTGAAGCCAACCCAAGCAAATATCCCTTTAGAAAAGCGATTATACTCGGTCACATCTAGAATGGCAGTTACCATGGGACGACGCATCAGACGGAAATCACGCGCTCCATCCACCATCTCAACATCAGAAATCTTGTTAATAAGACTGTAAAATTGCTTGGCAAAAAAAGACCGAATCGGCGGTTCACCATCACGACTAACCCGACGGCAGCCAACACAATCAAGGTCAGCATTGTTTTCTAGGAGCTGCGCCATTTCAAGTAAAAGCTCTGGCGGATCTTGGAGATCAACGTCCATGACGGTCACCCAGTCACCTTGCGCTTCACGAAGCCCAGCATAGAGAGCCGCTTCCTTACCAAAATTACGAGAAAAAGAGAAATACTGAACGGTAGGATGACTAGCACTGAGCTCACGTAAAACGTCAAGCGTTCGGTCGTTTGAGCCATCATTGACAAAAATATACTCAAACTGATGACGACCAGCAAACTGGCCTTTTACCTTTTCCATTTCTTGGAAAAAGAGCGGAATAGACTCTTCCTCATTATAACAAGGAACAATAACAGAAATTAACATAGACACCTCATAATTTTTCAATTGTCTTTTTAGAATTAGCACTCATAGTAAAAATAATTATTTTCGCTACTTATTACTAGAAAACTCAAGCATTACTTGTGGTGTAATCTTTTGACTGTGCATGTCCAGTTGCTCCAGCCTATCGCTGCTATAAAAAGGATTTGTGGCAAGAACTGGATTAGATAGCGAGATTTTCCTCCCTCGAAGATTTGTAGGAATAGCAACCCTCCAAAGAGAGACAAACTCAGCAGCCTTTCACTGTCTGTCTGGGTGTTTCTACAGAAAAAGAGAAAGAGACCTAGACTTAGCAGAACCCAAACGAACTGGATAGTATAATCATAAAACTGGTATTTGGGCTGATCGGTATAGATGAGATAATCACGTATCCATTGTGCTAATTGGGAGTCCTTATTCTTATTCGACAAGGGGCTCATATAGGTAGATTTCTCACCGTCTTTTGATTTATAAATCCAGTTAAGATTGCCTTGGCCGGTGGTTTTATACTGCTTATAGAGGACATGTTCCGTAAATGTTAGGACGTTATAGTCCTGCAACCTACGTTTGATTTCAGCGATTTGATACTCATTTTTGAAAAGCCCATTATTATACTTGTTTCGCTCCGATTTAGGAATATATTGTAACAAGCCCTTTTTCATGTCTACTTGATCCGTCCCGCTGTATGTTAACCCTAAATTAATAAAGGTCAGCATATTCTTAGATAACCCATCCTCAGTCATAATTACCACTTCTTCTTGACGAGTTTTGTAAAAATTTAAGCTACCATAACTTGCACCAAATCCTAAGATGAAGAGACTTAGGCAAGTCACTGTTTTTTTCCAGCTGTGACTCATCCAATAAACAGTAAAAAAGGCAATAACAATGATAGCGACAGTCGGCCTAAAAGCTAAGCCAAGTCCAGTCAGTAACCCTAATAATACGTATTTCCACTTCTCATGCTTCTGAGATTTGCGATTAAGTAGATCTAAGAGCACATAAATCTGAATCGCCAGAATAGGTAAAACCATGACATCCGTGTACATGGCCATGAATTTTGGCGTCAGGAGAATAAGTAAATAGTAAAATATAAAAGTACGATCTGCAACCGCCTGACTAAAGTAACGCTGACCAACTTTATAAAGGAAGTAACCAGCTAAATGCGTGTAACCTATATTTAGGATTTGTAAAATCCAAACGGTAGCGCCAGCAAAAATCTTGTAGAAAAATCGCTCATACAGAAAGAGCATGAGATTATTGGGATTTCGTGAAAGATAGCTAGAAATAGCTAACTCAGGAAGCTGTCTAATAGCGCCATTAAACACAACAGCAGCGTCTGACCGAATCATCATATCAGCAGATAGCAATAAGAGGACTTGGACAACCAAGGCCGCGGTGACAAGTATTATCTTGTGTCTCATGAACCAACGATACCAAACTTGGCAGCGTTTTGGAAATTTATAACATAAAAACAGTCCGCTAAAGGTTAGCAGAAGGGCAATGAATAAGCCCAAGACCGATTGGTACTTTTCAAAGATTGTCCAAAACCAAATGACGCTTGAGATGAGCCACAAGCCACTGATTCCTAGCATTAAGCCGCCTAAAATAGAAAAGACGGCACTCATTAGTTTTTGCATAACATAAAAGGATAACTTTCTTTTTAGTAACCCTTATAGTGTAACAAAAAATCGGCAATTTGACAGGTTTTAAGGGATAGATGGGGATACTTTCATGATAACTGTAAACAAAAAGTATTGTTTGAAACTACTTTGAAAACAGCAAATAAATAGATTTGATCGTTGATGATCTTATTTTTTTCGCTAAAAAGCCCTAAAAACAAGCTGAATAATTCAAGGCTCTCTAAGAAAACCAATTTTAGAATAGCTCTGCTAGAAATTCTTACTGAAAAGATGATGTTGCGTCTATGAACATTTTTTCAGAAATTGAAATCTGCTCCCTGTATCAAATCTCTCTTTCTGCTAGCATTCCTTCAATTTCAGATATACCTCGGTTATCTCCTGCTTCCTTAAAGGCCTTCATGGCCTTGTCCAGATAAGCCCTATCGCCAGTTATTTCACCCATTCCCCGATAGGCACACGCCTGAGCAACCAGATCATCCGTTTTCAGACTGTAGGCTAAAGATTGTGCCATGACTTTCTCGGCAACCTCAGCATTTCTCATTAAATAAAGCAAGTAACCTTCCTCATAGAGATTGACCGCTAAGCGCAGAGCGTCTTCGGGAAAATTCTGCGCAATGATGGAGTGTTCTTCCTTAATAGCAGCTATAGCCTTATCATAGCAGCCTGCTAAGCGTTCAGTCATGCCCAATTGATGATAAGCCACATGAAGCTTATCCATATCCTGCATCCTCTGAGCTACTGCAACCAAATCGTGATAAATTTGCCGTGCTTTCTCAAATTGTTTCAACTCACAGTAGCAATATCCTCTGGTATTTTGAAAAAAAGAATAGTCTGGATGATCTGGTGTCAGCTCACCGTTCAAGCTGTCTAACACATCTAAGGCGTCTTGAGCATATCCAGCATCCATCAACTCGAATGCTTGCATGATGTCTTGATTCATCTGGGCGAACTCCTTTCTTTTCTATAAAACGATCTGCGCGTTCATTATGCAGACGGCTGACTTGTGATTAACTGACACATAGCAAAAAAAGCGAGAGAAAAGATGTCAACTTAGTCTCTCCTAAAGCTCTCTTCAAAAGGCGTAAAAGGCACTTTAATTCTGCCAGTTTTCTTGGTCTTCTTTGAAGCGTTCCAGCAAGCCTAGGTCTTGCTCGGTGATAACACCTCTTTCTTTTGCAGTGGTGATCAATTGAGTGTAGCTTGATAGTGTCTCTAGCTGAACGCCTGCTTCTGTGAAATTCTTGTCAGCCTTTGGAAGTTCATAGGTGAAAATGGCAACTACACCAAGGACAACTGCTCCCTCACGTTTAGCAGCTGCAACAGCATCTAAAACGGATCCGCCAGTAGAAATCAAATCCTCTACAATCACCATTTTTTGACCAGCTGTGATACGTCCTTCCACTTGATTACCAGCACCATGCGCTTTGGGTTTGCTACGAATGTAAGCAAAAGGTAAACGCATCTTGTCTGCGACGATCGCTCCATGAGGAATGCCCGCTGTTGCAGTACCTGCAATCACTTCTACCTCAGGGAATTTTTTTTGAATAGTTGCCACAAACCCATCTTCAATGCGGGTTCGAACATCTGGATAGGCAAGCGTCACACGGTTATCCGTATAGATAGGCGACTTGATGCCTGATGCCCAGGTAAATGGAGTATTTGGTTTCAAATAAACCGCTTGAATATCAAGCAAATCTGCTGCAATTTGTGATGCTAAAGTCATAACATTCCTCTTTTCTATAATAATTCAATGGTGGCTGTAAAATATTGTTCTAAAAAATGGGTTGCTTGTTTTATTTGGTCATAAATAACTGTTTCACCAGCGGTTGTTAAAACCCATTTAGTCTCTACGTCATCAGCTCGGTAAATAATAGCTGCTAATTCTCCCTCAAATTCCTCTAGAGGTGTCGAGACTTTTTCTGAAACAACATAGACGTCCTGCCACTCACCATCTCCACCAAGTAGATTTGGAATATAGCCATAATTGATAGGATAGATGTTTCCATAACTGTCTTGATAACCGATCGGTCTATCAATAACCGCTCTGTATTGTTTTCTCGCTGTCATCGCTATTTTCACCTTTTCATCTAAGAAGCTGTAGTTACATATTCGAGGCTGCTTTTTCTGATACTCATCATTGTCTGCCTTAGCCTCGTCTCAATAATCGAAAAGCTAGCTCCTTTTATTTGTGAGGTCTAAATTCCATTCGGTCTTGATTTGTCTATAGATTTGAACGGGGTCTTCCGCCTGTGTGATAGGACGTCCCACGACAATGTAGTTGCTCCCAATTTCCTGAGCAGTCTCTGGTGTTACAACACGTTGCTGATCGCCAAGATTAGCCCCTTTAGGTCGAATGCCTGGTGTCAAGCAAATAAAATCGTCTGAAGTGGCTGCCTTAATCGCTCGAACTTCTTGAGCAGAACAAACCACGCCATCGAGACCTGCTTCAGCAGTTCGAGCGGCGTAGTGAACGACCGACTCGACCAGACTAGATCGGATATTTTGGTCCATCTGCATGGCCTCTTCTGTCGTTGATGTTAACTGGGTCACGGCAATCAATTTAGCCTTGTTTCCAAGACCCCGACGAGCAGCTTTCATCATCTCCACACCCCCAGCTGCATGGACATTGGTCATATCCACTTCAAGTTTCGACAAGACCCGCATGGCAGACTCGACCGTATTTGGAATATCGTGGAGTTTCAAATCAAGAAAAATAGAATGCCCTAAAGACTTGATGTAACGCACGATTTCAGGACCAACACTGTAATACAATTCCATTCCAATCTTGACAAAGAGCTTTTCCTGGGCTGGAAAAAGGTTGAGAAAGTCTTTGACAGATTCAAAATCTGGAAAATCTAAGGCAATAATGGGACGCAGTTCACGCATGACGGTTCCTTTCTAGCTGGCAACAAGTTATAAAAATAACCCCACCACAGAGGCAGGGTACAGAAAAAGGCAGAGATTACCCGAGTAACCAATTTCAAAACCTGAGAAATTAGCTACTACTTATTTTTCCGATCCTTGAAAGCCTCTCTGGACTTTGTTAAAGGTACTAACTACACTTTAGCATTGATAGAGTCATTTGTCAAGTGAAACTCAGCCAGTTCAGACCAACGAATGGTGAAACAATTAGACTTGCTTGGAAGAAGCTGATTTGGAAAATTATTCTCTTTCATAAATCACCATTCTAAGTTTTCAAATTACCGCTACAATCAACTCTCTTAGACCATAGATAAGTCTGGCATTTGAAAGCTTTTCGATTTCCGAACAAGTCTAATGATAAGAACCCATCAACATTATCCCATACTATTTCTAGCTCTACACAAATTTGCTATAGTCTGAGCCTATAACACGCTCTCTCCTAGGAAATGTGATACAATAATCCTATGAGAATACAGCAACTACAATACATCATCAAGATCGTCGAGACAGGCTCGATGAATGAAGCCTCTAAACAACTCTTTATCACTCAACCCAGCTTGTCAAATGCTGTGAAAGATTTAGAAAACGAGATGGGAATTGAGATTTTTCACCGTAATCCCAAGGGAATCACCTTAACCAAGGATGGGATGGAATTTCTCTCCTACGCGCGTCAGGTTATCGAGCAGACGGATCTTCTTCTTGAGCGCTACAAGAGTCCTAGTGGCCAGCGCGAGCTTTTTAGCGTCAGTTCCCAACACTATGCCTTTGTGGTCAATGCCTTTGTTAGCCTGCTCAAGCAAAGTGACATGACTCAATATGAGCTTTTCTTGCGTGAAACTCGAACTTGGGAAATCATTGACGATGTCAAAAATTTCCGTAGCGAGGTAGGGGTACTCTTTCTCAACTCCTACAACCGTGATGTTTTGACTAAAATGTTTGACGATAATCACCTGACCTACACCACTCTTTTTACGACAAAACCGCACATTTTTGTCAGCAAAACCAATCCTCTTGCTAAGCAAGATAAGGTTTCTATGGAGGATTTGGAGGAGTTTCCGTATCTTAGTTATGATCAAGGCACACACAATTCTTTCTACTTTTCAGAAGAAATCCTCTCGACTGAACATCACACGAAATCCATTGTCGTGTCTGATCGTGCAACGCTTTTCAACCTCTTAATTGGTCTTGATGGCTACACGATTGCCACAGGGATTCTCAATAGCAATCTCAACGGTGATAATATCGTCTCAATCCCTCTTGAAGTAAATGATACTATCGAACTCGTCTATATCAAGCACCAGAAAGCCAATCTCTCTAAGATGGGAGAACGCTTCATTGACTACCTGCTGGAAGAAGTCCAATTTGATAAAAATGATACGATCTAAAACAGGAGCGAAACAAAATCTAAAGCTTTATGCTTATCGATTTTGTTTTGCTCCCTTTCTTTTACATTTAGTATTATTGTTAGGACAAACGATGACGCTGTTTATAAGTTAAAACATTCTGTCAATGACGCTTATCTGTTAGGAAGAAATTCATCAAGGGCTGCGCTAGCCAAACCACTAAGATACAGGCTAGTGTCTCTCCTAACCACGAGAGACCGTTGACTGAGAAAGAATAAAAGACCGCGTTTTGCCCTTTTGGTGCATATTGTCCCCAGAAAACGAAACCTGCAATAAAGTGGATTATGTAGCGAGCTGTGGTACCAATCACTACACCAAGCAAACTATAAGCAAGTATTTGACTTGTCTTTTTTTGCTGACGATTGCTATCAATGAGGGGTTTGACTATACCAGCTAGGCCAATCAGCGTAAAGGCTACAAAATATTCTAAAAAACCTTGGAAAAGACTGAGAATACCTCCAGCCGCTTCACCAGTAACAACCTGCAAGATGCCCCAGAGAAAGCCAGCAGCCATCCCAGAACCTACTCCCCAACGGTAGGCAACAACAAAAATAGGAACCATCTTAAACGAAAAAGAAATCCAAGGTCCAATCTGCATCGGCTCCGTGAAGACATCCAAAATCATAGCTAATGTGGCAAAGATAGCAATCTCCGTCAACATCTGAATACGTGTTCTTTTCATCAAAAAAACCTCCTGTAAAACCTCTCTAGCCTAGCATAGACTAGTGAAACACAGTGATTGTGAGCTGTGTTTCGCCAACAACTGCCACAATCAAAACTGCAGAAGGTTTTCAGAAGGTGAACTTCAATCTTCTGCCACATCCCTACGCAAGTTCTAACTTGATCAGGTGATAAGAGTTTAGGCATTAAGCCAATCTCAGCAAATCGCTCCTCTTGTGACATTTTCATTATACTATTTACCACTTTATTTTTCAATAGATTTGCCCAAGCGCTTACAACGAGGATTACAAAAAGAAGTGAGATAGACAGCCATCGTGTTTGCTTATCTCACTTCCTTTTTAGAATGTAAGCCTTATTTGACTGCCAAGCGGTAAACAGCTTCAGCATAGATTTCCATAGCTTCATAGATATTCGACAATAACATGTGCTCATTTTCCATGTGTTCTGTTGAAGGGCTTTCTGGCAATACCGCACCAAATGCCACACAATTTGGCATGGTTCGAGCAAAAGTGGCGCCACCTGAGGACATCGGTTCACTCATATCGCCTGTTTTTTCACGGTAAACGGTCATCAGTGTGCTGACCAATTCACTATCCAAAGGCACATAAAGTGGCGCTAGGTAATCATGTTCTTGATAGGTCAGGCCGTACTTTTGCGCAGCATGACTGAGCTTTTCGACCAAAAGTCCCTTATCTGCCAAAACTGGAATACGAATATCCAAGCGGACTTGGCTTTTCTCTGGTGTCAGTGTTAAGCCAGCAATATTAAAAGCTAAATCCCCACTCGCTTCATCAGAAATGTCACCAATCAAGTCTTTAGCTGTGGCATCATGTCCAATTTCATTGACAATAAAGTTGAGTGCAGGCACATCTACAAACTCTTGCAAGGCTTCGCTAAGTCTTACTAAAGCATTGACACCTAGAGCTGCATCTTTGGCATGCTTGGCCAAACCTAAAACCGTGAGACACTCTCCGTCTACTTCATAGTGATAGCCAAGTGCATCCAATTTTTCTTTCACTTGGTTCAACCAAGGACCTTTATAATCCGCACGAGCAGGGACAACATTATAGGCTTTACCAACTTCAAGACTTAGACCATCATGACCTGAGCCTTCAAGGTTAGCTTGCAATAGGCCTTTTTCTGCAAAAGTCAATGGAAAACTACTATCTGGTGCAAATCCCATCGTAGCAACCTCTTCTAACTCACCATAACGAGCAAGACAGCGCCACAAAGTTTCCTCATCTGTTCCAAAAATAAAGCGAATCCGCTTGTTAAAGTGGTAACCGGCATCCATCAGAGCCTTGACAGCATAAAGCGCTGCCATACTTGGACCTTTATCGTCCTGTGTCCCCCGACCATAAATCGCGCCATCTCTAACAACTGCTTCAAAAGGAGGTGTTTCCCAAAGTGAAAGATCTCCCTCTGGCACAACGTCCAAATGGCACAGAATTGCCAAGGATTCTTGCCCCTCACCAATCTCAGCGTAACCGTAGTAACCTTCTGGATCAAGATAGGTTGAAAAACCTAAAGATTGACACCGTTCTAACGTCGCTTCTAAAACATCCTGAATCGCTTGACCAAAAGGTGTGCCATTTTCACCTTCATTGAGCACAGATGGATAAGCAACAATCTCTTGAATGGCTTTGATACAAGCCTCTCTATGACTTAATTTAACAATTGACATCGTACACACCTTTCTGGTTAATTAGTTAATTAGCTGAACAAAGAAGCAAAGACTAAGAGAGCTAAAGAAGTAAGGAAAATCACAACAATCAATTTTGCCATGTATTTCCACCAAGTTCCCAACTCAATGCGTCCAATCGCCAAAGCCCCCATCACAACACCAGAGGTCGGTGTAATAAGATTGAGCAAGCCAGAAGCTGACTGGAAGGCTGTAACAACCAAGTGGGCTGGAACACCTGCAAATTCACCCATAGGTCCCATAATTCCCATGGTTGCTCCAGCGAGACCAGATGTTGAAGGAATCAGGAAGGACATTGGCAGATAGAAAATATAGGTTAAAGCGATAAAGAGTTGAGACGAAAGACCAGCTAATCCTTTTTCACCCCAGTTAAGGATAGTTGCTGTAATCATACCATCATTCATGATGACCTGAATACCACGAGCTACCGCACAAATCAAGGCAACGCTCATCAAGTCCGCTACACCATTGATAAAGACCTTGATAAAGCGAGATTCTTCCATTCGAGTCATAATCCCAATGAGAATAGCCATCATCACAAAGAGCATGGTAATTTCTTGGAAATACCAAGTACCAAGTGGTTCCATATGTCCAAAAATAGTTCCAAGAATAGGTAGGCCAGTCAAGAAATTATTCAGATTTTCAAACAGGGTAAAGTTTTTATTGAGATCTGTCCAAGGAATCAAACTGAGAACCATGATGATAAAGGTCAAGGCAAACAGCCAAATAACTGACTTTTGAGACTTGCTCAGTGTCAATTCACCTTCATTTTTCAATCTGAAGTGTTCAATATCAGCTTCACGTGTCGCAAAAACGTAAGATTTTTCAGGAGATTTTTCGACCTTGCTAGCGTAGCTATAAACATAGAAGGTTGAAATGGCATACATAACAATGAAGAAAAGGAAACGCCAGATAATTCCATCACCAATACTAATCCCCGCAGCGTCAGAGGCAACACCAGTTGCAAATGGATTCACAGTAGAAGCCAAGCACCCAACCTGAGAGCCGATCAAAACAATGGAAACTGCTGTGATGGTATCAAAACCTACAGCTACCATAACCGGAATGATCAAAGGATAAAAAGCCATCGTTTCCTCAGCCATACCGTAGGTTGATCCACCCAAGCAGAATAAGAACATAAGGAACGGGATTAACATTTTTTCTTTGCCTTTAAAACGATTGATAACAGCCCCGAGACCTGCATCCAAGGCTCCTGTCTCAGTAACAACACCTAGGAAACCGCCAACCATCAAAATGAAGAAGGACACTTCAATTGCTCCAGGAGTTGGGTTCGCACCCTTGGTGCCAATCATTCCTCGAATAGGCGCCATAAAAACTTCATACAAGCCTTGCTTGTTTGCCTCTACTTGCTGGTATGTCCCAGCAAGTAAGTTTCCAGCATCATCAACTTTATATTGACCAGCTGGAACAATCCAGGTCAAAATAGCCATTAAAATGATGATTAAATAGAGAACTGTAAAAGAGGAAGGCATTTTAAAGCCTTTTTTCACTTTTTCAGTCATATTACTACCTCCTTAAAAGTTAATGAATGATTTTTCAAAACAATGATAGCGCTTTCTGCCTGAAAATATTAGACAAAAATCACACTTTAAGTGTTAAGAAACTCACATTAAAAAAGAATTTACTTATAATTATAACATATATAATCAAATGTGTATATATATGCCGCAAAATGGATATAAAACTTATAATAAGACAAGCTTATATTTCTACTATTTCTTTCAAAAAAATGAAAAAAAGTAGAAAATTGAAATATAGATGGCAGTAAATGACCTAAAAAGCTGAAAAAAAGTGTTAATGCTAGCAATAATGAGTTCTGGAACTGTTAAGGTTGTAAAATGGTTAGTTATTAGCGTTTTACAAAGCTGATAGCTGCTACATCAAACTGGTCAATCTATAAAAAAACAAGACTGAGCACCTTTGCGCCCAGCCTCTCTAACTTATGAATTAGTGAGTTTCTTGATTTTTCGTTTTTTGTCCGCGTAACTATAAAGCGAGAAACCTTGTCCAAGAACTTGGTGAACATCTGACACCGTCACAAAAGCGATGGGATCAATATCATTGATAAGCTTTTGAAGATGGATAATTTGGTGATTATTCACAACCACATAAAGCACCTGCTTCTCCAATTGAGAATAGTAGCCATGGGCATGAAAGACCGTAATACCGCGATCGATTGTTGTTGCGATTTCCTGGGCAATTTTTTCGTGCTGATTGGAGATAATCATCACCGACTTACGCGGATTAAGCCCTTCTGTCATGTACGCAAGCATACGCCCCAAAACAAAGGTCAAAATCATGGTGACAATCAATTTTTCAAGACCGATAATATAAACCGAGGCCGAAAGAATGACGAAGTCGCAGATCATGACACCCGCAGAAAAACTGATTCCCAAATACTTCCGCATCATCATGGCAATGATGTCCGTTCCCGCAGAGCTACCATTTCCCCGAAGCATCAACCCCAGAGCCACACCAATCAAACACCCTGCTGCAATCGCTGTCAGCAAGCTATTATCTGAGTGAAAAGCAGGTAATCTCAAATGGTTGATAAAAATGCTGAGCATGGTCATAGCATAAGCTGTAAAAATGAGCGTCTTTTTCTCCAAAAAACGCCAGCCTAGCAGCAATAAAATGCTATTGATGATGAAGTTCATCGTTCCGATTTCAATCTTAAACACATAGTACAGCAAGATGGAAATCCCTGTCACACCGCCACTACCAAAATCGTTTGGGACGACAAAGCTATTGACAGCAATCGCATAGAGTGCTGCTCCTGCTGTGATATAGCCTACAGAAATTAGGACATCCCAAAAAGTCATATCTAAATCTTCTCGAATTTTTTTCAAAATAGTCCTCCTCATAGAGCTTCATTATACCACAAAAGAGGCTGGGCAAAAAGTCCAACCTCACATAGTTTGCGTAAACATTTCAGCGCAGTGGTTGGGAGCAAGACTTGTTGGCTATGCCAACTTAGTCTTACCCCTGCACAGGTCATTAGGCGCCTTAGCGCCAATGAACCACTGCTGATTGGCAGATTTGTTCGTGTTTTACACTCCAAATCCGGCCTAATCAACTGTGCGGGGGTGGGAAAACGAACTCTTTTTGATTGATCGAGTTCTTTCCCACTCCCTAAATTTTCAAATGATTTTACATCATCATTTGACTTGCTTTAGGCTAAATTGCTGGATAATCTGAGCATTAACGGTATCAAAGTAAAAAGCGTTATCGTAGTGAACTCCAGTCCTACGAGATAAATCAATTAAGATTTCCATGAATTTCTGTGATGAGAAGTGAGTTGTCCGCTTTAATTCCTGTTCGTCAAAGGGCTTAATCAGGTGAGCTAATGGATTACGCACTGAGCGCTCAAGCTTACGCAAGTGAATGACCTGCTGCTTAATCGTATCAGGATAATCCAGCTCCAAAATGAGATTAGCAAGACTATTAGAAGTGACATTGCGCTCTGGCTTGAAATGCCGTAACACTTTCAAATCAGAACCCATCAACTCATCTCGCAACCAAATATCATAACGCTCATCCTTAGTGTCATGGATATAGTCTGTGATATGAGGGATTTTGGCAGTCACAAGGCGCAGGAATAAACGGTAAATAAGCGGTGAAACAGCTCTGACAAAATCAATGATTTGAGCTTTTTTGAGCTTGGTCTCCAAATCCAACAGGTAATTAGCAATCTGCTCATCTTCCCTGTTCTGATTCATGACCATATCAAGTTTAAATGCTGGCTCAATATGCAATTCGCGACGTTCGCGCAACATCTCAAGGAGAACGACAAGCTCAGGCGAGACATTAGCGATTTTTCTCACAAACTGATAGGCCGTATCATACTCATAGAGCTCTAGCAAAAGCACTAAAGTGTTTTTTTCGATAGTATTCATTAAGAAATTAGGGTTTCTAGTCCCACCTTCATCATGTCAGTGAACGTATTTTGACGTTCTTCAGCGGTGGTATCTTCTTCTGGATTGACCAAACTATCAGAAATGGTCATAATTCCCAGCGCCTGCACCTTGTGTTGGGCTGCCAGATAGTACAAAGCAGCTGCTTCCATCTCAATGGCTTTGACACCGAGTGTGCCTAACTTCATATTGCGCTCTGGCATATTTGAATAGAAGACATCTGATGATAATACAGAGCCGACATGAGTTGTCATACCCAAATCTTTGGCGATGTGATAAGCCTTGTCCAACAAATCAAAATCTGCGATTTGCGGGAAATCGAACTCTGGGAAATCATTGCGAATGATGTTAGAGTTTGTTGCAGCAGCTTGTGCTAAGACCAATTCACGAACATGCACATCTGGGTCAATCGAACCCGCTGTTCCGACACGGATCAGCTTTTTCACGCCATAGTCTACAATAAGTTCACGGGCATAGATAGAGATAGATGGCATCCCCATTCCTGTTCCCATAACGGAAACGCGGTGTCCCTTATAGGTTCCAGTGTAGCCGAACATATTACGAACTTCGTTGAAGCAGACTGCGTCTTCTAGGAAATTTTCTGCGATAAATTTCGCACGCAAAGGATCTCCTGGAAGTAAAATTTTATCGGCGATTTCGCCTTGTTTTGCTGAAATATGAATACTCATTTGCTTATTTTTGAGCGTTGAGAAAAATCAACGCTCGTTCCTTTCTTATTTTTTCTTATCCATGCTAGAGAGTGCCAAAAAGGTTGTTCCTGAACATACGAAAACAATACCAAGGGTTTTATCGGCACTTAGTAAATATGTAATACCAACCAGAAACATCATCAAAGCAATAATAAGATAACTAATCTGTTCTTTATTCATTCGCTTTACAACTCCGCTAAAATCGCCTTTATCAAGCCCTTGAAGTCCTCTTTAATACGGGTTGTTACTTCTACGACTTCCTCGTGATTGAGTTCTTCTTGGAAGCCCGCCGCATGGTTAGTGATAGCTGAGATCCCCAACACTTTCATGCCTGAGTGAGCTGCAACGATGACTTCTGGCACGGTTGACATCCCAACAGCATCAGCACCTAAGGTTTTAAAGGCACGGATTTCAGCTGGTGTTTCATAAGTTGGACCTGAACAGCCAAGATAGACACCTTCACTCAATGTAATACCAAGTTTATCAGCGACTTGATAGGCGACCTGACGATATTCTGGCGTATAGGCTTTTGACATATCTGGGAAACGTGGGCCAAATTCGTCTAAGTTTTCACCAATCAATGGATTTGCTCCAGTCATGTTAATGTGGTCATTGATCAGCATCAGTGTCCCCGGTCCAAAACCGATACCACCTGCGGCATTGGTAACCACCACACTGTGACATCCCAAAGCTTTCATAACACGCACTGGAAAAGTCACGACTTCCATCGGATTACCTTCATAAAAATGGAAACGCCCTTGAAGCGCCAATACCTTGCGGCCAGATAGGTCTCCATAGATGAGTTTTCCAGCATGGCCAACAACTGTTGATTGTCCCCAGTTTGGAATATCCGCATAGTCCAAGACAATGGCATTTTCGACTTCTTCAGCTAACTCTCCCAAACCTGACCCTAAAATCAAGCCAAATTCAGGAGCTGCAATCCCCTTATCTTGCAAGAAATCACGTGTTTCATAAATTTTTTCTAGTAGTGTCATAAAAAATGTACCTTCTTTAATCTTTTTATTTTACAAAAGAGCGTTTAAAATTTTGGTGGCTTTTAATATTGGCCTCGGCATCTTTTTCATCCCAAATTTGCAACTCCCAAGGATAGTAGAAATTGCTGGCATTTTTGAAGTAGATATGAACACCGACATAACCGTCAACATCCCGCAAGTACCAGTTTTTTAAGCCAAACTTCTCTTTCCATTCGTCTAAAGCGTTCATCACTTCTACCACTTGGTCAGAACTTAAAATCATACGAGCACCAAAAATATCATTTAAGATATTATTGACAGGGTACTTGGTGTCTCGTTTTTGATAACGATCAATTTTATCCAAGATTGATTCCGCTGTTTTCACACGATAGTAAAAGTGAATATCCTTGACATCTGCCCGATAGAGATAATCATTGATGGACTCATGCAAATTTAAACGATAAGACAGGATATGCTCGGTTGGAACTTTTGAAAGGGTATGAGAGAGGTTGACTTTCTCAACTTTTCCAGTTTCAAAGTAATCTTTTGAATAAGCTAGATGCAATTTGTTGATTTGGTCAATCAATCGCTCTACTTTTTCTATTGCTTTTGACATTTTATCAACCTCCCCTCATTTTGGTAAATCTAATATTTAGACTTGTTCGGAAACTCATTGAAAAGCTATTTTCCTTTAATAGATTATCGTTCTCAGTTTTCAAATTGCTGCTGCAACCAGCTCCCTCAGGCAATAGAAAAGCCTGGCCTCTGAAACCTTTTTTCGTTTCCAAACAAGTCTATTATTTCTTAATAATATCAGTTACCCCTCACACCAACTGATCCAAGAAGCTTTCGCCAATCATAGCTGTATCAACACCGAAGTTTTCAGCAACGGTTGCTGAGATGTCTGCGAAGTGTCCAACTGGAAGGACACCGTGACCCTTGAAGGCTGGGCTGTAAGCTAGAAGAGGGATATATTCACGCGTATGGTCGGTACCTGCATAGGTTGGGTCATTTCCGTGGTCGGCAGTAATCAAGAGTAAATCATTCTCACGCATGGCAGCAATAATTTCTGGCAATTGGCTATCAAATTCATGTAGGCAATCGCGATAACCATGGGCATTTCGGCGGTGACCGTAGAGAGCGTCGAAGTCCACCAAGTTAGTGAATGAGAACCCTTTTTCAAATTCAGGCAAGC
Organism: Streptococcus merionis DSM 19192; assembly: GCF_000380085.1. GTDB lineage: Bacteria > Bacillota > Bacilli > Lactobacillales > Streptococcaceae > Streptococcus > Streptococcus merionis. The sequence continues at coordinate 138,776 of NZ_KB904538.1, forward strand.
CCATGGTTTTAATCAAGGTATCCATACCGTGGCTGTTTGATTTATTGTGGCCCATATCATGATTAACGCCAGAACCGTTAAAGATGTCACTGATTTTTCCGACTGAGTAGACATCAATGCCCGCTTGATCTAGTTTGTTCATGACGGTATCTTGGAATGGTGATACAGCATAGTCATGACGGTTGGCTGTTCGAGTGAAGTTGCCTGGTGTACCCACGTAAGGACGAGCAATAATCCGACCGAGCAAAGCTGGTCGTTCCAAGGTAATCGAACGTGCGTATTCACAGATACGATAAAGTTCATCCAGTGGAATAATGTCTTCGTGCGCTGCAATTTGCAAGACTGGGTCAGCTGATGTGTAGATAATCAACTCGCCCGTTTCCATTTGGCGTGGTCCAAAATCATCAATAACAGCTGTACCTGAGTACGGCTTGTTGGCTTCGCGAATGACCTTGCGACCTGAAAATTCTTCAATCTTCGTCAGAATTTCTTCAGGGAAGCCATTCCAGAAAGTATCAAATGGTTCTGTAATGTTCAATCCCATGATTTCCCAGTGGCCAGTCATGGTATCTTTCCCAAGAGAAACCTCTTCTAGCTTGGTCACATAACCTGTTGGGTTGCTCGCAGCAGGTACCGTTTTGAGGGCTTGTGGACGAGGAATATTTCCCAGACCAATTTTAGCCATATTGGGCACATTAAGACCAACTGTCTTGGAAATATGACCTAGCGTATCTGACGCACCATCTGGCACGCCAGCATTGACAAAATTATTGGCATCGGGTGCAGCACCAATACCGACTGAATCTAAAACAACGAGGTGAATACGATCAAACTTTGGCATGATAACTCCAATCTATTTTTTATCTAAAACGGTGACACCGTTAGCACCGCCAACGATGACTTTGTCAACCATATGGTTAAATAAACCATGTTCAACCACACCAACTGTGGTATCTAACTCTTGCGCTAGACGATCTGGATCATCAATCTTTTTCAAATCTAAATCAATGATGAAATTCTGCATGTCCGTCGTAAAACGCTGGCCATCCTTTTCACGAAAAGACGGAGAGTAACCTTTGGCTTCAAAATGACGGAAAAGGCTTTCTGCACCGTACTGAACGACCTCAACAGGAAGTTTAAAAGCTCCTAGATGAGCAACCATCTTGCTCTCGTCAACAATCCAGATATACTGTTTGGTGTAAGTTGCCACAACCTTCTCCATGAGAAGCGCACCACCACCACCCTTGATCCCATTGAAGGCTGGATCAACTTCGTCAGCCCCGTCAACCGTTAGATCAACGCTGGTCACATCATCAATATTTTTGAGCGGAATACCAAGACTAATGGCCTGCTTACTTGTCACGCTTGAGGTTGTCACCGCCGTGATTTGCAAGCCTTCTTCTTTGATACGGCGCCCAATTTCAGCCACAAAATAATAGGCTGTCGAACCCGTTCCCAATCCGACTGTCATACCATCCGTGACATACTTGGCGGCTTCTCTTCCAACCAATTCTTTTAACTGACTCATGTTTTTGACTAACCTTCTTCCTAAATAACATCTTTCTTTCATTATATCAAGTTTCTTATCATTTTGGTAGCGCTAACCGTTAAAAGAATCCCTTGAAAATTTCTTAATACAAATTGGAAAATCCGTAACCCTCGAAAGGAACTCGAACGACTATAGCCTACAAGCTGTACCCTCATTTTCGACAGTTCAAACAGAGTTGTAAAGTCAAAAGCGAATTGATGAGCGATGCTTTTGATTTGCAAAAAGTGTCACTCTAGTTGATTTTCTAACTCCTTTACTCGTTTGTTCATCAAAAAAGCATGTAAAAATAGAGCAGACAGCCATCATGACTAGCTGAGCCTACTCTATTTTATCATCTATTCTTCCTAGCAAGCCGCTCTGCAAGCATGACCACCAACTCCAAACTGACCGAACCGTAGGAAAACGGATAGCTGGCTTGTCTGTTTGGCAAAATGATCTTTGCTGGTGATGGGCAATCGGTGTTGATGTTCAATCAAATTATGACCGACATAACGTTTCGCTAATCAAACCTAGTCCTCGTCCATACTTAGCACGCTGAGAAAGGCCTCTTGAGGAACTTCGACACTTCCGATGGCTTTCATACGTTTTTTACCAGCTTTTTGTTTTTCGAGGAGTTTGCGCTTCCGAGAAACATCTCCCCCATAACATTTAGCCAAGACGTTTTTACGGAGAGCCTTGATGTCAGAGCGCGCCACGATTTTTTGGCCGATTGCCGCTTGGATTGGCACTTCAAATTGCTGACGTGGAATGATTTTCTTGAGCTTGTCCACTATCAATTTTCCACGTTCATAGGCAAATTCTTTGTGGACGATAAAACTGAGAGCATCAACCTTGTCGCCATTCAAGAGAATATCCATTTTCACCAATTTCGACGGACGGTATTCTGAAATTTCATAGTCAAAACTTGCATAACCACGGGTGGAGGATTTCAATTTGTCAAAGAAATCAAAAACAATTTCAGCTAGCGGAATTTGATAAATGACATTGACACGATTGTCATCGATATAATCCATGGTCACAAAATCGCCACGTTTGCGCTGGGCCAATTCCATGACAGCTCCGACGTATTCCTGCGGTACCATGATTTGGGCCTTGACATAGGGCTCTTCGATATTATCGATTTTGGTTGGATCTGGAAATTCAGATGGGTTGGACACTTCAATCATCTCACCATCTGTCATATTGACATGGTAGACTACCGACGGCGCTGTCATGATCAAGTCAATATTAAACTCCCGTTCAATCCGCTCCTGGATGACATCCATATGAAGCAAACCTAAAAATCCACAACGGAAACCAAAGCCAAGTGCCTGAGAAGTTTCTGGCTCGAATTGCAAGCTAGCGTCGTTAAGCTGCAATTTCTCAAGCGCTTCACGCAGGTCATTGTACTTGTTGGAATCAATCGGATAAATCCCTGCAAAGACCATTGGGTTCATCTGCTTGTAGCCCTCAAGCGGAGCATCTGCTGGATTCTCAGCCAAGGTTACAGTATCACCGACACGGGTATCTGCAACGGTCTTAATGGACGCCGCAATGTAGCCAACATCACCTGTCGCAAGATAATCACGACCGACAGCTTTTGGAGTGAAAATCCCGACTTCTGTCACATCAAAGGTCTTGCCATTGCTCATCATCTGAATAGTGTCGCCAGACTTAACCACACCGTCCATGACACGCACTTGCAAAATCACACCGCGGTAAGCATCATAAACGGAATCAAAAATCAGAGCTTTGAGCGGTGCGGTCACATCTCCTGCTGGAGCAGGCACCTTCTCAACGATTTGCTCTAGAATTTCTTCAATTCCAATGCCAGCTTTGGCAGAAGTTGGCACGGCCTCGCTCGCGTCAAGCCCAATCACATCTTCGATTTCTTGGCGCACCCGCTCTGGATCTGCCGCAGGTAGGTCAATCTTATTGATAATAGGTAAGATTTCTAGGTCATTATCGAGGGCAAGATAGACATTGGCAAGGGTCTGGGCTTCGATTCCCTGCGCAGCATCTACGACCAAAATCGCTCCCTCGCAGGCAGCAAGCGAGCGCGATACCTCATAGGTAAAATCGACGTGTCCAGGCGTGTCGATCAAGTGGAAAATATAGGTTTCTCCGTCTTTCGCCTTATAATTCAATTCAATGGCATTTAGCTTAATGGTAATCCCACGCTCGCGCTCCAAATCCATAGAGTCCAAGAGCTGGGCCTGCATTTCACGGCTTGAAACGGTCTCTGTCTTTTCCAAAATGCGGTCTGCCAAGGTTGACTTTCCATGGTCAATGTGGGCAATAATGGAGAAATTTCGAATTTTTTCCTGACGGTGTTTGAGTTCTTCTAAATTCATGCGTCTTCCTTTAACTGTAATCCTAACTATTATATCAAAAATTCTGCCTGCTTCCTAAAGTTTTTTCCATTTTTTATGTATAAATGCTTGCATAATTTGATTTTAAATTGTATTATAAAATTAGAACAAATAAACAGAAAGGAATTGCCATGTCTTGGAAATTTGATAACAATCAGCCCATCTATCTTCAGATATGTAATATCATCAAGCTACAGATCGTGACTGGCCAGCTTAAAATCGGTGAACGTCTCCCATCCGTTCGTGATTTAGCCGAAATTGCTGGAGTAAACCCCAATACCATTCAGCGGGCCTTGTCTGATTTGGAAAACCAGGGATTTGTCTACTCAAAGAGGACATCTGGTCGCTTTGTGACAGATAATCAAGAGCTTATCACTGTCACGCGGCACACCCTAGCCCATCAAGAATTGCAAAACTTTGTCACTAATATGCAGAACCTTGGTTTCAAAAATGACGAAATTGTTCCAGAATTAGAGATTTTTTTAGGAGGAAATTCGAATGACTCAGCCACTCGTTGAGATTAAAAACGTCACTAAACGTTACAGCAACAATCTCGCCTTAGACAATGTCAGCCTAACACTCATGCCAGGTAGTATTATCGGTCTTTTAGGCCCAAATGGCTCAGGAAAAACAACCCTCATCAAGTTGCTTAATGGCCTTTTGCAACCCAATGAAGGAGAAATTCTCATCAAGGGCATGCATCCATCACCAGAAACCAAGAAAATCGTTTCCTACCTACCAGATACTACTTATTTAGATGATAACATGAAGGTGGTTGATGCTCTTGATTTCTTCAAAACATTTTACGATGATTTTGATACCGAAACTGCAATGAATTTGCTCAAGGATCTCAATATTAATTTGGATATTCAGCTCAAAAAATTATCAAAAGGGAATAAGGAAAAGGTCCAATTAATTCTTGTGATGAGCCGACAAGCTAAGCTTTATATCCTAGATGAGCCTATCGGTGGCGTTGACCCCGCGGCTAGAGACTATATCCTGAGAACGATTATTAATAACTACTCACCTGATGCTTCGGTTTTGATCTCAACTCATTTGATTTCTGACATTGAAAGCATTTTAGATCAGGTTATCTTTATCAATCGTGGGCATGTTGTGCGTCAGGGCAATGTCGATGATCTTCGCGTTGAGCACGGTGAGTCTATTGACGAGCTTTTCCGTGACGATTTTAGAGCTTAGTTAGAAGGGAGACAAAGATGTTTGGAAAACTTCTAAAACAGGAATTTAAATCTGTCGGCAAATGGTATCTAAGCCTTTATGCCATGACCATGTCCTTTGCGGTCATTCTTGGCTTTTGGTTAAAACACATGAATCAAGCTAATATTGATGAAAGCAATTCTCTCTGGCCAATGATGTTGACAATGATTATTTTTTTAGGGTTCGGTGCCATCATTGCCGCACTTGCTCTATCAACACTGGTTCTCATCATTCGCCGTTTTAAAAACAATATCTATGGACGCCAAGGATACTTGACCATGACCTTGCCCGCCACAACTCATCAGATACTATTAAGCAAATTAGTTGCAGCTGTGATTTGGTACGTGCTATCCTTTCTCACTGTGATCCTTGCTATCTTCACGATTATTCTAATCACCATTGGATACGCTGAACTCCGAGAAGGCTTTAGACAACTGTTGACAGATCAGACATTTATTGACGTTATGAAGCAAATTTGGGGACAACTTGGAGGTTTGAACATTGTTGCTTACTGCGTGAGCGCTACGATTGGCACTATCAACAATATCATTATGCTCTATTTGGCTATTGCTCTGGGACATCTGGCCGAAAGCCATCGGATACTTCTTTCTTTTGTAGCGTTCTTTGTCCTTGACATGTTCTTAATGGTTGTCATTATGATTGTCCTTAATAATACCGGTATCAGTTCGCATTACTACTGGTTCACTGCTGGTTTCGATCTTGTATTGAGTCTGCTCATGTACTTCTCCACTCATTACCTCATTAAGCATAAACTTAATATTCAGTAAGAGGTATTCCTATGTTTTTCAAATTAGTCAAACACGAACTCAAATCCGTCAGCAAATGGTACCTCACCCTGTACTTAATGTGCTTATTTCTTGCTATTAGCTTAGGTGCTTTCCTTCGTGAACACTATTCTGTAGCAAACTCAAGCTATGGCATGAGCTATCACTTAGGACTAACTTTCCGAGAAAACTTTTCATCAGGCTTTTCAGGGATTTTACTGCTACTAGTCCTCATGAGTTTTGCTATCGTTGTCTCAGCAATAGCAATTTCGACCTTATCGCTGATCATTAAACGCTTTAAGGACAATATATACGGCAAACAAGGCTATCTCACCATGACACTCCCCGTTTCTGTTCACCAATTATTGGTAAGCAAGCTACTGGTAAGCTTAGTTTGGGTAGGACTATCTCTTCTGGCCTTGATTGTCAGTGTCGCAGTCATGGGGATGGTTATAACTACTGAAAATCTTGCGGCCATCTTCCATGGCCTAGCTGAAATTTTTCAAACATGGCTCAGCGATCCCCTTTTTCATCTCTTCCAGTTTATGACAACAACGGTTCAAATCGCATCCTATATTACCCTCATTTTTCTCTCTATTGCTATCGGGCACAGCTTTGAAAATCATCGCATCATCACTTCTTTTCTAGCTTTCTTTGGATTGATGGTCTTGGTCACAGTTCTGCATGAAGTACTCCTGCCAGCCTACACAGACTACTACGCTTACGATAAGCAGGGTAGACTCATCTATGATCTACTGAACACAGCTTTTGACTTTATTCTTATGATTTCTAGCTATTTTGGTAGTCATTACCTCATCAAAAATAAATTGAACCTCGAATAGTCAGACGAATCAAGTAAAAACTCTAAAACATTAAAACAAAACTGCACGAAGTCTTCGTTAGCAAACGTTGATTTTGTGCAGTTTTTTAATAGTCTTTAAGTATGTTGTACTATTTTCTACAGACATTTTCGGGTGGGAGAACGAACTCTTTTTTGATTGATAGAGTTCCTTCCTACTCCCGTCCGAAGATTTGAGTTCAGGCTAAAAGTTTGGTAAGAAAGAAAACCTACCTCGAAATCAGAATCTCGAGTAGGTTCTTATCCTATCTTAACTGAGTTCGAGCTAAAGGTCTGGCAAAAAAGATAGTTCGCTTTGAATTTATGATTTCAAGAACAAAAAAGAGACTCTTCCGAGTCTTCTTTATCCGAAGATTTGAGTTCAGGCTAAAACTCTAGTAAAAAAGATAAAATCTCCTAGGAGCACGGCTCCTTCGTCGCTTTTCCTATTTTTACTGGAGTTTTTTAACGCCTTCACATCATGATTAACGACGGATTTCTTTGATACGCGCTGCTTTACCTTGCAATGCACGCAAGTAGTAAAGCTTCGCACGACGTACTTTACCGTAACGAACAACTTCAATCTTATCTACACGTGGTGTGTGGATTGGGAAAGTACGCTCAACACCGATACCACTTGAGATTTTGCGAACAGTGTACATTTCTGAAATTCCTTGGCCTTTGCGGGAAATAACCACACCTTCAAAGACCTGAATACGTTCACGTGAACCTTCGACAACTTTCGCATGAACGCGAACAGTGTCACCAGGACGGAACTCAGGGATATCAGTACGAAGTTGACCTTCAGTCAAGCTTTGGATTAATGGATTCATTTTTTTCTCCTATCTTTGTCAATCATAGGTGCTTTTAAACCCAGCGGATAAACTGTATTTTTGTGCGTCCATTACACACGAATACTATCATACCATACTTATACCAAAATGACAACTCCTAAACCTGCTATTTTCCTGATTTTCTCACACTTATTTCGCATAGTCTTTAACATCATCAATCATCAATTGTGTCGATTCAAGACCACCACCGCTGAGGTACCAGAGATCAGAGGTCAAATTCACAATACCGTTGTTTTGACCAGCGTTTGTGCCTTTTACCAATTCATTTTCTAAAAGGGACTTGTCACGTGAAGTATCGCCACCGATAGCCAGTGTACGATTAAGGACAAAGATCAGGTCAGGATTGATTTCACGAACCCCTTCAAAACTGATGTCTTGTCCGTGACGTGACTCTTCTATCTTAGCGTCTGTCGGATGGAAACCAAGTGTGCTGTATAGGAAAGCAAAGCGTGATTTTGGACCATTGATGGCCATATTCCCTTCATTAAGAATCATAGCAAGCGCTTTTTTATCTGATTTTTTATTGGCAGCTGCAATATCAGCAATTTGGCTGTCAAGGGTTGCTAATTGCTTCTTCGCATCTACAACTGCATCTTCTCCGTAAATGCTTGCTAGCGTCGTAATATTTGATTTCACAGAATTCCAATAATCCGCATGGTCTGTCTCAAAAAGGATGGTAGGCGCGATTTTCTGGAATTGCTCGATGTAATCTGCTGTACGCCCTGATGCAATAATCAAGTCGGGTTGCAGCGCATCAATAGCCTCCAAATCAGGCTCCTTCATACTCCCAACGCTTTTGCGATCTGAAAGTCCAGAAAGATAGTCCGGCAAATTTTTAGTTGGTAACCCAACAATGCTATCTTCAAATCCAAGGGCACGAATGGTATCAGCTACACCGAGGTCAAACGTCACCACTTTTTTAGGATTGACAGGTACTGTCACACCTTTGATAGACACTTCTGCTGCTTGCGAAGCCTTTGACGTTGAAGAAGAGCTATCGCTTGATGTATTAGAGGATTGACTTGAGCAGGCAATCAACAAAAAGGTGGCAACAAAGGCAAGCAAAGCTAGGCCTGAGCGTTTAAGAACTGTTTTCATAAAAAACTCCTTTTTAAAAATTTAATGACTAATGATAAATACAAATAGGATTTCCAGCCACATCAATAAGCGTGACTGACATGTCATAGAGCGCATCCAGGATCTCCTTGGTCATCACATCTTTCACTTTCCCACTATGAAAGACTTTGCCCTCTTTAAAGGCGACCATATTGTCAACAAACTGGCTGGCAATATTGATGTCATGAATGACAATGATAACTGTCTTGCCCAACTCATCTACAAGATTACGCAAGATTTTCATCATGGCAATGCTCTGCTTGATATCCAAATTATTAAGCGGCTCATCTAAAAGAATAAGATCGGTGTCCTGCACTAGCACCATCGCAATGTAGACACGCTGAAGCTGGCCACCTGACAAGGTGTCAATGTAGCGCTCTCGGAAACTCTCCAGCTCCATGTAAGCAATGGCTTCATCAATTTTGACCTGATCATCTGGCGTCAAGCGATTGCCACTATAGGGAAAGCGGCCAAAGGCGACTAACTCAGCCACAGTCAACTTGACCTGATATTGCTGGGTTTGCTTGAGCAAGGAAAGTTCCTTGGCAAGCTCGCGATTGTCCCATGCCTCAATTTCCTGACCTTTGATGTAGAGACACCCCTCATCCTTTGGCAACAGGCGACTCATAATGCTGATCAGAGTTGACTTTCCTGCACCGTTTGGCCCAATAAAAGCTGTAAAAGCCCCTCGTTCAATCTCAAGATCAATACCCTGCAGATTAAAGTTATCCGCGTATTTTTTATGAATGTGTTCAAGTTTCATGCCTTTTTACGCTCCCGATAGATGAGGTAGAAAAAGAGACTGCCACCAATCAGCTCAATGATCATGCTGATATTGAGATTATAACCTAGCAGGCGCTCAATGATAAATTACCCACTAACTAGGATAAGCAAGCCCATCAAACTCCCCACTGTAAATAATTCCCGATGACGATAAGTCTTGGTCAGCTCATAGGTCAAGTTGGAGACAAGAAATCCCAGATAGGCTAAAGGTCCAATGAGAGCCGTAATAGCCGATACGGTAAGCACGATTAGCCAAAGAATATGCCTTTTTTCACGCTCAACCTGAACACCAAGAACCGTCGCGGTATCTCGCCCTAGATGCAAAACATCTAAAATGGCAGTTTTACGCCAATAAAAGATAACCAGCCCGACACTAAACATCAAAAGCAATCCTAGAATTTCCAGATTCATGCGTTGAAAACTTGGAAAGAGCCTAGCCTGCAGCTGGTCATACTCATTCGGGTCCATGCTCACCTGAATAAAGGTCGAAAGACTTCGAAACAAAGTCCCCAAAGCCATACAAATCAGCAAAATCAACATTAAGCCCTGCTTGAGCAAGATCTGAATCATCGGCTGTAAGACCATGAAAAATAAGGCTTGGATTCCTATCAAGACTAAACATTCTACGACAGGATCAAAAGCTAGGTCTCCAACTAATTTCCAAGAAAACCAGTAGAATATCGTCTGAATTAAAACGTAAAGATTCTCAAGTCCCAGTATGTTCGGTGTTAAAAAGCGACTGCCCGATAGAGTTTGAAAACTAATCGATGACAAGCTAGTACCAATAGCAACTAAAAGATAGGCTAATAATTTCTGAGAGCGTGCTTTTAGGGCATAGGCAGTCAGTGGACGACCAATCGGCCAAAAATAGAGAATTATTGCTACTATGGATAGAAAACTGAGCCCAAGTATTATCTGTTGAATGGACGTTTTTCGTTTACGCATGCACACGCCCTTTCCATAGCAAGTAGATAAAACTAGCGCTACCCAAAATACCAAGAATTAAACTCACCGAAACTTCGTAAGGCCTGATAACCAGACGGGCTATCATATCGCAAGCTAAAACCAATACAGCTCCAACTGTAGCAACTTTCCCGATGTTTCGCGATAAGTGATCTCCAGAGTACAGACGCACCACATTTGGAACAATGACCCCAATAAATGGGAGAGCACCTACAGTAATAACAGTGACACTGGTCGTCAGTGAAATCAGGATGAGTGCTAGCTTTTCAATAGCTTGGTAATCAAGCCCCAAGGTTTGACTGGTATCACGCCCTAGAGACAGCAGAGTAAAACTTGATGACAATCTCCAAGCTACCAGCAAAATAAGCAGGTTGAGAAGGAGCCACTCATACTGATGTGTCTGTATCATGGCAAAAGACCCTTGTAACCACGACGATAGTGATTGAACAAGATTGAAGCGATAAGCTAGGATTTGAGCCAATGAACCAATAATACCACTGTAAACAATTCCTATCAAAGGCAAGTACCAGTTCTCAGTCACCTTCAAACTCCTAAAGACTCTCAAAAAAAGCACTGTGAAGATCATTGATGTCACAAAAGCACTGATCATTTTTTGAAATAAGCTGGGATTGGGAAATAGAAAGAGACTGAGCAGGAGGCCAAGTTGGGCAGCTTCTACCGTCCCAACCGTGGACGGTGCTGCAAAATGATTCTGGGTCATGGTCTGCATGAGCAAGCCAGCCACAGCCATACTTGAACCTGCTAATAGAATACTGATAGTCCTTGGAAAGCGTGACGCCATAAAAACTAACTGCGCTGACTCATCTCCCTGAAAAAAGGCGCTCCAAGAAAAATCACTTGCACCAATCGAAAGGGATATCAAAATCAAGCCGATCAAGCCTAGCCATATCAGATTATTAATTTTTATAAACCATCAACCCCTTTACTAAAATGTGTCTCTCTAAACGAGGACTTACTCATGAGAATCATCAACTCGTCTTTCCGAACAGGTCTATTATAGCAAAGATTAATCTGTATCTCAAGTTTTTTATTAAAATTATCTGATAATTTTAATAAAAACTAATCTGACCTCAATTAATGAAGTCAGATTGTCTGTTTAGGGAACTTTATACAGTTTTACCAGTCATAAACTAGAATCTTTTATGATTCGTCATGAATCATTTCTCACCATACTGTATGCAGCAGGCTTAGATATATAGCTTCCTTTGTTTTCCTAGACTAGCCCTACTGCCTCAGCAAACCGAATAAAGCCTGCCTGTCCTTCTTCTGTTCGTTTATAGACACCCGCATCTTCCAAAACACGACTAAAGACGAGACCGATCTCTAGATTGATAATATCGGTAATATTAGCTTCTGTCAATTCCTGATAGTTAGCTTTGATTTGATCAGCCCAATCTTGGTGATAAGCAGCAACCTTATCACTCTTTCCGAGCAGATAGTCTGCTACCACTTCCATTTCTGTCTTGAGACGCGGTGGCAAAATCGCTAGTCCCATAACCTCAATCAGGCCAATATTTTCCTTTTTAATGTGCTGCACATCTGGGTGCGGATGGTAAATGCCATCTGGAAATTCGTCAGAAGTTTGGTTATCACGAAGGACTAAATCCAGCTCAAAGATCCCTTCTACCCTGCGAGCAATCGGTGTGATGGTATGGTGCGGTGTCCCATCTGTTTCCGCCTTAATTTGCAAGTCTAAATCTGAATAACTCCGCCATGTGGTCAAGATTTTCTCAGCAAGTTGAATCAGATTATGCTTGTTTTTAGAACGCAAGCGAATGACAGACATGGGCCACTTAACAATCCCAGCTTCAACAGTCTCAAATCCCTCAAATCTCAAAGCTGTCTCAATCGGTGCCTTTTCCATGGCAAAAGTATGGCGACCACCTTGGTAATGGTCATGTGTTAGGATAGAACCACCAACAATCGGTAAATCAGCATTTGACCCAGCAAAATAACCTGGAAATTGCTCAACGATGTCCAACAAACGCCCGAAGGTCTCAGGTGTGATGCTCATGGGAACATGCTGACCATGTAGAAAGATACAGTGCTCATTAAAATAAGCATAGGGCGAGTACTGAAAGCCCCAAGTTGTACCCTGCAAGTCGAATTGAATGATACGATGATTTGTTCTGGCAGGATAACCAATACGCCCTAGATAACCTTCGTTTTCAGGACAAAGCATACATTTTGGATAACTGGAAGCAGGCATCGCCTTTGCAGCCGCAATCGCCTTGGGGTCTTTTTCTGGCTTGGACAGGTTGATGGTAATTTCTAGATTACCGTAGTCCGTTACAGTTTCAAAGCCGATGTTTTGAGCGATAGCCCTTGTCTTGATATAATCATTCGCCTTGCTGAGTTGGTAAAAATCAGCAATAGCCCGTTCAGGAGAATCCTTATAGGTCTTCCAGAAGACCTGATTGACCTGACTAGGAGGAGGCGTCATCAAATCCATGAGCTGAGCTCCTAAAATATCCTGATCATCTGCTAAATCTGAAATTTTTCCATTAGCAATCGCTAGAGATACTAGCTCATCTTTCATATCAATGATTTGCGTCAAATCTAGCTTGGCAGTTGCTTGTGTCTCACCAACTAGCGCGAAGACGCGATTGACCAGATAATGATAATCCTGTTCTTCATAAGCACCTTCTTCAATCACTTTTTGGACAAATTGTTGGACTAAGTTTACCATTTACTCCCCTTCCTTAATCCTTGCGGGATAAGACCTTGGCACCATCTGCGATTTCGGCTACATAGAATTCAGCATCATAACCAACTACGTCACGATAATGTTGGCCGACATTGGTGATGAAGTCCTCAACCTTGTCCTTATTGACGATAGCGATAGCGCAGCCACCAAAACCAGCACCTGTCATACGAGCACCGACAACACCATCTTGTTCCCAAGCTGTATGAACAAGCGTATCCAACTCTAGGCCTGTGACTTCGTAATCATGCTCCAAAGAGACATGGGAAGCGTTCATAAGGCGACCAAACTCTGGAATGTTTTCAGCCTGAAGGGCTTCGTAAGCCTGCATGGTACGCCCATTTTCCAAAACGGCATGGCGAGCACGCTTGATGCGGTTAGCATCCTTAATCAAGTAGGTATATTGATCAAAGGATTGGCTGTCCAGTTCTCCGAGGGTTTCGATCGCCACCCCTCCTACCTGCAATTCTCGCACAGCCTCTTCACATTCTGCCCTGCGCTCATTGTACTTAGAATCAACTAATTCCCGGCGTTTCTTGGTATTCATGATAACGACCACATTGTCACCTAAATCAAGCGGAGCTAATTCGTAGTCAAGTGTATTAGTATCTAGCAATATCGCTTGATTTTCTGCTCCCATACCGACCGCAAACTGATCCATAATGCCTGAATTGACCCCGATAAAGTCATTTTCAGTCTGCTTGCCAATTTTGACCAAATCAAGGCGTTCTAGGATAAGTCCATAAAGCTCTTCAGCAACAATCCCCGTTAACAATTCCAGTGACGCTGAAGACGATAGACCAGATCCATTAGGAATATTACCATAAACATAAAGATCCATCCCAGTGTCAATCGTATAACCCGCTTCCTTCAAAAACTTAAGAACTCCTTTAGGATAATTAGCCCAGTCATGAGCAGGATCGTTGACTAATTCATCCAAATTCGCCTCGATGATACCCTTGTCTTCAAAGTTAGCTGAGTAAAAACGCAAAAGTTGGTCGTCACGCTTACGAGCGGCACCGAATGTTCCCAAGGTAATCGCACATGGGAAAACATAACCACCATTATAATCAGTGTGTTCTCCGATCAGATTAATTCGACCAGGTGAAAAGAAGGTTGCATCTGCTTCTTGATTAAAAATATCTAAAAAAGCTTGTTGTAATTCTGCTGTGTTCATGAGTTTTCTCCTTTGAAACCGTTTTTTCTAGTCTTAGTATAACACATTTAGTAAATAAATCAATTGTTTTACTAAATTTTATGTTTTATTTACCTAATAAGCCATTTAATGGTATAATGAAACAAATACTTATAGGAACTAGAGGGACATATGGCTACAATCAAGGACATTGCTAAAAAAGCTGGTGTATCAAGCGCTACGGTATCTCGGGTACTCAATTACGATCCAAAACTCTCTGTCAGCGATGAAACTCGTAAAAAGATTTTTGACACTGCAGACGAGCTCAATTATACTAAACACATTCAGAAAAATAGCTTTAGGCAAAATCAGCCCAAAATCGCTGTCGTACAATGGTATAGCCAGCATGAAGAACTCGATGATCTTTACTACTACTCCATTCGGACAGGTCTTGAAAAAGAAGCGCAAGAAAAAGGCTATGAGATTATCAGGATTTTTAATCAGGAAGAGCTGACACCTGCTGAGCAAGCTGACGGACTGATTGCCATTGGTAAATTCAGCCGTGATCAGATCGCTGAGCTAGCTAGTTTTGGAAAACCTCTCGTCTTTGTGGATAGCAACACTCTACCACATGGTTTTTCATGTGTGACCACTGATTTTACCTTTGGAGTAACAGCTGCTCTTGATCACTTCTGGCAAAATGAGCAATGGCAGATTGGCATGCTGACAGGTCAAGAAAAAACGAGCGATAACAAAGAAACGATTGCTGATCAGCGTTTGATCATTTTCCAGCAATACTTGGAAAAACGGCAAGCTTTCAATCCTAAGTGGCTCAAAGTAGGCGAATTTTCAGCAGACAGTGGCTATCAGATGATGACCCAGCTCATCAATCAATTTGAAGACAACTTACCGCAGGCTTTCTTTATTGCCAATGATAGCTTAGCTATCGGTGCTCTCAAGGCTCTGCAAGAAGCGCAAATCGCTGTACCTGAACGCGTTAGCCTCATTTCGTTTAATGACACGACTGTGACTAGCTATGTTTACCCAACACTGTCCAGTGTAACTGTTTTTACTAAGGAGATGGGCGCTACCGCATTTCACTTGTTGCACAGCCAACTCACTCATGATGTCACCCCACCTATTCAGCAGATTACTCTCGCAACCAAGCTCACTCTAAGAGCTTCAAGTCTAGGATAACTTTTTCAAAAAAGCTGAACTCAAATGAACACTGGAAAAGTCAACCTTCCAAAAATAATAGACTGGTTCGGAAACTCATTGAGAAGCCATTCCTTTGTCGTTCTCAATTTTCAAATGGTTACAACTCACTTAGGTGATAAAGAAGTCTGACTTTCTGAAATATTTTGGGGTTTTTCGAATATTGTTTTAAAACGAGAATTAGCTATAAAAAGACGAATGATCGGCAATCTCTGTGTTTTAGAGAGTTGTCATCATTCGTTTTTGGTTTGTTAACTTTTATAGTTGATTGAAACAAAAGCGATCTCAAAATCAGAGTATTACCTAGTATGTTTTTCTGAGAACCACAGTTGTAGCGTTCTTGATTCGATCGACTATACTTTTCCCAGCTTCATCCAGTCAAATTATAAGTCATCGGCCATCTTATTTAGTTTACGCAGACGATGATTGACACCGCTTTTGGTGATGGGCGTTGTGAGACTATCTGCCAGTTGCTGGATAGAATAGTCTGGGTGCGCCAAACGCAGAACTGCGACCTCTTGCAGATCAGCAGGCAAGTTATCCAGTCCAATGACACCGTCTAGCTTGACCAGATTATTGATCGTGCGAACGCTAGCAGATACAGTTCTGGCAATATTGGCCATCTCGACATTATTGGCACGATTAAGGTCGTTTCGTGTTTCGCGAAGCATTTTGACCTCTTCAAAACCATCACGCGCCCCCATAGCTCCAATCACGATAAAAAAATCCATAATATCCTCGGCCCGTTGCAGATAGGTAATGGTCCCCTTTTTACGCTCAATAACCTTAGCATCTAGCAAGAAGCCCTGCATAAGCTGGGCTAAGTCCTGAGCATGATCGCTGTAAATAGAGGCAATTTCCAGCTGATACTTGCCTTTCTCAGGATCTTTAACCGTTCCGCTGGCTAGAAATGCTCCTCGGAGGTAAGCCCGACTCGCTTCTTCCTGAGAGAGAATCTCAGGATTGATTCCTGTTTCCAGACCAAAAAAGCTATCCGCCAGATGAAGGTCATTCAGAATCACTTCGACATCTCTCTCTAAAAAAACCTGATAAACACGATTTTTCTTGAGATTAGTCTTCTGGTGATAGCGGATATCAGCTTTAACAGCATAGTTGGTCAATACCAGCTCATATACATGGCGAGCTACCTTGGCATTTTCTGTGGACAGGGATAGGGTCAATCCCTGATGGCCTATGCCTAAATTCCCAGATAGCTTAATCATAGCAGATAACTCCGCCTTGTCGTGGGTAGATAAAGCAATCAGCTCTTCTTTAACATTGACCGTAAAACTCATGGCTTCACCCGTATGATATTCATCAGTTCAGCCACGACCAAATCCCCATCGTGGAACGCTCCGCCATTTTTTAGTTCGACAAAATGCGAAGAAATCACGCGTGGAGTCTGGGCCTGTAAACCTCGAAAATCATGCGACACCTGCACCAAATACTCATCAAATTTGTGGAGATCCATATAATCCTGAGGGACCTCATCAATATTGACCAAAACAGTATCAATAAAAGGCTCGCCCAGATGACGATTCAAGACAGCGACATGATCGGCATCCGTAAAATGCTCGGTCTCGCCGCGCTGGGTCATGATGTTGCAGACATAGACGACTTCTGCTGAGGTTTCAAGCAAGGCTTGAGCAATTTCTGGAATGACAAGGTTGGGCAAAATCGATGTGAAAAGCGAGCCCGGTCCAAGGACAATCATATCTGCCTCCATGATAGCTGATACAACCTTGCGACTAGCTGTTGGCGCTTCATCATTATAGGTGTTTGTCACATAAACGCGGTCAATCAAGCCTTCGTGCTTGGCCAATTGGCTTTCACCCACAACTTCAGTCCCATCTTGAAAGACAGCGTGCAGGGTAAGAGCGTTGTCGCTTGAAGGATAAATTTTGCCAGTCACATGGAAAAATTTGGTCAATAGCTGCATGGCATTGTAGAGAGAACCTTTCATCTCAGAAATACCTGCAATGATAAGATTTCCTAGCGGATGTCCGGCCCAAGCCCCATCGTCCTCGTGGAAGCGATATTGAAAAATCTCCTCATAGATCTTGGGCATATCTGACATGGCAACCAAGACATTGCGCAGATCACCTGGAGGTGCCATCTTCATGGTTTCACGTAGCTTGCCAGACGATCCTCCATCATCTGCGACCGTTACAATCGCTGTGATATTGACCGGATACTTACGTAGGCTATTGAGAATGACGGGAATGCCTGTTCCTCCACCAATAACCACTATTCTTGGTTTTCTCATGAACGGTTCACCGTCTCTTTCCGTCGATCTTTATCACGATGGCTTAAATTCACCGACCAATCACGTGTCAAATCCTCTGCTAAACGTTTGGCAAAAGCAACAGAACGATGCTGACCACCAGTACAGCCAATAGCAATGGTCAAAACAGACTTGCCTTCCTTTTGGTAGCCTGGCAAGATTGGTTTGATTAGTCCTGACAAATGCGCGTAAAATTCTTCAGATGCGCCATGCCCCATGACATAATCGTAAACGGGTTGATCAAGGCCTGTCTGCGGTCGCAATTCTGGCACATAGTGAGGATTTGGTAAAAAACGCACATCAAAAACAAGATCGGCATCTAATGGTAAACCATACTTAAAGCCAAAGCTGACCACCTCAATCCGAAAGGCAGCCTGCACCCTCTCATCTGAAAAGGAATCAATGATAGCCTGTCGAAGCTTACGCGGAGTGAGCTCTGTGGTGTCAATCACATGCTGACTGGTGCTCTTGAGAGGAGCTAGAAGCTCTCTCTCCTTAATAATGCCATCTAAAACACGACCATCTGTCGCCATGGGATGGCTACGACGTGTTTCCTTGTAACGGGCCACCAATTCATTATCTGTCGCATCTAGAAAAAGGACCTTAACATCAACAGATTGATCGCTATCTAGTTGGTCAATGATGGAGTCACCGTCCGCAAAAAAGGAGCGACTGCGCATATCAACCACAACAGCTACCTTATCATTGTCCTGACTGGCTTTAAGCAGCTCAATGAACTTAGGTAGAAGCGTTGGCGGCATATTATCAATGGTAAAATAGCCCATATCCTCAAAAGACTGTATGGCTACGGTTTTCCCCGCACCACTCATCCCTGTGATGACCACGAGCTGTAACGGTTTATCTGCCATCTTTTAGTCCTCTCTTTCTTAAACTATTCTTTAAAATCTCATTTCACAGCAAAAGACTACTCTCTTAATGCCTATTTTTCGCTCCATCAGTCGTTTCTCTCAAAAGACGGTCATGATGTTTGAAAACTATATCTCACAATGCAAGCATTTTACTGGTGAATGTAGAAACTTAAATAAATTCTTTCTGGTAAAGCCAATCCCTAATAACAGCTAAAGTCTGATTTTGAAATTTCCCTGATTCATACATGTGATCCGCACCTGTGATGGAGACAAGTAGCGAACCTGGGTAATTTTTAGCTGTTTTTCTAGCGATAGGTGACACTGTCATCTTGTCCTCGCTCCCTGTGATCACCAAGACGGGACCTGCGATTTTAGAAAAATCGACATAGCCTGCTCTGCTTTTGTCTGCAAAAGGAAAGGCTAGCTGGGTGTAAACCTTGCCCGACTCAGGAACTAGGTCTTTGAAAATCTCCTCCTTAAGCGCCGAGTCTTGAACGTTCATACAGTATTTGAAAAATTCCTCTTTATAAGGTGGCATCGGCTTTTGCCAGAAACCCCAGCGCAAAAAATGCCGGATAAAACTGCGAATCATGCTCGGATAAAGAGCAAAGATATCTGCCGTTGGAGCTGGTCCCATAAGAATCATCCCTTTAACTTCTGTCCGCTCTGCCACCATCTGCGCCAAGAGACAGCCCAGTGAATGCCCCAAAAGTAAGGGTTTCTCAGGTAAACTTTCAACTAAAGCTACCAAGTCATCTGCATAGTCCGTCAAGCTAACCTCTCCGACCTTGGCTGCCACTTCCTCATAAGGCAAGTCGTGGTAACGCAGGCTTGGCGCGTGTACCGTTAAACCCATAGCAGCCAACTTGGTCGCAAAATCACCCCAGACCTTACCGTGACACCAAGTTCCGTGAATAAGCACAATATGTTTAGTCATCAACTTTACCCCAATTTAGACAATCTCAGCAATGACTTCAATCTCAACCTTAACATCGCGTGGCAAACGCGCCACCTCAACGGCTGAACGAGCAGGAAAATCAACTTTAAAGGCTGTTGCATAGACATCATTGAAAGTGGCAAAATCATTCATATCTTTAAGGAAGCAAGTTGTTTTGACCACATGATCAAAATCTGTTCCAGCAGCTTCCAAAATCGCAGCAATATTCTTCAAGACTTGTTCCGTCTGCTCCTCAATAGTTTCACCTACAACTTCCCCTGTCTCAGGACAAAGCGGCACTTGACCGCTCATAAACAAGAGATTTCCCACCACTTTTCCTTGGACATAAGGGCCGATTGCGCTTGGTGCTTTATCTGTGCTAATGGTTGTCATAAAAACTCCTTTTCAATCACTGTTTGTTCATATTATAGCACATTTGACAGCTTTAAGTTTCACTAACACTGCCCTTTCTGATAAAATAAGGTGAACACAACATTTTAAGGAAAGAAATATGCTCTATTCTGTAACAGCTCATAATACTCAAGGGATTGACGGCACCGTCCAGCTCTCTAATGGCAAGCAGGTCACCACCAGCCATCCCCTCAACAACCAGTCAGGCTTTAATCCCGAAGAGATGATTGCTCTTGCTTGGTCCACTTGTTTCAAAGCGACACTTGATACCATTTTGAAAGAGAAGGGCTTGAATCATTTGTCCTACATTGATGTCACAGTTGACCTTCACAAAGAGCCGGAAATACCAGGCTATTATTTCGCTGTTAAGGGGGCAGGCTGCTATCGACAATATGTCGCTAGACGCAGCCAATGCCCTAGTCCAAGAAGCTCATGCCCGCTGCCCCGTTTCCAAGCTCATCGGTGCCGCTCACTCAGTCAGTCTAAAAACGGTGCCCTATAAACTAAGTTAAGGAGAGTCCATGTCCATACAATTTCTCAAAGACTATTTTACACCTGAAACCAGAGATTTATATAGCCAGATGATTCCTGCCTACCAGCAGGGTTACGCCGACTATGTCTTTCAAACCGACAAGCCAGATGTTCAGCAACGGCGTCTGAAAAATTTGGAAAAATCCTTTCAAAAATTACTAAGAGAACCGTCTTTTTACATTCTTCCTCTAGGACAAACAGAGGCCGAAGAAATCGCCAACGACTGGCTTTACGAGCCTCCTTACGATTTTTACAATCTAACCAATGACCCAGAGGATTATGAGGAACTGCTCAATCCCTCAAAACGTGAGGGGCACTATTTTCAAGTTCTGCGTAACGGAGCCTTTCTAGGATTTTGCGGCTTCTTTCCACAAGGACATACCATCGAACTTGGTCTAGGCATGAATCCCAATTATACCGGTCAAGGGCTGGGTGAGAGTTTCTACTGCGCGATTGAAACCTATATCCGTGAGCATTACGAATGTCAAACCATCACACTTAGCGTTGCCTGTTTTAACAAACGTGCTCAAACTCTCTACCAAAACCAAGGGTTCATCTTTGGAGAGAACTACCAACAAAAAACCAACGGTGGTGTTTATGAGTTTGTAAAGATGAAAAAGACCTTAAAATAACATTACTTTAGCTCAATAACATGGCGTTAAAAGCCATAGTTCATCGTTCCAAACTGTCATTCTAGACTACGTTTCCCTACTCATTCAGACAGAAAAGAGAGTAAGACTTCGTCAAATTGATTTTGCTCTACTCCTAAAACACCTGCTTCAATTATAAAAAAACAATCTTCTGAATCAACTTGTGACTACAGATCCCTTGATCTTGCCAAACAGCAAAAAACGCATGAAACCAGTATTAATAAGGATTTCATGCGTTTTCTTTTGTTAAGTCAGATCAATTTTGAATTGTTGCCAGCCTCTAACAATAGTTTTATCAAAATCGGAAGACAATGATGAATTGATAGGTCTGATTTCTCAAATGTTCTCCTAAGATTTTATCCCATTTGGAATAATAATGTCTCTGATCAGGCGTTCTTCTTCTTTGATACGGCGGTACAACACTACGAGATAGAAAGGACAAAGTGCTAAAAAGGTCCATTTAGCATGACAAAGCAAGGCTAGGCCAAGCAGCTCTGGAATGACATTCAGATAATAATTCGGGTGCTTGATCGTCCGAAATAGCCAATGGTCCACAAACTTGTGATCTTTTAAAATCATGAGCTTGACTGTCCAAATATCTCCCAGCAGGTGGATGACCGTACATAGTGCGACCATAGAAGCCACTAAGAGCGCTAAACCAAACATACTCAAGAAATCCATTGATGTCTGATGAACAAGAGCTTCACTAAAACACCCCAAATAAAATAGAATGTGCAAAATAGTAATATACTTCGTATTCTGCGCACCGTATTCTCGTCCGCCATTTTGCAATATCCTTTTTTCATTCCGAATGGACCGCTTTAAGAAAAATAAGCGCAAACCAAAAACAAGTAGAACAATAGCAATAATCATCATAAACTCCTTCGTTACCTCTTCGGGAATCCCCACTTCTTTATCTTACCAAACACGTGTAACAAAATCGTACTATCCATCTACTTTTTATCTGTTTTTTTGATCACTCAACTAAATTTAAGGTCTTTCCAGCAAAACAACAGTAGGATTTTGTGAAGAAAACCTTGAAAGAACTGATTTTTAGCGACTCTTCCCAGTTGGATGTCTACTCTGAGTTTCATCGGAAATAGAAAAAACGAATGGATCGTCTTAAATCAAAAGAGGATATCATTCGTTTCTATTTTGCGACTATGACAAATTATGAGACTGCTCAAGCTTGCCATTCCACTTAATGGTACCGCCGTCAATGTTTGTGACGTCAAATCCCTTTGAGCTAAGAAATGCTGTGGCTTGGACTGATTTTATCCCTCGTTGGCAAATGATATGATAGGCGTTTTCACGACTAAGCTCTTCAAGGCGCTTGTCCAATTCATCCAAGGGAATATTAACAGCTCCCGGTAAGTGTCCCTGAGCATAGAGATCTGCGCCACGCACATCAATAATGGTGGTTTCAAGATTGTCAAACTGCTCTTGAAAATCTCTCATAGAAATAGATTTCATGGTTAGCATGCTTTCCTTTCATTGTATTTTAATCAGGCCAGTGTTTCCTGCGCTGTTTGCATTTGATGATAAACACCTTTAAGTGCCATCAATTGGGCATGATTTCCAGATTCTACAATATCGCCATCCACCATGACCAAGATCATATCTGCATCTTCAATCGTCGATAAGCGGTGGGCAATAACAAAGCTAGTTCTACCTGTCATTAATTTCTGAAAGGCTTTTTGAATCAACATCTCTGTCCGTGTGTCAATTGAGGAGGTCGCCTCATCTAAAATCAGAATTTTAGGCTGTTTTAGAAAAACTCGTGCTATTGATAGAAGCTGCGCCTGCCCTTGAGAGAGGCTAGCTCCTGCGTCTTCTAGATAAGTGTCGTAGCCTTGTGGCAATTGACGAATAAAGAAGTCCGCATTAGCAGCTTTGGCAGCTTCAATCACTGCTTTTCTTGACGCATTTGGAAGGCCATAGGCAATGTTATCATGAATGGTTGCTGCCTTCAGCCACGTTTCTTGAAGAACCATCCCGATTTGCTGGCGGAAATCTTCACGGCTATATTGCGTTATCGGAATACCATCGAGCAAGATTTGTCCCTGATTGACCTCGTAAAATCGCATGAGCAAATTAATCATGGTCGATTTTCCAGCACCTGTCGGTCCTACAATACCCACTTTGCTTCCTGCTGGAATGGACAAGTTGAGGTTCTTAATCAAGATGCGATTTGGAACATAGCCAAATTGAACATTTTCAAAGTCAATCGCTCCCTGAACAGCATGGCTGTCGAGTATCTGGGAGTGATCTTCTGATAAAGCCTGCTCATCTAAGACAGCAAATAACCGCTCCGCGCAAGCTAAAGCGCTCTGCAATTCAGCAAAAACGGACGAAATATCGTTAAATGGCTTGGTGTACTGTGTCGCATAGTTCAAAAACGTTGTTAGCTGGCCAACAGTAAACTGTCCTTTCATGATACGAAGCGCTCCAACACCTGCTAAAAGAGCGTAAATCAAGGCATTGACAAAGCGAGTCGTTGGGAAAATGGTCGATGAGTAAAAAATAGCATCTTGAGTCGCATCGCTGTACTGAGCATTCCTATTTCGGAAAATGTCAATCTTCTGAGCTTGGGCATTAAACTGCTGCACCAAGGCCTGCTGGCCAATCACTTCTTCTAACAGCTCTGTCTGCTGACCACGTGCTCTCGTTTGCTCCTGATAGAGGCGATAGCTTTTTTGGGAAATAAAGCGAGCGATCAACAAGGACAAAGGCGTCAATCCAATCACCAACAGCAACATCAGCATATCCAGACGTCCCATACTAAAGATGGTTAAAAGAATCGTTAAAATACCTAAGAAAAATTGATTAAAAATCATCAGAAGGCCGTTTGTCAATTGCTCACTATCAGTTGTGACGCGACTGACCAAGTCACCAATTGACTGTCTATCGATATAAGAAAGGGGTAAATGGTGCAGTTTAAAGAGGACGTCTTCTCGCAGCTTGGCCACTACTTGATAGATAAGACGGTTAAAAAGGATAGGATTAAGCCATTGGATAGCTGTATTGAGTCCAATGACCAAAACCATGCGCACAAGGATTGAGCTTAAGAGTTGATTGCTATTTGGCCTAACAACAGTATCGATTGCTTGGCCAATCAGGACTGGAAGATAGACGGTTAAGGAAACTTGAACGACTGTGCCTATCAACGCCAACATCAGCAAAGCACCTTGGCCTCGAAAACGCTGACTTAACCTTGCAAGACTAGAAGAGGGGGTTTTAGTTTTCATCGCTAACCTCCTCCTGATTCTGAGAAAGATGAATATCTCGATAAATCGGACAGTTGTCTAAAAGTTCGTCATGTCTGCCCAGTCCGACCTGTCTTCCCTTATCAAGCACCAAAATCTTGTCTGCAATAGCCAAACTGCGTGTCCGTTGCGACACTAATACTAAAGTAACATCCTGATATTCCTCAGTAATAGTCTTAAACAACTTGGCCTCTGTCAAATAATCCAGGGCTGAGGTTGCATCATCTAAAATCAGAAACGGAGATTGTTTAAGAAGCGCTCTAGCCATGGTTAAGCGTTGCCGTTGACCACCTGAGAAGTTACGCCCAAAACTATCAACTGCCGCATTCAGCCCCCCTTCCTTAGCATGGACAAAATCTGCTGCTTGAGCATGTTCTAACGCAAGCCAAAGTTCGTCATCCGAGACCTCTCTAGTCATGCCTAATAATAAATTCTCGCGCACAGTCCCTCTGAAAAGTTGAGCCTTTTGGGGCACAACGGCCGTCCATTCTCGCCAAGTAGTTAGATTTTCTGGACTTCGCCCCTCACAAAAGAGCGCTATCCTTCCAGCAGAAATTTGACGTAATCCAGATAAGAGCTGAACTAGAGTGGATTTCCCAGAGCCAGTTCCACCAATCACACCCAAAATTTGTCCGCTTTCCAGAGAAAGCGTCACATCTGAAAGGGCTGGCTCGCTAGCGCTTGGGTATTGAAAGGTAGCATGGTCTAGCAAAATAGCCTTATTAGCAGCAGCTGTCACTTGTGGCAATGATGCCAAAATGTCTTCTTCCGGTGCTTCAAAAACAGCTAGAACGCGCTGAGCTGAGATAAACGATTGGTTGAGATTAGTCGTTAACATAGCCACTTTTAGTAGCTCCGTCAAGATTTGCAAAAGGTAATTGACCAAAGCGATGAGCGATCCTTGACTGAGCAGGCTCATTGAGACGAGCTGATTTCCACGCCACAAAAGAACAAGAAGGCTGAGATTAACGACCAGATAGGTCAAAGGTGTCAGAAAGGCAGCCCAGTGGCCAACGGTGATTTGTTTTTTCTGATACCTTTTGTTTTCCGCAGCAAAAGCTGACGCTTCACGCTCTGTTTGGGAAAACGCTCTGACAACGCGCATGCCCGATAACTGCTCCTGAGTTAGGGCGACGATTCGATCCAATTGCTGACGTAAGCCCTGATAAGCTGGTGCAGTGATTCTAGCAACTCCAAAGACTAGCGCAAATAAGATCCCTACCATAATGACGAAAATCAAACTGACTTGTGGGTTCAGCACATAGGCCATGACAATGACCCCAACAATAATAATCGGTGCCCGTAAAAAGAGGCGCAAAAACATATTGATACCTGTTTGAATTTGAAAGGTATCTGAAGAAAGACGAGTAACAAGCGACGAATGCCCCAGACGATCCCGTTCGTCTTGCGGCAGACGCATGACTTTGGCAAAAAGATCATCTGTCAAACCTTGTGTGTAGCGAACCGCTGCCTTAGCCGAGAAATATTGGGCCGTAATCGCCACTAAAACACCCAAACAAGCTAGAATAAAGAGCCAGACTATAACAAAAACCAAGTCGCCTTGGTTCTTGCTAGGGATAATCTGGTCTACAATTCTTGCGATCAACAAGGGAACTAAAAGCTCGAACAAAGCTTCGAGGAGTTTGAACAAGGGACCTAAAAAAGCTTCCTTGACATAATCCTTGAAATAGACCAACAATGCTTTCATTAGTTGACAGTATCCAATGCTTGGGTTGCTGTGATAATGGTCAATTTATACACATCATCTGCGTTACAGCCGCGAGACAGGTCATTTACTGGGCTGTTAAGACCTTGAAGGATCGGTCCAACAGCTGAGAAGCCACCTAAACGTTCCGCAATCTTGTATCCAATGTTACCAGATTGAATTTCTGGGAAGATAAAGACAGTCGCTTTACCAGCAACTGGGCTGTTTGGTGCCTTAATATCAGCTACAGCCATATCAATAGCAGAATCAAACTGCAACTCACCGTCCAAAGCTAAGTCAGGACGCAAGGTTTTAGCGATGTTAGTCGCTTCTGCAACACGGTCAACGTCTGGACTAGCCCCACTCCCTTTAGTCGAGAAGCTCAGCATAGCCACACGTGGGTCAATGCCAAAAAGATTTGCAGTGTTGGCTGTTTCAACAGCGATTTCTGCCAGAGTTTGAGCATCTGGATGAATGTTAATGGCACAATCCCCAAACATATAACGGGTATGATCTGACTCACGCACCATCAAGAAAGCACCAGATGTCCGAGAAACGCCTGGTTTAGTTTTGATGATTTGAAGGGCTGGGCGCACAGTATCTGCGGTTGAGTGAATCGCACCAGAAACCATTCCCTTAGCGTAGCCCATATAGACCAACATCACACCAAAATAGTTCACATCTTTCAGTAACTCACGCGCCTGCGCTTCATCAACCTTACCTTGACGACGAGCTACCAAGGCCGCTACCATTTCGTCAATATTATAAGTTGTTGGGTCAATGATTTCAAAACCTGAGGTCACACCTTCGATTTCAAGATAAGCTGAGATCTTGTTTTCATTTCCAAGGATAACTGGAACAACCAATTTTTCCTTGACCAAGTTTTTAACAGCTTGGAGAATGCGTGGTTCTTCCCCTTCAGGAAAAACAATTTTCACATCTTGATTGATCAAACGTGACTTCATGTTATTAAAAATTTGCATGAGAAACTCCTTTTAAAAATTACTGATACTTTATTATACTCTTTTTTTCTCCAAATGTGTTACCACAGCCTGAAAATCTTGTGGTAACTCACTTTCTAGGACAATCATTTCTTCCTTAAATGGATGGAAAAATTCTAATCGATGACAATGAAGCGCCTGACGATCAATGCCATCACCAAGACTGCCACCGTACAAGTCGTCCCCTAAAAGCGGAAATCCAATATGGCTAAAATGCACCCGAATCTGGTGCGTTCTACCTGTCAAGAGGTGAATATCGACTAGATGAATACCGTCTCCATAGCTAGCCACTGTCTCATATGAGGTGTGCGCATACTTGCCTGACTTGTGGACATGGCGCGTAATAATAGAATCATCTGGCCGAGCAATAGGCGCGATAATATCCCCCTGATCGGGTAAGAGAGACTCTCCCTTAACCAAGGCAAAATATTTTTTCTTAATCGTCTTTTGTTGCAGTTGCTTGTCCAATCTCGCATGCGCGTAACCGTGTTTGGCAAAAAGCATGAGACCGCTCGTATCCTTATCTAATCTGGTTACGATATGCACCTGCTGGTTTTCGTAATTGTTCTCCACATAATAGGCCTTGACAAAGTTTGCCATGGTATTAGAATGCAAGACGCTTGGAATTGAAGCAACACCTGCTGGCTTTTCGATGACTAGGAAATGTTGGTCTTCATAAAGAATCTGCAGTGGTCTTGAGACCGCCTGCAGGTTTTCAAACGCTGGCTCAGCTGGAATATCAATGGTGACTTTATCCCCAATATCTAGAAGGTAAATAGCATTCTGGGGCTGGTCGTTGACCAAAATATTTCCCCCAGAAAATTTGATCTTGGCTAAAAGCGCCTTTGACACATCGTGCTTTTTGAGAAAGGTTTTGACCTTGACATGGTCGTCTGCGATAAATTCAAACCTCATACGTCTACGTCCCCGATAAAGGCATCCTTAACCCGCTCCCAAAAGCTGGTATGGCTCGGAGTCGCTACAAAATTAATCTTCGTATTATCCAGATAAAACCCTACAGCTTCAATACTGTCGTAAACATAGGTTTTGTTGTCCACAGATAAACTGTAACGGTCATTGTGCATAGGAATAATTGCAATCTTATCCTTTTTAGGAACAACGACAGATGACCCCAATGTTCGGTAGACACGGTTGTTTAGACTGGCAATTTCGGCCAACTGCAAGGCTTCAATCGTCGGATGTAAAACCGCTCCACCCAGAGATTTATTATAGGCAGTGGAACCCGTCGGCGTAGACACTGACAAACCATCTCCCCTGAACTGCTCAAAATGCACTTGATTAATCATAACGTCTGCCACCATGGTTTTAGACAGGCGTTTAACTGTAGCTTCATTGAGCGCACGATAGGTGAATTTGTCACCATTTTTAAGCTGCAAAACGATTCGAAGGACAGGGTAAGAAATTTTCGCTCCCCTGTCCATCTTGAGATTTTCAACTAGCTTATCAATCTCAAAATCACGATAATCAGTATAAAACCCCAAATGTCCCGTGTGAACGCCGACAAATCGCACCGTATCTAGCAGGTGCTCGTACTTGTGAAAAGCAGACAAAAGCATGCCATCTCCCCCGATGGAGATGACAATGTCAGGTTGTTTACTGCTAAGGATAAAGCCCGCATCACGCAGGGCATTAAAAAGCTGGCTATAGACCGCTTCGCTCTTAGGATTTCGGCTTGCCATAAGGGCAATCCGCTTTTTATTTATAATCTTCATCTGTATCGTCACTATTTCCTACGCCATCGCTCAACTTTCGATGAACTGGATCAAAAAGCAACTGGGCTTCTTGAATGTCATCTCTAATCTTGCCCATCTCCTCATCCAACTGATTTGAAATCCGAGCAGTGATTTCTAAGCGTTGCTTAATTTCATCTGGAAATTCTCCCTTATACTTGTAATTCAAAGAATGCTCAATCGTTGCCCAGAAGTTCATAGCCAAGGTTCTGATTTGAATCTCCGCCAAGATATTTTGGGTGCCATCAATAGTCTCCACAGGGTACTCCACGATCACATGGTAACTGCGGTAGCCACTCGCTTTTTTGTAGTTAATATAATCTCGCTCGTGAACCACACGCATGTCCTTGCGCTGGTGAATCAATTCCAAAACCTCAGCCACATCATCAACAAACTGAACCATGACACGCACTCCAGCAATGTCTTGCACTTCTTGAGCGATATTTTCAAGTTTAATACCACGAAGAGCCATCTTCTCCTGAATGCTCTCGACTGATTTCACTCGACCTGTGACAAATTCGATAGGAGAATGGCGATTTTGCTTGCGATACTGCTTGCGAATACCCCGCAGTTTAATCTTTAATTCACCAACTGCCTGAATATAAGGATCTAAAAATTCTTCCCAGTTCATGCTAGTCTCCTGCCTTGTTATTTTCCACATTTTGAGATAAAATATCCTCTAGATATTATACCATAAAAAGGGGAAAAGGCCATGCAACAAATTGAAATCGAATATAAGACCCTACTCAGCAGAGAGGAATTTGACCAACTAACTGCTAAATTTTCCGATATCCCTGTGGTTAGTCAAACCAATCATTATTTTGATACAGCAGATTTTGCTCTCCGAAAGGCTAAGCTCTCGCTTCGCATCCGAACCCTTTCAAACCGAGCTGAATTAACCCTCAAAATCCCTCAGACAGTGGGTAATATTGAACACAATTTAGACCTGACTTTAGAAGACGCTAAGCGTATGATTGCCACTAACCGACTGGAGGAAAATAAAGTTACCCAATTGCTTCAACAAGATGGATTTCGTCTGGATAATATTCAAAAAGTCGGCGATTTAACAACGCATCGAAGAGAGGCGCGTCTCCCGATTGGGCTGATGGCTCTTGATGAAAACCATTACTCAGGAATCGTTGACTACGAATTAGAGCTTGAGGTGACTGATTCAAAACAAGGGCAAAAGGATTTTGATCACTTTTTAGCACAGGAAAATATCCGCTTTAAATATGCCAAATCAAAGGTCGCACGCTTCGTATCAACCCTAAAAAACGAACTTCCTTGATGCTTTCTTAGCATCAAGATTCATATGTTCATTCAAGGCTAATTTTCCATTCTTTATTGTTAGGAATCAGCTCTAACATCCCTCCCTATTCTTAGACTCAGAGAGAAAGACAAAATCGCCATTGCGTCAAATTGCTTTTTATCCCAGTCTTACTTCTCCAAACTAGTAGCAATGAGCCTGCGCTCAGCTCTCCAAAAGCTATCATGATTACGAAAAACACTCCCCTGTATCAAAGACTTCTAAAAACAGGATTGAAAGCTGAATTTTTCGGCTTTTTTTGATAAAATGATAGTAACCAAGTCTAAAGGAGTCTAATTCTAATGTCAAAGAGCTATCATGACAAGCAAATCAAGCTGTTTGCTCTCAATTCAAACCGAGGACTAGCCGAGAAAATCTCAGAAGAGACTGGAATTCCTCTTGGAAAAATGTCATCGCGCCAGTTTTCTGATGGTGAAATTCAGATTAACATCGAGGAAACTGTTCGTGGGATTGATGTTTATATTATCCAATCCACCAGCTTTCCTGTTAACAACCACTTGATGGAGCTCTTGATTATGATTGACGCTTGTCGGCGTGCTTCAGCTAACTCCATTAACATTGTTATGCCTTATTTTGGTTACGCACGCCAAGATCGCGTGGCACGTTCCCGTGAGCCAATTACAGCTAAGTTAGTTGCCAACATGCTGGTAAAGGCTGGTGTTAACCGTGTCCTGACCCTTGACTTGCACGCGGCTCAGATTCAAGGTTTCTTTGACATTCCAGTTGATAACCTCTATACGATTCCCCTTTTTGCAGAGTACTGCGTCAGCCTTGGTCTCAAGGGTTCTGATGTCGTGGTCGTTAGTCCTAAAAACTCTGGTATTAAACGCGCACGTTCTTTAGCAGAGTATCTCGACTCTCCAATCGCTATTATCGACCACGAAGAAGATGATGCCGGTCGTCAGAAAGGTTATATTATCGGTGAAGTTGAGGGCAAAACAGCTCTACTCATTGACGATATTCTCAACACAGGCGTTACCTTCAGCGAAGCATCCAAAACTCTTCAAAAAGAAGGGGCTACTGACATCTATGCCTTTGCTAGCCATGGCCTCTTTGCCAATGAAGCTGCCGAAAAACTCAACGCTTCTCCAATCAAAGAAATCGTTGTTACAGACTCGGTAGCTACTAAAGAAGAGACTCCTATCAACATTAAGTACCTCTCAGCAAGTGAGTTGATTGCGGATGCTTTAATCCGTATTCACGAACGCAAACCAGTAAGCCCACTTTTTGCCTACCAGAAAGCTAAAAAGGCCAACACTAAGGAATCTGAATGATTTATCTCGATAATGCTGCGACGACACCAATGTCCGATGCAGCCCTCCAAACACTCCTGTCTGTTTCACAGACTACTTATGGAAATCCCTCTAGTCTCCATAGTCATGGGCGCAAGGCCAGTCAAGTCTTGAGACAAGCACGCCAGACTGTTGCTACAGCCCTTTTAACATCACCCAATCGGATTATTTTGACATCCGGTGGTACAGAAGCCAATAATCTCGCCCTGATAGGCTACGCTCTTGCAAACCAAGACAAGGGTAAGCACATCGTGACAACCGCTATTGAGCACCACTCTGTGCTTCATCCGCTAGAAATGTTAGAGAGAGAACACGGTTTTGAAGTAACTTATTTAAAACCTGTTTCCAGCCGTTATACAGCGCAGCAGTTTAGAGACGCCCTACGGCCAGATACTATTCTAGTCTCAGCGATGTATGCCAATAATGAAACTGGCTATCTGTTACCGATTGCTGACATTGGACAGGCTCTTTCGCAACATCAGGCTGTTTTCCATGTTGATGCCGTGCAGACCGTAGGAAAATTCCCTATTCATCCTGAGGAACTTGGAATTGATTTGCTCAGTGCCTCTGGCCACAAGTTTCACGGTCCCAAAGGCGTTGGCTTTCTTTACACCAATACCAATCGTCTCCACCGACTTCTGCTAGGTGGCAATCAAGAAGACAAACGTCGGGCCAGTACTGAGAATCTGGCTAGTATCGCGGCCATGGCCACTGCCCTTGAAGAAAGCCTAGCCTACTGGGAAAGCAACTTAAACCATGTTCAGCACCTGCGGCAAAGACTACTTGAAAAGTTAGCTTCTGTGGATCTGTTCATTAATCAAGAACAGGATAACCTTCCTTATGTTCTTAATATTGCTTTTCCAGGCCAGCTCAATGAGCAACTACTCATGCGTTTGGATTTGACTGGCATTTCCATCTCAAGCGGTTCTGCTTGTACTGCTGGCAATATCGAGCCAAGCCATGTTTTAGAAGCCTTGTACGGTACACAATCTTCGCTACTCAAAGAAAGTGTCCGCATCAGCTTTTCTAAGTACAACACGATAGACGATATTGATACACTCGCAACCACCTTAATCACACTTTTAGGAGAATAACCATGGCTTTTACAAGCAAAATAGATTTAAAAAATTGCCCTTTTAGTTACGAAATCGATCCCAAAATCAAAAAATATACCCTTGTTGACAATACTTTCCTTCAAAATAAGTTAGGAAACTACGAATTGACACGTCTTTTGGAAGAAATTCCTAACTCTGGCGAAGGCTTCCTTTTAAAAATCGTTATCAATAAAGATCTGACCGGCTTTAAACTTAATATCACTGATAAGTCTGGCTTACGCTTAGTTGACATTTTTAAGCCAGATGCGAATTCTGTTATCCAA
Organism: Streptococcus merionis DSM 19192; assembly: GCF_000380085.1. Taxonomy (GTDB): domain Bacteria; phylum Bacillota; class Bacilli; order Lactobacillales; family Streptococcaceae; genus Streptococcus; species Streptococcus merionis. The sequence continues at coordinate 171,710 of NZ_KB904538.1, forward strand.
CAAAAATTCTTCTTCCTCATGGATAGTCTTGTGGAGCGCGACATCTTTAACAAAATTGAGAAATGAGGTCTTTTTATGGTAGAAATCACTTATATCGATAGTTACAAGCAAGAGCGTGTCCTGAACTATGACTCTTTAGAAGATTTTTTCCGAGCTTTTGCTGGCTGCTTAACCGTTCCAGATTATCTTAAAGTCAACAAAGTCACTATTAACGAGCAAGACATTCACTATTCTGGTCAGATTGGTGATCTTTATCGTGACATGCAGACCCGAGACTTAAGTGCTTATCTTTAACTCGTACTCCATAAAAATCAAAAAACAAACTAGGAAACTGGCCGAAGAGGAGTGAGAAAGAATTCGAGCGAGCAATCAAAAAGAGTTCGTTTTCCCACCCCCGCACAACAGTTGATTAGGCCAGATTTGGAGTGTCAAACACGAACAAATCCGCCAATCAGCAGTAGTTCATTGGCGCTAAAGCGCCTAATGACCTGTGCAGGGGTAAGACTAAGTTGGCATAGCCAACAACCGCTGCGCTGAGATGTTTACGCAAACGATGAGAGGTGAGATTGGACTTTTAGCCCAGCCTCAAGGCGAAACTGACGATGTTTAAATTTGATTTTTGAAGAGTATCCTTTAACCTCTAGGCGCTGCACAGGCTACTTCCTAGAGGTTTTTTGGCTCCTTGTCAATTGTAGTGGGTTGAAGAAAAGCAGCTATAAAGTTAGCTTCTAGAGAGAATCAGATTGGTTCTCTCTATTTTGATGTTCAGGGCGATACAAATGCGTGTTTTGAAGTGCTCAAAGTTCCTAAAACCAAAGGCATTTCGCTTGATAACCTTGATAAGGTCGTTGGTGGCTTCCAGTTTGGCGTTGGAATAAGGCTGTTCAAAGGCATTGATTATCTTAGTTTTCACTTTTATAAATGTCTTGAAAACTGACTGGAATATGGGATTGACGGCCTCAAGGGTCTCGTTAATGAGGTCAAAGAAGAGGTCAGAGCGTTTCTCCTGGAAGTGAAAAAGCAAGAGCTGGTAAAGGTTGTAGTACTCCTTCAGTTCATCGGAGTAACTCAGGAGTTTCTCAATGATTTCCTGATTGGTCAAGTGAGCACGAAAGGTTGGTCTGTAAAACCGCTTGTGGTTGAGCTTACGGCTATCCTGTTGAATCAGTTTCCAGTAACGCTTGATGGCCTTGTAAGGTAGCTGCTTACGGTCCATCTCATTCATGATTTGAATGCGGGTTCTGTTCATGGCACGGCTGAAGTGCTGCACGATGTGGAAGCGGTCCAGAACGATCTGAGCATTAGGAAATAGTTTTCTGGCTAGGTCAGAGTAAGGCGCAAACATGTCCATAGTAATCCATTTTACGCTAGCCCGAACCTTTCTAGGGTATCGGAGGAAGTAGTTTCGGATGATTGCCTGAGTTCTACCGTCCAGAATTGTGATAAGCTGTCTCGTGTGATAATCCTGAGCTACGAAGCTCATTCTACCCTTCTTGAAGCTAAATTCATCCCAAGATAGTACCTCAGGCAGGGAAGAAAAATCAGGCTTGAAAGTGAACTCCTTGAGCTTTCGAATAACGGTTGAGGTTGAGACAGAAAGGTCTCTTGCGATGTCTTTCATGGCGGTGTTCTCAATGAGACGTTGGGCAATCTTTTGTCTGACAGGAAGAGAAATTTGGCAGTTTTTGTCCACAAGAGGTGTTTCAGAGACCGCCATTTTCCCACAGTCTCTACAGCGAAAGCGACGTTTCTTGAGTCTGAGCAGCGTAGGCATACCTTGGATATCCAACAGTGGAATTTTAGAGGCTTTTTGGAAGTCATACTTGGCCATCTGTCCCTGACAACGTGGACACAAACCAGGCTTGTAGTCCAGCTTAGCCTTAATCTCGATGTGTGTGTTGTGCTTTAAGACAAAAGTGATTTTGAGATTTGGGTCTTCCAATCCGATGAGATCTGTGGTATTATTAAGGAGTTCCATATGATTCTTTCTAATGATGGTTTGGTCGCTTTTCATTATAAGTCTTATGGGACTTTTTTCATACACAAAGAGGCTCCATAATCTCTGATTGGGGAGTTACCCACTACAGAAATTATAGAGCCGGTTTTTTGTTGGCTTATTCGCCTTTCCCTCTCCTCATCTTATTTCTAAGCTCTTTAAATTGCATTTTTCACAAACTTCTTTTAAAATAGGACTATCGAAAAAGAAGGGTGTTAAACAAATGATGAAGAATGAAAAAGGGCAATCTATTCCGCGCGCCACAGCTAAACGTCTCTCACTTTACTACCGTATTTTCAAACGTTTTAACCGCGAAAACATCGAAAAAGCATCTTCTAAACAAATTGCAGATGCTATTGGCATTGACTCTGCTACTGTCCGCCGTGACTTCTCTTACTTTGGAGAACTCGGTCGACGCGGTTTTGGCTACGATGTCAAAAAGTTAATGAACTTCTTTGCAGATATTCTCAATGACAATTCAATCACCAATGTGGTTTTGGTCGGTGTCGGCAATATGGGGCTTGCCCTTCTTAACTATCGTTTTCACGAACGCAACAAAATGAAAATCGTGACAGCCTTTGATGTGGATGAGCACAAACTCGTTGGAACAAGCTCTGCAGATGGCATACCTATTGTATCTATCTCTCAATTAAAAGAAAAAATAGCTGAAGTCAAAGCACAAACAGCTATCCTCTCTGTCCCCAGCGTAAAAGCTCAAGAAGTCACAGATCAGCTGGTTGAAGCAGGTATTAAGGGAATCTTATCCTTTTCACCAGTGAACTTGACCGTCCCCAAAGACGTTGTCGTGCAATATGTTGACCTGACAAGCGAGCTACAAACTCTTCTCTATTTCATGAGACAAAAAGATTAAGGGAGATTCTATGACGCATCCGATTATTGGCATTTCAAGTAATATCGAATACAATCCAGAAGACCGCAATTTTTTTCAAGTGTATTGTGCCAAAGGCTATGTTGACGGCGTTCAAAAAGCTGGCGGTCTTCCGCTGGTTCTTCCAATTGGTGCCCCAGAACTTGCAGTCCAATATGCTGAGATGATGGATAAGTTGATTTTGACTGGTGGGCAAAATGTTCTCCCAGAATACTACGGGGAGGAAAAAACGATTAGCAGTGATGATTACAGCCGTGACCGAGATGAGTTTGAACTAGCTCTCATTCGTGAGATGCTTAAACGGAATAAACCCATTTTTTCTATCTGCCGAGGAACCCAACTCTTTAACGTTGCTATGGGCGGAACCCTGCATCAAGAGATTCAATCGCACTGGCAAGATCTTTCTGCTATGCATCCTACGCACAAAGTCAACCTCATTCCGGGAACTCCTCTCTCTGACATCTTCAGCGAGCACCCATCTATCAATTCCTTCCACCGTCAAGCCATCAAGAAGCTCGCTTCTAACTTAGAAGTCATCGGCTCTTCTGCTGAAGATAATATTATTGAAGCGGTCAAAACAAACGATGGCTACCCTTATTTAGGAGTTCAGTGGCACCCTGAGTTTATGATTGACCACCGAGAAGAAGATTTAAAATTATTTGATTACATCGTCAATCAACTCTAAAGTAAATCTGTTTCTTCTCTGTAAGAATAATATTGATTACCACCTATGATAAGATGATCTAGTAAAACCAAGCCCAGCAAATCGCTGGCTTTTTTGATTGCTTCTGTGAACTGATCGTCATTTCGACTTGGACGTGGCTTGCCAGAAGGATGATTATGAACGATAATCACAGAAGTTGCCATATACTTGATCGCATAGTGCAAAATCTCCCGTGGCTCTGCAATTGACTTCATCACTGTCCCAATAAATATCGTTTCCTGCTTAATGATCTGGTTTTGAGTATCAAGATAGATGGCGATCAGGTGCTCTTGCTTTTTGTCGGCCAAGTCCTGCATAAGTCGCTTAGCCAGTTTTTCGCTGCTTAAAATTTGTTCCATGTTACGGTATTCTGACTGATTGATGCGCTTTCCTAGTTCTATCATAGCTTTGATTTCAATCGCCTTTACCTTGCCAACGCCAGATAAAGTCTGCAATTCTTGTACGGTTAATTGCTTTAATTCACTAAGGCTCTCTAAGCTACTGAGCAGACGATTGGCTAATGAAAACACCGAATTGCCTTTTGTCCCTGTTCGAAGCAAAATGGCTAACAGTTCTTGATTACTTAATTTTTCGGCTCCCTCTTCTAAAAGACGCTCACGTGGCAAAAGTGATTCTGGTTCAAATGAAATACTGTACATAATGTTCCTCCTCTTCTTTTATTCGTAAAAAATAAGAACTCTTAGCTTGATGACACCGAAAAATAAAAATCGTCAAAGTCCTAACAAAAAACGAATGACAACAATCCTCTGAAACACAAGGATTGCATATCATTCGTATTTTTTAAATAATATCCGTTCACATTTCTACATCGATAGTCAATCCTCAAATAACGTTTTCAAGGATTTTGATTTACCCGATGCCATTGGTTGATCACATAAGTGAGCTCTGTTAATTGCACATAACCAAGACCATTTATTTCAGTCGTTTGAGCATCGGCTCCACCTAGCCCTGCGGTATAAAGAGCAATCAGATAGGGTGTTTCTTCATAGACAATCGCATCAACATTCAAGGCTTCGGCATAATAGCCCGGTTTTTGATAAATTGTCAAATAAGGTAGGTAAGTCTTAAAATACTGGCCAGGGAAAGATTCCCCGATAAAATAAAGGACATCCTTATACTTTTCTTGATGGTGCCAAAGATAATCAAGAACCTGAATATAGTAATCACTGGTCGTCTTATTGCCACTCTTGAAATCAATGGTGGCCACATCAGAGCGTGATTTACCGTAACGCTCAAACATGCTGTAAGTCTGCTCAAAACCACCCAGCATTTTGACCATACCATAGGCGGGCGTATTTTCAGAATATACAAGAGAATACTCCTGCATCTCTGAGATCGTCATGTCATCACCAAACTGGGAACGATAAGCCAGATACTCAGACTCATTCTCAAACTCCAAATCTGCAATATCATAAGCCTGATCCATGGAGAACTCACCTGTCTCAACCCCATCGACAATCAGCATGTTGAGTGGTAGTTTGTAGGTCGAGCCAGCGGTCATTAGTTGAGTTTCATTCATGGAAATGACTTCACCAGTCACTGTGTTTTTATAGCTGAAGGCCACACTAGTATAAGGCATTCCGATTTCATCCAGATACGCTTGAACCACTTGCGGTAGCGTCATATTGGCATAATCAAAATAAAGGTCGTAAGCCACCATTTGGTCTTGCTCTGCTTCCATTGCAGCCTGCTTTGCTTCTGGAGACTTTAAAAAGACCGTATCACTCAGAGCTGGCTCCTCTTTTGCCGGACTTTCCTCTTTTGTATCTCGGACCTCAGACTTGGGTACTGTATTTCCCATCCCATCCTTAAGTCCAATCACAGCTAGAGTTGTTAAGGCTAAGAGGGAAAAAATCGTTAAAATAACGTTAATGTCATATTTTTTCATTTCAATTCATTCTCTTAACCATTATAAAAAATGAAGAAGCAAAAGCAACTCTTTTGTTACAAAAATATTACAAGGCTAAGAATTAGCCTGCTTGAATCAGGAATAATACACTAAGTCTGCCAATTAGCCAAAAAATCAAAAGTATAGTTGATTGAAACACGATTAGGACAGAGTTGTCTCAAAATCAGAGCATCACCTTGCCTGCTTTTCTAAACCACAGCTGTACTGTTCTTAATTCAATTGACTATAGTGCTGATACTCCTTATGTTGGATATTTTCACCGATAATTAGTATCACATTAAAATGAAAAAGGGAGTGGAAAGAACTCGAGCAATCAAAAGTGAGTTCGTTTTCCCACCCCCGCAAGGTTGACTAGGTTTTTCACAGATGAAATCGAAGAAAAACCAGACGTCTACGACGACAAGGTAATAAGACAGTATCCCGTGACATCTAGCTTTTTAGGCCGTGTTCAGCTTTAAGATACAAAGGCCGTTTAAAAATGCGATGGAAAATAAGGGAGTGACTGATGAGTCTGAAGACTCAAGGAAACTCACGCATTTTAGGCCGTGTTCCGTTAGTAAGCAAACGATTGGAGACAGCGAACCGCTGATTAGGGTTCTAAAAGTTGATTATCAATGTATTAGAGCCTAATCAGCAGTGGCTCATTGGCGCTAAAGCGCCTAATGACCTGTGCAGGCGTAAGACTAAGTTGGCATGGCCAACAAATCTTACTCCCAACCACTGCGTCTTGCAAGGAAATTAGAAAAATAAACGAGTCTGGGATTGCTTTTGTCCCAGACCCCTTTTCATATCTATTACAATTGAATCTGATTATAAGACGTTGTAAAGGCTTTACGAATAGATTCATCTGCTTCTGCATAAGAAACCGATGATTCTAAAGTGCCTTTGACAATCGTTCTAAATTCAGCTCCTGCATCCTCACAGGTCACCAAGGTAATTTCAGTCACTCCTGGAACATCGTCAATCACATCAACACGATCAGGTGTTACGGTCTCTACCGTTGTCAAAACATAGGTATGGACCGTGGTCTTGTCAGTGATATAGATTTTCATTCCTGGTTTACTCTTTTCAAGAGGCGAAAAGAGCATGCTACTTCCGCCAGTAATCCCAAAAACATGGTGACTGGCTAGAGCGTAATTTCCCTGACCCATGACTTGGTTTTCTTTCATGGTACCCGCACCATAGTGCAGAACTGTATTATCCAATCCCTTAAAAATTGGCAAGTTCAAGCCAAGGTCAGGAATAGCGATCCCCCCTATAACGGGTAATTGCTGAGCTGCCCATTGATTAGCCAGTACTGATTCTGTCGAAAGAGATTCGACTTCATCAAAAGCAAAACTGGTCTTAGCTTGCTTGTTATTCTCAATTTCTTCAGCCGTTACTTTTTCCACCTGATATTGATTGGTTCTCCAAGCAATAATAGAATTACGGATAGGTGTATTAAAAATTAACAAGAGAGAAATGATCAATAAAAGAATCGTGAATACATTTATGAACTTACTCTTAAGCGTTTTTTTCTTCTTTTTACGTAATCTTGAATTAGCCAAGTATTAACCCTCTTTATTCTTCACTCTGCTGGTCATCAGTGTCAGTATCTTCTGCTACATCAACCAAAGCAAAAGTCATAATCTTCGCATCAGCATCTAGTCTCATGACTTTCACCCCCTGAGTCGCACGACCGGTTTGAGAGATATTGCTCACATTGGTACGAATGATGACACCTGTGTCTGTGATAACCATGATATCCTCGTGTCCATCAATAGTCAAAAGACCCGCCATACCACCGTTTTTCTCAGTAATATTTGCTGTCTTAATCCCTTTACCACCACGACCTTTTGTAGGGTACTCAGATGCTGAGGTTCGCTTACCGTAGCCCTTGTCCGTTAAGATAAGGACTTCTTGCTGGTCTGTGATAGTGGTTGCCCCTACAACTCGGTCACCATCACGAAGATTGACCCCGCGCACCCCAGTTGCTGTTCGGCCCATATTACGGACACTTGAGGCCTTAAAGCGGACGGAATAACCATACTTGGTTCCAATAATAACATCACTGTCATCATTCGTCAAGAAGACATTAATCAACTCGTCTTCATCTTTGAGATTAAGGGCCTTGAGACCATTTTGACGGATATGTCCAAATTCTGAAACGTCAGTACGTTTGACCACACCTTGACGCGTTGTGAAGAAGAGATAGGCTCCTTCTACTTCGTCTTCCTTAACGTTAATCATGGTCTGAATACTCTCGCCTTCGTCCAGTTTCAAGAGGTTAACCACAGGAAGTCCCTTAGCAGTACGCCCATACTCTGGAATTTCATATCCTTTGAGACGGTAGACTCGTCCTTTATTGGTAAAGAAGAAAAGATGATCATGCGTGCTGGTTGAAACCATTTCACGGACAAAGTCATCATCTTTGACTCCTGTCCCTTGAACGCCTCGACCACCACGTTTTTGAGCGGTAAACTCATCTTGCGCCAAGCGCTTGATATAACCACGATTTGACAGGGTGATCAACACATCAGTCTCTTCAATCAAGTCTTCGTCTTCAAGCGAGAGGACTTCGCCAACCATAAGTTCGGTGCGACGTTTGTCACTGTACTTGCGCTTGGTCTCATCTAACTCTTCCTTGATAATAGCGACAATACGCTCTGGCTTAGCCAAAATATCAGTCAAATCAGCAATGAGAGCAAGCAGTTCATCATACTCTGACTGGATCTTATCGCGTTCCAAACCAGTCAAACGACGCAGACGCATGTCAAGGATAGCTTGACTCTGACGTTCTGACAGCTCAAAGCGACTCATCAACTCAGCTTGTGCTTCCGCATCCGTTTCCGAATGACGAATGACACGGATAACCTCGTCAATATGATCAAGTGCTATCAGTAAGCCTTCTAAGATATGAGCACGTGCTTCAGCTTTTTCCTTATCAAAACGGGTTCGACGCTCCACAACTTCCTTCTGGTGCTCTATGTAAGCATGCAGAATTTGGCGAATAGAGAGAATCTTAGGCACACCGTTTTCGATGGCCAGCATATTAAAACCAAAGTTAGTCTGCAAACTGGTCATCTTGAAGAGATTGTTCAAGATAACATTGGCAGACGCATCACGGCGAACTTCAACAACAAAGCGCACCCCTTCACGGTTAGACTCATCACGAACAGCTGTAATGCCTTCAATGCGCTTTTCTTGCGCCAAACGAACGATGTGCTCGTGGACCTTGGTTTTGTTGACCATGTAAGGGAATTCTGTGACAATAATGCGCTCACGGCCATTTTTTAGCTCTTCAATCTCAGTACGAGCACGTAAGACGATTGAGCCCTTGCCTGTCTCATAAGCACGGTGAATGCCTGATTTCCCCATAACCAGAGCACCTGTCGGAAAGTCTGGACCAGGCAGGACTTCCATAATATCACGAGTCGTCGCTTCAGGATTGTCCATAAGAAGCTTGACAGCGTCAATAGTCTCTCCTAAATTATGAGGCGGGATGTTCGTCGCCATACCGACAGCAATCCCTGTCGCTCCATTAACCAAAAGGTTTGGAAAACGGGCAGGCAAGACGAGAGGCTCGCGCTCACTGGCGTCGTAGTTATCTTGGAAATCAACAGTATTTTTGTTGATGTCACGAAGCATCTCCAAAGCGATTTTACTCATGCGTGCTTCGGTATAACGCTGGGCAGCGGCTCCGTCTCCGTCCATGGAACCAAAGTTGCCATGACCATCCACTAACATGTGGCGGTAACTCCACCACTGAGCCATACGGACCATAGCCTCGTAAATCGAGCTATCCCCGTGAGGATGGTATTTCCCCATAACATCACCCGTAATACGAGCTGACTTCTTATGTGGTTTATCTGGGGTCACTCCCAATTCATTCATTCCATAAAGAATTCGGCGATGAACCGGTTTAAGACCATCACGCACATCAGGAAGAGCACGAGCCACAATAACGGACATGGCGTAGTCAATAAAGCTGGTCTTCATTTCGCTGGTCAGATTTACATCAACTAAATTTTTATCCTGCATTAAAAAATGCCTCGTTTCTAGTTCACAATTGCCTTTATTATACCATAATTTTGCTGAAAATTCAGCTCTCTTCATTGTTGTTTAAACGTTTTCATTCGCTTTCAAAAGATGACAATACGCTTGAAAAATGCTAGAATAGTAAGCATAAGGGGCTTCCCTATCAAAAATAAGGAGATGTTTTAAACATGACAACTGTTAAACAGCATAAAAAAGTTATCCTTGTCGGTGACGGCGCCGTTGGTTCTTCATACGCTTTTGCTTTGGTAACTCAAAACATTGCTCAAGAACTCGGTATCGTTGATATTGCTAAAGATAAGACACAAGGAGACGCAGAAGACCTGAGCCACGCTTTAGCCTTCACATCACCAAAGAAAATCTACGCAGCAGACTACTCTGATGCTCACGATGCTGACTTGGTTGTCTTGACAGCTGGTGCGCCACAAAAACCTGGTGAAACTCGTCTTGACCTTGTCGAAAAAAATCTCCGTATCAATAAAACTATCGTCGAATCTATTGTAGCATCTGGCTTTAACGGTATCTTCCTTGTTGCTGCGAACCCTGTTGATGTCCTCACCTACTCAACTTGGAAATTCTCTGGATTCCCTAAAGAGCGTGTTATCGGTTCAGGAACTTCGCTTGACTCAGCACGCTTCCGCCAAGCCTTGGCTGAAAAAATCGGAATCGATGCTCGCTCTGTCCATGCCTACATCATGGGTGAGCACGGTGACTCTGAGTTTGCAGTTTGGTCACACGCTAACGTTGCCGGCGTCAAATTGGAACAATGGTTGCAAGACAATCGCGATGTTGATGCGCAAGGTTTAGTAGACCTCTTCATCTCCGTTCGTGATGCGGCTTACTCTATTATCAACAAAAAAGGAGCGACCTACTACGGTATCGCCGTGGCACTTGCTCGCATTACTAAGGCTATCTTAGATGATGAAAATGCTGTTCTACCGCTGTCGGTCTTCCAATCTGGTCAGTATCAAGATGTTGAAGACGTCTTTATAGGTCAGCCAGCTATCGTAGGGGCACACGGTATTGTTCGTCCAGTTAACATTCCATTAAACGATGCTGAGTTGCAAAAAATGCAGGCTTCTGCTAAGCAATTAAAAGACATTATTGATGAAGCTTTTGCTAAAGAAGAATTTGCTTCAGCGTCTCGCAACTAAAAATAATTTTCATTATAAGGAATAAGGAGGCTAGGAAAAAATTCCCAGCCCTCTTTATTTTTTGGTTCACGGATAAAAGAAAAAAGAAGGTAGCGAATCTGTTGCTCCACCACCTGACCACTCAGTTCGAACATTAGATAGTCAATTTCTGGATTTTTATCCTAATTTATGGCATACTATAATTAAAAAACAAAGAAAAGAGGTTTATTATGGCGACATTTGAACAAGATATTCGAGAACTCCATCCAGTCACTATTGATCATGCTAAGAAGACCATTTCTGACGGCCAAACGGCTACCTATTTTATCGGGCGTAGTACCTGCCCCTACTGTCGTAAGTTTGCAGCAAAATTAAGAAATGTTGTGTCTGAAACTGGAGCGACCGTTTACTTTGTAAACTCTGAGCAAGCAGACCAATTAGCGCAACTGGCAGATTTCAGAAGCCAGTACGGCATTCCAACAGTCCCTGGCTTTGTCCAAATCACCGACGGTCAAGTCTCTGTCAAATGCGATTCAAGCATGACAGAAGCTGAAATCAAGGCGTTTATGAAGGCTTAGCATTGTGCAACCGCTGAAAAAATCAACACTTTAAACAACAACATGACATAAATATCCCCTGTAGATTAAAACGTTACAGGGGATATTTTTGGCTTCCGAAAATGAGCGAGATTAATTATTCTTTAAAGTAGTCCGAATCCATTATAAAGATTGAGTAGAATAACAAGTACAATGACCGCCCTAAAAATTTGTGTTATCTTCTGGGCTGGCAGCAGCTTACTCAGTTGAGCTCCAAGAAAACCTCCAATAATGGCCGCTGGAATCACATAAATCAGTACCGTTAGATCGTAGTGGACGAGCCCTCCAGTTATTGCGATTGTCGCTAATTTGGATAATTGTGAAAAGAAAATCGTACAAATAGAATAGACAGTAGCTTCTTTGATTGGTAGAGAAAACATGAGCATCAAAAGAGAGACATTGATTGGACCTCCACCAATTCCCAGAAGGCTCGCCAAAAAGCCAAGAACTGTGCCACATACTACAAACCAATACCACTGCTTTAACTGGAATTGTTTAAGTTGAAAGAGTGAGTAGATTAAAGCAAATATTAAAGTTAGCACAGTCAAGATGATTTGAACCAATTGTGTTACATTGGCACCAAAAACAGCTAGCAAGTAACCAAAAACAGCATTTCCAGCGTAGCCACCCAATAGAGAGCCTAGCGCAATCCAGAAAACCTTAGGCCAACTAATCACAATCCCATTTTTCACCTGACGATAGGTCGAAACGATAGACATGGTAAAGACAGCGACCGCAGAATAAAAGCTGATACTGGCCACAGAATGGTAACCAAGCAAGTCAAATATCGGCTTAATCAGCACGCCACCACCCATGCCCGACACCGCACCGATACTATTAGCTAAGATGATGATGAGAGCATATACAAGGCCGATCATTTTTCCTCCGAAATAGTACAGAAAAAGCTGGAATGTCTCCCAGCTCAATAGTATTTACTTAGCCAATTTTTCTTTAGCTGCATCTGCAAGTGCAGTGAATGCTGCTGCATCATTAACAGCCAAGTCAGCTAACATCTTACGGTTTACTTCGATACCAGCCAATTTAAGACCGTTCATCAATTTAGAGTATGACAAACCGTTCATACGAGCTGCCGCGTTGATACGAGTGATCCACAATTTGCGGAAATCGCGTTTCTTTTGACGGCGATCACGGTACGCATAGTAGTAAGAGTTCATGACTTGTTCTTTAGCAGTACGGAACAAGATATGTTTAGCGCCATAGTAACCTTTAGCGAGTTTTAAAATACGTTTACGACGTTTGCGTGATACAACGCCACCTTTTACACGAGCCATTTATAATTCCTCCGAATAATTCTTAATTTAGTCAAGCACGCTGGGTTTATTTCAAACCAGTCAACATTGCTTTGATACGTGCGAAGTCACCAGAATGTACCATAGAAGCTTTGCGAAGGTGACGACGTTGTTTTTTAGTCTTGCCGTGGAAACGGTGAGATGTATAAGCACGGAAGCGTTTAAGACCGCCTGAACCTGTACGTTTAAAACGTTTTGCAGATGCGCGGTGAGTTTTTTGTTTTGGCATGGTTATCTCCTTTTTCTGTCAATTGACGTTTATTTTTTCTCAGCTGGAGCTAGTTGCATGAACATTTGACGTCCATCCATTTTTGGTCTTTGCTCAATAATAGCTACATCTTGTGTCGCTTCAGCAAATTCCGCTAATACCTTGACTCCAACTTCCTTGTGAGTGATCATTCGACCCTTGAAGCGAATAGATACCTTCACTTTATTGCCTTTTTCAAGGAATTTTACAGCGTTACGAAGTTTTGTATCAAAGTCTCCCTTATCAATAGTTGGACTGAGACGAACTTCCTTAACTGTGACAACGCTTTGTTTTTTGCGTTGCTCTTTTTGCTTTTTCTGATACTCAAATTTGAACTTGCCATAGTCCATAATCTTCGCAACAGGCGGTGTAGCTTGGGGCTGAATCAGCACCAAATCAACGTTAGCTTCATCAGCGATGGCCTGTGCTTCGCTACGTGGTTTAATACCTAACTGCTCACCCTCAAGGCCGATGAGACGAACTTCACGGACACGGATTTCATCATTGATGAATAAGTCTTGCTTTGCTATGGTTGTCACCTCTTTTTTATTTTGAGAAAATCAAAAACGAACTTGCTAACACAAGCCCGTCCTACAGTCAATAATTTCCAAAGGAAACTTAGCATGTAGAGCCAGACAACGTTAGTCGCAAGGCGAGAAGTTCTCACTTCTGCTTTTCTCATTGCTTAATAGTCTATCAGCTTTCAACTTCCTTGTCAAGGATTTCAGCTACTTTTTCTAAAATAAATTTGACGACTTCTGAGATGGAGATGCCAGTTGTATCGAATTCGATCGCATCTTCTGCTTTTTTAAGAGGAGAAGCCTTGCGGTTGCTATCCTTGTAATCACGCGCTGCAATCTCTGCTTTTAAGGTTTCTAGGTCAGTTGGAATTCCTTTAGCCACATTTTCCTTGTAACGGCGTTCAGCACGCTCGTCAACTGAGGCAATCAAGAAAATTTTCAACTCAGCATCAGGTAAAACAACTGTACCAATATCACGGCCGTCCATAATGATACCGCCTTGACTAGCAATGGTCTGCTGCTGCTCAACTAATTTCGCACGAACTTCTGGAAAAGCTGATATCCATGACACGTTATTGGTCACGTCATTTTCACGGATACGATGTGTTACATCAACATCATCTAAAAAGACCAGTTGCGTGTCATCATTAGCGCGTTCAAACCGAATAGGATACCGATCCAATCCTGCTAAAATCAAATCTAAGTCCGATTCCTGCCAGCCATTGTCAAGAGCCATTAGGGTCGCACAGCGATACATAGCCCCTGTATCAAGGTAAGTGTAGCCCAATTCTTTGGCAATGATCTTGGCTACGGTCGATTTTCCACTTGAAGCAGGACCGTCAATGGCAATTTTAATTTGTTTTATCATACTTTAATTTTAGTCCACCTTTACAATATCACCCGGATTAGCATACCAAGCTCCTGTTTGGAGGAATTCTGGATTAAGCTCGTAAAGTCGTTCAATCGTAATTCCTGATCGAGCGGCAATAGCCCCAGCTCCTTCTCCAGCTTGAACAGCAGTTGTGTTCCCTGACCAGATCAGAGAAGACTCATTAGTCTCTGCCTCCGTAGTTTCTTCCTCAGCAACAGGCTCCTGAGCAGGGGCTTCACCTGATACAGCATCAACACCAGGATTAAAAAAAACATCTGTAGCAGCTCCTGTTTTACTACCGCCGATAGAAAGATAGATGGAAAAACCTACAACCAGAGTAACAATCACCACAAAAGCAACCATCAACCAAGTGAAAAACAGGGCTGCGCGATCCTCCTGTTTTCCTCTGTTTTTTCTTTTTCCCTTATTATCAAATAGTTTTCCTTCCCAAGGTTTCTTACTTGCCATCTCTTCTCCTTGAATTCTCTTAAATATCGTATTAAAATAGACTTATGAAAGTCTCTATTATTCCTGAACGTTGCATTGCATGCGGCTTATGCCAGACCTATTCTCCTGTTTTTGACTACGACGATGACGGCATTATCAAGTTTGACTCAAGTGAAAATCTTCAAAAAACATTTTCAGATGACCCTAATATTTTACAGGCTGTCAAAGAATGCCCAACCAAAGCTCTTTTACTGGACTAATTTCTAACCTTGTCACTATAGTAAGTTTCAAAGTAATCTAACTTAATCAAATGGTCCGTTAATTCTACCTCTCCACGGAAAGTAGATTCTAGTGCAATAGCATTGACAAAATATTTTTTTGGCCACTTTCGCATGTGAAAATCACGCCCCTGAGGGTATTTTTCTGAAAAAATTGTAATAGAGCTATAAGTGACCTCAATTTTTTCAATACTTGAAATAGGGATTGTACATGTTTTCCATGGATTTGCTGAAATAATCTTTAATTTTCCATCAGGCTCAATAATAAAATACCTTTGTAGCCCTAAAAAAATGAGAATGACACAAGCCCCTAACAAAACGAAATAGGGCAGGTCAATTTTTGCTCTCTCATAGAGTAGAATAAGGTAGAGAAAAAACGGCGTTAGAGCCAACGACCAATAAATAATCGACCATGATAGTTCTGGTTGCCAGTGGTAACGCAACTTGCCGAATACTTTAATCATATATTCCCTCCACTATTTCTATTTTATCATAAAAATGGTTCCAGTGCGGATAAAGTCTATCAATTTTTTATAATTTTATCCGCTCGATAGAAAGAGTGAGGTAGACACCCCTGATGGCTCAGTCTCAACGAAAAAGCAACGCTTAAAGAACAGGCTGAAAAATGCTATTCAAAAAAAGCAAACGATGATTCCCTTTAAATTTTTAAAGGAGGTTATCCGTTCGCTTTTCTTTTTAGAATTCAGAAATTGATCTATCGTTTTTTAGCAACCGCCTTAAATAAGCTGATTTTTTCGTGTCCAAATATAGCCGCCGATTGCTAGAGTTTCATAAATGATGAAAAAGAGGATGAAGCAATGCAGAAAGTAGCGCTCTGGTAAAATCATGATAATCGGATCCCGCGCTGGATGAAAGAGCCAAGTTGAATCACCAGGAAAGAGTATCTGATGAAACAGAACAAAAAACTGTGAAAATCCGATAATTCCGGCAAATCCAGCAACGATAACTGGTGTTAGAGCCATTGAGGCAAATCCTCTACTTAACAGGGACTTCGTTCTTGTCTGAAGAATAGTTTTAAGAAATACCCAGGCTATTGGTAAGGTCACCAAAAAAACTCCTTGAGCTAGATGAAAGAGCTTTTTCACCGCTTCAAAATGATGAAGCCCATCCGCTGAAGATTGAAAATCTGGCATATTCAAGGTCCAATGAAAAGGATTTGTCAGGTAATTCAGCAAGATATTAAAATTGTGCCAAATCGTATCTGGTGCCATCTTCACTACTGAATCAAGGTTTAGCCATCTGATTTCCAAGGGATAGATTAACCAAGCAATAGCAATGGTCAAAACGATAGCAAGTGCTAAAAAACAAAGCAAGGTGATGGCAAAGCAGGCTCTCGTTTTCACAGACATTTTAGTGTTCACCATCAAAAGACCACTCCGCAAGGCTATCTAGGACGTAAGTCGGGGCAATCGGCAAATTTACCACCTCATCTGCCTTGGTAAAACCTGTCAAGACCAGCAAGGTATCGATGCCATTATCAATCCCTGCTCTAATATCTGTCAAATAATTATCACCAACCATGATGGTTTCTGATTTTGATAAACGGAGCTGTATCAGGGCTTTTTCCATGATGATAGCCATCGGTTTACCAATATAAACTGGTTCAACACCAGTCGCTGCTGCCAAGAGGCTATTGATAGCACCAGCACCTGGTAGCTCACCCAACTCGGTTGGAATCCGCAAGTCAGGATTGGTTCCGATAAAATGTGCCCCCTTTTGAATAGCCAAACAAGCGATAGACAGCTGCTCATAGGTCAAATGACTATCCAGACCAACCACGACATAAGCTGGATTTTCCGCATCCTCTACATAGCCAGCCTGAGCGACTGCTTCTTTTAGCCCAACTTCGCCAATGACATAGGCTGTTTTTTCTAACCCCATGTCATTCATGTAGTCAACTGTAGCTAGGCTAGCTGTATAAATGGTTTCCAGAGGTGTTTCAATATTAAAATTGCTTGCTAAATTAGCTTGTACCATTTCAGGCGTTTTGGTGGTGTTATTGGTCACAAACAGATAGGGAATGCCTCTTTTTTGTAAATCATGAACAAACTTCTCTCCAGCAGGAATACGAGATTTCCCGCGGTAAATCGTCCCATCTAAATCAATCAAATAACCTTTATAACTCATTGTTTTCTCCATGTGATAATTGCTTGGGCGTTGATCTGGCCGTCTGAACAAATCTGGTGATGACTAACCAAGCCGTCTCGTACAAATTCCGACGAAATGTCTCCACCTGGTGACACCTCACGGCTATATTTGAGATGGATGTGACTTGGCACATGTTGCTTCAAAAACGCATAGCCCAAGACATCATACATCCAGTCCAGATATTTACTGTTGTTGACATGACCGTTCATATCAATATCGAGATAGCGCACGTGGTAGCTAGAACGTTCAGGCTCTTCTAAGCTGGGATACTTCGCACCACGCGCGATTTTTTTGACTTTCTCCGACTGATAAGGCTCCAGCAAATCATCTGGCACGACTACAATCTTACGATTTTCCAAATCCATGAGCGCAAAGTAAGACTCTACTCGAATCAGCAAGTCTTCCTTATCATCTAACACTTCAAAACGACGATGGCAAATCAATTTATTGTAGGAAATGGCCTCCGTACGGATAACCACTTTTTCTGAAAATTTAGGCAATCTGACAATATCAAATTCATAATCTGTCACAATCCAGACATAACCGTAATTTTCCAAAACGTAAACATCGCTGCGACCTAACTGAGCTGAATGATGACCCGAAACCTCCAACAAAACCGATAAAAAGGGTGGAAGCTTGAGATTGCCATTGGTATCTGAAAGTTCAAAAGAAATGGTGTAATCTTCCTGATAAGTATGTCCCATCTTAGTCCTCCAATATAAAACGTTCCGCGACTGTATCTCCTAAAAAGAGACCTTTCTTAGTCATCTGAATCTGCTGGCGGTCAGATTTGAGCAAGCCTTCAGCGATGAGGTCGTCAACAACGCTACCGTAAAGTTTTTCAAAGCTCGTGTTAAATTTAGCTTCAAACTTGGCAACAGAAACCCCTGATTTTTTGCGCAAGCCTAGGAAGAGCTCTTCTTCCATCATCTCCTGCTTGGTCAAAACCTCCTGCCCTAAACGCGCATGCTTGTCCTCAGCAATGGCTTTTAAATAATGCTGAATCGGCCCACGGTTGCGGTAACGCACACCGTCAATATAACCAGAAGCACCAGCACCGCAACCATAATACTCACTATTATCCCAGTACATGAGGTTATGCCGACTTTCAAAGCCTGGCTTAGTGAAATTCGAAATCTCATAATGCTCAAAACCATTTGCCTCAAGTTCATTGAGAATATATTCGAACATATCCGACTCTAAATCTTCATTTGGCAGATGTAGGTGCCCTCGACGCTGACGGTTCATAAAAACCGTATGGTTTTCCAAGATCAAGCTGTAAAGACTGAGATGAGGAATATCTAGCTTCAAGGCTTTTTTGACATTGTCCTTGACCTGATCCATAGTCTGATTAGGCAGAGCGTAAATCAGGTCAATAGAGATGTTGTGAAATCCTGCGGCTTTGAGACGATGGATACTGTCGTAGATCTGTTCTTGATTATGACTGCGTCCGATTTGCTTGAGCATACGATCGTCAAAAGTCTGAACACCGAGCGACACACGATTGACCTTAGAACGCTTGAGCACCTCAATCTTATCTTTGTCCAAATCTCCTGGATTAGCCTCAATGGTAAACTCTTCTACTCGACTAAGGTCAATATAGTTATTCAGATTTGTCAGTAAATACTCTAATTGCTTAGCAGAAATAGCTGTTGGCGTTCCACCACCGATGTAAAGCGTTCTGAGCGCTGGCATGTCAGCTGCTTTCACTTCCTCTATTAAGCTTTTCAGATACTGATCCACTGGCTGATTTTTGATAAAAACCTTTGAAAAATCACAGTAAAAACAAATCTGTGTGCAAAAAGGGATATGAATGTAGGCTGAAGTCGGTTTAGTCTGCATGATGTTATTATACCACATTTGAAACATTCTAAAGACGAAAAAATCTTATTGGATTAGGAAGCCCACTCCACTGAAAAAATCTATCTGCTAAAAATAATGTGAACGGTATTGTTTAAAAATTAGCTAAAAAAGACGAATGATATGCAACCTTTGTTGTTATCATTCGCTTTTTCTTTGTTAGATTTTAACGATTTTTACTTTTTCAGTAGCCTCCAGATTAGTCAATAATTTCAAGAGAGGTCTTCTCCATTAGTCTTTATAACCTTTTGATACCAAGCAAAACTATCCTTTTTCAGACGTCTACCACTACCGTTACCATAATCATCCAAATCAACATAAATAAACCCATATCGCTTGGACATTTCACTTGATGAGCAAGATACAATATCAATTGGTCCCCAAGCATAATATCCACGGACATCTACTCCATCTTTGATAGCCTCTTTCATCTGAGCAATATGGTCTCGGTAATAATCTACACGGTAGTCGTCATGAACTTGACCATTAACCAACTCATCATAGTAGCCAACCCCATTTTCAGTAACATAGATCGGTTTTTGATAACGATCCC
Source organism: Streptococcus merionis DSM 19192 (assembly GCF_000380085.1). Taxonomy (GTDB): domain Bacteria; phylum Bacillota; class Bacilli; order Lactobacillales; family Streptococcaceae; genus Streptococcus; species Streptococcus merionis. The sequence goes on from NZ_KB904538.1 coordinate 191,248, forward strand.
AAAATTCATTGAGAAGTATTCTAAAGCCAATTGGGTCTATTGTCCAGCCCCAAGGGTTAGCTGGTAACTCCATGTTTCGTATGGCTTCATTACCATTTTCAAAACTTTCTTTTGTAACCATACGTGTATAGTAATAGGAGAATGAAAAGAAATCACATGTATTTTGTAAATCTTTTTCATCATTTGGTCCAAACTCAATCTGGATTCCTCTTTCATCAAAGAAGCGGAAGGCATATCCTGGGTAGTAACCTCTTAAAAGGACATCCGAGAAAAAATACTCCATCTGATTATGGCGTAGAGTTGCCAGTTGGTCTTCTGGTTTTGCAGTTGCAGCATAGGAAGGCCCCCCGCAAAGCATCATACCAATTTGAAGATTTGGATAGTTTTCATGTGCATAACGCGTTGCCCGCGCACATGAAACCATTTCATTGTGTACAGCTTGATATTTAGCACTTTGCAAATCATCCACAACATCTTCTGCAACACCTAAGTGATTGAATGATTCGTGTCCGATTAAATTTATCTGATTTACAATTATCCATAACTTAACACGGTCAGAATAGCGGTCAAAAAGAACTTGACAATAGCGCTCAAAGAAACCTATGACTTCTCGTGAATACCAGCCCTTATATTTTAAAGTAAGATTAAGAGGAATTTCATAATGTGAGATGGTAATCATTGGTTCCATGCCGAGTTTAATAATCTCATCAACGAGATCATCATAAAATCTTAATCCTGCCTCATTTGGTTCCTTGTCATCACCATTTGGAAAAATACGTGCCCAATTTATACTTGTTCGGAAAGTTTTTAATCCTAACTCAGCAAGTAAGGCAAGATCTTCTTTATAAGTATGGTAAAAATCAATTCCCCAACGTTTTGGAAAGATGTGACCGTCACCGTGTCCAGCAGCCATTGCTTCGCGCACATAGCTTGAATCTAATTCGACATTATACTTTTTATCAATCGCTATATCATCTCGAAATTCGTTAATATCAGCTACGCACAATCCTTTACCATCTATATCATAGGCACCTTCTATCTGATTAGCAGCAACTGCTCCACCCCATAAAAAATCTTTTGGAAATCCATTTGGAACTCTAGTCATTTTCGTCTCCTATCTTTTCTTCCAATGTTTTAAATCGCATATCTATAACCTCTGTTAACCTTACTAATTGCTTAGCAATATTTATTTCTGAATAAATGGTCATCAGGGTATCCTGTGCATGAGCAAATAAAACTGAATATTCTCGTTTTTCACCATTTGTTTCAGTAGAAATAGCATCTGTCTGTACCTTATGAGCTTCCACAATCTTTTTATTAGCAACTTTTAAATGTGACTTTGCTTCTTCTAGCTCAAAATTTGCTAAACACTTTAATGCTTTTTGACATTCAACACGTGCATCACCAGCATGAAGAATGATCTGCATCGAGTTTTGAACCACTTCCTCGTTCATTACTTTAAACACCCTTTCACCTTATCCTGCCAGTACTTCTTCTTCGATACTTTGTTTTTCATATGTTTTAAAAAACGGATACCAAATAAGACTAGATACAACAACAGTAACGATAGCAAACAACACTCCTTGTAAAGAGCCTTGTGTTGAAATCCAAGTAGAGATTGGATATGGGCAATACCACATTTCAAATTGAATTTCTGGAATAGGAGCAAGTGGAATTACTTTACAGAAAACCCATGTCAAAGCTGGAATTACAACTCCTGAAATCCACATTGGAATCATCATAATAGGGTTAAATGCGATACAGCCAAAAACAACAGGTTCATTGATATTAAAAATTGCAGGTCCCAAACAAGCACGTCCTAGTGCCTTTAACTTTTTCGATTTAGAAGTGGCTAACATTATTACTAATGGCAATGTACATCCTACACCACCAATCCACATGTATGTGCCAAACATTAGAGTTTCAGTATACATGTTCAAATTTGCAACCGTAGCTGTTCCAGCTGCAACTAAAGACAAGTTAGTCGCGATAGATGTTAATTTTACGGGTTGCGAAACTGGTGTTAATACCCATGTTGAAATTCCCATTGAATAAATGAAACAATAAATCGCACTCATCAAAATAAATCCATACCAAGTATTTAGGATACCTGCCAGCGGCATGAAGATACCTGAAATAATCGCGTAAATATTAACATTTAATACTTGTATAACAATAAAACCTGTAAAAACAATCAATCCAATTGGAAGCAAGGCATCAAACCACTGTCGAACAAAATCTGGAATGGCACTATCTTCCTTGAAGAACGTAAATTTACCAAATAAATTAAAAACTATACTGACAATGATACCTGTAAACATTGCGCAGAACATTCCTCCTGCACCAAAGGCACTCGAACCAAAGCCAACCGTTTCTTCTGCAACTAATTCTGGAGTAATAGTAATAAAAAATAAAATTAGTCCTGTCGCTCCAGCAATGAGACGATTTTTTCTCATCCGTTTCTTTTCACAAAAGTTAAAAGGGATCAAAAAAGCAACCAATACTGAAATCATTCCCATCGTCCATCCAAATGGTGTCCAAAATGAAAATGGCAGTTTAACATAGTTTTCAACTACTGCTCCTACACAAAATAAAGACCCCAATAAGATAAACGGTAAAACCTGCATAATAGAGTCTTTAATCGTAACAACCCATGTATTGTGATTGATTTTATTTATTTTTGGTGCAAAACTTGTTTGTAACCAATTAATTAATGTATCCATTTTTACTCCTATCTTTCCAGCTCCTCTTGTAAATGCGCGATTGCTTGTGAACCATCTAAAGTTGCATAGTATTCCCCTTTCATCAAGATAACCTTAACATCTGTTCCCGCGGTGTAATCTTCTACTTCATCAATAATGTAAGCTAAATGAGGACCAACCATCAAGGCATCAATTTCATCTATATAATTCTCAATTTCAGATTCGCTACGAGCTTTTATATCCATATCAAGTCCTTGCTCTTTCGCTGCTTTACGCATATTGGCTGCCATGAAACCTGAGCTGGCTCCTGATCCACAAACCAGTAATACATTTGTAGTAGACATAGTATTTCTCCTTTTTCGTTTGTTGCGTTTATTATCTCCTTTTTCTCTTTTAATATCTACTAAACTTTTGCACCTTCAGAGTGCAATTGATTAATAGAAAAAATCAACAACATTTCCTATAATAGTAGGTATCAATAGATAGGGAATAGTAGAAAGGAGAGATGATGAACAAAAAACAAGAACAATTGCTTCAACTGTTATCTGAACATACTACGCTAACAGCAAGTGCGCTCGCACATTATTTATCAGTTTCTGTTCGAACTGTAAAAAATTATGTCAAGGAAATTAACGAAGAATTTCCAAATACTGTTATTTCTTCTCATTCTGGTTACTCTATAGCGAACTGTCTTCCACGCTACATTTTTCAAGAACAAACGAGTAATCAGACTGTGGAAGAACGTCACAGTCATATTCTCATCAAAATTTTAAGTGCGGAGAGGCCAGTTGATGCTTTTGACTTAGCAGATGATTTATTCGTCAGTTATTCTACCCTTCAAACTGACTTACGCAAAATTAGAAAACAATTAACCAAATTTAATCTCTCACTCATCCTAAAAAATAATCAGTTAACAGTAGGTGGTAGTGAAAAAGATAAGCGTAAACTTATCAGTAATCTGCTTTATAATCAATCACATATTCACTTTATGAATTATAGCACCATTCAAAGCCTGTTTCCTGACATTGATATTGCTTTTCTTAAAACCGTTACATTAGAAATCTTGGAGAAATACCATTATTTTATTAATGATTATTCTCTCATTAATTTCATCATGCACCTAAGTATTATGATTAATCGCATTATGAACCATAATATCAGTCTACTCCATCATCAAACGTTTCAGTTACCAGAGACTGTCTCTCATATCTGTCAATCCCTTTCAGAAAAAATAGAATCACGATTTGGTATTTTGCTTTCCGATGCCGATCAGGCTGAATTGGCCATCTTACTTCTTTCTCGTACGACAAGAGTTGATTACCGAAATTCAAATAGTCAAGATATTGAAAAATACATCGGTGATGAAGCAAGGGGCTTAGTTGACATTATTTTACAACAATTAGATACACTATATCTCATTCAACTCAATGATAATAGTGAGTTTATCCTTCGTTTTTCTATCCACATCAAAAATTTGCTAACCCGCGCTAGAAATAACTATCTCAATAAAAATCCACTGGTTGACAACATCAAACTCCAAAGTCCTCTGATATATGATATTTCGGTGACTATTGCTTCTATCATAAAGAATCAGGCAGGTTTATCTATAAATGATGATGAAATAGCCTATATTGCTTTTCATCTTGGGAGCTTGATTGAGAGTCAACAAGAACTGGTAGAAACAACAACTGTCATTTTATACTCACCTGATTACTATCAAAGCGCTCGGACTCTAGCTACCCAGCTATCCGAACATTTTGGCAATCGACTCTTTATTAAAAATATCGTTAACGATGAAGAACAAATTCTCAATGATGACAGTAGTGATCTAATCATTGCGACCGTTCCTGTCAACAAGGAAATATCTATCCCTATCCTCCTAATTACTCCATTCTTCCATCATAGAGATAAAGAAAAATTATCTAAAAAACTGGATAACCTTATTTTTCAGCGTAAACGAAAAGAATTTGAAACTAATTTGAGAGACTTATTTTCTGCTGATTTATTTGAAATTACAACCGAAATATCTGATAAAGAAAAAGCCATTTCTCATATGTGCAAAATACTTTATGATAGAGGTTATACTCAGTCTGATTTTGAACAGAAAATTATTGAGCGCGAAAAGCTTTCTTCAACTGCTTTTGATCGATTTGCGATTCCACATACTATGACTATGGAAGCCAAGAAAACAGGGATCTTTTTCCTCATTAATCGTAAGGGAATTGTTTGGAGTTCTAAAAAAATACAACTCGTTATCATGCTTTGCTTTTCGTCTAGTAACCGTACGACTTTCCATCAGATATTTGAGCCACTGACCAATATTCTTATTGAACCTCAAAATTTCGAAAAAATTATTAATAGTAAACACTATGAAGAATGTGTAGAATACTTAGTCTCCTGTTACCGCTCTGACTGACAAATTAAAATACTAAAAACCAGTGAATTTAGCAGCAGCTATGAATAATTGTTAGCAAAAAACGAATGACTTCCTCTTTGAATTTAAAGGAAGTCATTCATTTTTGGTTTTCAAAAGTTTATCTATCGGTACTCTTTAGTGTTCTAGTTACTCGATTTTTCTTTTTCTATAAAGGATCAGATAATCACCACATGCTTGCCAATGAATTGTCCTGATTCAAGATTTTTATGTGCTTGTGCTACGCTCTCTAACCCATGGTAAATCTGAGCAATCGGAATTTTGATGTCACCTTTTGCAACAGCCGCTAACATGGTATTGAGAACTTGAGCTGATAAATCGTGGATATCTCCTGCATAGCTTGTCAGATATTTACCCTTTGGAATGGAAAATGGCGAAAACTGCTCTGCTATCCAACGACCACTAAGTGCGCCGGTAAAGCACAAATACCCACCTTTTTTCAAAAAGGCCATATCTTGGAAGAGCGTTGTCATACCGACTAATTCCAAGACCTTATCAACACCTTGAGGTGCGATTTTTAACAGTTCTTGTTCTAAATTCTCATCGTCTAAAAGAGGGGAATCACAGCCAAAATGCGTTAGGGTTTCTAATTTATTTTCTTGTCGGCTAGTTGCAAAAACAGTCGCTCCTAGGTCTTTTCCCAAAGCGATAGCCATCAGACCAACGGTTGATGAGCCACCACGAACCAAAAGACTTTCTCCTTTTCCTAATTGAAGGCCCTGTGTCAGTGAGCCATACGCTGTCTGCAACATTTCAGGAATAGCTCCTAAAATTCCCCAGTCTAAGCTACTCTCAAAAGGAATCAAATGCTCTTCCTTGACCAGCATATATTCAGCATAGGAGCCGTCTGTAGAACGACCTAATCCTCCCATCATGGTTGCAACTTGCTGACCAACTGCTAATTGACTATCTTGAGCAACCTCTTCGATAACTCCGACCCCCTCAATCCCTAAAATGCGCGGAAATGAGAAGTCACTATCTGATTCACCTTTTCGGCTGGTCACTTCTGACTCGTTCACACCAAAAGCTTTCACTTTCACTAGCGCATAACCCTGCTTTATTTGAGGGACTGGAACTTCGATTGGTCGCAACTCTTCGACTCGACAGGGGTTATCTAATTTTATAGCTTTCATAGTTCCCACCATTTCTATTTCAGATTGACATAAGACTACGGACGCTCCACGCCATCAAAAGTTTCTAAGACCAACTTTGCATGTTCTGTGGCATCATAAGGAAGGTTTCCAACACCATTTACGTATAGTTTTTCTTTTGTCACTGTTGGCCAAGGCAGGTCTTTTCCTTCTGCCAGATCAAGAATAGCATCTCGAACCTGCGTATCTCGTATCTTTTGTTCCTCACTAGCATTTGGACTGGTTTGACCAACAATACCGTACATTTCCGTGCCATGTACAGCGTATTCTGCTCCTTCTACAGGACCAATTGCCATCAAGTAGGCCTTTCCACCCGCATTAGCATGCGCAATCGCACCACGTGTTTGTGGAAGTGTGAAAGAAAAGTCTGTCAAGAGATATCCCCTGACTTCAACCGGCTTTCTATTATTAATATCGAATGTATCAATAATTTCTCTTGCTTTCGTAAGTGTCATGCGATTAGCATGTGCATATTCTTCAACTAGATTATTAATGGTAATGGGGTCATAATCTTCTGTGCGATATAGTACCCAGTAAAAATTCTCTTCTGATGTGCTACTAAACAGTATATCAATGTCTTTTTTCTGACCTGATTTCAAAAGATCCATGACGTGTTCAGCAATCACACCACTTTCTAAGTGTCTATCGTCTGTTACAGCAATAACAATATTGTCTATACCATGCTGAACACCTGGATCTTTAGCCTGAGTAGCAGACATCGCCTCAGCCAATTCATAAGCATCTACTTCTAAGAGTTTTTCAGGATTATCCACGCAATCAAAGGCTTTAAGCACTTCTAGTGCTCTTTCTTCCGAAGCCCAAGCTGGAACCAAGCGCGCTGGCATACCTGAGAAAGCTGCGATGTGATGGAAAAGCCCATCTGCTTCAGGTGCTGCTAATAGATGCAGACAGGAATAAGCGCCTGCACTATGCCCAGTTAGAGTGACATTATTAGGATCCCCACCAAATGTTGCGATATTTTCTTTCACCCATTTTAGAGCAGTAATCATATCTTGCAGTCCTAGATTAGTAGCGTCTTTTAACTTACCACCAAACTGTGCCAAGGACAGCCAACCAAAGGGACCTAAGCGGTAATTGATTGATACACCTATAACTCTACCAGTCGCCGCTAAACCAGCAGCATTTGAAGTGGTTTGGCCATTTGAACCAAGTACCCAACCGCCACCATAAATATAAATAACGACAGGCAACAGCTCATCCCCACGATCAACCGGTGCCCAGACATTCAAATTTAAGCAATCTTCACTAAAGCCAGTATCCGCTTCCAACCAACTAGTATCTCCTGCTTGTAGCGGCGCAAACCCCTTTTTATCATATTTCTTGCTAGGATCAAAATTCAAAAGAGTTGGCTTTTGAAATCGCTCTGCTTTGGCGTAAGGAATCCCTAGCCACTCCTCTACATTTGGAAAGGTTGCGTTTAATTTCGACATATCTTACTCCTTTTTCTTTAAAATTAACCTAAGTATACACTATCCTCTTACGTTACAGTCAAGAGGTTTCACAAAAATTGACATAGTTTTTGATAGACTGCATGTGTCAATCGACAATCGTTGAGTGCTCGATGTTTATGACGGCCAATAAGGTTAAAGCAGGCCGTTAAGTCATCTAACCTGTGATGAGGTAAGTCCAGAAATCGTCTGGACAAACGAAGAGTATCCACCATATCATTGGTTAATTGAAGACCATGCACCTCTAGCAAATTGTCATAGAGAGCGTTCACATCAAAATGCACATTGTGTCCAATGATGACATCATCACCTAGAAAAGCATAAAAGTCCAACAAAACTTGAGGAAGTTCTGGTGCACTAGCCAGCATCTGGTCTGTAATGCCTGTCAGATTTTTGATAAAAGGGGTTAACCTCTGATGGGGATTGATAAGCATGGAAAAGTCAGCTACGATTTGACTGTCTCGCACACGTATCGCTGAAATTTCAATGATCTTGGCTTGTTTTCCATCCATGCCTGTTGTTTCAATATCCACAACCGTGTAATTCCCCAGTTTAGCCACTAAACTCTGCCCCTTGAAGGGTCTTTGATTAGTACTCATTGAACCCTTCTATCTTTGAATGTGCAATGATAACGATTGTCTTTGTCATATCGATACCTCTACTTCTTTTGAGTTTTGTAATCATCTGAAAGTGTATGATGCTTTTCTTTCCACTCTTTAATGTAATTCAAGCGCTCCTTAAACCGTCGCTCATTTCCCTCCTCAGTCGGCTGATAATAGCTGTGTCCTACCAAATTATCTGGCATGGTTTGCATGTCCGTCAACTTATCCTCATAAAAATGTGCCAACTGATACCCCTTGCCATAACCTACTTCCTTCATCAATTTTGTTGTAGCATTGCGGAGATGAAGCGGAATCGGTTCATTCATTGTTTCCTTGACGTCTTTAGCAGCACGGAGTCTCGCTTTATAAACGGCATTCGATTTTGGAGCTAGGGACAGATAAATAACCGCTTGTGTCAAATGCACATCGCACTCTGGTAATCCTAAAAATTGGCAGGCTTGAAAGGTCTCAACCGTTAATGACAAGGCGCGTGTATCGGCTAAACCAATGTCTTCTGATGCAAAACGAATTAAGCGCCGTGCGATATAAAGCGGATCCTCACCGCCATCTAACATTCTAGTCATCCAATAAATGGCCGCATCTGGATCGCTATTGCGCATTGATTTATGTAAAGCTGAGATGATATTGTAGTGTTCTTCGCCCGTCTTATCATAAAAGAGCATTTTCTTCTCTAGCAACTCTTCCATCATGTCATCAGCCACTACAACTTTGCGATCTACTTCTTCACTATTTAAAACCGCCATTTCCAGCACATTGAGCGCTGTACGGGCATCTCCATCAGCATAATGAGCAATTCTTTTTAAATTGTCTTGACTGATAATTATTTCTTTGTTTGGAAAAGCGCGTTCATCTTTGAGCACATGACTGAGCATACTGACCATTTCGCTTACGGATAACTGCTTGAGGACAAACACCTTGCATCGTGAGAGCAAAGCTCCATTGACCTCAAAGGAAGGATTTTCAGTCGTTGCACCAATTAAAACAATCGAACCTTTCTCGACAAAGGGCAAGAAAGCGTCCTGCTGAGCCTTGTTAAAACGATGAATTTCGTCAATAAAAACAAGTGTCCGCTCTCCGTACTGGCGGTTTTCTTCAGCTTCATGCATAATATTGCGAATTTCCTTAATCCCAGAAGTCACCGCAGAAAAAGTGATAAACTTAGCTTGGGTTTGATTCGCAATGATATTAGCCAATGTTGTTTTGCCAACACCTGGCGGTCCCCAAAAAATCATAGATGATAGCTGTCCTTGTTCCAGCATCTTGCGCAGGACTTTTCCCCTACCAATCAACTGCTCTTGTCCAAAATAATCATCTAAATTTCTCGGACGGACACGCGCCGCTAAGGGTTGATTATAATCTGAAATCGTGTCAAATAAAGATGTCATTTCCCCTCCTGTAAAATGCGATATTGCAAGACTTGCTCGGCAGAAGAGCCGTTTTTGATAAGCTGCTGATCGGTGTTTATTTGCCAGAGAAAATCTTCTAGCTCTAGCTGGTGTTTGTCGGCATACTCCCGCAGCTGCGTTAAACCATTTAGAATTCCCTCTAAACTTGTCTGAACTTTGATAGAAAGGTAACGTCCTGCTGATTTGGTAATGATTGGTATCGTATGGCGACTTCTAGTCATCGAAACTTCCTTGATAAAGCGAAAAGCCGCAGTCATATACTCTTGTCCATTATCAAGTGCTAATTCTGTCAAAAAACCAAGTTGACCAGGTAACTTGCTGTTTATATCACCCAAATCTGATAGAAAAGCTGCATAAAGCCGTGCAACATCTTCCGGTGTACAGTCCACCTCCAAGTCAGTACACCAAAATGCCTGCTCAACACTAGACAAGATCTGCACCTCATTTTCCACCATATCCTTATAGGGAAATGTCTGTTGTTTATGCATGTCAAGTAAACGATCCAAAAGTTGCAACTGCCTGATATTTTCTTGAATTTTTTCCTGATACTGAGTCAAGTACTCCGCCAGCTGATCTCCATTTGAATCCAAAATGGACTTGATCTCCTCAAGCGAAAGTCCTAATTGGCGTAGACCTGAAATCATCTCAAACTGATAAAGCTGGTCGGGTTCATAAAAACGGTAGCCATTTTCAGCTATTTTAGCCGGTGAAAACAGTCCTTTTTCATCATAAAAAATCAAGGTTCGTCTTGTTGTCTTAGCCAGCCTAGCAAATTCAGAAATTTTTAACACTATAGAGCTCCTCACTTCTTTCTCACTCCTATAGTATAAACCATACCCTTACGGTACAGTCAAGTTAAAACCACTCGTTCTCAGATAACGAGTGGTTTTAACTATTATAGGAACAGACGCTCGCCTCAGCCTCTCATAGAGTGTTTTGCGTCTGGCTACTCAAATCTTGTAAGAGCTTAAAAATCATATTCTGTTCTTCTTTGAGGAGCAATCTTTTATAGACAAACTGAGCTAATCAGAAGATTGCACTAGACGCCAACACTCTCTGATTTGATTTTCAGTGATGCGTTTTGTTGATAGCTTTGGCAGGTGATGCAAGTCAAAAAAGTGTAGGTCACTGACTTCAGTATTGGGTTCAAAATGACCACTTTCTATTTCGCAAGCAAAAACGAGTTTGTAATATTGCTTAGCTTGGATCTGGTTGGGATCTTGATTGGTATCAAAGATAGCTAAAAGTTTACCAATTTTGACTGTGAAGCCAGTTTCTTCTAGAACTTCCTTGGCAGTATTTTCCTTAGGTGTTAAGCCAACTTCTGCAAAACCACCTGGCAGCGCCCAATGGCCTTCAGCTAGTTCATCTTGGATGAGACAGATTTTGCCCTCCTTAAGGATAAACGCTCGGACATCAACCAAGGGTGTCTCATAGGAATTGGTAGGGCGAAGCAATTCGGTCATCTCAGAAGACAACAAGTCAGAAATTTGCCCAATAAGATTAGCAGCTTCTTGACGAATCAAGCTGTAACGTTCTTGGTCAAAGGGATCTTTAGCGTAAGCTAGTCCTGTATTGGTCAGGGCTAGTATTTTTTGCAAATGTTTCAGGACTTCCATTTCTGACTCTGACATAGTAAGTCTTCCTTTCTAAAAAGCAGACCGAAGTCTGCTCAACAGTTAACTATAATACCAGTGACGCTGCACCGATAATGCCTGCGTCGTTACCAAGTTGAGCCAACTTAATCTTAGTTGAGCCAATGATTTGTGGGAAGACATTGGCCTTGAAGACTTCATCTAACCCGTCAAGTAAGAAATCACCTGCAGCAGACACCCCGCCGCCAATGACGATGGCAGACGGATTTAAGAGGCAAGCAATATTGGCGCAGGCAATACCCAGATAACGGGAAAAGTTTTCATAGACGATCTTGCCTAAAACGTCGCCTTTCTTAGCTAGGTCAAAAATCACTTTGGCGGTCACATCTTCCCCACTATCAATCAAGCGTTTAAGCTCTGAATCACCAGCGTAGGTCTGGGCGTAACGACGGCCAAGATTGACAATACCAGTCGCAGATGTCACTGTTTCCAAGCACCCTAGCTTACCGCAGGTACACATGATTGGGGCGTCAAAGTCAACGACCATGTGACCGATTTCACCACCAGCACCACCAGCACCGTGGATAAGGTTGCCGCCGGCAACAACGCCACCACCGACACCTGTTCCCAACGTCACAAAGACAACATCAGGATCGTTCTCGCCAGCACCTTTCCACTTCTCACCAAGCGCTGCTACATTAGCATCATTGTCGATAAAGAAGGGAATGCCAAGGGCAGACTCAATCTGCTCCTTAACAGGCTGAACAGTCTTCCAGTTAAGGTTGTAAGCGCCGACTACAGTACCCTTGTCACGATTAATGGCTCCCGGAGAACCCATCCCGATGCCAAGAATGTCATCTTTAGTCAGCCCCAGATCGTTCAGACGATCCTTAAGCGATGCGATAATGTCTGGTACAATATGACTGCCCTCGTCCAAAATATTGGTTGCAATGGACCATTTGTCCTGCACATCACCATCTTTTGTCAAAATGGCAAACTTAACAGATGTGCCACCTAAATCAATCCCGATAATTTTCTGAGTCATCTTACACTCCTTTGACCTATTATCTATATTCGTTTTCCATTTCATTATACCACTTTATGCAAGGGCTTGCATGATTTTTCTAAGGAATTTTTAAAAATTTTGCCCTAAAAAATAAAGAAGAAAAATAAGGAGGATATGCCAACCAAATTGAATAAAATGCCGCCGAGCAGATAAGGAATACTTCTGACGATATTCATAAATCTGCGGTAAACTGCCAAGCACCATGAACTCAAGGGCAAAAAGAGAAATCTGCCAGTCTGCGTAGGCTTGAGCGTATGACCAAGTTACAGCTAAAAGAAGCAAGCTGCTCCCTGCACTCACTAGTACAAGCAAAAGATTAAACTTTCCTTTACGCCAACGCCAGACGGCTTCTCCAAGCGTGAACAAGAGATAAATCGTTAGCGTTATCACTAATATATTTTTCATCATCTTATTGCAACTCACTCAGGTATTCATAGCGGTCGTACTTTTCAAGTAAGGTCTCGTTTGCCACATCCAACTCCCTTTGCAGCTCTGCCAGACGACTATAATTGCTAGCATTTTCCTGCATGGCCGCTTCGATCTCGCTAATCTGATTTTCAAGATTTTCAATATCCGTCTCGATTTTTTCCCACTCTTGCTTTTCCGTATAAGACATCCGTTTGACAACGGTTGTTTTATCCTTTCCTACCTTTTCCTTAGTCGCAGACTGCTCTGCTTTCAGGCTTTCTTCCGCTAGGAATTTCTTTTCATCCAAATAATCCGTGTAGTTCCCGTAAAACGTCTCTACACCATGCGGCTCAAAAGCTAGAATTTTACTGGCAACCTTATCTAAGAAATAGCGGTCGTGACTGACTGTGATGACTGGGCCTGCAAACTGCGCCAAAAACTGCTCTAGCACTGTCAAAGTGGCAATGTCCAAGTCGTTAGTCGGCTCGTCCAAAAGAAGGACATTGGGTTGCTGCAGAAGGATCTTTAGGAGGAAAAGTCGCTTTTGTTCACCGCCTGAAAGCTTCTCAATCAGAGTTCCATGCGTGTTACGCGGAAAGAGAAATTGCTCCAAAAGCTCAGCAATAGAGACCTGACCAGCGTTGGTCTGAGCTTCTTCTGCCACTTCCTGAAGGAAATTGATGACACGCTTACTGGTGTCAAGCCCCTTAATTTGCTGGGAAAAGTAACCGATTCTAACTGTCTCACCAATTTCAACCAGACCAGCATCAGGTTTGAGCTCTCCTGCGATCAGATTGAGCAAGGTTGACTTGCCACGGCCATTTTCACCGACAATCCCGATGCGATCCTTATTTTGAATCAGTAGATTAAAATCTTTCAAAATCGGCAAATTTGGATAAGCAAAGTCAACTCCTTCAAACTTGACGACCTTTTTACCGATACGACTGGTCTGAAAATTCATCTCCAATGTCGCTTGGTCTGTCTTATTAGAGACTTGCTCTTTCAAATCGTGAAAACGATTGATCCTAGCCTGCTGCTTGGTCGCCCGCGCCTGCGGTTGCCGACGCATCCACTCCAACTCTTGCTTGTAGAGTTGCCCCTGCTTGTGACGCAGGGCCATATCTCGCTCGTCCTGCTCTGCCTTGAGTCGGACATAATCCTGATAATTACCCTGATATTCAATCAAGCGTGCTCGATCCAACTCAAAAATCCGTGTCGCAAGATTATCCAAAAAATAGCGGTCGTGGGTGATGAAAAGCACCGTTCGCTTCTCTGTCTTGAGGTAATTGGTCAACCACTCAATAGTTGCAATGTCCAGATGGTTGGTCGGCTCATCCAGAAGAAGTAAATCTTCTCGTCCCAGCAAAACTTGGGCTAACTGCACTCGACGGCGCAGACCGCCTGACAAATCACCGACCAGACGATGGAGTTCAGTCAGGCCGAGCTTGTTCAGCACTGTTTTGACCTGACTTTCAATTTCCCAAGCATTGCTGGCGTCCATTTGTGCCATGAGATGATTGAGCTTGTCCTGCTGACTCTCGTCATAGTTAGCCAACAATTGCTCATAGCTCTTGATCAAACGCATTTCTGACAAGTCATCCGACAGCACTGTATCTAAAATAGTCTTGGAATCATCAAAAACTGGATTCTGCGTCAAATAGGCAATGCTATAGTCATTTTTCTTGGAAAAAGGGTTGACATCGCCATCAAAACCCAAGCTCCCTGAAATGACATCTAAAAGGGTCGTTTTTCCTGTCCCATTGACCCCAATAATTCCAATGCGGTCTTCCTTGTGAATGATAAAGGAAATGTCCTGAAAAACCGTCTTGTCACCGACCGATTTGGTCAATTTTTCTGCGATAAAATCACTCATCAACTACTCTTTCTGCAATAAACTCAAAGATGGCTTCCTGATTATTGTCCAGCTGACCATCAACGATAGCCATCTCAATCGTATGTAGTAAATCTCCCAAATGCGGGCCTGCTTTAAGACCAAGCTCCACCATCAGTGTCCGTCCTGTGACAGCCATCTCCTGCTTGCTATGAATGGTCAACGTCTGATCTAACTGGTCTATATGGTTAAAATCAACCGAAAGCCCCTGACCTGCTCGTAATTCTTCAACTGCCTTGAGAAAATCAGCCCCAAAACGATAGCAATCCCGCTTGGTTAATTCTCGCTGCTCACGAATCCTGAGAATCTGGACTAATTTGTCAACATCTTTTTGGAACTGACTAGATGTCTTCCAAGCCTTTAGAAAACCTTTGATATCTGTAATGCTAAGAGCGTATAATAACCCCGCCCAAGCTTGCTCGGAAGAACCAAACTGAAAATCTGAAGCCAAACTCTGGCAGAAAGACTGAATAGCCAGAGCTTTATCTTTTAAACCGGGTAAATAATGTTGCGCTCCGCTATCAACCAAAAGCTCCAATCCCTTTTGCCAAAAAAAAGCCATCAAGAGCTTATCAAACTCAATAAAGGAGCGTTCAACAGAGATTTCTTCCAGCAGATGGGCATAGTCAGCCATAGCCGCAAAGGTCTGCTCTTCAATGTCAAAACCCAAGCTAGCCACAAAGCGAAAGCCTCGCATGATGCGCAGAGCATCTTCATTGAAGCGCTCCGAAGCCTGTCCAACAGCTCGCAAACGCTTTTCTTCAAGGTCAGTCAAGCCATCAAAAAGATCGATGACATTGGCCTCCTCATCAAGTGCAAAGGCATTGACGGTGAAATCTCGTCGCTTCAAATCTTCTTCTAGCGACCGAACAAAATGCACCGCGGATGGTCTGCGAAAATCGACATAGACATCTTCCGTCCGAAAAGTCGTGATTTCATACTCACGACCACCGGTCAAAACCAAGACCGTTCCGTGTTCAATTCCTACATCAATGGTCTTTGGGAAAATCGTCTTGGTTTCCTCTGGATAACTGGAAGTCGCAATGTCAACATCATGAATCGGCCGACCCAGAATGGCATCACGAACCGATCCACCAACAAAATAAGCTTCAAAACCGGCTTTTTTTATTTTTTCTAAAATGGGCAAAGCCTCCTGAAACTCAGAAGGCAGAGTTGTTAATCTCATCATAACTGTTCCAATCCATAAACCAATTCTTGGCGCTCAACTATTTCTTTTCTTCCTAGATTCACTCCAGAACATGCCATCGTAGTGCTGTCAATCCCTCTCCCTGCGCACCGAAGATAGTCTCTTGATGAGCAACAAAGCCTAGCAACCAAAACGAAGTGCACCCCATGTCATCAATACTTTCTTCAGCAGTAAATGGATAGATCAATCCAACACCACTACAAATAGCTCTTTTTTACTAATCAATAAGTCTAAACTTAACTCCAACTCAAAAAACTAACGATAAGGAATGAGAAGCTAGCCTTGAATGAAAATGCTAAGCTGCGACACAGGTTCTTAGCATTTTGAGCATGAACAGAGATTTTAAGAAATTTTTGGTGAAATCCCAAAAGCAATGGCTCCTTCGCCCAAGTGCGTCCCGATAACAGCTCCGAAAGGCACAATAGCTAAATTGCTGCTAAGGCCACTCGCCACCAAAAGATTTTTAAAGTCCTCAGCCTTATCAGGACAATTGGCATGGATAATCGCCACCTGATAATCGCCATCAGCAGTCTGCTCTTCTAAAATCTCAATCAAGCGCTTAATAGCCTTTTTCTCCGTACGAACCTTTTCGTAAACCTCAATGAAGCCGTCGTTAAAGTACAAAATCGGTTTAATTTTCAAGAGATTTCCAAGCAGAGCTGATCCATTTGACAAACGCCCACCCTTAACCAGATGGTCAAGATCATCCACCATGATAAAGGCATGCGTTTTTTCGATAAGTGGTCTCAAGTTAGCCATAATCTCGTCAAATGATTGACCTGCTTTACTCTGATTGAGAACTTGCTCGACCATCATTCCCAAAGGAGCAGATGTAATCTTAGTATCTGGAAAAGCGATCGTAAGGTTTGGATACTCTTCCGGCAAATACTGAATATTTTGCCAAAACCCTGAAATCCCGCTGGAGAGAAAAAGCCCTAAAACGTGGGTGTAGCCATCTTTAGGAAACTCCTGCAAGAGCTGATCCAGCTCGGCCACGCTTGGTTGGCTGGTCTTGGGCAGTTCCTGAGATTGTGCCATCTTTTCATAAAACTCAGAGACAGTCAGATTTTCCCCCTCTACATAGGAGGTACCGTCAATGGTCACTGGAATCGTCAACACATAGACATCTGCATCATGTAGGACTTTTTCAGATAAAAAGGCTGAGTTGTCCGTTACAATAGCTAATTTCATAACACTTCCTAAAATTCTAACTTAATACCAGGTGCATCAAAAGCAATCTCAGTGACTTCGTAGGTCAAGCGACGCAACATATCCAAAACAGGTGCTGAGATTTCTTGGATTTCTTCTTGACTAAACTCACTTGGTTGCTCCACCAGACGGCCAACGATTTCATTTTCCTGAGAAATGCCACCTGAAACCACAAAGTCCTTAAAGACCACCATAAAGCGTACAACAGCCATCAGATGGGTTGCCCCTGCTTCGTAATCCTGCTTGACTAAGTGAAAATTAACTTCCACCTTTGTCTTAGGAACACCATTCTTCTTTTCCCATTCTTCATTGCGAGCATCAAAATGATACTGATTGACAATTTCTTGTTTACGATTGATTTGCATAGTCTACCTCTTTGTCTTTACACTCTTTTCATTATACCATATTTTCAGACAATTGTTCCTCTCAAATGCAGAAAAACCTCACTGTGAAAAGCGAGGTTACGCATCTATTTGAGATTACTTAGCCTTGCGCAAGTAACCAAAGAGGAAACCAGAAACAAGGGCACCGATCAAAACATAGAGGATGTAAAGCACCGGATTGCTAGTTAGAGCGATGACAAAGATACCACCGTGAGGAGCCATGAGTTTGATACCTGAAAGGCCAACCAAACCACCTGCAAGGGCAGACCCTACAATGAAACTTGGAATCGCACGGGCTGGGTCAGCTGCGCCAAATGGAATAGCACCTTCAGTGATGAAAGACAGCCCCATGATGATATTAGTCAAACCAGAATCGCGTTCTTCTTTCGTAAACTTGTCTTTAAAGAGAAGAGTTGCGACAAAGACTGCTAACGGTGGTACCATACCACCAGCCATAACAGCTGCCATAACAACTGAACCGCCTGAAGCGACAGTTGCTGCAAGAGTCCCTGTACCAAAGACATAGGCTGCTTTATTAACAGGCCCACCCATATCCACAGCCATCATTCCGCCAACCAAGAGGCCTAGAAGAACGGCAGAGCTACCAGAAAGACTGGTCAAGAAGTTGTTAAGCGCTGTGTTGATAGCTGCCATTGGAATATTTACCAAGAACATGAGGAAGCCAGTCGCCAAGACACCCAAAAGTGGTAAGATAAGGATTGACTTAGTGCCCTCAAGTGACCGGGGGACTTTCACGTATTTCTTGATAGCTAGAACCACATAACCAGCCAAAAATCCACCAACAAGAGCGCCGAGGAAGCCCGACGGTACAGCTGCTGGTATTTCTGCTGTTGCGCCTGCATAAGGAATTTTTCCAAAGGCCAAACCGCTTGATGCAATCGCACCTGCTACAAAACCTGATACCAAACCTGGTTTTTCAGCGATAGAGTAGGCAATGTATCCCGCAAGAACTGGCAACATAAATCCAAAAGCTGCTCCACCGATGCTATTGAACATGGCTGCAATCTGATTGTAGGAACCAAGGTTTCCAAGGTTAGCTTCTGGTACACCTAGAAGGTTATCGAGCAAGAAAGCAATCGCAATCATGATTCCACCACCGATAACAAAGGGTAACATTTGAGACACACCGCTCATCAGGTGTTTGTAGAATTGCCCACCGAGCGATTTTTTCTCTTCGGTTTCAACCTTCTTGCTACCAGCTACTGCTTTATAAATTGGGGCATCGCCAGAGAGGGCTAAAGTAATCAATTCTTCTGTCTTGCGAATGCCATCTGCCACTGGACGATTGACTAAAGGTTTACCGTCAAAGCGATCCATCTCAACAGCTTTATCAGCTGCAACGATAACTGCCTTCGCTTTGGCAATGTCAGCTGCGGTGAGGGCATTACCGACACCTGAGGCACCGTTTGTCTCAACCTTGATAGCTACACCCATTTCAGCAGCTTGCTTCTTAAGAGCTTCTTCCGCCATGAAAGTATGGGCAATACCAGTCGTACATGCGGTTACAGCAACGATGAAATCGTCAGAATCAGTTGGTAGAGCAGTTTCTGATACAACTTCTTCGGCTTCAGGAGCAAAGAGGGCTGTCACTTCTGCTGCTGACTGAGCAGCACGCAACTTGGCTGCAAATCCATCTTTCATCAGGTACTGAGACAATTGAGCCAAGGCTGCTAAATGGGTATCGTTAGCCCCTTCCGGTGCAGCAATCATAAAGAAAAGATCCGTTGGCTGACCGTCTAAACTAGCATAGTCTACACCAGTCGCTGATTTGGCAAAAAGGACTGTCGCTTCCTTAACCGCAGCGTTCTTGCTATGGGGCATGGCAATCCCATCACCAAGACCAGTTGACGTTTGCGCCTCACGCGCCATAATACCAGCCTTGAAAGCATCAAAGTCAGTTACGACGCCTACTTCTACTAACTTAGCAATCATCTCATCGATCACTGCTTCTTTTTCAGTTGCTTGTAAATCCAGCAACATGACGTCTTGACGTAATACATCTTGGATGTTCATCGTTTTTCTACCTCAACTTTTTGATATATTTCTTTGATAAATGCTGCAGACGCTAAATCGTCTGAGAAAGTTGTCGCTGTCCCACAGGCAACACCCCATTTGAAAGCTTCCAGAGCATCACCAGTCTCGACCAGTTTACCCGTAAAGCCAGCCACCATAGAATCACCTGCTCCGACAGAATTCTTGATTTCACCCTTGATTGGCTTAGCAAAGTACGCCCCGTCAGAAGTGACTAAAAGAGCTCCGTCACCCGCCATAGAGATGATGACATGCTGAGCACCTCTGTCCAAGACCTGCTTAGCGTAAGATTCAATCTCACCAAGATCGGTTAATTCTACACCAAAGATAGCTCCTAGCTCATGGTTATTTGGTTTGACCAAGAGTGGTGAGAACTCAAGAGAGTCAATCAGCGTCTGCCCTTCAAAGTCACAAATCACCTGCGCTCCTGTTGCGCGAGTCTTAGCAATCATCTGCTTGTAGACACCATTGCCCAGATTAGCTGGTGCAGATCCTGCAAAGACCACAACATCGTCAGCAGTCAGATGGCTCAAAATAGCCTCCAACTCTGCTAATTTTTCCCTTGAGATAAACGGCCCTGTTCCATTGATTTCTGTTTCTTCATCAGCCTTAATCTTGACGTTAATCCGAGTATCCTCATCAACTCGGACAAAAGCTGTATTGATCCTCTCAGCTTTGAGCGCATTTTCAATAAAATCGCCCGTGAAACCACCGATATAACCTGTCGCTGTATTAGCAATCTCTAATCGCTGCAAGATACGACTGACATTGATCCCTTTTCCGCCAGCGTATTTATCATCGCTGGTCATCCGATTAACCGCACCGTACTCGACATGAGCGAGACGAACGATGAAGTCAATCGACGGATTGAGCGTGACGGTATAAATCATACTTCTATTACCCTCGTTTTCTTTTTGATTTCTTGGAGAATAGCCTTGCTAGAACGATTGGTCAGCAAGGTCACCTGATCTAAAGTGGCGACTTTAACAAAAGCAAACTGTCCTAGCTTGGACTCGTCTGCTAAGACATAGGTCTCCTTAGCATTAGCAATAATGGCCTGCTTGATAAGAGCTTCCTCTGGATCTGGTGTTGTCAAATGCTCCTTGTCAACGCCATTCATTCCCACAAAAGCCTTATCAAAATTGAGACTCTGAATTTGCTTCAAGGCAAAGCTGCCAACACTAGCATCCGTGTTTTCCTTGACCAAGCCACCGACAATGATAGTCTTGATACCCTGCTCCACTAACGTCGCTGCATGATGAATAGAATTCGTCACCACTGTCAAGCTTTTTGCTTGCATGATAGCCTGCTGTGCAAGCGCTTGAACCAATAGAGCTGTTGTCGTCCCTGCATCGATGAAAATCACATCACCCTCACTGATAACTGTCAGTGCTTTATCTGCTAGCAATCTTTTTTCATGAATGTTTTTGACAGATTTCTCTTGATTGCTAGGTTCTGCTCCAATCGGTGGTAGGGCTTCTGCTCCACCATGAACACGCCTCAGCTTGCGCTCTTGCTCCAACTCATCCAAGTCCCTACGAACAGTGGATTCTGACGTTTCAAGCAATGATACCAAAGCCTCCAGTGTCACAATCTGATCGGCAGCAATTTTCTCCAAAATCAACTGTTTACGTTCTGACTTAAGAATAAAACCACCTCCTGAAATCGATTACAGATACTATTGTAGCACAAATTCGTTCAAAGTCAATCATTTTCTATCAAAAACGTTCAAAATCCTGTAAAAAAATAGTGGTCAACACTTAGACCACTGAAATATAGTTGATTGAAACAAGATTAGAACAAAGTTATCTCAAAATCAGGTTGTCATCTAGCATATCTTTCTGAACCACAGTTATACCGTTCTTGATTCAACTGACTATAAAAGAACCTGATTGCTCAGATTCTTAACTCCTACTCCTCCCACAAGGTTCGATCAATCGGCTGCGGACCGAAGGTTTGGGAGACTGGGACAATTTCGATGCGGCTGATATTGACATGGGCTGGTTGTTCTAAGGCCCACAAAACTGTGCTTGCAATATCTTCTGGCTGAATGCTACCTGCTCCGTCATATAGCTTAGCCGCTCGCTCATCATCGCCTTTAAAGCGGACATTAGAAAACTCTGTTCCCCCGCACAGACCTGGTTCGATATTGGTTACGCGCAAGCGAGTTCCTGCAAGATCCGCACGGAGATTTTGACTGAACTGTTTGACATAAGCCTTGGTAGCACCATAGACATTCCCGCCTGGATAGGGAATAGTACCAGCAGTTGAGCCAATATTAACGACATGTCCCTGATTGCGCTTGACCATGTCTGGCAAGACTATGCGGGTCAGATAAGTCAAACCAATAATATTAGTTTCAATCATCGTTTGCCAATCTGCAAAATCTGCCTGATAGGCAGGATCGAGCCCTAGGGCGAGTCCTGCGTTATTGACCAAGGCATCAATCTGCTGCCACTCGACTGGCAAACTAGCTAAAGCTTGATCCACCTGCTCAGACTTTGACACGTCCATCTGAAGAGGGAAAAATTGCTCACCCAAGACACCCTTTAAGCTCTGTAACTTTTCAAAACGGCGGGCAACACCAATAACACGATAGCCTTTCTCAACCAAGCTCTGACAGATAGCTTGGCCAAATCCAGCTGAAGCACCCGTGACTAAAATCGTTTGTGGCATGTAAATTCCTCCTTATTAATTGGTTGATTGAAAAATTAAGAACCTGCTCAACATGTTCATTCAAAGTTGCTTATTGTTAGCTTTTTTCAAAATACAGTTAGTCTAGCTTCAAAATCAAAGATTCTTAATGATAAACACTGGTTCTAAGAGACAAAGTGAGCTGAAGCCTGATGATAGGCAAGGTCTGCTTCGACCTTTTTAAGTCTGAAAGAAAGCAGTAAACCACTGCTAGCAATCCCTAAAATCAAGCCGATCCAGTAGCTGTATGGTCCTAGGTTAGTCACATGTTCAATCAGAAAAGCGCTTGGCAGAGAAATCCCCCAATAGGCCATCACACCAATCATAAAGGGACGCCGTGTGTCCTTGTAGCCCCTGAGGATCCCTTGAATCGGTGCCGTATAGGCGTCGGCCATCTGAAAACATAAACTGTAAGTCAAAAAGACACTAGTCGTCTGGATAAAGGCTGGATCTGTCCCGTAAAGACTAGCCACCTTTTCACGAAAAATGAAAAGAAAGACCAACGTCATCACGGCAAATCCAAAGGCTAATCGCCGACCAATCTTAGCGTAGGCCTTAGCATCCTCCAAGCGCTCAGCACCGATTTCATAAGAAACGGTGATCGGCAGAGCTGTTGCTATTGAGACAGGAAAAGCATACATAAGACTCGAAAAGTTCATAGCTGCTTGGTGCGACGCGATCATAGCTGTCGAGTATTTGGCCATTAAAAGACCAACCACTGCAAAGATAGCTACTTCCACAAAAATAGCACCACCAATCGGCAAACCTAGTCGAAAGCCCGCTCCCATCTCTCGCCAATTGAGCGGTGAAAATTTCCAGAGTTTAAATATCTTAATTTTCGGATGAACAACCATGACAGCTAGGACAATGATGAGCACCAACCAGTAAGCTAGGGCTGTCCCCAGCCCTGCACCCGCTCCGCCCATCTGCGGAAAACCCCATTTCCCAAAAATCAAGAGATAGTTAAAAAAGGAGTTAAAGGGCAGCAAAAGCAACATGAGAAACATGGATAAACGCGTCAGGCCTAGAGCGTCAAAGAAACTACGGCAGACACTGAATAAAAAGAGCGGAAAAATCCCAAGAGATAGCCAAGACAGGTAGCTACTTGCTACTTGAAAGACCTCATCTTCCAGTCCTAGAAGCCCCAGCGCAGCATCTCCACCAAACTGGACTAAAAGCCAGAAAAACACGGTTAACACAATGCTCATATAGGTAAACTGGTGAAAGTCTCGTGGAATTTTAGCCCTCTCCTTTCGGCCTAAATGCTGCCCAACTATAGGCACTAAGGCTGACACGATACCTGTCAGAAAAGTAAAGAACGGATTCCACAGACTAGTTGCCATGGATACCCCAGCCAAATCCACTGTACTATAGCGTCCTGTCATCATAGTGTCAATAAAGGATGCTGAATAGCTGGCCAATTGGTAAATCAAAATCGGGAAGAAAATCACAATAAACAGACGCATTTTCTCTTCAAGTGTTTTCGTTTCGTACATAATAGCTCCTTGAGACTATTATAGCACATTCCTTTTTACAGCTTGACGAAAACATCATATCCTTTTTGGCAAAAATTCCCTAAAAGAGGCTAGACCACTCAATAACGATAAATAAGAGTTGCAGAGCAAAAACGAACAAATAAATCTATTATTTTTTAACTTCTTGTTGATAAAAGGCTGCCAGCGCTTCTTGCCAAGTTGGGATAACAAAGCCCGTGGCCTTAGCTTTAGCCAAGCTCATCGTTGAGTTCAGCGGGCGTTTTGCCTTAGCTGGAAATTGATCTGACGTCACTGGATTGACCGTAACATTCTTATCCTTGAGAATTTCCTTGGCAAAATCATACCAGGTAATCCCTTTTTCAGAGTCATTGGATAAATGGTAGTAGCCATAGTCCTGCTTAGTATCTACCAAATAAACCATAAATTCTGCCAAAGTCCGTGTCCAAGTTGGCCGTCCAAATTGGTCATTCACAACGCCTAAGGTGTCTCTGGTTTCAGCCAAATTTTGCATGGTGAAAACAAAATTTTTACCATAATTCCCAAAGACCCATGCTGTACGTACAGTATAAAATTTATTTGTCAAGCGCTCAACTGCTTCTTCACCCAAACGCTTGGCACGGCCATATTCCGTTTGTGGGTTGGCAGGCTCATCAACCTCAAGCTCCAAACCAGCTGGCTTTTGCCCTTCAAAAACATAGTCTGTCGAAATATAGACCAAAATTGCATTGTGGACTGCAGCAGCTTTAGCGACATTCTCTGTTCCTAAAACGTTGATCTTTTCATTAAGCTCTTTGCCTTCGTCTTCAGCAGCGTCAACCGCAGTATAGGCAGCACAGTGGTAAACGACGGTCGGCTTGACCTCTGCAAAAAAGGCAGTTACCTTCTCTGCGTCAGTAATATCCATTTCAGCCACATCGGCTGCGACATAAGCTATACCACGCTCATCCAAAAGATGGCGCAATTCTGTTCCTAATTGGCCATTGGCACCTGTAATTAAAATCATGATGGACTCCTTTATTCAACTTTCTTACTCGAATATTATAACACAAAAACTCTCCAAAGCATTTGGAGAGTTTCGAGATTATTTGATACCGAAGATGTCTTCTTTGGTGTGAATGAGTTGAGTCATCATTTGACAGTATGGAGTTGAAATTCCAAGACGTTTTGCTTTTTCACTGACTGCTCCATTGAGGTAGTCAATTTCAGTGAGACGATGATTTTTCACCAAATCCTGATGCATAGAAGGATAATGAGGAGCCGCCTTAACAGAAATCTCCATAACATAGTTGGTAATGTCATCTTCATCCAAGGTTACGCCCTCTGCAAGCCCTACGCTGACAAATTCATGAATAATCTCACGGACAACTTTCAAGCCTGATTCACTGGCAAAAAGTTCACCAATCGTACAATCGAGAAGGGCGCAGCCTGAGTTCATCGTACCGTTGACACAAGCCTTACGCCAGATAGATGGAATCACATCCATGTCATAGGTCGCATTGAGACCCGCACCGTTTAAGATATCTGTTACTTCACGACCAGAAGCTTCTTGACTAGCATCAATGGCTTGTAGGTTAATCGCACCTTTTCCTTGCATCAAGACCACCCCTGGTTCCTTGAGGCTTGCAGTCCAAACAGTTACCCCCATGAGGATATTGGTCGCAGGAATATACTCTTTCATCACATCCTCGTGACCCAAGCCATTTAAAAGACAGAACACGCGTGTTTTTGAGCCAACGATTGGCTTAATATCTTGCAACATTTGTCTCAGCTGCATGGCTTTGGTAAAAAGAATGATCAAGTCTCCCTCGCCTTCAGCCTCTGTCGGCTTCATAATGGGAAGGTGAACCGTTTTTTCTTCGTCCCCTACCACTTTCAGTCCATCTTTTTTGATGGCGTCAATATGAGCCTCCCAATTGTCTAAGAGGGTCACATCATTTCCGGCCTCGGATAATTGAACACCAAAACGGCATCCCATGGCACCTGCGCCTGCAATATAAATTTTCATCATATGCTCCTTTCACTAAGCATGAAATAAAATTTTAACCTTCAAAAATGAATGTGTCATCTGTATAAAGTTTAAAGACATCGCGGCAGAGACGATGCGCTAGATAACCTGTTGCAAAAGGCACAACAATCCATGCAACAAGCATCATGACAACCCCACAACCACCGGCTAGAGAGGCGATAGGTCCAACCAATCCAACCAAACCAAAACCAGATGTCGCTGGTGTACCGATAAGGTTGAACATTGGTACAGTAAGAGCGCTGACTGCCGCATTGATCATCATTGGCACAGCGATTTGTGGGTGCTTCAAGAAGTTTGGCATCATCATCTTCATGGCTCCCAAGGCGATTGCGAGCGGAACTCCAGCCTTGTTTTTCTTCAGAGTTCCCCAGACAAGTACTGCTGTCGTAGCTGCTACACCCATAGACGCTGCACCAGCTGACAAGCCATTTAAGCCGATGGCTAAACCGATAGCCACTGTTGAGATAGGACTAACAATCAAAATAGCAAATGAAATAGCAATCAAGATACTCATCAGAACAGGCTGTAAAACAGTAAAGCTGTTAATCCCTTGACCAATCAAAGTCGTTACATAAGACACGTAAGGCAAGATTTTCCAGCCGATATAACCTACACCGGTGCCGATAATGATTGGTAAACAGATAATATTGAGTGAACCAAATTTATCCCCAAACAGTTGAACAGCTAATACAGCCAAAGCGGCTGTAATCATCATGTTGATAAGATCTCCAATTCCCTTGAGTTGGAAGATACCAGTCGCTACACCTTCTTGCGTGATTTCTGTAAATGCCCATGCACCTGAACCAATATATGCTGCACCACCAACTGCGAGCTGTTGCATCGGATTAAGCTCAAATTTTTGCGCAATCAAAATCCCCGCCATAATCGGCGTAAAGAATTGGAACACTTGAACAATGTGAAGAAATTCAGCTGCAAACACATTTGGCAACAAGGGTTTTAAGAATGTTGCCAGAATAGCATTTGGAATCAGCGCCACAACAATAGCGATTGCTGTTCCTCCCAATACATTGTTGATAAAGGTACTGACAGTTCCCTTTTTCGTTTTAGTCATAAAAACATCCTCCTAAGTTTCTTATACTGCTAGTATAACATAAAGTTAACATATTATCTTTCTTTTCTGTAAAATTTGAAAAATTTTTCACATTTTTTACAATGTCTGAACATACTCCGATTTACAAAATAAAAAGAACAGTCAAAAAACTGTCCTTTCCATCTTATTTTAGAACTTCCTGAGTCTTAGCATAATTAGCTTCAACTGCTTCTTTTTCGGCTCTCCACCAGTCTTGATTGTCTGTATACCACTTGATGGTGTCTTCTAGACCTTCTGAGAAGTTGGTGAATTGTGGTTCCCAACCGAGTTCTTCACGAAGTTTTGTCGAATCAATCGCATAGCGCAAATCATGACCTGCACGATCTGTCACGTGGTCATAAGCACCTTTTGGCTGACCCATTTTCTCAAGGATGAGCTCAAGAACTTCTTTGTTGCTTTTTTCACCATCAGCACCAATCAAGTAGGTTTCTCCGATTTGTCCCTTGGTTAAAATCGCCCAGACACCAGTTGAGTGGTCGTTGGTGTGGATCCAGTCACGGACATTCTTGCCTTCTCCGTAGAGTTTTGGCTTGATACCAGACAAGATGTTGGTGATTTGGCGTGGTATGAATTTCTCAATATGTTGGTAAGGACCGTAGTTGTTTGAACAATTGGAAATAGTCGCTTTGACACCAAAAGAACGTACCCAAGCTTTGACAATCAAGTCAGAAGCGGCCTTGGTTGAAGAATAAGGGGAAGATGGGTTGTAGTTAGTTTCAGCTGTAAATTTCTCACCTGGACCTTCACCATGCCCCGGCAAATCTTCACGAAGAGGAAGGTCTCCGTAAACTTCATCTGTAGATACATGATGGAATCGAATATCATACTTACGAGCTGCTTCTAAGAGGGTGTACGTCCCGATAAAGTTGGTGTAAATGAAAGGACTTGGATCATTGAGAGAGTTGTCGTTGTGACTTTCAGCTGCATAGTGAACGATGGCATCAGCCTTAGCAGCCAACTGATCCACCAAGTCTGCATCAGCGATGTCACCAACCACTAATTCCACACGGTCGCCAAGGATTTCTTCCAAGTTAGCTCGGTTACCAGCATAGGTCAGCTTGTCCAAAACGGTCACATGAACGTCCGGATGGTTATTGTAAACATAGTGCACGAAGTTTGAGCCGATGAATCCGGCACCACCAGTGACAATGATGTGTTTAAAGTTTGTCATTTTGTTTCCTTTAAATATTTTCTTTTTTGATAATAGCCTCAAGGAATGAGTGTTTTCTGATAGGATTTTTACACAGAGGCTGGGCTCAAGGCCAACCTCACCTCTCATCGTTTGCGTAAACATCTCAGCGCAGTGGTTGGAAGTAAGACTTGTTAGCTATACCAACTTAGTCTTCTTACCCCTGCAAAGATCATTAGGTGCTTTAGCGCCAATGAACCACTGCTGAGTGGGCTCTAATACATGGATAATCAATTTTAGATCCCTAATCAGTGGTTCGCTGTCTCCAATCATTTGCTTACTAACTGAACACGGCCTAAAATGCTCGGTAAAATGCGTGAGTTTCCTTGAGTCTTCAGACTCATCAGTCACTCCCTTATTTTCCATCGCATTTTTAAACGGCCTTTGTATCTTAAAACCGAACACGCCCTAAAAAGCTTGATGTCACGGGATACTGTCTTATTACCTTGTCGTCGTAGACGTCTGGTTTTTCTTCGATTTCATCTGTGAAAAACCTAGTCGTCCTGACGGGGTGGGAAAACGAACTCTTTTTTGATTGCTCGAGTTCTTTCCCACTCCCATTGAGCATCAAAAAGGTTTGATAGACTATTTTAAGGTGGATGACCCTACTTACTAAGTCATAGTTTCCATCTATGAAGAACGGCTTCACTCCTTAATAAGCTACCGCGTGCTGAACAAGAGAATAATAAGCCCCAAACTCTCACTACGATAGGCATTATCGGTATTTCGTTCATTTAGGTGTTTAAGATGTTTTCAAGATAAGCAATTTTGGCGAAGTCTTTCTGGTTATTTTTATCTGCTCGGTAGCTGTCTTTGGAAGAAGAACGATAGATTTTTAGATACTGTTCGGCAGTAGGCAAGAAATACCGAACCTCTTGATCCGCATGCTCTTCAAGTTCCTCTAAGGGAATCCCTGCAAAAGATGGCAGGGAATTTATCCCACCAAATTCCACCGAAAGACCACTCTTTTGAAACTCATGTTCATGGCGATCAACCAGCTGGAAGCCTAACTTCTCCATAAGAGCGTTAATTTCTGAAAATTGGTAAATACGCCCTTCGTCAGGCGCTTCCCAACCACGAGGGTCACTCGGAACATGGATGTCCAAATCCCGTGCCTCCCATGAGCGATTGGTTACTCTTTCTAACCCAACCGACCCCATCAACAGGGGAGTTATCCCAATTTCATTTAGCTCTCTAGCAATTTCTAGGAACAGTTGATACATCTTATAAATCTTCTTTCCGCAAAGGCTTGACATCTTTTAGCAATGGATGGTTTTTATCTGCTTCTGAAACTTGGGCTTCTTCCAGATTTTCCCATTCAATATCAAGGGCTGGATCAGCATAATTAACAAAAGCGTATTTGGGTTTGAGTTCCAAGGCCCAGTAGTCATTGACAAGGTAACTGTATACAGCTTGATCCGTCAAAACTTGGAAACCATTGGCAACACCACGAGGAACATAGATTCCTTTAGAGGCATCAATAATCGTTTGGTAACTATTTCCAAAGGTGTCTCCCTCACGAAGATCAACCCAAGTACCAAGTACCTTTCCTTCGTCTAAAATAGAAACATACTTATCCCAAGGCTCAGCATGTAGGCCACGCAAAGAATGCTTGTGATTGAAAGAGACATTATTTTGCAACTTGCCCTCAGCAAAGAAGCTCTCTGGAAAACCGATCGGCACCATTTTTTCCTTTTGGAAATTTTCCTTGAACCAACCACGATTGTCACCACGGACTGGGATATCAAATTCTAAGAGACCTGGGATTTCCTTTATCGCACGACAAGATAAGTCTTTATCAAAAAATTGTTCCGTCATTAAGCTTCTCCAATCAAACGAAGCAAGTACTGCCCGTATTCATTTTTCTTGAGTGGTTGCGCTAATTCATGGACTTGCTCCTTGCTGATATACCCCATGCGATAGGCAATTTCCTCAAGGTTAGCAACCTGCATGTTTTGCATGCGTTGGACGGTTTCGATATACTGGGCAGCTTCAAGGAGACTTTCATGCGTTCCTGTATCGAGCCAAGCAAAGCCCCGCTCCATGATTTCAACCGCTAGATCTCCACGGTCTAAGTAGGCCTTGTTAACATCTGTGATTTCCAGCTCACCGCGAGCACTCGGTTTGATGTTTTTGGCAATCTCAACCACATCATTGTCGTAGAAATAAAGACCCGTCACTGCATAGTTAGACTTGGGCACTTCTGGCTTTTCTTCGATTGAGATGGCATTCATGTCTTGATCAAATTCCACCACCCCGAAGCGTTCTGGATCTTTCACATGATAACCAAAGACCGTCGCACCTTTTTCCTTGCTGGCTGCGCGTTGCAACATTTTACTCAGGCCTGGACCATGGTAGATATTATCGCCCAAAATCAAACAAACGCTGTCATCACCGATGAAGGCTTCTCCAATGATAAAGGCTTGCGCCAAGCCATCTGGACTTGGTTGCTCTGCATAAGAAAGCGTAATCCCAAACTCAGATCCATCGCCAAGCATCTCCTCAAAACGAGGTAAATCTTGCGGAGTTGAGATAATCAAAATATCTTTAATACCTGCCAACATCAGAGTAGACAAGGGATAATAAATCATAGGTTTGTCATAGATGGGCATGAGTTGTTTGGATGCAGCGCGAGTGAGCGGGTACAGGCGCGTTCCAGAACCGCCTGCTAAAATAATGCCTTTCATAAAAGCTTCTCCTTTAAACATAGTTATTTTCATTATACCACAAGCTGAAAAGGCTGTCAGTTGGAAAACTGTCCCTAACACACTAGGCGTATGAAGAAAACTTTTCCTGATTCTACTGAAATCACAAAACTGGTCATAAAAAACCAAAAAACGGTAATTTTGAAAGAAAACTTCTCGTTTTCCAGCCATTTGGTGCTAATTGTCGCTCGAAACAGGGCATACTATCGTTTTTCGCTGATTAATTTTCTTTATGCGTTTGACATGCTGTACCTCATTCTATCTGCAAACTGCAGATAAGAATCTACTCGTTTCATAATAGTTAAGCTTCGTAGAAAATCTATTGAAAACAAATTGATTATTCTTCTGTCAGCGCAGCCACAAGTTGACCCAGATTCATGGAATTTGACCCCTTGAGCAAGACCTGATCAGCTGGCTGGACTTCGTCTAGCAACTGTTGTTTGAGCGCTTCGAATTCTGAATAGTCAGCATAGTATCGCACACGCGTATCGCCTGCCATAGCTATCGCTAATGCCTTCATTTCTGGACCATAGAGATAAATCAAATCAATCTTTTCACTGATGCTCTCTTTCATTTGCGCATGGAGCTGCGCCGAGGTCGGGCCCAATTCTTTCATATCTGCCAGAACAACGATTTTCCGTCCGCTAGGATTCTTAGCAATAGCTGAAAAAGTTTCCAAAATCAGTCGCATGGCTGTTGGGTTGGCATTGTAAACATCTGAAAGGATTTCAGCGCCATTTTGCGCAGTCTTCCACTCGGTGCGGTTACGAGTCAAATTGAGTTTAGCTAGCGCAGCCAGAATATCTGCTTCCTTTACACCACTTCGCATGGCTACATAACTCGCGACCATAGCATTTATCGCGTTATACTTGCCGGGAACGGGCAGTCTAACGTCACTTTCTAAAAAGTTAGTTCTAAAGGTTAAGCTCTGCTTTTCTTCCACCAAATCAGTCAAGAAGAGATCACCATTTTCACCGAAAGTCAGAATTTCTTGCTTGGTAGGCAAATAAGGCTCAATGATGGGATCATTAGGCACCAAGAGCAGGCCGTTATCTGGCATCCCCTCAGCAATTTGAAGCTTGCCCTCAGCAATTTTTTCACGATTGCCGAAAAACTCTAAATGGGCTTCGCCAACTAG
Organism: Streptococcus merionis DSM 19192; assembly: GCF_000380085.1. Lineage (GTDB taxonomy): Bacteria > Bacillota > Bacilli > Lactobacillales > Streptococcaceae > Streptococcus > Streptococcus merionis. The sequence goes on from NZ_KB904538.1 coordinate 223,203, forward strand.
GGTCACAATAGCCATAGCTGGCTTGGCGATTTCAGAGAGCAGTTTGATATCCCCTAGATGATCTTGCCCCATCTCTAAGACCAACTTCTCCGTCTCATCAGGCATGTGAAGAACAGTGTAGGGCAGTCCAATTTCATTATTGTAATTGCCTTGGGTCTTGTAAGTCTGATAGGTCGTTGTCAGAATATCATGAAGCATGTCTTTGGTCGTTGTCTTCCCATTTGATCCAGTGACCGCAATCACATCTACCCCTGTCTTCTCAATGTAATACTGTGCTAAAGCCTGAAAGGCCGCTAAGCAATCCTCAACTAAAAGATGAGGTTTCTCTATTGGTCGTTCTGAAAAAGTTGCAATAGCTCCGTTTTCAAAGGCAATCTCAATAAAATCATGACCATCGCGCGCACCCTTAAGGGGCAAAAAAAGGTCCCCTGTTTTAATCTTACGACTATCAAATTCAATAGCTGAAATGCACGTATCCTCATATTGACTATAATCATTTTTAGCTGAAACGATACGGCCTATTTCATGTAAAGTTAACTTCATCTCGACACTCTCATCCTCATCTATTCTTTGTTTTTATTATACCACAGATTGAAAAACTCTTACTGCTTATCAAGGCTAAACAAACAGACTCGGTTGCACCTCACCAAAATTTCTCATCTCAGAAAATACGATGCTTCAACAGTATCTCCTCAGACAGCCAAAGTCTGCCACCTTGAAATTTAAAAAAGAAAACTACAAAGGGAGTGGGAAAGAACTCGAATAATCAAAAAAAGAGTTCGTTTTCCCACCCCCGCACAGTTGATTAGGCCGGATTTGGAGTGTAAAACACGAACAAATCTGCCAATCAGCAGTAGTTCATTGGCGCTAAAGCGCCTAATGAACTGTGCAGGGGTAAGACTAAGTTGGCATAGCCAACAAGTCTTACTCCCAACCACTGCGCTGAGATGTCTACGCAAACGATGAGTGGTGAGATTGGACTTCTTGCTCAGCCTCTTTTAGTCAAGGCTCTTGCTCACTTCTAATTGTACAGCTCCTAAATACGCTATATTACGACAATTCCGATTTACCAGCCATTAACGCTTTGCTTATAAATCGATAAAATTTAAAGAAGCTGGGTACTTTTAACCCAACTTCCGTTTCAAACTCATTTTACCAGCTAGGTCTTCCTCCGCCACCTGCTGGTCCACCACCCATACCACCAGGGCCAGTTGCAGTGATTTGTGTCTGGGTCTGACCATTGACAATGAGAGTTCCTCCAGTAAATTCTGCTACACCATCGTAGTCAAAGGCAGACTGGGCTGTAATATCTACCGTACCACCTGAGATGAAGAGATCTCCGTTGGAATCAATTGCATCTGTATCACCTTGACCCACTTCAATCTTTAAATGACCACCGGTGATCTTGATAAAGATATTTGAGCTAACCGAGCTAGAAGCGTTGATAGCGTCATCCGAAGCATAGACATCAATTGTTCCGCCATTAATAGTCACATTGGCTCCTTCCAGTGCCTCAACACTACTAGTCACCTTAATTTCACCACCGTCAATGGTTAGGCTCGATTCAGCTTTGATCGCATCATCGCCAGCCTCAACTGTAATAGTCCCTCCAGTAATATGTGTGTAACCCTTAGCTGTGTCTTCACTATTGGTTGCCTTAAGTCCATCGCCACCTGCTAAAATAGAGATTGTACCACCAGTGACAATCATGGCATCTTTCCCTCGAATCCCATCATCTGTTGCTGTTAGTTTGATATTTCCACCCTCGATCGTCAGATTATCATTGGACACAATACCATCTTGATAATTCCCATCAACGCTCAAGCTACCGTTTCCTGTAATGAAGAGGTCATCTTTTGAGTAAATCGCTCCCTCTATTGTGGTGTCTCTATGAACGGTCGCGTCCGACACCGTATTTGTCGTGCCATCTTGCAGTTCAATAACGGTGTTTTCCGCAGACTCCACATAAAGTGCGGCGTTATCCGCGCTAGAAATCGTTGCACCAGCTAAAATAATCCTAACATTGCCTGTCGCCTTTACCCTGACACCACCTGTCGTCTTTCCAGAGAGGACATAAGTTCCCGCCTCAGTGATGGTCAAACCGTTATCTGACAAGGAAACTTCCGTCGTCGGCAAACTGGACCAGTCGATGTCAGCAGAATTTGCTATCGAAGAATTGGTATCTTTGGTTGATGTACTTGTAGTGTTTGAAGTAGCCGTAGAGCTGCTACTGCTTGTTGTTTGAGTCGCACAAGCTGCTGTCACTAGCAAGGTTAACCCGCATACTAGGCTGTAACTTAGTTTTTTTAGTGTTTTTGAAAATGTCATACAATTCCTGCTTTCTATCACTCTTTTGTATCCAGTTTAGCTACAATACTATTGAAAATCTTGCAACGAAAACTGCTGTTCTGACTTCTGTAAATCTGTTTCATAAAATTTTCTCCTTTACAAACCACCTTTAAGTGGATTCTTTCCTAAGATGATGGAAAGATTGCGATTGCGAATACGAAGGTCATTGATAAAGGCTTTGCGATCCATATTTTTAGGCAATTCCAGATCATAGCTGAGTTCAAAAATGGATCCCATATTTTTCAGACGGATATTATCTAAAGTTGCTTTGACGCTATATTCTTCAAAGACTGGGCGAAGAACTTGCTCGTGCTCCACATCCTCAGGCATGGAAATGGTCAAATATTGGGTTGTTTCACTAGGATCAAAAAGGTTAGTGACATGCAGACCCAAAAGCAAAAGGGAGATAATAACGGTTGCTACTGCTGCAAAGCCGACATAGCCTGTCCCAGTGACTAATCCCACAGCCATAGCTGCAAAAACACTGACCAGCTCACGCGATGTCCCTGGCATAGACCGAAAACGAACCAAACTAAAAGTTCCCATGATAGCAACACCAGTCCCCAAGCTACCAGAAGTCATCATGATAACAAATTGAACCAAAACTGGCAAAGTAACTAGAGTGGTCGCAAAGTTTTTGGAGTAAGAGCTAGTCTTACTGTGAACCCACGCAATGACAAGCCCAAAGACAATTGAAGCAAGTGATGTGACGGCAAGCGCTTGGGCGGTCAGCCCACCAGTAAGGATAGAATTAAACATAACATGAGTTCCTTTCTTAAATAAAATTAAACGAATTCTAAGATAGCCTTTCGAGCTTTGGTAAAGATTTTACCATACTTAGAAAAGGATTGAGGGTAAATCTGCTGACTAGAAATATAATTAACCAGCCAAGGTGGCATACCCTCCTTGGTCTTGATTTCCATGATGATACGAGGGTCTTCAAAAAAGGGAGTCATTTCCTCATCTAGAGTGATGTCCAGATTTGACGTAGAAGACCGTAGCCTCTCATCAAAGGTAATCCGCAGATCCGACAGGTCATCTTTTGACTTGTAGGAAGTCCGATTGTAAATGATAAAAATCTTAGGATAAAGGGCCTTGCTTTCAAAAATGTAAGCAAGTTCGCGAGCAATTTGACTGTCTGGCAATTCTCCTGTATCGAGAAAATGCCTGTATTGGTCAATACTTAAGATAATCCGACGCTTGAAGACTGTTCCATAAATTTTTGATTTAATTTCCAGAAACGTTTGAGCAGTTCCAGCGTAGTGGCGGGCACGCACCTTACACTTGTAATCCGTTCCATGGATGGAGTTGACGATCATCTCGTCGTTGTCATTATCAAAATAAATGGTATTATTTTGGGTAACAAAGTAAGGATCACGCGCCATCTTCTCTTCCAAAAGGGACTTAAAGTCCTCAAATTGTTGCTGCGTTAACACATATTTCTTTTCCTTACGTTTGAAAAAATCTTTTGCCATAAACTTACCTCTTTCTTCAAAATTCTGAGGAGCGGGAAAAACACCAAGCCTTATTTTTGATGAGTAAAAAAAGAAATTCACAGCAGCCTGAAAAACGTGGTTAATTTTAAGCGAAGAATTCTTTCTCAATCATTTGGACTTGTTCCTACTTCCGCAGTTTACATTTCTTTTCTTGAAAGTTTCTTAATTTTTTCTTTCACGAATCTTAAAGTAAGCTTTCTTTAAGTTTGGAAAATAAGGTTTTATTTAGAGTGGTAGAGATTAGGATAACAATCACTTTTTCGAAGAGTATTAGAGACTGATTGTGATTTTATTTTTCTGAGGATTTTAAAACCCTTTAATAAAGTCTAGACTAATGAAGCTTTTTTCAAATTACTAAATTCTGACAATTTGTGATACAATAAAGAGTGATAAAAATGAGGCTGGGGCAAAAGTAGTTCCAACCTCCTGTATTTTTAGATTTACTAACAAGACGCAGTAGAATGGAAATGAATTATGCCAGCAAAAGTTCTTTTTACCTTTTTTGGAGCCAGCGGTGATCTGGCTAAACGCAAACTCTATCCTGCCCTTTTCAGGCTCTACAAGTCTGGTCATTTGGCAGAAAACTTTGCCGTTATCGGTACAGCGCGCCGTCCTTGGACCAAGGAGTATTTTGAAGAAGTTGTGATTGACTCCCTCGGTGATTTACCTGACAATCCACGTCAGGCCGCTGAATTTGCCAGCCACTTCTACTATCAGAGCCACGATGTCAATGACACGGAGCATTATCAGGCACTGAAAAAACTTCAAGACGAACTTGCTGCCAAATATTACACAGAAAATAATAAGATTTTCTTTCTTTCTATGGCTCCCAAATTCTTTGGTATTATTGCCAAACACCTCAAGTCTGAGCAGATTATTGATGGTCAAGGGTTTGAACGTCTGATTATCGAAAAACCGTTCGGTACGGATTTAGCAACGGCTGAACAGCTCAATCAAGACTTGGCAGAGGCCTTTGACGAGGATCAGATTTACCGTATTGACCATTACTTGGGCAAGGAAATGGTACAAAATATCTTTGCTGTTCGCTTTGCCAATCCTATTTTCGAGCAAATGTGGAGTAACCAATATATCGATAATGTCCAGATTACATTTGCCGAGAGCATCGGTGTTGAAGAGAGGGCTGGGTATTATGATACTTCTGGTGCCCTAAAGGACATGGTTCAAAACCATGCTCTGCAACTTCTCTCTATTCTCGCCATGGACAAACCAGAAGATTTTAACGAACATGCTATTCGTAAGGAAAAAATCAAGGTCTTTGAAAGCCTGCGTCATCAGTCAGATGATGAACTCAAGCAAAATTTTGTCCGTGGTCAGTACAGCGCTGGTCGTATCAACCGCAAGGATTATGTCGGCTACCTTGACGAGCCAAATGTGGCTGAAAACTCACAAACTGAAACCTTTGCAGCCGGAACCTTCTTTGTCGACACAGAACGCTTCAAAGATGTGCCTTTCTTCTTCCGAACTGGGAAGCGCATGACGGAAAAAGGCACACGTGTCAATATTATCTTTAAGCCAACTAAGAATATCTTTGGTCAAGATTTTGATCAAAATGTTTTGACCATCTATATCCAACCGACCGAGGGCTTCTCACTGCATATCAATGGTAAACAGGTCGGGACCGATTTTACTGTCACACCTGTTGACCTTAAGTTCCGCCACAGTGCTCAGGCGTCTGCTAACTCACCTGAAGCCTACGAAAAACTGATGTTTGATGCCTTAAATGGCGATTCGACCAATTTCAGTCACTGGCGAGAAGTTAGTGCAAGTTGGTCCTTGATTGATCGCATTGTCCAACTCTGGCAAAATGGTGAAGTTCCACTCCACACCTATCCTGCTGGCAGCATGGGGCCACAGGCTTCCTTTGATATGTTAGCTAAATTTGACACCCAATGGCACTGGCATCCAGATGAATGGTACCGTGAGCATGGATTGCTTGACTAGCCACAATGAGCTTATGTCATTTACACATAGAAAAACGACCAAAGATTGATTATCAGAAACAGATATCCAGTCTTTGTTCGTTTTTTGATGTTATGTCAGATTTTTTAGCAGCGCTACCACTGTAACTGTGATGGGAATGGGTTCCAACAGTCGTCCAGTTAGACTTTGGCAGTCTGTCCTAGGCTCATTTTACAATCCTAGTCAGCAGTGCTTCATTGGTGCTAAAGCACCTAATGACCTGTGCAGGGGTAAGACTAAGTTGGCACGGCCAACAAGTCTTACTCCCAACCTTGCGGGGGGGAAACGAACTCTTTTTTGATTGCTTGAGTTCTTTCCCACTCCCTTTTTATTTTACCAAAGTGTAGTGATGGAAATAGGCAATATCCCTGTAAGGAGATTGTCTGGCGACTGCAAGTTCTAGTTTTGTCATGCGGCGAATCCAGTCGCTCTCTCTTTTAAATTTATTATCCTGAAGGCCATAAAAAGTTCGGATACCTCGGTAGTCTGAAATCGTAAGGCCTGTATCAGGCAAGAGAGCTTCCAAATCGTAGATTTGTCCATGCCCCAAGGCCGTTGACTCGTATGAAATATCCCCTGAAATCAAGCGTAAAGCTTGAATGCTCTCGTTTTCAAAGATAGCTTTTTGCATAGCCTTGCCAGCGGCATTGTGTTTCACAAGGGACAGTTGCCCTCCTCTTTTCAAAACACGGCCTAATTCTCTTAGGTAAATAGCTCTGGAATCAGATGACACGTACTCCAAAACATTGTGACAAATGATAACATCAAAGTAGTCATTGGGAAATTGGCTGAGCAACTCTAAACTACCTGTCAACTGGCGATAGTTATCCTTCCCAAAACGCCCTGCAACCATATCAACATTGGGCTCAATGGCGAGGACGTCGTTATTAGCCGATAGAAAATCTGCTGTCAGACCAAAGCCTGACCCAAAATCCAGCACACGCTTATCCTTGATGCCCATGAGGTGAGCAAACAAAATCGTGTAGAAAATCTGCCCCCAAGGAGCGTGGATATTATCCTTATAGTGTTCTACGTGCATAGTCCTCTATCCCCCTAAACCAGACCTTCTAAAAGACCGCGCATAAAGTCCTCTGAGTTAAACTGGCCAATATCATCTATCTTTTCACCAAAACCAATCAGCTTCACAGGAATATCTAATTCTTGGCGAATAGCCAAAACGACCCCACCGCGGGCTGTCCCGTCAATCTTGGTCAAAACTAAGCCTGTCAGCGGTGTGATTTTTGAAAATTCCTTGGCCTGAACGAGAGCGTTCTGACCAGTAGAGGCATCCAGAGCCAGCAAGGTTTCATGCGGTGCCTCAGGAAGGACACGCTTGATAATGCGGCCAATTTTCTCCAACTCTGCCATGAGGTTATCCTTGTTTTGCAAACGACCTGCGGTATCGATCATAAGAACATCAACACCTTCTGCAACGGCACGCTCCATCCCATCAAAAACCACGCTAGCAGGGTCTGATTTTTCAGGACCTGTGACCACATCAACCTCAACACGGCGGGCCCATTCAACCAATTGCGCTACAGCGCCAGCACGAAAAGTATCTGCGGCAACCAGCATGACTTTTTTACCTTGAGCTTTGTATTGATGAGCCAATTTCCCAATAGAAGTCGTTTTACCAACCCCATTAACCCCGACAAAGAGCATAACCGTTAGGCCATCTTGGAAATTAATTTTCTCCGTATCAAAGTTGCCATCTTGCTCGTAAATATCCACTAGTTTTTCAATAATCACTCGGCGCAGATCTTCTGGCTTCTTAGCGTTTTCAAGCTTAGCTTCTTGGCGTAATTCCTCAGTCAAGGTCGTTGCTACCTGTACGCCTACATCGCTGGTGATGAGTAGTTCTTCCAAATCTTCAAAGAATTCCTCATCAACCGTACGGAAATTGGCGAAGAAGGCATTGAGTTTAGCACCGAACCCTGTTCGGGTTTTTTTGAGACTACGGTCGTATTTTTCTTGAGTTGACTCCGTTGTTTCTTCTTGCCGAGCATGCTCAGCAAGACGGGCTTCTTCCTCTGCTCTTTCTTGTAGCAGACGCTCATTTTCGGCATTACGAGCTTCAGCTTCTTCAACGGCTGCTGCTCGCTTTTCCTTATCGCGCAAGATTTCCATGGCTCGCTCAAGACTTGATGGCACATGAGCTACCGTTTCAGCTGTCGGTTGCTTGTTTTCCGCATCACCAAGTGAATTTTCGCTTTCGCCAGCATGCTCTTCTGAGAGAATCTCTTGTTGAGCTGATTCAATAGTTGCAACTTCTGCTGATGGTACTTGCTCAGCAATAATCTCTTTTTCATCTTGCGAAAAAGGAATCTGCTGATCGTTTTCGACAACCTCTCTCTCAAAAAAGGCTTCTGCTGATTCTGCTTGGTCTGAAAAAGATTCGTCTTCAAAGTTTTCTTCTAAAGTAGTCTCGTTCGAAGTCTGTGCCACTTCTTCAGCAAAGCTTTCCTCAGCCACATCAGAAATCCCCTCCCAATCTGACATCTCAGGTGCAGATGTGCTTTCCTCCTCTAACAGTTTTTCCTCTAGTATCTCTTCTTGTTTCTTTTTTCCAAATAAGCGATCAAATAATCCCATCTTAATCCTCTTTCAAAATATACGTCTGAACAGCCCAAGCCACTGCGTTTTCATCATTGGACATCGGTGCAATAATGTCGGCCACAGCTTTAAGCTCCTCGGTCGCATTGCCCATGGCAACACCATAGCCTGCCCACTTGACCATACTGAGGTCATTAGCTTCGTCACCACACGCCATGACTGCTTCTTTTTTCAAACCTAAAATCTGCGTCAAACTGGCTAGGCCATTAGCCTTGTGAACGCCTTTAGGGCTCCATTCTAAAATAATGTTTCTCGATTTGAAAATCTCAAAACGATCGTGAAATTCCTGAGGAATATTGGGCAACTGACGATCAATCAAATCCGCCTCACAACAGGTCACCGCTTTATTAAAGGTCTGATCCAATGTTAAATCCTCAAAATGTGTCGGTATGTGATTCAAACTCGCATTACAAGTCGGATAAAGCGTTGGCACAGCTGAATGCAAGGCGTAAACATCACCGTCATCCAAAAGATCCAGAGACAGCCCTAATTGATCGGTCAACTGACGAATGGCTTTAACCTCCTCGTAACCAAAAGTCACCTTATCCAAGATTTCCCCGGTATTACGCTGAATCAAGCCGCCATTAAAAGTAATGGCAAACTCATCCTCGTGAATGAGGTCTAATTCTGCTAAAAAATCACCGATGGCTGCCAGAGGGCGCCCCGTTGTCAGGACGACCTTAACTCCTCTATCACGCGCAGCTCTGAGCGCCTTCTGATTTTCAAGGGAAATCTGCTTGTCAGAATTAAGCAGGGTTCCGTCCAAATCCAAAGCTAATAATTTTATCTCTGTCATACATTCTCCTCAATATAAGTCTGAACAGCTCCTGTTTCGCAAGAGCCAATCACACAATCAGCAATCGCCTTGATTTCCTCACGCGCATTTTCCGTGGCAATAGCTGTGCCTGCAAATTGCAACATCCGATAATCGTTGAGATTATCTCCAAAAGCTAGCACATCCTCTGGCAGAATTTGCAAATCCTCACAAAGTCTAGCCAGCCCCACTTCCTTATCAATATCCTCACGAATGATATCAATGGAAACAAAACCAGTGGTCACAGCTGTTACACCAGGAATATGCTGAGTCAGCCAAGCAGCACCTTCTAGAACATGATCCTCAGAAAGATTGGCTGTGATTTTGAAAATATCATCATCAATGCTAGTAAAATCAGGCACTTCAACGACATTTTCATAATAGCGTTTGATAAAAGTCACATAGTCAGGATCAGCTGTTTCCAGCACATAACCCGCTTTTCGTCCAGACAAGAGGACCTCCTTAGCAGGAAACGGGCTGTCATTCAGACGCTCCAAAATCGTCAAATACAAGTCGGAAGACATGGCCGCCTCAAAATGAACCTGGTCATTTTCAACAACCAAACCACCATTTTCTGCAATGAAGATGATGTCCTTCTTAAAATCTGCAAACAAGCGCTCTAAAGTCAGATAAGACCGACCGCTAGCTACCGCAAAACGAATATTCTTACCAGCAAGATGGTCCAAGATACGTCGAAGCCGCACCTTATCATAAGCACCGTTATGATCCAAAAATGTCCCATCCATATCTGTTGCAATTAGTTTTATCATACCAACTCCACTCTCTCAACAAGGAAATATTACTTTTATTATACCACGAAAGACGAAAAAACGCCCAAGACTGGACGTAAAACACTCTGCACCTATTAGGCACAAACCACATAGGAGACAGAGTGCTTTATCTTTTTTTGCTTGATTTTTTTCAAATTTCATAATCAAATTTTCTAAAGTATATCTACATTAGAAAGAAATTTAAATTATTAATGCACATTATACTTTTTAAATAGTGTACCAAATATCAACGATAACAAAGTAATAGATACTCCAATAATTAAGAAATTAAAGACGTTTCGAGGATCCAATATTATTGAAAAAATTCCTGTTCCAATTGGCATGAAAAGAATAGCTATAGTAAATATTATCCCAAATACTCTTCCAAGAAACTCATTATCCACATCTCGCTGTACGATTGAGAAAAATTGAATATTAAAAATAGAAAGAAATAAACTAAATAATGCTGGTGAGAAAGATAAAATAATTAAATTATGGAATATAGTATAGAGTGGGGTAGCTAACATTAACATCAGTCCAGACAAAGTTAAAAACATCATTAATCGCTTACTTGATAACTCTTTATTCACAAAACCACTCAATACCGCACCAATAAAGCCACCAATTGCCTCTGCTGTTAAAAATATTCCATAAAGTCCACTTGAAATATTTCCAAACATTTGATTACTATATGGTAACAATAAATTATATGCAGCTAGAAAAAAGTTAACAACTGCTGAAAGAATAATGATGATAAAAATTGATTTATGACTATATACATACTTGAAGCCCATCTTTAAATCAATAAGTATTCCTTTTATAGTCACCTTTTTCTTTGATATCACTTCTTCATTAACAGGTACAACAAAGAAAATCAGTGAGGCAGCAATTAAAAATGATAATCCATCCAATAATAACACACCATGTATCCCAAGTATATTATATAAGAAAATTGCTACCATTGGGATTGTTACTTTAATAATCGTACTGGTTGTTTCCAAAGAGGAATTTAGCCTAGTAATATAATCTTTCTTTACGATTTCCTTAGTAAAAGCCTTATAGGATGGCCCTGAAAAATCACTCATAAATGCCAAGATAACATTCGTTATTACAATTGCATAGACTAACCAGTGTTCTTGAGAAATAAATGAAAGAATTATACACACAAAGCCACATAAGATATTTGTGGCAATAATAATTTTTTTCCGCTTGAAACTATCTGCAATGACTCCACCGAATAAATTGAATAGAACGCCTATTATGCTTTCTAATGACTGATATACCGCAACCAGCGACAGGGAGGTTGGATTAAGCCCTGCAAGAAATGTATTATTAGCGAAGTCAAACATAATATCCCCAATCCTAGATATTGCTCTGCTTGAAATAAGAAAATATATATTTTGTATTTTGTATCTTTTCAAAAGATCCTCCAATATTTTTCAAAACATTCTTACACGTTAAGAGAACTTTATAAAACGGAATAAGATTCTATTACCACAATGTTATTTAAAGCCTTGCATCATTTTTATCTACGTTCTCAAACCATAATCTCTCAGAAATTTGTTTGATAAATCCATGTAAAAATATAGAAGACGATAATTTCTAATTCAGCAAACAAAAAATAATACGCTACAACCTCAAATTTCTTTCTATAGTCATAATTCATTTTTTAGTTATTTAACCTGAGTTCTAGAGTATACAATCTTTTCTGAAAACATTTCTAGTTGTTCGGTTTTCTCTTGAAATTCCTTTTCATTATTACAAATAAATCGAACGAGTAATGAATTTTCTACAATATTTTCCGATGCTTTAACATAGTCTCCAATATTGATTGTAAAGTATACACTTTCTGCCCACGGCAATTCATTTGCATCTGGAAGTATTTGGACGTATCCAGTTTGTTTATATAAAGCAAAAGTTGCAGCAATTTTTTCAGGTATCTTAACAGTTTTACCATAGTCAATATTTTCAATACTATTTGAAGAAGACATTATTTGCCAGTACTCTTTTAAAATATTGACATCGTAAACATCATTAATTAGGTCTGGAATATCTCCTCCACCAAATCGTTTTCCAACTTCACAAAGTACCACTTGTCCTTTATAAGGATCAACAAACCACTCAAAGTGAAAAGGAGTCAGCTCACCGCTTACAGAAAATTCTTTAATTATTTTTTCACACTCCAAAAAAATCAACCTAATAAGATCAGTGTCTGAGTAAAATCTGCTTGTTCTTAACAAATAATATCCATTAGTAGAGTTCAAGGATTCCAAAAGCAGTTTAACATTATCATGAACAAAAAATCGTTTTATTGAATTTCCAATTGCATATCCATCGCAGGTAATCATGCTTTTTAATTCCACAAATTCTTCAATCATAAAATGATCTCCAAAATAACTATCATCTAACACAGTTTCTTTGTCAATTTTTCTAACACCTATACATGCTGCACCTCTTCTTGGCTTTATAATTGCCGTATTAGTACAACTATTTTCCCAGAACATTTTTATATCATTTTCTGATTCTAACAATCTAAAATATGGTTGAGCAACAATATCCATTAAAAATGATCGCATATAAAATTTATCTTTAAACATTAAATTTGAAACCGATTTTGTATTTTTTTCTACAAAATGGTCATTTAAAAAACCCGCCCAATCAATATACTCCTCACTCAATGTAATAACACTCTCAATCGGAAATTTCTTACTTAGAATTCTAATTCTTGATACTAAATTTGGTAAAGTATAATCTTCTAAAAATAATACTTTTGCTTTTTTTAAACCTTCTTTAATTGATTTTTCATATTTATTTTCCCGTTCTTTTGGTGCTAAAATAATAAAATCTTCATCATAAATATAGTCTAATCTAAAAATTCTAGTTGAGTACTTGTTTAAAAAAATCTTCATTATAATTTTTTCCTTTCTTAACTATAGCTTCTAATTTTTTGTGCTGGAACACCCGCTATTACACTTCCCTCTTCAAAACTTTTTAATACAACTGCATTAGCACCAATTTTACAAGAATGGCCAATTCTTACACTCCCTAATATTTTTGCACCAGCCCCAATATCTACACCTGACTCAATTATTGCAAATGTTGGTTCACCTTGATGTTTTACCCCTATTGTTACATCATTTCTAATAATTACACCGGAACCAATAATAGTATTTCTATTAATCATAATTCCGTAAGGATGAAATAAAGAAATACCTGGTTCAATTTTTATAGTTCGGGGAAAATGGCAGTGTAATAATCCTTCTATAACTATTAAATCTCCTAAAAAATATGGAATTAATAATAGAAATTTTATTATTGAAAATAACGGCAATCTATCAATAAATTGTCCATATCTGAATATAATCAAAAGTATCCATGACCAAAAATGATGGTTTACTTTTAAGTCTTGTATTAACATAATTTTCCCCTACAATGCTCGCATCACTTCATAAAAATTCTTGTGAAAAAATTTTATAGTACCTATCTTCAGATAATCTGAGAATAGAAATTCACTAATGCAGTGAGTTTCAATATGATTCACTTTAGCCGAACTAATTCCTGCATAAGAGTCTTCAAAAGCAATAATATTAGATTGCTGTATACCATAATATTCAATTATTTTTTTATAAGGCTCTGAACTCGGTTTATGCTCTATTGTATCTTCATAAGCAACTATCTTATCAAAATAATGAATAATATCTAAATAATTAAGTATTGCTTCAATTCGATTTCGCGGTGATGATGAACATATAGCTAACTTATATTTCGGAAAAGTATATTCTAAAAACTCTTTTACTCCTGGGAGAAGGGTTATGGTAGAGGATTCGATCATATCCTGAATATACCTTTCCCTATATTTTCTCACTTGTTTTAATAATTTAAAGCTAATTCCCTGACTTTGTAGTATGCTATCAACTTCCTCAATAGACTTACCCGAAAAGCTACGTAACAACTCTTCAGATACTTTTACAGAGTATGTTTTGAATGCTATTACCCAGCCCTGTAAGTAAATTTTCTCAGTATTCACTAGTAATCCATCGAAATCAAATATAATAACTTTTTTATTATTCAATAATCCTTTCATACTAATTCACCTAAAACCCAACTTAATATATTCTCCCAAATATTTTCGATACTTTTCCAATCCCAGCTATCAATTTGTTCAACAAAATCAGTAATTAACTTCTTATCAGACTCATCTAATTCACTAAATGGTAAAACTGATAAGATACGAAAAATTAAACAGTATTTCAACTTTCTAACATTACATATTTGATTAATACTATAAATTTTCTTCATGCTCAGACTTCCTTTTAGTTTTTATTTATTGTACAATAAATAAAATTAATTCTTTTATTTGTTGGGAAAATGGGAAAAATCATGAAATCAAAACTTGGCATCATACTTAGAAAAGTCCGCAAAGGAAAGCAGGTCAGTCTCTGCTCTGTTGCAGATGAGTACCTTTCTAAATCTCAAATATCACGATTTGAACGTGGAGAATCAGAAATATCATGTATTAGGCTTATCAATATTCTAGACAAGTTGCACATTACTTTGGATGAGTTTCTAATTCTACATGATCGAGACTATACCCAAACTGAGTCATTTACTAACTTGGTACAGTACATTCGTAAACAGTATTCGTTACAAAATATCAATAATATAAAATCACTACTTTCTGCCCCCTCAAATTTCACTTTAAATTCTTTTGAAAAAACAATGGTAAAATCAATTCTATATACAATGGATTCAACTATTTTTCCATCAGATGAAGAATTACTTCAATTGACAGATTATCTCTTCAAAGTTGAAAAATGGGGTTACTATGAGATCATTTTATTAGGTAACTGTGTACGAACAATTAACTACAATTCCTACTTCCTATTGACAAAGGAAATGTTAAATAATTACATCTACTCTTCATTAAATAAAACTAATAAACGAATTGTCACTCAGCTTGCTATCAATTGTTTAATCCTTAGCATAGATATGAAAGAATTTACTAATTGCTCCTATTTAATTGATGAGATAAAAGCGTTGTTAGATAATGAATTAAACTTTTATGAACAGACAGTTTTTCTCTATGCAACTGGTTACTTTGAATTTAAGCGTCGCCAATCAACTAGTGGAATTGAAAAAATGAAACAGGCCATACAAGTACTTGATATTTTAAGAGAAGACAAGTTAAAATTACACTATACTAACCATTTTGATAAACTGGTAAACAAATAATAAATGAAACTATTCTCTACCTTTTAACTATTTACAAATCAAAGGTGTCTCAACGAAAATGTGGCTTCCCTCTTGACCTTGAGTCCGTATCTACAGACAGTTAAAAAGCCTTGGAAACAACTAATTCCAAGGCTTTCTTTGTATTCTATTGTATCAATTACCTTATTCTGATTTCTGTTGCGATTAGTTTTATCATATCAACACCACACTCTCAACAAGGAAATATTACTTTTATTATACCACGAAAGACAAAAAAACGCCCAAGACTGGACGTTTTTACGGAGAATGTCAGAACCTGTTTTCACAGCTCAATTGCTGTCCTGCAAGATGGCTTTTTCTGCTACTATTTGCGTTTTTTGCGGGGGCTGAACTTGGTCAAGCCCCCCAAAAAATTCAAAACACATCACTTATGAGATTCTTATTCCTGCTCCAAATCCTTTAGCTTGACTGAGACGATTTTAGACACACCAGATTCTTGCATGGTTACCCCATACATAGCATCAGCCGCAGCCATGGTTCCTTTTCGGTGGGTCACGACGATAAACTGGCTAGACTTATCAAAGCGGTTGAGATAGTCTCCAAATCGCTTGACATTGGCCTCATCAAGCGCTGCTTCCACCTCGTCCAGAATGACGAAAGGAATGGTCTTAACACGGATAATGGCAAATAGCAGAGCGAGAGCCGATAGGGCTTTCTCACCACCAGACATGAGGTTGAGGGACTGAATCTTCTTACCAGGAGGTTGCACGGAAATCTCAATCCCTGCAGAAAGCAAGTCCGATGCCGTCAAAATTAGATCCGCAGAACCACCGCCAAACATCTGTTGGAAGGTTTGTTGGAAGGAAACGCGAATCGCCTCAAAGGTTTCTTGGAAGCGCTCCTTGACCTCCTGATCCATCTCCTGAATGGTCTCCAGCAAGAGATTTTTAGCCGAAAGAAGATCGTCTCTCTGGCCATTGAGGAAAGTCAAACGCTCACTCACTTCTTCAAACTGAGCAATAGCCTCCAAATTGATAGGACCTAATCGACGAATCTTGCCTTCCAACTGCTTGAGAGCTTGCTCGGCCTCAACAAGATTTTCCAAAGTTTCGGCCTGACTTTCTGCTGCCTCAAAACTGAGTTGAAATTGCTCTGTCAGATTTCCTAAGAGGCCTTTCAGATGGTCTGACAGATGCTCAATGTCTGTTTCTAGCTTGGTCTGACGGCGGATCATATCCTCATTCTTACTTCTGGCTTCTGCCATACGAGTCGCCAAATCTTCAGACTGACCATCAATATCTTCCAGTTCAAAGCGATGACGAATTTGCTCTTGTTGCAGAATTTCCCTACGCTTTTGACTCTCTGCCAACTGGTTGCTGAAGCGCTCCTTATCCTCAGAAGTTAACTGACTGGTCTTACTAGCAATGACACTTTCCAAGGCAGAAATCTCATCTGATAGACGGCCTAATTCTTGCTTAAGACGGTTTTGCTCGGTCTGAGCAAAGCGAGCCTCTCCCTGAACTTGACTTTCTTCTACACGCTTTTGAGAGAGAGACGTGTTGAGCTCGTTCAAGCGAGCTTCCACCGCATCCTTATCACCTTTTACCTGATCAATTTGCTGGGTAATGGCTTCCTTGCTCTCAGCAATTTCTGCCAAGATTTGCTTGAGCGATAGACGCTCCTTATCCAAGTCAGCCAGACCTTCAAGACCAGTTTCCTGAGCTTGCAAGGCTAGCTGAGTTTCTAAATCCGATACTTGCGTGATCTTAGCTTCCAAGGCAAGGACTGCCTTTTGTTCAGCCAAACGAGCGGTTTCACCTTGAGATTTCAACTCAGTCAGCACTTCCTCCTGAGCTTGAAGATTCGTTTGATGCTCAGCTACTTGATTTTCCAAGTCTTTCAGATGACCTTGCAAATCAGCAATAGCAACTTGTAGTTGATCTAACTCAGGTTTAATAAAGCTACTGTTGTTTTGGCGGTTAGCACCACCTGCGTAGGCACCGCCAGGGCGAATCTCAGAACCATCTAGGGTCACAATACGCACCTGAAAACGACTAGAACGCGCAGCTTGATTAGCCTGCTCCAGAGTTTCAAAAATAGCTGTGAGCCCTAGTAAATTTTGGAAGATATTAGCATGAGAGGGGTCATATTGAACAAGATCAACAGCCAAACCTAAAAAGCCGGGCTGCTGACTGATACTAGTCATGTGATGATCAGCCAAATGACGAGGTTTTATGGTGGTCAAGGGTAAGAAGGTCGCACGCCCCTGACGGTTTTTCTTGAGAAAAGCAATGGCACGAGTAGCCGCTGACTCATCTGCCACGATGATGTTTTGGGCAGCCCCACTAAGCGCAATCTCAAGCGCAGTCTGATATTTAGTATCAAAGGTTAGGTGCTCACTAACCGCACCCACAATACCGCCGAGGCGTTCAGCTTCTTGCAAAACACTACGAACCCCAGCGTAAAAATGACTATGACTTTTGAGGATATGCTGGAGGCTCTGCTCACGCGCTTGCTTGGATTTGACCTGATCCATAAGATCAAACATCGTCGCCTGAGCCTGCTGATAAGCTTGACGGAGTGTTGCTTGTTTCTGCGTTTCAGCTTGGTAGCTAGCCAGCAAATCTTGAACTTGCGTCTTGGCTTGATCCGCCTGAGCCTGCTGAGTTGATAATTCCTGACGAGCCGCTTCTAAATCTGTCTGGAGCTTGACCAACTCTGCTGACTGGCTTTCAGAGGCCTGACGGAGGTAATCTGCTTGCTTATCCAAAGCTGTCAACTGATTGGACTTGTCCGCTTCCTCCTGCATCAGAAGGACAAATTTTTCCCTGAGTGCCTCGATGACCGTATCAGGATCCTCTGCAAAATTCTGAATTTCCTCGGTCAATCGAACAATTTGGTTTTCTAGTTCAGCTAGTTGCTGAGCTGTCGCAGTAACAAGTTCACTCTTTTCGACCCATTCTGACTGCACAGCTTCTTGGCGTTCTTTCAAACCTGCCAAACGTTCCTGAGCCTCTGCCTTACTAGCAGCATTTTGGTTGGCTTCCAAATCGTAAAGGGCAATCTTACCTTCCAAGTCAGCAATCAAGCCTGTCAGTTGAACCATGTCTGCCTGTAGCGTTTCCCCCTTGGTCTGCAACTGATGACGTTTCTGTTTGAGGGCTTGGTTTTCAGCTTCCATCTGATCTCGCTGACCATAATAAGCCTGAAGGTCTGCTTGAACAGCCATCAAGGCTTCTTCTTGCTGGGTCAATTGACCTTTTCCGGCCTTGATTTGAGCGACCAAAACATTGAGATAGAGCTTCTGGCGCTCCTCATCTAAAGTTAAAAATTGCTTAGCCGTCTCGGCTTGTCTAGCCAGCGGAGCGACTTGCCCATCCAGCTCATAAATAATATCTTCTAAACGATCCAGATTGTCCTGAGTTTGATTAAGCTTACTTTGAGTTTCTTTCTTACGCGTTTTATACTTGAGGACACCGGCTGCTTCTTCAAAGATGGCACGACGTTCTTCTGGTTTCGAGTTAAAAATAGCCTCAACCCGTCCTTGGGAGATAATAGAGAAAGAATCGCGTCCTAGACCCGTATCCATAAAGAGGTCATGAACATCACGCAGCCGAACCTTTTTGCCATTAATCAGGTATTCACTATCACCGTTACGGTAGATCTGGCGTTCTACCTTTATTTCAGAAGCTTGATCCTTGATAAAATGATCCTTGTTATCCAAGACAACAGTGACTGAGGCAAAGTTTAAGGGTTTGCGATTTTCTGTCCCTGCAAAGATGACATCGGGCATTTTACCACCGCGAAGGCTTTTAGCTGAAGATTCTCCCAAAGCCCACCGCAAGCTTTCTGTAATATTGGACTTGCCTGAGCCATTAGGCCCGACTACCGCTGTCACACCCTGATCAAAGACCACCTTGGTCTTGTCTGCAAAGGACTTGAAGCCCTGCATTTGAATTTCTTTTAAGTACATGCTTAATTCCCCTGCTCCACAGCATGCTGCGCAGCCTGTTGTTCCGCTATTTTCTTAGATCGTCCCTGACCATGTCCGACCACACGTCCATTAACACGAACTTCAACTTGGAAGACCTTGTCATGGGCCGGTCCTGTCTCATCTACTACCACATAATCAATGTCTATCTCACCATTGACCTGAAGAATCTCCTGAAGCTTAGTCTTATAATCCTCAACCTTAGCAAAGGTCCCCTGCTCCAAATGTGGAATCATGACCTTATAGAGGAATGCTTCAACACTCTCAATGCCCTTGTCTAAAAGTAAAGCGCCCAAAAATGCTTCAAAGGCATCTCCCAGAATCGTGTCGCGATCTCGTCCACCTGATTTCTCCTCGCCCTTACCAAGTTTGAGATACGGAGCGAAGCCACAGGCACGCGAAAAGCCCGCCAAGCTCTCCTCCCGTACGAAAGTCGAACGGAGTTTAGACATGTCACCCTCAGGCTTGTCGGGATATTTTTGATAAAGGTACTGGGAGATAATCAGCTGCAGAACAGCGTCTCCTAAAAATTCCAAGCGTTCATTGTGTGAAATTTTTAAGAGGCGATGCTCATTGGCATAGGAAGTGTGGGTGAAGGCTGTCTCAAGCAGAGACAAGTCATCAAAACCAATTCCAAATTCAACTTGGAGCTTTTTATTTAAGTCAGTTAAGGTTTTCATCATTATAATCCTTTTATTAAGATACAAAGGGCGTTCAAAAATGCGATGGAAAATAAGGGAGTGACCGATGAGTCCGAAGACTCAAGGGAACTCACGCATTTTACCGAGCATTTTAGCCCGTGTTCAGTTATTTAAGATATGAGGCCGTTAAGAAAAGCGTAGAAAAATGGCGGTAAGTCAGGGAGTGAGACAGAAGTCGTGATTTCAATGAAATCGACTATCCTCACTCTTTTATTTCTAGGTTCGGGCTAAAATAATCCACTGGATTATTTTACTCCCAACCACTGCGCTGAGATGTTTACGCAAACGATGAGAGGTGAGGTTGGCCTTGAGCCCAGCCTCGTCCACTCTCGCTTAGGTTTTCAATAGCGTGCAAAGTGCTAAGCTATTTTCTATCATTTATTATATGTCTGTCAACGCTGTGGCAGTATCTGGTGATGTGTCATAGAGATGGAAATCCGTACCGACACGCATATCTGCCTGAGCCAGTTGATTAAAGACAGTCATGTGAGCCAATTCTTTAATATTGTTTTCCTTAGATAAATGACCGAGGTAAATTTTCTTCGTCTTATTTCCCAAACTACGAATCATGGCTTCTGCGCCATCCTCATTGCACAAGTGACCAACATCCGAAAGAATCCGTTGCTTGGTCTTCCACGGGTAACTTCCCGCCCGCAAAATTTCGATGTCATGATTGGCCTCAATCAGATAACCATCCGCATTCTCAATCATGCCGACCATACGATCGCTAACGTAACCCGTATCGGTCAACATAACAAAGCTCTTACCGTCTTTCATAAAACGGTAGAATTGAGGTGCCACTGCATCATGGCTAACTGCAAAAGAGGCAATATCAAGATCCCCGAAAACACGCATGCTATCTCTCTGAAAGATATGCTTTTGTTCATTAGGCACCGCGCCAATGAGATTCTTCTCATCAATAATCTTCCAAGTCTGCTCGTTGGCGTAAAGATCCAGTCCATGTTTCCGAGCCAAAATCCCAACGCCTTTGACATGGTCACTATGCTCATGTGTGATAAAGATAGCATCCAAATCTGCTGCACTCCGACCAATCTCATTGAGCAGCTGCTCTACTTTTTTGCCAGTCAAACCCGCATCCACAAGGATTTTTTTCTGATCTGATTCTAGGTAGAACGCATTGCCTGTCGAGCCAGAAGCTAAAATACTATACTTAAATCCTTCCATTAATTGTTTCCGTCATTTCTAATTTATCTAAAACTTCCGTATCTTCCCAATCCCCTGAAATAGACTTGTCATACGGTAGCACCATAGTGAAGGTTGACCCCTTACCATAGTCACTCTTAGCCCAGATAAAACCTTGATGTGCTTTAATAATTTCCTTTGAAATCGCAAGCCCAAGCCCTGTTCCTCCTTGAGCGCGACTGCGTGCCTTGTCCACCCGGTAAAAACGGTCAAAAATCTTAGGCAAGTCTGCCTTAGGAATCCCAAGTCCCTTGTCTGCAACCGAAATAATCAACTGTGTCTCTGTTGTTTTCATACCGATGGTAATGTTACCGCCATCTGGTGAGTATTTTATCGCGTTGTTCACAATATTGTCAATCACCTGAGAAATCTTATCCGTATCAATCTCAATCCAAATTGGTTTTAGCGGATAATCTCTGATAATAGTATAATTCTTCTTATCCTCTTGCTGCTTCATCTGGTCAAAGCGGTTGAGTATAAAGGTGATAAAAGCTGTAAAATTAACCAATTCCAGTTCTAGCTGGATGTTTTTATTGTCAAAACGCGATAACTTCAGCAAATCCGTCACCATCCGCATCATGCGGTTAGTTTCATCGAGTGAGACCTTGACAAAGCTCGGTGCTACAGCATCATTCAAGGCACCGTCGTGCAAAGCTTCCAGATAAGACTTCACCGATGTCAAAGGTGTTCGCAGCTCATGACTAACGTTTGAAACGAAAAGCCGGCGCTCTCGTTCTTCCTTGATTTGCTCTGTCATGTCCCTCAGAACAACAACAAGCCCTGCTGTAAAGCCTGACTCACGCCTAATCGGCGCCAGACTGGCTCTCAAGGTTAAAAATTCCCCACTTTGACTCATGTGATCAATAAGGAGTTCTGGTGTCTTCTTGAGCAAATCGTTAAAGCCATATTCTTCTGGAAAATCAAGAACGTCCATCAGCATAATATCTCCAGTTGACGTTTGATCCAGTAAATCTAGTTGGCGCTTGGCAGCTTCATTAATCAAAATGATACGTCCCAGCCGATCTGTCGCGACAACCCCATCACTCATATAAGTCAGGATAGACGATAGGCGATTTTTCTCCTGTTCTAACGAATCCTGCGTAAGACGAATAACCTCAGACAAATCGTTGAGGTTATTGGTCATATCTGTGATTTCAGGACTACCTAGGACATCTAAAACTTCAGAATAATCCCCGTGAATAAGTTCTTGAACCTTTTTATTCAAGAGTTTGATTTGCTTGTTATCTTTATAGTTTTCTAGCAGTAGAAACACAATGATAGCAACAAATCCAATCACGATGATGGTAAAGACAAAGCCCTGAGAAAAAATAAAAAGTTTCAGTTTTTCAATCATTCGTTCTTATGTAATAACCAACGCCACGTCGTGTTAGGATATACTCAGGGCGGCTTGGTACATCTTCAATTTTCTCGCGGAGACGACGAACCGTCACATCAACTGTGCGGACATCACCAAAATAATCATACCCCCAAACGGTCTCAAGCAAATGTTCTCTAGTCATAACTTGTCCCATGTGAGTCGCTAAGTGATGCACCAATTCAAACTCACGGTGCGTTAATTCTAAATCTCTCCCATTTTTACGGACCAAAAAGGCATCTGGCAAGATTTGCAATTCTCCCACTATGATTTCAGAGATCTGCTTGCTATCTGCTTCTGGCACCTGCTCAGAGAGTTCGCTACGGCGCAACAACGCTTTCACACGTGCTTGTAACTCCCTATTTGAAAATGGTTTGGTAACATAGTCATCTGCGCCGATTTCAAGACCGATGACCTTATCAAACTCACTGTCTTTAGCAGATAGCACAATGATAGGCACATTGCTCGTCTTTCGAATCGTGCGAGCCACCTCAAGGCCATCCAACTCTGGCAGCATCAAATCTAAAATAAGAATATCAGGCTTTTCAGCTTCAAACTGCGCCAAAGCTTCGCGACCATCAAAGGCCGTCACGACTTCATAACCCTCGCGAGTCATGTTAAATTTTATAATATCTGAAATTGGTTTTTCATCGTCAACGACTAAGATTTTTTTCATCCGAATTTCCTCAATCTATGATTCTATTTAACCATTATACCAAATTTTTATCTAAAAGGTTGATTTCTAACAGCTGTTACAGTCCTTTAACATTCCTTTAATTTTCGTCAAAACTTGCTAATATAATGTCATAAGCTGTTACTCCCTCAGGCGCCTCACGAACAATAGCTAAAGTGGCATCGTTCCAACTTTGAGAAGCGGATGTCAGCCCATCCACTTGCCCAGACACTAATTCTTCTATCGTTATCATGTTAATCTCCTTAGAATCTGTATTCATAAGCAAAATCCCTGAGTTAAAGGGATATTTTTTCAACCATCAAAACACTTAGAAATCGAAACAAATAGAATTCTTTTGCCATAGGAAAAAGCATTGCAGCCTATCTTTAATTTGCTAAAACAGTCTGTCTTTTCCCTTAGTCACTCTATGTCTAATAATAGCAGAAAAGCTCTAATTTTCGCAATATAAAGACTTTGTGAATTTACCTCTTTTTTCTTGAAAAGGCTTTCTTTTAGCGTTACAATAGAGCTGTAAATAAGTTATCTCAATCTATTAACCCTTTTGGGAAAGGAGTTCTGCATGCACAGACAGTTGCTTCATGACAAGAGATGGCTGAGCATCTCTGGATTCATTACTTTATTGGTCTTGACCCTGCTACCACTGGCTCTTATCCAGCCAGGTATGGTAGTTATCGGGATACTTCTTATCAGTTCACTAATAGGAGTTGGGTATTTTGTACAAGATCAGTGATTTTTCGAGCAAAGAGTCAGCTCACTTTTTCAAAACAAAAACAAAATAAAAGTTAAAAGCTAGGACACCCGATTCCTAGCTTTTGCATTATTAGGCTTGTTCAGAAACTCATTGAAAAGTTGTTCTCTTTTCATAATTATTGTTCTAGATTTTTAAATTGTTATGACAGTCATCTCGCTTAAACGATGGAGAAGTCTGTTTTTTAAAACATTTTCGATTTCCGAACAAGTCTATTGAAAGAAAAAAATAAGTAATCACTCTTGATTCATCATGCGAAGACTAATCTCAAAGTTCATCATATCATCTTCATTGATCTGCCGCAAGGTTTCATCCAGATCTTCATCAAACTTGGCAAGCGCTCGCTGGCTTTTCAACAAACGCTCCTCGGCTTGATAGTAGGCTTTAGGTTCTGCCTTGATTTTCAAATAGCCATCCAAAATGTCCTGATATCTAGCCATATTAGCTTCATGGACAGCTAACAACTCCTGTTGATTTGGCAAATTCTTTTCTTGGATTTTTTGACGGATTTCCGCATCATCTTGTTGAATATTTTCTAAAGTCGGCCAAAGTTCTGGCACGGCTTTTTTAAGATGACCTGAAGTTAATAGAAGTTTCTCGTCCTGATTGAGTGTCCTTTGTGGACGCTTGATCACTCCCTGTGTCGGTAAAAGTGCTGATGACTCTTCGATTAAATCCCAAGCAGATTGACTTAAATCAAAGGAGATAGCTCCTTCTTTCGCCTTTAATAACTTGGATAACTCTGTCATATCTGTTGCTACTTGCTGTTGCAAGCGCTGATAATCTGTTGGAAACTTAGTAGCTGTCGTCATAGCCAGCTGCTTAGCATTTGAAGATAGCCTAGTTGTCAAAAAACTGAGTTTTGCCTGCGTTCTCTTACGCTCAGCATTTTTCAGAGCCGGAATTGACAGAGCACCAATCCCCAATAAGACGACTATCAAAACAGCATATTCCATTACCATCTCCTTATATTAAGATACAAAGCCCGTTAAGAAAAGCGTGGAAAATGGCGGTAAGTCAGTCATCTTCGATGACGTTGACGCACCCCGGCCAAGACGACTAGGATTTCCACAGATGAAATCGAAGGAAATCCAGACGGCTACGGCCCTAACCATACCAAATGCCATTTAGCTTTTTAGGGCGTGTTCAGTTTTAAGATACAAAGGGCGTGTAGAAATGCGATGGAAAACAAGGGAGTGACCGATGAGTCTAAAGACTCAAGGGAAGTCACGCATTTTACCGAGCATTTTAGCCCAAATTCAATTCCAAGATACAAGCCCGTTTAAAAATCCGATAATCTTGTTTACAAATGACTTTCTCGTTCAAGGAAAGCTTGCTTGGCTAGACGAACTAACTCCGCAATCAAGTCAGGATAGGCCACACCCATATTATCCCAAAGTAAAGGATACATAGACCATTGAGTAAAGCCTGGCATTGTATTGAGCTCATTGAGAAAGACGTCGCCATCTTCTGTATAGAAGAAATCGCACCGTGACAAACCTGTGCCGCCAATAGCTGCGAAAGCAACTTTGGCATAGCCACGCATTTTCAGAGCAACTTCCTCTGAAATCTCGGCTGGAATAGCCATAGTAATTCGGTTATCAATGTACTTAGCATCATAGTCGTAAAAGGCTACATCCTTAACGACTTCTCCTGGTTCTGTTGTCTTAATCTCATGATTTCCCAAAAGTCCGATCTCGATTTCACGCGCCACAACGCCTTGCTCAACGAGTACTCGACTATCATACCGGAAAGCCACATCAAGAGCTGCTTCCAGCTCGTCTGGTGTATCCACCTTGGAAATGCCAACGCTTGATCCCATATTCGATGGCTTCACAAAGACTGGGTAGGTCAGCTGGCCATTGATCTCAGCCATTTTAGCCTGACGGTCATGACTGGCTGAGATGGCGACATAAGCCACTTGTGGAATACCGTAGGAGGCCAAAACCTGCTTGGTCGCAATCTTGTCCATGGCCAAACTCGATGCCAAGACATTTGTTCCCACATAAGGAAGTTTCAAAACCTCTAGGAAACCTTGCATAGAGCCGTCCTCACCCATGGGGCCGTGTAGTAGAGGAAAGACCACGGCGCCCTCTTCGTAAATAGCTGACGCTGGTATTTTAGCTTCCCAATCGATCGTACTGTTCGTCATGAGACGCTCGTCGTCTGCAGGTCTGCTTTTAAAGACCTGGGTCTGGATAAAGTCACCTGACTGTGTGATAAAGTAAGTCTTGACCACAAAGCGATCGTAATCCACTGCATGCATGACGCTTTCAGCTGATAAGACAGAGACTTCACGCTCCGCTGAGCGACCGCCATAAAGCAAAATTAAGATTTCTTTAGACATATTGTTATCCTTTTCTCATTAGTTATAGTCATGTGTCATTTATAAATAGCAACGACATTAGAAGCTGTGCTTCGCAAGTGAGATACGTTCCTTTTGAATATCGAGCTAACTTTTAGCAGTGGTTAAAAACCTCATCAAGCTAAAAGAGTTCCTCGCTTATCCTTTTTCATTCCCATTTCCAAATAACTGCGAAATGATCTTTTTGTGATTAAAAATAGTGAAACTAGAATGAAGCTAACTCAAAAAAACGGATGGTAATAGTGAGAAAACCAGACTGAAATGCGAGAACTGGGCTGTAACTCTTTATTGAGCTCGCTTCGGAGAATAGCCTGAACAGCTACACCTTATAATTCAGTTCGATTTTGAATCGCTCTTAAAAGGGTCAATTCATCCGCATATTCAATATCCGCTCCAACTGCAAGGCCACGTGCTAGACGCGTCACTTTGATACCAGCAGGTTTAAGCACTCGCGAGATATACATAGCAGTCGCTTCACCATCTGCAGTAGCATTTGTCGCGACAATAACCTCAGTGACTTCTGAGTCCATAAGACGACTAATCAGACTTTTTAGATTGATGTCATCAGGTCCAATCCCGTTCATTGGCGAAATCAACCCCTGCAAAACATGGTAAAGGCCGCGGTATTCCTGGATATTCTCCATAGCCGAGACATCACGACTGTCTTCAACAACTAGGATAGTCGAGCGATCTCTAGTCTCGTCCTCGCAAATAGCACATGGATCTTCATCCGTCAGATTACCACATTTACTGCAGTAGGTCAACTCACGCTTGGCAGACAAAAGATTTTTCGCAAAGGTATTGACATCCTCATCAGACATACCAATGGTGTAAAAGGCTAAACGCGTCGCTGTCTTAATACCGATTCCTGGTAGTTTAGAGTAAGAGTCGATTAATTTGGCAATCGGGGTAGGGTATAACATAGATTTCCTTTAATTCATAGGGTGCAATTGATGATAGAGATTGATAATATCTCGGGTAATAAAATGACTGGTTTTAGAATCCAAATCTGTAACATGAGGCAGAACAACTGCTACAGCAATTTGAGGATTCTGACTCGGTGCGTAGGCAACAACATTCGTATTGATAGCCTCTCTTTGCTGACCTTGGCTATCAGTGACAAAGGTTTCTGCTGTCCCTGTCTTTGCAGAGATTGCCACTGCTGCTCCTTGAGCGATTGATCTTCCTGTCGAATAACCAGATGGGTTATTAACAACTTGGTAAAAACCATTCTGTAAAAGGGCCATGTTGTCAGGCGAGATTCCAACTTGATTCAGCACCTGCGTCTGCTTAGATTCAACAAGATCACCTAAATTTCCTTGAGCATCATTAGCATAGATGCCATCAACCAAATGCGGAGCAATACGCTGACCCCCATTAGCAATCGTAGCGGCATACTGAGCCATCTGCATCGGCGTGTAATTGTCAAACTGTCCAAAACTATTGGTCAAATAATGTCCCAAAGTATAGTCTTTGGGAGTGAAGCCAAGAGACTCTACTGGTAAATCAATCCCCGTAGCCACACCGAGCCCATACTGGGCAAAACTGTTTCTAAGACTAGTCATAGCAGTCTCTAATTGGCCTGTTTGAACCAGCATATTAGGGTGATAATCCTGTCCCATCATCTTGAGCGCAACTTGAACCATGTAGGTGTTGGACGAGTATTGCAAAGCCTGAACAGCATTGATATTGAGGTTGCCAAATCGTGTAAACCACGACGTGATGGGAGCAGACTGTGCAAAGACAATCGGCTGGTCCGTCAGAATCTGATTTCCAGCAATAGCACCAGTTTCCCATCCAGCAGTTAAGGTCGCAGCCTTGACGATGGATCCTGGCACAAACACATTGTTAACAGCTCCGAGAGCATTTTCTTGAAGGTTGTCGCTTCCATTTTCATGATTGAAGCCAGACATGGCTAAAATAGCCCCAGTATTAGGATTGAGAGCTACAGCATAAATGCCTTCTGAGTAGGTTGTTGTGCCTTTCGCTAATTCTTCCTTAAAATAATTCTGCAAGATCTGGTTAACGCCATCTTGAAATGCCAAGTCAATGGTTAATTTCAAGTTTTGACCTTTTTGGCTTTCCGTCACAATTTCTTCAGATTCTACGTTACCATTTTTATCCAAATGAACTTTTTTGACCTCACGCTGGCCTTGAAGAACACTCTCATACTGCTTTTCCAGATAAGATGTTCCCACACGATCATTGAGCGAGTAGCCTTTGTCAAGATAATCCTGCGCCTCTTCTTCTGGCAAACCCGCTTCTTGAGTAGACACACGACCGATAAGACTGGCCAATGATGTGGGCAAAACATCTCGCCTCCAAGCGTCATCTACTGCTAATCCTATCGCTTTCAAGCGATCATCCTTGGAAAATTGATCAGCTTGGTCAGCAGTCAAAGGTTCTGTATCCAATTGAACCGTTTCAAAATAAGCTGCTGCATTTAGTTGAGAATAAAACTCAATCACTTCTTCTTCCTCTGCAGAGAACGTTAAGTCTGCTGATTTAAGACTGGCAATCGCATTGGCATAGATAGTTGCCTCAGGCAAGAAATTTCCCACCCTATCAAACCGTTTACTATCTGGCAAAGCATTGACCACTTGGCGATAAGTTTCAGAGTTTGCTAGATAATAATCTTTTTTATCCCGCTCACTAACTGTGACCGCTTTTGGCTTGACCTGCTGATGGATATCTTGAGCTAGCTGACGCATCTCATCACTGGTCATGCGATTGGAACGCGTAAAAAAGAGGGCCTTAAATCTTGTATTTTTTACTAAGGGAGTCCCTTTAGCATCATAGATCTCTCCACGTACACCACCACTAGTCACTGTTTTTTGACTAGCGGTCGCCAATTTTTGCTGGTAAAAATCCTTGTTGAGCAACTGCATCTGACCCAGACGACCAATCAGCCCTAGAAAGAGGATAACAACACCCGCAAAAATAATGTACAAACGCCTTGTTGTTACCTCTTGATAACCTTTCTCGCGAGGCTTTTCAAAAGACTCTTTCCTGCTCTTTAGCCAGTTTTTAAACGACAAACACGAACACTCTCTTTCCTAACAATCTAACCCCTATTCTATCATAATTTTTCCAAAAAATGGGCATAAAGATGACAATGAGTTAGACACCAAAAATTAGAAATCTGCATTCATCACTCAACAATTTTGTTCACGGTTCGATTTCCTCTCCTCATCGCTAGCCTTTTCAAAATACCATCCGTATGCCTTCAAAAACTGTAAAAAACGACCTCTGAATCAAAGGAATACAGGCGCGCATTTCCAAACCAAATACATGAAGAAATCTTCTCCAATTTTTTGTTTTGTTGAAACAGTAAATACAATCATAACTATATTTTCCCCACGTTTTTTAAGGTTTGTCTTGTCGCAAAAGACTTAACTTTTCGTTGATTCTTGCTAAAATGCTATAATAGACTTGTTCGGAAACGAAAAAAGATTTCAGAGTTCAGGCTTTTCTATCGCCTGAGGGAGCTGGTTGCAGCAGCAATTTGAAAACTGAGAACGATAATCTATTAAAGAAAAATAGCTTTTTAACGAGTTTCCGAACAAATCTAATGAAGAGGAAATCATAGCGAGGGGGACTTCAATGAAAAATCAAACAATCATGCAATACTTCGAGTGGTACTTACCGAGCGACCACCAGCACTGGAAACGTCTAGCAGACGATAGCAAGCATCTCTCAGAAATTGGTATTACCAAGATTTGGATGCCTCCAGCTTTCAAAGCAACTGGAAAGGATGATGTTGGCTACGGTGTCTACGACCTTTTCGATCTTGGGGAATTTGACCAAAAGGGCACTGTACCAACCAAGTATGGCACCAAGGATGAGTATCTGGCAGCTATCAAGGCTCTAAAAGACGCTGGTATTGCCCCAATAGCAGATATTGTACTCAACCACAAGGCCAATGGAGATGCTTTAGAAACCTTCACGGTTCTCCGAATGGATCCGACTGATCGCCAAACACCTATTTCTGAACCCTTTGAAATTGAAGGCTGGACCAATTTTAACTTTCCAGGCCGTGGCAATACTTACAGTGATTTCAAATGGCACTGGTATCACTTTTCAGGGACGGACTACGATGCCCGTCATCAAGAAACTGGTGTTTACATGATCCTCGGGGATAATAAGGGCTGGGCTGACAATGATACTGTGGATAACGAAAACGGCAATTACGATTACCTCATGTTCACAGATATTGACTACAGCCATCCAGAGGTTAGAAAACACACCAAAGAATGGATGGAATGGCTTGTCACTACGACAGGCATATCAGGTTTTAGACTAGATGCCATCAAGCATATCGACCTTAATGTGATGAAGGAGTTAATCCAGCATGCCCAGAAAGCCTATGGTGACGAATTTTACGTCTTTGGCGAATACTGGAAGAGCGATTTCGATGCAAAAGATGAGTACCTGAAAGATACGGAGTTTGCTTTTGATTTGGTCGACGTCGCACTCCATATGAACTTTTACCAAGCGAGCTTAGCTGGTGGCTACTACGACCTTCGCAATCTTTTCCAAGGAACCTTAGCCGAACATATCCCGACTTCTGCGGTAACTTTTGTCGAAAACCATGATACCCAACGCGGCCAAGCATTAGAGTCAACTGTTGAAGACTGGTTTAAACCGATTGCTTACGGCGCCATCTTGCTTCGTGAGCAAGGTTTGCCCTGTGTCTTTTACGGCGATTATTATGGGATTGAAGGAGAGTTTGGACAGCCAAGTTTTCAAGATATCATTGACAAGCTGCTTTATGTGCGTCAGAATCATGCTTACGGAGAGCAAAACGATTACTTTGATGATGCCAACTGTATCGGATGGACCCGTCTTGGTACCGATGAATATCCTAACGGCCTTGCAGTCGTCATCAGTAACAGCGATGTTAATGAAAAACGGATGAATATGGGAAAATGCAATGCTGGAAAAACCTTCATTGACTACACTGGTAATCACGACTTGGAAGTTACGATAGATGACGAAGGCTGGGGCACCTTCCCAGTCAATGGCGGATCTATCTCTGCTTGGGTAAATAAAGAAGCATAAACAAAAATCGGCTGATCTGCTATCAGTCGATTCTTGTTTTAACTCTTATTTATTACCGAGGTAGTATTCAGCTACTACGTTTAATTTTTCGTCAAATTCAAATACAAGTGGTGGGAAGTTTGGAATTTCCACACCCATGATTTCATCATCTGACAAGCCCTTGATGTGTTTCACAAGAGCGCGGATTGAGTTACCGTGTGCTCCTACAAAGACATTTTGACCTGATTTCAGCGCTGGAGCAATCTTATCTTCCCAGAATGGAAGAGCACGCTCAAGCGTTACTTTCAAGTTTTCAGCATCTGGAACAATAGAGTCATCAAGCAACGCGTAACGACGGTCAGTGTGTGCTGAATACTCATCGTCCTTGGCCATCGCTGGAGGCAATACATCATAAGAACGACGCCAAATATGTACTTGCTCATCACCAAATTGTTCAGCTGCTTCTGCCTTGTTTTTACCAGTCAAACCACCGTAGTGACGCTCATTCAAACGCCAAGATTTTTCAACTGGAACCCACAATTGGTCTGCTGCTTCAAGAGCAAGGTTTGTTGTTTTAATCGCACGTTTCAAAACTGAAGTGTAGGCTTGGTCAAATTCGATACCAGCTTCTTTGATCAATTTACCAGCATCGATGGCTTGTTGCGTTCCTTTTTCAGACAAGTCAACATCTGCCCAACCTGTGAAAAGGTTAGCTTTGTTCCACTCAGACTCGCCATGGCGAGCAAAAACTAATTTTACCATGTTTAAGGGTTCTCCTTTTTACTTTTGTGAAAACTATGTTTTACTCTTCTATTTTACAAAAAAAGCCAAGAAAAAGCTATTATTTTTCAAAAAAGTTTTCAAATCTAGGGCCTTGGTCTGATTTTTTATAATCCATCGCTTTCGCTTAACCATTTGTCAGAAAAATGGTATAATGTAGCAGCTAGAGAATCTGAAATCGTGAACTATTAGAAATATTTTCTCAGAACTTGTATCTGCAAGCAAAATGCTCGACGTTAAACTGATATTTTCGATCGCCAAGTTAGCTTTGCTGCGCTCTAAAAAAGCTAAGGATGACTAGCGAAAAGAGAGTTTAAGACGGATGCTTTGACTTTAAATACAAGTCCTCAATGAAAGGTCTTATCACATGATGAAAAAAGTTGCTATCGTAGCAGCAAAACGTTCAGCTATTGGAAGTTTCGGAGGTGCTCTCCAGCAGATTGAAATAGCTGACCTTGGAGCTCAAGTGTTGACACAAGCCTTGAAGCAAGCCAGCATTCCACTTGATGCTGTTGACGAAGTTATTTTGGGCAATGTGCTCTCAGCTGGACACGGGCAAAATGTTGCACGACAGGTTGCGATTAAAGCAGGTTTAAGCCAAGCAACATCTGCGTTCGTCGTTAATAAAGTCTGCGGTTCCGGCCTAAAGAGTGTGCAATTAGCAGCCCAGTCTATCCTGATAGGAGACAACGATTTGGTCGTTGCAGGCGGGATCGAACTGATGAGTCAAGCGCCTTATCTTGATAAAAAAACGCGCTTTGGAGCAAAATTAGGGCATCAAAGTCTCGAGGATAGTATCCTGACAGATGGACTGACAGACGCCTTTGAAGGCATCCATATGGGAATCACCGCCGAAAATATTGCAGAAAAATTCCAATTGACGCGAGAGCAGTTGGACCAATTGGCCTTTGCAAGTCAAGAAAAGGCTCTCCATGCCCTTGAAACCAATCGGTTCGAAGATGAAATTGTACCACTAAACGTACGCAAAGGTCGTGAGCAGATCATATTTAATCAAGACGAACATCCTCGCCAAACAAGTCTTGACAAGTTAGGCCAATTGCGCCCAGCTTTCAAAACAGATGGCCTTGTAACTGCTGGTAATAGTTCCGGTATCAATGATGGCGCAGCTATTATCATTTTGGCTAGTCAGAAAAAGGTTGAAGAACTTGGTCTCAGACCCTTGGCTTATATCAAAGGTTGGGCAACTGCTGGAGTGGATCCCAACTTTATGGGACTTGGCCCTGTTCCTGCCACCCGAAAACTCCTTGACAAATTAAACAAGGATATAAAGGATATTGACCTATTTGAACTAAATGAGGCTTTTGCTGCTCAGGCTCTAGCTGTCCAGCAGGAATTAGGCATCTCCCCTGAGAAAATCAACGTCAACGGCGGAGCTATTGCCCTAGGACATCCAATCGGAGCTAGTGGTGCGCGCATCCTTGTAACGCTTATCCACGAGCTCCAAAAAAGAAAGGGAGCTCTCGGTATGGCTAGTCTCTGCATTGGAGGCGGTCAAGGTATTAGCCTAGCGGTTTCGCTTCCCTAAAAGAAGAGGTTATAAGATAATGACAAAAATTGGTATTGATAAGATTGGTCTTGCCCTACCAAATTACGTACTGGACTTGAAAGATCTAGCTGCAGCACGCGGGATTGATCCCAATAAATACACAATCGGTTTGATGCAAGAAGCCATGGCCATCACCCCTGTGACACAGGACATCGTGACATTGGGTGCTCAGGCCGCAGCTCAAATACTAACCGAAGAAGACAAAGCAACTATTGATATGGTGATCGTAGGCACCGAGACTGGTATCGATCAGTCAAAAGCCACAGCTGTCTATATTCATGGCCTTCTGGGCATTCAGCCTTTTGCTCGTGCTATCGAGCTAAAAGAAGCCTGCTACTCTGCTGCTGCTGGCTTAGAATTCGCCCGTAACCATATCGCTAACCGTCCTGAGGCTAAAGTCTTGGTCATCGCTAGCGACATTGCAAAATACGGACTGAACTCAGGCGGAGAGCCAACTCAGGGCGCTGGTGCAGTCGCCATGCTAGTCTCTGCCAACCCTCGTATCCTTGAGCTCAATTGGGACAATGTTTACCAGACACGTGATGTCATGGATTTCTGGCGGCCTAATTACAGCCCCTATCCTAAAGTTGATGGTCGATTTTCAACAGAGCAGTATACCGATTGTCTCCAGACAACTTTTGAACACTACCGCCTACAGTCAGGTAAAGAGCTGGACGATTTTGCAGCCGTTTGTCTGCATATCCCTTTTGCAAAGCAAGGACTCAAAGGCCTGCGTGCTCTCCAGCCATCACCCAAGCATGAAGAACGCTTCTTCGAAGCTATTCGGTACAACCAACAAGTTGGAAATATCTATACTGGATCACTATTTCTTTCGCTTCTTTCACTCTTGGAGCAAAGCAAAGCGTTAAAAGCTGGTGACGACATTCTTCTTTACAGCTATGGTTCAGGCGCAGTTTGTGAACTCTTCTCAGCTCGTCTTGTTTCTGGTTACCGTGACCAGCTCATGACAGATCGATTCGAGCAGATGAGCAAGCGCCAACGTCTCTCAATGGAGCAGTATGAAGAACTGTTCTTTGAAACTATCCCTATTGACGAAATGGGTAATAGTCCAGAACTTCCTGAGGATAATAGCCCCTTTGTCCTGACTAAAATTGAAAATCATCAACGCATTTATCATAAACATTGACAAAAAATCAGGGACCTTTTCTTAGACTAAAAGAAAAGGTCCCTGATTTTTAATTTTTCGACGATGTTCGCGTAATGCCATCAACATTAAAACCGTTTTGAACAAATTTCTGCTTAAGCTGGTCTATGTCGAACTCGCCATCAATTTGGACTTCAATGATGACCTTGCCATCTTGTCTTGGGATATTGACAGTGTTAGAAATATTGAGATTCTCCTCTGAAATTAAATGAACAATCTTTTCTAGAACACCAACAGTATCGTCTGTAATCAAGCGGACACGTACACCATCTTCTCCATAGCCAGAAACTGCTAGGAAAGCCTTGAAAACATCTTTATCTGTGATAATTCCACTGATGACATCATTATCCACGACAGGAAGAACACCAATACTATGGCGAAGCATGAGATCAACCGCATCTTCCAAACTAGCTAACTTGGATACTGTAATCACCTGCTTAATCATGATTTGCCCAACTTTTGTCTTATTCAGCAGGTAGTTCATTTCATAGATGGACAGGCTGGTTGCCTTTGATGGACTGGCTTCTGCAATCGTGCCTTCTGTGACGAGACCAACTAACTTGTCACTTTCAATCACTGGCAGACGGTGAATGTGATGCTCCCTCATCAAATCCGCTGCTGCTGAAACCGTCGTATCAGGACTAACGTAAATCACCTTTTTCGTCATAAAATCTTTGACAGCCATAAAAACGCCTCCTTCGTACTATCTAGGTCTATTATAGCACGATTGGAAGCGTTTTGCTAGTTTTCATATCAATTTCCACAACAAACATGTGAAAAATGACAGCTGTCCCAGTTTTTGATAGATGCAATTTTTTAAAACAATTTCATAGCTTTTTGAAAGCAATATTGAATCTTATCTCATCAATAGATGCCCACAATTTTCTTGAAACAGTCACACTACAACTTGAAACTATTATTTCTGAAAATGACATTTTCATGCATTTATCACACCAATTCATAGAGGAATCTTCGTAGCCTGATAATAAGGCTGCAGTAAGAGCCACCCACGCTTGAGCTCCGCCAAAAGGCTCGATTCATCTGGAAAGACGGTCAAATCAGGGATATCAAATTTGACCTGCACCTTGCGAACCTGACCTGCTTCTATTCCCTGCGTCAACTCTAAGCGATTAGCTTCAGTCATTGGAAATCGCCGGCTTGTTCCCTCAATCTGGGCAAAGTAATAAAGTTCTGAATGGGTTGCAACCGTTAAAACCTGATTTTGCTGATATAAGGTGGTCTCATTCTTTTGTCGTTCAATCAGGCTGACCTCAAGAGAAATTCCTAAGCCTGAGACATCGTTTAATAATCGCAAAGCTAGAGCTGGCGACTGCACAGACTGAGATTTTTCAATTAGGTAAACCCAAAAATGCGGGCGCAAAATCTGTGCTTGATTCATCCATTGACTAGTGCGTTGGAGCTGAAAATCAAAAACCTGTTTTTCAAAGGATTTAGCCAAGTCTGTAAAAGCCATTCTAGCTTGTTGAGCCTGAGTTTTCACAGCTTCCATCTGTGAAGCTAGCACACCTGCTTTTCCTGGGCTGATGTATTTATCACCTTGGTAGGGAATAAAATCCCTTATCGCTTGAAGTTTTTCTTGATAGTCCATTTAACTCCTCCCTTTGACCTTTTTCTTGTACTTAGGGCACCTCTAAAAACTCATACTAAGCCATTGATAAACCTGCCACTACAGCGAAAAATAGCAGATTGAAAGCCCCTTCATTTGTTACTCCTCTAAACTCGCATCACGCTTGAGCTTAACTGTTACTGATAGGTATTGTCTCTAATATCAACAAGCATTTCCGACTGAAGATGAATCGGCTCTAAAAACCAATTCTCTGGACTCTTATCTTTAAAGCGCGTTGCCAGTGTCTCCTTAAAAGTATTGCCATAGATACTGACCATTCCAACCTTAGAAGAATGTTGCCCCACTGTCGCACCATAAGCTACTACCTTGCCTTCTGCATTGTAATACGGCAGAAATTGATTATGGCTGATCGTAATATGATTCGTCATAATAGGAATACTAGAGGTCCAATCATAATTAGGATCAATCGCCCGCATCATACCACCGTCCCAGCCCGTCTGATTACTCGAAGAATCAAGCTGAATGGCTTCCGAATAGAAGTTGTGCAGATCGCGTTCCCCTATTTCCGTTTCGTTGGTCAAATTTGGGGCATACCCCTCAAAGGTATTATTAGTAAAGGTTGATTCCTGCAAACCACCCAAATCAAAAATATGACTGGACATTTTATGAACCATGGTAAAGCGGTTATTTTCAATCTGCCAACCATAACCATGATTAGTCATAATGATAAATTGATTCCCATTAACAAGATCGCTAGCTGTAAAATGAAGCCCATTCATGAGGAAATGAGACACGCCATCATAACCTGTTGGCCCCGTTGCTAAACCAAACCAGCGCGCTGCTCCTTCAACCACTAACTCTGTCTCCTGACCGCGTAACTCAACATTGGAGCGCAGCAGGATATATTCGGATTCAGGTATCTGTGAACCAATTCGATAGCGACCTTTAGGAAAACGAATGACCACAAAGCTGTAATGGCTAGATAAATCCATTGCTTCCTGAATGAGACGGTTATTGTCCTGAGGCAGATTTGCAGCTTTGAGTGGAAGGTCATACACATAGGCCAACTGCTGGAAACTTAGCTGGTCTACAACACTCCCATCTTCCAGTTTGACTGAGTATATTTCGTGATCACCCTCTTTAAAAATTGTCTCTACCCTTGCTGCACCCGTTCGATCCAGCAACTCCACTTCCTGATTCAAGGCAAAGCTTGTTGCCATCTCTGACAGAACTTCTTCAGAAATCCCATCGACAATATCACCATGACCAAAGTTTAGAGTGTAGGCGATGCTTTCTTTCTCACCTGATTTTTGAGACGAAAAGCTTTCAATCCGTGCCAAGCGATTGCGATATGGGCTTAGGGTATCGTTACTCTCAATTCCTTCTGGAGTGATAATGACCTGCTGCCCTTTAGCAAATTTCCCTTGAATAGTTTTCTTCTGCGACTGCTCTGCCCCTTTTGTTGATTGAAAAAGGTTAGAAGACCATTTTGGCAGACTAAAGGAAAGTCTAGGAAGGCGTAATTCTGGAGAGTGACTAACTAGGTAGGCAGCCAAAAGCAAGGCTAATAAGCTTGACAAGGCTATCAAGACACGTTTATCTCGTCGCCTTGCACGCTCACGCCGTAATTCTTGTAAAGTCCTCTTCTTTTGATTCACAATTCTCTCCTTGCATACAATGACTCTATCATACCAAAATTTCCCTAAAAAAACATCCTTTTCACAGGAAAAAGATGCCTTGTCCAGTATTTCTAATCACGCAAGTCAGACCTGTATTCATAACAATAGTTTCTCAAAAACGAAGTAACATTTGACCTTATTTGTCAAAATAAACTTGTTCTATTCTTACTTCAGAAGATTCTTTTTCATAATCATGACATTTTTTAAGAAATACTGAGCTTATTAAGTGTTGAGATGCGTATACGAATACCAAAGTTGCCAACACAGATTCTAGTCCCTCTGATGCTGCCCCTTTTTCAATCCCAAATCCGACTTGGAAAAGCGGAAAGAACCTCTTATGAAATAACAGTGAAAAACAAAAGTTGCTAGGATTGCTAACAGAAAGACAAGTGGGAAGTAAGCCCATGGAAGTTGGAATGGTTCCAGAAACACACCGAGCGTGATTGACACAAAAAACATCACAAACGATGTCAAACACCCCTTAACAGCTCCATAACGCTCTATCATCCGTATCATGTAACCACCAACAAGAGCTCCAAAGCCAGGGCCCAAGCCGCGCAACTCCAAGACAGAAGTTTCACGGATGAAAAAGCTGATCAGGGCATTCACCGCTAATGAAAGCGTTATGTAAAGCAAAGTGTCCCTCATAAAATACAACCAAAATTTTTGCTTCTCTATCTCTTTCATGGCAGCTCCTCCTTTATCTTAGTATAGCAAATTTCCCTTAGAAAATAAAGAAAGAGTAGACATCATGCGCTCATCTCAGAGAAATGCGATGCTTCAAAGTCTTTTTACAGACCGTGTGACACCTTTATTTCCAGCAGGTGGGCTGGCTCAAGGCTAATTAGTAAAAGACTTGAGCCCAATCCGAATCTGAAAACAAGACCCTTTTTGCTGTTCGAAGTTGATCCTACTTCCCTCGCTTTTAGCCACCCAGATAAGCCTTACGAACTTCATCTGAAGTTAAAAGTTCGTGACCAGTTCCTGATAAAACAATAGAACCCGTCTCCAGTACATAGCCACGGTTAGAGATAGAAAGGGCCATATTAGCATTTTGCTCAATAAGGAGAACCGTTGTGCCTTGCTTTTGAATATCTTGAATGATGTCAAAAATTTCCTGTATGAAAATGGGGGCGAGCCCCATAGAAGGTTCATCAAGGAGCAAGAGTTTTGGAGTGGACATAAGAGCACGCCCCATAGCAAGCATCTGTTGCTCACCACCCGATAAGGTTGCGGCATCTTGATTCTTACGTTCTTCCAAACGCGGAAAACGGTCAAACACTTTCTTAAGATTAGCCTGATTTTCTTCACGGTCTTTCTTAAGAAAAGCGCCCATCTCCAAATTTTCTATAACGCTCAAACCAGAAAAGACATGGCGGCCTTCTGGAACTTGAGACAGGCCGGAGGCAACAATTTTCTGAGCTGGCACTTTTTGAATCTCATTTCCTAGGAAAGAAATTGCTCCAGCAGAGGGCCGAACCAAACCAGAAATGGTTCTGAGAATGGAGGTCTTACCAGCACCATTGGCTCCGATGAGGGAGACAACTTCACCCTCGTTAACTTCAAACGACACATCTTTAACAGCTTGGATAACACCATAATGCACTGAAAGATGATCAACTTTTAACATAGACATTAGGCTTCACCTCCAAGATACGCTTCGATAACCCGTTTATTGCTCCTAATTTCTTCAGGAGTACCATGGGCAATCAATCTGCCATACTCCAGCACATAAATCCGCTCCGTCACTTCCATGACCAAGCTCATATCGTGTTCAATCAGCATAATCGTCAAATCAAACTGATCCTTGAGCTGACGAATCAGAGCTGTCAATTCAGCTGTTTCTTGAGGATTCATACCTGCTGCTGGCTCATCTAAAAAGAGGATTTTAGGCTCTGTAGCCAGTGCGCGTACGATTTCTAAGCGGCGCTGTTGACCGTAAGGTAAGTTCTTTGCCAAGGTTTCAGCCTCCTTATCAAGGCCAAAAATAGCCAAAAGCTCCATAGCTTTTTCATTCAGCGCGCTCTCTGACTGGTAAAATTTAGGCAGGCGTAAGAAAGATGCGAGTAGATGCGGCGAACGCTGATTTCCCATACCAACCAGAACATTTTCAAGAACAGTCATATTCTTAAAGAGACGAATGTTTTGAAACGTTCTACCTAGTCCAGCTGCAGCAATCTTATAAGGAGCTTTGCCATTAAGCAACTTACCATCTAGAGTCACACTGCCTTCACTTGGCTCATAAACGCCCGTCAAAAGGTTGAAAAGTGTCGTCTTACCAGCACCATTTGGACCAATCAACCCAACTAACTCTCCAGCTTGGAGTTCAAGCGTGACATCACCGACTGCCGTCAGGCCACCGAAGTGCTTGGTTAAATTTTTAACTTCAAGTAAAGCCATCTACTTGTCCCCCTTTTTTTGAAATAGCGTTGATAAGGTCAATTCTTTACTGCCCAAAAGACCACCTGGACGGAAGATCATCAGAAGCACTAGGGCAAGTGCGTAGATAATCATGCGAATGTCTGAAACGCTTTGCAAGAGAACATTGATCACTCCCAAAAGCACCGCAGCAATGATAGAGCCTGTCATTGAACCAAGGCCACCCAAAACAATGATAATCAGGACATTGACAGAGGTCATGAAAGCAAAATCCTTTGGCACAACGGTACCAATATAGCCAGCCTGCAGGCTACCCGCGATAGCTGCTGTCATAGCACCAATCACAAAAGCAGTTACTTTGACCTTGGTCGTGTTGACTCCCATAGACTCCGCTGCAATCTCATCTTCACGAACCGCAATGGTTGCACGTCCCATCGGACTGCGCAAGAAATTCATAACAAGGA
The DNA here is from genome assembly GCF_000380085.1 of Streptococcus merionis DSM 19192. Lineage (GTDB taxonomy): Bacteria > Bacillota > Bacilli > Lactobacillales > Streptococcaceae > Streptococcus > Streptococcus merionis. The sequence continues at coordinate 264,175 of NZ_KB904538.1, forward strand.
CAATCACAAGGACAGCAAGGCCAAACACCCACTGCCAAGTTGTAAATGGTGGAATTCCCATGATACCTGCAGCACCATTCGTCAAACTACCACCATTGATAATTAAGATGCGAATGATCTCAGCAACACCAAGAGTTGCAATAGCCAAATAGTCTCCCTTTAGACGAAGAGTAGGAATTCCTACCAGGGTGGCAACCGCACCAGCAATCACCATCCCAACTACAATGGTCAAAACAAAGCCACCATAGGTTGGCATTTGTTTGCCAAGAATAGCTGTCGTATAGGCACCAATAGCCATAAATCCAGCATGTCCAAGAGAAAACTGGCCAGAGAAGCCCACAATGAGGTTCAGACCAACGGCGAGAATAATATTAATTCCAATCTGTTGCAAGACTTGGACGTAGTAAAAATTCAGCGTTCCCGTATTAATCAAGAGGGTTAAAACGGCATAAATGGCAATCACAAGACCAAGCCAAGCCAGATTTGTTTTTAAGTTCTGTTTCATGCTAGACCTTCTCCTTCACATTTTTGCCTAAAATTCCCGCTGGACGCACCAAAAGAATCAAAATAAGCACCGCGTAAACAACGCCGTCACGAAAATCTGATAGACCAACCGCAATGGCCATAGTCTCCAAAATCCCGATAACAACCCCACCAAGAGCGGCACCTGGTATAATTCCGATACCACCTAGAACAGCAGCCACAAAAGCTTTGAGTCCTGGCGTCATTCCCATGAGAGGCTCTACAGAGTTATAGTAAAGTCCAATAAGCACACCAGCAGCCCCCGCCAGCGCTGAACCAAGTACAAACGTAAAGCTGATAGTTTGGTTAACATTAATTCCCATCAACTGAGCCGCATCGCTATCAACAGACACCGCCCGCATAGCTTTCCCCATCTTGGTTTTCTTGACAATAAACTGGAGAGCGACCATCAATACCAAGGAGATTCCCAGAATGATTAGCTGGACATTCGTTACAGAGATTGGTCCCAAATCATAAGTTACTGTGCTAATGGCTTGAGGGAATGCACGAGTATTAGCACCAAAGAAATAAACCATCGTGTATTCTAGGAAAAAAGACACCCCAATCGCTGTAATCAAGGCTGCAATTCGAGTCGATTGCCGTAAAGGACGATAGGCCAAAAATTCAATTGTGACCCCAAGAACCGCTGAACCTGCCATCGCCAAAATTAAAGCTAAAAAGAAGTTCATCTGAAAAGTATTGATAAGGAAATAGCCCATAAAGGCCCCCATCATGTAAATATCGCCATGAGCGAAGTTAATAAGCTTGATAATACCGTAAACCATGGTATAACCGAGGGCTAAAAGAGCGTAAACGCTTCCTAAGATAAGCCCATTCACAAGCTGTTGGATCATTGTGACACCGCACTTTCTAATCATCTATTTGAAATAAAATAACACAAAGATGGGAGTGAGACAGATATCGTGATTTCATTGAAATCGACTTCGTTGTCTCACTCCCGCAAGGTTGGTAGTAAGGCTTGTTGCCCATGCCAACTCAATTTACCGCTGCACAGGTCATTAGGTGCTTTAGCACCAATGAACCACTACTGACTAGGTTTGTAGAATGGTGATTTATCAACATTTTACAAACTAGACAACTACTGCATCAAACTGGTCAAACTATAAATGAAACGAGACCGATACTATTCCTATTTAGCCTCAAGAACTTCAACACCAGAGACTTTACCATCTGAAAAGCTGATGACATAAGCTGATTTGACAACGTTATGGTTCTTATCCACAGACATAGTACCAGTTACACCTTCAAAATCGCTTAATTTTGCCAAATTATCCTTGATGTCAACAGACGTTGATGCCCCCTTAGCAGCTTCTGCGGCCATATAGACAGAATCATAAGCCAGTGCAGAGAACATAGACGGCTCCTCACCGTATTTAGCCACATAGGCATCATAGAATTTCTTGGCTTTTTCAGAACCTTCTGTAGAAAAGGCTGACAAGTAATGAACATCTGTCGCTGCAGCTCCTGCTTTTTCGAGAAAGACTGGGCTATCAAAGCCGTCAGGACCAGCAATTGGAGCTGTAATGCCCAAATCACGCGCCTGCTTCACAATCGCCCCTGTCTCTTCATAGTAACCAGGCATGATAATCGCATCAAAATCAAGGCCTTTAATCTTAGTCAAAGCTGCTTGGTAATCTTTGTCGCCAGAAGCAAAGGTCAGGGTTTCAACAATCTCACCAGAATAAGATTCTTTAAAAGCGTCTGCAATTCCTTTAGCGTAATCACTTGAATTGTCATAGTAGAGAACAACTTTTTTAGCTTTCAAAGTATCAGTAGCATAAGTTGATAGAAGCTGGCCTTGGTAACTATCAACAAAGGTTGCACGGAAGAAATAATCATTAACAGTTTTACCATCAGCAGCGAAAACGAGATTATCCTGAGTACCTGATGGCGTGATCATCGGAACTGCTCCACGAGTCACATTGGCCGTCGCTGCAGCCGATGCTCCTGAAGTTGCTGGTCCAACGATAACATTTGCCCCTTCAGTAACCAAGCTAGTGGCTACAGTGGCAGCTTCTGCTGTCTCAGACTTATTATCTTTAGAAATGACTTCTAATTTCTTACCGTCAACGCCTCCTGCCGCATTGATTTCCTCAACAGCAAGGTCTGCACCATTTTTCTCAGTATTGCCATAAGAAGCGACCGCACCGCTCAACTCAAAGTTATAACCGATTTTGATCGTTTCTCCGATAGCGTTACCCGATGCTTGTGATGAACTGCTAGCAGAACCGCCACCTGTGTTTGTTCCACCTACTTCACCGCAGGCTGCCAAAAAGGCAGCACTAGCAAATGTTAACAAAGTCATTGCAAATTTTCTTGATTTCATTGTGTACTCCTATATCTTTTTTTAAGTATATCCAATATACACAATTGTCTGAAAATTGTCAATAAAAAGATTCTTTGTAAACGTTTTTATCCTAATTTTTTTGCCTAGAATTGCTCAACAACTGATTTTTCTTGATCGCGCCAGAGATTCCCAACAAAGTTTTGATCCAAATCCTTAATATAAGATGGCACAACGCGCTTCACGTATTTTTCAGCAGACAGGCGCTCTACTAAGTCTTCAACCTGTTCCTGATCAACGTAAATCACAGCATAACGACCGCGTCTAGAGACATAGACGACATCACCCAAGTGCTTTACTTTTCGAACATCACGATAATAATTGAGGTAGACAACAATACTCAGTCTCTCATTCTTTTGAAACATCTAAAACTCCTACTTATCAGGCGTATGGCTGTTGAAAATTGATGATTTCACAGCGTCACCGCAAACAACTACTGACTGCTTTGTCAATCGTTTGTCCGATTATCGAGATATTGCGGTCAGAGTAATCCGACTCAACCAGAAATCACGTTTTAACTTTCTTCTCTAGTTCACTTTAACGGCGAAAGCCATATACACCTTTTAATTATTTTTTATTATAACAAAAAAAAGAGAGCAAGAGCAACTAAAAAAGAGTTCCCATTCGCTTTAGCGTTTTCAGACTCAGGCAGAAAACAGCAAAGTGAGGGATCTCTTTCTTAATTAGTCGGGAACTGAGGACTTTTTAGTACGTAATCAATGATTACATGTTTTGGAGGTGTGGGCGAAGCCATCATGGCTGTCTGTTCCAGCCTCCTTTCTACTTCCTTACTTAAGATCTGAGGTTTCCATGATGGCATCAATAAAGCCGTATGCCAACGTTTCTTTAGCATCCATCCAGAAATCGCGCTCAGCATCTTTATGGATTTGCTTAACAGACTTGCCAGAGTTCTCAGACAAAATCTTCTCCAAGCGGTTACGGGTTTTTAGTAGGCGTTCCGCTACAATAGCCATATCCGTCTGCTGTGTTCCTGCTGCTGTTCCGCCCATTGGCTGATGAATGAGGTATTCAGCGTTTGGTAACATGAAACGCTTGCCCTTGGCGCCTGATGATGCGATGATTGTTCCCATAGAAGCAGCTACCCCCATAACAATGGTTTGCACGTCAGATTTGATGAAATTCATAGTATCGACGATAGCAAGGCCAGCTGATACAGAGCCACCTGGTGAGTTGATGTAAAGGTAGATATCTTTCGTATTATCCTGAGCATCAAGGAAAAGCAATTGGGCAATAATAGAGTTTGCCATATTGTCTTCAACTGGACCTGTCAGCATAATAATGCGATCTTTGAGCAGGCGGGAGTAAATATCATAAGAACGTTCGCCACGGCTAGTTTGTTCAATAACTACTGGTATCATAATGTCTCCTTTATCATAACAGCTACATGCTGTTTTCTAAGTGATAACATCATTATACTCTAATAGTCAGCAAAGGTCAAATATTTATCACGCCTTATACCTAAAGAAGTTGGGATCATGATAAACGTTGACCGTTTTGAAAAGAGTTTTTCTCACTTTCTTTTGAAAATGCTTCAGCAAACGATTCTGATTTCATAATAAGATATAAGACTGTTAAAAATCTGATAAAAATGAAAAAACAGACGATAAGTCTCTGGACTTGCGGTAAGCCAAAAATCTTTGATTTCCTTAACGCATCCCGACTAGAAAACCAGGATTTTCACAAATGAATTCGAAACACATCTACAGCTCTAATCGGATGAGACCAAATTTAGCTTTGTGGGCGCGTTCAATTCCAAGATATAAAGAGCATTTAAAATACGTTGAAGACTTGAACTGTGTCAATGGCCCCTTAATCCATAGCCAGCGCAGCCATGTCCAAATCATCTGGAACAAGAGTCAGATAGCGCTGTAACTGCTGTTTTGCCTCTACAAAGTCACCAGCTTCCCTCAAGACAAAGATATATTCTTTAAGAAATTCAGGATTGTCCTGCAAATCAGCCACTAAATCACGATAAGCCAGGTCTGCTTCTTCTCTTTCTAAAGCGCGATAAGCCTTGGCAATGTTCCAGCGTGTCAAGACATGGTCCATATCCTCACGCACCAAATCTAAGACATCTTCAAAGCGCTCCTGCTCCAAGTACATACTTGATAAGCGCAAATCAATTTCTTCTAAATCGTCAGCCCATTCCCTAGCTTTAATCAGATAGCTTTCTGCCAGTTCACTGTTCTTAAATTCATAAGCATACTGCGAAGCCAAGAGCAATATTGGCACAGCAGTCTCATCTTTAGATAGGTAATCTTGAAGGAGACGAAGCGCTTCTTCCAGCTGATGTTCAGCGTGTAAGGACTGCGCGTAAGGATAATGATAACCATTAAAATCGGGATTCAGCGCTTCTAATTGCTTGAAGTAAAGATTAGCCCGCTGATAATTCTCGCTTTCATAGAGCAGCGTAGCCAGCTCATAGAGGGTCTGATCGTCATACTCCAACTCCACAGCCTTCTCTAAAAATTCAATCGCCGCTTCAAATTTCCCCAGATTGGCATAAGCATAGCCGATACGCTGGTAGGTCGACACTCCTGTCTGCTCATAAATCGCGCGATTATCCAGACTGGCATAGTAGCGAATAGCTGATTGGTAATTTTCCAGTTCGAGCTCGATTTCAGCGAGGCCAAAGCGAACTAATTCATCATCAGTCAACTGGCTAGCTTCTAATAATTTTTCCTTAGCAACATCAGCCAAACCCTCCAACTGGTAAAAGTCTGCCTTTGTGACTAAAGCTTGCAGATAAGAAGGGCTAGTCTCATCAATCTGATCAAGGTAGGCAAAAGCCTGCTCTACATCACCATCTTCCATGGCAATATTAGCCAGATTGAGCGCGACCTCAGGATAGTGCAATAAGAGTTTCTCATAAATTTCTTGAGCCTGAGGCAGAAAACCGATACCCTCCATATAGGTCGCAAGATCCAGCAAGCTCTCCTCGTCGTCTTCAGACAGGGCTAACCTGAACCGCTGCTCTGCCATTTCCAAATCCTGCGCCTCAAGCGCTTCTAACACTAACTCACTGTTTGATAACATCATTCACGACTTTCTTATTCATAAAGACCACTATAGGACTTGTACCATTTAAAAATAGCTTCAAAAATAACCTTCGCAGAAGCATAAATTGGTATCCCCAACAATACTCCCCAAACGCCGAACATTCGTCCTGCTGTCAAGAGAATGAACATGATAGTAATCGGGTGGATTTTAAGGCTTGACCCAATAATCAATGGAGAAACGAATCGGCCTTCAATCGTCTGCTCGATGACAAAAACGACGAGAACCTTTAAGAACATCGCTGGCCCATCCACCAATGCGACCAAGAGAGCAATAACAATCGCAATAAAACTTCCTAGATAAGGAATAAGATTGAGAATGCCAGCTGCAACAGCCAGTGTAGCAGCATAATCCAAACCAATAACAGCATAAAGAATCCAGAAGATGATCGCTACAATAGTGGCAACAGTCACCTGACCACGCACATAATTTGAAATTTGATTATTCACATCATGCAAAACACTGCTAGTTGGATAACGCCACTTGGTCGGTAAAACACTGGTAATGGTTGGATTTAACCGATGCCCGTCACGCAACATGTAAAAAAGAATAAAGGGCATGATAATAATAGCTACGACAATCTGTGAGGTCGCTGAAACAACATTACTCACCCAATTGACCGCGCTTGATGAAAATGACCGTGCAATATCTGTAATTTGCCCAGTGACCTGATCTAAAATATCATTGATTTGAGGAGCAAACTGAGCAAAGTTATCATCCTTTAGTAAGTCTGTAACAACTCGGTCTATCTGATTGACATAAGTCGGTACATTATCCGCAAAACGCACGACTTGCTCTTGCACATTCGGGATAAAAACAGCTAACCCCCAAACAAGCAACAGTGAAACCAACACAAAAACAATACTGATAGCCCAAATTCGAGGCAGCTTCTGCTTCTCTAACCAATCAACACTAGGCTTCATTAAATAGTATAGTAAGCCTGACAGGAGTAGCGGCAGCATGATGACATTTAAAAAGTCTAAAACAGGCTTAAACAAGAAAGCAATCTTATTAAGCATAAAAATATTGATTAAGATGAGCAATGTCACCAATAAAACAGTTACTGTCTGATTGTTGATAAACCACCGGTAAAACCAGGAACGTTTGTATTTTATTTCTTCCTCCATCGATAAACCTCACTTTCTCTTTTATTTATTTTACCATTTTCTTAAAAAATTGCCCTCCTCAGCTCTATATTTCAGAATCTTTTTTCGGAAATACAGTTTCAAATTCAGGAAGCTTTTTCGTTTATGTTATAATGACTTTAAGAACCTGTATTCACAGCTCAACACTTTTAATCACTGCTACTTTTTTGCTCCTCATCGCTAGTTTTTTTAAATTGCCTTGGTGATCGAAAAACGGTCTTCTGAATCAAAGTATCTTGCTTTATGAACACAGGGAAATTAAAAAGAGGTGTTATCATGACAGAAAACGTTTATTTTGGAACCTATACCCGTCGTGTCTCTGAAGGTGTTTACCGCGCAGACTTTGACACAGAGACTGGACAATTGAGCCAACTGGAACTTGTCGCTAAAGAACCAAGCCCAACCTACCTAGCCTTTGCAGAAAATGGTCAACTGTATACCGTTGGTGCCGAAGACGACAAGGGCGGTGTGGCTGCTTTTGATGCCGATTTCACACCTCTCAATCACGTGGTTGAAGAAGGCGCGCCTCTATGCTATGTTGCTGTTGATGAAGCACGTGGCCTAGTTTACGGTGCTAATTACCACAAAGGGCAAGTCTTGGTTTATAAACGCCAAGAAGACGGCAGTTTAATGCTGGCTGATGTCGCTCATCATGAAGGAAACGGTCCACACGAAAATCAGGCCTCACCTCATGTGCACTATGCTGATTTGACACCCGATAACTATTTAGTCACCTGCGATTTAGGAACCGATGAAGTCGTGACCTACGATGTTTCTGATCAGGGCAAATTGACCAGATTGGCAACATACAAGGCTAATCCTGGTGCCGGGGCACGTCACCTTGTCTTTCATCCTACACAAAAAATCGCCTACCTCATGTGCGAACTGAATTCAACCATAGAAGTCCTCATTTACGATGGTGTCGGTCGATTTGAACACCTGCAGACCATTTCGACCTTACCTGCTGATCATACTGCCTTTAATGGTACAGCTGCTATTCGTATTTCAAACGATGGCAACTTCCTTTACGGTTCAAACCGTGGACACGATTCGATTGTGGTTTACAAGATTCTGGGTGATGCGACGCTTGAGTGGGTGCAATACGCGCCAACCAACGGTAAAAACCCACGTGATTTCAATCTGACACCAGACAATAAACATCTAATCGCTGTTCACCAAGACTCTGACAACGCAACGATTTTCTCTCGTAACGAACAAACAGGAGAACTCACCGAAATTTCCCACGATTTTGTCGTTCCCGAAGCGGTTTGCGTGACATTTAAAAACAATTAATTTATACTAATTTGTATCAATATATTAAAAAGGAGCAACTTCATGGACGCTAAAGAACTTTTTGAACAACTCAAAGACATCATCACTAAAGGGGATTTCGAACAAGCTAAAAAACTCTTAGAAGAAAACAAAGACAACTTAGGCGAATACTTCGAGCAAGCAAAACAACTCTTAGCAAACTCAGAGGGGCTTGACGGTGTTCTTGACAAAGTCAAAGGAATTTTTGGAAAATAAAAAGATAGCTCTGAGGTTTCATTCGACCTCAGAGTTTTCGTATGTCTTGATATAGGTCTTTTCATGATAGACCGCTTCAATATCAAAGAGGTCTATGTCTTCTTCTTTAGAAACTACATAAATACCTTCCCGCTGGTAGTAAGGAATTTCCTGTCCGTTTCGAGAAAACCGCAAGCGCCCTTCATCACTTAGAACTTCAAAAGTAAAAGGTTCTTCTGTTTTCAAGTTTCCAACAACCAAATAATCCTGTGCGATCAGCTGCCCTCCCCATTTTTGGTATAGATGATTAGCCGAAGCTCCATCTCTAGTGAAAATAGCTAACGCATCCACTTCTTTAGCTTTAAGCTGACGTTCAGCTTCTTCAAAGAGTTGAGAGGCAATCCCTTGATTTTGATAGTCAGGGTGAACAGCGAGATTCTCAAAATAGGCTACTTTGTCAGCAGGATAATATCGATAAGATTGGCTGATGGTCTTATGGAAAATATTGATTGTCAATAGCCCCACAACTTGGTCACACTCTACAGCAATTAGATCAATCTGATCTTGGTAGATATCAGTATTCATCTGCTCCTTTTCACGCGGCATATCATCAAAAAAAGGTGAAAATAAGTGGCTCAAAGCTTTGGTATAAACCCATGATTTCTCATATTCTGGGCTATATGGGATAATATTCATAACTTCTTCCTATAATATATTTTTAAGTTCTGACAAATTGGTCATAACTATATCACTAGGGTATTGTGAACTTTCTGGATTTAAAGCTCCCAATCCCTGCAATATCCGAATAGTACGCATTCCAATCGTCTTAGCAGGAACAATATCGTTATCAACCCTATCTCCGATGTAGAGAGACTCTTCTGGGTGACAATCTGCTTGTTCAAGGGTCAACTGAAAAATGGCAAGATCAGGTTTTTTGACCCCAAAATCACTAGAGCTCACTATGATTTCAAAATAAGGCCTTATTCCGAGTTGCCCTAACCGCTCTTCCAGCCCTTTCCCTTGATTGGCAATAATACCAAGATGGTAGCTTTTTGATAAATAAGCTAATGTTTCTAGAGTTTCTGGGTAAGATTCATCTAGCAGGTGAGACCAAAGGGGCCTAGACAGGGTTGCTGGTGCCCATTCCTCCCAAGCTTCTTTAACAGGTTCACCGCCTCTTGCTGAAATCTCAGACATCTTATCGAAAAAATTTTGAGCTGTAATAGTCACTCCAACTGTTTTCAGACAGCTAGAGCACCTCTCTGCAAAAGCCCAATAACTTTTTTTCTCATCAACTAGGGTTGACCCAATGTCAAAAAAGATCCACTTAAGCATCTTCTCCTCCTTCAATACCGAATTGATTAACTCATATAAAATAGCTATGGCTCTCACGACATCAATACGATAAATGTCAATCTATCTAATAGCACCTAAAATCGCCTCTACGGACGTTTTGCTCATTCATAGGTTATAGTAATGCATAGCAAATAAGCTATATATTCAAATTCCCATAATCCAAAAAACACCCTAGGACAAGGCCCTAGAGTGCTGATTTAGCAAGGCTTTCCGCCCCTAATCTCATAAAGAGATTATTTTTTAAGGTTATAGAATGATTTCAAACCGCGATATTCGGCGACAGTGTCCAATTGGTCTTCGATGCGAAGCAATTGGTTGTACTTAGCGATACGGTCTGTACGAGACAATGAACCTGTCTTGATTTGGCCAGCGTTAGTTGCAACTGCGATGTCAGCAATTGTAGAATCTTCTGTTTCACCTGAACGATGAGAGACAACAGCAGTGTAACCAGCTTCTTTAGCCATTTCGATAGCATCGAAAGTCTCAGTCAAAGTACCGATTTGGTTTACTTTGATAAGGATTGAGTTAGCAGCGCCTTCTTGGATACCACGTGAAAGATACTCAGTGTTAGTTACGAAGAAATCATCACCAACCAATTGAACCTTGTCACCAAGACGAGCTGTAAGAGCTTTCCAACCGTCCCAGTCGTTTTCGTCCATACCATCTTCGATAGAGATAATTGGGTATTTGTTAACCAATTCTTCAAGGAAGTCAATTTGTTGCTCAGAAGTACGAACAGCAGCGCCTTCACCTTCAAATTTAGTATAGTCGTAAACGCCACGCTCTTTGTCGTAGAATTCAGAAGCTGCACAGTCAAAGGCGATAAAGACATCCTTACCTGGTACATAACCAGCTGCTTCGATAGCTTCAAGGATTGTTTCAACACCGTCTTCAGTTCCTTCGAACTTAGGAGCGAAACCACCTTCGTCACCAACAGCTGTAACCAAACCACGAGACTTCAAGATTTTCTTCAATGTGTGGAAGATTTCAGCCCCCCAACGAAGCGCTTCTTTGAAAGTAGGCGCACCAACTGGCATAATCATGAATTCTTGGAAAGCGATTGGCGCATCTGAGTGAGAGCCACCGTTAACGATGTTCATCATCGGAGTTGGCAATACTTTAGTGTTGAAGCCGCCAAGGTAAGTGTAAAGTGGCACTTCAAGATAGTCAGCAGCCGCACGCGCAGCAGCGATTGATACTGCAAGAATAGCGTTAGCACCCAATTTACCTTTGTTAGGAGTACCGTCAAGTTCGATCATTGCACGGTCAATACCTTGTTGGTCACGAACGTCAAAACCGATAATCGCTTCTGCGATGATATTGTTTACATTATCAACAGCTTTAGTTGTACCAAGACCAAGGTAGCGAGACTTGTCACCATCACGAAGTTCAACAGCTTCGTGTTCACCAGTAGAGGCACCTGAAGGAACCATACCGCGACCGAATGCACCTGATTCAGTGTAGACTTCTACTTCAAGTGTTGGGTTACCGCGTGAGTCAAGGACTTCGCGAGCGTAAACGTCAGTAATAATTGACATGTTGTACTCTCCTTATGAGTTTAAATTTTTACCCTTTCATTATACCGCAAAAAAAAGATAACTTCAAGAAAAAGCACAATTTTTGAAAAAATGATTGAAAACATGTTTTTCATTTTTTTGCAGTAACGGGCTTTCATAATCTCGTGGTATAATACCATTATGACAGATATTAATCAAACTATTTTAAAAAAGGCTAGCGGAGAAAATCGCTTAAAACCTGATGAACAGCGCTATTATCTAGGAACCTATAAAGAACGTGTCCTTCTGACAGTGAAACTCACAGATGTCAGCTCCGATCCCATCAAGAATCATTTTTCACACCTACTTTCTGACTTTCAAGCCAAGGAAACTTCCCTTACACTTAAGATTTCAGGGAAGTTGGACGACAGTCTCCAGCTTTTCTATCTAAAACTGGCTCAAGAATCAGGAATTGCTTCAAGCATTATTGACGAGGTAGACAATTCCTCACCACTAGGTCTCGTGCTCCACACGAATCACGCGATTAATCAGGAAAAGCTAGATATTAAAGAACAATTTCCAAACATTATTCAGAAGCCCTCTCCAAGTCCAAAAGCGTCACAAAAGACTTTCTGGTCAAAATTATTTGGCAGATAGAGAAAGAGGGCTAGATTAACACCTGCTATTCCTCATTTTTATTGTTCAAGAATACCAGTATTAAAGTCGAGTTCAGCCCTCTTATTATTAGGAGAGGGGATCTTCCAGCTTAGACAGAAAAGGTTCCCCTCTCTAAATGACTGCGATTGCTCGTCAAGAACCTGAACCCAATTTCTTTCTCAAAGTACCCCTTCCTTCTTAATTTCTGCTATAATACTTAAAGAAATAAAACTGAGGAGATTTTATGAAACAGTCTAAAAGACATCTCAAAAAGAAAAAGTCGTGGTTGGCTCTGTTCATAGCTCTAATGGCTATCGCAGGAGCGGGTTTATTGACCACACATTACTTGCAAACTAAGCAAGCTACTGCACCCTCAACTTCTTTAACAACAACGTCCAGCTCTTCAACGATACCATCTTCTTCAGAAAAGCCTAAGGACTATATTGTTTCAGAGGAAGAAAAAGCTTATCTCAAATCACGTTTTGAGCCCTTGATGGCCCTAAATGCCAGTACTATTGCCTATGTTTATGCCCCTGGAACCATGCTAGATGAGCCTGTTGTACAAGGGACAGATAACAGCCATTTTCTTCAGTATACAATTGATGGTCAGTATTCACCATATCTGGGCACCGTCTTTATGGACTATGAAAATTCTAAAAATTTTGATGATAGTTTGACTTGGCTCTTTGGCCATGCTAGGGGAAACACCGTCCCTGATCACCGCATGTTTAACGACGTCAACTTCTATGAAGATCAAACCTACTTTGACCAGCACCGCTATGTAGTCATCGAAACCCCCGAACGTAAATACTACTACGAAGCTGCATTTTTCATTATTGTTCCTGAGACAACGGGATTTTATCGGACATCCTTTGAGAGCAAAGAAGTTTTCGCAGAGCAATTATCCACTGTCAGTAAAGATGCTCGAACCAAAGCTCAAAATATCATTATCAACCCAGATGATAAATACATTGTTCTGTCAACCTGTCGTGAAGAAGATGAAACCATTCGAAGCAATCTCTACCTCCGCCAGATTCCAGATTCAGATTTGACTGCCTTTCTGGCTGAGCATGGTGAAAGTCTCACCTACAAACCAACACGATAAAAATGGACGCGAGAGGCTTTGTCAGCCACCAGCATAGCTGGTGGTTTTTCTTACGTTTCTCTTTGAGAAAAACTGGCTTGAAGCCATAAGAAAACAGCCCTTGTTCAACGGGCTGTTTAACGGTTATCCTACTATTCTACGGTCACTGACTTAGCAAGGTTACGCGGTTTATCCACATCAAGGCCGCGCTGTAAAGTCGCATAGTAGGCCACGAGTTGAGTCGGCACAACCATTGAGATAGCTGACAAGTATGGGTGAACAGGGACGACCTTGATGTCGTCTGTCTCACGCGCCAGCCCTTCTTCTACAATGACTAAGACATTTGCTCCACGGGCAGCGACTTCTTGGATATTCCCACGAGTATGGGCAGCAATAGCTTGATCTGAAGAAATGAGTGCAATGACTGGCACACCATCTTCGATAAGGGAAATCGTCCCGTGCTTAAGCTCGCCAGCTGCGAAGCCTTCGCACTGAATATAGGAAATTTCCTTAAGCTTAAGGCTAGCTTCCATAGCCACATAGTAGTCATTTCCGCGACCAATATAGAAAGCTGTGCGCGTTGACGCCAGAAGTCCTTCCACTTTTTTAGCGATGACATCTTTCTCCGCAAGGCTGGCTTCAATGGACTGAGCCACGATGGAGAGTTCGTGCAAGAGATCAAAATCTTTGGCCTTTTCATTACCATCTGCATCTCCTACTGCTTTTGCCAAGAAAGCTAGAGTTGCAATTTGGGCTGTGTAGGCCTTGGTTGACGCTACGGCAATCTCAGGTCCAGCGTGCAAGAGCATGGTGTGTGTTGCCTCGCGTGATAGGGTGGAGCCGGGAACATTAGTTATGGTAAGGCTTGGAATCCCCATCTGATTAGCACGAACCAGTACTTGGCGGCTATCTGCGGTTTCTCCAGATTGGCTGATAAAGATAAAGAGCGGCTTTTGACTGAGAAGAGGCTGACTGTAGCCCCACTCTGAGGCAATCCCAAGTTCAACAGGGGTATTGGTCAAAGCCTCAAGCATGTTCTTAGCTGCAAAACCTGCATGATATGACGTTCCAGCTGCGATGATATAGAGACGATCTGCTTCCTGAACAGCCTTGACGATATCTGGCTCAACAATGACTTGACTATCTTCTGAGTATGCCGAAATCAGCTTACGCATCACTGTTGGCTGCTCGTCAATTTCCTTGAGCATATAGTACGGGTAAGTTCCTTTACCGATGTCAGACAAATCCAGTTCAGCGATATAAGAGTCTCGCTCAATAGTATTACCCACATAGTCCTGCACAGATACGCTGTCTTTTGTCACAATAACCAGTTCCTTATCATGGATTTCCATGTATTCGTTCGTTTCACGAATCATGGCCATAGCATCTGAGCAGACCATATTGTAACCATCACCGAGCCCGATGAGGAGCGGTGATTTATTTTTAGCGACATAGATCGTCTCGCTGTCCTGAGCGTCCATAAGAGCAAAGGCATAAGATCCTTCAATGATCAAGAGAGCTTTGCGGAAAGCTTCAAGGACAGAAAGGCCTTCTTCGTCCACCAATTTACCAATGAGATGCACCGCAATTTCTGTATCTGTTTGACCAAGCAAGCTATGATCAGCAAGGTACTCTTCCTTGATTTCCGCAAAATTTTCAATCACACCATTGTGAACTAGGGTAAAGCGCTTGGTTGCAGACTGATGGGGGTGAGCGTTAACTTCAGCAGGTTTGCCATGAGTTGCCCAACGCGTATGACCAATCCCAGCTGTCCCAGCTACATCAATGCCAAGTTTACTACGAAGATCTGCAATACGACCAACGGACTTGACTAAACTGAACTTATCACCGTTAGCAACGTAGACGCCAGCTGAGTCATAACCACGATACTCCAACTTTTCAAGTCCCTGCATCAAGATATCTGTTGCATTACGATTGCCTACAACACCAACAATTCCACACATGTTATTCTTCCTTAATTCTATAAATTGGTATAGTCTAATTTGTTGAAACAAATCACATTATCTAGTATATACAAGGAAATTTATTTTGTCAACTTCAAAATTGGTATAGTTAAATTAAGAAAACTCCCTGGAGAAAATCTCCAGAGAGGGTACACTTTTAGGATAGGGCTTTCATGGCTTGATATTCCACTTTGATACAGCGATTCATGACAATATGCTCACGACCAGCTTCTCGCAGAATTTGCTCAGCATCTTCATTTTCCAGACCTAATTGTGCCCAAAAAACCTTAGCTTCTGTCTTGACAAAGTCCCTGGCCACTTCTGGTAAAAATTCACTGCGACGAAACACATTGACAATATCGATCGGTTCTGTGATGTCTAGCAGACTAGCATAGACAGTCTCACCTAAAATCGTCTCACCAGCCAGCTTAGGATTAACAGGAATAATCTTGTAGCCTGCCTCCTGCATGATGTGACTGACTTGATAGGCAACTGTCTCGGTGCGAGATGATAAGCCAACTACTGCAATGGTCTTGGCTTGACGTAAATAGTCAAAAAGCGTCTCCTGACTAGGATTTTCAAAATGATAGGTCATAAGATCTCCTTAAAAATAATTGACTGTTGAGTGTCTGGATTCACAGCAACAAGGCTTGTCTAAAGGGTTCTTTCTTGCTACTCTAGTAATCCCCTTAATCCAGGTAGGTTGTTCAGCGGCACAAATTCTGAAATTGTCTGCTAAGGCCTTGTGTAAAAGTTTGCATAACAGACGCGCTTAACTCACTTCGCCTCATACCAAGTTTCGCCGGTACTTTCATCTGCCACTAATGGTACCAAAAGCTCAATAGCTTCTTCCATGGTCTGCTTGACCAGAGCCCCAACTGCCTCTACTTCGCCTTCTGGGACTTCCAAGACGATCTCATCATGCACTTGGAGTAACATACGCGCCTGATAGCCGCCAGCAAGCAAGGCCTGATCCAGCCGAATCATAGCAACCTTGAGAATGTCAGCTGCCGAACCTTGGATAGGAGAATTAATGGCTGTGCGCTCAGCAAACTGGCGAATATTGAAGTTACGGGAATTGATATCTGGCAACTCGCGGCGACGGTTGAACAGCGTTTCCACATACCCCTTATCCTTGGCCTCGCGGACGATTGTTTCCATATAAGCTTTAATGCCAGGATAGCGCTCAAAGTAAGTATCAATGTATTCCTTAGCTAGCTTGCGAGGAATTCCCAGATTATGAGACAGGCCAAAGTCTGAGATGCCATAAACAATTCCAAAGTTAACAGCCTTAGCGTTACGACGATCATTAGCCGTAACGTCTTCTGCTTTTGCGATGCCAAAGACACGCATGGCTGTTGACGTATGAATGTCAAAGCTATCTTGAAAGGCCTGAATAAGATGAGGATCTTTAGAAATATGAGCCAGAACGCGTAATTCAATCTGAGAATAGTCCGAACTCATGAGAACACTATTTTCCCAAGATGGCACAAAGGCCTTACGAATGAGGCGCCCCTGCTCAAGTCGAATAGGGATATTTTGCAAGTTAGGATCCGTGCTGGATAACCGCCCCGTCTGGGTTAAGTCCTGCACATAGCGAGTGTGAATCTTGCCCTCAGCTGTGATAAAATCTTGTAGGCCAATCACGTAAGTCGACTGGAGCTTAGCAATCTGGCGGTAGTCCAAAATCTTAGCCACGATGGGCGATAGGGGCGCTAAGCGCTCCAGCACATCGACTGCTGTCGAGTAGCCCGTCTTGGTTTTTTTAGTCATCTCAACTGGTAGACCCAGTTTTTCAAAGAGGATGACTCCCAATTGCTTGGGAGAGTTGATGTTGAACTCCTCACCAGCCAGCTCATAGATCTCCTGCGTCAGCTTTTCAAGGACAACTTCATTTTCTGCCTGCATGGCAGTCAAGGTCTCCCGATTCACCTTGATCCCTGCGATCTCCATCTTAGCCAAGACATTAGCTAAGGGCTGCTCCATCTCAAGCAATAAATCCAGTTGCTGGTGCTCGACTAGGCGTTCTCGCATGACATTTTCTGTCTCAATGAGGACGGCAACTTTTTGGGCTAAATGGCTGAGCAGCACATCCTTTTCAGGTACTGCACGCTTGACCCCCTTACCGTAGACAGTCTCATCTGACGCCAGCTGGCGCTGACCATAAAGCGAAGCGATAGTTGCCACCGTATTATCCTCAATGGTTGACAGCAGATACTTGGCCAGTCGACTATCAAAGGCTGGCGCTGGCAGATCAATGCCGTAATGGCTGAGCAAAACCTTGGTTCGTTTAAAATCATAAGTCTTAAGAGCTGTCTTCTCTAGGAAATCCTTTAACACTTCAGAGGCAAGCAAATCCGACCCAGTCGAAGCGTAAATCTTATCCGCATCACCCCAAGCCAGACCGATGATGGGTTCAGTGTGATAATTTTCATTGAGGACTTCAACGTAGAAAAATTGATTTTCATGGAGCATGTCCTCGGTCAGCTTAGCAGCTTCAGCAACTTCCTGATAACTGATTTCTGGCTGAATCGTCTCCTCAGTATCAGCTGATACTTCCAGCTGAGCCTTGAATTGCTTAAAGCCCATTTCATCGTAAAAACGTGACAAAGCAGGATAATCCTTTGGACCAGCATAGGTAATGTCCTCAAGTCCGATGGTCAGTGGCGAGTCTGTATCAATGGTCACGAGCGTCTTAGACAGGAAAGCCACCTCTTTGTCATTGATCAGATTTTCCTTCATCTTAGACTTTTTCATACCATCGATATTAGCGTAAACGCCCTCAAGACTACCGTATTCATGGAGGAGCTTGAGGCCTGTTTTTTCACCAATTTTAGTCACACCAGGAATATTATCCGAACTATCTCCCATCAAGGCCTTGAGGTCGATAAACTGGTTCGGTGTGATGCCCATTTTCTCCATCAGGTAGACGGGCGTAAAGGATTCAAACTCAGCTACGCCTTTCTTAGAAATCTCAACCGTGGTGTGGCTATCTGTCAGCTGAATCAAGTCTTTATCACCAGAAACAATAGTAATCTCAAAGTCCTGATCTGTCAGCTCTGCTTTTTTGGCCAAAGTCCCAATAATATCATCCGCCTCGTACTGGTCCAGCTCGTAATGCTGAATACTGAGCACTTCCAGCATCTGGCGAATAAAGGGAAACTGCTCACGGAATTCATCAGGCGTCTTGGCGCGACCACCCTTGTAATCAGCATACATGGCTGTTCGGAAAGTCGTTTTGCCAGCATCAAAAGCCACCAAAATATGAGTTGGCTGAATCCGCTTAATGATGTGGTCCAACATGAGATGAAAACCATAGATAGCATTGGTGTGAAGTCCTGTCGGACTCTTAAAGCGGTCAATCTGGTTGTAGAGCGCAAAGAAAGCCCTGAAAGCCACCGATGATCCGTCAATCAATAATAATTTGTTCGTCTTATTTTCCATAGTTTTATTATACCATAGCAGCATCAGCAACATCAAAAAAAGCCCTCTGACCTTTGCAAGTCAGACAGCTCCTTTAAAACCAGATAGCTAAAATCAGCTTGATCAACAGTGGCATGACAATCACTGTGTATAGTGTGCGACTGATTTGAATACCTGCAATCTTGGCCATATCGCCACCCAATTCGCCCGCAATCAAAGAAATATCTGTCGCACCGGCAGGTGAAGATGCAAAGAGGGCTGACTGCAAATCAAGTACGCCTCGCCTATATATGACATACCCGAAAAAGGCATTAATCACCAGATAGCTTACAAGCAAAATAAGGACGGGAACAATGAGACGAACCATCTGTGACAGGCTATCACAGGTAAAATTCGTTCCGATGATTGATCCAGCCAAAATCTGCGCCAAATAACGTATTTTAGGCTGTAATTGAATGGTATTTTGACGCATTTTTAGGATTGCAGAAGCCAACAGGGAGAAGATGAGAGCTCCCACTGGTAGCCCACTCCACATTCCGATCAGGCCGGCCACCGTAGCTACAGCAAGAATGGACATATCGTTGCAAAGGCGATCATTCTGACTTAGTTTAACTGGCGTGACTTCAACTTGAACCTTTTCAGCAGTTTTATTGACAGTTCTAGGTGAAAAATGACGTAAAATAAAGCCAACCCAATTTGGCAAAATCAAGAGAATCCCGACCAGACGAGCTGTCTGCAAGGTTGCTACCACATCTGCTTGCGCTCCCATATCGATACTCAGGAGGGACACATCCATGATGCCACCAGGTAGACAGCTTAAAAAGGCCGTTACGGGATCCATTTTAAATACATAGATAAAAAGACCCCCAGTGATGAGCATATTTAGAGTAAACAAAGCCATCAGGGCCATGATCGTTGATCCTAATTTTGGTAAGTTTAGCAGATCTTTTTTGGTCACCTGTTGGCCAATATAAACACCGCTGATGATTTGCGCAACAATCTTTATGGGACGATACATCTCCATTTGGCTTGTTAGTGCTGAAACTAGACCAACAGCTATCATACTTCCAACCATATAAGGTGCGGGAAATTTTATCTTTTTGGCTAGCCATCCACCAGCAAATCCAACCCAAAAAGTTAGTATCACTGTCACCATCTCATCGTCCTTTACTTTTTTGAAACCGTATGCTTTTTAATAATAGTATATCATTTTTCAAAAATCCAAGGTTCTAAAGAATTGTTTTTTTACTGTTTTTCCAAAAAATTAAGGATAGAAAAGCAGATTCCCCACCCAATTTAAGTCGTTATCTAAATGAGTAGGCTCAGCTTTGACTTTCTCCAAAAACTTAGCTTTTTTGGCAGATAAGTCATAAGTTTCCCGTAAATCTGGGCATTGTTTCAAAGTTTTACGCAGACCCTGCTTTAACCACCAAAGGCAGATGGTTTCATGAGAACACCAGGCACTACCTCTTCTGACAATCATAAGGACGTATATACTGGAGCATTGACGAAAAGCTGCCTTCCTTGCCAATAACCCTAGGACTCAATCATGATGTCGTGTCTATATTTCCAATTGATCCTAAAAAGCTAAAACCCGAGAAGAAACTTCTCAGGCTTAGCAATGCGACCGCATTAATGCGAAAGCGATTCTACCAACTTAGGGATGTAGACTTGTAGTGCTGATGCTGTCATGACAAGGACAAAGAGATAACTTATTGTCATTGATAACTGCAGGACAAGCGGGACTTTGTAACCAGCGTGGATTTCTTTTTTCCAAAGAATCAATACAATAAATAGTCCCGCTACAGGCGTTGCTATGGCAGTTGCAACATTGGCTAAGAAGATAAGTTGAGTTGGCGAGCCATTGTAGCTAAAACAGATGAGACACGCAAATACTAAGCAAGCAACACATCCCCATCTAATAAACTTTGACTCCAAGGATACCTCTTTGTCAAAGCCAGCCCCCAACAAAACCATCCCACGTTGTGTATTCCCCAATAAGGAAGAGAAACCCGCCCCTAAAAGTGCTATTCCCATAACGATTCTAGCTGCTGATCCTAAAAATGGAACCAGTAAATCCGCCAATTGACTTGGATTTTGAATGGTAATATTTTGTGGATGTAAAACAATAGCTCCGACCAAAATGATAGCACCAGAAATAAGGATCACAGAAACAACATGAGCAATGGCATCCCAAAGCATAGCGCCGTTGAACAAGTCTTCTTTCTTCCATTTTTTCTCAACGCCAAGATAGGTTCCGTAAATACCAGCTGTCACCGCCGCATTAGTGCTAATATAGGCCAACGCTGTTGTCAAACTTCCCTCAGGAAGTTTCCAATTGAGTAAGCCTTTGCCAAATTCACTCCACTCTGGACCACCCGAGGCGACTAAAGTTGCATAAAAAGAAAGTATCATTCCTAAGATACATATAAGTATAGCTTTTTCAATTTTAGAGTAAACCCCTTTTGAAAAATAGCAATACATCAATATGACCAGCATAATGAGAGCTCCTAATTTCCAATCAATCCCGAAAATCAAATGCATCCCCGCACCAGTTCCAGATACATTTCCTAAGGTAAAGAAGAGACATGAAAGAAACAGCGCAATGCCCACAAAAGCTGAAACAGTTTTTCCATAATAGTGTCTAATGGCGTGTAAGATAGGCATTCCAGACAACATCGCAATACGATAAGACGTCAACATGAATGTCACTCTCATAAAAATAATCGGGAGCATTAGCCATAACATAGAATAGCCGTAGTTAGCACCAATCATAGCAGATGTCGTAATGTTCCCAGGACCAATAACAACACCTGTCAGAATGAGGCCTGGCCCTATCCGCTTAAGAATCTGTTTGAAACCCAATTTTTCAATTCTTTCTAAATTAGACCGGGCCTCTTTTTGATGAGATAAGTTCGTCATAACAACTGACTCCCTTCACATAATTAGTCAGCAAATTGAGTCATGTCAACCTCAGGTAAATCACTGCGCTCTAATCCTAAAGCAATCCAATCCTTCTCTTCCTGATTAAGCGGTAAAACTGGTTTTCTCATCAATCCTGATTTGAAAATGCCACGCTGAACCAATGCCTCTTTCAATCGTGCATGCGCTTCACCAGAAGGTTGTCCGCCGCCATAAATGGCCTGTGAAATGTGATAAATACGATCTGACCAAGCTTGTGCTTCTGCTAAAGTATGTTTATCTGGATTAGCAAAAACTTCACGAGCTGGGCAAATAATTTCTGGTACACAACCCGCAAAACCGATAAGTGCGCCATCCATACCTGGGAACCAGCTAACACAAAGTGTTTCGTCATGACAGGTGATCAAGGAAATATCTGGACATTCTTCGCGAAGCAAACGCACATCATGCTCATAAATGGATGTGACACGTGTTCCCATTTTGATTGACTTAACATGTTCAATTTCCTTACACATTTTGATGAGTGTTTCAACAGGATAAAAGGCTTTACTGATTGCAGGGTAAAGGTGGATAATAATGTCAATATCAGCACCATCTGCCACATCTTTCACATATTCAAATGGTGCATCCTTGTGCATTCCAAAACGTAACCACATGTGAGGAGGCATTAAAAGAATGGCATCAGCTCCTGCTTCCTTAGCCTCTTTCGCCATTTCAATACTCTCAACAGTGTTTTCACAGTTGATTCCTGAAACGATTGTCATCACATCTCCGCATTCCTCTGCACAAATTTCCACAACCCGTCGACGCTCTTCACGGCTTAACCCTGTTATTTCACCAGTGTGTCCATTACACACTAAGCCATCCATACCTTTTCCGTAAAATGTTTTAATCCAGCGAAGATACGCTCTAAAATCAGGCTCATTAATGGTATAATCATCATTTAGTGGTACTGAAACAGCAGGAAAGATTGTCTTAAAGTTCACTTGTTTAGTCATTGCTTGACTCCTTTGATTTATAATTTCGAACAAACGTTTGCTTACAAGTGCATTCTAACACTCAAAGAAAGCGTTGTCAACATTCTGTGAAGTTTCTGCAACAAATTGCATAAATAGCTTCAAAAAGCCATTTTCAAGCAAATTATTGCGAAAAAATTGATTTCAAAAGTTAATTGTTTTATAATAAAAATATACAAACGATTGCAAGGAGATGTTCTGATGACAACATTAAAAGACGTTGCTAAACTAGCTTGTGTTGATGTCAGCACCGTTTCAAGAGCGCTCAATAATTCAGCCTATGTCCATCCAGATACCAAAGCACGAATTATGGCAGCGGTAAAAGAATTAAGTTATCAACCAAATGTCCTTGCTAAAGGACTCAGAGAAGGGAAACGAAATACAATAGGTGTCGTTGTCCCTCACCTTCATTTGACAGTATTTGCTGAGATTACACAAGGCATTGAAGAAGCAGCTACTAAAGCAGGTTATGCCACCCTCATCTGCAATACCAATGATGATCCCTCAATCGAAAAAGAATGCTTAAATAGGCTTCGTAATGGTTTTGTAGATGGTATCATCATAGCCGGGACAGGACATAATAAAAAATTATTGAAGGACATTCAAGTTAGTGGAATAGCAATTACTCAAATCATGAGACGTCAAAATTCAGACATTAGCTGCGTCTCTGTTGACTATAAAAAAAGTGCTTATGAAGCAACTCAATATTTTGCTAAAAAAGGATGTCACAACATTGGACTAATAAATGGAAGCATGAAAATTCCTCCTTATCAAGAACGGTACGAAGGGTATAAAAAGGCAATAAAAGAGCTAGGATTAACTGAAACCCTTGCTGAATCAAATGGTGCGGTAAACACTCTAGAATATGGCTATCATTGCACTAAAGAGCTCTTAAACAAAAATCCTAACCTTGATGCTATTATTGCAGCGGTTGATGCTCAAGGTATTGGAGCCCTTAGAGTATTAAAAGAAGAAGCTATTGCCGTGCCAGACAGTATAAAATTAATCAGCCTCACTGGCCAAGAAATTGGCTCCGTCCTACAAACCACAATGACTGCCATGGAAATACCAGCTGTTGACATCGGAAGACAGGCTGCTATGATGACTATTGAGGACATCAAAAGTAAGGATAAACATGTCGTTCAGAAAAACCTTATTTTCTCATCAAAACTTGTAGAGCGAGAAAGTTCGTAGACCTAACCAGTTCTCTCTGATTTGCTAATCCTCTGCAAATTCATAAAATGCTTAAAACTCCTCAGTTGGTCTCTGAACTGAGGAGTCATTTTCTTAATTAAATCGGTTGTGTCAGGAAGCTTCTGCTTTCCAAAACTTTAAGCATAGCGTTAGCTGTATCCAGGGCGGTGAAGAGAGGAACACCGCTTTCGACAGCTGCTTGGCGAATCATCGCACCGTGTTGACCTGCAGTACGCTTGGTACCAACCGTGTTGATGATGGCTTGAACCTTGCCCTGACGAATAAGACTGAGAATATCTTCATCATTTTCGCCAATTTTAGCGACGCTTCGAGCGAGAACGCCTTGACTTGTCAAGAATTGAGCTGTTCCTGCGGTTGCTAAGATACCGTAGCCGATATTTTGGAAACGGCGCGCCATCTCGACAATCTCATTTTTACTGTCATCTGCAATGGTAAAAATGACGTTGCCGAAGGTTGGCAGGTGCAGATAGCTCGCTTCAAAGGCCTTGTAAAGGGCTTTTTCAAGCGTAGCATCAGAACCCATAACCTCACCGGTCGATTTCATCTCAGGTCCTAAGAGACTATCGACCTTGGCCAATTTAGTGAAAGAGAAGACTGGTGCTTTGACATGCACCTGTTGGCTCTCTGGGTAAAGACCATCTGAATAACCAAGAGCAGCTAAGGTTTTCCCTAAAATCAACTGAGTAGCTACTTGAGCCATCGGAATCCCCGTCACCTTGGACAAAAATGGTACCGTGCGACTAGCACGTGGATTGACTTCAATGACAAAGACTTGCTCGTCTTTGATGACAAACTGAATGTTCATCATGCCAACACAATTAAGACCGACAGCTAAACGTTTAGTATAGTCTACAATGGTATCTTGAACCTGCTTAGATAGTGTTTGCGGTGGGTAAACTGCCATGGAGTCTCCTGAGTGAACCCCTGCTCGCTCGATGTGTTCCATAATGCCAGGAATAAGGACATGGGTCCCATCTGAGATGGCATCCACCTCACATTCCTGCCCAACGATATAAGAATCAACGAGGACTGGATGGTCAGGACTGGCCTTGACCGCTGTCCGCATATAAGTCCGAAGATCTGCTTCGTTCTCAACGATTTCCATAGCTCGGCCGCCGAGCACATAGGACGGCCGCACGAGGACAGGAAAACCAATCTTGCGGGCTGCTTCAACCGCTTCTTCCTCATTAGTTGCAGTTTGTCCTGGTGGCTGTGGAATGCTCAAATCTTTCAAGGCTTTTTCAAACAAATCACGATCTTCTGCACGATCCAAGTCCCTTACCTGAGTACCGAGGATCTTGACACCTGCTTCTGCCAACGGTCCAGCCAGATTAATCGCCGTTTGCCCACCAAACTGCAGCACAACCCCAAGAGGCTGTTCGAGGTCAATGACATTCATGACATCTTCAAATGTTAATGGCTCGAAGTAAAGTTTATCAGAAATTGAGAAGTCTGTTGATACCGTCTCTGGATTTGAATTCATGATAATGGCTTCATAACCTGCTGCTTGAATAGCCTTAACAGAATGAACAGTCGCATAGTCAAACTCCACTCCTTGCCCAATCCGAATCGGACCTGATCCCAATACGAGAACAGATGGTTTTTCAGAGCGAATGGATTCATTTTCAAAAGCGTAGGTTGAGTAGAAATAAGGCGTCTCAGAGGCAAACTCGGCTGCACAGGTGTCAACCATTTTGTAGACTGGCAAAATGTGATTCTCTAGACGCAATTGACGAACTTCAGCTGGACTGCTATTCCAAAGATCAGCAATTTTACGATCGGCAAAACCGTTTTGCTTGGCTAATTTCAGAACAGTCAAGTCTTGCGGCGCTCGGCTGAGAGCTTGTTCGATTTCAAAAATATGGAACAACTTGTCTAAGAAGAAAGCATCTATTTTGGTCAGCTCTGCCAGCTCCTCAACCGCGTAGCCACGGCGTATAGCCTCTGATAGGTAAAAAAGACGGTCATCCTGAGCCTTGAGCAGTTTTTCAACCAAAAGCTCATCTGAAACAGACGCCAACTCAGGCATTTCATTGTGAGAAACACCGATTTCAAGAGAACGACAGGCCTTGAGGAGACTTTCCTCAATGTTACGACCGATGGCCATCACTTCGCCAGTCGCTTTCATCTGAGTTCCGAGACGGCGTTCCCCATGTTCAAACTTGTCAAATGGGAAACGAGGAATCTTGGCCACAACATAGTCTAAGGCAGGCTCAAACATGGCATAGGTCGAGCCTGTCACGGGATTAATCATCTCATCCAGAGTCAAGCCAACTGCAATCTTAGCAGCCAACTTAGCAATGGGGTAACCAGTTGCTTTAGAAGCTAAGGCAGAGGAGCGTGACACGCGGGGATTAACCTCGATGACATAGTATTTGAAGCTGTGCGGATCAAGGGCCAACTGAACATTACAACCACCCTCAATCTTCAGAGCACGAATAATCTTGAGACTAGCATCGCGCAACAGTTGATTTTCAATATCAGACAAGGTTTGGGTCGGCGCAAAGACGATCGAATCACCTGTGTGAATGCCAACAGGGTCAAAGTTTTCCATATTGCAGACAACAAGAGCATTATCAGCAGAATCGCGCATGACCT
This sequence comes from Streptococcus merionis DSM 19192, assembly GCF_000380085.1. Lineage (GTDB taxonomy): Bacteria > Bacillota > Bacilli > Lactobacillales > Streptococcaceae > Streptococcus > Streptococcus merionis. The sequence goes on from NZ_KB904538.1 coordinate 290,522, forward strand.
CGTACTCAATTTCCTTAAAGCCAGCGATAGAGCGCTCAATCAAGCACTGGGTTACTGGAGATAATTTCAAACCGTTTTCCGCAATCTCACGCAAGTCTTCTTCATTGGCGCACATACCGCCACCAGTACCACCAAGGGTAAAGGCAGGACGGACAATGACAGGGTAGCCAATACGAGCTGCAAAATCAACTGCTTCTTCAACGGTGTTGACAATCTCAGACTCTGGAATCGGCTGATCCAGCTCTTCCATGAGTTGCTTGAAAAGGTCACGATCCTCGGCCTGATCAATGGCAGAAAGCTTTGTCCCCAAAAGTTCCACACCAAGTTCATCTAGGACACCTGCTTTTGACAAAAGCATCGCCATATTAAGACCAGTTTGACCACCGAGAGTTGGTAAGAGTGCATCAGGACGCTCTTTACGCAGGATACGGCTTACAAATTCCAGAGTAATTGGCTCGATGTAGACCCTATCAGCAATCTCCTTATCAGTCATGATAGTGGCAGGGTTTGAATTGACCAGAACAACCTGATAGCCTTCTTCTTTAAGAGCTAAGCAGGCCTGAGTCCCAGCGTAGTCAAATTCGGCTGCTTGACCAATCACAATTGGCCCTGAGCCAATTACCATAATTTTTTTAATATCAGTACGTTTTGGCATAATTGAGATATAAAGATATTCAGCGGACATAGGCAGACTAAAACATAAACTAAACCAACTTTGTCACTTCACCCCGCGCGGTTGTGATAGTTCACAATTGCCTAAACAAGCAGAACTCATAATCAACCTCTAGGTGATGAAAATGGTGACAAAAACGTTTACATCAGTTTTTTGCCACATGCCGCAGTCCGTTCATTTTAGAACACAAGACTGAAACCTTTGTTTTCCTTTCTTCATTTGCTACCTCACAGGATAGCTTTAAACTCGCTTTATCAGGCGTTGGGACGGGAATTGACTTTTTTTAAACAGTAGCAAAAATTCATAGCTAAACTGGTCTCAAGAGATTGAGCATAAGAAAGCAAGGTTTACTAGGTCTTACTCTCCTTGCACAATCCAGAATCCTTTTAATAGCTATAACATTATAGGTACAGTCGGCCCAACAGGGCGAACGTTACAAAGTTAACTTCTTTGAGATTACGCTTTCTGCTCTGCTCCCTTAAAATGATCCATCAGCTCCATAAAATCATCAAAGAGATAGCTAGCGTCATGTGGACCAGGTGCAGCATCCGGATGAAATTGGACCGAAAAAGCTGGAAAATCGCGGTGACGAACACCTTCGACAGACCTGTCGTTAATCTCTTCATGAGTGATGATAAGACTGTCTGGCAAGTGTTCACGTGACACCGCAAACCCATGGTTTTGACTGGTAAAATCAACACGTCCTGTTGCGATCTCGCGAACCGCATGGTTAAAGCCACGGTGACCGAAGGTCATTTTGTAAGTTGAAGCCCCATTGGCCTTGCTAAAAAGCTGATGGCCCATACAGATTCCAAATAGTGGAATTTTACCTTGAATGCCTCGAATCATGTCAAGCGCCCATGGCACATCGTCTGGATTGCCAGGACCATTTGACAACATGACACCATCTGGATCAAGAGCCAAAATCGTTTCCGCAGTTGTGTCATGCGGCACAACCGTTACATTGCACTCACGCTTGGCCAATTCCCGCAAAATAGAATGCTTCAAGCCGAAATCAACAAGAACCACATTGCGCCCGACACCTGGTGCAGGATAGGCTGTCTTTGTTGAAACCTGAGCGATATTATCGGTCGGCAAAACTGTCGCTCGCAATTGATCCAATTGATGTTCCAAATTATCTCCAATATTTGACAAGGTCGCCTTCATCGTCCCGTGTTTTCGGATAATTCGAGTTAAGGCACGGGTGTCAATCCCAGCAATTCCCGGAATGTTTTTGGCCTTTAAAAACTGATCTAAGGTCATCTGATGACGCCAATTACTGCCTTTACGCGCCCATTCATACACAACAACTCCACGGCAGGTCGGCTGAATCGACTCATAATCATCACGGTTGATACCGTAATTTCCAATCATCGGATAAGTAAAGGTTAAAATCTGCCCATTGTAAGACTGGTCTGTAATCGATTCTTGATAGCCCGTCATCCCCGTACTAAAGACCAATTCACCGGTTGCATCACAGTTCGCACCGAAAGCTTCCCCTTCAAACACCGTACCATCTTCTAAGATTAAACGTCTTCTTGCCATTATCGCTCCCTTTATCGCTAAACTAAGCCCGACCTTGTAGCACAGCTTCAATGATAGCCATCCGCACAAACACACCATTTGTCATCTGCGCAACAATCCGTGATTTTGGTGCTTCAACCAAGTGATCGTCAATCTCTACATCCCGATTGACCGGTGCAGGGTGCATGACAATGGCATTATCTTTCAATAAATCATAACGCGCCTGTGTCAAACCGAATTGACTATTATAGGCTTCTTTAGAAAAACTCGTTTCTCCATCGTGACGCTCGTGTTGCACACGCAAAAGCATGACCACATCAAGTTCTGTGATGACGTCATCAATTGCTACATGACGACCATAAACATCAAACTCTGAGGAGTACCATTCAGCTGGACCTGTAAAATAAAGGGTTGCCCCCAAACGTTTCAGGATTTCCATATTTGATTTGGCAACACGAGAGTGGGTCAAGTCGCCACAAATGGCTATTTTCAGCCCTTCAAAATAACCAAACTCTTCATAAATCGTCATCAAATCAAGAAGCGACTGGCTCGGATGTTGACCAGATCCGTCACCACCATTAACAATGGCACAGCGGATACTATCGCTCTCAACCAATTCCTTATAGTAATCCACATCAGGGTGGCGAATCACACAGACATCTGTCCCCAGCGCTGACATGGTTAACACTGTATCATAAAGCGTCTCTCCCTTATTCACTGAGCTGGTCTTGGCATCAAAATCTACCAAATCAAGCCCTAACTTCATCTCAGCTACTTCAAAGGATTTATGTGTCCGTGTTGAAGATTCAAAGAAAAGGTTTGCCGCAAAATATTGACGTTGCGGTGTAAACGTTGCGCGATTATTCTTAAAATCCGAACCTCTGGTAATCAATCCCAGCACTTCTTCATTTGTTAGCCATTCCATACTAACCAGATTTTGTAGGGAAACTTGACCATTTAAAATTGACATGAGAACTCCTTTTCGTTTATGTGAGTGAGTTAATAGACTTGTTCGGAAAACTACCATAATTTTTTCATGATGAGCTAGAAATCCCAGCATGCAGACGCTATCCGACCAAGTTTAAGGTAAGAATTTGTGTTCACAAGCAAGATACTTGAGAAAGGCAATATTTTTTGATTATCCAAACAGTTTTTGATGAGGTAGAGGTTCCCCATCAAAGGCTAACAACGACTGTAAAAAACGTACACTTTCGACTAGGGTTTTAAGATTGCAAATTGCAGGATTGATATGATTTTAGTATCATTACCACTTCTCCAAGCTGCTACGTTAAGCTGTTTTCACTGAGCAAAATAGCGAGTTCACTCTCTGCTAACAGCCTGAAAAGTGGCAAGACGAAACTTTTAAAATGTATCTTTGCCAATAACGACTACTAATCCACCGTTAGCAAGTAAACAGCATCTTCACCATCAACTTCTTCAACTTTGACAACAATCTCCTCCACACGGCTGGTCGGAATATTTTTTCCGACATAGTCCGCACGGATTGGCAGTTCGCGGTGCCCACGGTCAACGAGTACCGCTAGACTAACGCGAGCAGGCCGTCCTAGGCTGACCAAGTTATCGATAGCTGCGCGGATTGTTCGCCCAGTATAGAGCACATCATCTACCAAGATGACGTCTCGATCTGTGACATCAGCTGTCATCTCTGTCTTGTCTTCTTCAACCTTGATGTCATCTCGAAACGGCTTGGTATCAAGAGAGCCAACAGGTACTTCAACACCTTCTAATTGCAAAAGACGCTCCTGAATCCGTTTGGCGAGTGGTAAGCCCCGCGTCTGAATCCCAGCTAGAACGATATTATCCAAGCTCTTATTGCGCTCGATAATTTCATAAGTGATCCGAGTGATGGCACGTTTCATAGTCATACCATCCACGATTTCTTTTGTTTTCACGACAATCTCCTTTATCCTTTTTGCTCAAAAGAAAGAGCATCCCCTTCAAGGAGATGCTCAAAATTCAGGCATGACACAACAGCCATCCCTAAGTTTATCCGTCTCCTTAACTGCCTCTCTGGACAGCCTTAAAGGAATTTTATGAACTCCATTATACCAGACTTCTTTATAATTACAAGAAAAAAATCTAGCAGATAGTCAAAAACCGATCGTTTTTTGACAAATCGGTTTGACTGTTATGATATTTTAAGGTCTTACTTTTCGGCGAATACTCTTAAGGCCGTATAAAAGATAGCCTCCGATAATGTAGGCCACACAGATAACAACTACCCAACGTAGCACATAGCCCCAGCCATATTTCGTTACATTAATGAAAAAGTAAGGAAAGGGACTATCTTTAGCATCTGGAATAGGAATCTTCGTTACCAAGCCATTAAAGAGGGCAAAAATGCAGTAAACTAACGGTGTCAGCGCCCAAAGGATCGGATCGAAAATTTTATACTGTCCCTGTTGATCAAAAATCAAGGTGTCCAGAAACATCAAGGCTGGTACTAAATAATGACAAATAATGTTCTCTACCCGCCAAAAATCATCTGCAATCGGAGCCAACATAAAATGATAAACCACCATGGTAATCATGATAGCCATGGTCACAGCGGCCTTAAGTCGCAACACTTTTGGTGCAGACCAAACTGACTTAGGTTGCGTCATCATGAGGCGTACTTGATAAGTCATAAACAAAAAGACCATCGCGTTTGACAAAATAGTATAGTACATGAACATGTAGCCACCGTACTTGACCACTTCTAAGACTATACCAATCAAAGACAGCAATACAAGTTGCAGACGATAGTAAAGAATGTTTTGATCCTTCATTTTACACCTTTTTAACAAACTCTGACTTGAGCTTCATAGCGCCAAAGCCGTCAATTTTACAGTCAATATTGTGATCGCCTTCAACTAGACGAATATTTTTGACACGAGTGCCTTGTTTGATGTCTTTAGGTGCTCCCTTAACTTTAAGATCCTTAATAACTGTAACAGTGTCACCGTCCTGCAATAGCGCACCGTTACTGTCTTTCACAACTAGACCTGCTTCCACTTCAGCTTTATCAGCTGGATTCCACTCGTGGGCACACTCTGGGCAGACAAGCATCAGGCCATCTTCATAAGTATAAGGCGACTGGCATTGCGGGCAGTTTGGTAAAGTTTCCATTTTTGTATTCTCACTTTCATTTTCTAGGCTATATTATAGCAAAAATAGACCATCAAAACAAGGTTTCTGAAATTTTCAGGAATGCTTGAGTAAAAATCCTGCTATCATAGGACAGCAGGACTAAGGCTATATGTTCGCAAGCAAGTTGCTTAGATTTTTGTTGCTTTGATGGGCTACTGGTTATCTGCATATTTCTAAACAATTGAACTGCTGATATCGTCATGTCTCCATCACATTAAAGACAGAAATGTTAGTGGTATTTTTAAGACTTCTTATTTGGTAAGGGGGCTACACTGACCGGCCACAAAAAGCCAATCACAAGCCCCACAAGGGTAGGCACGATCCATCCCATACCAATCGCTGAGAATGGCAAGATGCTGTGCGCTAAAGAAACGATGGACGACACTACTGGATTGGTACTCCAAGGCGAACTCGCCAAACCGTCTACAATAGCTGGTAACAAGGTCAGATAAACCGTCCAGCGATAAACCGCTGCGTTGCCTTTGACCCATTTTTCCAAAAGCGCTAAAAGCACTAAGGCGATGGCCAGAGGGTAAATAAACATCAGCACTGGAATCGAGTAGGCAATGATGTTCGTCAAACCGACATTGGCAAAAATCATCGGAAAAATCGTCGTCAGAGCAAGGAAAGTACTATAAGATACTGACGGGAACATCTCCGCAAAAGTCTCAGAAAAAGCTGTCAAGAGCCCAACAGCGGTCTTCAAGCAACCAAGAAAAACAATCAAGGCTAAAAGAATAGAGCCTGCTGTTCCAAGATAATGTCCCGCAATTTGCGCTAGGGCAATGCCACCATTCTCAGAAAGCGCAAATTGACCAAGGCTTGTCGCACCAGCATAGGCAAGAAGACCATAAATCAAGCCCATCAAGACCATGCTGATAACACCTGACTTCACCATGTCAGTCGCAATTTGGCTCGGCTCTTTCACGCCAAGGTTCTTAAGAGCAGAAATAACCAAGATAGCAAAAGCAAGAGCCGCTAACACATCAAGCGTATTATAGCCTTCTAAAATACCCGTCGCAAAGGCATTTGACTGGTAGGCTTCCTGCACCATAGCTTGCGAACTAGCTCCCATGGGATTCACAACAACCATGATTAACAAAATTCCCAGCACAACTAAAAAGGCAGGATTAAGGTACTTTCCAACATAATCTAAGAGTTTGGTTGCTCTACGCGACATTATCCAAGCCAAAGCAAAGAAAAATACGGAGTATACTGCCAGAGCAACTGCATTTCCCTCGCCAACAAAGGGAACGAGACCAATCTGGAAGGATGTACTAGCCAGACGAGGAATTGCAAAGAAAGGACCGATCACCAAATATAGCAAGACGGTAAAGAAGACACCGAATCGATGACCAACACGAGAAGCGAGTTCGTAGACACTCCTGCTACGCGTAAAAGCCATGCCGACAATAGCTAAAAACGGCAACCCAATAGCAGATACCAGAAACCCCAGAACTGCTTGCCAGACATTAGCTCCTGCTTCTTGACCCATATGAACTGGAAAAATCAGATTTCCTGCCCCAAACAGGATGCCAAAAAGCATTGACCCAATGGTGAAATAATCTTTTTTAGTGAGTGTTTTGGTCATATAATCTCCTTTATGACATGTTTATAGTATAGTAAAACAAAACCACCCGCTCCATACAGAACAGGTGGTTAGTAGCTCCCATTCTGTGGTCATCACGAACAGGACTAGATACAAAATAGTACCAGTCCTTAATCCATAATGACCACAAGTGCAACATTAAAACATGCTACCATGAGAGACTCCTCTTTTCGATTACTATTGCCCTATTATACCCTAAGATAGACCGTTGCGCAAGAGGAATGATGTAAAAATGTTAAAAACGAGAGTGAGACAGACAGTCATGATAGCTTCTCCCATGTCTTGAAATTGAAGATTAGTGTGAAACCAAATTTTAAAGAAATTTTTAATTTTTTATGTGTTTTATATATATCTTTTTCGTGTTTTTTATGTGTTTTTTGCAGATTTACATTTTTAGTTATTTAAATAAATAAAAATATATGCTATAATTAATATGAAGTTAAGAGGCTTTACACTTATTCTACACTTATAAAATATTGTTTCTAATCCCGTTTAACTCTACTGCAAAATAATGTAAAATAAAACGGAGGGCTAACATGAAAAAAAATCTACTGATATCGGCCGCCTCTCTTATCGGCGTCACTCTTTTAGGTTTGATCTTCTTTCAATCAAAAGTCCAAAGCTCTACTAGTACAACTGTAGGTGATTCTCTCCCCGAAAATCAAACTATCCGAATTATGTATGAAAAATGGAGAAACGCTAGCGAAGAAGAAGTTAATGCTTACTTTCAACCGTTTAGTGATGATAAAAAAATTATCGCTGATCCATCAGGAGGTTTTCTAACCTCAATTGACGATAATTATACAGTGTCTAAAAGACAGGATTGGACTGGTCGTGACATAGTGCAGTCGTTTGATGATCCTAAGGTTGCTGCCACCATCGGCGAAGTAAAAGCTTATTTAAGAGAGCATTAATTCTTAATTGTTCACAACTCATATTAAAGCCTTTTAACACATAGAGTCTGAGACAGAGCATCATGATGTCCCAGACTCTTTTTAGTATTTTAATGCCGTGCATCAAGCATTTATTTCCTTTGTAAAATGGTCCGAACACGCTGTTTTAGGTCAGGTAAAACCTCATCGGTAAACCAAGGATTCTTAGCCATCCAAAGCTGGTTTCTAGGAGACGGGTGAACCAGTGGAAAATACTTAGGCAAGTAGGATTGGTAGTTTTTAACTGTCTCTGTTAAGGTGACAGTCTTTTTCTGATTCAGGTAATACTGCTGAGCATAGCTCCCAACAAGGCAAATCAGGTCCACATTTGGCATAAGCGCTAACAGCTGAGGATGCCATTTGGGTGCAAAATCCGGACGCGGTGGCAAGTCACCAGATTTTCCTGAACCTGGAAAGTAAAAATCCATAGCTAGCACACCAAACAAGCCTGATCGATAAAAAGTTTCCTCATCAACACCCAGCCAATCGCGCAGACGATCGCCCGATTTATCCTTAAAATAAAGCCCCGCCTCCTGAGTTTTCAAGCCCGGCGCTTGCCCGATAATGACAATCCTCGCCGTTTCAGGTGCTGCAAAAAGAGGAGCAATTCCTGCTTCTGTGAAAAAGCGATTGGCAGGATCTGCCATGATAGCCTGCTTGATTTGTTCTTGTGGTGTCATGCGAAACCTTTCCTATACTGAGATAGGTATACTGATAGCTTTCCCTATCTAACAAAACGAATGTCTCTTAACCTTTAATGACTAAAGTAACTAGATAAAACCCAATTTGTGAACTATACTATTAGTGATAAATTCATTAAGGAGTGAATTAAAATGAAAGATTTAAGAAAAAAGGTTGTTTTAGCAGGTTTGCTGCGTAGTGGTATCGTTCTCCTCATTATGGGAGTGGGAACTTACTTTACCTATCAAAGCGGTGATACCAAACAATATCACCAAATGCTTGCTGTAACTGTCATATCAAGTTCAGTTGCTGGAGCTAGCGCCATTTATGACTATGATGTTTGGTCAGTTAAAAAGAAAATTGTGGTTCACACTATTTGTATGCTACTGACCGTTTATCCTAGTTTGATTTATAGCGGCTGGTATGACACAACAAGCGCTTGGGGATATCTAATGGCACTTCTTTCTTTTATAGCCTTTGGCCTTATCTTTTGCACAATAGGTTATCTTGTTAGTAAGTATATTCTTAAAAATATCCCTGAAAAATAAAGAGAGTGAGACGACAAAATCGCATTTCTACGAAATTACAGATTTTTATTTGTATCCTTCAAAGATTACATGCTTTTGGGGTGTGGGCGAAGCTATCTGTCCCACTCTCTTTTTGCTCTCCTTTTTTATAAAACCACTCACTCTTTATAGCTTACTTAATCAATTCGTAAATAGCCTCTGCATAAATCGCAGCTGCTCGGTAGAGGTCTTCCACTTCCACAAATTCATTGGCCTGGTGCATGGTATCTGTGTAACCTGGGAACATTGCACCGTAAGCAACGCCGCGTTTGAGGAGACGGCCAAAAGTTCCCCCGCCAATGATTTGCTCATAGCCCCTAAGACCGGTGTGTCGTTCATAAACATCTAGAAGGGTTGACACCAATGGATCTTCCATCGGCACATAATGCGGAGTATGCCCCGTACTTGATAGGGTTACGCTAGCGACACCATCAAGCTTCTCTAGCTGAGCCTGAATGATTTCAGGACTTGTTCCTTGCGGGTAACGGAAGTTGAGGGCAATGGTGTTGTCATCAGCAGTCACATCGTACTTAAAGACGCCTGCGTTCATGGTCAATTGCCCCATACGCTCGTCTGTATAGGCCACACCTATTTTCTCAGCATAATGGTCTTCCAAAAGAAGCTGACCAGCCAGTTTCAGGTAGTCTGCTGCTGGACCTGCAAAAGCAAAATCGGAAAGAAATGCTGCTAGGTAAGTTGCGCCATTGATCCCTGCTTCAGGGTGAGCACCGTGAGCAGATTTACCAACAATGGTCACTTGAAGCTGACCATTTGTCAAACGCTCTACCTGAGCAGAAGTCACCGGCTGTTCTGCCACAAAAGCGTCCAGCTTGCCTTGTAAGTCATCACTAGTCACAGCACCTGAAATCACAGCTGTCGCTGATTCAGGTACCATGTTTTCGCGCAAGCCCCCTTTAAAGCTATGCAAAACGACATCGCCTTCATTTTGTCCTGCAAAATGGAGATAGGCCGTAATATTTCCCTTCTCTCCATTGATAATCGGAAATTCTGCATCTGGTGAGAAACCAAAATCTGGCTCAGGCAGACCAACATGCTCAAAGTAATAATCCATATCTGCCCAGCCTGATTCTTCATCCGTACCGACAACGAAACGGACCTTTTTCGACACTGGCAAACCTAAATCCTTGATAATCTTGAGACCATAGTAACAGGCAACGGTTGGCCCCTTGTCATCAGATGAGCCGCGCGCATAGAGCTTACCGTCCTTGATAACAGGGCTGTAAGGATCCGTATCCCAGCCAGATCCAGCTGGCACCACATCCAAGTGAGCAAAAATGCCTAGCTCTTCCTCACCCTCACCAAAGGTGAAATGACCAGCATAGTTGTCTACATTTTTCGTCTCGTAACCATCGCGCTCCGCGATTTCTAGGAATTTCTCCAAAGCTTTAACAGGACCAGGCCCAAAGGGATGCTGGGCATCAGCTTTGTTGTCATCACGCTCTGAATTAATCTTCAAAAGCGTGAACAAATCCGCCATCATGGCTTCACGACGTTTCTCTACTTCTGCTTTAAAATCAATTGTCATCTTTTCTCCTTACCTTATCTCAATAATCTCATCTACTGGCAAACGATAGCTTGGTTCTGGCTGGTCATCACTATAGCCAATCGTGAACAAGAGTTCTGGACGAAAACGCGTATCAATGTCCAAAACCTCATTCAGCTTAGACTTGTCAAATCCTAGCAAGATGTTACTAGCGATTTTCTGGTCAGTTAAAGCCAGCACAAAGTTCATAGCCACAAAACCTGCATTGATAGCCAAGTACTCTCCCTTAGTCTTCTCATCAAAGGCCGAAAAACGCGTTGGCAAAACCTTGATGAAGTATTCTAAAAATTCCTCGGACAAGTCCTTGACGCCAATACGGGCAATCTTGCGCGAGCGCCTTTCCAAGGCTGTGTCTGAAAAAAGCGCAACCACCAGCTGGGCATTAGCCACTTGACCCGCATTCCCACCAAAAGCCAAGGGAACAAGCTGATCCTTGCGCTCTTTGACAATGACAAATTTCCAGGACTGAATGTTGTTGGCACTCGGTGCTAAGGTCGCAACCTCAATCGCCGTTCGAACATCCTTAACATCCACCGGCTTGTCATTAAAGATTTTATAAGCATGACGCTTCTTGTTAAGCTCTAAAAATTTCATAGGCCTTCCTTCTTAAGAATTATTTAGACCCATTTTATCATTTTTTGAGGATTATTTCAGATTCTAAGACAGGTCTTGGATTTTTAGCGGTTCTTTTTTTAAAAAATGGCAGAGCTTTCAGCTTGTTTGGCCAAGACTATGCTATACTAATAGTGAATACTGAAAGGACTTCTAACCATGGATTTAGAACACCTCCGACAGCTCATCGCCTTTGCAGAATACGGAACACTCTCACGCACTGCTGAAAAATTATTACTTTCCCAACCCGCACTGACCCGCAACATGCAGCGCTTAGAAGCGGATTTGGGCGTCACTCTCTTTCACCGCAAAAAGAACAAGTTGAGCCTGACTGAGACAGGGCAGTTGGCTGTCAAGCAAGGACAAATGCTTCTTGAACACATTCAAGCCTATCAAGCACAGCTCCAAAATTTTGAAAATCATCGAACCAAGCTGTATATCGGAGTCTGCGCACCAGGTCCCATCTATGAATTGAGAGATATTTGGGAGCAGAAAAAATTGCCTCAAGAATTTGAGACAGAGATTCGTGAACAAGACAGCTTGGTGAAAGGCTTGCTGGATAAGACCTATCAGATTATCGTGACAGACCAAGTTATCGAAAAAAGTGATGTCATCAGTCAGATTTTTTTCAAAGAGCAGCTCCATCTCTCCATTCCAACGAATCATCCATTGGCTGACAGAAAAAGTATTGCTCTGCGCGAACTCAATCATTTGACTATGCTTTTGAGAGCGGATTTGGGCATTTGGGACCGTTTAGTTGACTCCCTCAGACAGACCACTTTTATCCGTCAGTCTGATAGTGAAACATTTGACAGCCTAGTTCAGGCTTCTAACCTCCCACATTTTACGACCAATATCACTCAGCTCTACGGAAAATTACCTGAAAATCGCATTCATATTCCGATTACGGATTCTCAAGCAACTGTGACTTTTTATCTTAATGTCTTGAAAGAGAATCAGAGATTACTAGAACTAATTTTAGAGTAGATTGAAACAAGATTAGGACAAACTTATCTCTAAATACAGGCATCATCTAGCATACCTTTCTGAAATAAAGTTGGATCGCTCTTGATTCAATCAATGTTATAAAAGCAAAAAAACGATGAGCTAGCTTTTCTCATCGTTTTCTGATTGATTTAAGTTGTTTTCCATTTCCTAAAAGACTGCTTAACAGCGACTAGCAAAACCATCGCAGGGCTTCAGGACAAGTTAACAACGTAACTTTTGATTTCTAGAAGTATTAATCCACCAAAAGCATAGCCTTAATGGTCTTGCGATCAGCCATATCTTGATAGGCTTGATTGACATCGTCCAGATGGTAGGTTTGGGTAAAGACTTTACCAGGATTAATATCCCCGTCAAGAACCGCTTTAAGTAAAATTTGCTTGTTGTAGGTTGTCACTGATGCTGAGCCACCACCGACGATGATATTTTGAGCAAAAGTAGATCCCAGAGGGCGGTTGTTGTAGTGAGGAACACCGACAAAGCCAACCCGTCCGCCATTGTGGAGAACACCTAAGGCTTGATCCATAGCGGCTTCAGTTCCAACACATTCTAGGGCTGCATCTGCACCACCGCCAAGGATTTCGCGAACTTTGGCAATGCCCTCCTCACCACGCTCAGCAACAACTGCTGTTGCGCCAGATTCTAAGGCCATATCCTGACGATCTTTGTGTCGACTCATGAGCACAATCTGTGAAGCGCCACGCATTTTAGCAGCGATAACCGCGCATTGTCCAACAGCACCATCACCGATAACAACGACCTTATCACCAGGTTTGACATCAGCTACACGTGCTGCATGATAACCTGTCGGCATGACATCAGCTAGTGTCAAAAGAGACTTGAGCATGCCTTCGGAGTAGTCAGATGGCTGACCCGGCACCTTAACAAGAGCCCAGTTAGCATGGTGAAAACGGATATACTGAGCTTGGAAGCCATGCGACCAGTTACTCATTCCCGGATGATTATCGCAAGTCCCGTCAAAACCAGCTCGACAGGCATCGCAATGACCACAGCCATGAGTAAAAGGCACAATGACAAAATCGCCTGGTTTAAAGGTGGTGATAGCAGATCCGACCTCTTCAATAATGCCGAGTGCCTCGTGACCACTATTTCCAGAATGCGCCTCCTTGTCATCACCATGCGAATAAGACCAGAGATCAGACCCGCAAACACAGGAACGAACAATCTTAATGATGACATCATCAGCGTCTTGCAATTTTGGTTTTTCAACATCTTCCACAGTCATGAGACCTGCTTTTTCAAAAATAGCTGTTTTCATAAAGTTCCTCCATTCACTTTGCTTAATCTTTGTACTTTCCTTATTTTACAAGAAAATATGATTAAAAGCCAATATTTCTTAGTTGATTTTTACCATCGTTTTTAGTCATGATAACAGAAAATAACCGTCAATCAGTCATGAATCTTATAGTTAGCTAGCAGATGCTCACCAATGCCTGGGGCTTCTGGATTGTGATTGCCGATACCCTTATCAAGCGCGCGGAGCTGGTCTAACTCCTCTGGCGTAAAGGCAATATCGAAGATATCTAAGTTGCTGACGATACGACTTGGGGTAACGGATTTGGGTAAGGTAATAAAGCCTTCTGCTACTTCAAAGGCAAGAATAATCTGTCCAGGATTTTTACCATATTTTTCAGCAAGCTGGACAATGACTGGTTCAGAAAGCAAGTCTGAATTGCCTTGTCCAAGCGGTGCCCAGCACTCGATTTTCACACCATCAGCTGACATGACCTGACGCAGTTCCTTTTGTTGGAAATACGGATTGCATTCGACCTGATTGACAGCAGGTTTAGATTTGAATTGTGAAACGAATGCTTGGTAAAGTTTTGGTGTCATATTGCTCACACCGATGGATTTTAAAAGCCCAGCTTCCTTAGCTTCTTCTAAAGCCTGCCAAGCTCCGACGACATCACCATAGGGCTGATGAAGTAGGTATAAATCAATATAATCTAGACCTAATTTCTCTAAAGAGCTTTGGATACCTTTCTTGGCATTGTCATAGCCATAATCTTGCAACCATAATTTACTCGTCACAAAAATCTCTTCACGAGCTATGCCACTATCTCGCACTGCCTTGCCGACTTCTGCTTCATTGAAATAAGCTGCTGCTGTATCAATATGGCGGTAACCAGCCTTAAGAGCTTGACTGACGGCTTCATAGGTCGATCCGTCCGCTGGAATTTGAAAGACACCAAATCCGACAGCAGGAATAATATTGCCATCGTTTAATGTGATTGTTTTTGTCATAAAAATCTCCTTATCTTTTAAATCGAGTTGGGTAAAACAAGGATGAGAGCCGTTAATAAGACAGCCCACATCATAGCTTCTGGCCAAATGGTCAAAGTCAGAACTAATCCTGCCAGTTTGAGTACAATATCCCAGCGAATCCAGCGATTATGAGCTCTTGCTAAATCGGCAGACACAGCACCGTCGTGCAATTGTGCCACCTCATGATAGAGCCAGAGATTGGTTGCAGTGACCAAGAGGACAACTATACCATAAAAGCTCTGCGCCACACTGCTGTGAAAAGTCATGGAAACCAGACTCGTCACATAAGGAAAAAAGGATGAGAAAAAGAGTAACAGCAGAGAAATCCAAACAATCTTACGGTTAATAGTCTCTACCTCGTCCCAAGTATTATGGAGATTGACCCACATAGTGCCCAACCAGAAAAAAGAAATGGTGTAAGCAAAAAAGTTCATCCGTAAATCCCATAGAGCAGACCAAGAAATGACCTGAGGACGCTCCAATTCAAGAACCAGTATGGTCATGATAATAGCTAGAACAGCGTCTGTAAAAGCTGTTAAACGTTCTTTGTTCATCATTTTGAAACGCTACTCCTTCTTGCCAAAAATCTCTTGAACAAGACCAAAGGCTGACCAGGCTTTAGGCCAACCGCAATAAAAGGCCAAATGAGTGATAACTTCAACGATTTCTGCTTGGGTCAAGCCATTTTCTTGCCCCAGTTTGAGATGTGCTGGCAATTGCTCAAAGTTTCCAGCAGACATCAAAGCTGAAATAGTAATCAAGCTACGGTCTCTTGGTGATAATTCTTCTTCTCGTGACCACACTTGCCCAAAAAGAACATCATCATTAAAAGCTGCAAAAGTTGGTGCTAATTCTCCTAGACGATCACGTCCTGCTGTTTGTTTTTTTGACATTTGAATCTCCTTAAATCTCTGTATCTTTAACAGGAGCTAACCACTTTGTTGCTCCTTTTGTAATGGCCAAATGGCTAAACCATGTATCATCTGTCGCGCCATGCCAATGCTTGACACCAGCTGGAAAAACGACTACATCACCGGGATTGAGAGTCTGCTTAGGTTGCCCATCTATCTGAGCCCAGCCTTTGCCGCTGGTAGCAAGGATAATCTGAAATCCATCTGTATGAACATGCCAATTATTTTTTGTCCCCGGTGCAAAACTAACGTTAGCTACTGCCACATCAACAGAACCCTCAGGCTGAACAAGAGACTTCAAAAAACTATCGCCAGAAAAATACTCAGCGTAGGTCGTGTTCAAGTTTCCAAAACCAAAAATATCATTTTTCACTTCTTGTTCAAACATCTTGTCTTCCATGTGTAACCTTCTTTCTGTTATTTTTATTACATACCTTATGTATTTATGCTCTTATATAAAAGACAAGGGAAAACCGGAGAAATCCCTAGTCTATCATTTTTAAAATGTCTTACCGACAAAGCTAGCAAGAAGCTCTACAGTCTTAGCCTGACTATGGTCTGCAAAGACAGTTGTGTCGGTATTGAGCTCTGCTATCTTAGACATGTCAGCTTCTGTCAAAGCAAAATCAAAGATGTCAAAGTTTTGGCGGACACGGTCTGAATTGGCAGATTTGGAAAGTGAAACGATGCCGCGTTGCAACTGCCAGCGCAGCATAACCTGAGCAGTAGTTTTGTCATACTTGGCTGCAATCTCCTTGAGAACAGGATTGTTGAAGACGTCAAATTGCCCTTCCGCAAAAGCACCCCAGCTCTCAATTTGAATGCCTTTTTCAACCATATAGGCTTGCTCGTCCTCTTTTTGGTTAAAGACATGAACTTCAATCTGGTTGACCGCTGGAATAATCTCGTTAAAGAGGGAAAGGTTGGCCAGATGGTCAGATTTGAAGTTGGAGACACCGATAGCCTTGATTTTTCCTTCCTTGTAGAGTTCTTCTAAAGCACGCCAAGCCCCAAAGGTATCACCCACTGGTTGATGTAGTAGATAAAGGTCAATGTAGTCTAAGTCAAGCTTGGCAAGGGAAGCTGCAAAAGCTGTCTTCGCGCCTTCATAGCTCATATGTTGAATGAAAACCTTAGTCGTGATAAAGAGTTCCTCGCGAGGCACACTTGCTGCCTTGATGGCTCGACCCACCGCTTCTTCATTACCGTAAGCTTCTGCTGTATCAATCAGGCGATAGCCTGTCTTGATGGCTGTTTCCACTACTTCTTGGCAGACTACTGGATCTGGGATTTGAAAGACACCAAAGCCGACTGCTGGCATTTTCACACCATTATTTAAAGTGACATATTCCATTTTTGTTTCTCCTTATTTTAAGATTTGAGGCCGTTGAAAAATCCGATGAAAAATGAGAAAACAGACGACAAGTCTCTGGACTTGAGGAAGTTTTTGAATTTTATCGAGGATTTTAGGCCGTGTTCAGTTCTAAGATACAAAGGGCGTTTAGAAATGCGTTGGAAAATGGCGGTAAGTCAGCCATCTTTGATGGCGTCGACGCACCCCGACCAAGACGACTAGGATTTTCACAGATGAAATCGAAGAAAATCCAGACGGCTACGGTCTTAGTCAGATATGACTAAATTTAGCATTTTAGCCCGTGTTCAGTTCTAAGATGCAAAGCCCGTTTAGATATCCGTTGAAAAATGAGAAGACAGACAACAACTCCAAAGGCTTGAGGAAGTCTTTGAGTTGTCTCTAGAATTTTAGGGCGTGTTCAATTATTTTTTGATTGGTAAAGCGCCCATAACCTTGTGAGGTAGATATTTTTCATCAAGGTAGGCAATGTCTTCATCAGTCAAATTAACCTTGAAAGCGCCCATGTAATCATCTAGGTATTTTTCCTTGGTCACACCTAGAATTGGAGAATGAACGCCTTTCTTCCAAAGCCAAGCTATGGCTACTTGCGCACGAGTCACTCCATATTTCTCAGCGATTTCTGCCACACGCTCGACAATCACACGATCTTGCTCTTCGGTCGAATCGTACTTAGCTTTGGCAGTTGCATCTGTCTTGCTGCGAGCAGTGTCTGCGGACCAATCGCGGACCACGCGCCCTGCTGCCAATGGGCTGTACGGCGCTAAGCCGACACCAGTCTCCTGACAGAAAGGAATCATCTCCCGCTCTTCCTCACGATAGAGGAGATTGTAGTGATTTTGCATGACCGAAAACTTAGTCCAGCCATTTTTCTCAGCCACATACTGGGCTTTTTGAAATTGCCATGTGTACATAGCTGATGCACCAAGGTAGCGAACCTTTCCTGAGACAACAAGTTCGTGCAGAGCAGACATAGTCTCCTCAATCGGTGTATCATAATCCCACCGATGAATGTAGAGAATATCGATATAATCAGTACCTAAACGCTTGAGGCTGCGCTCCACCTGATGAAAAATGGCTTTGCGCGAAAGACCGTGATTGTTAGGCTTTTGCTTGCCATGTGGCAAATCGCTGAAGAAACACTTGGTCGCAATCACCACATCTTCACACTTAGCAAAATCACGCAGGGCACGCCCCAGATACTCCTCACTCGTCCCAGCTGCATAAGTGTTAGCCGTGTCAAAAAAGTTAATGCCCAAATCTAGAGCTTTCTTGATAATCACACGGCTATCTTCTTCATTCAGGAGCCAGCCTGATTGAAAGCCAACTGTATCATCGCCAAAGCTCATGCAACCTAGACAGAGCTTTGACACTTCTAATCCTGTATTTCCAAGTTTCGTGTACTCCATAAAAGCCTACTTTCTATCGTTTATAAAAGTTGATAATCATCAAAATCAGCAGCAATCCGTGTGTAAGTGGAAGCCACCATTTGCCAAGAATCACCCGATTGACGCGTGAAGACTTCTGAAACAACAAAGGGATTAGTCACCTCATTGCCATTGACCACTGCAGTCAGTTTAAGTTTACGGTAGATAATGGCTGTATTGCCATAGTCTTCCACCGACTCCTTAGCCACTTCAATAGATTTGTAGATGAACTTCTTGGTGTTAAAGACCTCAAATTCACTAGCCTTGTCAAAGGTAATCCCCATGTGAACAAAACGAGCATTATCCGCAACCAAATAATCAACAGCCGTCATATCATTAGCCAAAATAGCTTCTTTGATCGCTTGTGATGTTTCTTGAATAGTCATCATAAGCACTTCCTCCTTGATTTATTTAATGTCAGTATAATCCTTTCTTCAACCATTGTACAATGCTATTTTTGCAAACCACTATACTATTTTTGAATAGTGAGGAATGAGATAGAAGTCGTGATTCCATTGAAATCGACTTCTCCATCTTACTCCCGCAAGATTGACTAGGCTTGTAGAATGGTGATTAAACAGCATTTTAGAAACCAGACAATTCCTACGTCAAACTATTTCAACTATAAAAAATAAGACTGAGGACTTTTTCCCCCGTCTCTGCTCAAAATTAGGCAAAGCCCAACTTCTGTGAATATGATGTTAAGATGATAAATCTCCAGTAAAACAATCCAAGAATCTGTATTCATCAGATGTCCTATACTTGCTTGACTTCTTTTGCAACAGCATGAAAAACAAGCATTTCAAATCCTTTTAGTTAAAACTATTAGAAAATCACTACCCAACTGAGTAGCGATTTTTCTAAATTTAGTTAACGAAATCAAGCAATGCCAAGAAGCTATCAACTTCCAGCGACGCACCACCGACAAGGGCACCATCAACATCTGGACATGCCATATAGTCAGCGATGTTGTCAGGTTTTACAGAACCACCGTATTGCACACGAACCTTGTCTGCCACGTCTTGACCGAAGTCAGCAGCAACCACATCACGAACAGCTTTACACATTTTTTGTGCATCATCTTGAGTTGCTGACTTACCAGTACCGATTGCCCAGATTGGCTCGTAGGCAAGAACTGATGACGCCACTTGCTCAGCGCTCAACCCTTTAAGAGCTGCTGACACTTGCGCACCGACAAACTCTTCCGCCTTACCAGCTTCGTAAGTTTCAAGAGATTCGCCGCAACAGATAATTGGCGTCATACCATTTTTGAAGATGGCATGGGCTTTTTTGTTGATATCTTCATCGGTTTCGCCAAAGTAGTCACGACGCTCAGAATGGCCGATAATCACATAATCAACACCGAGAGCTGCAATAGTTGCAGGGCTATTTTCCCCAGTAAAAGCACCAAAATCTTCGAAATAACAGTTTTGCGCAGCCACTTTCAAATCAGTATCTTTCACACCTTTTTTCATACCTTCAAGGAAGATAGCTGGTGAGCCGATAACTGTATCTACAAGGTCATTTGATGGAATAGCGTTCGCAACAGCACCGATAAACTCACGTGCTTCTTTAGCGGTTTTGTTCATTTTCCAGTTTCCAGCAATAATGGGTTTACGTGACATTTCACTTACCTCTTCTTTATTTATTGATAGTACCATTTTAGCATAAAGACTGTGAAAAATAAAGCAATTGATAAAAGTATGAAAGAGAAAATGAGTTATTTTCAGAATGTTAGAATAACAAAAATAACGGAGGCTAAGGAAATTTCCATAAAAACAATTGACAAAATAGTCAGAAAATGGTAAACTTTAAAAAATCTTTCTTACATATAAAAAATTGCTCCAAGTCTAAAAACCAAACTGTATTATACGTAATCTTCACCGATTACATGATTTGGGGATGAAGGCGAAACCATCATGGCTGTCCGTCCCACTCCCGCACTTGTTAAATTAAGGAGATTGTTTAATGGTTTTTTTTAAATTTGAATTAAAACGGTTTTTAAAAAATCCTAAAAATAAAATTTGCTTAGGAATTCTAATCGTTATTTTTTTAGGGTTATTCATATTAAATGAAATACTCTTTGCAAGGTCATTTTCAAATATTGAGTTAGATATCGCCAGACAAAATCTACAACAATCAACACAGATGGTTAGTACCTTAGAGCAAAAAGTTTCAGTTGACCAAAATAATGAAAAAGATACCATAGCTCTAGAACAAGCTAAAATAGAGCAAAAAATTTTGGAAGAGCAGCTTTTATCTTTGGAGAAAAAAGACTACGAAAGATTCGCTCAATTAGAAAATAACCTAAACTATTTAAAGTTGAAATCAATTTCTGATCAAAATTCATCTGAATATAAAAGCATTAAGGCCAAAATAGATTACTATGAAAAAATCGAGTCAATTGGTGCAGAGCATAGTGCTTCAATAAACAATTCAAAATCTGCATCTTTTGTTGCAAGTAAGTCCATGATGGGGTGGCTAGCCTCTACTACTATTTTAGTGTTGTTAACAGTTCTAATATCTGATTCTGTTAGTAGTGAAATCGAATCCTCTCAAATAAGATTTTACCCTTTAATTGGGGGCCGAAAATTGAGATATCTTTTTTTAAAACTACTTGTCCCAGCTATGGTATGTTTTTTATTAACTGCTGGTCTATTTTCACTCCTCTACCTCTTTCAAGGGTTTAGAACAAATTTTGGAGCATGGAAATACCCCTACTTGTTACCTGATGGTACGCTAGAGACAGTTGGTAGCATAGCTTTAAAAAGCCTCATCCTCTATTTTATAGCATTGCTCTTTCTATCGAGCCTAGGCCAATTCCTGTCTCTAATTTTTAAAAAAAGCTTAGTTGTCATTGGACTTATTGTTGTATTCTTAACAGGCTTTGCAACCTTTTCTCAAGAAGAATGGTTTCAGCCTATTAAAAAATTCTTGCCATTTGAATATTTGGGGTATGGTCAATTAGTAAATGATATTGATATTCTTCCGAATAATTCATTTACAATTGCTATACTTTATCTCCTATCTTTGAGTTTTGTACTTTTCCTTATTTCAAGTTATTTGTATCAAAATTTTTTCTATAGAAAGGGGTAGAGGGATCATGATATTACAAGTAAAACAATTATCTGCATCAATCTTTAATCAGCTAGATTTTGAAATCAACAAACCAGGTTTCTATGGGATTATAGGACGTAACGGGGTTGGAAAAAGCACTTTTTTTAGCATTCTAAATAAAGAAATTAAAGTAAAAAATGGTAAATTAGCATTAGGCAAAGTGGCTTTTATCCCTAGCATTGAAATATTTGACAAACATCTTACGGCAAATGACTATTTAAGGTTATTGTCCACTGAAGAATACAAATCCTTCCAGTATAATTTGGAAAGAATGGGAGGAGCTGATTTTTTCAATAAAAAATTAGCAAAGTATTCATTAGGCATGAAAGAATATTTTGCATTTCTCTACATTTTATCTATTAAAAGTGATATTGTTATTCTGGATGAACTGATAGATGGACTTGATGAGAATAAGCGCTCTAAAGCCTATAAGCTTTTAAAAGACCATAGTTTAGACAAGATAATTATCTTCACCTCTCATAATTTGTCTGAGATTTGTAAGGTCTGTGATGAGGTGTTTTTGCTTGAGGACGGAGCTATTAAGAAAATTGAAGATTTAAAAACACTTATCGAAAATTTTCCTAAAGACTCTTAAAAAAAGGTTTTCAAACAGTTGCTTTAGTGGTAGAGACATCTTTTTTCCTTTTCCTGTAAAAGAATATTTTTTGTGATACAATGAAAGTCAGAAAGCAAAGGTAATAACGATGACTTCTTTAAAAACCTATCAAAAGGTCTATTCTATTTTAGAGAAAGCAACTGATTATGTCAGCGGGGAATATCTGGCAAAGCAGTTACAGCTCTCTCGCACCAGTATTTGGAAAGCTATTCAACACTTAGAAAAGCAGGGACTGGTCATTGATTCTGTGCAAAACCGCGGCTACCTGCTGCAAAAAGGCGATTTACTGGATCCAATTTGGTTGGCAGAACAATTACCCTTTAAAATTTCCTACCAAGCAAAAAGTCAGTCAACCCAGCAAGACGCGAGACAAGGTCTAGAAGCTGGGAATGTTGGAGATTGCCTCTACCTTGCCCCATTTCAAGACGGTGCCAGAGGGAGATTCGGACGGGCATTTTTTGCACCTAAGCAAGGCGGCATCTATATGTCCCTTCACCTCAAGCCCATGGTTCCCTTTGACCAAATGCCACCCTATACTATCTTGGTAGCTGCATCTATCGTGCAAGCAATTCAAACGTTAACCGAAAAAAAAGCTCAAATTAAATGGGTCAATGATATCTATCTAGGGTCAAAAAAAATAGCGGGCATCTTGACCGAAGCAATCTCTTCTGTCGAAAGCGGGCTCATAACTGACGTGATTATTGGTATTGGTCTCAATTTTCACATTGAAGATTTTCCGCACGATTTGCAGGACAAGGCTGGTAGTCTTTTTGATGAAAAACCTTCTATCACGCGAAACCAACTGATCGCTGAAATCTGGAAAGTCTATCTGGAAACGCCTGAAGAAGACTTGATTGCCCTTTACCGCACGCACTCTCTAGTCCTAGGGCGCATGGTTAGTTTTAAGCAAAATGGCCAAGAATACACTGGATTTGCCAAAGCTATTGACCGCGAAGGTCGATTATTAGTTGAACTAACAGACGGAGCAGTGACGTGGCTCAATAGCGGTGAAATCAGCTTGACTAGCTGGACATGACAAAAAGACTGAGATTCTCACACGAGGAGACTCAGTCTTTTTTCTTCGTAATCTTATCAACTTGCTTTTCAACCATACGAATAAATTTGCTTAGTTGGTAACTACTACGCAGATTGCGGAGCAGAATGCTCCCCCAAATAACAACAAAGAAATACTGTCCTGCCATGATTGACTCGTTGAAAAAATAAGTCGCAAAAGCTGTTGATAGGGCCAACAAAATAAATTGGTACATCGGTAAATAGATTCTCATGACTACATTATAACAAAAGTTTTGCTAAATTTCTTTTAAAAAATCACTCACAGTCTCTCCTCGCTCAACTGGCCTTTTAATGGCGAAAAAAAGACCATTTTGCTATAATGAAACCATGAATGAAAAAGTTTTTCGAGATCCTGTACATAACTATGTCAATGTGGATCACCCAGTCATTTATGCTTTGATTAACAGCAAGGAATTTCAGCGCCTCCGCCGAATCAAACAGTTAGGAACTTCTGGTTTTACTTTCCATGGTGGAGAGCATAGCCGATTTTCTCATAGTCTCGGGGCTTATGAAATTGCTCGTCAGGTCACAGCAAAATTTGAGAAGAAATACCCCGGTCTTTGGTCTAAGGAAGAAAGCCTTCTGACCAAAGTAGCGGCTCTTTTGCATGATATCGGTCACGGGGCTTATTCTCATAGTTTTGAGCGCCTCTTTGATACAGATCATGAGCTTATGTCTCAGCTAGTCATCACAGACCCTGAGACGGAAATTTGCCAGATTTTACAGACAGTAGCACCTGACTTCCCTTATCAAATCGCTTCTATCATCAGCCATAATCATCCTAATAAAAAGATTGAGCAGCTGATTTCAAGCCAGATTGATGTGGATCGGATGGATTATCTCCTGCGGGACTCCTATTTTTCCGGGGTTAGCTATGGCGAGTTTGATTTGACACGAATTCTGCGTGTCATTCGTCCAACTGAAGATGGCATCGTCTTTGATATTCAAGGTATGCATGCTGTTGAAGACTATATCGTCAGTCGCTACCAAATGTACATGCAGGTCTATTTCCACCCTGCAACACGAGCTATGGAAGTCCTTTTGCAAAACTTGCTCAAGCGAGCTCGTGTCCTTTATCCTGTCGAGCCTGTCTTTTTTCAACAAACGTCGCCACTTTTGATTCCATTTTTTAAGCAAAACTTTGATCTTTTTGACTATCTAGCGATTGATGATGGGGTCATGAATACCTACTTTCAAGCTTGGATGCAGTCCTCAGACGAGATCTTAGCTGACTTGGCTAGTCGCTTTGTTAACCGCAAGGTCTTTAAATCTGTGACGTTTCGAGAAGAAGATACCGATAGGCTTGACGACCTACGTCTTCTAGTTGCTCAAATTGGTTTTGACCCTGAATACTACACAGCTATTCACCGTAATTTCGATCTTCCCTACGATATTTACCATCCAGAAGCGGAGCAGCCACGTACCCAAATCGAACTGTACCAAAAAGATGGCCGACTAGTGGAATTATCTCAACGCTCACCTTTGGTTAGTACCCTATCTGGTACGATTCACGGTGATCAGCGCTTCTATTTCCCAAGGGAAATGATCGAAGAGTCCATTTTTGCAGAAGATCACGAAGCTTTTTCAAACATTCTTGATGACCTGTCTTACTAGAGCAGGTCAATCCTCATTAAAAAAGGAAATTTTATGTCTATTAAACTTGTTGCTGTCGATATTGACGGCACTCTCATTACTGATCAACGCCAGATTACACCTGAAGTTTTTAATGCGGTGCAAGCTGCTAAAGCTCAAGGGGTTAAGGTTGTCATTGCCACTGGCCGCCCTATTGCTGGAGTTAAGCAACTCCTCAGCGAGCTAAAGCTGGATGAGCCTGACAATTATGTCATTACTTTTAACGGCGGACTTGTGCAAGATACCGCTACTGGTGTTGATATCATTTCTGAAACCATGTCTTATGATGACTATATGGACATTGAACTCCTCAGCCGTAAGCTTGGTGTTCACATGCACGCCATTACCAAAGATGGTATTTACACGGCAAACCGTAATATCGGCAAATACACCGTCCACGAAGCAACCTTGGTCAGTATGCCGATTTTCTACCGAACACCTGAAGAAATGGCTGACAAAGACATCGTTAAGATGATGTTCATTGACGAACCAGACATTTTAGATGCGGCGATTGCGCAATTGCCCGCTGAATTTTACGAGAAATACAATGTTGTGAAGTCTACACCTTTTTATCTGGAAATTCTCAACAAAACTGTTAGTAAGGGCGAGGCCATCAAGCACTTAGCAGAAACACTGGGCTTGAGCATGGACCAAACAATGGCTATCGGCGATGAAGAAAATGACCGTGCCATGCTTGAAATCGCTGGCACTCCAGTTGTCATGGAAAATGGCAACCCAGAACTCAAGAAAATTGCCAAATACATCACCAAATCAAACAATGACAGCGGCGTCGCGCACGCCCTTAGAGAGTGGGTTTTAGAGTAATGTACACTTACAAGATCGGTATCTCAGCTGAGGAGCACGACACTTTTGTCAAGGCGTCTAATCAAGCCAATCTGCTCCAATCCTCCAATTGGGCTAAAATTAAGGACAACTGGGGAAACGAGCGCATCGGGTTTTACAAGAATGGCCAACTTGTAGCATCAGCGAGTATCCTGATTAAACCCTTACCGCTCGGTTTTACGATGCTCTACATTCCGCGTGGGCCTGTTATGGACTACGGAGATCAAGACTTGGTTTCCTTTGTCATTAAGTCGCTCAAAGCCTATGGTAAAACAAAGCGGACGCTCTTTATCAAGTTTGACCCAGCTTTGTTACTCCGCCAGTATGCCCTCTCAGATGCGGAGTCTGCACCTGAAAATGAACACGTTTTATCCTATGTCAAAAACCTTGAAAAGGCTGGAGCTAACTGGGCCGGCCGAACGTCCGATATTGCAGAAACCATTCAGCCACGCTTTCAAGCGAATGTCTACACAGCTCCAAATCTAGCCGAAACCTTCCCCAAACACACTAAGCGTCTTATGAAAGATGCCATCAATCGTGGAGTTATCACGACACGTGGCGATCTCACAGATGTGACAGAATTTGCCAAAGTCGTTGAGCTGACGGAAGGGCGCAAGGGTGTTGCCCTTCGCAATGAGGATTATTTCAGGAAAATGATGACCATCTATGGAGATGATGCTTACCTCCATCTCGCTAAAGTCAATCTTCCCAAGCGTTTGGCTGAATATCAAGAGCAACTAGCTCAAATTGAAAAGGATTTACTTGAGACCGCTGACCATCAAAAGAAACGCTTGACCAAGCTCAATCAGCAAAAAGCTTCAGTTGAAAAATATATCAGCGAGTTTAGCGACTTTGTCCAAAAATATGATGAAGAGCTCGTGATTGCAGGGATTCTCTCTGTGCGTTTTGGCAATGTCATGGAAATGCTCTATGCAGGCATGAACGATGACTTCAAGAAGTTCTACCCGCAGTATTCTCTCTACCCTCAAGTCTTTGATGATGCCTACCAAGACAGCATCATCTGGGCCAATATGGGCGGGGTAGAAGGAAGTCTTGATGATGGTCTCACCAAATTTAAGGCCAACTTTGCCCCAACTTTTGAAGAATACATCGGTGAATTTGACATTCCTGTCAACCGTCTGCTCTATAAGCTCTCGCAATTCGCCTTTGAAACCCGTAAACGATTAAGGAATAAACACTAATGCCTTTAAAAGAAATCGACGCAAAAACCTTTGGAGCCTTTGCCCAACATTGCCCATCTGGCTCTTTCATGCAAAGTCCTGAAATGGCAAAACTTCTGCCCAAACGCGGCTTTGAAACAACTTTTCTGGGTCTGGAAAAAGACGGTCAATTGCAAGTTGCTGGTCTGGTCTATACCATGCCAATGACTGGTGGATTGCACATGGAAATCAATTCTGGTCCACTTAGCCTTGATACACAGTATCTCAAAGAGTTCTACCAAGCCTTACAAACTTATGCTAAAAAAGCAGGCGCCTTGCAACTCTTGGTCAAACCTTACGAGACTTATCAAACCTTTGACAGCAATGGTCAAGCCACAGGAACTGAACAAGAACACTTTATTACCGATTTAACCAACTTGGGCTATATCCATGATGGTTTGACGACAGGTTATCCTGGTGGCGAACCTGACTGGCACTACGTCAAAGACTTATCGGGACTGACAGAAGATAGCCTCTTGGCATCCTTTAGTAAAAAAGGACGCCCTCTGGTTAAGAAAGCTCTCAGCTTTGGCATTAAAACTCGAACATTAGAGCGTCACGAACTCCCACTCTTTAAAGATATTACTGCTGCTACTTCAGAGCGTCGTGATTACGAAGATAAATCCCTCGACTACTATCAAGATTTTTATGATAGCTTTGGTGACAAGGCTGAGTTTCGCGTAGCAACGCTTCATTTCACCGACTACTTAACGCATCTAAAAAGTGATCGCGAACAACTCCTCGCAAGATTAAAGACTACTGAGGAAGCTATCTTAGCAACAGGATCTGCCAAACAAAAAAATCTGGCCAAGGAACTGTCTAGCCAAGTCGCAACATTTGATACACGTATTGAAGAAGCGCAATCCTTTGTGGATCGTTTTGGAGATGATGAGGTCATTCTAGCAGGGGCACTCTTTATCTATGATCGTCACGAGACGGCTTATTTGTTCTCAGGTTCTTACCCCGAATTTAATCGCTTTTACGCGCCAGCTATTTTACAATTAGAAGCTATGAAAGAAACGCTCAAGCATCAAATCCCTACCTATAATTTCCTTGGTATCACAGGACTTTTTGACGGTTCTGATAGCGTTCTTCGTTTTAAGCAAAACTTTAACGGCTACATTACTCGAAAAATGGGTACCTTCCGCTATTACCCATCTCCTCTAAAATTTAAAGTGATTTCCTTAATCAAAAAAGTCCTAGGACGTTGATAAATTGGTTCGGAAACGACGGGGTATGCCGTACGTATCAGCGCTATTCCCCATTTTGGAGTTACTCTGCTTAATGAGCTAGCTAAGAGCTAAAAAGGCTCTATAATCTCTGGTAGGGATTATAGAGCCCCTTTTTACCTCTTTAATGGAAGAGACTTAGATGCGTCACTCTCCTTTAAGATGGAAACCTGAGCTTCTTTTATAACAAATTCTAAGGTCAGAATCAGTGTACACCACATCAATATAGAGCCGTTTTATACTCGTAATCGTTCAGAATATCTGTTCCAGTTTTTCAACCACTCACTGTAGCCTTTTATGCTATAATATGAATATGCTTAAGAAAATATTTGATGGATTTTATAGCCTATCCTATCATCTTGTTTTTGGATTAACCTTGTTTATCCTCTTGGGCTTTTCCTGGATAGTTGTCAATGTTCGCGCTCTCATGAAGATGAATTTGGTTGAAAACACGCTTTATTTTCCTATTACATCAGTTGTTTGGATTGGGCTACTGCTTTTTATTATCTTTTTGTACCTGCTACGCCTTTTTTTGCCTCGGCTCAGTGAGAAACACATTTTTATCATGTGGACGATTCTTTATGTAGTAGCAGGTTTCTATCTCATTTTCAATGTCAGCTCGGTCATTCGTTCAGATGCTAAGCACGTCCTAACTGCTGCTAAGGCTATGAACTTAGGTGACTATAGCAGCTTGACAGTAGTTGGCAGTTATCTATATAAAAACCCACACCAGCTAGGACTAGTAACCTTTGACCGTGTCATCAGCTGGGTAGGGCTTGGTCGGACAGAAGTTTTCTTTATTCTCTATTTACTGATAACAATAGGTATAAATTATTTTCAATGGAAAATCACAGCACTTCTGTTTCATAATACGCTCATCAATAAGCTAACTCTTTTTCTTTCTTTTCTATTTTTACCACTCTTTTTCTTCATACTTTTTGTCTATGGTAGCCATCCTGGTTTACTCTGTATGCTTATGGGTCTCTATTTTTTGCTAAAATATGAGAACACTCACAAGAAATCACAATTGACTGTCGCCTTACCTGCTCTGACAATTGGCTATTTGATTAGGACCAATTATATCATCTTTGTCTTGGCCCTCATTGCTATTTATCTCTTACTTTTTTGGCAAGACCATAAGATTAAGCGTCTCGGCACAATAGGGCTCATCTGCCTTAGCCTTTTTATGGGAAAAACCGGCTTGCACACCTATTATCAACTTGCTTCTGGGCAAGCAATCCCCAAAGGAACCCCCATGATTGCCTATGTTACCATGGGATTACGCGATGTCTCACCGACCCGAGGTCATTGGGATGCTTACAACACCAAGCTTCTCGATGACAATCAAAACAACCAAGATAAAGCTAAAAAACAAGCCATCTCTGATTTAAAGGTGCGTTTGAAAACTTTCCGGAATGACCCAACTTATGCGCTCGAATTTTTTACTGAAAAAGTCACAGGAACTTGGGCGGAACCTACTTTCCAATCAATCTGGTCCGGCCCTCAAAAAAATCGAAATCAAGAAGTTCGAACGCATCTGCTAAAATCAATTTATCAGCAAGGGTTAGCCTACCGACTCATTAACATTTTTCTCTTCATTTATCTCATGATTATTTATCTACTGTCTAGTCTTTATCTACTGTATAAGGGACTAGTAAAATGTGAAAAGTTTCCATCTTTTGCTCTGTATCCTTACATTTTTCTTATCGGTGGATTTCTTTTTCATCTCTTCTGGGAAACTAAGAGTCAGTATGTCTATATCTATGTGTATTTGCTAATACCAACTCTTGCGCAAGCAATCGCTAGTTTGCCACCAATCTCCCTAAAATCTTCAAAGCAAAGATTGTGACTTAAAAGCAATTTTAGAGACTAATCTCTGGTCCTTCTCACACCACCATATGCGCCTCTCTAGCATACAACTTTTAACGTATGTCATTCGAAGTAGTGCAAGCGCCCGATAACGGGGTATATTAAAACCTTCCAGAATCCTGCTTTAACTCTGGAAGGTTTTTTATGATGGTCTGAAGCCACAATCAGTAAACAAATTGAAACGGGTTGGTATTGGCTTGGCTTTCCAACACTTGTAGCACCCAACCTTCTTCTATCTGCCACTTTCTGAGGAGCTCTGCTATTTTTGATACGAAAAGTACCTCAATGTGATGACCAGGGTCTAGAGCTAGGAGCCCTTGCGTCAGCATTTCCTGAGCGGTATGGTAATAGATATCTCCTGTGATATAAAGGTCAGCTCCTGCCTTGATCGCATCAGCATAGAAATCATCACCAGATCCTCCACAAATCGCTACTCGAGAAATAAGGTGACTGTGGTCTTGGTCGTAAGAAATCAGACGCAGGCCAGCAAGGTTAAAGCTTGCCTTGACCTTAGCTACAAAGTCCGATAAGGGTTGAGGGCTGATGTTGCCAACCCGACCAATGCCCTGGCCTTCATGAACCTCAGACAGATAAGTCGTCTCCCTTATGTCCAGCAAGTCACAGAACCAATCATTAAGCCCACCGTCCACTATGTCAATATTGGTATGGCTGACATAGACTGCAATATCGTGCTTGATTAAGTCCAGATAAATCTTGGTTTGTGCTGTGTCAGTCACCAGATTCTTTAGCGGCTTAAAGATAGGTGCATGTTTGACGATAATGAGATCAACATGTTTGGCAATAGCCTCAGCCACCGTAGCCTCGCGAACATCAAGCGCCACCATGACCGTCTGGATATCCTTGTCCAAGGTTCCGATTTGTAGACCAGAAATATCCCCTGGCAAGCTAAGTTCTTGCGGGCAAAAAGCTTCGTAACGGGCAATAACTTCACTCGCTTTCATCTAAAACCTCCTTGATAGCTAAAATACGTTCTTCTAAAACCTGACGTTCCTTTATTTTGGAGTCAGGAATTTGACTCAGCGCCTGTTCTAATTTTGCTTTTTCTTTGAGCCAGCGGGCTTGAAATACATCCGATTTTTCCTGACTTAGAAATGGACCAAAGCGCAATTCCTTGTCTGATAATCCATGCTGGCCTGCTTCTGCTACTAAAATTTCGTAGAACTTGCCAGATTCTTCTAAAATAGCTTCTGCAATCAGAACATAGCCATTTTGCTGAAGCCAGCTGCGGACTTCGTCCTCGCTGTTATTGGGCTGTAAAATAAGGCGCTGCACTTGCTCTAGTCCGGCGCAGCCATTACCCAAAATACGAGAAATCAGACGCCCTCCCATACCTGCAATAACGATCGTATCTATCTCATCTGCTGGGGTCATCGCTGACAGGCCATCTGCTAGACGGACTTCTATGCTTTTGGCAAAGGCAGAGCTACTGACATGGGCAAGCGCAGACTGATAAGGCCCCGCAACCACTTCACCTGCAATGGCAAAACTGATCTGCCCTTTGGCCATGAGATAGAGAGGCAAATAGGCATGATCGCTCCCCACATCTAAAAGCCTTGCTCCCTGAGGAACAAAGCTAGCAACTGTTTTTAAACGGCGTGATAATTCTTCCATCTCGCTCCTTAACACTTAATCCTTGAATACATCAAGGGCTGCTCTAAAGTCAGCCAAATTAGCCGCTGGTTGCGGTTGTAAACCGGCCTCGCGCTCAGCCTGCTTGGCTTCGACTTGGCCGACGGTGGTAATCCCTTCGCGTCGCCAGTTACGTAAAATAGCCTGAATGTACTTCCAGTTTGACTTGCCGTTAAAAACGGCTTCTTTGAGGGCGGCTCGCATAAGCTCCACAGAAACGCCTTCTTGCAAGGTTTTCTCCAGATCCTCAATTTCAAATGGACTGAGAAGACGGCCGAGTTCACGCTCAAAATCACCAACTACTGCCTTAAAATCAT
The DNA here is from genome assembly GCF_000380085.1 of Streptococcus merionis DSM 19192. Taxonomy (GTDB): domain Bacteria; phylum Bacillota; class Bacilli; order Lactobacillales; family Streptococcaceae; genus Streptococcus; species Streptococcus merionis. The sequence continues at coordinate 322,401 of NZ_KB904538.1, forward strand.
TTGTTTTGGGTTGTGGTTGCTGGTCTTTTTTAGGGGTCAAAATATCATCTAACTTAGCCAAGGCTGGCAGGGCATCAAAAATCATTTCAATCTCACCAGCGAGCTCGATCGTCTTAAACTCTAAAAGTCCAGCTTCTTGTAAGCTTGAGATAGACTGATTGACCTCAGCGACTGTTTTTCCAATAGCCTCAGCAATAGTGCTGGGAGCTAGCTCTTCTAGCTGTGATGTGTTTTGGTAAAAGAAAAACTGCCAGACTAAAAAATCATCCATTGATGAAAAGACTTCCTTCAAATGAAAAAGCAGAGCAGCAGGTAAAACCACATTGCCAGACTTAAATTGCTGTAAATAACTCATAAAACCTCTTTATAAACCTGAAAAAGACAGGGGATCAGACTGAACCAGTTGCCAGTCAAAGGGCGTTTCCTGATAAACCGCATAGTTGATCCAGTTGCTAAAGAACAAAGCAGCCGCTAAATTCCAACGTAGACGCGGTTTCAGTTCAGGGTTGTCATTTTCAAAATAATGAACAGGCACTTGCGGATTAAGGCCTGCGGCCACATCACGCTGGTATTCCTTAGCTAAGGTGTCACGATCATACTCAAGATGACCAAAACTGTACACCTCACGCAGGTCCTTAGTTGCCAGTATGGACAAGCCTACCTCATCACCCTCTGCTAAGACCTGCAAATGATCCATGTGAGCAATCGCTTCAGATGCAATTGTCGTATGGCGGGAATGCGGTGCTAAAAACTCGTCGTCAAAGCCACGCAAAAGCGGACAAGTCGGTACGACAACGCGCTGTTTAAAAATCCCAGACAGTTTTGTGTCCAAACGCAACTTATCAACGCCATAGCGGGCATAGAGCCCAGCCTGAGCGCCCCAGCAAATATGCAGGGTCGAGTGCACGTGAGTTTTGGACCACTCGATAATCTGGCCTAGCTCCTCCCAGTAGTTGACCTCTTCGAAAGGTAGGTTTTCAACAGGAGCTCCTGTGATAATCAGCCCATCGTAGTAATGGCTTTTGACCTGTTCAAAAGTTTTGTAAAAAGTTGATAAGTGCTCTGCGCCCGTATTCTTAGATTTATGGCTCACCATCTGTAGGAATTCAACATTCAGCTGTAAGGGGGTATTGGCCAGAAGTCGCAAAAGTTGGGTTTCTGTCACAATCTTGGTCGGCATCAGATTGACAATCAAGACATCCAAAGGACGAATATCCTGATGACTTGCACGCTGATCATCCATGACGAAGATATTCTCCGATTTAAGCACTTCAACAGCTGGTAACCCTTGATCAATCTTAATTGGCATAACACTTCTCTCCTCTTAAATCACTAGTTTTAGTATACGGTAAATGAACCGTCAATTCAAACAGGTATTTTTTAGAAGAGCTTATAACTTTAGCCTATACGGGAGTCTCTTATTTACAAGTAATACTTTTTATCCAATACCAAAATGGGAACATTCTTTTTCCGAAGAACGGCAGGCTGTATGACAAACGGTGGGTGGCTGTCTTAAATCAGAGTATTGAGCTGTGAACACTGTTCTTACTGAGTATTGTCTTCTTGATGACGGTATTTTTCCATCTTATGCTTGAACAGCTCACCATTGCTCGGTGGCGTATAGGTCACAGCATTAGCACCAGCAGCAATCACCGCCCGAATCGTCTCCTCCGTTGGTCCTCCAGTGGCCATGATCGGCACATCAGGAAATGCCTTGCGAATCTGCTTAACCATATCAACCGTACGAGAACCACCAGAAACGTTCAGAATATCAACTCCAGCTTCCAGACGCGAAGCAATATCTGAATGCTCAGAAACGACTGTATATATAATCGGCACATCAATCATGGCATTCATCTGTTCAATCGTCTCGACATTAGTTGGGCCATTCGTCACAACTGCCATAGCCCCTTCTGATTCCGAAAAAAGGCTCATATTGGCTGAGCGATACCCTGTCGTTAGGCCTCCACCAACCCCTGCAAATACGGGGATAGTGGCCACACTCATGATGCTCTTTGCAATAGCTGGGCTAGGTGTAAAAGGATAGACAGCCAGAACGGCATCGGCGTTTGTATTCGCGATAATCGCCACATCAGTCGTAAAAATCACCGCTCGAATCAAACGCCCATAGATCATAATCCCTGAACAATCCCAAATAGCCTTAGGCATTTTAACAATATCTTGGCGCAGGTCGGACATGACCTTGGGTGCCTTGACAGATTTTACTTCTTCTGACATCGCTTTACCCTTTTTCAGTTTCGTTTAATAGTGCATCAAAACCTTGTAATCATAGTCGCCAATGGCTTCTCTCCCCTTAAGAGCATCAAGCTCAATCAGAAAAGCACAACCAGCCACAATTCCACCAAGTTTTTCAATCATCTCAATCGTTGCCTTAACTGTTCCGCCCGTTGCTAAGAGATCATCCACGATCAAGACGCGCTGGCCTGGCTTGATTGCATCTGCATGCATCGTCAGGGTATCTGTGCCGTACTCTTTTTCATAAGTCGCTGAAATCACTTCACGTGGCAGTTTACCCGGCTTACGAACCGGTGCAAAACCAATGCCAAGCTCAAAAGCAACTGGACATCCCACGATAAACCCACGCGCTTCGGGTCCTACAATCATATCAATTTTCTTATCTGTCGCGTATTGGACAATCTCACGAATCGCATAGCTATATGCATTGCCATCTGCCATTAAGGGGCTGATGTCACGAAAAATAACGCCCTCTTCAGGGTAGTTGTCAATACGAGCGATATAGTCTTTTAAGTTCATTTTTTCTCACTTTCATAAGTTAGGTGGGCCATTATCAATCCATAGAAAAATGAAAAGCCTCAAAGGTTGAAACTACTTTTTCATTTAATCTAGGCAGTTAGCCCGACTTTACTTTCTAAGATACAAGGACATTAAAAGCAACTGAAACATAGACGGTAAGTCCGAAATCTCTGAGTTCGTAAACGGCCGTCAAAACAACAAGAAGTCTGACGAAGCGTCACTAAAACGGTTTTTACACAAGGCGCTGGGCTCAAGTCCAATCACACCTCTCATAGTTTGCGTAAACATCTCAGCGCAGTGGTTGATTGGTAGATTTGTTCGTGTTTTACACTCCAAATCCGACCTAATCAACTGTGCGGGGGTGGGAAAACGAACTCTTTTTTGCTTGTTCGAGTTCTTTCCCACTCCCAAGACCAGATAGCCACACCTCGTTTTCCTCTGCTTTTAGTCCAAGGTCAATTCTATAAAAAGGTTTTTACACACTATTATAGCATATTTTCCCTTTTCCTCCTATTTTCCACGTTAGAAAATGGGAGATTTTGAGATTTAGCGACTAGCCCGCCATTCGGCGTAAAATTGTTCAAGATAGGTTTCAAGAAAGGCGTGACGACCCTCAGCTATGACTTTAGCAGTCTCTGTGTTCATCAAATCTTTGAGCTTAAGCAGCTTTTCATAAAAGTGCATAATAGCCGTGCCGTCATTAGAACGATAGGCGTCAAGCGTCATCTGCTCTCTGGGCACTAGGTTAGGATCATGAATCAGTCTACCAGTATGACCTGAATAGACCATGGTTCGAGCGATTCCGATCGCACCAAGCGCATCCAGACGGTCGGCGTCTTGGACGATTTGTCCTTCTAAGGATAAGGTTTTATGATCATTCTGTCCAGCTTTGTAAGACATATCAGATATGATGGTCAGGATTTTCTGCTGAAGATCTGTAGCAATGGCTTGACTATCCAGAAAGGTCTGGACTTTGGCTAAACCTGCCTCTGCACCATCACCGAGCTTATCATCTGCGACATCATGCAAAAGCGCAGCCATTTGGCAAATGAAGACATCTCCTCCTTCAGCTTCCGCAAGCCTTACAGCCATATCCCTCACACGCACAAGATGCCACCAGTCGTGACCGCTAGGCTCCTTTTCAAACATGTCTTTGACGAATGTCTCCGTGGTTTCTAAAATCTCAGACTGACAGTGCATCGTTTGTCGCCTCCTGAACATGATAATCATAGATTTCCTGAACAGTGCCTAAAGCCATCAATTCCTGATACTTAACCGTTTTGACTAGGTTTTGGTAAATCTGGCTGGATGCAATCTCACGCTTCTCTGCTTTTTCCACCACCGTCATCACTCCATCTGTGATGGTCACAAAACCAAGTTCTTCAAAAATCTGAATCATCTTAATCAGCAAAATTTGTTCAATCTTGAGGTAATTTGACAATTCCTTGAGCTTGAAGCGGACGTCAAATTTCTTGAACTGGTAGAGAGCCTTATAGAGTTTGGCATACTGAGAGCGCGTGCCATAACCTGTCAGATAATAAGGCCTTTTGATGATGTTTTTAAAGTAAATAGCAGATAGATTTTTCCCTGCCAATAAGACCGATAGTTCCTCCGGATTGTCAGAAATTTCGTCAACCAAAACCACATTGGATTGAATGTCTTCTGTCAAGACAGGCACACCAGCTGGAAGTGGTGCATTTTTGGCACGAATATCAAAGAGCTGCACACCATCAACACGAACATCAACCAGCATCAGCTGGAGACTCGTATTGCCATTCCATTGGTTGATCGACAAGGTCACAGCCAGCTCTAAAGCCTTTAGCTGTTGAATCTCATTCACTTGAGCACCATACCCAAAAGCTAAGACATCCAGCTCGATACCAGATTGATTGATACGAAACTTGAGGTGGCTATTGTCCTGCCCCATCGTCCGAGCAGAAACCACATTGAAGTCCTTCAGATAAAAGACGGGGTGCTTATGATCCATACCAAAAGGTGCCAGTTTGTCCAAAGCCTTGACAGTTTCTAGGGTCAATTTGCTCGTATCCAACTCCTCATCCAGTGTCAAACTTGGTCTTTTGCTCATATCAATCGCCTGATTTTGAACAAAGGCTACCAAGGTGTCAGAAAGTGGCCCCAGCTTATCTACCTCAAGGGTCATACCTGCCGCACCTGCATGGCCACCAAAAGCCACAAAGAGATCTGGATGTGGACTGAGCGCGTCAAAAATATTGACAGTCTCAATCGACCTAGCAGACCCCTTAGCAAGACCATCAGTAATATTAAGGACAATGACTGGTTGACTAAGCTCTTCCAAAAGCCGCCCTGCCACAATTCCCAGAATACCTGGGTTCCAGCCTTCCTTAGCTAGAATCTGGACGGGCTTGTCAAGATCTACCATGGCTCGCGCCTCATCGTATATCTGCTGAACCACAGCTTTGCGCTCGCTATTTTTATCTTCGACCAGCTGGGCAATGACTTGCGCTTCTCCCTCATCAAAGCCTGTCAACAGCTCAACAGCTGGATTGGGATCGTCCAAGCGCCCTAAGGCATTGAGCCGAGGAGCAATTTGAAAACCAACCGTCTCCTCGGTCAAACTAGCCAAATCAATTCCAGCCAGCTGGGCTAATTCCTGCAATCCCAATCGCTGAGTATGTTTAAGCACTTCAAGACCATACTTGACCAAGACACGATTCTCACCAGTCAGGCTAACCATGTCTGCAATGGTTCCAATAGCAACTAAGTCTAAAAGCTCCGTATTGACATCTTCTAATAAAGCCGTAGCCAGTTTAAAAGCTACTCCACACCCTGCCAAGTGCTTGAAAGGATAATCTGCCTGAGGATGCTCAGGATGCACTAGAGCAAAAGCTTCTGGTAGCTCTGCAGGCAAACTATGGTGATCCGTCACAATAACATCAACACCCTGACTTTGTGCATAAGCGATCGCTTCGTGACCAGCTATGCCATTATCCACCGTAAGGATCAGGCTAACTCCCTGCTGCTCGATAAAATACTTGTAAACACTAAGGTTTGGCCCATATCCGTCAGTAAAACGGTTGGGCAGATAAACCTGAGCCTCGGCGCCCATCTCGTCCAAGGTTTCCTTGACAATACTGGCACTGGTCATGCCGTCCGCATCATAATCACCATAGATCAAGATAAATTCGCCGTTTTCAATCGCCTGACGAATACGAGCAACCGCTTTGTCCATGTCGTGGAGCAAATAAGGGTCGTGCAAATCGTCTAAGGACGGATTCAAAAAGGCCTGCAATTGCTCCTCATCCTTGATACCGCGAGCATACAAAAGCTGGGCAGATAATTCATCCAATCCCTGCTTTTTGGCCAGTTTCAAAAAAGAGGTCTCCACAACAGCTGGAGACAATTTCCAATCGTATTTGGTCTTAATCATTTCTATTTCTCTACTTTCATGACCTATGGGCAAAACTCCCTCTTCGTTATAAGCCTACAATCCTTACCCATTATATCACGAAATAGACTTTCTAGGATAAGAAAAAAGATTGGCAAGATGAGCTGCTGAAAAAGGAATTCTAGCAAAATTTCGAACCTTAAAAATAAACAACTAACTTCCTTTTAGATCCAAAGGAAAGCGACAGCATTTTCGTTGATAAAGAGTGTCTTCATTGGTCTTAAATATGCCAACAGTATTTAGGTATAAGCTAATCAGCCGCAGACTCTTCTAACTGAACTTATCGGTTGCTTTTTTGTTCATACACTGCTTAATTCATTCATTTTTCAGCGAGCTTGACAACATCAGTCATTTCAGAGACATTCGATTTTGCCATTCCATCTCCATACGGTGACACTGAATGAACTTGTTCTCATCTTGTCAGTTTGTTTGTCAAAAGGTTTTTTAGTCAGGTTTTTCAAGGAAACATCACTTTTTGGTGAGAATGAAATCTCATAGCTAGCTCGCTCATTGTCTTGTTTCTACACTTCTAAGACTTACTCAATCGCTTTATCTGATTTGATGCTTTCGAGAAGTTTAACTTCTTCGGGAGTAAAGTCATAGGAGTCCAGCAAGTCTGGACGTCTTTCTAAGGTTTTGCGTAAACTCTGCTCCATACGCCATAAGCGAATATTTTCATGGTGACCTGACATAAGAACCTCAGGCACTGTCATCCCCCTAAAATCATAGGGCCTCGTGTACTGAGGGTACTCTAAAAGACCTGATGAAAAACTGTCATCTTGATGGCTAGCTTCCTTGCCAATCACCTCAGGAATCAGACGAACTGTCGCATCCACAATGGTCATGGCAGCCAGCTCACCACCTGTTAGGACAAAGTCTCCTAGAGAAATTTCATCAGTCACCAAAGTCTTAATCCGCTCATCGTAGCCCTCATAGTGGCCGCAGATAAAGACGAGATGGTCAGACTGCGCCAAATCTTCCGCATAGGCCTGATTAAAGACCTTACCTGCAGGATCTAGCAGAATCACTCGCGGCTGGCCCTTTTTTTCCAAAGCTTCATAAGCATCAAAAATAGGTTGGGCTCGCAAGAGCATTCCCTGACCACCACCGTAAGGCTCGTCATCGACATGGCGAGCCTTCTCCGCATACTCTCGAAAATTATGGTAGTTGATTTCAAGCAGTCCTTTTTCCTTAGCCTTGCCAACAATGGAGTGCTCTAGAGGGGCAAACATTTCTGGAAAAAGACTCAAAATATCAATCTTCATCATCTAGCCCTTCCATGACCTCAACATCTACTCGATTATTGGAAATATCAACGCCAAGGACAACCGAAGGAATGTACGGCAGGAGCAAGTCTCCTTTGCTTTGACGTTTTACGACCCAAACATCATTCGCACCAGGCTGGAGGATTTCAGTGATTTGCCCGATTAGCTGGTCCTTTTCATAAACATCAAGACCAATAATCTCATGGTAATAGAACTCACCATCATCAAGGTCTGACAAATTTTCCTCAGCTACCTTGAGACTGAAACCCTTGTATTTCTCTATGTCGTTAATGTGGTAATGGTCCTTAAACTTGATAATATCAAAGTTCTTCTGTTTGCGATGACTCGCAACGGTCACTTCCTTGACCAGCTGATCCTTGTCATCAAAAAGACACAAAACACTCCCTTTTTTAAAACGCTCTTCTACAAAGTCCGTTACAGCCATGACACGCAGTTCTCCCTGCAAACCTTGCGTGTTAACAATCTTTCCAACGTTAAAATAATTCATTTTTTCTCCATTTGCGTAAGTTTTTTCGTAGACCAATTTCAACAGATTTTGTAGTCAATCCTTCATCTGCGGACTCAACAAGACTAATCTGGGTATAGCCAACTGCAATCCAAAATTTCAAGCCCTTACCATTTAGGGCAGAAACCAGCAGTTCTGAAGTCTGGTACCCTCTTTGCAAATAATAATCATCAAGTGCAAGGATAGCTTGGCGCGCAATTCCCCGCCTCTGGTAGGTTTCGCTGATATAAAAATGCAGAAGGTAAAAGGAGTTAGCAGACTCATCCAATGTCCAAGCATAACCAACCAAGCTATCGGCAGCATAAATCGACCAACAGTGGCACGCATCTCTTGAAATCCAAGGTAAAGTTTCGTCAATACCCGTTATTGGTTTTAGAGGATTGCGACCTTCAACTTCCTGAAAATAAGGGCAAGCCTCATCATAAAGCTGCATCAATTGCTCTAGTTCAACATCTGAGGACTCACAGATAGTCACCCTAGGATTACTTTCTACTTTCATAATTCTTATTTTATCATTTTCAAACCACTTTCTCAAATGGCAAAAAAGGGAGTGAGACAGACTGCTCTGATACCATCACCCATCTCCAAAAGCTTATCATCGTTGAAGATTACATATAAGAAGTCGTGATTTCAATGAAATCGACTTTATTGTCTCACTTCCGCAAGCTTTGATTTCAGATTCCAAACAACTACTGCGTCAATCTCGAACTCTTTAGAAGCTAAACTACGCTTGACAATGAACCCAAAAAAGCAACGGTCTCCCGCTGCTCTACTTATTTCTCATCAATGACGAGACGAACTTTTTTGCCATCTGTTGGGACAGAATAAACAATCGTTCTGATTGCAGAGATCGTGCGACCTTTGCGACCAATCACGCGACCAATATCACTCTGATCGAGATCCAGATGGTATTCCAAAAACTCCGGTGTGTCCTCAATTTTCAAAGTGAGGCTGTCGGGTTGTGAAATCAAAGGTTTCACAATCGCAATAATCAGATTTTCAATCATGTCCATAGGCTTACACTACTTTTCTTATTTTTTAGCGTACTTAGCGTTGTGGAATTTCTCCATCACACCAGCTTTAGAAAGGATGTTACGTACAGTGTCAGATGGTTGCGCACCTTTAGCCAGCCAATCAAGCACACGCTCCTCTTTAAGAGTTACTTGGTTTTCAGCTACCAACGGGTTGTAAGTTCCAACTGTTTCGATGAAACGACCATCACGCGGTGCACGTGAATCTGCAACATTAATACGATAGAAAGGTTTCTTTTTAGAACCCATACGAGTCAAACGGATTTTTACTGCCATTTTGAAATTTTCTCTTTTCTTTTGTTAATTTATATTTAGGACAATAGCAGAGCTACCATCTCACTCTATCTAGTATAGCAGATTATTTTCAGCTGTCAAGAAAAAAACTTGACATTGCTTATTTTTTCTTATTGCGCTTGAATAGGATGACTGCTAGAGCCAGCAAAATAATCACACCAAGACCGATTAATCCGTAAGACAACTGCTCACCAGCTCGTGGTAAAATCCGGCGCTTACCAGCTACTTTGACTTCATTTTGGTCATCTTCTAATGAGTTCTGAGAGGTTTGTGAATGACCTTCCCCTGTATCAGTTGACTTTCCTTCAGAAGAAGTTCCTGGTGTTTGCGTTCCCTTTTCCTCTTTCTCAGTTTGGCTCGGGTTAGGATTAGACTGCGAATGATCAGGGACTTTAGTATTGCTATCTGAATCAGATAAACTAGATTTAGAAAGTGCTAGCTGTACCAAGAGCGGATCATGGTCAGAAGCTCTGCCATGTGCCTCCATAAATGGTGAATTGACATGGACAATATCAAATTCAGCATTCGCTAAGAGGTGATTGCTTAGTAAAATATTATCAAGCGACTGGTTATTTCCTTGGTAGAAATAAGTAAAGCGGTCGCTTTCATCGTGTCTGCTCACAAGATTGGACAGGAGATCGCCTTCAAGCAAGCGAATAGTCTGTGTAAACTCAAAATCGTTGAAATCTCCGAGCATGACAATATTCGTCTTGTCGTTTTGTGCTAGCCCATCCTGAGCAAACTGATTTAAAAGAGTAGCTAGGGTATGACGTCTAGGCTCCGAGCCAAGTGTTGGAGGTTGTACTCGTCCATAAAGTCCAAAATCTCCACGCTTGGAATTTAAGTGATTGGCAACAACGACGACTTTCTCCCCTTGGAAAACAAATTCCGCCGCCAAGGATTTACGAACACTGGCCCAAGCAGGATTGGTTGGATCAATGCGGCCAACACTATGGCTAAGGCCATTAGCTGTCCAAGACACCGCATCATTTACACCGCCAACAGGCTTTTCTGACAATTGAACCCGCTTAGGATTATAAAGGAAGCCGACACGAATGTTCCCTCCCGGTGCGCCACCATCAACATTATTTTCAGGGGCAATGTCAACGTAAGTGTAATCAGGACCTCCAAGAGCCTTGATAGCATCTGTCAAGCGCTTCGCACTAAGACTCGCATCCGTTGTTCCATCATCTGTTGCACCATTGTTATCCTGAACCTCAATGAGACCGATAATATCTGGATTGTTCAAATCATTGACAAAGGAATTAGCAATGCGAGACACTTTCTCATCTGAGGTGCTTTTCTTATCGGCTGAAAAATTCTCGATATTGTAAGAAGCGATGCTGAGTTTTTGGTCATTTTTAACAATAGCAGTCTTCTCTGGAAGTAAGCCACCATCATTAAAGGTTGGCAAGGTAGCATTGTCCACTAAAACCTTATAGTTCGTGTAGCTGTACCAAACAGGACCAGCAAGACGTCCTGAGAAGTAGTCACCAGCTTTAGCTTCAAAATCTTTCTTCAGTAATAGAGGAATGATTTCAGTGTTATTGCCATCTGGTCGTAGGGTAATCCCGCCAACCTTGTTTAACAAAGCTGTCGTATTTCCTGGTAGAACGTAGATTTCCTTGTATTTTGATGGCCCCAAAACTTTGGCATCATCTACAGCCACCAATATCCCCTCAAGCGATTCCCAAAAATCAAGAGCATCCTGTTCTGGGTTAAAGGCTGACATGCCATCACTATCGATAATGTTTTGAGGAGCAACCCGATCCTGACCTAAAACAACTGGAGCTGGCACAGGAGAAGTTCCTGTCTTTTCGATAGAGCTAGCTTTTAATTGCGTCACTGTCAAATCAGTTGTCGCCTTTTCATCATAACCACTGCTCAGATATTCCTCAACAACACCTGAAAGGGTCAGCACATCTCCTGCTTTTACATTATGCTTAGACATGTAGACATTAAGTCCATCTGAAGTCGCTGGATCATCATCTGGATTTAAATCTTGTACGAAGAAACGGCTATTGGTGTCTACATAAGTGACCACGACATTTTTAACCGTTACAGTCTGCTTCACTAAAGGAGATTCATGGGATTTGCCCTGAATCTGGGCGATAGTGACATCAGATCCAGTCTCTGCCTTAGCATCTAGTTCAGCCTTCTTAACAACTTCAATCTGGTTGAGGTCAAAGGGTTTAAGTTGAATTGTATCGCGATAGATAGAAAGAATTGCTGTCAGATTGATGACATCTCCCTGACTGATTTTAGCAGTCACGTCCGAATGCTGAAAACCAGTCCGGCTATCAAATCGCACAGCTACACTATGTCCAGCACCATCTGTAACGGAGAAGAGGGTGTTACTGTTTTTATCAGTCGAAATTTCTCCCACTGTCACCTGATTGAGAGTCACTAGAGTAGATTGTTGAGCATTCGCTAAGCTAGGAATATCGCTAGCAGTAACAACAGACTCTATAACTTGATCTGACAACTTGTGCTCTGTCACATCAACTAACTGAAGTTCATTATTGAATGCACCCAGAGTACCAGTCAGCTGAATCACTGCTCCTGTCGCATAGCCCAAGTCTTTTTTGGGATAAACATATAAGCCAGCGCCAGAATCATCCCGAATATAAAATCCCTGGCCTCCCCAGCCGTTGACCGCACTGACAATCTTGCCCGTTACCGTGTAAACATTTCCCTGAACGCCAGAAGCTCTGATTTCAGAGAGAGATGTCTGAGTGACTTCTGCGTTTTCAACCTCAGCAGCCCAAACATTCGTGTCAATAGGCGCCACAGGCACAGTATTCAGAAGTGCTGCTGCTAACAATGCACTAAGAAGAAGTTTCTTCTTTTTCATTTCTTTTCCTTTCCTTTCTATCTCAAGAGGAAGACCCTCAAGTCTCGTAAAATTTTTCAATACCTTTATTGTACCATAAACCGTTTTCAAATGGTTATTTAAATGTATCCTGTATTTTTCAAATTTTATAGCAATTTGTAAAATATAATTGACAAAACGCCATTTTAAAGTTATAATGAAAGCGAAAACAACTAGAAAATGAGGTAAATCTTATGGACAATGCTTCAATCACTCTTCTATCACTCCTAGCTGTGGGAGCCTTACTCACTCTTCTCTTTATCTTTTTTGTCAAAAAGGACATGATCAATCCCAAGTATGACGAGCGCCAAAAAACGATCAACCTCCAGGGTAACACCCTAGGTTTTGTGATAACCTATTTCTTGGCCTTTGTCTACATTCTCTTATTTCGCTTAGATTTCTTTGAGATTTCAGGTCAATTTGTGGCAACGAGCTTTATGTTCATTCCTATCACTGTCCAGATCTGCCACAATATCCTTAAAGGAGGACTTTTTGCAATTAATGTTTCCAGAAAAACCTACCATATTCTCTTCTTCATTTTAGGAATGACTGGTTTCATGATGCTCGCTCTCAATATTTACCATATGAGTTTGGAGCCAGCTCCCCTCGCTAATTTCTTTAGTGCAAGCGGTATTGGTCAGGGATTTCTAATGGCAGGCTTATGTTTGTCAGTCTCTCTCGCTTATGCTTATCGTATTTATCTTGATAAAAAGGAGATCCGCTAATGATATGGCAACTTTTAGGAGTGTTTCTCCTAATAGCAACTCTGCTTTTTGTCAGTGAAACCTTTCTGGGCAAGGATAATTTTGATGAACGCCAAATGCTTTTTCGTCTTAAAGCATTCCGACTCTCCTCTATCAGTATGTTAGCGGGCTGCGGGACCATTTTCTTTTTTGAAAAAGCGTTAACAGCATACCTAAGCCTTGGTACAGGAATGCTTCTTATCACTTATTTAGGGTCTATTGTCTATATCAACTATAGTATTTGGCAAGAAGCTTACTTTAAACCGGGAAAAGCGCTACAGTATCTTACCCTTATTTCGTTTCTCTTTTTGTCTTGGCTACACTGGTTAAATCTGAGAACAGTCCCTCTAAAGCAATGGCTGACGCCAGAATATCTATACAACACCCTTACCTTTATAACTTTTGCAAGCATGGCCGTCTCAACCATTGGACGACTACTTTGGAATCTCATCAAGAAAAACGATGACTGATTGCTTGTACTAAAATCAGTCTAAAGAAATTTCATGATAAACTTTAGCTTATATCGAACTAGATTGATATTTTTATGGGAGTGGGAAAGAACTCAAGCAATCAAAAAAAAGAGGTCGTTTTCCCACCCCCGCGCAGTTACGATGGCAACACTGGTTCAAACCGAAAAGAACCCTCGGCTTGCCCTTTCCAACAGTAAACTCTAATCGCAGTAGCTGATTGGCTTCTCATTCACCTCCTTCGTAGGTTTTAACAAGCCTAATCAGCCTTGCGGGGGTGGGACATCAAAATTGAAGCCTTTGGCTTACCAATTTTTGTCCCACTCCCAGATGTTCCACCTATGCGATAGCTGTCCAAGAGTTGCGCACTACAAGATACAAAGGCCNTTANGAAAAGCGTAGAAAAATGGCGGTAAGTCAGAAATCTTTGATTTCGTTGACGCACCCCCGTCAGGACGACTAGGTTTTTCACAGATGAAATCGAAGAAAAACCAGACGTCTACGACGACAAGGTAATAAGACAGTATACTGTGACATCTCTTTAGGCCGTGTTCAGTTAGTAAGCAAACGATTGGAAACAGCGAACCGCTGATTAGGGTTCTAAAAGTTGATTTATCAACGTATTAGAGCCTAATCAGCAGTGGTTCATTGGCGCTAAAGCACCTGATGATCTTTGCAGGGGTAAGACTAAGTTGGCATAGCCAACAAGTCTTATTCCCAACCACTGCGCTGAGATGTTTATGCAAACTATAAGAGGTGAGATTGGACTTTTTACCCAGCCTCACCCAGCTTGTCCGATACTCACGAAGACCGAATCCTTTACTAGACTAATATCTTGGAAGTTTGGCCTACTGTAAACGGGGCAATATTTTGGAGACTGATGTATGAAAAATTTGAGACTTAAGGCTGCGCGAGCAGGGAAAGATCTATCCCAACAAGCCTTAGCAGACTTAGTTGGTGTCTCACGCCAGACCATTTCTGCCATTGAAAAAGGGGACTACAACCCCACTATCAACCTCTGCATAGCCATCTGCCAAGCACTTGATAAAACCCTAGACGATCTGTTCTGGCCATAAACACAGGCTGAGAAAACAACTGCTATCTATTTTAGCACTTAGCAAATCAGAGGATTTATTGAAAAATAAAACATCCGCTTGAGAAAAGTATACCAGATAAGGTGCTGCTTTTTAGAAAAATTCATCTGAAATCTCTTCGTTCAATGCATTTTTAAGTTATACTCTTCAAAAATCAAATTCAAACGTCGTCAGCGTCGCCTCGCCGTAGCCTTCGGCTAGCTTCCTAGTTTGCTGTTTGATTTTTATTGAGCATTAGAAGACCTCAAGCATTATAAAAATGCGTATAAACATATCGAAAAGCGACAACTAACTTCTTTAAAATGTTAACTGTCGCTTTTGAGTATTAAAATTTATTATAGGTTTACTTGCTTTTTCAGGTAATAATAGAGCCATCACAGCTATCTTTTCCAATCATAAATCAATGACACCATAGTGAAATTTGGAGTTGGGTCGAATTTGGCGAGCAAAACCTAGTTTTTCAAAAATAGGATCTCTGAAATGCGCTTTGAGAATAATTTTCTGTCTAGCAACACGCCTAGCTTCTGCTAGGACTTGCTCATCTAACCGTGCTTGACATGCAAGCTCTCGCAAACCTTGAAAAGACGGGGAACTGGTCAGCGCCTGACTAAACATAGGGTCAAAATACACTATATCAAATTCCCCGTCTGGCAGGCTTTTTAGCAAGGAAAAATGATCCGCACACTGCGCCTCAATTCCCCGCATGGCTTTTTCCAATCGCTTATTGGAAGTCTCAAAGATCTGCAACCCCTGACTGACAATGAGATGTATCAAGGGATTAGCCTCAACCCCTGTCAGCTGATGGCCATGGTAGGCCATCAAAATGCTGTCGCTAGCAAGTCCCATAGTAGCGTCTAAAATTTTCAAAGGCTCTGAGCCGAGCAAATCAATGAGGGGATCATGACCATTTTTAATCCGCAACATAGCCGTATCAGGATGAAAGGATAGCTCTTCCTCATCTCGACTGACATAAATCAATTTATCTTTGTAGACAACTAAAGCACCGGCCGTCTCACCAATCAAATACCGCACACTGTATTTCTTGCGTTCCAGATAGGGAACACCAAATCTTTGGGCAAGATTTTTGGCCTCTTGTATCTTTCCAACATCAATCTTAAAACTCGTTGTCACCACAAACGTTGCCATATTGGAAGAGAGTACCCGATCCGAAACCAAATTACAATTCGCATCTCTCAGCGAACGAGGCTCCTCCTTTGACACCATTTTTTGACAAGTCATAACACACTCCGTTTTTCAAATGGCCTTCATTATAACACGAATCAGAGTAGAAAAAAAGCTTCTACGAACCTTTTCCTACTCATTAAGCATACTCGGATAAAATATCCTGACCCGAATTGGTACATTTGGCTCCCTCACGAATGAGATGATGGCAGCCATCGGACTGACCATCTAAGATGCTGCCTGGGACTGCAAAGACATCGCGTCCTTCTTCTATAGCTCGCTCACAGGTAATGAGACTACCTGAACGCATCTTGGCCTCAACGACAACCACACCACTAGCCAATCCCGCGATAATGCGATTGCGCTCTGGAAAATGGAACTTGAGTGGCTGTTGACTCGGTTCATACTCTGTCAAGACCAGCTGATTTCGGCTCATATAGCCCTGCAGTTCCCGATTTTCCTTGGGATAAAAGACATCCAATCCCGTACCAATAACCGCAATAGTCTGCCCACCATTTTTAAGCACAGCCATGTGGGCTGCAGTATCGATTCCACGCGCCAAGCCACTGACGATGACAAAATGATTATCCAACTCTTTGACGATTTTCTGAACTGCACCCGCCCCAGTCTTACTAGCATTACGACTCCCAACGATAGCTAACTTAGGCTGGTGTAACAACTCCAAATTCCCTTGGTAGAAAAGCAAAGTTGGCGGATTATAGATTTCTCTCAAAGCTAAAGGATAATCCTCATCCAAGATAGACAAGGCAGGAAAACAGTCAAACCTCTCCTTACACTGAGCCTCATCGAGATTGCGATAATGCTCCAGAATAACCGCAGGATTTTTCACCTCTGAAACGATGACTATATCGCGATCTGACAGCTTTTTACCCGCTTTCTGTTCATAGTCCAAAATTCGATTGATTTGCAGATTAGTCAGCCCTGCCTGCTTCCACTTAAAGATATCATATGCTTTCATAACTCTCCTCCACCTCTCTATTCGAAAAAACTCAGCAAAAAGTGCTGAGTAAAATTATTCTTTTCAAAAAAGTTGTAATATGATTTGTTGCAGAAGGTTATTATATTAGTTAACCCCACAATCCACGATTTAGAGAGGTACTGAAAAATTTTTTTACTCTTCTTAATCTCGACCAAAAATATCACGAGTATAAACTTTGTCAATGACATCATCTAATACTGCATCATAGCGATTGGCGATAATAGCATGACTTTGATTTTTAAATAATTCCATATTATTAATCACTTCGCTTCCAAAGAAAAGTTCACCATCAGGTAGGGTAGGCTCAAAAACGATAACCTTAACACCCTTCGCTTTGATACGCTTCATTACACCTTGAATTGAGCTTTGGCGGAAATTATCTGAATTACTTTTCATTGTCAAGCGGTAAATACCGATTGTTGTATCCTGGGCATTTTCCTCATCAAAGTTTGCAATGCTGAGAACACGATCCGCAATAAAGTCCTTACGAGTTCGGTTACTATCAACAATAGCAGACATCATATTCTGCGGTACATCATCATAGTTGGCTAAGAGTTGCTTAGTATCCTTCGGCAAGCAGTAACCACCATACCCAAATGAAGGGTTATTATAGTGTGAACCTATCCGTGGATCTAAACCGACACCTTCAATAATCTGCTGAGTATCAAGTCCTTTAGACTCAGCATAGGTATCCAACTCATTAAAATAAGACACACGAAGGGCAAGATAAGTGTTGGCAAAAAGCTTAACTGCTTCAGCTTCTGTAAATCCCATTACCAAAACAGGAGTATCTTCATCTAAAGACTTCTCTTTGAGCAACGTTGCAAATTGCTCTGCTTTTTTCGTCAAAGCATCATCTGCAAAATCAGTACCCACAATAATACGTGACGGATGTAAATTATCCTCCAAGGCTTTAGACTCACGTAAAAACTCTGGACTGAAAATAATACGATTCGTATTATATTTTTGACGAACATGTTCGGTATAACCAACTGGAATGGTTGATTTAATAACTATAATAGCACTATCATTGATTGATATGACTTTTTCAATAACCGCTTCAACAGCAGATGTATCAAAGAAATTCTTTTTGCTATCATAATTAGTCGGTGCGGCTATAATAACGAAATCTGCACTCTTATAAGCATAATCTGCATCTAAAGTTGCAACAAGCCTCAATTCCTTAGTTGCAAAATATTCTTCGATTTTACCATCCTGAATAGGTGACACACGACGATTAATCATATCAACTTTCTCAGGAATAATATCAACTGCCACCACTTCGTGACTCTGCGACAACAAAGTTGCCAAAGATAGACCGACATAGCCAGTCCCCGCTACTGCGATTTTCATAGTAAACTCCTTTTGACAAACTATTTTTGATATAGCTTCACAAATTTTTCACTCTGCTTTTCAATTTGATAGGTATCAATTGTTTCAAGTATTGAATCAAAATAGATATTATAATTGGGCATTTCGATAAATTTTTTCATTACCTCAACAAAAGTTGAAATGCTTGAGATATCAAAAACTTCTCCTCCTTTTGTTGTATGGACAATTTCAGGAATCCCACCGCGATTCGATCCAATTACTGGAAGTCCATTTGAATTACCCTCAATAGCTACCCTACCAAAAGGTTCATCCCAATCTGATGGAACAACTAAAACATCAGCAGAACGATAGATATTGTTCAAATCTGGATTAGATTTAAAACCTAAATATTTAATTCTAGAATCAGACTCAATCTCCGCTTTAAGTTCCTGCAAATCTGCTCCTTTCCCAACAATATCAAGAGTGATATTGGGATAGGCTGATAACTCTTTAAATGCCTCTACCATTTTGAAAATTCCTTTTTGCCTCAAGATCGATCCAACAAATAGGAATCGGGTATCCATATTGTGTACAATGCTACGTTTCTCATCGATAATTTTTTTTAGGTTTTTCTGAGAAAAAGTCACCGCATTTTCAACTACTTCGCAAATCTGATGCGAAGAATTGAAATATTCTTTCTCAATAAAGTGATTCAAAGTAAAAGCAGATGGTGCTGTTACAATATCAACGAAAGACAGCGCTCTTTTTACCTTTGGCTCCAAACGTCTGTTCATTCCATTGACAATAAAATTATTTTTCGTTCCCCAAGGAGTCTCTAGCCAATAGTCTCTTAGAGTTAGTACTGTTTTAATACCTCGACTTTTCGCAATTTCAATAATACCCAACGACATTCCTGATAGACAATTAAAATGAATGACATCAGGCTGGACAACGTCAAGTATCTCTTCAAAATTGCGCTCAGCTGACTTATTAAAGACTTCAAAGAACTTATAAAATAAATGCTTGAATCTGTTTTTTCGAGTTTTAAAAATATAGTTTAAATCAAACGTAGTAGTATTTCTTCTAAATATCTGTACTCCATTTTTTTTCTCATTAACAGGTTTATCAGTATCAATACTGTATACTGATACTTCATGTCCTTCTTTTACCAGTTGCTCAGCTAATAAAGTCGTGCTCTTTTGAGCACCACCTTCTTCATTATAAAATATATTTACTAAAAGAATCTTCATATTTACTCCTGTAGATTGACTGTATTATCTCTCTTATAAGTGAAACTCGCCTAATTAATACTTCATGTAGTAGGTACTCAACTTTTAAATATCTATCCGTCTTCTTGGCTCCAAACTATCTCTTATTTTTTATTAAAAATAATAATTGTTTATAGTTGCCAGTAATTAACATCATAATTCCCCACGTACCAACAAGCAATATTGCTTCAACTGCAAAGTTATAAAAAGCTTTCAATTCTAGATTTATAAAGAAAACATTGAAAACAACAAATGGTAAAATGCAGATGCTATTGACTAAAATTATTTTCAAATAGTTAAAAATACTAAAATTAATTAACTTTTGCAAAAAATAAATAGTTATTACCAGAACAAAAGTAAAAGAAACTAGTAATGCTAGTGCAACTGTTTCAATGCTACCAAAGAAAACACCAACTAAAATAGCAACGACATTTAAAGTAGAAGTCACCACTCCGACTTTAAATAACGTTTTCGCATTATTAGTAGCTTGATAAAAACTACTCAAAAAACTATTAGCCATTTGTAACCAAATTGAGGCTGAAAGTATCTTAAAAGAATCAACACTAGGAATCCAATTATCACCAAACATTATCAATATAATATCTCTGGCATTAAAAATCAGAAATGTTGATATTGGAATCCCAACCATAATCATAACACTTGAAATTTTAAAAAAAACATCTGACATTTTTTTTCTATCATCAGAAAAATTAGACATAATTGGGTGTATGGCTGGTGTGATAACTTGTGATAAAATTTGATTAGGATACAGAGATAGTTGATAAGATTTATCATAATATCCCAAAGCAGCAGAACTAAATACTGATCCAATTAATAAATTATCAAGATTACGAGCAAAATAATTAAGAAAATTACTGAAAAATTGAAATTTTGCGAAATCAAAGATTTTAAGTAAGGAGCTCTTATCTAACCGAAAATAGAATTTTAAGGAGACCTGGGAATACAGAAGTACGAAAATAACAAATGCTTTAATGATATTTGAAAGTACAAGAGTATAGACACCAAAACCTGAGAAGGCGAATATTATCGCTAGAATACCACTCAAAACATTAGCACAAAGCGTCAGTAAACTTACTTGCTTGAATTTTAAAGATTTATTGAGAACAGACTGTGGCACTATTGTAATCGTATAAAAGAAAACACAAATCCCCAGTAAAAGGCATAATTTTGTGTAAATAACATTATCATAAAGAAGACTGATTGGCTGACCTAAAATTACAAAAGCAATTCCTAGGATTGCACCCGTAAAAACAGTCAGTGAAAAGATATTGTTTATATCCCGACTTGTTAATTCCTTATTTTGAATGATTGCCGGTCCAATACCTGAATCAGCTAATATTTGAAAAAAAACTAAAAATACGTTTACAACCGCAACAATACCATACTCAGTTGGACTAATGAGGCGACTTAATATAGTAGTGATTACCAACTGAATAATGACATTGGAATATTTACCAATAGCTGTAAAGAGAATACCATCACGAAAAGATTTTTTTATATCCATTATTTCACACCTTTAAAATCTAAATGATAGTATTCAACCATATTCTTTATGCAATCATCATTATTATTCCCTTCAATTACATTCTGATATGCTAAACTATTTTCTAAATTATTATCTAGCGTTAGGGGCGTCCCTTTTCCTCTATTAGCTTTCACAATCTTTACTTGATTCTTAAAGGCTATGAGGTTAAGCCATACATCATCAGCAAGAAAACTCAGCTTTTTAATTTTGTCCTTATCAAAAAGTTCTTCAGGTCTAAAAGATGTTGGATAAAGAACTCCTCCACAACCTGTAAAAAAATTGAGATGTGAAGGTTCTAAATCATTGTACATTTCATAGTACCAATCTTCATAACCATGAAGTTCTCCATCTGTTTTTAATCTAATCTTATGACATCGTAAAGCAGAAATTTCCATAGGATGCTTACGATATGATATAAGAAGTTTTTCAATCATATCGGATCTATATAGAATATCATCATCAATCGTGATAACAAGTTCATCGCGGTAAGTATTTAGAGCGTAATAATACTTTTTGTGTGAGCGAAGATTTTCACTCAAGTACACAATTTCCAGTCCTCTTAAAAGCTCCTTTTGTAAAATTTCTTCAAGATTAAGATGAGAAAATTCTTCTGCATATACATACATTAATACTTTGTTGACTTTTACCGTTTGCTCAAAAATACTTTCTAACATTAAAGGTAAAATATCAATTCGGCTTGGAATAGTTGTAAATGATACAACTACTTTTTCAGATGGTATTTTTTGATCACTAATTATATAACCTTTTTTCTTGAATTTTTTAATATAAAAATTTTGATAGATATTAAAAAATTTATAGTAGAACTTATCAAGATATTTTAGCATCCGTCTCTCCCATTTTTAAATTAAGATAATAAGTAGTTGTAATAACCAATATAAACATAACTGTCGAAGCATTTTCCATCAGTAGATAGAGCAGAAAAGGAATCAACAGCGCTAATAGGGTTCGATATTTAAGACTTGTCTTAAAGAGAACCTGGCTAAGTAAAATTATCAGAAAAATAACTCCCGTAATAACACCATACCTCGCCAAAATATCAAGCAATGTATTATGTGCAGAATAAACAATCGCTCCATTTGTCCAAGGTATAAAGGAAATATTCAAACCATAGCCAAACCATAGATTTTCTTTAAAATATCTAATGGCTAAGCTCCAAATTTCTGTTCTCCCGGAAAAAGAAGACTTTCCAAACAAAATCCCCATAATCTTACTTACCAATGAACTTTCAGAAGACAGTATAGCTGAACTAAGGATAAGGTAGATAGTTGCAACTATTTTAGTATAACTATTACTAATTCTTTCAGAACTACCAAAGAAGCGAATCAAAATAAAAGTTATAAAACACATTAATGCCGTACTTGAACTCGTAAACAAAGTCAATAACAATGTAAAAGTAAGAAAAGTAAGTTCTTTAATGGAAATAATCTTTGTCATTTGCTTATTAAGTAAATAATAAGTTGTAAGTAAATAGATTAAATACGGTGTCGTGGCATTCTTTCGTCCTAAGAAATACGCCCTAGCATCTCCATAAGCATTTTGCAAATCAAAACCTTGAATATAAAAATGTTGGCTTGCTACTTGGAAAAGAATATATATAATAAAAAGATTAAAAGCAGACTTTAAGAAGGACTCTGAATTTTTTAATAAATTAAATTTCAAAAAAAGATAAAATCCAAAAAGTAAAAACTGACTGCCAATAAATCCGATAGTTGTTGTTTCTGTGGCAATACTAGAAATAGCTTGACTAACTAAAAAAAGAAAAATAAACAGATCCAAAAAATGCTTTTCTATATAAAAATATTTATAACTATAAAACATCGATATTAAGAAGCGGATAATCAAAAAAATATCGTCTAAAATCGCGCCATAGGGTCTATATTCTAAATAATATGGCGGAAAATAGGCTAGTAAGCCTATCATTAATAAAAGTATCTTTAAATTAATAGAGATTTTCATTCTGTAATATTCTTTCCTGTATTTTCAATCGCTTTTTCGTAAATAAATATACTTAATATCGTCAATATAACACTTAAAATAAAATTTTGCCACCAAACTAAATCATAACACTTACTAAGGTTATAAATAAAGAAATTGTGAGTAAGCATTACTTTTAAACTTCGTACTCCAATATAAGATAGTATTTTTTTTGAAAAATTCAATCTTGACCTGTAGAATAAGACAACAAACAAACTAGTTAGAGTAATAGGAATAAAAATAGCTAGAAAATAATTACTGATTAGCCCATATTTTAAATCCAATTGAAAGTCACTATATTTTCCTAATAAAATACCTGAAAAAGCAAAAATATAGATTGTTTTATAACTAAAATGCTCTTTAATAATCTTCGGTAATATGAACTTCCCAAAAATAAGATAAATCATAAATATTGGAAAAAGTGATAAATTCATAGGAAGATTCGAATTTCCTAATAAACCACATGAAATAACCAACAATGCAAGTATGCCTTTATAACTCATTTTTTTTAAATTGTAACCTTCATAAAAAATTGCTTGAGTCACGAAGAGTGAGGGTAAAAACCAAAATGCACCTACATATCCAGAACTTCTCACTCCCCCAAATAACAAAAACTTCGTAATCTCTTTGAGAAAATTAATTTGTTGAAAATATGAAAAAATAACAATTAAAATTGTACCCATTACTACAAATGGAAATATTAGAGATCGAACTTTTTTGGTGTAAAATACTTCTCGCTCTCTACTTAAACTGATAGTAATACCGCTAAGAATAAAAAAGAGCGGCATATGAAACCAATAAATATATTGTTTGTATGGAAAATCTACATGACCTAGAACAACGAGTATGATTCCAAATCCTCTTAGTGAATCAATCCAGCCCATTCTTTCTTTTAACATATCTTACAAATTTTCCTTCAAAATTTCAACAATTTGTTCAGAAGCTGTTCCATCTCCATACGGATTGCTTGCCTTACTCATCCGCGAGTATTCTTCATCATTTGTAAGTAAAAGACTAAAATTTTTATAGATACTCTCTTCTTCTGTCCCTACCAATTTTAATGTTCCAGCTTCCACTCCCTCTGGACGTTCTGTTGTGTCACGCATAACCAAAACGGGTTTACCAAGTGATGGTGCTTCTTCCTGAATACCCCCGGAATCCGTTAAAATAAGATAACTCTTATTTAAAAAATTATGAAAATCAATAACTTCAAGTGGTTCTATCAATTTTATTCGATCATTATTTCCAAAAATTTCATTTGCAATTTCACGAACTAGTTGATTTTTATGAATAGGATAAATAGCCTTCACGTCAGGATTTTCATTTAATACTCTCTTTATTGCCTTAAACATATTTTTCATAGGTTGTCCTAGATTCTCTCGTCGGTGAGCCGTAATCATGATTAACTTGCTATTCCCAATCCAATCGAATAAATCATGATGGTAATCTGCATCGACCGTTGTTTTAAGCGCATCAATAGCCGTGTTTCCAGTGACAAATATCATTTCTTCTTTTTTTCCTTCAGAAAGTAAGTGACCTTTTGAAATTTCTGTAGGGGCAAAATTAAAATCAGAAACAATTGACACAGCCTGTCTATTAAATTCCTCAGGAAACGGACTTTGAAGATTATAAGTCCTCAAACCCGCTTCAACATGCCCAACCTTAATACCTGAATAGAATGCAGCTAGTGAAGCGGCAAATGTTGTTGTAGTATCACCATGGACTAAAACAACATCTGGCTCAAACTCATCAAAAACCAGCTTAATTTTGTCTAGTATACTTGTTGTAATGGTATACAACGTTTGATTAGGTTGCATAATTTCTAAATCATAGTCGGGCACTACATTAAAAACATCTAATACTTGCTGAAGCATTTCTTTATGCTGACCAGTAACACATACTCTAACCTCGAAAGTATTGGAACGCTTCAATTCGTTAACAAGTGGACACATTTTTATAGCCTCGGGTCGAGTCCCAAAAACTAATAATACTTTTTTCAACATACTTACTCCTTATCTTTGTATATTTCTCTGTATTGCGAAACAAAACGTTCAAAAGAAAAATTATTAGTGTAGGAAATGAACGCTTGCTCTTCCTTGGCATTTCTTAAATCAAGATTCTCTAACAATTTTTTCATTCCTTCTTTTAGTGAAATAGCATCCGCTGGGGTGACTAGCATGCCATTAGATTCATTAACAATCTCATCTGTTCCTTTTATATCGGTTGCAACAATTGTCCGTTTATTCATAAATACTTCAATGGGTGTTAGTGGAAATCCTTCCCAAAGTGATGGTAAAACTGCAAAATCACAATCATTTATATAGTTATGGACATCTTTTTTATATCCTAAAAATTCAATTTTGTTAGAAATCTTATACTCTGCAACTAATTCCCGTAAAACATGCTCATGCCCATGCTCATCCTCCCCTAAGAAATAAACCTTAAAGTCATTCTCAGGTAATTCATCCTTCAGCTGCTTGACTGAATCTAACAAATATTTGTGACCCTTTTGCTCACTTAATCTAGCAATACAGAGAATTTTCGTCCCTTCGAAACCTTTTAATTCTGTAGGGATATACTCATCTTCTGGTTTACGAACCCCATTATAAATAACAATAACATGCTTTTTGTTTTTCAGAGGAAGACTATCCTTTACACCTTTACCTACTGCAATGCATATGACTTTGGTCAAAAGTAATTTATAGAGGAAGTAATTATCTTTAAAAATATTATGTGCTGTATATATAACTTTTAATTTAGGATTAAATAAGCGCAGCATCTGTGCATACACTAATCCCATTCTGTGATGGATATGTACAATCCCAATATCGTGCTTTTTAATCAATTTGTTGAGCTGAAGAAAATTTTTTAACAGTACTGAGATGGTTTTTTTTTCAATATCATCAATAGTTAAATGATTAATTGCATGCTTTTCTAAAGCATTAACCAAGTGCCCCCCTCTTGAGGCTACATATATTTCAGAAAATTCATCCTTAAATTCTTCACATAACTGAAAAACTATTTTCTCTGCACCACCTTGCCCCATAGTACGAGATATATGCAATATTTTTGACATCACTTCCTCTTTTCTACATATCCACTATTCTATTGCCCACACTCGCTTAACAAGCTTCTCAGGAATTTTATAATGTAATATTTTAGCATGATTACCAGCAACTATTGCATCAATAGGAATATCTTTTGTGACAGAACTCCCTGCACCATTAGTGACATTTGAACCAATCGTAACATCTTCTACTGTACTAACACCAGATTCTATATAAACATTATCACCAACAGATACGGCCATTTTTACTTCATTACCAATTATCGTGAACTACATAATTGTACAATATTGTACAATTATAACTAATCACTGCTGTCGGGTTAATTACGACAGGACCATTATGTCCTATATAAAATCCGTAACCGATATTGGTTTTGTACGAGATTTGTATTATTTTGGAGCTCGTTACTTTATGAAAAGGATAGAAAAATATCGCAGTATTTTTGAACAACTACAAATTCTCATTATTACAATATACCTAAAAAAAGACCTAGTCAAAAAGTAAATAACAACCGTGACAAAATTCGCTTTCCCTGAGTATCTGAACAAGTCATTTTTTATTGGTTTAATAATATTTACTTAATCCTTTTTTGCAGTAAGTACTCTCCTAATAAAAGTCACATTCCCAACAAAGTATCTTTTAAAAAGTCTTTGTGGCTCATTCATCACCCTGAATAACCATTCCAAATGCGCATTTTGCATCCACTTAGGAGCCCTTGGTATTGTGCCTGAAAGAACATCAAAACTACCACCTACCCCCATAAAGATACTATTAATGCCATCTGATATAAAACGCTCAATCAAATATTCTTTTTTAGGCGACGTAATACCAACAAAAACCAATTGAGGTGCTTTATTAGCTATATCTTTAGAAATCAACTCAACCTCATCATATGAGAAATATCCATTCCTATGCCCAACAACTTTTAACTTGGGATAATTAATTTCAAAATTCCCAAGCATTTTTTGAAGAACCCCTTCTTTAGCTCCAAAAAAGTAGACTGAATAGTCTTTCTTTTCTGCAAGCATCAGCAACTCCTGCATTAAATCAATACCTGCAACTCTTTCAGGAATATCAACTCCTAAATACTTTCCTGCAAGTACAACAGAAGCACCATCAGCATTAACAATTTCACAATTATTTACAATTGTCAGCATCTCAGGATCATCTATACATTGATTGATTTTATCTGCATTAACTCCCATCAGATGAAGTGGGCGCCTCCCTTGAATATAATCTGTATCAACTACATCAATGGTTTCTTTCATTGTTAATGGATGGATTTTGACTCCTAAAATAGATACTACTGTTTTCATTTTTCTCCCTAATCAACTTCATTTCTCACACATTGCAAAGTTACTGCAATAACTTGGTGCATATCGTGTAACGGTATTGACCTAAACAACCCCAAAGATGACATTGCCTTGGACTGGACATTAACCAATTTTTTATACTCTTTGCAAAGGTGGTTATTACGCTCATTATTAACTGGATAGTATGGCTCATCACCTTTTTCCAAAGTTTTAGAGTGTTCTTTTGTGACGATAGTTTTTTCTTGTGTATCAAATTCAAAGTGTTTATACTCAATGATACGAATATATAGCGTTTCTGCATCCATGTAGTCGACTACAGCATTCCCTTGGTAGTTTTCCATATTGAGCATTTCTGTTTCAAAGCGCAAACTACAGTACTCAAGCTAGCCTAGTTCATAGTTAAAGAACTGAACAATCATTCCTGTAAAAACAATCTTCGGAAACTCCTTATAAAAAAACAACATCAAAAAGGAGGTCGTAGTCGTCTCACTATGGAAGATCAATTGCTTATGCCCTACGCTACCTTTGCTATTATCCAACACAACGCTTGCTAGTCTTTGATTTCGGTGTTGGTCCAGTCACTGTCAATACCACCTTAACTTGGGTGGTGGATACTCTTCGTAACTCAGGTTTATTTGATTTAGATCAATTAGAAATACCTAGCGCTTACGTAGCGGTAAATGGCTCCGATAGTCTATTCAATGTCCCCCACAAAAAACAAAGTAAAAGTTATTCAGCAAAAAAGAAACGACACACCATAAAAACACAAATCCTGTTTGATTTAACCAGTCATTGGGCCATTCAGCTAGCTTTTTCAGACGGTCACATGTACGATTTTACCTTGTTCAAAATCAGTATGCTATCTTACCAACTGAAAAGTGCTATTGGTCAATTTGAGATATCTCGGCATTCACCATTTCCAATTGAGCATTTTATTTAAGGCACGATTTAAGATATTCCAAATAATGGCACAACCATATCGCAACCGCAGGAGACGATTTGAATTGAGAGCGGAGTTAATTTGTGGGATTATCAAGTTTGAGATATGCTGGTTTCAGAACAAATCTATTATTTAACTGTCCACTTGACAGGGAGATGTTTATTCGGTTCTAAAATGGTTTTATTATTAAATCTAGGGAATTTTATACCACTTTACACCATCATAGGACGCAGTGATAAAAATTTTATTCTTTCGCGATGCGACTACCCCCTACCACATATTATATTGTGCTGATCATATAACGATATATCATTCCCTAAATTTATTTCGAGCCTTCTCTTTGAAAAACAACTCTAATCGTTTTCAATAAAATTTTAATATCAGACCATATACTCCAACTATCAATATAGGCCACATCAAGTTTGACGACTTCATCAAAATCAGTTATATTACTTCTGCCACTAACTTGCCAAAGACCTGTGATACCAGGTTTGAAACTCAAACGCTTCTTCTGGCTTGGCGTATAGGTTTCATATTCCTTGACAGTCGGAGGCCTCGTTCCTACCAGACTCATGTCGCCTCGCAGAACATTATAAAATTGGGGTAATTCATCCAGACTTGTCTTTCGAATAAACTTCCCAACTTTTGTAATCCGAGGATCGTCATCCATTTTGAACATTGCACCCTGCATCTGATTGTGTGATTCGAGCTCTTTCTTTAATTCTTCAGCGTTTGGAACCATGGACCTAAACTTATAAAATTTGAATATCCGGCCATTCATTCCAACCCTCTCTTGAGAAAAAATAGCAGGGCCACCATCTTTTATGATTAAGGGTACCAGTACTATAGAAACGATAGCACAAAGGACTAGTCCTACTATAGCGCCAATAATATCAAGTGCTCTTTTTGCAATAATATGCGTCTCGCTGTAAAATCTGGTCGAAAAAGTTATAACATTAAAATCTGCTAATCGTTGTAGTTTCTTTTGAGTTTCAGGGTTGAGATCATAGGCGTTAATATTAAAACTAACATCAATCCCCATGCTCTCAAACTGGGAAACAATCTCACTTACTCTATACTTATCACTTGGTAGATTCGCAAACACTTCATCAACAACATGATATGTGGCAAATGCTATCATCTCTGCTCTAGGAATAAACTTCCCCCCAGAACTCTCATCATTTGCATCATCTAAGACACAAATCCCAACAACCTCTCCATTTAAATTCCCTGAACCGTTTAGCCGCTTTAACGTATCTTGAAGCCTTGCCTTTACGGTAAGGACTACATACTTTTTACTTTTTAATAATTTGGGATAAATATAATATCTGTACCGTTTTACGATTACATTTAAACCGTATGTCCCTAAGAATTTCAAGACGATAAATACTATTAAATCTTTTCTTGAAAATGGGATAGTATTTTTCAACAAGAAGTTAATAAAAACGACAAATAGTACAAAAATCATCTCACTTTTTGCTGTGTGGATGAACTCTAACAAATAGCCTCTATTATAGAATTCTTGCTCTGAGTCATTGACAAAGAAGACAACTGTGTCTATCAAGCCTAAAATGATAAAATCAGTAACTGAGAAATTTGTTTTAAAATAAGTACTAATAACAGCAAGACTAAACACAATTAATAGTAAATGGAAAGATATTAATTGTATCTGACCTATCTTTTTCATACTCTCCTCGATTAAGGCTTACTTCCCATATTGACCGTATTGACCATAAGAGCCATAGCCTCCATAATTTTCTAGTCGTTGCTCTACTTTGTTCAAAATAACACCAAGAAACTGAGTGCCACTCTGTTCCAATTGTTCTTTGGCTTTTTGCAAAAACTTACGACGAATAACGCCTGACTCTGTCACAAGGATTGCCCCGTCACAATGTTGCGCGATAATCGCAGCGTCAATGACAAGTCCAATGGGCGGTGAATCAACAATGACGTAGTCATAGACTTCACGTGTCATCTTAAGCATCTTATCAAAATTAGCATTCTGAAGTAAACTTGTTGGGTTTGGCGGCACCTGACCAGCTAAGACAACCATCAAGTTTTCGATATTGGTGTCGCATAACACATCCGTCAATTCACTGTTGCCTGACAGGTAGCTGCTAAGTCCAACAGTCTTTCCATTAACTTTAAAAGTCCCTGAAAGGACAGAATTTCGCGTGTCAGCATCTATCAGTAAAGTCTTAAAGCCACTATTCGCTAAGGAAATTGCTAAGTTGACAGAGGTAGTACTCTTGCCTTCGTTGGGCTGAACCGATGTAATGACAATTGTCCGAATGTTACGACCGCTAAACTGAATGTTCGTTCGAATGGCATTAAAGTATTCTTCAACGTTTTTTGCCAGTTGAACTTTTGATCTGACGAGTTCTAATTGAGGCATTATATTCTCCTATATTATCGATTTTTTTCGCGACTGATTAGTCCATTTCTGGAACTACACCCAAAAGCGTCATTCCAAGAACCTCTTCGATATCTTCAGGGCGAGTCACACGATCATTCAGTAACTCACTAATCAAGACAAACGCTACTGCCAAAAATCCTCCTGTCAAAACACCGAGCGAGACATTGCGTCGAATATTTGGGGAAGACGGTGCAGTAGGTGGTTCTGCCTCCTCAAGAGTCGTGACATCTTCTACTTTAGTGATTGTTTTAATCTTCTCAGCAGCGACTTCACGGACTGCATTGGTCAAATTGCTTGCTTCAATAGGATCCTGATCCTCAACGCTGATAGAGATAATCCGTGTGCCAGTTGGGGTACTGACTCGGACCTTTGAAGCAAGTGCTGATGGTGTTATTGTCAATCCTTTTTCAGCAACGACCGTCTGCATCACATCAGTAGACCTAATGATTTCCTGATAATCTTTAACCAGGTAATCCCCTGCCTGCAAATCTTGGGTACTGATTCCTTGCGCTTGATCTTTTTGGTTTACTACATAAATGCGAGTGGTCGAGGTATAGCTTGGCTTCATTAAAAAGACACTTACTCCCTGAGCCACTCCTCCAAAAATTAAAGACACAAAAATAATCAAGAATTTACGATTCCAGAGTTTTTTCAGTAGTTGTAACACATCAATTTCTAATTGACTGTTGTCTATCGTTTCCATATATTGCTCCTAGAGGTATTTATTTTCTAACAAAGTTTGGGCATTGTGATGAAAAAGATTGTCCGCATAATACTGACCATAATCTTTAACGATCTGTGCATAGGCTTCTTTCATATAGGGTCTACGAACACCTGTATTGTGCATGTCGCTTGCTATGATATGCACGAGTTTATTTTCCAAAAAGTATTTCGCACGTTTTTTAAACAGCTTAGCATCATCGCCGAAAAATTTAGGTTTGAGCAAGCTGAGACTGTTAACTTGAGTATAGCATCCCATCTTGATCAAATCATCGACGCGATCAGCTTCGTATTCAAGTGCTTGGTAGCGCTCGATATGCGCTACGATTGGAGTAATCCCTAAAAGAAGGACATTACTAAGAGCCGTATGTATTTCTTTCCAAGGCGTGCGAGAACTAAACTCAATGAGCGCAAACCGTGTCCCTGCCATCGTAGGCACCTCTTTTTGCTCAAGTTTAGATAGCAAATCCTCGGTGTAATAAAGCTCACCACCATAAAGCAAGGTCAGATCTGGCAAGATTTCTGCCACTTCTGCCTTCAGGATTTGAAAATGCTCCCAAATAACATTTTCAGGCGTTTCAAACATTCCCTTCCGACGATGAGAGGTCGCCACTATCGTACGAATTCCCTGATCATAGGCAAAGTTGAGAAGTTCTAAGCTCTCCTCAAGTGTTTTTGGACCATCATCTACCCCAAAGATAATATGTGAATGAATGTCAATCATCCTAATTCCCTTCTAAGGTCTTATGAATAGCTGTCTTGATTGTATTCAAGCTGGTTTCATCTACAGACATCATGTATAGACTAGCATTTGGCATGGCATAGGATGGCAATTGTCCAACTGATCCTGTTCCCTCCAAGGATTGAGAAACGATAGAGTAGCGTTTACCGCTTGCTAACTGATCGTTTGCTAGTGCTAGCATGACGCTTAATGGCATGTCCGTCTGAACAGACGTTCCTACACTGTCAATGATGCTGGTATAGCTTGCCAGAGCATTTACAGATGTTAACTTATTAATGATCGCTGCAATAACCTTATTGTGATTGCGGCCACGATCACGATCACCATCCGCAAGACTATAACGTTCTCGTACAAAGCCTAAGGCCTGTTCAGAATTCAGTTTTACATTGCCAACTGGGAAATGATAATTCCCATGTAGACTGGTAAATTCTTGGTCATTATAGACTTCGATACCACCTAAAGCATCAATCAGGTTTAGGAAAGATGTAAAATTGATACGTGCATAGTAGCTGATGTCAATATCATATAGATTTTCCAGTGTTTGGATAGAGGATTCGATCCCATACACACCAGAATGAGTCAGCTTGTCGTACTGATTATTCCCACCACCAGCAATCCGCACATAGGAATCACGCGGGGTCGTTGTCAAAAGGATTTGATTCGTACTACGATTGACTGTCATGATGATGTTAACATCTGATCGCGAAACTGAACTAATCGGACCATAAGTATCAATCCCACTGATATAGATATTAAAACTGTCACTTGCTGAGATAGTTTTTTCAGACTGGCCCGTCTTAACATCTTTTTTGATGGTGTAACTGTACAAGGTTTTTAATTTTTCAGCATAGCCTGAGTGAACTGTCTCTAACAAGTCACCGTAGGCGCTGTTTAACACCATAGCTTGTCCTTCACCAGCCAACAGTTTTTCATAGGCTTCCTGATAAGAGGCTACATCTTGACTTTCAAGGTCGAGATTTTTATCTGCCTTGAGCTGAGCTAGTAAAACTTCAATGTTTCTAGCATCACTATCCTTAGCTGTAAAAGCTGAGGACACTTGAGCGATATCATTAATGTCACTATCCGCAGGAACGACAATACTCATTACAGTTTCCGAGAAAGTCGCAGACTTGTTGAGCTTACCAGAGACATCAACTACTGTCTTTTGGGCATAAAGACCAAACCCAAGGAGAACTGATGCTACAGTTAGAAATATTCCTGTCAAGAGACTTGCTTTTCGGAATTTAATTAATAGGAAAAAAGTTATAAATAGTAACAAAAGAATAAGGGGAATAGCTAAAGAAATCCCCTTCACGACCAAAAAACCATGTTGATAGCCGACATATAAAAAGGCTATAGCAGTTGTAGTAAAGATGAGGAATAGAAAAAGATTTAACCAATTCACATTTTCAAACTTATTTTTTCCTCTTCTATGTCTGGAACGCCCTGTCATGCACTACTCCAATTCTTCAATGTGTATATCAGAACCATTTTACTCTTATATCCCTGATATGTCAAGGATTTTTCCAGGGTAAAACACCAAACGCATGAAACTTTCTTTAAGGTTAGTATCATTTGATTACTCTCAACCATCTACCAAGACTAGAGCAATTTTCATTTAAACATAGTGATTAACAGAGAAAAAGGAAAATAGTATTAGATAAAGTGATGATTTTTCATGCATTCTTGCCGCCTGAATCCCCTTCAGAACATCATGGGTTCACAAACGCATTTCTCACCTATGTTACTATGACTTTGATAATAGATTTGTTCGGAGATTCGTTAATTGTCATTCTAAAATTTCAAATTGCTGTTACAACCGACTCTCTTGGATGATAGATAAGTCTGACTTCTGAAACATTTACTGGTTTCCGAGTAAGTCTAATAGTTTCGTGTGATGTCATTTTTTCCATTCTTACTCTACTCTTGCAAAACTGGCTTATTTTAAGTCAAATACAAGGTCTTTGGTTGGACGAACCAGCCCACGCGCATGCAGTTCTTCTGCGATTTGAACGGAGTTCCAAGCAGCTCCTTTCAAGAGATTGTCTGAAACCACCCACATGTGAATGCCTTTTTCAGCATCTAAGTCTTTACGAATACGGCCAATAAAGGTGTCGCGGCTGCCAACTGCATTGATCGCTTGTGGATAGGTTTGTGTTGATACATCATCTTCTAAGACAGCTCCTGGGAAGCTTGCTATTGCTGCTCTGACTTCATCAATTGGTGCCACTTTTTGGGTCTCAATGTAGACGGACTCAGAGTGACCAGAGAGAACTGGTATTCGCACGCAGGTTGCAGAGACAGCAATGCTGTCGTCTTCCATGATTTTCTTGGTTTCATTGGTCATCTTCATCTCTTCGTAGGTATAGTCGTTGTCTGTGAAGACATCAATCTGTGGAAGAGCGTTGAAAGCGATCGGGTAGTGTTTCTTATCGCCACCTGATGGCAAGATATTCGCAGTCGTATCTTTAG
This sequence comes from Streptococcus merionis DSM 19192, assembly GCF_000380085.1. GTDB lineage: Bacteria > Bacillota > Bacilli > Lactobacillales > Streptococcaceae > Streptococcus > Streptococcus merionis. Next base: position 356,868 of record NZ_KB904538.1, read on the forward strand.
GAGCAACACCTTCATTTAAAATTTGGCGATATTGGTTTTCCGTTTCATTGATGGCTGACTGTCCAGCACCTGATACCGCTTGGTAGGTTGACACGATAATGCGCTCCAAGCCCCATTTTTCACGGATAGGCTCCAAGGCCACCATCATCTGGATGGTTGAGCAATTCGGGCAGGCGATGATCCCTTTGTGTTTTTCAAGCGCGTGACTATTCACCTCTGGCACCACAAGAGGCACATCCTTGTTCATACGGAAAAAAGAGGTGTTATCAACCACAACCGCACCTGCCTTGACCGCATAAGGCGCATACTTAGCAGAGGTTGATCCGCCAGCTGAAAAGAGGGCAATGTCAACACCTTCAAAGGCATTTTCAGTTGTTTCTTCAATAGAGATTTCTTGCCCTTTGAAAAGAAGTGTTTTACCAGCCGAGCGGGCTGACGCCAAAAAACGCACCTGATCAATAGGAAGGCTTGACTCTTCCAACATCTGGATCATGCGTGTTCCCACAGCGCCTGTCGCGCCGACTAATGCAACGGTGTATCCCATATCATACCTCAACTTGTTTTCAAAATAATATAATAGGGTCATTATACCTTTTTTAAATGAATTTTTAAAGTATTCTGAATAAATTTTATACACCATCTTTAGCGGTTATAGATTTTGAGGTGGGAGCAAAGTCATCATAGCTGTCTGTCTTACTCTCAAACACTGGTTAGACAATCGAAAAAAACTCTCCTGAACGAAGGGCCTTGACTTGTGTCTGCTGATTCTAATAGTTTTCCCTAAACTGTCTAAACATTATTCGCCTTTTTCAATTTTACGATTTTTTTACAGCGTTTTCAAAACCATTTCATCCGATATTTGGTATAATGGGCTTATCACAATTTAAGGAAATAAAGGAGTTCCTATGAAAAAGAAACCTGCGATTGTTACAACGTCAGCTCTCTTACTTTCAACTTTTATGCTAAGTCAGGGGCAGGCAACAGTTTCTGCTAACACTTCAACACCAGCTGAGCCAAGCTCAGGTGTCAGCCCAGTTACCTCAACACCCACTGAAACAACCTCCGATGTTGAAGCAACTGCTAACTCAGGTGAGAGTATTAAAAACTCAGAACCAGCATCTGAGACTTCGAACAAGAATACCGCTCCTGCTGAGGCATCAGCCAGTGATACAACAACTATTCTGCATACGAACGATATACATGGGCGCATGCTGGAAGAGCGCGGTGTCATCGGGATGGCTAAATTAGCCACAGTTGTCGAAGAGGAAAAAGCAAAAACAGACCAAAAGACACTCGTGCTTGATGCTGGAGATGCTTTCCAAGGGCTACCGATTTCTAACGCCAGCAAGGGTGCTGAGCTTGCCAAGGCGATGAATGCGATTGGTTATGACGCCATGGCTGTCGGTAACCATGAGTTTGACTTTAGTCTCGAACAAGCTAAAGCCTATAAAGAACTTCTTAAGTTTCCAATTCTTTCAGCCAACACTTATGTTGATAATGTGCGACTTTTTGAAGCGTCAACGATTATTGACAAGACACCAGATGTGTCTGGAGATGAATTTGTTGTTATCGGTGTCACAACACCGGAAACATCTACTAAGACGCACCCTAGAAATGTGACAAATGTTGTCTTCGCTGACCCTATCTCTGAAGTAAAAAAAGTTATCGAGCAAGTGGAAAGCAACGCCCGCGCTGAAGGTAAATCCTACAACAACTATATCATTCTAGCTCACTTGGGTATTGATGAGAGCACACCTGTTGAGTGGCGTGGTGACACACTCGCTAAAGCTCTTTCAGAGTTTGAATTGTTGACTGGTAAAAAAGTTATCGTCATCGATGGCCATTCCCATACAGTGCATTCTGCCACTTTTGGAAGCAATGTGACTTACAGCCAAACAGGAAGCTACCTTAATAACATCGGTAAAATTACCATTAAAGATAGTGTGGTAACGCCTAGCTTTATTTCTGCTAATGATGCAAAATCGATTACACCAAACGAAAAAGTTGCTGCTATCGTGGCAGAGTCTAAAGCTAAGTTTGATGCTGAAAATGCTAAAGTCATCATAGAAAACAATACGGTTGAACTTAATGGCCAACGTGAAAACGTGCGTGTGCGTGAAACCAACTCCGGTAACATCATTACCGATGCGCTTTATGACTACGGTCAAACTGGTTTCAGCAAACCATCTGATCTCGCCGTCACCAACGGTGGTGGTATTCGTGAAACGATCGCTGCTGGCAAGCCTATCACCAAAGGAGACATTATCGCCGTTCTACCATTTGGTAACATTATTTCTCAAATCGAGGTCAAAGGTAGCCAGATTCGAGCAATGTTTGAAAGATCTCTGAGCTCCGCTCTCCAAAAGAATGAAGATGGTAGTTATATAACAGATAAAAATGGCCAACCACTCTTTGGTGCTGCTGGTTTCTATCTCCAAGTGTCTGGTGCTAAAGTTTACTATAACCCACTTGCCGAGGCAAATAACCGCGTTCTGAAAATTGAAATCCGCAATCGAGAGACTGGCGGCTACGATGCTTTGGACCTTGACAAGACTTACTACCTTGCAACCAATGACTTTGTCGCTGCTGGTGGAGATGGCTATGATATGTTGGGTGGCGCTCGTGAAGAGGGGCCTTCCATGGACGAAGTTTTCGCTGATTATCTTGTTAAGACCAAGGATCTCAGCAAATACGCAGCTATTAATAGCAATGAACGCGTGATTCCATTGACACCTGAAGCTGATAGCGATGGTGACGGTATGTCAAATATCGATGAACTTAATAAGGGCAGAGATCCGTTTGTCAAAGACAATCCCGCTGCTCCTAAGCCACAACCTAAGCCTAAACCAGAAACAGTTCCTCCATCTCAAGCTGAGAAGAACACAAGCAGCTCAAAAACAATCAATATGAACCTGCCACGATATGATGCCGCAGGGCAAAGTTATGGTCACAAAGAAGTCAGCAACACTAAACTAAGCTCGTCTTCAGCTAAGACTTTGCCAAATACAGGCAGCACAACATCCTTTATCTCCCTTCTAGGGTTGACTATCTTGTCTGGCCTTGGTTTCGTAAAAGCTAAAAAAGATTAATCTTAGAACCTGTGTTCACAAGTAAGATACTTTGATTCAGGAGAGCATTTTTCGATCATTGACGTTTTTTGAAAGAATACTGACTGTATTTTGTAAAAATGAACGGTGATTGTCGGACCCCCTCCTTAAATGAAAGCGTTGCTGTGAGTGCGGGTTCTTCGTTGGTCAAAATGCCCGTTCCCTTTTCTTATTTAGCGTCTCATTCTCACTTGACCGTAGTTTTTTTCTGCCGTTATCACTATTGTTAAGGTCTTAGTTGACCTGCTCTTTTCCAAGAAAATCAATAATCGTGATCCCAGATCAATTTTTCAAAGATTTCATTTTTTACTGGATATTTTGATTAAAAAAGAGTAAACTATTTCTTTATGAAGAAAGGAAGGCTCAAATGAAAAAAGGATTTGATAGCGAGAAATATCTCGAGGAACAAAGTCGGTTCATCATGGAGCGTGTGACCGCCCACGATAAGCTTTACTTGGAATTTGGTGGCAAATTGATTGGTGATTTCCACGCTATGCGAGTGTTACCTGGGTTTGATCCTGATGGTAAGGTCAAACTTCTCCACAAATTGCGCGATCAAGCAGAAATCATTATCTGTATTTACGCAGGTGACTTAGAATCCAACAAAGTCCGTGGTGACCTAGGTATTACCTATGATCGTGACCTCCTGCGAATGATTGATGATCTGCGCTACTGGGATTTGCAAATCAACAGTGTATTGATTACTCGTTTTTCTGGTCAGCCTGCTGCTAGTCAATTTAAGACCAAACTGGAACGTCATGGTATCAAGGTCTACACCCACGGCCATACTGAGGGCTATCCCTTTGACGTTGACACTATTGTCAGTGAAAATGGCTATGGCAAAAATGCATATATCGAGACTACCAAACCGCTTGTCATTGTGACTGCTCCTGGAGCCAATAGCGGTAAACTGGCGACCTGCCTTAACCAGCTCTATCACGAGGTGCAGCGCGGTCGCAAAGCAGGCTATGCCAAGTTTGAAACCTTCCCAGTCTGGGATCTGCCACTCAAACACCCTGTCAATGTGGCCTACGAATCAGCCACTGCCGATCTTGAAGATATTAACTTGGTTGATCCTTACCATTTGGAAAAATATGGTGTATCTACGATTAACTACAATCGTGACATTGAAGCTTTCCCTCTCCTTCGTCGGATTTTGACCAAAATCAACGGTTCTGATATCCCTTACTACTCTCCGACTGACATGGGAGTTAACCGAGTTGGCTCTGCTATTATTGACGACGCAGTTGTTCAAGAAGCGGCTAAACAAGAGATTATTCGTCGCTACTATGCCTTGCAGTGTGACTACAAAAAAGGAACCACAAGCCTTGAAGCAGCCCAGCGTGGCAAGCTTATCATGGATGAAATGGGTCTCAGTCCAAAAGACCGTCCTGTCGTTGCCGCAGCTAATGATCGTAGTCGCGAAATCAAGGTACCTGTCGTTTCGATCCAACTGTCCGATGGACGTCTCGTTACTGGTAAGCGGAGTAGCACCATGACTTCTGCTGCGGCCTGCCTCCTCAATGCCCTCAAAGAAATGGCTAATATCGGAGAGGATCTTCACCTTATGCCACCGGTGATCTTAGATACCATTAACAAGCTCAACCACGATAAGCTCAAGAATACTAGTAAGATCTTGGACTGCAAAGAAGCCTTGATTGCCCTAAGTATCTCAGCAGTGACAAATCCTTCTGCTGAGGCAGCCCTCCTTCAAGTTGAAAAACTTCGTAACCTTCAAGCTCACAGCAGTGCTATCCTGCCAAAGGCAGATGAGGAAATTTTCCGTGATCTTGGTATCATGGTTACAAGCGAGCCTCAGTTTGCCACAGAGAGCCTCTACTACGACGTTTAACATTATAATCTTAGACCTAAAAAGCCAAACCTTGTCATTGAAGGTTTGGCTTTTTTAAGACTTTTGATTAGAGCAGGTCCTGTAAAGGGCTAAAGATAATGCGCTCGATGTCTGCTAAATAGACAGATAGTTGCTGTTGCTTGGTAAAATATTCCGCCACAACAGGATTTTCTTGTAATTGCGCACTCATAGCCTGCATGCGTTCTTGCAAGTCTTGACTTGGAGCTTGACCTGTTTGCATCAAGCCTTGTAATTCACCTTGAAAGGCCGTGTATTCTTTGAATAAATCGCTCGCTGCCTGATCTGCGTCAATCTGAGCTTTCGCGTCTGCGACTGCCTTATATTCTGGTAATTGACGCAAAGCGCGCTCAAGGCCATTGGCCAAATCATAAATGTTTTCTTGCATTATTTTCTCTCCTTTATTAAGATACAAAGGGCGTTTAGAAATGCGTTGGAAAATGGCGGTAAGTCAGTCATCTTCGATGACGTTGACGTACCCCGGCCAAGACGACTAGGATTTCCACAGATGAAATCGAAGGAAATCCAGACGGCTACGGCCCTAACCATACCAAACTCCATTTAGCTTTTTTAGCCCGTGTTCAGTTGTTAAGATACAAAGTCCGTTAGGAAAAGCGTAGAAAATGAAAAAATTGACGACAAGTGCAAACACTCTGGAAAATTTTTGAATTTTATCTGACTTTTTAGACTGTGTTTCTTTTTTCCTTCGTTAGATGTTATTTTTATAGAGTATAAACACGAGTCAATCTATAAAAACCTGATAATCCGTTGCTTTTTCGATGATTTCTTTAGAACGGAGCTGATCAGCCTGAGTTTTGAACGTAATCTGGAGGATTCCATGAATGTCCTCACGGTTTTCTTCGTTAATCCTCAAGTTCATCAGAGAAGTTCCACGTAATAATTCCATGATTTTAAGGATTTCATCCTCCTCGTCAGGAATATTGACATAGAGATCAAAGAAGCTATCTACACCACCTCGCTTGTGAATTTCCATTTCCTTACGGATTTGACGACCTTGGTCAAAAAAATCCCAGATAGCCTCTTGGTTGTTCGTAGCAATGAGGTCTGCGATCTGATCCAAGCGTTTTTTGAAATCTGAGATTCGCTCCAGTATTGGTTCCTTATTGGTCGCCAAAATGCTGGTCCACATGCCAGGCTCAGACTCTGCAATCCGTGTCATATCGCGAAAACCACCAGCTGCTAAGTGCTGGGTCATGGCATGACTATCACGGTAATCACCCGCCTGAAGCATAAGACTTGACGCCAAGACATGAGGAAAATGACTAACCTGTCCAGTCACCTGATCATGCTCAGCCGCATCCATTTGAGTAAAACGCACATGGAGACCCGAAAGGAGGTCCTCCAACTCCGAAATGGTTTCGGAGTTTGTCAATCTGGATGGCGTAAGAATATAATAAGCATTCTCAAACAGATTAACATCAGCGGCATGCGCTCCAGATTTGTGACTACCTGCCATGGGATGACTGCCAACAAAGCGAATAGCCTTGTTAGCAAAAACTTCCTCAGCCTTTTCAACAATAGCTAACTTAGTCGATCCTGCATCAGTTATCAAGACATCTGGCTTTAACGGGAGTTGAGCCAGTTGCTCCATAAAATCAAGTGTTTGCTTGATAGGAACAGCTAAGATAATAACATCAGCCTGAGATACAAAAGCTGCAAAGTCATCTGTCACCTCATCCACCATGCCACGTTCCATAGCCACACGACGGGATTTTTCTCCACGATTATAACCGAGAATCTGGTAATCGGGATGGTCACGCTTGATGCCCAGAGCAATGGAACCACCAATTAAGCCTAAACCTGCAATATAAACAGTTTTGGTCATGTTAAAACTCTTTCACATAAGTTGCGTGGGCTTGAACTGCCGCTTTTAACTCTTCTAGGTTGTCAGACGAGAACTTGTCAAGCACTTCCGTTGCGATAATAGTCGCTACGACTGATTCCATGACAACTGCTGCTGCTGGAACAGCCGTTGGATCAGAACGCTCTACTGTTGCCTTATAAGGCTCATGTGTCGCAATATCAACACTCATGAGCGGTTTATAGAGGGTTGGAATCGGCTTCATAACCCCACGAATAACCAATGGTTCACCGTTAGTCATGCCACCTTCAAAACCACCGAGGTTATTGGTTCTGCGAGTGTAGCCATCTTGCTCAGACCAGAGGATTTCATCCATGACCTGGCTTCCTCTAAGCTGCCCCGCTTTGAAGCCGACGCCAAACTCAACACCTTTAAAGGCATTGATGGAAACAACACCCTGAGCCAGTTTGGCATCTAGCTTCTTATCCCACTGGACAAAGGATCCAAGGCCGACAGGTACACCACCGACCACACATTCGATGACCCCACCGATGGTGTCTCCTTCTTTCTTAATCTGATCGATGTAGGCCTTGATTTCCTCCTCACGCTCCTGGTTAACGATAGAAACCTCAGACTTCGCTGCCAAATCCTTGATTTGACGAACGGTCAAGCCATCTGGCACTTCAACGTCAATCCCTCCGAAGGTGACAATATGGCTAGCCAGCTCAACACCAATTTCTTCCAAAAGGCGCTTGGCAACAGCACCAACTGCCACGCGCATGGTTGTCTCACGCGCTGAAGATCTCTCTAGGGAATTGCGCAAATCTGAAAAGCGGTACTTGATGCCACCAACCAAGTCTGCGTGACCTGGACGCGGCTTTGTGATTTTTCGCTTAGTCTTGAGCTTGTCCTCAATATCGGCCACAGACATGATGTCTAACCATTTTTCATGATCCTTATTGGTCACATTTAGGGTAATCGGGCCTCCCATAGTCAGTCCATGGCGGACACCTGATGTGATTTCGACCTGATCGCTCTCGATTTTCATGCGCCCACCGCGCCCATAGCCCCCCTGACGACGTTTGAGCTCAAGGTTTATGTCCTCTGCAGTCAGAGGAAGTCCAGCTGGTACACCTTCAATAATCGCAGTCAAACGCGGTCCGTGTGACTCTCCCGCTGTTAAATATCTCATCTATTTCTCCAAATACTCTTTCATCTCTTCAAGGTCAATCGCATTCAGCCTAGCACGACCAAGTTCTGGTACGATAACGGTCTTAATCTTACTACCACGGGCTTTCTTGTCATGTACTAGCGCATTGTAGAGTGCGTCTATTTCCCAAGGTTCATAATCTGTTGGCAAGCCAAACTTTTGACACATGGCAATGATTTGATCTGTTATTCCGACAGGCATGAGGCCTTTTTTCTCAGCCACACGGGAAATCTGCACCATGCCGATGGCCACAGCCTCACCATGCATGATCTTACCATAACCAGCAGTCTGCTCAATCGCATGACCAATCGTATGGCCAAAATTGAGGTAAAGACGAATGCCATTATCCAGCTCATCTTCAACCACATGCTGACGCTTAACTTGACAGGAATGGTAAATGATCTGTTCAGCATTAGGCAAAATATCTTCCACACCAGACATGCTCTCTAACAAGTGCCAGAGTTGCTTATCCGCAATCAAACCATACTTGATCACCTCTCCCATCCCTTCGATTAGTTCACGACGCCCTAGCGTCGAAAGGACTTCTGGATCAATCAGGACACCGTCTGGCTGGGCAAAAGTGCCGACCATATTTTTCGCAAAAGGAGTATTCACACCTGTCTTACCGCCAATCGAAGAATCCACTTGGGCAGTTAAGCTGGTCGCGATTTGCAAGAAATGAATCCCCCTCATGTAGGTCGAAGCTACAAAACCAGCCAAATCCCCGACAACACCGCCACCTAAGGCAACGATCCCATCTGAGCGAGTCATACCTGCCTTGACCAAGAATTCATAAACTTGATGAACCGTCACTAAATTCTTCTGCGCTTCCCCTTCTGGAAAGTCAAAAACAGCCACCTCAAACCCTGATTCTTCAAAGCTAGCCTGCACCTTCTGGGCATAGAGCCCCTTGACACGATTGTCTGTGATGATGACTACCTTTTGAGGCTTCCATAAATTGGCAGCCCACTGTCCTGCTTTAGCAATGCTGCCTTTTTCAATCACAATATCATAAGGATGATGAGGTAGATTTACTGATACTTTCATAACAACTCCTTGGGTTTTACCAAACATAGATTTCCAACACAATGATTGATTTATACTCTCTAAAAATCAAAATCTCACGAGCGGAATACGCCCTAAACTCTAGTTGCGAATTTTGCTCGCTTACGAATACAGATATCTTTAAGGCTTTTCACACTCTCATATCTTATATTTCAGCAAGAGAGGTAATACTTGACTTGCTCGGAAACTCGTTAAAAAGCTATTTTCCTTTCATAATTGATCGTTCTCAGTTTTCAAATTGCTGTTACGATCAGCTCTCTCAGGCGTTAGAAAAGCCTGAACTCTGAAACCTTTTTCGCTTCTGAACAATTTTATTTTAACATTTGATTTTGACGCGTATTCATCATTATCTCATAGCATAATACGGAAAGACCCTAGGAAGCATCTCCCTAGGTTCTGGTTTTGACCACTTCTTCTAGCTGTGGCCAGATCAAATCAACTGGCATCGCTTTACCAGTCCAGAGTTCAAAGGCCAGAGCTGCTTGATGAAGTAGCATTCCCAAGCCATTGATAGTAGGCAACCCTTCAGACTTTGCACGCTTTAAGAGCGGCGTTTCGAAAGGATGGTAAATGATATCAGCCACTAAGAGATTGGCAGGCAATTGAACCTCAGCAGGCAAGGGATAACTATGTCCATCCATACCAAGACTGGAACTATTTACCAAGAGTGAAGACTGCTTCAGTAGCCTTTGGAGCTCTTCTGACTCATTCAAAGCGGTCACTGTCAGCTCAACACCAGTCTGAGCCACAATTGGCTCTAGGCTTCGGCTTACTTTGGTCACAGATTGTTGGCGGCTAAAGACATGGATCGCACGCGCACCGTTAAGAGCTGCCTGAGCGATAATAGCTAGGCCTGCTCCACCTGCACCGATAATAGCCATTTCCTGCCCAGCCACTGAATACTCACCTAGGCTAACCAAAAATCCCTGACCATCGGTATTATGACCGATGAGTTTACCACCAGAATTGACAACTGTATTGACTGCGCCAATCAGGGCTGCTTCAGGACTCAATTCATCTAAGTAGGGAATAACAGCTGATTTATAGGGCATAGACAAGTTGATCCCAAACATGTCATAGCGACGAACATTTTCAAGTGTCGCTTGCAAATCGGTCTCTGCAATATCCCAAGCAACATAAACTCCGTTCACAGCCGTGGCTTCAAACGCAGCATTGTGGATCATCGGTGACAAACTATGCCTTATGGGCCGTGCAACAACTGCAGCCAGTCGCGTGTAACCATCAATCTTCATTTAAAATGTCTCTGATTTTGACCATATCTTTGAGGTCTACTTGGCCTGGCGCGGATGGTTCATCCACACAGGCAAACGTCCACGAAGACCCCGTTAATAGCGAAGAAAAGCGAGTGATTCTTCCCAATTTCCCCATAGACATAGTTGCGAAATTTTGCTCAGGATTCAAGCCTTTAAAACCACGGGTAAAATTCATGAGATCCAAAACATCTTGTTCACGCTTAGGTGTCACAGCTAACTTGACCATTTTAGGAGCTAAGGAGGTCATCTCTGACATGATTTCCATCAAATTCTCAGGCGTATTTTCAAAGTTATGATAACTTAAGACTAGATTTGGAAACTCAAGCATTTGGTCAAAGACATGTCGATAAGAAAAGTACTCGAAATCAATATAATCCGGACTATAAATCTGATTGATTTCCTTTAGAAAATCAACATACTCTTGCCCATCCAATTCAATATGACCACCTTCTGCCACTGTTCTTAGCGTAAAAATCACTTCGCGACCAACAAATTTTTCAAAAACCGCTGGAGCCACATGAAGAATCTCCTCTTTTGGCAAATAGTCTGCTCGCCACTCAATCAAATCAGCTTGTTCATAGCGAGAAAGGTCTAACTGTTCAACTTCTTCAAGCGAAGTTGGTATGATTGATACAACAATTTGCATAGTTTAAATCCCAATAGTAAACACCTTTAAGTAATTACTACTTTCATCTTTTTTATTGATTTGAAAATCAGCAGGCAAGCGATAGGTCTGCACATAATTATGCGCCTGACTGCCAAATCCTTTTTCAATTTGTTCTTTAAATTTGGAGATGGTCAGATTAGCCGCATTAGTAGAGGCAATCAGAATGCCATTAGGGTTCAAAATCTCCAAACTTTGAGCAATCAAATTGTGATAATCTTTTGCGACCGAGAAAGTTTTCTTCTTGTTTCGAGCAAAACTCGGTGGATCAAGGATAATGACATCATAACTCAGGTCATGTCGCTTAGCATACTTGAAGTAGTCAAAGACATCCATAACAACAAAACGATGATGATCCAGCTCTAGATGATTAGCTTCAAAGTGAGCTTGGGAAAGCTCTCGACTGCGTTTGGCCAGATCAACTGACGTCGTCTCAGCCGCTCCACCCATTGCCGCAGCTACCGAAAAAGCTGCTGTGTAGGAAAACAGATTGAGCACTGATTGACCAGCTGCCAAGCCATCAACTAAGCTTCCTCTCACCTCATGTTGATCCAAAAAAATCCCTGTCATGAGACCATCGTTCAAAAACACCTGATAGCAAACACCATTTTCTAAGACAGTAAAGGTTTCTGGCGCTTCCTGACCAAATAAGTGCTGACTTTCATAATCAAGTCCTTTGAACCGGATTTTTTCATAACCACCCTTGATCTGAGGAAGTGCCTTTTGAAAAGCCTCTATGATGACCGCTCTTTGACTGTATATAAATTCATTATACCATGAAAAGACTGAATAGCCATCATAAAAATCAATTGTAAGCCCACCAAAACCATCACCATCTTGATTAAAAATACGATAAGCAGTGATCAGCTTTGATTCATGGTAGGCCTGACGTTTATTCCAAGCCATTTGAAATAAAGTTACGAAAAAAGCTAAATCAAGTTCTTCTTGCTGACGAGTAATTACCCAGCCAGCCCCTTTGTTTTGAGCTGAAAGATAGCCTTTAGCTAAAAATTGCCCCCTAGACCCTTGAAACTCAACCCAGATATTGTCCAAATTATTGTCGGGTAAATCCCCTTTTTCAATCAGATTAATCCCTTTTAAAACTTTTTGCTCGGCAGACTGATTTAAGCTTATTTTCTCCATATTAAAAAGTATACCAAATTCTCCTTCTTTTCTCAAAGCATAGGTCAATCTTAGCCTATTTTTCAAAATATGTTATAATTTTAGATAAGATTTTAAACGTTTTAGCCTACACACATGATAAGGATTTTAGTAAGTGAATACTTTTTTTAAAAATCTAAACAGATTTGTCAGTACCCGATTCGGATTAGTACTGACCCTCGTTTTTTTGATTTGGTTTAAGACACTCTTAGCCTACTTCTTTGTCTTTGATTTGGACCTTGGAGGAGTCTATCAGCATGTTTTAGCCTTTATTAATCCAGTTGCTACCTCCCTTTTTTTCATCGGATTAGCACTTTACATCAAAAATACAAAAGCCTTCTACATTACATCTTGGCTGTTGTACATACTTGTCTTTGCTTGGTTATTTTCAAATGTTATTTATTACAGGGAGTTTAGTGATTTTATAACGGTCAATACAATGCTGGCCTCATCTAGTGTCTCTGCTGGTTTAGGTGAAGCTGCTCTTAAACTGTTTCGTTTTATTGATCTGGTGTTCTTCTTTGATTTTTTCCTTTTTGGTTACTTGATGTTTAAGAAGAAAATTAGCTTTGACCAGAGACCATTTGACAAACGCTCAAGTTTTGCGGTAACTGCCTTATCAGTTATGATGTTTTCTGTCAATCTCTTCTTAGCAGAGATCGATCGCCCTGAACTATTAAGCCGTGGCTTTTCAAATACCTACATTGTCAGAGCTCTCGGCCCGAATGCTTTCTTGGTTTACAGTGCCAATCAAACCTATAGCGCTAGTCAGGACAGAGCCGGTGCAACTGAAGAAGACCTAATTCCTGTCGAGGCTTATGTGTCTGAAAATTACGCTAAACCCAACAGTGAGTATTACGGCATCGCCAAGGGGCGAAACGTTATCTATATGCACTTGGAAAGCTTCCAGCAGTTCTTGATCGACTACCGTTTAGAAAGCGACGGGCAATCCTATGAAGTCACTCCGTTTCTAAATTCTCTTTATCATTCCAATGAAACACTGGCCTTTTCCAATTTTTTCAACCAAGTTAAGGCAGGAAAAACATCGGATTCTGAAACGCTTCTAGACACTGGCCTTTTCGGTCTTTCCCAAGGTTCCTTTATGGTGACCTATGGCGGTACCAACACGCAAGCAGCAGCGCCTAATATCCTATCGCAACTTGAAGGCTATAGTAGCGCGGTTTTTCACGGTAATGCTGGCAGTTTCTGGAATCGCAACCAAACGTATAAACAGTGGGGCTATGACTATTTCTTCGACGCCTCTTACTTCTCAAAACAAACCGAGGAAAATTCTTTCCAATACGGACTCAATGATAAAATCATGTTTAAGGATTCAATCGAATACTTAGAACATTTGCAACAACCTTTCTACACGAAGTTTATCACGGTTTCCAACCACTACCCTTACACAACGAGCTTGGTTGGCGATGAAGTCGGCTTTCCACTAGCCAAAACAGAAGACGAAACCATCAACGGTTACTTTGCCACAGCTAATTATCTAGATTCTGCTGTCAAAGCTTTCTTTGATTACCTGAAAGCAACCGGTGTGTACGAAAATTCTATCATTGTGCTTTACGGTGATCATTATGGGATCTCTAACTCGCGAAACCCTGATTTGGCACCACTTCTTGGGAAAAATTCAGAGACCTGGTCTGGCTATGATAATGCCATGCTCCAACGCGTGCCTTACATGGTCGTCATCCCTGGAATGACTAAGGGAAAAATTATTGACACCTATTCAGGCCAAGTGGATGCCCTGCCTACCTTGCTGCACCTTCTCGGAATTGATTCTAGTAAGTATCTCCAGGTCGGACAAGATATCCTCTCTCCCGACCACAACCAAGTGGTTGCCTTGCGGACCTCTGGTTATTTCATCACGCCAACCTATACCAGTTACGGTGGCCGAAATTACTACACCGAAACTGGTGAGGAGATTACCGTTCCCGATGAAAGCACAACTGCTGCTCTTCAACTCGCTCGTGATACTGCTGCTTTACAGCTCAAAATCTCCGATGCCATACAGACAGGTGACTTGTTGCGGTTCTACAAAGGAAGCGGATTGAAAAAGATTGACATTTCGGAAATCTCTTATCTTAATTCTTTAAAACAAGAACTTGCACGAGAAAAAGAATTGGGCGATGCTTCAACCAGCATCTATACGAAAAATGGCAACAAGTCCACGGTTGACTTATTTAATTCACCAAGTTACCGAGCACTACACCCAGAACAATTTGAACCTCAAACAACTACTAGCACCTCAAGCTCAGAAGAAACAACAGCCTCTAGCACAACGGTACCGACGACTGAGTAGTGCTCTGAGAAAATAAATTTTAAGGGAATAGAAAGTTTTTTGAGCAGATTAGCTACTTGCCAGTAGAAGATCAATAACTTACAGAGACTGGGAGCAAAAGCACTCAGTCTCGTTTTCTTTATAGTTTGAACAGTTTGACGCACGGCTACTCTTCTCAAATCGGATCAATGCAATATACCTAGAAAAGGAAATACAACTATGGATAGCTTTTCACAACTTTGTAGTGATTTTACTAAGTTATCACCAGTGGAGGTAATTGCTCTTGGTGGTTCACGATCGGGTACAAATCACGATCACTCTTCTGACTATGATCTATATATCTATTGTTCTTCGATTCCTCCAATTGAAGACCGTCAAAACATCATAGAAAGACACTTTCGTTATTTTGAAATAAATAATCAATACTGGGAAACAGAAGACGACTGTACACTAAACGATGGGATAGATATTGATATTCTTTACCGCTCAATGAAAGATTTCGAAAATGGTGTGGCAATCGTCGTCGAAAAGTTTATTGCTGGAAATGGTTACACAACTTGTTTCTGGCATAACCTAATGCCTTCAAAAATACTATTTGACCCCCAAAACAAACTTAAGAAACTGCAAGAACGATTCGATGTGCCTTATCCTGAAATGCTCAAAAAAAATATTATTTCGAGAAACTTTAACTTACTAACTGGTAAATTACCGTCGTATGATAGACAAATTATAAAAGCCGTCACTAGGCAGGATTTCGTGAGTGTTAATCATCGCGTATCTGCTTTTTTGGAATCTTATTTTGATATTATATTTGCACTTAATGAACTGACTCATCCCGGCGAAAAGAGGATGATCTCATACGCTAAAGAGCAGGCAAACATCCTCCCTAAAGACTTTGAAACCAATATTTTAAAATTATGTAGTATAAACTCACAAAATAGAGAGATAGCTGTTGAAGACTGTCTTAATGGCATTATTTCAAACCTTAGAGAGGTCATTGATAAAAATATTCGTTAAAAAGATGAATTTTATAAGATTTTATTAGTTTAAAAATAAAGGAGAATGAAATTGTTAGCCAATTTATTGACTGTTTTAGGACTCGGTATTGCTGGTATTGACCCTGTTGGGATGATGATTTTGGTATCGTTTATGACTGTTGGACTTTCTAAGTCTAGAGCAATTATATTTGGACTGGGAGTTTTTTTAGGAACAACACTACTCGGCATTGCTCTATCACGCGTTCTTGGCTCAACTTTAGTAGAATTATCAAGTATCTTCGATAATTTACCCGATACAGCTTGGGTTTGGATTGGGGTAGCTATTGTCATTGTATTTAGCTATTTAGCCTATCGTAGATTAGTAACTAATAAAGATGAAGGAGAGCCTGAAAACACTAAAAGTAACAAAGGTATGTATGGAGCTATAGCTTTTATGGTTTTCACAGCAGTTACTGACCCGACTTTTTTAGCTGTTCTTGCTTTGTCTAGTAGACAACAAAATATATTTTGGGAATTTATTTTTAGCGCTGTTTGGACTTTAGTTAGTCAAGCACCCCTCTTTATTTTGGTTGGTACTATTTTACTTAATAAGCATGAGTTTTTCATAAATAGGTTTAATACTTTTTATGAAAAAAACAAGAAAAATTTAGGAAATGTTTTAACTGGTATTTTTATTTTGATTGCCGCTGTTTTTTCAATAGACTTAGTTTTGTTTTGGTTAACCGGAAGCTGGCTGATTGGATAATATGAATCATAAGGTAATAGAAGCATAACACTCAGTAGTTAAAATAATTTAAGTTTACACATTTTGCAAAAAAGAAAAAACGGCAAATTGCCGTTTTTTGCTTTCTATCAATATACTGAAACCTGATTATGTAGAGTATCTTCTTAGAATTATAGCCTAGCTTTGCGAGTAAAACTTTTCAACTTTGGGATTTACTTAGTGCGTTTTTATTTTAGTGAGTTCTTCTTTTGTTAATTGGAGCTGTTCCACTCCCCTTTTGATTCTACTGATTATGCTGTCTCAAAGTTGCCAAGGTCTTTTCAAAAACTTCTGGTACAGGTGCTGTAAAGGTCATCAGCTCTCCTGTCCTTGGATGAGTAAAGCCAAGGGTTTGAGCATGTAAAAATTGCCCATTTCCAGACAAGGATTTTTTAGGGCCATAGACGGTATCGCCTGCTACAGGATGACCGATATAAGCCATGTGGACACGAATCTGGTGGGTTCGTCCTGTCTCAAGAGAAACCTCAACTAAGGTATAGTCACCAAAGCGCTCTAAAACCTGAAACCGTGTGACAGCTGGCTTGCCTTTGGCAGTCACCGCTTGCTTCTTACGGTCTTTTTCAGAACGACCGATTGGTGCTTCAATCACACCACGATCATTTGGCAAGTTCCCATGAACGATAGCTAGGTATTTACGTAAGGATTTCTGTGCCTTTAATTCTTCTGCTAGTGCAATGTGTGCTTGGTCGTTCTTAGCAATCATAAGAAGGCCTGAGGTGTCTTTGTCGATACGGTGCACAATACCAGGACGCACGACCCCGTTGATCGCAGACAAGTCTTTAACATGATAAAGAAGAGCATTAACCAAGGTCCCGCTGGCATGGCCAGCCGAAGGATGAACGACCATCCCTTGGGGTTTATTGACCACAGCCACATCTTCATCTTGGTAGATGATGTCAAGTAAAATATTCTCAGGCATATAATCAAGAATTTCTTCTGCTACAGCTTCATAACTGATCACATCGCCTTCTTGAACCATGTATTTAGCTTTTTTAGCTTGGCCATTAACCAAAACCTTACCAGCCTTAATCTGCTCATTGGCCATCGTTCGGGACAAAGCTGTCTCATCAGCCAAAGCCTTATCTAGGCGTATGTTGGCGTTTTTAATGACTACTTCCATTAAACTCCTCTTTCAAAATATAGATAAATATCAACACCACACCAACGGTCAGATAGCTGTCTGCCACATTAAAAATTGCAAAGTCCATAAATTCTGTCTGAAACATATCAACCACATAACCAAGACGCAAACGATCCACAAAATTTCCTAGACCACCAGCAATAATCAAGACTAGACTAGACACCAGCAAGAGGCTTTCATCACTGTTTCGCCACAAATACCTGATGGCCATGGTCATGATTACCAGAGTGACCAGAAAGAAAAACCATTGTTGATTTTGCAAAATAGAAAAAGCAGCACCGTAATTTTTAAGATAAGTCAAGCTCAAAACATTTGGAATAAAGCTCTGTGTCTCACCCAAACCAATATGCTTGACCGTGTAGTATTTGACCCACTGATCCAGAGCGATCATCAGTATAATTACCAAGACAAGGATTTTCTTTTTCATCTCTTCCTCTTTTTATCGAAATACTCTTGCATGACTGCAACAAATTTTTCAGCGACAGGCGACAGCTCCTGATCTCTACGCTTGACATAAACCATACGATTCTCTTGCCCATCTTGAACAGGAATAACCGTAATCCCGTGCACACTTTCACTGTCTAAAAAGCCAGAACCTGTTGCAAAAGCATCTGTCCGTTCTAAAATGCCGTTTAAAGTCGCGCGATCCGTCACGTTAAAGGTTTCACTGGCATCGCTGGTATCAAAGAAATTCTCAGAATAATAGAGATACTCTTCCTTTTCTTGCGCAAAACGTACCATCGGTAATCCTTTAAGATCTTCCAAATCAATCCATTCTTTTTGAGCTAATGGATGCCCTTTCCTCAGGTAGATATGGGTTTGAAAATCAATCAAATCAACGATTTCAAGCTCCAATTTGTTTAACTTTTGGGTAATCCCTTTGACATTTGTTTTATTAAGATAGATGATCCCAAGCTCGCTAAGTCCCTGAGCAACTTCATTCAAAATTTGAACAGTTGTTGATTCAAAAATTCTGAAATGAGAATACTCTGGATAAACTTCTGAAAATTCTACCATCAACGGTGGTAAAAAATCATAATGCTGACTAGAAATCGAAAACTCTTCTTCGTCATCGTCCGTTTGCAGGTATTGATTTTCAAAAATGTCAAACTGTTTAACCATCTCGACTGCTTTTTCGTAAAAGATCATCCCTCTTTGAGTCAAAACAGTGCCAGAGCTAGTCCGATTAAAGATCTTAAACCCTAATTCCTCTTCCAAATCACGAACCGATATGGAAAGACTTGGTTGACTAACGTACATTTTTTCAGCTGCTTCTCGAAATGTTCCATTGTTGGCAATCGCAACAACATATCGTAATTGTTGAATATTCATAAAACGTCCTCTGCTTGTTTCCTTATTATACCAGAAATTTAAATCAGCCGCTAACCTTTGATGAGCAAAAAATAACAGCTAAAGTCACTCTAGAGCAACCCTAACTGTCAGTGTGTTTATCAGCGAACGCCCAAAGCAATACGGGCGTAGCGACTCATTTTATCAACTGTCCAAGCAGGAGACCAAACCAAGCGCACATCTAAGTCCGTCACTTCAGGAACTTGAGCAACCACATCATAGATCTGATCTGTCAGAAGATCCGCTAAGGGGCAGCCCATAGTCGTCAAGGTCATATCAATCTCCGTCTTTCCTTGGTCAAAGCGGATTTCATAGACCAAGCCAAGGTTGATGATGTCAATGCCAAGTTCTGGGTCAATCACCAGCTCCAAGGCTTCGAAGATTTTTTGCTTAATCTCTTCTACTTCTTCTGGTGTGTAAATCTTTTCTGTCATCTCATTCCTTTCTGATCTGCATTTTCCAAAAGTCCTGATTTCTGACTTGCCCTTAATCCTCAATAAAATCTCTAAGAGGTTTACTACGGCTTGGATGGCGGAGTTTGCGAAGAGCTTTCGCTTCAATCTGACGGATTCGCTCACGAGTCACATTAAAGACCTTGCCAACATCTTCCAAAGTGCGCATTTTGCCATCATCAAGACCGAAACGTAGGCGCAAGACATTTTCCTCACGGTCTGTCAGTGTATCAAGGACTTCATCCAACTGCTCACGTAAGACGATACGAGTGGTGTACTCTTCTGGGCTTTCAATAACTTCATCCTCGATGAAATCACCCAAATGACTGTCATCTTCTTCACCGATTGGCGTTTCAAGCGAAACGGGCTCCTGAGCAATCTTGAGAATTTCACGAACCTTGTCAGGGGTCATATCCATTCGCTCAGCGATTTGTTCAGGCGTTGGATCTTGTCCCAATTCTTGCAAGAGATTCCGCTGTTCACGAACCAATTTATTAATCGTTTCAACCATATGCACAGGAATGCGAATGGTACGCGCCTGATCAGCAATAGCACGCGTAATTGCCTGACGAATCCACCAAGTAGCGTAAGTAGAGAACTTAAATCCTTTAGAGTAGTCAAACTTATCGACAGCCTTCATAAGCCCCATGTTGCCTTCCTGAATCAAATCCAGAAACTGCATACCACGCCCCACATAGCGCTTAGCGATAGACACCACCAAACGCAAGTTAGCTTCAGCCAGACGTTGCTTGGCTTCCACATCACCAGCTTCAACCAAAAGAGCCAACTCTTGCTCTTCTTCATTGGTCAAAAGCGGGACAACACCGATTTCTTTCAAATACATGCGGACAGGATCATTGACCTTGGCAGAGTTGCTACCAAGCAATTCTTCGTCTGAAAGCGGCACTTCCTCTTCGTTTTGCATCACACGAGCCGATGGGTTACCTTCCTTGTCAATAATCGAAATCCCAGCGTCCTGTATCCGTTGAAGGAGATCGTCAATCGCTTCGGCTTCAAGCCCGAAAGGCACAACTAATTTTTCATTGATATCATCATCAACAGCATTTCCATCCTGCTTGCGGCTACGAATGTACTCGGCCACTTGGACGTCAAAGGTAGTCACTTCTTTTTTGGTGTCTTTTTTTGTTGCCATATATTACTCCATATTTCTTTTTAGGGCGATTAGCCGATTGAGCTCTTCTAAAGCAGCCAGTTCATCACCTGCATTGGCTTGCTCGCGAATGCGCTGGGCAGTCTGTCGATTGTCGCGCTTGAGCAACTCCCGCTGACGGGTTCGCTCGATTTGATAAAGTTCATCAGTCGCAACTTCCTCAGGTAAATCTTCTTCCATGGCCATGTACCAAGCCTGCTGAACACTCTCATCCATCTGACTAAGCTCAACTGAGGTAATTTCGCCTTGCTGTGACAAGGACTGATAAAGGGTCTGCAACTCAGGAGAAATAAACTGAAATTCCTCCTTCTGCCGATAATCATTCAGGATATAGGCATGATGGACCATACGGTTAAAGAGTTGGTTCTCCGCACGTTGCAAGGGGCTAACTTGACGCAAGAAGGGCATCTCCGTGATCTGCTTGCCTTGTGGACGTCTACTTTCTTGCACAAATTCTTGACGCTGGTGAACTCTAACTTGATTGACTGTTGCTTCTACTTGATTATAGTCAAAGTCAGGCAAAAGCTCCGCCAATTTGTGGATGTAGGTATTCTGAGCTGTGATGGATGGCGTCTGCGCAATAACAGGAGCCATTTGCTCAACAAAGGCAATCTGCGCCTGTAAATTGTCTAGATTGTCTGGTTTGAGATAATAAAGCAGAAATTCCACAGGACTCAGCCGTTGCTTAGCCAGAAATTCTGCCAAAGCTTCTTCTGAATTTTTAATGATAAATTCATCTGGATCCATCTGGTCCGGCAGACGAACAATCTCAACGACAAAGTCTCGTAATTCCTCCAAAGCCTTAGCTGTTGCTGCCTGACCTGCTTTATCACCATCATAAACCAGAACGACCTTTTGAGTGAAGCGAGACAGGTGCTTGACATGCTCTGGTGTTAAAGCAGTTCCCATTGAGGCAACCGCATTTTCCACTCCAGCTCGATAGGCCGCAACAACATCCATAAAGCCTTCCATGATATAGACTTCGTGATGTTTTTTGATAGAAGCCTTAGCCTGATCCAGATGGTAGAGTTCGTAACTCTTATTGAAAATTAGACTAGCGCGACTATTTTTGTACTTGGCTTGCTGGGTATTGGCGCTAGCTTCTGCTGTCCAAATCCGACCAGAAAAAGCAACGATTCTGCCATATTCATCCGCCAGAGGAAACATGATCCGATTCTGAAAGGCATCATAGATCATCTGGTTTTCACTTGGGTTAAAAAGGGCGGAGTTAAGCAAGGTCTGTTCATCAAACTGCTGAGACAAGGCCTGGTAGAGATAGTTAGCCTCATTGGGTGCCAAGCCGATTTGGAAATGCTTGATCATGTCATCTGAAAGACCACGCTCGTAGAGATAGTGCCTAGCCTTCTCGCCTAGCTTTGTCGTCATCAACACCGTATGGTAAAAGTCCGCAGCAGCCTTATGAATATCATAGAGCGGTTGATGCGGGCTAACTTCCTGACGACGCTCCGCTTGTTGAGGTTGAGCGATCTGGATACCGGCCTTTTCAGCCACAACAGCGACACTGTCTAAGAAAGACAGGTCACGATAGTCCTCGATAAATTTGAAGACATCACCAGACTTACCACAACCAAAACAGTGGTAAAATTGCTTATCCTCAACAACGTTAAAAGAAGGAGTTTTCTCACCATGAAAAGGGCAGAGACCTAAAAAGTTACGACCTGTCTTGGTCAGACTAACCACTTCTCCGATGACATCAACGATATTGACATGACGCTTAATCTCATTGATCAAGTCCTTATCCACGATATCATCACCTCCTTAGATGCAAACTCTGAGCACAGTATAACATATTCATCATATCATTTTTGCTATCGAAAGTAAATCAGAAAATCTGTGCTGAAAATGCTTGAAATTTTCAACACCTTAATTCATATCTCTTGACTAGGTCTTAAGACTGAGATATACTAGAGAAGTAAAAAATAAAAGGAGTTTAACACTATGTTAAAAGATTTAAAAGCATTCTTATTCCGCGGTAACATTCTTGACCTTGCTGTGGCAGTTATCATCGGTGGCGCTTTTGGTGCTATCATCACTTCACTAGTGGAAGACATCATCACTCCACTTATCCTTAACCCAGCTTTAAAGGCTGCTAATGTCGAAAACATTGCTGATTTGGCATGGAATGGCGTTAAATATGGTAGCTTTTTGAGCGCTATCATTAACTTCCTCATCATTGGTACATCACTCTTTTTCATTGTGAAAGCTGCTGAAAAAGCTATGCCTAAGAAAGTTGAAGAAGAAGTCGTTGAAGTTGAAGCACCAACTCAAGAAATGCTTCTTACCGAGATCCGTGATCTTTTAGCTAACAAATAATATTGAAAGAGGCTTCTTTTGGAAGCTTTTTTCTTTGTCACAGTGAACACTTCACTAAAAACCTGTAGTTACAAGAGAACTACATTGATTCTAGGGGTCGGACTGTTTTTGAGTAATGGGATCAATTCCACCAGATAAAAGGCCATCTTTACAATTTTCACCCCACTACACTTGACAAAGAGACACAAAAAACAGCCCGAAGGCTGTTTTATTTCAGAAATTAGAATTTCTTACGTTTGCGTGCTGCTTCTGATTTGCGTTTGCGTTTCACAGATGGTTTTTCATAATGCTCACGTTTACGCGCTTCTTGAAGCGTACCAGCTTTGGTCACAGAACGTTTGAAACGACGAAGGGCATCGTCAAGTGATTCATTCTTGCGTACGACTGTTTTTGACATTCTTTTCACTCCCTTCAATTTCAAAGATATTACTTTTCTATGTTACTAGACTTTTGATTATTTGTCAAGGAATAAAAACATTTTCATAAAAAAGACACAATTAAGGTCAGAAAAGCTAACCCGCCTTGTTTGAAAATAATGCTCGGCTGACTGGTTACTCCGCCATATGTTGCTACAAGGAGGATATAGAGCATCAGCAGCCTTAGCCAAATCATACTTGGAAAAACAAACACTGCTAGAAGCGTTAAAACTGCTATCAGGCCATTATAAACACCTTGATTCTTAAAAAGGGTTTGAACAGTCGGATTAGCCAGCTCTTCTTGACTCATCTTAAAGACACGCGCTGTCGCTTGTGATGTCGTCGCAAACGTTTCAAGATACATGATGTAAAAAATTCCACTGCTACAAGTGTAGCCAATATTTTAAGCATCACGGCTGTCACTTCTCCATTTCCTTTTGTACAATGAAAAACTTATAAAATATAGTATCCACTCTGAGGGAATCGAACCCCCATTTCAAGAACCGGAATCTTGCGTGATATCCATTACACTAAGAGTGGCAACTACTATAGTCTATCAAATTTCATATCATTTGACAAGACATGTGCTAAGGATTAATCAATTTTACGATCTGATGTTGTCAAAAACAACATTACCTTTTATAATGATAGTAAGTCATAGAAGAATCTAGGCGCGCACGTCAATTGCGTAGTTTAAGTTAGTTTTTTCTTGAAATAATGATTCTGATGGAGATACGATGAAAAAAGAGACAAAGCATTCTGAAATGGATCTTCTACTTCTAGCTGGTAGAATTCTTCTGGAAAGTGGTGCTGAAATTTACCGTGTTGAGGAAACGATGACTCGAATGGCTGAGGTTTTAGAATTAGACCAATTTGGAACCTACGTTGTGAATCGAGCAATTGTGACTTCTGCCCTTAACACAAAAGGGATATCAGAGTCTCGGACGATGACTGTTGCCGAAACTAGCATTAACCTTGGCCGTCTTGAAGCTGTCAACACCTTTTCTCGGAATTTATCTCAACACAAATCTTACGATATTCCCAGCCTCTATCAGGAACTTCAAAACATTGAGACGAGCCATTACCACTCTGATTGGCAGGTGATTTTAGCTTATTTTGCAGGAGCTGGTGGCTTCTCCCTAGCGCTTGGAAGCACTGCTGGCGATTCACTAGCTTCTGCACTGACCGGCGCTCTTCTAGGCTGTTTTTTTCAAATGATTACCCCTTATATTCAGACACGCTTTCTCCTTAATATCTTTGGGGCAAGCTTTGTAGCATTGATTGCTAATCTCCTCTACTTTGGAGGATTGGGGCAGCATCGCAGTTTGATAATTCTTGGGACACTCATGGTCATGATTCCTGGCGCTTTCTTCGTTAATGCGATTCGGGAATTCTCACAGAATAATTATTTTACAGGCTTGTCCTTATCCATGTCGGCTCTTTTGACTTGCAGTGCTATCTCTGCTGGTGTGGCTGTTACAATTGCTTTTTTGCCTTTTGCAGACCAGATGACTAGTACCTTTACACAAGCAGAAGTGACACCTGTCAAACTCCTTGTACAGATTCTATCTGCTGGATTCGGGACAGTTGCCTTCTCCATTCTTTACCAGACACCTAAACGCCACTTCCTTGATTTAGGGATTTTAGGTGGACTCACATGGGGTCTTTATCGGATTCTCTGGCATTTTTTCCAGATAGAAGCCTTGGCTGTTTTTGTACCGGCTCTTCTCGTAGCAGCTGTATCCAGAATTTTAGCCATTAAACGAAAGAGTCCTGCAACTATTTTTCTATCAACCAGCATGTTTCCCTTGATTCCTGGACTGAGTTTTTACCGAGGCATCTATTTTTTCCTGACAGGATCTGAAGTGTTAGCTATTGAACACCTGCAAAGTAGCTTTATCACAGCTTTTACAATCACCATCGCGATTACCATTGTTCAGCAAGTATCCATGAAACGTTTTATTCGCAATACCGTTCGTTCAAAAGATTTAAAAGCCTAGAAAGGGCTTTTCTCTTTCAATTTATCTTTACAAGCTAGATGACGAATTAATATAGACTTGTTCGGAAACGAAAAGAGGTTTCAGAGTTCAGACTTTTCTACCGCCTGAGGGAGCTGGTTGCAGCAACAATTTGAAAACTGAGAACGATAATCTATTAAAGGAATAGCCTTTCAACGAGTTTTCGAACAAGTCTAATGGCTAACCCCCCACTAAGAACTATAACTTTTCTCCACGCTTCATGATAGATAGTGTAAAAGCAGGCCTTAAGACACTGCTTTTACTGTCAGGATAGGACTTTATACCTCGTCCTCATCAATGGTCTTGATAGCTTTCGCAGGAACTCCTGCAACAATGGTATTTGCTGGAACATCCTTGGTCACCACTGCTCCTGCGCTGACAATGGCATTTTCTCCAATCGTGACACCTGGTAAAATAGTCGCACCAGCACCAATCCAAGCATTTTTCTTAATGTGGACAGGGCTTAAAATAACACCGCGACGCTTCTTCGGTGATACTGGATGATTGACAGAGGCAATCTTAACAAAGGGCGCAATCAGCACATCATCTTCGATGATAATACCACCCAAATCAACAAACATAGCACCAGTATTGATAAAAACATTCTTTCCAAGACGGATGTGAGAACCAAAATCCGTATAAAAAGGTAAAGCGATAGATACTGAGTCGTCCAGACTGTCCCCAGTTAAGGTTTCAAAAATTTCTCGAATCTCTTGTGAGCTAGTCAGTGGATTTTGCAACTTTAAAGCATGTTGCTGGTTATCCTTAACTTGTTCATGGATGGCGATAAAAGCAGCATCTGTTTTCTCGATAAGCTGATTGATTGGGTAGGGATTGGTAAACATAAAACTCTCCTTAAAAATAGGTTCTAAGAAGATTATAGAAGAAATCCTCTTTAATTACAAATAGTTATCAAAGATGTTCAATTATCGTTTTTAGCCATTGTTAAGCATCTTAGCTAATAATGGTAGTTCTCTCGTCAGAACCTTGATTGAATCAGAGGAGGGCACCTTTATTTCCAAAAAGCATGCCGATGAAGAGCCTCGTCATTGTCAGAATCTGTACTCATACATTCTAAGTCTAATTTTCCGCTACTCATGGTTCGTTTTTTATAAAATACCTTACTTGTTTTAATCTCCAAGATTTCTTATCAATTTTATAACATTGACCGCTTCGATCAAGCCTTAAAGTTAAGTAAAAAACGATTGCAATATCTGAAAAAATATGGTTAATATGCTAAAATGAAAGATGTATCAATTGAAAAAGGCTTTGCCGAAAAGGAGATTATTATGTCAACTATCGACGATCGTTTACGAAAATATGCGCAAGCTATCACTCAGGTAGGTGCTAACATACAACCCGGCCAACGTGTTTGGATCAATTGTAGCACCGACTCTCTTCCACTGACCCGTCTCGTGGTTGAAGAAGCTTACAAACTTGGCGCTTCTGACGTTCATGTTAAATTGACCGATGATGCTATCACGCGTTTGCATGCTGAATACAAAACAACAGAATACTACTCAGAATTACCACAGCATGTCATTGATGAGATTAACTTTTACTTGGATGATAATGTGGTTCTGATCCGTATTAACTCATCTGCACCTGACCTTTTGGCTGGCATTGATTCAGAAAAATTAGCGGCTGCCGCTAAAGTAACTGGTGAAAAAATGACCTACTACCGCTCACGTGTCATGTCAGATAAGAACTCATGGACTATCGCTGCTTATCCCTCACCAGCCTGGGCAAAATTGGTCTTCCCAGACGAGCCTGACGAAGAGACAGCTGTTGCCAAGCTTTTAGATGCTATGCTAGAAGCAACTCGCATCAATGTAGAAGACCCTGTCAAAGAATGGCAAGAACATCGCACCCGTCTCAGTGAAAAAGCGACTTACCTCAATGACAAGCACTACAAAACCCTCCACTACACTGCAGAAGGCACCGACTTGACTATTGAGTTACCAAAGACACACCTTTGGATCGCAGCTGGCGGCTACAACGAAAAAGGAACTGCTTTTGTACCAAATATGCCAACCGAAGAAGTCTTCACAGCTGCTGAAAAAACAGGCGTTAACGGCTATGTATCTAATAAAAAACCGTTGTCATACCAAGGTAATATCATTGACGGCTTCAAATTGCACTTTAAGGACGGCGCTGTCGTTGACTTTGAATGCGAACAGGGCTACGATGTTTTGAAGAACTTGCTTGAAATGGATGAAGGCTCACGCTTCCTTGGTGAGGTGGCTCTCGTACCACATGATTCACCGATTTCAAACTCAGGGCTCCTCTTCTTCAATACCCTTTACGATGAGAATGCTGCTAACCACGTCGCACTTGGCGCCGCTTACCCGACTAACATCGAGGGCGGTGGTGACATGACTCCTGAAGAAGTTGCTGCAGCAGGTATTAACCAATCAGCTGCTCATGTTGACTTCATGATTGGTTGTGCAGATATGGATATCGACGGGATCCTTGAAGACGGCACACGTGAACCCGTCTTTCGTAATGGTAATTGGGCATTCTAACGCGCCAATGTGATTGGCAATCAACACTGAAAACGCTAGGCTTTCCCTTAAACTGTTCCAGCTAAAAAGAGGAGGAGATTTTCTCCTACCTCTTTTAATCATTTTTCTGAAAATGGAGAATTCCTCATGAACATTATCAAAATTGTCAATGACGTTGCTCGCGAAAACACCTACATTCTGGAAAACGATAGCCATGTGCTTGTCGTAGACCCAGGTAGTAATCGCCAAACGATTCAAAATAAGTTAAATCAGTTGAACAAACCTGTAGTAGCTATCTTGCTGACCCACACTCACTATGATCACATTATGAGCTTAGATGCTATTTACGATGCCTTTGGACAACCCGATATTTATGTCGCCGAGGAAGAAAAAGATTGGCTAGTGACTCCTGAGCTCAACTTGTCAGGGCTGTCCCGTCACGATGATATGGCAGATGTGATCATCAAAGCTCCCGTCAAAACATTTGACCTTCAGCAGCCTTACAATTTGGAAGGTTTTGAATTTACCGTTGTACCGACTCCTGGGCACTCTATCGGCGGGGTATCCTTTGTATTTGAGCAGGAAAATTGCGTCCTCACAGGAGACGCTCTGTTTAGAGAAAGCATCGGTCGAACAGACTTGTTTACCGGATCGTTAAGTCAGTTGAAAGAGAGTATTATCACACATCTCTTTACACTTCCAAAACATTATACTGTCCATCCTGGGCATGGTCAGAACACAACAATTGCCCATGAAAAGACATTCAACCCCTGGTTTCACTAGACTTATTTATAAAAAGAAAATATTTTAAAAGTCAGTTTCCCCATCATCTAAACAGTCAATTGTAATAGTGAAACCTTACAATGATAGCCTGAACAAGTCTACTCAAAAGAGGCCTATCACTGTACAATCCTTGATGTTCTGATGATTTTTAACATCCTAATGACAGGCAATGGCAAACTCTTGATCAGTAGCTAGTGTTCAATAAAGATAGTCTTGCTACTACAGTTGATTGAAACATTTGTATCAAAGGAAAGATTGCAGGTAGCAATAATTTTTTGAGTCGACTTCTTGAGTCGACTTCTTTTTGTAGGAGCTTGAATTCACCTATAAAACATTTTGATTCAGGAAATCTTTTTTGAGCATCGAGCTAGCTTTTGAAAGAACACTGATGGTATGTTAGAAGTAGTGAGTGAAAGTGCTTAGCTGTGAATACAGGCTCTTATAATCACTATCATTAAACGTAAACGAACGATTTATGTTAGGCGTTTGACCTGAATCATGGAGTCCACTCAGGCCTTATTTATAATGAAAGGGTGATAAAATTTACAAAAAAACATATATAGCTATGGATGATACAGACAATTTATGGTAAAATAGTAAACTGGTTTGAAAGATATTTTTTTACGATTGCTTCAAGAATATCCTATTTTGAAGCAATCGTGAAGAGTAAGTTTTAATTTTAAATAACAGAAGGATGAAAAATGAAGAAAATTATTAGATCTTTAATTGCTTTGTTAATAGTCTTTACCACACTGACTGGGCTTGATCATGCTTATGCCAAAGAAAAAGCTGTCTCATCTACCGTCACTTACAAGCTTAAAGAAACTCTAAAGAGTAGTCCAGATAGGGGCCATACTGTAAAAAATAAGAGGTCACGAAGAGCGGCTGACGGAGATAATCAAGAGAAGATTTCTATTCCGGTAGAAAAAAGATGGATTGGTCCGACTGGATATGATATTAAAATAAAGCTTTTGGCAAACGGTGTGGAAAAAGATGAGGTAACACTTAAAAGATGGGAACAAGATAACGAGGTTTGGAAGCATATCTTTGAAGGTCTACCCAAATATGACGACAACGGGAAAGAAATCATCTATACCGTCAAAGAAGAGCTGGATGAATATGACAGGAAGATATACAAAAGCAAGATTACTGGTGATATGGAAAATGGATTTGTCATTACAAATACCTGTATCCTTAAAAGAGATATCTCTGTTGTAAAGTATTGGAATGAAGATGCACCTGGTCCTGAGGCGGTAATGCATTCAGAAGGTGCTTCTAGTGGTTTACCTGCTTTAGGAGAAAAGAACCAATTGTCAAAGAATCCAATCCCAGATTCGATCAAATTTCGTTTGTTTGCAGACGGTAAAGAGATTGATAAGGGGACCTTATCAAAAGAAAATAACTGGAGATATGATTTTAAAGACCTTCTAATATTTAACCAAACGGACGGCCGTGAGATAAAGTACTCGGTAAAAGAAGATAAAGTAAAAGGCTATAGAACAGAATATGAAGACCATGGAGAGGGATTCCTTTATATCATCAATAAGTCTGTGATTGATATCCCAGTAAAAAAGAAATGGGTTGGAAAAGAAGGGGAATCTGCAACAGTAAGCCTATATAAAGAATATCCAACGCGACAATGGAGCAATGAAAAAGGGGACTTTGAAGTTGTAACCCGAAAAGAAAAGGTGCAAACCATTAAATTAACCAAGAAAACTGGTTGGAAGCATACCTTTGAAGATCTAGATGAATTTGTTACCGGTCCCGGAAAGCGAAGAGAATGGTTCGAAGATGATGAAACCAATGATAACGGTGCTGACGCAGCTGATAATGATGAGATGAATGATAACGATGATGACGCAGGTGATGACTTTGACGCTGGTCATCCGTCATTTCCTCAAATAAATTATCCTTTGAAAATTAAATACACTATTGAAGAAGAAAAAGTTGAGGGCTATGAAACAAATATCACAGGTGACGCTGACAATGGATTTGTGATTACCAACACTCATCAAGCTTCCATCACTACCACGGAAGCCCCAACGACAGAGAC
>NZ_KB904539.1 GCF_000380085.1 Streptococcus merionis DSM 19192
TGAACAAATTGTTCCAACTTTTCCAGCGGTATTTTGAATGGTTTACGCTTACGGGGCTGACATTCTAAGCTATTCAACTCTCTGAGTTGTTTTTCCCAGAGATAGAGGGTATTGGGACTAATTCCAAATAACTTACTCGTTTCCTTTTTGGTATGTCCTTCCTGAACGTAAGCAATGACGCGTTTTCTAAAATCTAATTCGTATGTCATAAAATCAGTATATCATATACTATCTAAAATCTAAAGAAGTATAGCACTCGTTTTTTGTTAGATTTTGATGAGTTTTGCTTTTTTGATATTTGCTTTGGAAAAATCGGATTTCTAACATCTAACTTTCAACAGCCCATTGGGCTGTTAAATCTCCCCCCCTGCACAGTTATGGCGATAACACTGTTTTCCCAGCTTCACCTCTCCAAACTACTGCGAAAATATTTTACTTCAAAAGAATGATAGTATGAAAGTTGAGTAGGGTTCCGCTGTCTAGTTATTAGAAATACTAGGTCACATTCCTTTTCCGTGCCAATTACTGGCTAAAATCGCTTACAAGGTTTATAATGAAGATGATAGTATTGTTTGACTGTCAAATTAAAATTAATATATAAGGAGAAGTCTATTATGTCACTTATTGGGAAAGCAGTAGAAGATTTTACAGCCAATGCTTATCACAATGGTAAGTTTTTATCACTCACACAAGAAGATTTCAAGGGTAAGTGGAGTGTCGTCTGCTTTTATCCAGCAGATTTTACTTTCGTTTGTCCGACTGAGTTGGAAGATTTACAAAGTCAATATGCGGCTCTCAAGGATCTGGGTGTAGAGGTTTATTCAGTCTCAACAGATACGCATTTCACGCATAAGGCTTGGCATGATACCTCAGAGGCTATTGGTAAGATTGAGTACATCATGATTGGTGATCCGTCTCATCATATTTCACGCATTTTTGATGTTTTAGACGAAGAAGCTGGTTTAGCACAGCGTGGAACTTTTATCATTGATCCAGAGGGTATTGTTCAAACGATGGAAATCAATGCAGATGGTATTGGACGCGATGCGAGTATTTTAGTGGATAAGATTCGTGCGGCGCAATACGTTCGTCAGCATCCAGGTGAGGTTTGTCCAGCTAAATGGAAAGAAGGAGCAGATACTTTAAAACCAAGTTTAGACCTTGTCGGTAAAATTTAGAGGTGGCTCGATGTTAGATGCAGATATCAAGGCTCAATTAGGACAATATTTGGACTTGCTGGAGTCAGATTTGGTTTTTAAGGCTGATTTAGCAGCAGATGACCATTCTCAAAAAGTCCGAGAATTCTTAGAAGAAATTGTTGCTATGTCACCGCGTTTGAGCTTGTTAGAAACTCATTTAGGTCAACGCCAGCCAGCATTTGAAATTGCAAAGAAAAATGATGCAAGTGGTATTCGTTTTGCTGGTTTACCGTTGGGACATGAATTTACTTCGTTTGTTTTGGCGCTTTTGCAGGTCTCAGGTCGCGCGCCTAAGGTTGATCCAGAAGTGATTGAGCGCATCAAGACTATCGATCAAGAGCTTCATTTTGAGACGTACGTTAGTTTGACCTGTCATAATTGTCCAGATGTGGTGCAGGCTCTCAATGTGATGAGCGTTCTTAATCCTAAGATTAGCCATACCATGGTAGAAGGTGGCATGTTCAAGCAAGAGGTGGAAGCTAAAAAAATCATGGCAGTGCCAACTGTCTTTCTTAATGGAGAAGAATTTGCTAGTGGCCGCATGACGATTGAGCAAGTGGTTGATAAGGTTGCACGCCCAGTGTCAGCTGATCATTTCGTCGAAAAAGGGAACTTTGATGTCTTGGTCATCGGTGGTGGTCCAGCAGGTAATAGTGCAGCCATTTACGCGGCACGTAAGGGGATTAAGACCGGTATGGTGGTGGAAACTTTCGGTGGTCAGGTCATGGAAACGGTTGGCATTGAAAACATGATAGGCCAGACCTATACAGAAGGTCCGAAATTGATGGCGCAAATCGAAAATCACACTAAGTCTTATCCCGTTGATATCATGAAAAATCAACGCGCGAAAGCTATTCGTAAGACAGATTTAGTTGAGGTGGAGCTAGAAAATGGGCAAGTTCTGAAAGCTAAGACAGCTATTTTAGCTCTGGGTGCTCGCTGGCGTCAAGTCAATGTTCCAGGGGAGCAGGAATTGCGCAATAAAGGCGTGACCTATTGCCCGCATTGTGATGGCCCTCTTTTTGAAGGTAAGACTGTCGCCGTTATCGGTGGTGGCAATTCTGGAGTTGAAGCGGCGATTGATTTGGCAGGCCTAGCAAAACAAGTCTATGTTTTAGAATTTATGGAAGAGCTCAAGGCAGACCAAGTTTTGCAGGAACGTTTGCATAACCTCTCTAATACAACTGTATTGACCAATGTGGCAACAAAAGAAATTGTTGGTCGCGATAGTGTAGAAGGGCTTATTTATACAGAGCGTAGCACTCAAAAAGAATTATCTTTAGATGTTGAGGGAGTCTTTGTTCAAATTGGTTTAGGTCCTAATACCAACTGGTTGGCAGATAGCGGATTAGAATTAACCAAGACGGGCGAAATCGTAGTAGATAGTCACGGAGCTACGAATGTTGACGGTATCTTTGCAGCAGGTGACTGCACCAACAGTGCCTACAAGCAAATCATCATTTCTATGGGTTCAGGGGCGACCGCTGCTCTCGGGGCTTTTGATTACTTGATCCGTCACTAAACTAGACAGAGAGTAGCGGCTGGGATAAAAGTATTCGGTATCGTTTCTTTTATAGTTTGAACAGATTGACGCAGTAGTTGTCTGGTTTGTAGAGCGAGTCCGGAACAAAAGGCATTCCCATCTTCTGTATTTTTTGTTTAGTGGCAAGACGCAGTAGTTGAGTGGGCTCTAATACATTGATAAATCAACTTTTAGAGCCCTACTCAACTTTGCGGAGGTAGGACGACAAAATCGAATTTCTGAGAAATTACCGATTTTTGTCCTACTCTCATTCTACAAACCTAGTCAGCAGTGGTTCATTGATGCTAAAGCACCTAATGATCTGTGCAGGGGTAAGACTAAGTTGGCATAGCCAACAAGTCTTACTCCCAACCTTGCGGGGGTGAGAGTAAAATAATCCAGTGGATTATTTTAGCCCGAACCTAGAAATAAAAGAGTGAGGCTAGTTGATTTCATTGAAATCATGACTTCTGTCTCACTCCCTATTTTCTTTTGTTTGCTTAAAAGTACGCCTTGTTAATTGCCCTCAATAAAGCATAAGTTTGACATAGAAGAAAGTCCGCATTTCATTTATGAGATGCGGACTTTTGTATAGCTTTGCTAGCGATTTTAAGGATGAGTCTTAAATAGAATAATCAGCGAAGAAGCTCCTTATATTGTTTGGCAATGGCAGTTATTTGCTCAAACTCCTTTTTCGAGGCTAATTTATTGAATTCACTGCCGATACCGATCATGTCAGCGCCCTTGAGAAGCCACTTTTTAGCATTGTCTAGGGAAACACCACCTGTCACCATGAGGGTGAGCTGAGGTAGCGGAGCTTTGACAGAAGAGATAATCGTTCCATTGAGGGCATTT
The DNA here is from genome assembly GCF_000380085.1 of Streptococcus merionis DSM 19192. Taxonomy (GTDB): domain Bacteria; phylum Bacillota; class Bacilli; order Lactobacillales; family Streptococcaceae; genus Streptococcus; species Streptococcus merionis. The sequence goes on from NZ_KB904539.1 coordinate 3,577, forward strand.
CCGGGGAAAAGCTTAATGATCTCGCAGCCTGCCTCCAGTGCTGTTACCATTTCGGTAACTGTCATACATCCTGGTAGGTAGGGGATGGCATAGCGGTTGCAAAGGGTGGCTGCTTGGGCATTAAACGAAGGAGAGACAATAAATTTTGCTCCAGAAGCGATCGCGCTTTTAGCGGTTTCAGAATCTAAAACAGTTCCCGCACCAATACAGACAGAAGGCCTATCTTGATAGTGCTGGTTAAGATGCCTGATGATGTCACTCGCAAAGGGATTGGTATAGGCGATTTCGATGCAATCAATGCCACCTTTAATGCAAGCGATTGCGGCGTTCGTTCCTTCATCAAGATGTTCTCCTCTTAGAACTGCAACGACTTTGACTTGTTTCAATTGTAAAATAGTATCAGATTTTGACATAACTCTCTCCTAACGCCTAATATCTTTGGGGCTATTTAATAATGATGTCACCGTCTCTTTTTTGACAAACAGACTATCTCCCTCGTAGGTGCATTTTAGGGTTGCCGCAGCAACAGCAAAATCGAGAGAGTCTTGAAGAGCGCTATTTTCCAGCAACTTGAAGATAAGGCCAGCCGCAAAGGCATCTCCACTTCCTACCCTCTGGAGAATAGGTGTTTGTAATTGGCAAGAGGACACGAACTGATTAGAGTATCCAAATGCTTGGTAGGTGTTTAAATTGGAAACATTAAGTGTCCTTTGGGTGTGAAAAATGGCTTTCAGATGGTATCTTTCTTTTAACCCCTGTAGACGATTCTCCAAATCAGATAGGCTCGCTTTATCACGGTCAAAAAGCTGAAGATCATCTTCATCAAGCATCAGCGGCTCTATGCCAATACAGTAGTCTGCATACTGCGCAAAATGAGAGAACACTCTTTTAGCCTCTCGCACAGGAAGAAGAGAAGAGCGATAGTTCAGATCAAAGCAAATGGGAATATTTTTTTCCTGCAAAGCCTGCAAGAGCGTTTCTAAAAAGTTTTGGACAGCTTTTCCAAGTGATACGGTAATCCCACTAAAAAAGAAAAGGTCGACATCCTCAAGCAAGTTTTCGATATCAATTGTTTCAAAGGGAAATTGTAAGAATCCCGTATGAGACCGGTCGTAAAAGACTTGACTTTGACGGATACCAAAACCTTCTTCTAAAAAGTAGAGCCCCAATCGCTCCTTGGAGCGATAGATGGCGCTTGTATCAATCCGACTCTGAGAGAGAAACTCTAGGAATCGCTCTCCGATCGGATTATCAGGTAGAACGGATAAGACTTTGCTGCTGGCTCCTAGTCCAGCTAGCGTACGGGCGACATTGATTTCTGCACCGCCAAAGAACATACCAGCTGGCGCGTGGTCTTGAATCGGTGCGAAATCTTTAGGAGTCATTCTGATTAAGGCCTCGCCAAAGCATAATACTTTTGGCATATGATAAGTTTTCCTTTCTTTTAAGAGAGCAGTTTTTTCAAATAATTAGCGATGTCTTGATTTTGGCAATTGGCAAAGAAGTATTCCTGAAAATGTGCTCCTGAAATCGTCTCCTTTAAGAAGTCTTGATCAACTGTTTCTAAAATGGTCAGCATATCTGTGTGTGTGATGGTTTTTAAGTCGCTTAAAATTCGCGCGTTTCTTTGTTCAGGAATGGCGCGTTCTCTTGGGTAACCGCCACCCATTGGCTCGGCCAACAAGCGTTCGAAGATCAATCGAAGATTTAATTCAGCGCCCCAACCAAACCCCTTGGCAAAAGGAATAGAGAGCGCATTTCCACCGTTGATTTGGGAAAAGAGATAGGCTTCGGTTGGTTCTGAAGCAAAGCCACAAACAACATTGGGGAAGCTATTGAGAGCTAGCATTGCTCCAACGCCAGTTCCACAACCAGTGATGACAAAATCAGCTGCACCACTATTTAGTAAGATAGCTGCTAAGAGACCATTTTGAACATAAGTCAGCTGACTTTCCCCTTCCTGACCATACATTCCGTAGTTGAACACTAGGTGATTTTTCTCATCTGCAACAGTTTTTAACTGTTGGTAGATAATCGCATTCTTGCTCGCTTGACTGTTTTCATTTATTAAAGCAATTTTCATAGGTTCCTCCGTTTTTGATTAAGGTTGTTTACCGATATACGCTAAGATACCACCATCGACATAAAGAATGTGGCCATTGACAAAGTTGCTGGCATCGCTCGCTAAAAAGACAGCTGGTCCTGCCAAATCTTCAGCTTGACCCCAGCGTTGAGCAGGTGTTTTGGCAATGATAAACTGATCAAATGGGTGTCGCGCACCATCTGCCTGCTTTTCTCGCAGGGGCGCAGTTTGAGGGGTGGCAATGTAGCCTGGTCCTAATCCGTTACACTGAATGTTTGACGCACCGTATTCGGAAGCGATATTTTTGGTGAGCATTTTTAAGCCGCCTTTAGCAGAAGCATAGGCGCTAACTGTTTCGCGGCCAAGTTCACTCATCATAGAGCAGATATTAATAATTTTACCGTGCCCTTTAGCAATCATTCCTGGAAGGGCCGCTTTAGACATGATAAAGGGGCCATTCAAATCTACATCAATGACTTGACGAAAATCGTCAGCAGACATTTCTAGCATTGGTTCTCTCTTGATGATGCCAGCATTATTAACGAGGATGTCAATGACACCTATATTTTCATTAATTTCCGTTATCATTTGCTGTACAGCATCCTCGTCTGTCACGTCGCAGACATAGCCATGCGCCTTGATACCTAAATCAGCATAGGCTTTTAAGCCTCTATCCAATGATTCTGATGAGCGATCGTTAAAGATGATGGTTGCTCCTGCTTTAGCATACGCTGTTGCAATTGCAAAACCAATACCATAAGAGCCACCGGTAATCAGTGCATTTTTCCCTGCTAGAGAAAAATAGTCTAAATCAAAATGAGCCACAGTAGTCCTCCGTCTATCTTTGTTTTCTATGGTACAAGTAAAACCGTTTACCTGAATCATAACAAAGTAAACCGGTTTTGTCAACTAACTTTACCTTAATTTCCGTTTTTCAATGTTGTGTCATAAGAAGAGAAGAAAGAGGTTTTTTGAACTGAAATGAACCGAGTCAAAAAGTAGATGGAATAAGGAGCAGTGAATCCTCAAAATCGTACAGAGAAAATTTTTTTAAAAAAGATATTGACATTTCAAAATGGAAGCGCTATACTCGTATTATACAAGTAAACCGGTAAACTCAAAAAGAGGAGGAAAGATGACTAAACTTATTATTATTGGGCACGGGCGTTTCGCTGAGGGAATCCTTAGTTCGGCTCGTTTGATTGCAGGTGAGCAGGAAAAGGTGGAGGCCATTAATTTCCTAGAAGAAATGACAGCCGAAGATGTTAAGAGCAAATTGCTTGAGTCTATTGGGTGTCATGAGCAAGTCCTTGTCTGTTGTGATCTATTGGGAGGAACGCCGTTTAAGGTGGCTTCTCTTGTAATGGAGGAAAAGCCAGATGTCAAAATGGACGTTCTATCAGGATTAAACTTGGCGATGCTGTTGGAAGCTATTTTTGAGCGCGAGCTAACGACGACTATCAGTGATTTGGTGGATAAACTTGTGACCTCTGGTCGAGCTGGTATTATGAATTGGCAGGCTCTCAAGTCCCAGGAAACTGAGGATTTTTCCGATGGGATATAGGAGGTTTTTATGATTAAGCAGGTTACGCTTGAACCCATTTTGAATCCTGAACGCTTCAAAAAGGGTGGTTTATTGACCAAAGAAGAAGTTGAAAGAGCTATTGAACGCGCCCTAGAGCAAATCTATGTGAACATGGATTATTTCAAAGAGGAGTTTCCAACGCCAGCAACAGCTAACAATAAATATCCCATTATGGGAAATACAGAGTGGACCAATGGCTTTTGGACAGGCTGTCTGTGGTTGGCCTACGAATATTCGGATGATCAGCGCATCAAAGATTTGGCGCACAAAAATGTTTTATCGTTTTTAAATCGTGTTGAACAGTCGATTGAACTCGACCATCATGACCTAGGTTTTTTATACACACCATCATGTATGAGTGAGTACAAGCTCAACAAGAGTCCAGAAGCTAGGGAAGCTGCTTTGAAGGCGGCTGATAAATTGATCGAAAGGTATCAGGAAAATGGAGGCTTTATACAGGCCTGGGGTGAGCTTGGAAAAGCAGAGGATTACCGTTTGATTATTGATTGTCTCCTGAACATTCAATTGCTCTTCTTTGCATATGAAGAGACAGGTGATGACAAATATTATCGCATCGCTGCTAAGCATTTTTACACATCAGCGAATCATGTTATTAGAGATGATGCCTCTACGTTCCATACTTTCTACTTTGATCCTAAAACAGGAGATCCTGTAAAGGGAGTTACGCGGCAGGGCTACAGTGATGATTCATCGTGGGCAAGAGGTCAGTCGTGGGGAGTTTATGGCATTCCACTCAGTTATCGGAAGATTCGCGATCCGAAGATGATTGAGCTTTTCAAAGCTGTCACCAACTATTTTCTTAATCGTTTACCTCTGGACTGTGTTTCATACTGGGATTTGATTTTCGGTGATGGTAGCGGGCAGCCTAGAGATACGTCGGCAACAGCGATAGCCGTTTGTGGGATTCACGAAATGCTCAAGTACTTACCAGAGACGGATCCAGATAAATTGACCTACCAATATGCGATGCACGCTATGCTTCGAAGTTTGTTAGAAAATTATGCTAATACAGAGAAAACTTCAGGAAGGCCTCTTGTGCTGCACGGTGTTTACTCGTGGCATTCTGGCAAGGGCGTAGACGAGGGCAATATCTGGGGTGATTACTACTACCTAGAAGCCTTGATCAGATTTTACAAGGATTGGGATCCTTATTGGTAATGAAAGAAGAGGAGAAAACAATCAATGAACACACCAAATATTGTGATGACAAGAGTTGATGAGAGGCTCATTCACGGGCAAGGTCAGCTATGGATTAAGTCTTTGGATTGCAATACAGTTATCGTTGCTAATGATGCTGTTGCAGAAGATCGCATGCAGCAAACGCTTATGAAAACGGTCGTTCCAGCTTCGATAGCGTTGCGGTTTTTCACCGTCCAAAAAGTGATTGATGTCATTCATAAGGCAAATCCAGCCCAAAAAATCTTTATCATTGTGAAAGATTTACCAGATGCGTTGCGATTGGTCAAGGGCGGCGTTCCTATCAAAGAGCTAAATATCGGAAATATTCACAATGCTCCTGATAAAGAAATGGTGACAAGATCTATCTTTTTGAGTGATGATGATAAAGCTATTATCAGAGAACTCAGCACCAGTCATCAAGTTGTCTTTAATACTAAAACAACGCCTACAGGGAATGACGGAGCTGTAGAAGTTGATTTGTTGGACTACATTTAAAAAATTATTTTCAAGGAGAAACTCATGGAAATCAATATCATTCAGGCTGTTCTCATCGGCCTTTGGACAGCCTTTTGTTTTAGTGGTATGTTGCTTGGTATTTATACCAACAGATGTATCATATTATCTTTTGGGGTAGGGATTATTTTAGGAGATATTCCAACGGCATTAGCCATGGGAGCCATCTCTGAATTAGCCTATATGGGATTTGGTGTTGGTGCTGGTGGGACTGTTCCTCCAAATCCGATTGGTCCAGGGATCTTTGGAACGCTTATGGCTATTACCAGTGCAGGAAAAATTTCGCCAGAAGCTGCTCTTGCCCTGTCTACTCCAATTGCAGTAGCGATCCAATTTCTACAAACTTTCGCCTATACAGCTTTTGCAGGTGCTCCAGAAATGGCCAAAAAACAGTTACAAAACGGCAATATCAAAGGGTTTAAGGTGGCTGCTAATGGAACAATCTGGCTGTTTGCAGCTATCGGATTGATTCTAGGAGTCTTAGGGGCGCTTTCAATGGATACTTTGATTAAACTGGTGGACTATATCCCTCAGGTATTGTTAAATGGTTTGACTGTCGCTGGAAAAATGCTTCCTGCTATTGGTTTTGCGATGATTTTATCTGTCATGGCCAAAAAAGAATTGGTGCCATTTGTCTTGTTGGGCTATGTCTGCGCAGCGTACTTGAATATTCCGACGATTGGTATTGCTATTGTCGGCACGATTTTCGCACTCATTGAACTTTATGGCAAGCAAGCGCCAGCAACTCATGCGGTGGTAGAAGGGAATGAAACTGATGACTGGATCTAAAAAACTCGTAAAAAGTGATTACACAAAAACAGCACTGAGAGCCTATTTTTTACAAAATGGTTTTAACTACAGTAACTATCAAGGGTTGGGCTATGCCAATGTCCTTTACCCAGCCTTAAAAAAATACTATGGAAGCGATCAAAAAGCCTTATGCAAGTCTCTTGAAGAAAATGTGGAATTCTATAACACCAATCCTCATTTCTTACCATTTATCACGAGTCTTCACCTTGTTATGCTAGACAGTGATCGTCCTGAAACGGAAATCAGAAGCATTAAGATGGCCTTGATGGGTCCACTAGCAGGAATTGGAGACTCTTTGACACAATTTTGCCTAGCGCCACTATTTTCGACGATTGCAGCCTCCTTGGCGACAGATGGTCTGGTCATGGGGCCGATCTTCTTCTTCCTAGCGATGAATGCTATTTTGCTAGGTATCAAGCTAGGAAGTGGTCTTTATGGCTATCGACTAGGAACCAATTTTATTGATAAACTCAGCGAACAAATGGCTGTCGTCTCTCGCATAGCTAATATCATTGGGGTAACAGTTATTGCGGGATTGGCTGCAACCTCTGTAAAAATGAGTATTCCGTTCACCTTTGCTGCCGGTGAAGTGGATGCTGAAAATACGGCTCAAAAATTTGTTAGTATCCAAGCCATGCTCGATAAGATAGCGCCAGCGCTATTGCCAGCTCTATTCACTCTTTTGATGTATTACCTCATTAAACAGAAGAAGTGGACAACTTATAAATTAGTGATTTTGACGGTTATTATTGGTGTGCTGGGAAGTTGGTTAGGCATTTTAGCTTAAAAGCTGTAGTCGGTTTTAAGTTAAAAGTTACCTTTGATGTATTGATGATAAAACGGGTGAATCTTTCTCTTGAGATAGAAGAGAAAGTGACATCCGTTTTTTTGTGTGGGAGCACAGTAAATGTTGAAATAGCGCCTTGGTTAGGTATTTGCCCGAAAGTTCGTGGTAACGCTGGTAAACGAAAAGGGAGTAAACAACGATTTTAAATGAGAGTGGGACAAAAGTAGTTCCAATCTCCTGTATTTTTAGATTTACTAACAAGACGCAGTGGTTGAGTGGGTTCTAATACGTTGATAAATCAACTTTTAGAACCCTACTCAACGGTTCGCTGTTTCCAATCGTTTGCTTACTAACTGAACACGGCCTAAAAAGCTAGATAAAATTCTAAAATTTCCTAGAGTCAAATAGACTCTTCGTCAATTTTCTCATTTTCCAACGCTTTTCTTAACGGCCTTTGTATCTTGGAGGGCGCAACTCTTGGACAGCTATCGCATAGGTGGAACATCTGGTTTGTCTTCAACAAACCAGTGTTGCCACCGTAACTGTGCGGAGGTGGGACGACAAAATCGAATTTCTGAGAAATTACCGATTTTTGTCCCACTCTCTTTTTCCATGTGTTTTTACTGTTGTCGGAGCTGCGTTTATCTCAGTCATTTTGAAATGTGTTATAATAAATAGGAAGAACGAACAAAGAAAGAAGTTTTCAAACGATGGCAAAAGTAACGATAAAAGATATTGCGACATTAGCTCAAACCTCGAAAACAACTGTTTCCTTCTATTTGAACGGTAAATTTGAGAAAATGTCTCAAGAAACCCGTGAACGAATTGCCAAGGTTATTCGCGAGACGAATTATAAGCCGAGCGCACTCGCTAGAAGTCTCAATGACAAAGGTAGCCGATTGATTGGTGTTTTGATTGGCGATATCACTAATACCTTCTCAAATCAAATTGTCAAAGGCATTGAAGACGTGGCACATGCGAGTGGTTATCAAGTGATTATCGGCAATAGCGACTACAACTCGGAAAATGAAGATCGCTATATCGAAAATATGCTGAGTTTGGGTGTTGATGGCTTTATTATCCAGCCGACGGCTAGTTTTAGGAAATATTCTAGGATTATCAACGAAGAGCGTAAGCCGATGGTTTTTTTTGATAGTCAGCTCTATGAGCATAAGACCAGCTGGGTGAAAGCAAATAACTACGACGCTGTTTATGATGCTACGACCAGTTGTTTGCAAAAAGGCTATGAAGACTTCATCATTATTACCGCTGATACCAGTTTGCTAAGCACTCGGATAGAGCGTGCATCTGGTTTTAGAGACGCTTTGACAGATGCTGGAATAGCCCATCAGACGTTGATTATTGAAGATAAGAAAGATGAGACAGAAAAAATCAAGGCGTTTTTGCTGCACAACATTGTGCCTGCTCGCAAGACATTGATTTTTGTTCCAAATTGTTGGGCGCTGCCGATGGTTTTTACAACGATGAAGTCACTGCAAATAAAGATGCCTGAAGTGGGATTAATTGGTTTTGATAATACAGAATGGACGGGACTGTCCTCTCCGACGGTTTCTACAATAAGACAACCAGCCTATGAGGAAGGGCGACAGGCGACAAAACTCCTAGTTGGTCATATCGAAAGCGGAGAAGTTGATGAGAGGCAAAAGGTTCTGGACTGTGAAATTAATTGGCAAGAATCTACTTTGTAAGCTAGGGGTAAAGAGTATCAGGAGACAGTGCTGAACTGACCAGATTAGAGCGGTTTAGGATAGGTATCAAATAATGTAGTCTCATAACTTGTATTCACAGCTCGACAGTTTCATTTAAGGCAGTTTTTCTGATAGTTACCATTCGTTTTATTCAAATACAGTCGGTATTCCTGCAAAATCTGCGTCCTGAATCAAAGTCTATGGTTTGTGAAGATAACTTCTAAAAAAGTTCTCGGATTTCAGCGCTTTTAAGCATGCTGAACGCTACTAATAGCTTGTCGCAAGGAGAGTATTGGTGAAAGAAAAATGGTTTGTTGTGGGAGATGTCCACGGAGAATATGACCTTTTGGAAAAATTGCTGCTGCATTGGGATGAAGAGGAGCAAGACTTGGTTTTTTTGGGAGACTTGGCCGATCGTGGCCCAAAGAGTAAGGATTGTTTGCTGACTGTTATGGATTTGGTAACATCAGGACGTGCTCATTGCGTTAAAGGAAACCATGAGGTGCTCTTGCTCAATTGGCTCAAGGAGCCTGACTTGCGATTTGCTAACTACATATCCAACGGTGGCAAAGAGACCATTGAAGACTTGCTGTATCAAGGGGCGGTAGATGAGCTGTCACCAGAAGAGTTGTCAGCTATGATTTTACGAGATTATACAGACTTGATTGATTTTTTGGAAAAACTGCCTTTTTATGTGGAGAGTGATTTTTGTATTGGCGTTCATGCTGGGATCAATCTAGACACAGACGATTGGCGTCAGACTAGCGAACGTGATTTTGCCTGGATGAGGGAAGAATTTTATAATCATCCCAAAGTGCCAGAGAAGCTTGTTGTTTTTGGGCATACACCTGTTCAGTATTTACATCAGAATCAGTCTGCCACGCAGGTTTGGTGTGGCTTGAATCGCATCGATATTGATGGTGGTGCTGTTTATCACGGAGCTCTACATGGTGTGGTTATTTCTCATCGAGGGATTGAGGCAGATTATCAGATTTTTCATCCTAAACATAACTGGTCATCTGCTAAAGTAGAAATTTGAAAAACCATCTGAAATCTGATAAGATAGGGATATGAGAACCTATTATGATGTCCAGCAGTTGTTGCGACAGTTTGGGATTTTGATTTACATGGGAAATCGTCTTTACGACATTGAGATGAGCCGAATTGAGCTGAAGCAAGTCCATGAAAGTGGGCTTATTTCGACACAAGAATACCTGCAAGCAGAGTTGGTTTTGCGCCAAGAACACAGCAGAGAACTGGAATATCAGGAGAAAATGAGGAAAAGAAATGGATAGTTGGTTGATTTTATTGGCAATAGTGGTGCTGGTTGCAGCTTTTATCGGTTATCGCTATTGGCGATTACATCAGGCTGCGACGCTTTTGGAAAATGAGGACTTTAAGCACCTGATGCGTAGTGGCCAGTTGATTGATTTGCGTGATCCATCAGCTTTTAACCGCAAGCATATCTTGGGTGCTCGTAATATTCCTCAGCAGCAGCTTAAAAGTAGTCTCAGCGCTCTCCGTAAGGACAAGCCGGTCCTTCTCTACGAGAATTTGCGGGGTGGCTTGGTGACCAATGCAGCCTTTCTGCTCAAAAAGCATGGCTTTAAGGAAGTTTACATTCTCAGTTATGGTCTTGAAAATTGGGATGGTAAAGTGAAAGAGAACAAAGTTGTCTGAGAACGAAGCTACTAACAAAACATCAGAGAGACAGTATTTCAAAAAAGAGCGAACGAATGAACTCCTTTGGAACCCCAAGGGAGCGACTCGTCCGCTTTTTCTTTGGTTCGGAAAATCATTTCCTTTCGTATGCCATTGTTAAACCGAATCGCTACACAATCAACCTGTTGAGAAGTTTGGCTTTTGAGCCCTTTGTCGATTTTCGAACAAGTCTATTATAAAAATCAGCAACAACACGATAATACGCGTCCTTTACATTTGAAAGAAATTATTGCTATCACTAAAAAATATTATTTTAATCCAAGTCTTTCGCTGTCAGCACAGATTCTGAGACAGACCACTATGATGGCTTCGCCCTCACCTCCAAAGCGTGTATCTGTTGAAGATTACGTATAAAATCTAAGAGTCAGTATTCATTACCTGTTCATAGTGCGTCTTGTAGGTTTGAAAAAATTCTTCAGGTGCCATAAGCTTTAGAACTGTCAACGCATCTTTCATAGCAGAATCTCCATCCACCACCCCTTTTTGCCACTGATAGTAACCTTTCATGTAGGTATAGATCGTCTGTTCGAAAAACTCACTCTCAATAATCAGAATCTCAGGAATTTTTTTGATTAACCACGCTGCTCGCTGAAAGGCAAAGTGATCAACGCATTCTTCTAAGCAGTTGATGGCTAATTGCACTACTAGCTTGCGATTTCCTGGATCCTGCGAAAGAGTCGCTTGGCGTTTTTTGATAAGCTCAACTGTCAGTAAATAGAGAGTTTCAAAGCTAATTACCTTAGCGCAGTTTCCAAGCAAGGTAATCTCGTATTGTCCCCAAAACTCCACGGTAAATAAATAATCAGTTAACTGAGCCAGTTCCTCCTCACTTGGACCCTGATCGCCACCCAGACTCTCTAGTAAAGCTTTTAACATGGTAACTGTATAGGGCGTTTTTAATGGTTTTGCTTCTAATTGCGCAATAATTGCCTGCAACCAGTCCTTATCTCCCTTAGCATAGCGAGGTGCCACTTGATTAATCAATTCTCTGAAATCGTCTTTTTGTTGGGTATAGACTAACATTTCATCAAAAGTGATATTGAGACGATTGAGAAGTTGAAAAAAGCTTGTCACAGCGACCTGCGATTCCCCTCGTTCAAATCGTGACAACTGTGATTTAGCTAGGATACCGTCAGATAAGTCTATCAGCGTTAATCCCTTTTCCTGACGAATTTGCCTAATTGCTGCTCCAAACATTTCCCTTTTTCACTACCTTTTTCTAAAATTTTTAAAACTATTATATAATAAGGGCAATTAAAAAGCTAGATACGTCAGGAGGAAATTTTGTCATGAGACGTAATATCGGTCGTTATTACCTTTATGTTAGTCTGATGAGCAGTCGCTTTAGCCGCGGGGTACTCATGCTTTACAGTCTTAGTCTAGGCCTATCGGTCTTAGAGTTTGGACTGCTTCAAGCTCTTTATAATCTCATTCGAATGGTTGCAGAAGTGCCAACTGGACTAATAGCCGATCGATTCAACAAAAAAACAGTTCTCTCCTGCGCCTCTGGTCTCAGCGCGCTGGCCTGTCTAGGCTTGTGGGCTGCTGCATTTTTACCACCTAGCCTTTCCTTCTGGTTACTGGCACTGCTCTTTTCTCTAGATTCCTTTGCCACAGTGTTGAGTAGTGGCGCCGATCAAGCCCTTTTATTTGAAGAATTACAAGCTCACAAGCAAGATAACCTCTATCTGAAAGTTTTGAGTAACGCTCAAATCTTGACTCTGTTTGTCCTGTCTTTGGCAACGACTCTTGGAGGAAATCTTTACAAGAGCTTTTACATTGCTATCTTTATCTTAGAAGCTATCTGTTTTGCTACTGCCAGCTCTTGTATCGCTTATTTTGACAGCCCAAGCACTGACAACAGACCTCTAATACAGGAAAAAGCGACTTCCATCAAAGAGCAACTAACGATTGCTAGCCAAACCTTTAAAACTAAACCACTCCTTTTCACATTAATCAGTTTCATTACTTTATTGGAAGTATTCCTAAATGCACTAGTCAGATTTATCCAAGGTGCCTTTGCTGCAACTGGTATGACCTCAAATATGATTGCTACTATCATTGGTCTGACAACTTTTTGCGGAGTCATCGGAGCCTATCTCTCTCGCTTTGTGGCAAAAATCCCCTTATTTCTCTTTTTAGGGTTTATTTCAGGGCTCTTTTTACTTAGTAGCCTAGCTCTATCTTCAATGCTACCAACGCTGATGGTGGTCGGCTTTGCATTGATGAATATTCTTTTAGATCTTTCCTTTCCACTAGTCAGTCAATATGTCAATCAGCAGATCACTTCAGATGTGCGAGCAACGATCCTCTCGGTTCACAGCAGTCTGGTAGGCCTCATTTCCATCTTCTTTTTACCTCTGATGGGGCTACTATTAGATCACCTCTCCTACGGCTTTTCCTTGCTCATTTTGGGAACCTTTTTCAGTTTCTTTCTCTTTTTATTCACTAAGCTAAGCCAAAGATTCTCAAAAACAGAGGAGATCTGATTCGGAAAATCATTTCCTTTCGTATACTATGTTTGAATTGAATTACCATACAAACAACTTATCTATTCTTAACATTGATAATTATTGTTCAGGCTGTTTTTTAAATCATCAACTTTTTCACTGGATTTTTAAGAGGAACCTTATTCTCTTTGAAAATAGATGAAAACATTTACAATAGAGTTGCTTTAGCATTTTAAACCAGTTTGTGCTATACTGGATAGTTGAAAGAAATGAAACACTACGATTGAACGATTCGATCCGTACTTAAACAAAGAGGAATTATGACTAAATTAAGAGAAGATATCCGTAACATTGCTATCATTGCCCACGTTGACCATGGAAAAACAACCCTTGTTGATGAACTATTGAAGCAATCACAGACTTTGGATGCTCGTACGCAACTTGATGAGCGCGCCATGGACTCAAACGATATCGAAAAAGAACGTGGCATTACAATCTTAGCTAAAAACACCGCTGTGGCTTATAACGATGTTCGTATCAACATCATGGATACACCAGGACACGCGGACTTTGGCGGTGAAGTAGAGCGTATTATGAAGATGGTCGATGGGGTTGTTCTGGTTGTGGATGCCTATGAAGGAACTATGCCGCAGACCCGCTTTGTATTGAAAAAGGCTCTTGAGCAAGACTTGACACCGATTGTTGTGGTTAACAAGATTGACAAGCCGTCTGCTCGCCCAGCAGAGGTTGTGGACGAAGTCTTGGAACTCTTCATTGAGCTTGGCGCTGATGATGATCAGCTCGATTTCCCAGTGGTTTACGCTTCCGCGATTAACGGGACATCCTCACTTTCAGACAATCCGGTGGATCAAGAAAAGAGCATGGCGCCAATTTTTGATACCATCATCGAGCATATCCCGGCGCCGGTTGACAATTCAGATGAACCGCTCCAGTTCCAAGTCTCTCTTTTGGACTACAATGATTTCGTTGGTCGTATTGGTATCGGTCGCATCTTCCGTGGAACGGTTAAGGTTGGCGACCAAGTGACTCTTTCAAAACTGGATGGCACAACCAAGAACTTCCGCGTGACCAAACTCTTTGGTTTCTTTGGTCTTGAACGTAAGGAAATTCAAGAGGCAAAAGCAGGAGATTTGATTGCTGTTTCGGGCATGGAAGATATCTTCGTCGGAGAAACGGTGACTCCTACGGACGCTATCGAGGCATTGCCAGTTCTTCGCATTGATGAGCCGACATTGCAAATGACCTTCTTGGTGAACAACTCACCTTTTGCAGGGCGTGAAGGAAAATGGGTAACATCACGCAAGGTTGAGGAGCGTCTTTTGGCGGAACTTCAGACCGATGTGTCTCTTCGTGTTGATCCGACAGACTCTCCTGACAAATGGACGGTTTCAGGCCGGGGGGAATTGCACTTGTCTATCTTGATTGAAACCATGCGTCGTGAAGGCTATGAACTTCAAGTATCACGCCCAGAAGTTATCATCAAGGAAATTGATGGTGTTAAATGTGAGCCATTTGAGCGCGTGCAAATTGATACTCCTGAAGAATATCAAGGTTCGGTTATCCAGTCGCTGTCTGAGCGCAAGGGAGATATGTTGGACATGCAGATGGTCGGAAACGGTCAAACGCGTCTGATTTTCCTTGTCCCTGCGCGCGGTTTGATTGGCTACTCAACTGAGTTCTTGTCAATGACCCGTGGTTACGGGATTATGAACCATACTTTTGATCAGTATTTGCCAGTGATTCCAGGCGAACTCGGTGGCCGTCACCGCGGTGCCTTGGTTTCTATTGATGCTGGTAAGGCAACAACTTACTCGATTATGCGTATTGAAGAGCGTGGAACGATCTTTGTTAATCCAGGTACAGAAGTCTATGAGGGCATGATTATCGGTGAGAACTCTCGTGACAATGACCTGACCGTTAATATCACAACAGCTAAGCAGATGACCAATGTTCGTTCAGCGACCAAGGATCAAACATCTGTTATTAAGACACCTCGTATCCTGACTTTGGAAGAATCCCTTGAATTCCTCAATGACGATGAATACATGGAAGTCACACCAGAATCTATCCGTCTTCGCAAGCAAATTCTTAACAAAGCAGAGCGCGAGAAAGCTAACAAAAACAAGAAAAAAGCTGACTAAAATGACTCGTTAAAACCTGTATTCACAAGTGAACTATTTTGAATCAGGAGAGCATTTTTTCGATATTAAGGCCGTTTTTGAAAAAAATAAGTAATGAGTAGTAGAAAAAAGCAGTCTTGGATATATTGAGCTATGAGTTAGAGGTTTTAGTGATCAAGCGACTTGAAGTGAAAGGAGGAGTATGTTTTACTTAATTCTAGCGGTCTTACTGGTTCTGTTTTACATATTTGCAGCGCCTAAAGCTATAAAAGGAACGCTCAACCTTATGCTTCTTGTTTTTGCGGTGGTCTTGGTGGTGACCTTGATCATCTTGGCAATCATTAGCTTGACCAGTTCGTCTGCTGAGGTCTGGGCAGGAGGAATAGTGACCTTTCTGGGACTTTGGGCGATCTGGGATATGGAGAAGATGACGTCTAGATCTAGGGATAAGTCAGAGACAAATTTCTTTGATCAGTGATGTGAGGACGCTTTTTGAGATTGTCACACAATTGAGACAAATGTCATCATCATTTAAATGAATGACTTTAACCGTGTATCGAAGTTCCAATAGCTTGAAGGATTGTTGATTTTACGAGCTTTTATCACAAAAATAAGCCTCGCGGGGGTGGGATTGAAATCTTAGGATTTCTGTCTCGCTCCCGTTCTTTTCTTGAAAATATCGCCTATTCACGGTAAAATAGTAAAAAACACTACGCAAAGAAATCGAGATGAGATGAAAGAGATTACACAATTCCAAAATCAGAAAATCTTAGTGCTGGGACTAGCTAAATCTGGCGAATCAGCGGCGCGTCTATTGACCAAGTTAGGGGCTATCGTCACGGTTAATGATGGCAAAGCCCTTGAAGAAAACCAAGCAGCGCAAAGTCTTTTAGAAGAAGGTATCAAGGTTATTTGCGGCAGTCACCCACTAGAGCTTTTAGACGAGGATTTTGCCTTGATGGTTAAAAATCCAGGTATTCCTTATACCAATCCAATGGTAGCACGTGCAATGGAAAAAGGTATCCCTGTCTGGACTGAAGTGGAGTTGGCTTATTTGATTTCTGAGGCGCCGATTGTTGCTATTACTGGGTCAAATGGTAAAACAACGACCACAACCATGATTGCCGAAGTTTTAAATGCTGGTGGCAAGCCTGCTCATCTTAGCGGGAATATTGGCTTTCCTGCCTCAAGTGTCGCCCAAAATGTGACAGCTGAGGATACCTTAGTGATGGAGCTGTCCTCGTTCCAGCTGATGGGCATTGAGGCATTCAAGCCACAGATTGCTGTGATTACGAATCTTATGGCATCTCATCTGGATTATCACGGGGATTTTGAAAGCTATGTGGCGGCTAAATGGCAAATTCAAAAGAATATGACCGCAGATGACTTTATCGTCTTAAATGCTAATCAAGAGTTGACCAAACTTTGGGCAGACCAAACACAAGCGACTGTTGTTCCTTTTTCAACGAAAGAGCAGGTTGATGGCGCTTATTTGTTGGATGGGGTTCTCTATTTCAAAGGCGAAGCGATTATGCCAGCTGCTGAAATTGGTGTGCCAGGACTTCACAATGTGGAGAATGCTTTGGCAACAATTGCTGTGGCTAAGTTATCGGGTATTGATGGTGCGATCATTCGTGAGACCCTCGCTTATTTTGGAGGTGTCAAACACCGCCTGCAATATGTTGATCAAATCAACGCTATTACCTTTTATAACGACAGCAAATCGACTAATATTTTAGCAACCCAAAAAGCCTTGTCTGGTTTTGACAATGGTCAGGTTATTTTAATTGCAGGTGGCTTAGATCGTGGCAATGATTTTGATGAGTTAGTACCAGACCTCAAAGGACTAAAGCATATGGTCATTTTGGGAGAGTCCGCACCTCGCATGATTAAGGCTGCTGAAATGGCTGGCGTGCCCTATACAAGGGCAGAAGAAATTTCTGATGCCACTCGGAAAGCGTTTAATCTTGCTGATTCAGGCGATACTGTCTTACTCAGCCCTGCCAATGCCAGCTGGGACATGTATGCTAATTTTGAAGTGCGTGGGGATGTCTTTTTAAACACAGTTGCTCAGCTAAAAGCGGAAAATTAAGAGAGACTCTATGAAAAAAATACTGTTAACAGGTGGAGGGACGGTCGGTCATGTGACCTTGAACCTTCTTCTTATTCCTAGACTTATTGACGATGGTTGGGAAGTCCATTATATCGGGGATAAGCGCGGGATTGAATATCAACAAATTCAGCAATCGGGCTACCCAGTAACCTTTCATGGGATTTCGACGGGCAAGCTCCGTCGCTATTTCAGCTGGGAAAATGTTAAAGATGTTTTTAAAGTGGGCTGGGGCGTGCTTCAGTCTCTTTTCATCATGCTCAGGGTAAGGCCTCAGGTTCTCTTTTCCAAAGGTGGCTTTGTGTCAGTGCCGCCAGTGATTGCGGCAAGAGTCGCAGGCGTTCCTGTTTTCATTCATGAGTCAGACCTCTCTATGGGCTTGGCTAATAAAATTGCCTATAAGTTTGCAACTAAGATGTATACGACCTTTGAGCAGGCAGAAAGTTTGGCGAGAGTTAAGCATATTGGCGCGGTAACTAAGGTGTCTGAAAAGACAGATAAAACTCCTGATGAGTTACGCCCGATTCTAGCAAACTTTGATGACCAGCTTCCGACTCTTCTTTTTGTTGGTGGATCTGGTGGTGCTAAGGTCTTTAATGACTTGATTTCTGAACACAAATTGGTCTTGACACAGAGTTACAACATCATTAACTTGACTGGTGATGAGAGCCTTGAGGAGCTGAGTCAAAACCTTTATCGTGTCGGTTATGTGACGTCACTTTACCAGCCGTTAATGGAACTTGCTGATGTTGTCGTTACACGCGGCGGCTCCAACACGATTTTCGAGCTGTTGGCCATGCAAAAACTGCATCTGATTGTTCCACTTGGAAAAAAAGCCAGTCGTGGGGATCAACTAGAAAATGCAGCTTATTTTGAAAAAAAAGGCTATGCTTTGACTTTGCCCGAAGAAGAATTAACAGTGGCTAGTCTAAATGCTATGGTCACCCAGCTTCTCTCTCAGAGGGAAGTCTATGAGACCACCATGCGCCAATCTCAGGAAATTCAAACCTTGGATAGCTTTTATCAGCTTTTGATGGCGGATATTGAAACCATAAAGAAATAAAGAGAAAAACTATGTCTGAAAAAGAGACTCCCAAAGAATTACTAGAAGAAGCCGAGCAGGAGACGAGTAAGGCGATTGATTTGGTCGAATGGCTTCGCAAAAACAATGCTTACTTAGAAAGACGTGCTAAAGAGAAGGCTATTCGTCAGGAAACGATTCAACTGATTTCAGATGACAATCAGGATATCTCGGATGCTGAGCAAAGAGACTCCGAAAGTACGGAGCTAGCTGGCCTTGAAGAAGAGGAGATTGTTCATCTTGCTAATGACAATTTGGAGAATGCAGAAACTTCTGAGCCAGAAGGAGCTAATATTCCAGAATCAGAGGCAGATAAAGAGACTTTGGAACAAGCTCTTGAAGTGAATGAAGATTTGACTTCCGAAGAGGAATTGCCTGAGGAAGACATGGAGAACGCTTCTGACGTTGAAGAAAGCAGTGAGTCGGAGGAAGAAGAGGAAAAAGAATCCAATGAAGAGGATTCACAAGCCCCCGAAGAAGGTGCTGAAGAATCAACAGAAGAAACGCAAACAGTCCTGCCAGAGTCTGAGTCCTACTTATCTGAATTAACTGACAACTCTTCAAAGCGTCCCAGAGCCAGATTATCTGTCAGTCATAAACATCTAATACGTTTGATAACCTTGTTTTTTGTTACTTTAACAACCATTTTAGTCACAGGCTATCTGGTGTCTCCTTGGTCCAAACTCAAAAATGTGACTGTTGAAGGACAAGGTCAAGTCAGTGCAGAAGATGTTTTAGCCAATACTGGAATTAGGAAAGCTGATTATACCCTCACGACCTTTTTAAATCAAAATCAAATTGCCAAAACACTTGAAAAGCAATTGGTCTGGGTCAAGGATGCTCAGGTTTCCTACCAATTTCCAATTGACTTTAAAATCACTGTAGAAGAGCATCAGGTAGTTGGTTACGTCAAGGATGGCACTGTTTACTACCCTGTCTTATCCAGCGGGGTTACTTTAGACACCGCAGTAGCTGTCGAGAATTTACCAGATCCGTATTTATTATTTGATATGACAGATTTAAGTCAAGTCAAGGCGTTTGTTGCTAACCTAAGCCAACTAGGCGCCGCTTCACCGCTGTCAAGGATTGTAACGGTCAAGGCCGCACCCACTACTGCTAGTGCCGATCTACTGGCCCTAGAAACAGTCGAAGGACACACAGTATACGTCCCCTTGTCAGAAGTGGCTGAAAAAATGGCCTATTATGAAAAAGTGGTGAGAAATCTTTCTGTGCCAAGCTATATAGACATGGAAGCAGGTATTTTTACCTATGCAAAATAATTCAAAAAGAAAGAAAAAACACTAGGTTTTAAAGTATTTTATGGTATAATAAAGTTTGGATAATTCTAAATAAGATTATTTTAAAAATTGAGAGTAAACAGTAGGGATAGAGAGGACTGATGTAATGGTTAGAGACGGCTTCTTTACAGGTTTAGATATTGGGTCAAGCTCAATCAAGGTGCTTGTAGCAGAATTTGTAAACGGTGAATTAAATATTATTGGGGTCAGCAACGCAAAGAGTGCGGGTGTAAAAGACGGCATTATCATCAATATCGAGGTAGCTGCCGCAGCCATCCGCAAGGCGATTAAAGAGGCTGAAGAAAAAGCGGGCGTTGCCATTGATAAGGTGAGTGTAGGTCTTCCTGCAAACCTTCTTCAGATCGAGCCTGCTCAAGGCATGATTCCTGTAACCAGTAATTCACAGGAAATTACAGATCAAGATGTGGACAATGTGATTAAATCTTCCTTGACGAAGAACATGACACCAGAGCGCGAGATTGTAGCTTTTGTGCCGGAAGAATTTATCGTGGATTCATTTGCGGGTATCAAAGACCCTCGTGGTATGATGGGCATCCGTTTGGAAGTTCATGGACTGCTTTACACAGGGCCTAAGACCATTTTGCATAATTTGCGCAAGACTGTTTCTCAAGCTGGGGTGGCTGTTGAAAATATCATTATCAGTCCATTAGCTATCGGACAATACGTTCTTAATGAAGGTGAACGTGAGTTTGGTGCCACTGTCATTGATCTTGGCGGTGGGCAAACAACCGTGGCTTGTGTGAGTAACCAGAAACTGGCATACACCAATGTCTACCAAGAAGGTGGCGACTATGTGACTAAGGATATTTCAAAAGTCCTGACGACATCGCAATCTATCGCTGAAAACCTCAAGTATACTTTCGGTGTTGCCTACCCAGCTCTTGCAAGCACAAAGGAAACGATGCAGGTTGAGGTGATTGGAGAAAGCACACCAAGGGAAATTACAGAAGTTCATCTTTCAGAGATTATTGCTGCTAGACTTCAACATATCTTGGATCGTGTGAAGCAAGACTTGGATCGTACGCGTAATCTTGACTTACCAGGTGGCCTTGTCCTCATCGGTGGTGGGGCAACTCTTCCAGGTGTGGTTGAATTAGCCCAAGAAGTTTTCAATCGCCCAGTGAAGCTTTATGTGCCAAACCAAATCGGTATCCGAAACCCAGCCTTTGCACATGTGATTAGCATTGTTGAGTATGCTGGGAATATGGATGATATTGAGCAGATTGCGCAGGCAGCAGTCAACGGTGAAGAGTATCTCCGCTCTAAACCGATTGATTTGCCAAACTTCCGTCCGATTCCTCAAGCCTCTAACCAAGCAGCAGTGGATGAACAAGCTTATACGCCAGTTGATGAGGTACCAACTTACTCAAATGGAGAAGATGGAAATAACAATCGCCAAAAATTGGGGGATAAGGTTCGTGGAATCTTCGGTAGTATGTTTGAATAAAAAGTAAAAAGAAAAGGTGAACAGTTATGACATTTTCATTTGAAGCGGCATATGCCCAAGGCGCTGTCATCAAGGTTATTGGTGTCGGTGGTGGTGGCGGAAACGCGATTAACCGTATGATCACAGAGGGTGTTGCTGGTGTTGAATTTATCGCAGCAAACACGGATGTTCAGGCACTAAGCAATTCTAAAGCTGAAACAGTGATCCAGCTCGGCCCTAAATTGACACGTGGTCTTGGTGCTGGAGGTCAGCCGGAAGTTGGTCGTAAAGCAGCAGAAGAAAGCGAAGAAACGATCCGGGAAGCTCTTGAAGGTGCTGACATGGTCTTTATCACTGCAGGTATGGGCGGCGGATCAGGGACAGGAGCAGCTCCTGTTATTGCTCGTATCGCAAAGGAAATTGGTGCTCTGACTGTTGCAGTCGTTACGCGTCCATTCGGCTTTGAGGGTGGCAAACGTGGGAATTTCGCAATTGAAGGGATCAATGAACTTCGCAATAATGTTGACACGCTTTTGATCATTTCAAACAATAACTTGCTTGAAATCGTTGATAAGAAGACTCCTCTTCTTGAGGCGCTTAGCGAAGCAGATAACGTTCTTCGTCAAGGGGTTCAGGGGATTTCTGACTTGATTACAAATCCAGGTCTTATCAATCTTGACTTTGCAGACGTTAAGACTGTTATGGAAAATAAGGGAAATGCGCTTATGGGTATCGGTATCGGTACAGGTGATGAGCGTGTTCAAGAGGCTGCTCGCAAGGCGATCTACTCACCACTTCTTGAGACAACTATTGATGGCGCAGAAGATGTCATTGTAAACGTCACTGGTGGTCTGGACATGAGTTTGATTGAGGCTGAAGAGGCTTCAGAGATTGTTCACCAAGCGGCTGGTAAAGGCGTTAACATCTGGCTTGGAACGTCGATTGATGAAAGCATGCAGGATGAAATTCGTGTTACTGTTGTAGCAACGGGTGTCCGTCAGGAACGTGCAAATGCAGTTTCTGGCCTGGGTCAGTCCAATGCTTCTAGTTCGACTGGCTCAGTAGCAGCATCTCAGCCATCAGCTTACGAGCGTAATTTTGACACAGTGGGACGTTTTGAACAGCCTAGCCCGTCACAACCATCTCGTCCAGAAACGCCAAGAGGATCTTCTTTTGGTGATTGGGATTTGCGCCGTAACAACATTGTGCGTCCTGTCAATGAGACCAACGGTGTGGCTGTTGAAAAATACACGCCTGCTGACGATCTTGATAATGACGAAGAATTGGATACACCACCGTTTTTCCGTAACCGCTAATGATGACTCTCAAAGAAAACGTTCAAAGGGTATCTTCTCAGGTTGCACAGGCTTGTCAAGCAGCAAGCCGTTCAGAAACCTCGGTAAAAATTATAGCTGTCACCAAGTATGTTGACAGCTCTATTACTAAAAAGCTAATTGATGCTGGAATGACGGATTTAGGAGAAAATCGTGTCGATAAGTTTCTAGAAAAGAAGGCGGAGCTGATAAATGAAAAGGTTACTTGGCATTTTATCGGAAGTCTTCAGCGACGTAAAGTCAAGGATGTCATCAATGAAATTGATTACTTTCATGCCCTAGACTCCATCAGTTTAGCGACTGAAATCGAAAAGCGAGCTCTTAAGCCAGTGAAATGTTTTTTACAGGTTAATATTTCTAGAGAAGGCAGCAAGCACGGTTTTCTTGTGGAAGAGTTGGCGGAAGTTTTACCTCAGTTAGCTAAGTTAGAGAAGATTACGATCGTTGGCCTTATGACAATGGCTCCTTTTGAAGCAGAAAAAGAGACAATCCAGACGATATTTGAGGAAACAGAGACCTTGCGCAAAACCATTCAAAGTCAAGCCTGGCCTAATATGCCCATGACAGAGTTGAGTATGGGAATGAGCCAAGACTACCCTTTAGCGATAGCGGCAGGGGCAACATATGTTCGAATCGGTACAGCATTTTTCAAATAAGGATACAGCTATGGCATTATTAGATAAGATTAGCAGATTGATGGGGTATTTTGATACAGAAGAAGTCGAAGAGGAATCTTACGAGGTTGTTCCAGACTATGAGGTTCGTGAAGAAACCACTCCTGTAATCGAAGTAACCCAAACAGTAGAAGCAAGACAAGAGAGAACTAAATCTATGGCAAATCAGACGGTAGCACCGATTAATCATCGTGAAACAGCGCGTCATACACAACCGCAGCGCGCTAATGTGAATGTAGAGACCACGACTATTGACATTAAGTTTCCTAAAAAATATGAAGAAGCTCGAGAAATCGTAAACCTTCTCTTGCAGGGGGTTAGCGTTCTAATTGATTTTCAGCATATGACGGATTCACAGGCGAGACGTTGCATTGACTACCTTGATGGTGCGCGTTTTGTCTTGGATGGAAACTTGAAAAAGATTTCTTCGACGATGTGGCTGCTGACGCCTGCAAATGTTGTTGTCAACATTGAGGATATGGGTTTGCGTGGTGAAACCAGTGATTCTCAGTATGATTTTGATATGAAACGACGTTAATATATGATTCAACTATTTCAATTTATTGCAACTGTCTTTACTAGAGTGATTGAAGTTTACTCCTTTATTCTGTTGGCGTATGCTCTTTTATCTTGGTTTCCGGGAGCTTACCGTACAAGATTAGGAGACATTTTGGGAAGGTTGGCAGAGCCTTATATTAGCATTTTCAGACGGTTCAATCTGACTTTTGGGATGATGGACTTTTCGGTTGCGGTAGCTATTCTTTCGTTACAGCTCATTCAGATGTTAGGTTTGCGTTTGCTAGGCTTTCTGATGGTCCTGTTTATCAGATGATGGCTTCAAAAGAGAATCAGTTTCTTTTTCAACATTTTCATGCCGATGAAAAAGTTTTTGTCGAAAAGATGTTGGACAGGATTGATCGTGTTCAACAACAGTATAGTATCGAATTGACGCCTTTCTTAAATCCTAGAGAGGCTGAGATTACAACATCTTTAGCAAGAAGAGCTGCTCTTCAAGTATATAGTAGCTCAGAAATACTACAGACAGAACTTTGTCGGTTGATTATTGCGCCAGATTATTATATGCTAGAGGAAGAGGATTTTGAGATTGACTTGCTGAAAATCCAATATGCTAGAAAGTTCAATCATTTGACGCATTCTCAAATCCTGGGAAATCTGGTGAATCAATTAGGGATTCAAAGGTATCTCTTGGGAGATATTATCATTGCTGAGGATTGTACGCAGCTTCTTCTGGATGCAAAGATTAGTCAAATGCTCACTCAGCAAGTGACTAAGATTTCAAAAGTTCCTGTCAGTTGGCGAAAACTTAGCTTTTCAGAGTTAGTTAAACCAGCAGAGAAGTCAGAGGTCAAACAAATCTTGACCACTAGCCTGCGTCTTGACAGTGTCATTGCAGCTACTTATGGCTTGTCACGGCAAGAAGCAGCGAAGCTGATTGAGCAAAATAAAGTAAAATTAAATCATCAACCTATTTCACAAGCATTTCAAGCTGTAAAGCTAGCTGACTTAATCAGTTGTCGAGGCTATGGTCGTTTCAAAATTGAAGACGATAATGGATTGACGCGCCACAACAAGCATAAGCTGATGATTACAAAAATTGGAGGAAAATAATGGCTCTTACACCTTTAGATATTCGAGATAAAACATTTGGTGGAAAGTTCCGAGGCTATAATATCCAAGAAGTGGATGAGTTTTTGGATATTGTAACCCGTGATTACGAAGACTTAGTCCGCAAGAATCTTGAACAAGAAACAACGATTAAAATGTTAACAGAGCGCTTGGCTTATTTTGATGAGATGAAAGAATCTCTCAGTCAATCGGTCATCTTGGCCCAAGACACGGCTGAAAAACTTAAGGCAACATCTGCAAGCGAAAGCCAAAACATCATCAAGCAGGCAGAGCACGATGCAGCCTTCTTGTTGGATACGGCCAAGGCAAAGGCTAATGATATCCTGCGTGAAGCAACTGACAACGCTAAGCGAGTAGCTGTTGAGACAGAAGAGTTGAAGAATAAATCGCGTGTTTTCCAACAGCGTTTGAAATCAACCATTGAGAGTCAATTAGCTATTGTCAATTCTGCCGAATGGGACGAGATTCTTCGTCCAACAGCAACTTATCTTCAAACTAGTGATGAGGCATTCAAAGAAGTAGTGTCAACAGCTCTGGCTGAAGAAGTCCATCCTGTCGAAGAAGAAGCGATAGATATGACAAGACAGTTGTCACCAGAAGAGTTGGCTGAGATTGCGCGTCGTGCTGAGGAAGCTAACCAAGAGTTGCAAGCTTATCAAGAAACACAAATTTTGAATCGTCAAGAGATTACGGATGCTGTACAACAAGCAGAAGCTGAGTCTGTTGATTTATATTAAAACGAATCTAAGCAAAGACACAATCTTTTTAAATAGGTTTAGCGAGCAGGTGATGGTGGAAGACCTGTACTCCCTTTGAAACTGATTATCCCTTTGCAGATTCTGGCTGAAATTCACGAGGTTGGAAATTAAGTCAGGAGGAATGGCATACCTTACATGCTCAAGAGGGACAGGGGAAACTCTGTCTAAATTAAGGTGGTACCACGAACTTTCGTCCTTAGCGAGGTTTGTGGTACCTTTTAAATTATAAATTAACGGATCGTTGGCTGAAACGCCTTCTGATTTGAAAATGGAGAGAGAAAATGAAACTAAAAGAAACGTTAAATTTAGGGAAAACTGCTTTTCCGATGCGTGCTGGCTTGCCAAACAAGGAGCCAGAATGGCAAAAAGGTTGGGACGAAGCAGAAATTTATAAGAAGCGTCAAGAGTTGAACGCGGGTAAACCAGCCTTTCATCTTCACGATGGGCCTCCCTATGCTAATGGCAATATCCACGTTGGTCATGCGTTGAATAAGATCTCAAAAGATATTATTGTGCGCTCAAAATCCATGATGGGCTATCAAGCTCCATTTGTTCCTGGTTGGGACACGCACGGTCTTCCAATCGAGCAGGTCTTGTCTAAACAAGGTGTGAAACGCAAAGAGATGGATCTTGCAGAATACCTTGAGATGTGCCGTGATTATGCCCTTTCTCAAGTTGATAAACAGCGTGAAGACTTCAAACGTCTTGGGATTTCTGCTGACTGGGAAAATCCTTATATCACTCTGACACCAGACTATGAAGCGGCTCAAATCCGTGTTTTTGGAGCTATGGCAGACAAGGGCTTTATTTACCGAGGCGCTAAGCCGGTTTACTGGTCTTGGTCATCTGAGTCAGCGCTTGCTGAGGCAGAGATTGAGTACCACGATATTGATTCAACGTCACTTTACTATGCCAATAAGGTAAAAGACGGGAAAGGGATTCTTGATACAGCTACCTATATCGTCGTTTGGACGACAACGCCATTTACCATCACAGCGTCACGTGGCTTAACCGTGGGTCCTGATTTGGACTATGTAGTTGTTAAACCAGATGGTTCAGACCGTAAGTATGTGCTGGCTGAAGCTTTAGTTGATAGCTTGGCTGATAAATTTGGTTGGGACAGCTTTGAGATTGTTAGTCAGTACAAAGGCGCCGAGTTAGAATACATCGTCACTGAACACCCCTGGGATGATACTGTTGAGGAATTGGTTATTCTTGGGGACCATGTTACTACAGATTCAGGTACTGGTGTCGTCCATACCGCACCATCTTTTGGTGAGGACGATTACAATGTCGGCATGAAATACGACCTTGAAGTTTACGTGACTGTCAATGAGCGCGGTTTAATGAATGAACTAGCTGGTCCAGATTTTGAAGGTCAATTTTATGATAAAGTCCTGCCAACTGTTACTGAAAAATTAGGTGATTTGCTACTGGCTTCTGAAGTCATTAACCACTCCTACCCATTTGACTGGCGGACGAAAAAACCAATCATCTGGCGTGCAGTTCCGCAATGGTTTGCCTCTGTTTCTAAATTCCGTCAGGAAATTTTAGATGAAATTGAAGCGACTAACTTTTACCCAGCTTGGGGTAAAACGCGTCTTTATAACATGATTCGCGACCGTGGTGATTGGGTGATTTCTCGTCAGCGTGCTTGGGGTGTTCCGCTTCCGATCTTCTATGCTGAGGATGGCACTGCTATCATGACCAAGGAAGTGACCGATCATGTGGCTGAACTTTTTGAAGAGCACGGCTCAATCATCTGGTGGAAATCAGAAGCTAAAGATCTCTTGCCAGCTGGCTTTACGCATCCAGGATCGCCCAACGGCATCTTTGAAAAAGAAACGGACATCATGGACGTTTGGTTTGACTCAGGTTCGTCTTGGAACGGTGTTATGAATGCGCGTGAAAATCTTTCCTATCCTGCTGACCTTTACCTAGAAGGCTCTGATCAATACCGGGGTTGGTTTAACTCATCCTTGATCACGTCTGTGGCTGTCAACGGCCATGCTCCATATAAGTCAGTCCTTTCCCAAGGTTTCGTTCTTGATGGCAAGGGTGAGAAAATGTCCAAGTCTAAGGGCAATATCATCTCACCAAACGACGTTGCCAAGCAGTATGGAGCTGAAATCCTTCGTCTCTGGGTTGCCTCAGTTGACACAGACAATGATGTTCGTGTTTCCATGGATATTCTTGGTCAAGTTTCTGAAACCTATCGTAAAATCCGAAACACCATGCGTTTCCTTTTGGCAAATACCAGTGATTTTAATCCAAATAATGATGCAGTAGCTTATGAAGAGCTTAGTCCTGTTGATCAGTACATGACCATCCGCTTCAATCAGTTAATTGAAACCATTACCAAGGCTTATGAAGACTATGACTTTATGGCCATTTATAAATCAGTTGTCAACTTTGTAACGCTTGATTTATCAGCTTTCTATCTGGACTTTGCCAAAGATGTTGTTTACATCGAAGCACCAAACAGCCCAGCTCGGCGCCAAATGCAAACAGTCTTCTACGATATTCTCGTTAAATTGACAAAACTTTTAACACCAATCTTACCTCACACTGCTGAGGAAATCTGGTCTTATCTAGAACATGAAGCAGAAGATTTTGTTCAATTGGCAGAGATGCCAGTTGCAGAGACTTTTGAAAAGCAAGAGACTATTTTAGCTCAGTGGGCAGACTTTATGGACTTGCGTGGACAAGCTCAAAAAGCCTTGGAAGAGGCTCGTAATGTTAAAGTTATCGGGAAATCTCTTGAGGCTCACTTGACTATCTATGCGACACCAGAAGTCAAAGCCTTGCTGTCATCGCTAGAGAGTGATGTTGCCCTGCTTTTGATTGTATCGCAGTTGAGCATTGCTGATTTTGCAGAGGCTCCTAAAGATGCTCTCGCATTTGATGGCGTAGCCTTTACGGTTGAACGCGCTCAAGGGGAAGTCTGCGAACGTTCGCGCCGTATTGACCCGACAACTAAGATGCGTCCTTACAATGCCTTTGTGAGCGATTCAAACGCTAAAATCTTGGAAGAAAACTTCCCAGAAGCAGTTGCTCAAGGGTTTGAGAGCTAATTGCTTTGTTCACTAATGACTTTTTCAACCAGTTGAAATCGGAGTTTCCAATTTCAGCTGGTTTTTTAAATGGAAGTCTTTCTTATTTTGATCGAACTAAAATACATAAGGTTCACGCTTTTAACGAGTATGCTGTGCTATTTTTTCAAGATATGTCGTTGAAGATTTGACAGACTGTTTTAAAGTGTAAGCACTATGGTCAATTGAATCAAGAGCGGTACAACTGTGGTTCAGAAAAGCATGCTAGGCGATGCTCTGATTTGGAGATAACTTTGACCTAATCTTGTTTCAATCAATCATATACTAATGTAGCTCAATTGAGTGTATAATAAAAAGCCAAACTTTGTTACGTAACAGGTTTGGCTTTTTGAGCTTTATTTCACAATGGGAATAGACATCTCAATGAGGGTTGGACAGACCAGAGTTTGGATTTTTTCTTGATCAATGAGACTGGTGTCAATCTTGCGCTTTAGGAAAAAGGTACGGATTTTCTCAACTTCGTCCTGACGAATAGCACGATGTTTGTTGGTAATCAGCAGTTCATAGTGATTTGGTGCTTGA
The DNA here is from genome assembly GCF_000380085.1 of Streptococcus merionis DSM 19192. GTDB lineage: Bacteria > Bacillota > Bacilli > Lactobacillales > Streptococcaceae > Streptococcus > Streptococcus merionis. Next base: position 32,561 of record NZ_KB904539.1, read on the forward strand.
GTAAATATGACGTCGGTATTTCCAGCTGAATAGGTTTCGACCAAAATAGCATCTGTATTTGATAGCTGATTGGCGACCAGTTCAGCGTGGCTATTGGTGGTATTAATGATTTTCATGAGCGTCTCCTTTGCGATATGAGATCATGAGTTGGTAGTGTCACTTTTGATTTGAAAACTGGTAATGCTGAAGCCACTGCTCAATCCCCCACTGGTGGCTGCCTCGTTTAAGCTTTTGTCGGGCTTCTTCAAAGGGAAACCAAGCCAAATGGTTAAAATCTTCCAAAGGGGCGTGTGCTTGAGCAAATTCCTCGACTGCATAGATATAAGCGGGATGATAGTAATGCGTATCACGGTGACGAAAGTAGAAATATTCATCGGCCTGCCCCAGATAATCACCGATTTTAGCTGTGAAACCAAGCTCTTCGATAAGCTCGCGTTCCAGAGCTTGGAGATGGTTTTCGTCAGCCTCAATTTCACCACCAGGTAAAAACCAGGCACCGTTAGGGGCTTGAACCAATATCATCTCTGTGCGATCTTTACTGGGAATAATGGCATAAACACCATAACGATTTTTGTAAGTTGCACCATCAACTTTGTGGCCAAAAGTAGGGTTAGACATAAGTAGGCTCCTTGACTCGACTAAGGATAAACAAGAACTAGTTACTAGTAAATTCCTTTGACTTAGGAAGTCGTTTTTTGATAATCAAAGCATTTTTTGAAAGAATGCGAACTGTGTTTCAAAAAAAACGAACGCTGAGTGGTGTGAAACTAGCCTTGGATGATAGTGTTGGGCTGTGTATAACTTCTCACTTGGATTTATCCGGATTCGAGTTCTTGCTTGTCACTTTCTTTTTCTATTATACTAAAAAATAATGATTTTGGAGTGATTTTTGTCAAAAAGGCTGTGAAATCAACTCTAACCAGCTAAGCAAGCGCTCTTTGCTGCTTTTGGTCAGGCAAGGAGAAGGTGAGCTCAAATTTAGCAAGCCTGCGTTCAATTATTTAGGAGATACAAGTGTAAGCTTGAGGCGTTTTTTGTCTCAAGCTTGCGTTGTTAGAAGTATCCTATACAGTTGAGTAGAGCTGTAAAGACCGAGATAGTCAGCACATTCGAGTTCGCTTGGCAGGTTCATTGGTGATAAAATATGCAAGGCTAAGGCTAAGTAAGTTGGCCTAGTCAGCAAAACTTATTCCCACCCCTTTTGTCTAGTCCTTTAGACCACATAATTTTGTAATGGCCAAAGCTTTGGGAGTAAGGGCTAAACCATCATGATTGTCTGTTTTAGCTTCCAAACCATTGACTGAGAAAAATAGTTTAGGTCGTAAGCAAGTCTATTGGTCGGTCTCCTCATCAGTTGTGTTGGTTTTTTCAGTTTTTTTAGCAGGCTTTATCGCAATGTTGCCTGATGAGGTCATAACTGCTCGGAGGTCTTTTTCGGTTGGATTTTCTAGATAGAAGTCCGTGATGGCGTCTTCAATATGATCTTGGATAGTTCGGCGGAGAGGACGAGCTCCCATTTTCGGATCATAGCCCAGATCAACCAGCTTTTCCTTGACCTTATCGGTCACGTGTAAGCTGATGCCGTTGTTAGCAAGACGATCGTTAACGTTGTTAAGCATGAGATCAACGATTTGGAGAAGATTGTCTTTGCTGAGAGCTTGAAATTCGATGATACCGTCAAATCGGTTCATGAATTCTGGGCTGAAGAAGTCGCCCAGCTGACCAAGAACAGAGTTCGTCCGATTTTCTCTGGCTGCACCAAAGCCAACAGAGGCTTCGACCTTACCAGTACCGGCATTTGACGTCATGATGATAATGGTGTCTTTGAAGCTGACTGTGCGGCCTTGGCCATCGGTTAAGCGGCCATCATCTAGAACCTGAAGGAACATGTGCATGACATCAGGGTGCGCTTTTTCAATTTCATCAAGAAGAATGAGTGAGTAAGGATTGCGGCGGACTTTCTCGGTCAGTTGTCCAGCTTCGTCATAGCCAACATAACCTGGAGGAGCACCGACCAATTTGGCTGTGCTGTGTTTTTCCATATATTCAGACATGTCAAAACGAATCATGCTATCCGCTGAGCCGAAGAGTTCAATGGCTAACTGTTTCGATAACTCTGTTTTACCGACACCTGTTGGGCCGACAAAAAGGAAGGAGCCGATTGGACGGTTTGGAGCACCAAGTCCGACACGGTTGCGCCGAATGGCTTTGGCAATCTTATCAACTGCTTCATCTTGACCAATGACATGGGCTTTAAGGTCGCTCGCAAGGTTGACAAGTTGACTCTGCTCTTTTTCTTTGAGATCTCCGACAGGGATATTGGTTTTGCGCTCAACTATTGCTTCAATTTCTTTTTCGGTAATGACAGGAATGTCTTTCTCATCAAGGGTGGCCTTCTGCATTTCTTTGTATTTGGCAATCTGATCGCGGAAATAAGCAGCTTTTTCGTAATCTTCATCACGAGTAGCTTGAGCTTTGAGGTTTTCAGCCTCAACCAAACGTTGATCAATTTCTTTAGGATCCACAAAATTGAGGGTCAAATTCATCTTGGAGCCTGACTCATCCAGAAGGTCAATAGCCTTGTCTGGCAAGAAGCGGTCTTGAATATAACGGTTAGACAGATTAGCGGCAGCTTCGATGGCTTCATCGGTGTAGCGCACATGGTGGTAATCTTCGTAGCGTTTTTGGATGCCTTTTAAGATCGTAATGGTCTCTTCTACACTTGGTTCATCGACACGGACTGGCTGCATGCGACGCTCCAGAGCCGCATCCTTTTCGATAATGCGGTATTCGTTGAGAGTGGTCGCGCCGACCAGTTGGAGCTCTCCACGAGCTAGAGCTGGTTTTAGGATGTTGCCTGCATCCATATTGCCATCGCCAGCGCTACCTGCTCCGACAATCTCGTGAATTTCATCGATGAAGAGAATGACATCTTGACGCTCACGGATTTCTTCCATCAACTTTTGCATGCGCTCTTCAAATTGACCACGGATACCGGTGCCTTGGACGAGACTGACGACATCAAGACGGATGACCTGCTTGTTTTGCAACTTATGTGGTACATCAGCATCAACGATCTTTTGAGCTAAGCCTTCAACGACAGCTGTCTTACCAACACCAGGCTCTCCGATTAGAACAGGGTTGTTCTTGGTACGACGATTGAGGATTTCAATGACGCGAACAATCTCCTCATCACGACCGATGACAGGGTCAATGCCGCCACGGCGAGCGATTTCGGTCACATTAATACCAAATTCGTCCAAAAGTCCCTTTTTAGGCGGTTGTTGATTGCCACCACGGTTACTGTTGTTTCGGCCAGCTTGAGTTGGTGGAATTTGATTTCCAGGAGCTTGACTTGGATGTTGGAAATTGCTCAAATTATCAAAGAAGTCATCAAACGGGCTTCTTTGTTGGTTTTGAATTTGAGATAATCCTCTTAAAATAGGATTTTCTGGGTCAGTTTTCATGATTTGGTAGCAGTTTTGACAGAGGTCAACCTGTTGTTGGCGACCATTGTAATTGCTATACAGGTGAATGGTTGCGTCGTTCATTTTACAATTATGACAAAGCATGGCAATACCTCTTTTTCTAGAATGATTTGAACAATCTGATTAAAGGTCAATAAAGGTCAAATCTTAATTTTATTATATCACTTATTAAAGAGAAATCAAGTGAAAAGATTAATCATATGAATGCTATTGCCTCTATCGTCCATTTTTTCGAGGAATTTATAAGTGCGTTAAATGAATCATTGTGGCTTTAGAACATTGCTTTCAGAAAATCAGATGACAAACAGTCAACTTTTGCTCCAAATTAAATAACTACTGGAATGGTTGTTGATTGCTTGAGAAGTCAGTGTAACGAGGGATTTGGCGTTATTTGAGGGCTCAAATTTTGAGAAATAAGCATTTTTCTTAGGCTAAGCGGTTTATTTTATGGTAGAATAGGGATATAGAATTAGAAACGCAGCTGAAATTGGCGTTGTTTTTGACACAGTTCAGGCTAATCAAGGCAGTTTCAGTTAAAAGGAGAAGAACATGGAATCACATTTGGTGAGAATTATCAATCGTCTAGAGTTGATGGCTAAAGATGGGGGAACTCTTAAACGTAACTTTGAGCGTGAAGGTGTCGTAGTTGCTGAAGTTTCATACAGTTATGATGAGGAAAATGGTTCGCTCTTTACTCTTCGTGACATTGAAGCGCATGAAACCTATACGTTTGACTCTATTGATTTGATCGCGATGGAAATTTATGAGTTGCTTTATTAATATAGTTTTAAAATAAAAGATACCAAGATACTCGGTTGTAGCCAAGTGCTTTGGTATCTTTTTTTGCAAGGTTTAAATAGTAGCTGACGCTAGGCTGCTGGATAGCACTAGGATTTCCCCTGTTACACCGAAATAATCTTGGCAGAGGTCTTTTAGAGTGTTCATGGCTGTCTGAGCTCGTGCAGCTTGGTTTTCATTGACAGTTTCCATGATAACGATAGCATTTTGAGTGTCTTCTGTGAGCATGGTTCGTTGGGCTTCACGCCAATTGAGACAGCGACAGACAGCACCAGCATCATCTAACCAAGCAACTTCACCAGCAAGGGTTGGAGCATCTTCTTCCGCACCGAGTGGCTTAAAAGAGTCGCCGCCAGCTGTTTCAGCAAGTCTGAGAGTGCCCTCAACCTTATCCATGTCCTCTGCTCCAACAGGTGTCGCATAGGTTAGCGAAACATAATTATAGAGATCGACCAATGGATTGATAGGGTTAAAATCACGGTCTTGAGCTGCACGCTTGAGCATGGCTTCAATAGATGAACGAGCGCCTTTTTTAGTTTTGAATTGGCTGTAAGCTTCACGCCATTCAGCTACAACAGGATTTTGACTAAAGTTATCATCTTTTAAAAATTGAAGCGAAGATTCTTTGCCTTTTTGGAGTAAATCTTTAAAATAGGCCTCTTTCTCAGGAATAACACGGTTATCAATCCCTTTCAATGTCATGACGACGATACGGCCTTCTGGGAATCGAGACCAAAAAGTCTCGTCAATTTGAATAGCTGATAACATAGGAATTACCTCACCTTCTTTTTTTCTTTAGTATACTCTTTTTAAAATAAAAGTGCAAGAAGTGGTGGATGAAACGTTTAAATACTCTTTGGTTAGCAGTAAACAACGAAATACTTTGGATTAATATACAAAAACGCACATTGTCAATTATAGTTTTAAATGGGAACTCTGCCTATTTTACTTTGGCTAGATTTCTGATCCTCTTTTGATAAGGGACTTCTAATTGCTTTATTATTCAGATGTCATTTGGGATGTCGTTTGAGGGCTGGTTGGTCAGGTGAAGGGAGCTATTCGTTTGGTATATATCTGTGGCCATTATCAAGGAGAACTCTTATATCAAAGAGAGAACGAAGGATTTTATATCCAAAGTCTTATAAGGTTCGTAAAAACAGTGATAAGTAGCTCGTTTTTTTGAAAATAGAGGCTGTTTTTGTTATAATCAAAAAAATGAAAAGAATTGAGAAGCAATCTATGGTTTTGATTGATGGAAAAGCTCTAGCAGTGAAAATACAGGGAAAATTGGCTGAAAAAGTAGCCCGTTTAAAAGAAGAAAAGGGTGTGGTGCCTGGGCTAGTCGTGATTTTAGTCGGTGAGGATCCAGCTAGTCAAGTCTATGTCAGAAATAAGGAGCGCTCTGCTTTAGCGGCCGGCTTTAGGAGTGAGGTAGTGCGCGTGCCAGCTACGATTAGTCAGGAGGAGTTGCTGGCCCTAGTTGAGCGCTATATTCAGGATGCGTCATGGCACGGGATTTTAGTGCAACTGCCCTTGCCACAGCATATTGATGAAGAAGCTATTTTGCACGCTATTGATCCCAAAAAAGATGTTGATGGGTTTCATCCGACCAATATGGGTAAGCTCTGGAGTGGGCATGCGGTCATGATTCCATCTACGCCAGCAGGTATTATGGAGATGTTTAAGGAATATGAGATTGCCTTAGCTGGAAAACGTGCGGTTGTTATTGGACGCTCCAATATCGTTGGCAAACCGATGGCTCAAATGTTACTAGATGCGAATGCGACGGTGACGATTGCCCATTCGCAAACACAGAATTTGGCAGAATTAGCTAAGACTGCTGATATCTTGGTTGTGGCCATTGGACGCGGGCATTTCGTGACAAAGGATTTTGTTAAGCCAGGTGCGGTTGTCATTGATGTGGGTATGAACCGTGATGCAAATGGCAAGTTAATCGGAGATGTGGCTTTTGATGAGGTCAAGGATGTGGCGAGCTATATCACACCAGTGCCAGGAGGGGTTGGTCCGATGACCATTACCATGCTTTTGGAGCAGACCTACCAAGCCTGTCTTTTAGCAGGTGAGGCTGGTAGTCAGTAGCCCTTGTTAATCAACTAACCGTCTAAAGGAGTCTAAACGATGCTATATAGAGAAATTCAAGATTCAGATATTGAAAGATTAGAAGAACTTTATCAAAAGGAAAAATGGACGAGTTTTAAGAGCCACATGATTCAGTCTTTGAAAGATAAGTCACACTGGGTGATTGCTGAGGAAGATGGGAATATTTGCGGTTTTGCAAGGTATATAACAGATGGCGTATTGACTGTTTATCTGTGTGAATTGATCGTGGCGACTGATTTTCGACAACAAGGGATTGGCCGCTCGCTTATTCAGGAAATCTTCAGCAGACATGTTGGTCTTAGAATAGACTTGGCGTCATTTAATGATGATTTTTATGACAGGCTAAGTTTTAGAAAAATAGGGAGCGCCTATCGAAATTATGGTGAAAGAAATACAGACAGTTGATGTGAATCTCATTCGCAAGGTCATTCTTCCTAGGTCTCTTCATAGCCACAAGGGGAATTATGGCCGTGTACTTCTCATTGGGGGTTGCTATCCCTATGGTGGTGCGATTCTCATGGCTGCAAGGTCCTGTGTCTACAGCGGAGCAGGACTTGTGACGGTCGCGACAGAACGGGATAATATAACAGCTCTGCATGCTCAGTTGCCAGAGGCTATGGCTTTTGATATAGAGGAGTGCCCTCTTCTTGAAGCGCAGTTGGCTGGTGCTGAAGTTATTGTGATCGGCCCAGGACTGGGTGAATCTGACTTGGCTAGGGAAGTTTTTACATCAGTTCTCAGCGCTGTTAGGTCATCTCAGGTCCTTATCATTGATGGCTCTGCACTAACGCTTTTAGCTGAGAAATTGGACTTGGTTAACAGCTTTGCCGGGCAGATGATCCTCACGCCACACCAGAAAGAATGGGAACGACTGAGTGGCCTAGCAGTAGAAGACCAGTTAGTAGAAGCGAATTTACAGGCTTTGAAGCAGTTTCCACAAGGGAGTATTCTCATTGCCAAGCGCTATCAGACCCAAATCTTGCAATTAGGACAAACGCCTAGGCAAATCACGATCGGTGGTCCCTATCAGGCGACAGGTGGCATGGGAGACACTTTAGCAGGGATGATTGCGGGTTTTGTGGGGCAATTTAAGAATGATAGATTAGATGCGGTGTCCGCAGCGGTTTATGCCCATTCGGCTATTGCTCGAGAGCTTAGTCAGACCAACTATGTGACGCTACCTAGTCAGATTGCGGAGCAAATTCCTGTCTTTATGCGCAGCATTTTGCCTTAAAGTGAGAAAAAACTTGATTAATTCAGCTGGTCATGGTATACTGTTACCTAGTTTGGAGAATTACTCAAGTGGCTTAAGAGGCCACCTTGGAAAGGTGGTAGGTCGTGTAAGCGGTGCGTGGGTTCGAATCCCATGTTCTCCTTAAGATTAAAAGGATCAGGCTAAAAGCCTGATTACGTGATTTCCCCTGATAAACTAGCTGGCTACTATTGTTAGGTCTAAGAGCTGTACTCCCAGCTCAGTACCTTGGATTTAAGGCTGGCTTTTTTGCTACTCATCGGTCGTATTTCAGCCCCAATCTCTTTAAAAGGCATAAAGTATCTTACTTGTGAATGCAGGTTTTAAACTAGTAAAATTTAAGGTTGAGACACTTTTTGTCCCAACTTTTTTGTGTTTTTAGGCAGGCTAAATGTAGTAAGAGAACCACTGTTAGATTTTTTGAAAGCATTCTGAAGTAGCAAAAATCAGTTATAAGTCAAAGAAAAATAACTTTTTTGATAATTTGTGCTGATGAAAATGTCTTTTGCCTCCTTATATTAAAGGGCCTTGTTCAATTCTTTATCTTAATTTTTAAGGAAAAGGTTAGGTATTTGGAGAGGCTTTTTGGTATAATAATGATTAGTGAAACAAAATTCTGTAACATGGGCTAAAAAGCTAGATCGAGTTTAGAATGGCTAGGACGGTAGCCTTCTGGATTTTTTTCGAATTCATCTGTGAAAATCCTAGCTGCCCTGGCTGGGGTGCGTTTATGGGACTTGGGTAAGGTATAAGTCTCGTTTCGTTTATAGTTTGAACAGATTGACGCAGTAGTTGTCTGGTTTGTAGAGCGAGTCCGGAACAAAAGGCACTCCCATCTTCTGTATTTTTTGTTTAGTGGCAAGACGCAGTGGTTGAGTGGGCTCTAATACATTGATAAATCAAATTTTAGAGCCCTACTCAACGGTTCGCTGTCTCACTCCCTGACTTACCGCCATTTTTCAACGCTTTTCTTGACGGGCTTTGTATCTTACAACTGAATTCGGCCTAAAATCCTCGATAAAATTCGAAAACCTCCTCAAGTCCAAAGACTTGTCGTCTGTCTTCTCATTTTTCATCAGATTTTTTCACGGCCTTATATCTTAATCAACTGAACACGGGCTAAAAGCTCGGAAAAATGATAAATCTTCCTAGAGTGAAGACACTCATTGTCAGATTTCCTATTTTTCAGTCGCTTTTTATACGCCCTTTGTATCTTAAATAACTGGACACGCCCTAAAAAGCTTGATAAAATTCAAAAATTTCCTAGAGTGTCTACACTCTTCGTCAATTTTTTCATTTTCCGTCGCTTTTCTAAACGGGCTTTGTATCTTGAATAAGGAGGGACGATGACTGAGTATCTGACGGTGTCGCACCTAACTAAGTATTTGAAATTAAAGTTTGACAAGGATCCTTATCTGGCTCGCGTCTATTTGACTGGTCAAGTCTCCAACTTTCGTAAGCGCCCCAACCACCAGTACTTTTCGCTTAAGGACGAAGGGGCTGTGATCCAGGCTACTATTTGGGGTGGAATTTATCAAAAATTGGGCTTTGAACTGGAAGAAGGGATGAAAATCAATGTGGTTGGTAGAGTACAGCTCTATGAACCGAGCGGCTCCTACTCCATTATCATCGAAAGGGCTGAGCCAGATGGCTTAGGTGCTTTAGCGGTTCAATTTGAACAGCTAAAGAAGCGTTTGGGTGATGAAGGATTATTTAAGGCCGAGTGGAAACAAGCTCTCCCTCAGTTTGTCAGGAAGATCGGAGTTATTACTAGTCCAAGTGGAGCTGTTATTCGGGATATTATCACCACAGTCAGTCGTCGTTTTCCTGGCGTGGAAATCTTGCTTTATCCGACAGTTGTTCAGGGCGCTGGTGCAGCACCAGCTATCGTTGCCAATATCCAAAAGGCTAATAACAGAGGAGATTTAGATCTCCTGATCGTTGGTCGTGGGGGCGGTTCTATCGAGGATCTTTGGGCTTTTAATGAAGAAAGCGTTGTGCGGGCCATTTTCGAGTCTCGTCTGCCAATCATTTCGTCTGTAGGACACGAGACGGACACAACCTTAGCAGACTTCGTCGCAGACCGCCGAGCCGCAACGCCTACGGCTGCGGCTGAGCTGGCGACACCAGTGACCAAGGCGGATTTGCTTAATCATCTCCGTCAGCAACAAAACAGACTTTACACGGCATCACTCAACCGCCTACGTTTTTATCAAGAACGTCTGCGCAAGCTGAGCCAATCGGTTATTTTTCGTCAGCCAGAACGGCTTTACGACGGCTACCTGCAAAAGCTAGATCATCTGACCGATAAGCTCCAGCAGAATATGCAAAAAGCTTACCAGCTGAATCAACAGGCTCTGCGTCTTTTGCAAGAACGGTTAAAAGCGCAGCGTTTGGATCAAGAAATAAAACGCCAGCAGGTCAATTTACAGCAACAGACGCGTTTGCTCAAGAGTAACATGGCTATCCTTTATGACAATAAAATGAATAAAGTCAAACAACTCAGTGAGGCTATGCTCATGCTGGATACGAATCGAATTGTAGCCAGAGGCTATGCCATGGTTTATCAAAAAGGGCGCGTTGTTGAGAGTGTTAAGGGAGTTGCAATCGGCTCTCAGGCTACCATCCAGATGCGGGATGGTCAGATAGAAGTTGAGGTGAAAGATGTCAAAGACGAAAAAAACATTTGAAGATAATTTAGCAGAATTGGAGACCATCGTGGGTCGTCTAGAGTCAGGTGATATTGCTTTGGAAGAGGCCTTGTCTGAATTCCAAAAGGGGATGGTCCTCTCCAAGGAACTCCAAGCAACATTAGCCAAGGCAGAAGAAACCTTGGTCAAGGTCATGCAAGAAGATGGAACAGAAGTAGAATTTAATGGATAGACAAGGCAAAGTCTCAGGTGTTGAACAAGCTATTCGATCTTATTATGAGGAAGCACAGGTGGCAGAGCGTCTCGTTGAGGCGGTTCTCTACTCTGTCAATGCAGGTGGTAAACGCATTCGCCCACTCTTTTTCTTGGAGATGGTCGAAGCTCTGGGACAGACGTTGACTCAGGCTCATTTTCAGGTAGCGGCAAGTGTGGAGATGATTCATACAGGTAGCCTTATTCACGATGATCTGCCGGCCATGGACAATGACGACTACCGCAGAGGGCGTTTGACCAATCACAAGCAGTTTGATGAGGCAACAGCTATTTTGGCGGGCGACAGTCTCTTTTTGGATCCATTTGGTCTTATTGCCCGTGCTGATTTTCCAGCAGAAATACGAATTAATCTAGTGCAGGAACTGTCTGACAGCTCTGGGACATATGGCATGGTGGCTGGACAGACTTTGGATATGATGTCTGAGGGCAAATTGATTGACCTTGAGAGCTTACAGACCATTCACGCCAATAAGACAGGTAAGCTTTTGACCTTTTCTTTCGTGGCAGCTGGTCTTGTGGCGGAGGTTTCTACGGACGTCTTGACCAAATTGCGTCAGGTTGGAGAACTAGTCGGACTAGCCTTTCAGGTGCGCGATGATATTTTGGATCTTACGGCTGACTTTGAGGATCTCGGAAAAACCCCGCAGAAGGATCTCTTGGCGGAGAAGTCGACCTACCCTGCCTTACTTGGTTTAGTAGAATCACAGCAGTTCTTGAATCATACCTTGGATCAAGTTCAGAATTTGCTCAAGGAAATTGCTGAAAAATGCCCGTTTCAGGCAAAGCAGGTCGGTCAATTGATAGAAAGTTTACGATTAAATGGCTAAAGAGCGTGTAGATGTCCTGGCGCATCGTCAGGGACTTTTTGAAACCAGAGAGCAGGCTAAGCGTGGGGTCATGGCAGGTCTTGTCATTGCCAGTGTCAATGGTCACCGCTATGACAAGCCTGGTGAGAAGATTGACGAAGACACTGAGCTTAAACTCAAGGGTGAAAAGCTCAAGTACGTCAGCCGAGGTGGCCTCAAACTTGAAAAGGCCCTTGCGCAATTTGGGATTTCAGTGGCAGAACAATTGACTTTGGATATTGGAGCGTCAACAGGTGGTTTTACCGATGTCATGCTCCAGGCTGGAGCTAAGATGGTCTACGCGGTTGACGTAGGGACTAATCAGTTAGCTTGGAAGTTGCGTCAGGATCCGCGAGTGATTAGCATGGAACAGTACAATTTTCGCCATGCTAAATTAGATGATTTTCCATATGGACAGCCGATGTTTGCGTCAATTGACGTGAGTTTTATCTCGCTCAGCCTGATTTTGCCAGCACTAACGCAGATTTTGGCAGATGACGGTCAGGTTGTTGCCTTGATTAAACCTCAGTTTGAGGCAGGACGCGAGCAAATAGGCAAAAACGGCATTGTCAAGGATAAAAAAGTGCATTTGCAGGTGTTAGAAAATGTGTCTACTTTTGCTCTTGAGTCGGGCTTTTCTGTCCAAAACTTAGATTTTTCACCGATCCAAGGTGGTCATGGAAATATTGAGTATCTAGCTCATTTGCAAAAAAGCAAGGCACAGGAAATGGCTTACAGTCAGTCTCTGGCTGAGCTTGTGGAGCAATCACATCAGGAGTTTAAGCATGAATAAAAAGGAACGTTTGCAGATTATCAGCGATTTGATCAGTGAGAATGCGATTGATACCCAAGAGGAGATTGTCACACGTTTGCAAGCAATTGGCATTAAGGCCACCCAAGCGACCGTTTCGCGAGACATTAAGACTCTAGGGATTGTAAAGGTGCCGTCTGAGTCGGGCTATATCTATGATCTGCCTCACTCACGGAAACGTAAGATTAGACCGCAAAAGAAGTACCTTCGCGATTTTGCGGTTCAGGCACCATTTATCCATCTCAAAGTTGAGCCGGGGACAAGTGCTGTTGTCAAACGTCAGCTGTCTGAGCAATTGCCTGATCAACTCTTCAGTGTAATAGCCGATGATGATAGTATCCTGATGGTGGTCAAAGAAGGTGCAGCGATTGAAGACGTTCTTGCTAAAGTCAAGGAGATTTAGATGTTACTAGCTGTTTCGATTAAGAATTTTGCAATCATTGAGCAAATTTCATTGGACTTCCAGACTGGTATGACTGTTTTGACTGGAGAGACCGGTGCTGGGAAGTCCATTATCATTGATGCCATGAATATGATGTTAGGAGCGCGAGCAACGACTGATGCCATTCGACATGGAGCTACTAAGGCTGAAATCGAAGGGCTCTTTTCGCTGGAAAAAAGCTCTGCCATTGACAAAATCTTGGAAGAGCAAGGCATTGAGGTTTCAAACGAGTTGATTATCCGACGGGAAATTTTTCAAAATGGCCGGAGTGTTAGTCGTATCAATGGCCAAATGGTCAATCTGACGGTTTTGAGAGCGGTCGGGCAGCACCTAGTTGACATTCATGGTCAGCATGATCAGGAGGAGCTGATGAAGACACAGTCCCACATCAGCATGCTGGATCAGTTTGGAGATGAAGGATTTCAGGCACAAAAAGCTCAGTATGAAGAAACTTTTGAGCATTATCGTGTCCTGCGCCGTCAGGTTCTGACCCAGCAAAAAAATGAGCAAGAAAACAAGGCTCGGATTGAGATGTTACGTTTTCAGCTGGACGAGATTGAGTCAGCAGAGCTAGAAGCAGGAGAAGACGAGCGTCTTCACAAGGAGCGAGACCGCTTGGTCAACCACAAGAACATCGCAGATACGCTGGCTAATGCTTTTACCATGCTAGATGATGACGATTTGGGAACCTTGCGAAATTTACGCTCGGCTATGAATGACTTGCAGAGTATCGAAAGCTACGAACCTGACTATAAGAATATGGCAGATCAGGTGGTGGAGAGTTACTATGTTTTGGACGATGTCGGTAAGCGTCTAGGGTCGATTTTAGATAATCTGGACTTTGATGGCAATCGTCTCTTGCAGGTGGAGAGTCGTCTTGATTTGCTCAATAGTATCACGCGTAAGTATGGCGGGAGTGTTGATGATGTTTTGACGTACTTTCAGAAAATTTCCGAGGAATACCAGCTCTTGACCGGCATTTTGCCGGGGCAAGGCGATCTGGAACAGGAGCTCAAGCGTTTGGAAAAAGATCTGATCACGCAGGCTTCGCGTCTTAGTCAGGCGAGACATGATTTGGCTAAGATATTGGAGGCAGAAATCAAGCAAGAGCTTCGAGATCTCTATATGGAAAAGGCTGAGTTTCAGGTGACCTTTACCAAGGCTAAGTTTAGTAAGGTTGGCAATGAGCAGGTGGAATTCTATATCTCGACCAACCCTGGTGAGGGCTTCAAACCGCTAGTCAAGGTGGCATCCGGTGGCGAATTATCCCGTCTTATGCTGGCCATCAAGTCAGCCTTCTCGCGCAAGGAGAATAAGACGAGTATTGTCTTTGACGAGGTGGATACGGGAGTTTCAGGCCGTGTAGCACAGGCTATTGCCCAGAAAATCTACAAAATCGCTCAAGCTGGTCAAGTCTTAGCTATCTCGCATCTGCCGCAGGTTATCGCTATCGCTGATTATCAATTCTTCATCGAAAAAATTTCAGATGAGACCTCAACAGTCTCTCGTGTCCGACTTTTAACGCTTGAGGAGCGCGTGGAAGAAATCGCCAAGATGATTGCAGGAGATAGTTTGACTCCAGCAGCGCTTGAACAAGCACGCGTGTTGTTGGAGAAATAAGGTACTCATGAAGTACGATGAGGGGATTGTGTGTAACCTCTACATGCCTTTTTGAGATGAAAGCACTTCGCTTATGAATACAGCTTTTAAAAATGAAAATATCAGAGTTGAGTCTTTTTAAAAAGAACTTCATCATCAATACTAAGCTATCTCATGGCGAGTATCCTCCAAAGCACTATAAATTTCAAGTTTGAGTACATGAAATGAGGCTGGACAAAAAATCCAACCTCATCTCTCATAGTTTACGTCAACATCTCAGCGCAGTGGTTGGGAGTAAGACTTGTTGGCTATGCCAACTTAGTCTTACCCCTGCAAAGATCATTAGGTGCTTTAGCGCCAATGAACCACTGCTGATGAGGCTCTAATACATGGATAATCAACTTTAGAACCCTAATCAACTGTACGGGGTGGGAAAACGAACTCTTTTTGATTGCTTGAGTTCTTTCCACTCCTATTTTAATGTTGGCTGAACAAGACGAAACAGTTGCATGGCCTAGCCAAGCTCTTACACAGTTAGGCAAGCGAGACCAGCGAAGCGCTGAATGCCTCCGAAAGGACTAGTTTTTTAAATCAATCCTAAATGCTTAAAGGCATTGTAGATACCGTCCTCATCAACGCCTGTAGTGATGTAATCAGCTGCTTCCTTAGCTTCTGGGCCACCGCTTCCCATGGCAACGCTATAAGCGCAGTAATTGAACATTGGGATGTCAATCTTGGCGTCACCAAAGGCAAATGTATCTACTTGTGCTGCTTGGAGATGACTGAGCAATTGTTCAACGGCAAAAGCCTTGTCAATATCTTTGACACCGACATCTCCAAAAAGAGCAATTTCACCCTTACCGCCCCAAGTGTTGACTTCAAAGTTGGTGAAATGAGCTTTGGCATCTAAATAATCTTGGTAAGATTCCAAGATAAAGGAGATTTTGTTAACATCGTCACGGTAGAGGTTTGTCTCACCGAAAACAATCCCGTGCAGAGCGTCCTTGGTCATCAGAGTTTCTGCATTTTCATATCCTTTACGGCGAGCGTACTCGCGCATGACAGGGAGCGAGCGCTCTTCAAAGTTTTCAGAAGCGTAAAGTCCGCTGTTACTCTCAAGGTAAAATTCAAGACCGTGCTCATGGAGATAGTCTACGATAGCAGTACAGTCTTCCAAAGTTAGACTATTGTGATAGACAACTTCGCCATCAGACTCGATGTAATTACCATTGCCACCAATCATGCCATCAATCCCCATGTCCCATAGCTCAGGCTGCATCTCTGCACGTGAGCGACCGGTACAGGCATAAACTTTGTGGCCATTTTTACGGGCCAGCTTTATGGCTTTGATGGTGGAAGCTGGGATTTGGTTTTCGTAGTTAACGATGGTTCCGTCAACATCAAGAAATAGAATTTTAGACATAGGTCACCTCTGTTTGTTTGATTACTCTTTAATTATAAATGATATTTTAGTCAGTGTCCGATATTAAACGGGGGAAAACTGATACTATGCTATGATAATTTTCAAAAAATCACTAGAGTGAGCCAACAGGTAGACTGAGCGAGAATGCGCTATCTGTGATATAATGGAATTAATCAAATCAAAGCGAGAATACAAATGTACGTTGAAATGCATGACGAAACAGGTCAGGTGACTAAGGCGATTCAGGATCAGACTTTGGCTTTGCTGGATTTTGCGGCGAAGCGTCTAGACAAGCAGCAAAAAGAAATGGCTGTGACTTTCGTGGACAATGCCAGAATCCAAGAGATTAACAAACTCTATCGGGATAAGGATCAGCCGACCGATGTGGTCAGCTTGGAGTACAAGCCAGACTCTGAAATTTTTTTTGAGGAGGAAGACTTGGAAGATAACCCTGAGCTAGCTGAGATGATTGCGGAGTTCGATAGCTATCTGGGAGAACTTTACATCTCTGTCGATAAGGCTAGGGAGCAGGCTGAGAGTTATGGCCATACCTTTGAGCGGGAAATGGGCTTCTTAGCGGTCCATGGCTTTCTTCACATCAATGGCTACGACCACTATACTCCAGAAGAAGAGGCCGAGATGTTTGGCCTCCAAGAAGAAATTTTGAGTGCTTATGGACTATCACGATAAAAACAACTCTCGAAAAAAATGGAAAAACCGTGACCTGATCACCAGTATGGAATTTGCCATCACAGGACTTTTGACAGCTTTTAAAGAAGAGCGAAACATGAGAAAGCATGGGGTATCAGCAGTACTGGTCGTCCTCTTAGGCTTACTCTTTCAAGTATCAGCGATCGAATGGCTCTTTCTGCTTTTAGCGGTTAGTCTGGTCATTGCCTTTGAAATCGTCAATTCAGCTATCGAAAATGTTGTTGATTTGGCTAGTGACTATCACTTTTCCATGCTAGCCAAGCACGCTAAGGATATGGCAGCAGGTGCAGTTCTTTTTGTCTCAGGGTATGCCCTCTTGACCGGTGCCATTATCTTTTTGCCAAAAGTTTGGAACTTGCTTTTTTGAAAAAAATAAAATGAAAGGATAGGACAGCCCGTGTTCTTTAATCGAACACGAAAAATGCTGAGTGAAGCTAAGATAAAAGTGTTAATTGAACAAGACACAGTTGGAGAGGAACCTCGCTTGGTCTGGCTCTGCATAATTGGTGAGTAGATTGCAGATCATGCGTATTGGCAGGGTTTGAAAAGGAAGTGTCCGACAGTCTGGAGAGACTGCTGAAGTCACTGAAATACCTGCTTTTTGCCTTGCTTCAGCTGGTGACAAAAAATGCTATCTTGGCGAGATAAACGGTCACAAAACCGAGACGTTTCTGCTAGTTTCCTGTTTTCACTTGGCTTTTGCTGTCCTTTGTATTCTATGTTTAAATCAGGCTTTGTAGCTATTTTAGGCCGACCAAATGTCGGTAAATCAACCTTTCTTAATTATGTCATGGGGCAAAAAATTGCTATCATGAGTGATAAGGCTCAGACCACCCGTAACAAAATCATGGGAATTTACACTACTGAAACTGAGCAGATTGTCTTTATTGACACACCAGGGATTCACAAGCCCAAGACAGCTCTTGGCGACTTCATGGTAGAGTCTGCCTATTCAACCCTGCGTGAGGTAGAGACGGTTCTTTTTATGGTGCCGGCTGACGAGGCGCGTGGTAAGGGAGATGATATGATTATTGAGCGCTTGAAGAATGCTAAAGTTCCCGTGATTTTGGTCATCAACAAGATTGACAAGGTCCATCCAGATCAGCTCTTGGAGCAAATTGAAGATTTTAAGGACCAGATGGACTTCAAGGAGATCGTGCCGATTTCAGCTACTCAGGGGAACAATGTTAACCGACTGATGGCAATTCTCAAAGAAAACCTCCCTGAGGGGTATCAATATTTCCCAGAAGACCAGATTACAGACCACCCAGAGCGGTTCTTAGTATCCGAAATGATTCGTGAGAAAGTGCTGCACCTGACCCGTGAAGAAATCCCTCACTCTGTTGCTGTTGTCGTTGATTCTATGAAGCGCGACGAAGCGACTGATAAGGTTCATATTCGTGCAACTATTATGGTAGAGCGCGACAGCCAAAAGGGGATTATCATTGGGAAACAAGGCAGCATGCTCAAGAAAATTGGCTCTATGGCCCGTCGTGATATCGAACTCATGCTGGGTGACAAGGTCTTCCTTGAAACCTGGGTTAAAGTCAAAAAGAACTGGCGTGACAAAAAGCTAGACTTGGCAGATTTTGGCTATAATCAGAAAGAATATTAAGCTGTGTGCCAACTCTACCAATATTTCGATAGAAAATCGGTGTGAAAAAATGAGTGAGAAAAGGGAGATTTTCTTTAAATTTTATGACTAGTTTTTGTTGCTTTGTAATATTTCTGCCTATTCAGTTTAGGAAAACTAGGAGAGAATTTCTTCATACGGTTATCCTATGAGTAGACTATTATTTGTTATCAAAGCAGTTTTTATAGTCTTACTCAACTGTGTGAACTATTGAAGCATCACTCCTCAGCATACGATTTTTTGTCTATTCCTACTTTATTTTTAGAGGATAAAACATGAGACGCATTATAACAGTTCAACATACGGAGTCTGTTCACCATACCAATGGTATGATTGGGTCTTGGACCGATTGGGAGTTGACTGCGACTGGTAAAGAGCAAGCGGAGCGAATTGCTAAAAGGTTAAAGGCAGACTATCCAGATGTTAATTTTACATTGTACAGTTCTGATTTGAAGCGGGCGAAGCAAACAGCTCAAGCTATAGGAGATGTTTTTGGTATTCCAATCCATTTGTCAGGAGCCTTACGAGAGCGAAATCTCGGTAGAGCTTGTGGGCAATCAGTACAGTGGCTGAAAGATAATATCGAATCTCATGAAACGGACATTGATAGCCGGCTTTTTTCAGATGCTGAAACGAGACGAGAAGCTTGGAATCGTCTCAAGCCTTTCTATGATGAGCTTTTGAATCAACCTCATGAAAATATTATCTTAGTCTCCCATGGGGATTTGCTCAGTCTCTTTAATGCTATGTGGTTAGGATTAGAACCTGAATTTTTGAATCGTGCTGATTTATATGGCAATTCAGGTGGTGTTAGTCTCTTGCTTGAAAAACAAGGAAAACGTGTTATTAAAAGCATGAGTGATATGTCTTACATTCGACCGAACCAAGAATGATACCCTTTTGTTTCAAGAAAAGCATGCTAGATGACACGTTGTCTTTGTGAAACTATTGCCCGAACTTTATTCTAGCGTATCATGGAAGATAAGATTACAGAATTGTAAACCAAGAAAATGACTGCCCTTGTAAGACAGTCATTTTCAATATCATAATATTAGGGGCAACTTGGTTTGAAAACAGTATGCGATTAAACCAGATAATGGCTTTATATTAGACTTGTTCAGAAACTCATTAAAAAGTTGTTCTCTTTTCATAAATTATCGTTCAAGATTTTTAAATTGTTATGACAATCATCTTGCTTAGATGATGGAGAAGTCTGTCTTTTAAAACATTTTCGGTTTCCGAACAAGTCTATTGTTTAAAAATGGTTGGCATATTTGGCAAATGGAGATACTATGATAATCTGAAATAGTCTTTTTACAGTTATTGATACCTTAAAGGATATTGTCAAATTCGGCACGAACAGCCTTTGGCCAGACGCTAGATTGAACTTCGCCGATATGTTTTTTACGGAGAAGGAACATGGCTAGACGGGATTGGCCGATACCGCCGCCAATGGACAGCGGAAAGAGACCGTTGAGCAGGGCACGATGCCATTCTAATTCCAGACGGTCTTCGTCTCCCTTAATGGCACACTGGCGTTTGAGGGCGTCTTCATCGACACGGATTCCCATAGAAGAAAGTTCAAAAGCAGATCCCAAAGCCTCATTCCAAACGAGGATATCGCCATTGAGCCCTTTGTAACCATTTTCAGTTGGAGTTGTCCAGTCGTCATAGTCAGGAGCACGGCCATCATGCGGTTGGCCATCGGCTAGTTCACCACCGATTCCGATCAGAAAGACAGCGCCAAATTCTTTGGTGATGGCTTTTTCTCGCTCTTTAGGAGTCAAATCAGGATAGCGCTCGACCAGTTCTTCTGAATGGATAAATGTAATTTGCTTTGGGAGGACTGATTCGATGTCATAGCGGGCTTCGACAGCTAGCTCAGTTAAGCGGATAGCCTTGTAAATCAACTCGACAGTTTGTTTGAGGTAGGCTAGGTTACGTTTGCCATCTGGAATGACCTTTTCCCAGTCCCACTGATCCACATAAATGGAATGTGTCGGATCCAGATCGTCCTCGTCAGGTCGCAGAGCTTTCATGTGGACAAAGAGCCCCTCACCTTCATTAAAGCCAAAGCGGGCCAGGGTGTGTCGTTTCCACTTAGCAAGAGAATGCACAACCTCAAATGTATGCTCTGGAATGAGCTTGACATGGACGGAAACGGGATTTTCGACGCCTGAGAGATTGTCCTGCATGCCATCGCCCACACGGCTAAGGATGGGTCCCTGAACTTCAACGATTTCCAACTTATCTTTCAAATATTGGGTAAAGGTGTTTTTGACAAAAGAGATTTCTTCTTGCTGATGAATAAAACTTTTTTTCATAGTGGTGTGTCCTTCAATAAAAATTAATTCTATTATAGCGCTAAATGAATGATATGAAAAGTATTAATGAAGGAAGTTTTAAAATTTTCTGTCAATAATTGAAAAATCGTTTTAGAAGTTGAAAGAAGTACAAAACAGTTTTAAGAAATAAAACCTTTGTGAAATATGCTATAATAAAAATCACAGAACTAGGCGCTTTTTAGCTTATCCAAGGAGGCTTTATGACTCAAGATTATATTTCCTATATTCGCTCTAAGGTTGGGCATGACAAGATCATATTGAATTTTGCGGGCGGTATTCTTGCTGATGGAAATGGTAGAATTTTACTGCAAAAACGCAGTGACTTTGGCAGCTACGGCCTCCCAGGAGGAGCGATGGAATTGGGTGAGAGCTCAAAAGAGGCTTGTGAGCGGGAGTTTTTTGAAGAGACGGGGATCAAGGTTGAGGCCACGCGTCTTCTCAACGTCTACACCAAGGATGAAAACCATTATCCCAATGGTGATGAGGTCCAGACTGTTGTCATCCTCTATGAAGTCAAAGCGCTTGAGGCGTTTGACATCACAGATTTTCACAATGGAGAAACTTTAGAAGTGGGCTTCTATTCGGAGGCAGAAATTGCTGAGCTAGAGCCTGTCTTTGACAAGCATAGACGAATGATTGCTGAATATTTTGCAGACACTTTCGCATTGGGGAATTAGAGAGTTCATCTAGCTGATAACAAAAACACGATAACCAAGAAGGTTTGCGATGAGCAGATCTTCTTTTTTATTTCTGCAGGATAAAGTTGACATTTTTAAAAGGATTGGACTTGCCGGAACTTGGGTGATTTCCAAACAACTCGAACCTGTTTTCTCGGTTAGCATTTGTCATTGTTCTGCCTGTTTTATGATATTCTAGAGGAAATCATATCATCAGTCGTTAAACTGTCTACTTGCTATTTTCAAAATCGTCTCCAATCACCTTTTCTTCGCGTGTCTGCTAGCAAGGCGCGAGCTTTTACTTTATGGTATAATGAAAGTTAGCAAGCAAGTATAAGGAGAAAAAATGGCGAGAGATTCTCAAGTGATCTTAACGAATATGTGTTTAGTGGAGGACGATCAAGGGCGTTTTGTCATGCAGATCCGTGACCCTGAGCGCTATGCATGGGATGGGGCAGCACTACCCGGCGGGCACATTGAAGAAAAGGAAAGCCTGCAAGCCTCTGTCATCCGTGAAATCTATGAAGAGACGGGGCTTACTATCTTTAATCCGAAGTTGGTTGGGGTCAAACATTTCCATACTAGAGGGGATGAGATCCGTTATCTGGTTTTTCTCTACCGTACTTCTGAGTTTACAGGTGATATTCAGCCGTCTATTGAAGGTGAAGTTGTTTGGGTCAGTCGTGAGGATATTCAGGCTGGCAAGGTTGCCTTGGCGGATTCGATGGCTGACATTTTAGATTTTTATTTTAATAATGATGCCTCAGAGCTTTTTTATGAGCGCGATGAGGCAGGGATTTTACAGCGGATTTTTCTGTGAGAAGAAAGGAGAGCTGGGTGATGACAATCAGACCAGTGACTGAGGATACGGTTAGCGCTTGGGCACAACTGGCTGCGCGGGTTTGGCATTCAAACTCCGAAACACTTAGGCAAGCCTTTTTGGCAGGTCAATTTCCCTATGAATTTCTTTACTGGCAAGGAGAAGATGCTGTGGGGTTTATCAGTTTGTCTCTACGTCAAGATTATGTAGAAGGAAGTCATAACAGACCTACGGCCTTTTTGGAGGGCATTTACGTCTTGCCGAATTACCGAAAACAAGGCTTAGCCAGCGCCATGGTTGATTATGCCAAGGCTTGGACGCGTCAGCAAGGGTTGCAGCAATTGGCTTCTAACTGTGAGCTCGCAAATGAAGTGAGTCAGGCTTTTCATCAGTCTTTAGGGTTTCAGGAAGTGTCTCGAACGGTTCATTATCTCATGGATACGGCGGCAGATTAGCGTGTGGAGGATTTTGTGGGAAAAAGACTATATCTCATGCGTCATGGGCAAGATGATGAGACCTATTTAGGAGGTTGGAGTCAGAGTTCTTTGACGACTGCTGGTAAGATTCACATTCAAGAAATTGCTGGTCAGTTGGCTTTTCAGGAGAATATCAAGCATCTTTTTTCGAGTGACCTTTTGCGGGCCAAGCAGACTGCTGAAATTCTTTCAGAAGCTTTGTTGCTTCCGATTACCTTTATGGAGCAGTTTCGGGAAACGAACAATGGTGATTTGGCGGACTTGACCTTTGAGGCTTTTCAAGAGCAGTTTCCGGGTTTTTATTGGCGGACATTGGCGGAGGAACAGACCTATCCAAATGGGGAAAGCCCAGCAACTTTTTTTCAAAGAATCAAGAGTGCTTGGTTTGAGTTTAAAAAAGCTGCGCCAGACCAGAGTTTGTTGGTGACACATGGTGGCGTCATCAATGCTATCTTGTGTTTAGAAAACAATCGTCCATTTACGAACAAAAGAGTTGACTATCCTGTATCACACGGGCAAATGGTGGCTTTGGAATTTTAAAAACAAGTGATTCTTCAACACTTTCATTCAAGATTATTTTTTCGCTAGTCATTGTTATTTTTTCCTAAAATCCCTTGATTATCGAAAACAGAGCTCCCATCAAATAATCTTGGGCTGGGAAAAGTCTAACGCTCTATCATTCTTAGACAGTAAAAGCAGATTGTTGCAGTGAGCTTGTCTATCAACTCCCAGTCTGAGCCTGAAAATGACAAAACAATTTTTTAGTTGGTTGGAGTGCCCATTCCCTCTGATAGATTAGAAATATAAGGAAGGAGTCTTATGCCTGAATTACCTGAAGTTGAAACGGTGCGTCGTGGTTTGGAAAAATTGGTTCTGGGGCGGACAATTGCTTCGGTTGATGTCCGTGTGCCTCGGATGGTAACGCCTGAACCAGAAGTTTTTTGCTTAACAGTTGCTGGTCAGACTATCCAGAGCCTTGCTCGTCGGGGGAAATACCTCATTTTTGAGCTGGACGAATGTCTCATGATTTCTCATCTAAGGATGGAAGGAAAATACTTACTTTTTGACAATCAGGTGCCTGATAATAAGCACTTTCATGTCTTTTTTAGGCTGGATGATGGGGCGACCTTGGTTTATCAGGATGTCCGCAAGTTTGGCACTCTGGAGTTGATCAGAAAGACTGATTTAGAGGTATTCTTTGCTCAGAAGAAAATTGGTCCTGAGCCAACGAGGGAAGATTTCAAACTTGAGCCGTTTGAGTCAGCTCTGCTATCTTCCAAAAAGAAAATCAAACCTTACCTTTTAGAGCAGAGCTTAGTGGCTGGTCTGGGGAATATCTATGTGGATGAGGTCCTTTGGGCGGCGCGTGTGCACCCTGAGACAGTGGTAGCGACACTCAAAAAAGCGCAGATCAAGCGGCTCCACGATGAGACGATTCGGATTTTGCAGCTGGGTGTAGAAAAGAGGGGGTCAACTATTAGGACCTATCGCAATGCTCTAGGAGAAGATGGAACTATGCAGGATTTTCTCAAGGTTTACGGTCGGACAGGTCAGCCTTGCGAGCGTTGCGGAACCGCTATTTGGAAAATTAAAGTAGGAGGGCGGGGCAGTCATTTCTGCCCGCGGTGTCAAAAGATATGAGCAAGATTATCGGCATTACAGGCGGTATCGCCTCTGGCAAGTCAACAGTGGTCGATTACCTGCGTGGACGTGACTATACCATTATTGATGCAGATCAGGTGGTGCATGAATTGCAGGCCAAGGGTGGAAAACTTTATTATGCTCTTGTAGACTGGTTGGGTCAGGAGATTCTGACAGAATCAGGAGATTTGAACCGAGAAAAGCTAGCCGAGCTTATCTTTTCCAATGAGGAAAATAAAGCGCAGTCTTCTCGAATTCAAGATGCGATTATTCGTGAGGAGTTGGCCGCTCGCAAGGAGCGTTTAGCTCAGGAAGAAGACGTCTTTTTCATGGACATTCCTTTGCTTTATGAGCTTGGCTACGAAGGATGGTTTGATGCTGTTTGGGTTATCTATGTTGATCGAAAAGTCCAGTTAGAACGCTTGATGGTACGAAACGGGTTGACAGCGATTGAGGCTCAACAACGCCTAGCTTCACAAGGTCTTCTATCTGAGAAACGAGATCGTGCTGACCTGGTCATTGACAATAACGGCAGACGGTACGAAACCTATAAGCAACTGGATAAAGCTTTGGATGCCCTATCGCTTTTTTAGGCGGAATTTCTGGTATAATAGTGGGAAAAGAACAGGTTTTAAATGAAGGAGATCTTATGACAAGGATTCAAGTGGCTAAAGGGAGAATTCCCATTGAAATGGAGCTCGGCATGCTTAATCGTCACGGCTTGATTGCAGGGGCGACAGGTACTGGTAAGACTGTAACACTCAAGGTCATTGCCGAGCAGTTGAGTTTGGCTGGTGTGCCTGTTTTTTTAGCAGATATTAAGGGAGATTTGACTAGTCTTGCCAAGCCGGGTGAAGTAACTGAAAAATTGGCCGCTCGCTTAGAAAAATTAGGCATCACAGATTTTGAACCACGAGCTTTTCCTGTACGCCTTTGGGATGTGTTCGGAGAGCAGGGGCATCCTGTGCGGACGACGGTTTCTGAGATGGGGCCCATGCTCTTATCTCGCCTTTTGAACCTCAATGATACGCAAACAGGTGTCCTTAACATTGTCTTTAAGATTGCAGATGAGAAGGGCTGGCTTTTGATTGATCTTAAAGATTTACAGGCGATTTTGCGGGAGCTGGCTGATAACAGCAAGGAGTATACAGGTGTTTATGGCAATATTGCTAAGGCAACGGTCGGTGCGATTCAGCGTAGCCTGTTGGCTTTGGAGCAAGAGGGAGGTCATATCTTCTTTGGAGAACCAGGGCTGAATTTGGCTGATTTTATGCAGTTAGACGCTGATGGTCGAGGGATAATTAATGTTCTCAGTGCCAATAAACTTTTCCAGTCACCCTTGCTTTACTCGACTTTTCTTCTTTGGATGTTGGCAGAGCTCTACGAAATGTTACCAGAAGTAGGTGATGTGGACAAACCTAAATTGGTCTTCTTCTTTGACGAGGCCCATCTTCTTTTTAAGGATGCTCCTAAGGTCTTCGTGGACAAGGTCGAACAAATCGTTCGTTTGGTTCGCTCTAAGGGGGTCGGTGTCTTCTTCGTGACGCAAAATCCGATCGATTTACCTGAGGCAGTCTTGGCTCAACTTGGTAACCGCGTCCAGCATGCGCTTAGAGCTTACACGCCAAAGGAACTCAAGGCGGTTAAGACTGCTGCTGAGACTTTCCGTCAAAATCCAGAGCTTGATGTGACAACGACCATTACTGAGCTGGAAGTTGGTGAAGCACTGATTTCCTTCCTTAATGAATCCGCGCAACCTAGTGTGGTGGAACGCGCTTTTGTCTTTCCGCCGCTCAGCAGTTTTGGTACAGTAGATGCTATGACTATCCAAGGGCTGATTAACCAGTCGCCGCTGGACGCGAAATACCGCGAGACCTTGGATCGAGAATCAGCTTTCGAATTATTAGCAGCCAAAATTTTGAAGGATGAGCAGGATAAGGCTATGGCAGCAGAGCAAGCACGTCTTGAAAAAGAACGCAAGGCTCTTGAAAAAGAGCAAAAGCGCGTCAGTAGCACTCGCCGCCCGCGTACTGCTGTTGAGAAAGCGACAGATAGCTTTATCAACTCAGCTGTGCGAACGATTGGTCGCGAGCTGGCTAGAGGTATTTTGGGAAGTCTACGCGGTAAGCGCTAGACTTCCTATCTGACAGATGATATACAGAAGGTGAGCGACAGGTGCGAGTTAAGATCAATTTGAAATGCAGTACATGTGGCCGACTAAACTACTTGACCAGTAAGAACAACAAGACCCATCCTGAAAAAATTCAAGTTCCCAAATTTTGCCCAAAGGAAAGAAAAGTAACCTTGCATATTGAAAGTAAATAGCTTTTGTGGTAAAATAGGGAGAATTGATTTTAGAAAGTGACGACTATGTACAACTTATTATTAACAGTTTTCTTAATTTTATCGGTTATTACTGTGATTGTGATTTTTATGCAGCCAACCAAAAACCAGTCTTCAAACGTTTTTGATGCTAGTTCTGGTGCGCTTTTCGAGCGTACCAAAGCGCGTGGTTTTGAAGCAGTGATGCAACGTTTGACAGGGATTTTGATTTTTCTCTGGTTAGCAGTTGCTCTAGCTTTGGCCATTATTTCAAGTCAATAAAGCAGACAAAGGGCCGAACAGGTCCTTTTCTATTTTGCCAGAAGAAAAGGATTGAGGAGCCATGGCTCATAACAGTCGAGCTCATTCTTAAAAACAAGCGAATGGAAGACAGTTATGAGCAATGCAGAACGTGTTCATCAAGACGAGGTGCCGAGCTGTTCGTTTGATTTTCGAAGGGGATTAGCATCTCTAGAGGTCCTTGGCACTGAACTTGTTTGGTGCGGCACTCTTGCAATTGATGGATTTTGAAACAGCGGGCCCTTGCTGGATGACAGATTCTGGATAGGTTTGGTTTAGTCGTCGGGCTTTGCGCCCAGAGAAAGGATACATGAAAACAGATATTTTAAACTTACTAAAGGATCAAGGTGCCATGACCATGGACGCCTTGGCGGAAGCCTTGGGACAATCGTCTGCCAAAGGTTTCACAGAGCTGGTCAAGACGGTTTCTAGGATGGAATCTCAGCGGCAATTGACTTTCAAAAAGGATGGGACTATCGATCTCAGAGAGAAAAAGGCTAAGCCGATAACCTTGAAAGGGCATTTTTCTGCCCACAAGAGTGGCTTTGGCTTTGTCAAACTAGAAGATAGTGATGAGGAGGTCTTCGTTGGGCGCAATGATGTGGGATATGCCATTGATGGTGACACCGTTGAGCTTGTTGTAACGAAGCCTGCTGACCGTCTCAAAGGAACAGTGGCAGAGGCTCGGATTGTTGATGTTTTGGAGCACAGTCTGACCACTGCGGTTGGCACTCTTGTTCTTGACGATGAAAAGCCTAAATACGTTGGTTATATTCGCAGTAAAAACCAAAAGATTTCCCAGCTGATCTATGTCAAAAAGCCTGCTCTTGTCTTTAAGGGGACAGAGGTGATTAAGGTTGACATTGTCAAGTATCCGACCCGTCACCATGACTTCTTTGTGGCAGAATTACGGGAAGTGGTGGGACATGTGGACGACCCAGGGATTGATGTTTTGGAAATCTTGGAGAGTATGGATATCGCTTCAGAATTTCCAGAGGTTGTGTTAGCAGAGGCTGCTGCCATTCCAGATAAGCCGACGGAGGAAGATTTCAAGGGGCGTTTGGATCTGAGAGATGAGATCATTTTTACCATCGATGGTGCAGATGCCAAGGACTTGGATGATGCTATTCATATTAAAGAGCTGCCCAATGGCCACTTTGAGCTTGGAGTTCACATTGCTGATGTGTCTTACTATGTTAAGGAAGGTTCTGCTCTGGATCAGGAAGCTCTTAATCGAGGGACCTCTGTTTATGTGACGGACCGCGTGGTACCGATGCTGCCAGAGCGGTTGTCTAATAGCATTTGCTCGCTCAATCCTAATGTGGATCGTTTGACCCAGTCAGCCATTATGGAAATCAATGACAAGGGGCGCGTGGTTAACTACCGGCTGGCTCAGACAATCATCAAGACAACCTACCGTATGACCTATAGTGCAGTGAATGATATGATTGCAGGTGATCAGGAAACCTTGTCAGAGTTTGCTAAGATTGTGGTCTCTGTTGAGCTTATGGTCAAGCTTCATAAGATTTTGGAAAACATGCGAACCCGTCGAGGAGCTCTTAACTTTGATACCAAAGAGGCTAAAATTCTGGTCAACAAGCTTGGTAAGCCTGTGGATATCGCTCTGCGCCAGCGCGGTATTGCGGAGCGCATGGTTGAGTCCTTTATGCTGGTAGCTAATGAAACGGTAGCTGAGCATTTTGATAGATTAGAGCTACCGTTTATCTACCGAATTCATGAAGAGCCAAAGGCCGAGAAACTCCAGACCTTTATGGATTATGCCGCGACGTTTGGGATTCCTATCCGAGGAACTGCTAGTCAGATTGGTCAAGAAGCTCTTCAGGACTTTATGGCCAAGGTGGCTGGTCAGCCAAACAGCGAAGTTCTCTCTATGATGCTCTTACGTTCTATGCAGCAGGCGCGTTATGCCGAGCATAATCACGGACACTACGGCTTAGCTGCAGACTATTATACCCACTTCACCAGCCCGATTCGCCGCTATCCTGATCTCATGGTCCATCGAATGCTACGGGATTATGGGCAAAAAGCTGCGCAAGAAACGGTCGATCACTTCGCAGCTGTTGTTCCTGAGGTTGCTAGCCAGTCTAGCCGACTCGAACGCCGGGCGATTGATGCCGAGCGTGAGGTTGAGGCGATGAAGAAAGCTGAGTTTATGCAGGACTTTGTCGGTGACGAATTTGATGCGGTTGTCTCAAGTGTTGTGAAGTTTGGACTTTTTGTCGAGTTACCAAATACAGTTGAAGGGCTTATCCATGTGACCAATTTGCCAGAATATTTTCATTACAACGAACGCACGATGACCCTCCAAGGGGAAAAATCAGGTGTCGTTTTCCGAGTTGGTCAGCCAGTCCGTATCAAATTGATCAAGGCTGAAAAATCAACTGGTGAGATTGACTTTGAGTGGGTACCGTCAGATGTGGATGTGGTGGAAAAACGCACCAAATTAGGCAAGGACCGGCAAGAAACCCGCCGCAGAAGACCAGTCTCGTCTCGGTCCGATGCCACCAAGAGTAAGGGCGGGCAGAAAAACAAGAAGGCAGCCAGCAAGAAAAAAGGCAAGAAACCCTTTTACAAAGAAATAGCCAAAAAAGGAGGAACACATGGCAAAAGGCGAAGGACAGGTCGTCGCGCAAAATAAAAAAGCGCGCCATGATTACACCATTGTAGATACTGTTGAAGCGGGCATGGTTCTGACAGGGACGGAGATTAAGAGCGTACGTGCGGCTCGCATTCAGCTTAAGGACGGCTTTGCACAAATTAAGCGGGGGGAAGCTTGGCTCAGCAATGTCCATATCGCCCCTTATGATGAGGGGAATATTTGGAATCAGGATCCTGAGCGGACTCGAAAGTTGTTATTACGCCGCAAGCAAATCAATGCCTTAGAGCAGGAGCTCAAAGGTTCAGGCATGACACTAGTGCCGCTCAAGGTCTACCTCAAGGACGGCTACGCCAAAGTTCTTTTGGGGCTCGCTAAGGGGAAACACGACTACGACAAGCGCGATTCCATCAAAAAACGCGAGCAAGACCGTGATATCAAACGCCAGATGAAGAACTTCAATGGACGGTAATCAGAAGTTATAGTCGATTGAAACGGGATTATCAATGTATTAGAGCCTAATCAGCAGTGGTTCATTGTCGTTAAAGCGCCTAATGATCTTTGCAGGGGTAAGACTAAGTTGGCGGGTCAACAGGTCTTACTCCCAACCACTGCGTTGAGATGTTGACGCAAACGATGAGTGGTGAGGTTGGCCTTTTTGCTAGCCTTTTTATTTGTTAGATTTTGACTTTTCAGTTGGCCCGTTTAATCATTTTCTATTTTGTTCAAAAATTTTTGCTTTTCCAGCTTCTTTTTGATAAGTTAATGATAACGATATAAACTAGGTGGAAATAGTATGTCACTGAAAAAGGCCATTTTGGAAAAGGGGCTGGAAGCCTTATTTTCTCAAGCTACGATTGGGATTGAAAAGGAAGGTCAACGGATCGATCTACAAGGAAACATTAGCCAAACACGGCATCCCAAAGCTTTTGGATCTCGGACTTTTCATCCTTATATTCAGACAGATTTTGCGGAGTCGCAGTTGGAGCTGATTACACCGGTCTGTGAGTCATCAGCAGAGGCACTTCGCTTTTTAGGCGCAGTCCATGAAGTGACCTTACAGCAGTTACCTGAAAGCGAGCTGCTTTGGCCTTTTTCAGTACCAGCACTCTTGCCTTCAGAAGATACGATTTTAGAAGCCCAGATGGCAGATGAAGACCGTCATTATCGGGAATATTTGACTGAAAAATACGGCAAATATAAGCAAATGGTGTCTGGCATTCATTATAATTTTGGCCTGACGACAGAATTTTTGAAAAAGCTGGCAGAGGAGGGCGAGTCCTTAGTCGATCTTCGTAACCGGGTCTATATGAAGCTTGCGCGTCAATTTTTGCGTTACCAGTGGCTTCTGGTTTACCTGCTTGGGGCATCACCTTTTGCGCCTGATGCTTATTTTAGGAATGGGGAGGTTTTGAGCAAACCTGTTCGTTCTCTGCGTGCTAGTCGTTTTGGTTATGCCAATGCTCCTGAGATTTCGGTTTCCTTTGACAGTTTGGACGCTTACATCTCAGATCTTCGCCAGCTGGTTGACACAGGGCAGCTTATTGCAGAAAAGGAATTTTACGAAAGTGTTCGCTTTCGTGGAGCCAAGACAGTCCGTGATTTTCCGACAAAGGGGATTCAATATCTGGAGTTCCGCCTCTTTGACCTCAACCCTTTTGCGCCTTATGGCATCACTGCTGAGGATGCTCGCTTTATTCATCTCTTTCTCATGGGGCTACTTTGGATGGAGGAAACTCCAGATTATCGTGTAGGATTTTCTCTCAAGGAAGAAACAGCCTTGGCGCATCCACTTGATTCAGCGCTTGACTTAGCAGAGGCTGAGCAGATTTTTAAAATTTTGTCGGAAATGGCAGAGCTCCTCGACCTACCAGATAGCGATCGTGAACTTTTGGCCACCAAATGTTCCCAGCTGAGACAGCCTGAAAAAACAGTTGGAGGCCAACTCTGGCAGACCTGTCAAGATCAGGAAAGTTTGTTAGCTGTTGGCCTCAATTTAGCCAAGACTTACAAGTCAAAAGTTATGAAACGCCCTTTTGGTCTCCAAGCTTATGCTCAGATGGAGCTCTCGACTCAGGCTTTTCTGGCAGATGCTATTCAGTACGGTTTTCAATTAGAAATTCTAGATGAGCGCGATCAATTTGTCAAGCTGACTTTTGGCAAACATATCGAGTATGTCAAGAATGGCAATATGACCAGTCAAGATAGCTATATTTCCCCTCTTATCATGGAAAATAAAGTCGTGACCAAGAAGATACTGACTCAGGCAGGCTTTGCTGTTCCAGCCAGTATTCAGGTAACGAGTCGTTTTGAAGCTGAACGCTCCTTTGGCTTGGTAGCAAATAGGCCTATCGTGATAAAACCCAAATCGACCAATTATGGACTAGGAATCAGTATCTTTGAGCAAGGAGTGAACGACAAGGCTGATTATTTGGAAGCCATTGAACTGGCTTTGAAAGAAGACAGCGAGGTCATGATTGAGGACTTTCTTGCTGGAACGGAATACCGTTTCTTTGTCCTAGATGGGGAGACAAAGGCTGTCCTCCTGCGCGTGCCAGCGAATGTCACGGGAGACGGTGTGTCAACGGTAAGTCAACTGGTCGCTGCTAAGAATGATAACCTCCTACGAGGCGATGGTAAATCTACACCACTTAAGCAAATCGAGCTTGGAGCTTTAGAACGCCTACAGCTCAAGGCTCAGAGCTATACTGTTGACAGTGTGATTCCAAGTGGCAAAATGGTTTATTTGCGAGCGAATTCTAACATCAGCACAGGTGGTGATTCTATTGACATGACTGATGCTGTGCATCCGTCTTACAAGGACATCGCAGTGGCTATTGCGTCTGCCATAGGAGCAAAAGTTTGCGGAGTGGATCTGATCATTCCTGACATCAGTCTACCAGTGGACAGTAACTCGCAGAGCTACGGGATTATTGAAGCCAATTTTAATCCCATGATGATGATGCATATCTTCCCAGCAGTCGGCCAGTCCCATCGCCTGACAACTGATGTGCTCAAAATGCTTTACCCAGAATATCCGTGGGATAAAAACTAGATAGTTGCAGTATAGACATTCCACTTGCAAATAGTCTATCAACTGTTCTGCTAGGTGTTTAACTAATACACCTTCAGAAATTTCTGTAGAAATAGTACACATACTTTTCTACAGTGTAAAATATAATATTAAACTCTTGTTTATTTAGCACTACACACCAGAGGCGAATCCCATTGTGCAAGTTTTGGAGACAATCAGGATATCAATCAGATCTTTTCATCTCTTGAAGCGGTGATGGATCATCTCTATGATGGAATCAATTCTTTGACAGTAGCTACTATCAAATCAATAACGGTATATATTAGCCATTAAATTAGAATCAGTATAAGAGACAAAAGGACTCAGAGTGCATGAGTCCTTTTGTACTGTTTACAGATACTGTAATAAAATCAGTTTAATGAGAATATATCCATAAATGTTTGGTAGTTTGCCTCTTTTAAAAGTTTTGTCTGAAGTTTATCAGAACTGATAAAATCTAATAACTGATCATAAAATTGTTGCATTTGATTAGAATTTTCTGAGTTGATTGCGAACAGAAAGACAAATTTTACTATTTTGTCATCCCAGATAATTCCCTTTGGTGCAATAACTGGAAAGATAGAGCTTTTTATAACACTGTCACCTAATGGGTGAGGAACTGCGATAGAATCAGAAATGGTTGTGGAAGAAATTTCTTCACGCTTTTGAATATCCTTCAAGAAATTAGAATTTACTAGTCCTTGTTCTAGTAATTTATTATTTAATAAATGTAAGACATCTTCTTTTTTTGTTCTTTCTTCAAGGACTAAAAACCTATTTATTGAGAAAAGATCATCGTTACTTTCTAAGAAATTCAATTCAGAAAGTTTATTTTCGATTTGATTCATTGAAGTATCTAAATCATCAATATTTATTTGGATAACTGGGAAGTCTGAAGTTTTTATCGGAACTGTAGAGATGATGATGTCAAATTTTTCAAGGTCCTCCGTATTTTGGAAGGTAGAATAAGAAAATTTTACAATTTTTGCGAAGCGATTTGGGAAATGTCGCTTTATTTTAGCCTCTATGATTGAGCTAAATGTTCTTCCATTACCACATATTATTGCTAAAGAAAGTTGTTTAAGTGTAGAAGTGCTATCACGTTCAATTGCATTAGCAAAATGGAGCGCAATGTAAGAAATCTCATCCTCAGAAAAATGAATATTATAGTTACGAACAATCTCTTGACTACAATTAATTGCTAAGTCAAACGCATAGGGGAAACTGTTCTTTATAGTTTCAAGAAGGGGATTATTTCTATTCCCCTTAATGACCTGTACCTTAAGAAATAGCTTAATATGCTCAAGTAGATTTTTTTCTAAAGAGCTATCAAGTACCCAAGCTGAACTACTTAGGGACTTCAAGAAATTTTGAATTGTTTTTACAATCTCTTCAGCTAATTGTTGGTTAGATTTGGTTAAACTATCGTCAATAAAATTAGGATAGTTTTCTGCTATACAAAACTGCAGGTAGTCTTTTTCCATATCAGAAAAAATTAAATTAAACTCACTCTCTACTTCTTGAATAAAATTCTCAACAATTTTGGCTGAGTGCCTATCTAATTTTATGCTCTGATTAAAGTTTTTTAGTGTGTGCCCAGATTTTACTCGACTTGCTGCTAGAAGTAAGCTAGAGAAAATATTGCGATAAAAATAATCCGAATCTAAGTGAATCATATTTGAAAAATAGTTTAAAAAGATATCATTAAATTGTCTATAGCTGATGTTATTACATATATTTCTGTCAACTGTAATTGAGCCAGTCAAATAGTCAGTCAGGTTTTCTTTGAAGATTAGGTTAATGATGGCAGACCTAATATTTTGTTCTTCACCTTCTAATCTATATCCCAAGTTACTTTTGTTTGCAATTTTAAGACTGTAGGGAGATAAATACTGCTTTAGGATTCGAAAGTCACTATACAAAGTATTTTGGCTAACAAATAAGATGGATTGTAGGTATTCTTGTGTTATATAAGAATTGTTTGTCAAAAATAGCCTAATAAGATAAGTTAAGCGGGAGGTAGAAGTCGTAAATAAGAATGTACCTGTATCTTGATTATTCCAGAAAGTGTCAAACTCATTTTTATCACTATACTCAATAATATATCCTTGCTTACGAATCAGGACGATGTGTGCACCATGTTTAACTATATAGTCATTAATTGTATTTATATCAGAGCGAATTGTCCTGTCGGAAACATTACAGTATGAGCTGATTTCTTCAATATGAATAGCTTCTTCTCTTTGTACTAGAAGATTCAAAATATTATCAAGTCTCTGATAGTCAAAAATGGACATGGTAAACACCTCCTCAATTTATACAGTATCTTTATTTTAACATAAAACCTCTATAGGACTTTTTACCCTTTTTCCGAATAAAAGTTGAAAAAATTGTAAAATATTTTTTAATTTTTTCCAGGAGGAAAGTGGAAAAAAGTGTTAGTGACAACCCCTATTTTGGGTGTTATCATTAGTTTGTAAATGCAAGGAGGAAGAGATGTGAAGTTTGATAGAAAAAATATTTTATTAGATGTAGATGCTAAAGATAAACTTGAATTGTTTGGCATAATTGCTAATTATGCTCTAAAAAATGAAATTGTAGATGATAAAGAAAAGTTGGTCAATGCATTTTTAGAAAGGGAGTCTGAAGTTTCTACAGGTCTTCAAGATTCATTTGCTATTCCACATGCAAAATCAGATTTTATAAAATTGCCAATGATGCTCTTTTTGAAATTACAAAATCCTATTGAGTGGGAGACATTTGATGATAAGCCGGTATCAAATGTATTCGCTTTACTAGTACCAAGTAAGTTTGAAGGTACTCTTCACCTAGAAATGATAAGCAGAATTGCTACGTCTCTACTAGAAGATGAATTTACCAATTCAGTTAAAAACTCATCTGATATAGATGAATTGGAAAAACAAATCAATAAAGCAATGGAAGGAGCTTATTAATATGAAAATTGTAGGAATTACTTCTTGCCCTGCAGGATTAGCCCATACACCAATGGCAGCTAAGGCACTAGAAAAAGCTGGACCCAAATTAGGTCATGAAGTTCGAATTGAACAACAAGGTTCGATGGGACAAGTCAACAAACTTACTCCACAAGAAATTTCTGAAGCTGATTTTGTCTTATTAGCAACGGATCAGAAAATTGTTGGTCAAGAACGTTTCGAAGGTAAAAAACAAATTCGTGTCAATATTGCAACTTGCATTAAAGCACCTGAAGCAGTCCTTACTAAATGTGCAGATGCAGTAGCAAAATCAAACTAATTAATATAAGGAGAATATAGAGATGAAAAAATTTCTAAATAATGCTAAAGGTCACTTGATGACTGGGATTAGTTATGCCCTCCCTATGATTATTGGTGCATCATTAGTAGTAGCAATTCCTAAGATGATTGCTCTAGCTATGGGGATTACAAGTTTAGATCCATTCGCTGAGACAGGTGGATTTGAACACTATTTATATCAAATTGAACAGGTTGGTTGGACAGGTATTGGACTAATTAATACTGTACTTGCAGGTTTCATTGCCTATTCGATTGCTGATAAAGCTGCTCTTGGAGCAGGTTTGATTGGTGGAGCTATCGCTTCAAAAACAAATGCAGGCTTCCTCGGTGCAATGATTGCAGGTTTTGTTGCAGGTTATGTGGTAGTTTGGTGCAAAAATAATGTAAAAGTTCCTGAAAAATACAATGGTATCTTACCTTTGATTGTCTTCCCACTCTTTGCAACAATGTCAGTTGCTCTAGTGATGGGGGTCCTGCTTGCTGGACCTCTTGGTGCAATAAATACTAGTCTCGTTGCTTGGATTAAAGAAATGATTGAGAATGATGTCAATAAGATTGTTCTTGCGCTTATTATGGGAGCAATGATTGGTTCCGACCTGGGAGGCCCAATTAATAAAGCCTCTTGGATGGCAGGTAATGTATTGTTAGCAGAAGGAATTTATTTACCAGCAATTATCGTTAATGTAGCAATCTGTGCTGTACCAATGGGATATGCTTTGGCTTCATTATTCCACAAGGATAAGATGAGTGATGAATTGCTTGATGCAAGTCGGAATAACTATGTAATGGGCTTTATTGGAATTACTGAAGGAGCTATTCCGTTTACAATGGTTAATCCATTGAAACTTGTGCCAGTAAATATGATTGGTGGAGCCTTAGCATCAGCGATTGGTATTGCTTTAGGAATGTACGATAAAATGCCGCCAGTAGGTGGAGTATATGGCTTCTTTACAGTTGGTAACGGATGGGCTTACCTAGTTGGATTGTTTGCAGGTGCGGCATTCATTGGTTTTGTAGCTCCTAAATTGGTTAACTTTAAAGAGACTAATTCAACAGAAGAAATCGGTGTTGATGATATCGAAATTAGTTTCGAGTAATACAGTATTGTTAGCACATATCTCATGATATGTGCTTTTTCTTAGAAAGGATTTAACATGAAGAAAACAGTGCACGTCGTACCGCATTCTCACTGGGATAGAGAATGGTACTTCACAACAAGTCGTTCAAAAATATATTTGATGAACAACCTTAAGAAGATTATAAAACTTTTAAAAGATAATAATGGCTATGATCGCTATACCTTAGACGGTCAAGCTTCATTACTAGATGACTATTTAGCATGGTGCCCAGAGGACAAGGAAGTTATTAAAGAACTTGTTCAAGAAGGCAAACTTATCATTGGTCCTTGGTATACGCAAACAGATCAAATGGTTATTTCTGGAGAGAGTATTGTCCGAAATATGCTCTATGGGATGAATATCTCTGAGGAATTCGGAGGTTATATGAATGTTGGGTACGTCCCAGATTCATTTGGTCAGTCCGCAGCTATGCCACAAATTTATAAAGAGTTTGGAATAGATGACACTCTTTTTTGGAGAGGAGTAAGTGACGATGATGTCCAACATTCTGAGTTTAAATGGCGAGGAGAGGATGGTTCAGTCGTTAATGCCTACCAAATTCAATCCGGTTACTATATAGGTGGGGATATTCCTGAGGATGAAGATGAGTTGAAAGAGTATCTTCGTAAGGAACCTTACAGTCGTATTTGGCCAAAAAGCACAACAAATCAAGTAGTTTTTCCTAACGGATTTGACCAAGCACCGGCTCGTGAAAATCTAGTTGAATTGCTGGAAAGGATGAGAAAAAATTATCAGGATGAGTACGATTTTCAAATTTCTACCTATATCGATTATATTAAAGCAATTAAGGAGCAACACCCTGAACTAGAAGAAGTTGCTGGAGAACTTTTAAATGGTAAGTTAATGCGTATCCATAAATCGATTTTCTCTTCTCGATCTGATTTAAAAAAATTAAATACTCAAGTTCAAAATTACCTAGTAAATGTTCTTGAGCCACTACTTTCATTATCTTGGAATCTAGGTTTTGATTATCCAGTTGAAATTATAAAAGAAATATGGAAGTTAATGTTTGAGAATGCTGCTCATGATTCTATAGGTTCATGTGTTTCGGATACTACAAATGAGGATGTGTATCTCCGATATAAAAAAGCACGTGATTTAGCAGAGAACTTGGCAGAGTTAAAAATGCGTGAAATTGTAATGCATTTGAATTGTAACGAGACGATTACAGCGACTGCATTTAATCTCTCAGGTCGTCACAAGAAAGGTATTGTTGAGACAGAATTTTACGTCCCACAGCTTGATTTTGCGATTAAAGATGAGGCTGGAAATGAGTATGTGTACACGATTACCTCATACGAAGACCAAACAGATTACATTTTGGGACAAGGAAATGTTTTAGATTCTGCTAGAGATACTTATAAACCAGAGAAAGTTTATAAAGTAGCGATTGCTATTGCATTTGATAATTTACCGACTTTTGGATATAAGAATTTTTATCTTGATTTATCTCATGATAGTCATCATAAACAAGAAGTTGGTTCCTATCAAGTAATTGAAAATGAGTTTTACAGTATTTTA
Organism: Streptococcus merionis DSM 19192; assembly: GCF_000380085.1. Classification (GTDB taxonomy): domain Bacteria; phylum Bacillota; class Bacilli; order Lactobacillales; family Streptococcaceae; genus Streptococcus; species Streptococcus merionis. Next base: position 70,832 of record NZ_KB904539.1, read on the forward strand.
GTTAACTCTAATAATACTTTAGATATCCTTGATAAAGAGTCTGGTAAACTATACAAAAATCAAGCAGTTTTACAAGAAAATGGTGATGATGGTGATTCGTTCAACTATTCTCCACCAAGAAAAGACTTAATAACGGAATCATCAGAGTTTACACCGGAGGTTCAAGTAACCGGTTCAGATATCATTCAAAACATGACCCTTACTTATGAATTTATGGTTCCAGAAAATCTTGAAAACCGTGCAAAAGGGTTGAGAAACAGTAAATTACCAGTTCGTTTAACAGTAACATTAAAATCTGGTTCACCAGTCATCGAGTTTGGATTTACTGTTGATAATCGCTTTGTCGATAGTCATCGTATGTGTGTGCTATTTAATAGTGAAATTGCATCTAAATTCTCAAAAGCTGATCACCAATTTGGTTCTATAAAACGTCCGGTGGTAAGGGAAGAAATGAAGCTATGGGAAAAAGAGCCAGAGAAATGGAATGAGGTACCTATTGCGATTGAAACATGTCAGTCATATGTTACACTTGATAATGAAGATAGAGGGGTTGCAGTAATTCCTAAAGGCGTAAGAGAATATGAAATTATTGGTGATGACTTTGATAAGATACGTTTGACACTCTTTAGAACATATGGATATATGGGACGAGAAAATCTTTTGTACCGCCCAGGTCGCGCATCGGGAGAGACAGTTATTACGACTCCAGACGCTCAGTGCCATAAAGTAATGAATTTTGAGTTTTCAGCGATTTATTATCAAGGTGATATGAATAGCTACAAGCTTGCAACAGTTGTTAGTAACTATTTGAAAGATGTTCAGGTCTATCAATATTCAGATTACTTAAATACACGCTTGCGCTTTACACAGTTTGATGTTAAAAAGTATTTACCGATGGAATACTCAATATTTAGTATTGATGGAGATGGTGTTTTAAGCGTAGTGAAGAAAGCTGAGAAAAAAGACGGGTACATTATTCGTTTATTCAATGGGGATTATAAGAATACCAATAACATCAGTATTAGTTTTTATAATAAGCCAACAGTTATTGAACTTGTCGACTTGAAAGAGGATACTAAACAAGTTGTTAATCCACAAAAAATGGTATTATCAGAGTTGGGGCATAATAAATTTATCACCTTATACGTTGAATTCTAACACTCATGGAGATTTGATCGAGAAGTAGTATAGAAACTATCCTCAGAGAACAGACAAGTATGGATTTGAGTGAGGTTTCAAAATTTACGAAGTTATCCCCTATCTAGGAAAGCGAGGAACTGGACAAACCATCGTGAGTGGAAAAGGGAAATCTCAAACAAATTCATTATAATCCCACTTGGAACTATTTCAAAGAGCTTGTCAAAGAAGAACTAGTAAGCGAATGAGGAGCATGTGTTTATGCCAAACGAAAGGTAGGTGTCGATCCTTGATTTTCTAGGATGAAGGGTGGTTTAGCATGCGTAGAGTCCATGTTAGGCGTAATCAAAAGGTTGTAACAGAGACAGGAAGAGCTTTGCCTTCACAGAATTGGCTAAGAACTAGCCCCAATAATAGAAATAAACGAAAAACATAGGCAGCCAAACAGGAGATGTTCAAAATCAACCTGAATCTGTCTGTGTTTTTTAGTTCAGGGATAGCTTTGACTAGTTTCTCCTACATATTACTATTACTCTTTTCACGAATCAAAAATGACTGAACTTAAACGTCATCGCATTCTGTCAATTCTGTTGAAAAAAGTTCTCCTGAGAACTTTTTTATTGACTTGAAAATGAAAAAAGTATAAACTAGTTCTCATAGAAACTAATTAGAAAGAAGGAGGCACATGAATAATCCGATTACTGAGTTGCGACAATTTGCCAATCGGCTGGAACGCTTTTTTGATGATTATGCCAAGGCCTATGATGTCGAAGGGTTGGGTGGCCCACAAGGGCATGTCATTCTTTATCTGACTAAGCACACGGGTGAAGATATTACCATCAAGGTGATTGAAGATGAACTCAAGATTTCCAAGTCTGTGACTTCTAATTTGATTAAACGGATGGAAAAGAATGGCTTTATCAAAGTTATGGCTTCTCAACAGGATAAACGCAGCAAGTTGCTTTATCTGACAGAACACGGACGAGCTCAGGCTGGTAAGTATGAGGAGTTTATCGATGCCGTCCATGTGCAGATGTTTAAAGACATTGAAATGGAACACATGCGACAGGCTTTTAAGGTTTTTGAGCAGTTGAGACGCAATATTTCTGAGGACTGTTCCGCAGTAGGAAGTAGCGACGATAACGTACAGAAAACGCAAGAAGAGGTGACCGATGCTTAAATTATTACGACGTTTTACAGGAGTAGAAGTAGCCATGTTGCTGGTGACGGTAGTCTTGGTCGCTTGCAGTGTTTGGCTGGACTTGGAACTACCGGCTTATATGTCTGAGATTACGACGATTCTACAAACGCCAGGATCGACTGTTACGGATCTACAAGACCCTGCTTTTAAGATGGTTGGCCTATCTTTGGCTAGTTTCGCAGTAACGGTTGTGGTCGGATTTGTCGCTGCTAGGGTGGCGGCTTCTTTCACAACACGTTTGCGAAGCGATGTTTACCACCAAGTCATGGATTATTCGCAAGCAGAAATCAAACGGTTTTCCATTCCAAGTCTTTTGACGCGGACGACCAACGACTTGACACAGCTCCAAACGACGATTACCATGGGATTGCAGGTCGTGACCAAAGGACCGATGATGGCGCTTTGGGCGGTGACCAAGATTGCTGGGAAGTCTGGGCAATGGTTGATGGCGGTAGGAGCGGCAGTTGCTGTTGTCCTTCTGATGCTTTTGGTTTTTCTCTTTCTGGCTTTTCCAAAACAACGGCGTATTCAAGGTTTGGTTGATAACCTCAACGCCCTTACTCGTGAAAGTTTGACAGGGATTCGTGTGGTTCGTGCCTACAATGCTGAAGACTACCAGACAGATAAGTTCAATCACGCTAACGATGAATTGACCAGACTGCAACTGTTTGTCGGACGACTCTTCTCACTTATGGGACCTGTCATGAGTTTTGTCTCGTCCTTCTTGACCTTGGTCATTTACTGGATTGGGGCTCATTTGATTTCAGAAGCTGCTATGGAGGCTAAAGTTGGGCTTTTTGCTGATATGGTAGTCTTTACCTCCTATGGGATGCAGATTATCATCGGGTTCATGATGATGATGATGGTCTTCATGATTTTGCCTCGGGCTATGGTGTCTGCTGGTCGTATCAATGACGTTTTGACGCTTGATAGCAGCATTCTTTATCCTGAGCAGACAAAAAGCACGTCTGATGCAAAAGGCCAAGTCGTTTTTGAAGATGTGTCCTTCCGATACAGCAAGACCTCAGAGGCTGTTATTGAGCATGTTTCTTTTAGGGCTAATGCTGGTGATACAATCGCATTTATTGGCTCGACAGGTTCTGGGAAATCAACTCTGGTAAACTTGATTCCACGTTTTTATGATGCAACGCAGGGACACGTTTTGGTCAATGGTGTCAACGTCAAGGACTACGACCAAAAAAACTTGCACAATCTGGTCGGTTATATTCCCCAAAAAGCTGTTCTCTTTTCAGGAACGGTTCGTTCCAATATGGCTATGGGAGAATCAAAGGCTGGGCAATTGACTGACAGTGACATCTGGGAAGCTCTAGAATTAGCCCAAGGAAAGGGCTTTGTTCAGGCTCTAGATAAAGGGTTGGACGCTGAAGTAGCTCAAAACGGGACAAACTTCTCAGGTGGACAGCGGCAACGTTTGGCTATTGCAAGAGCCTTAGCCCGAAAACCTGAGATCTTGATATTTGACGATTCCTTCTCAGCGCTGGACTATCAGACGGACAAGGCACTGCGCCAAGCGCTTAATGAGCGGACTGCTGGCTTGACGAAGCTGATTGTTGCACAGCGGATTTCAACTATCATGGACGCAGATCAAATCTTGGTTCTTGACCAAGGCAAGGTGGTTGGCCAGGGAACTCATCGTGAACTTTTAGCAACAAACCCTATTTACCAAGAAATCGCCTATTCACAATTATCCAAGGAGGAACTCGAACATGGCAACTAAAAAATCAAATCTGTTGACCCAGTTGACACCTCATATCAAGGGCTTCAAATTTCCTTTTGTGATTGCCGTTTTGGGAGCTGTTATAGCCAATATCATCACAGTTTATGGGCCACAGCAAATCAGCAAGATAACCAACCTGATTACAGAAGGTATCATGGGGGTTATGGATATCGAAATGATTGGGCGCCTAAGTCTCTTTATGGCTATTTTGTATATTACCAGTGCGGTCATCAACTACCTGCAGGCCTTTATCCTAAACACGATCGTGCAGCGCTTTTCTCGACGTCTACGCTCTGCTATTGCCCATAAAATCAACCGTGTTCCTCTAAGTTATTTTGATAGTCACTCTCAAGGCGACACCTTATCGCGAGTGACCAATGATGTAGACACGGCGTCTCAGTCTCTGACCCAGAGTGTGGGGACACTCATCACATCGGTAACCCTATTGGTAGGTGCAGTGGCCATGATGTTTGTGACCAATCATTTGCTGGCCTTGACCGCTATTGTCTCGACAGCTGTCGGTTTTGTTGGAGTGACTTTGATTATGGGGCGGGCACGTGGCTTTTTCAAGGCACAGCAGGCTAACCTAGCAGCTATCAATGGTTATGTTGAGGAATCTTACACGGGCCACAATGTCATTACCAGCTATAACGCAATTGAGGAAAATTTGGCCCGTTTTGCAACCTTAAATAGCAATCTCTACCAATCCATGTGGAAATCTCAGTTTATCTCAGGTATCATGATGCCTATGATGATGTTTATTGGTAATTTTAGTTATGTTATGGTCTGTGTGATTGGTTCGGTTTTGCTGATTAACGGTCATATAAGCATGGGAGTTATTGTGGCTTTTATGATGTATGTCCGGATCTTCTCACAGCCTCTACAACAGCTCTCTCAAGCCTTGACCCAACTCCAGGCTGCTAGCGCAGCTATGGAGCGTGTTTTGGAATTTCTGAATGAAGAAGAATTGGAAGACGAATCCAGCAAGATTCGCCAATTGAAAGAAGTCAAGGGGCGTGTGACTTTCGAGAAAGTCTTCTTTGGTTACAATTCTGACAAGACCATCATTCATGATTTTTCAGCTCAGGCCAAACCTGGTCAAAAAGTAGCTATTGTTGGTCCGACTGGGGCAGGAAAGACCACTATTGTCAACTTGCTCATGAAGTTTTACGAGATTGACAGTGGACGGATTGCTATTGATGGTGTGGATATCAAGGACATGACGAGAAGTGAAGTCCACGACCAGTTTTCTATGGTCTTGCAGGATACTTGGCTTTTTGAGGGGACGATTAGGGATAATCTTGTCTATAATCAAAAAAATATCAGCGAGGAGCAAGTGTTGTCTGCAACCAAAGCTGTCGGTGTTCATCATTTCATCATGACTTTGCCAGAAGGGTACGATACGGTTCTTGACGACACGGTTACACTTTCAGTTGGTCAGCGTCAGCTCTTGACCATTGCTCGTGCTCTGTTGAAAGACGCTCCTCTTCTCATTCTGGATGAAGCGACTTCTTCAGTTGATACGCGGACAGAAGAGCTGATTCAGCAAGCTATGGACAAGCTCATGGAAGGTCGGACCAGCTTTGTCATCGCTCATAGATTGTCAACCATCCGTAATGCTGATCTGATATTGGTCATGAAAGATGGCAATATCATTGAGCAGGGTAACCACGATGAACTCATGACCCAGTCAGGCTTCTATGCTAATCTCTACAATTCTCAGTTTGAAAAAGGGAATGAAGAGGTCGCTTAATAATATAGGAATCGGAGCAAGTATGGTATTTTGGGACTTGAACCCATTCTTCAACCTACCGCGAATAGTAATTGTGACAAAATGAGTTTGTTATACATCATCTTCAATTGTTACACGCTTTGGAGGTGAGGGATGCCACCATGGTGGTTTGTACCACTCTTATTCTATAATTCTAGTTCAGCAGTGGTTCATTGAGACTGGGTAAAAAGGTCAACCTCACCTCTCATCGTTTGCGTAAACATCTCAGCGCAGTGGTTGGGAGTAAGACGACGAAGTTGATTTCATTGAAATTACGACTTCTGTCTTGCTCCTTTTTTATGCGTTTATCGTGATAGGCTGTGTTTCCAATCTAGCGCATTTTCTGAGAGAATCAATTTTTTTGCTTAGCTTGATGATCTAAGAAAAAATTTTTATAAAAACGCTTTACAAGTTTAAAAAATCGTGCTATACTGGAAACGTTTCCGAAAGAGGTAAAAAATCAGAGAAAGGAGAAGGCCATGGCAACCATGAAAGATGTGGCTCATCTGGCGGGGGTCGGTGTTGGGACAGTGTCACGAGTCATTAACAATGGCCAAGTCAAGGCGAGCACTCGGCAAAAGGTGGAAGAAGCCATCGCCCAGCTTAATTATGAGCCAGATAATTATGCGCGTGGTCTTAAGCTCCAAAAGACCTTTGTAGTCGCTCTCATCCTACCGACTGTTTGGCATCCTTTTTACGGAGAGTTTGCCTATCATGTGGAAAATGAACTGGCTAAACTTGGGTATAAGTGCATGATTTGTAACTCTGATGGCCGATCGGATCGGGAGTTGGAGTACATCAAGATGATGCAGCAAAATAAGGTCGATGGCATTATTGCCTTGACCTACAGCGACATTGATCCCTATATTACATCGGCCTTGCCTTTCGTCAGTGTTGACCGTCATTTCTCTAATGAAGCTGTCTCGGTTTCAGCGGATAACATGGGGGCTGGAAGTCTAGCCGCTGAGACACTCGTAACAAAAGGTTGCCAGAACATTGCCTACATCGGCGGGAAAGCCAAATATCCGACAGAAGTCGGCAAGCGTCAACTCGGTTTTACTGAAAAAAGTGAAAAGCTAGGAGTTGCCAATACTTTCCTACTGATGTCGGAGCCTATCCATGACATGGAAGGTCAGATTGAACGATTTTTCAAAGAAAATCCAACACTTGATGGCATCTTTGCGATAAATGATTTTATGGCCTTGGACATTATCCGTGTGCTTAATCACATGGGAAAATCCGTGCCAGAGGATGTTCAAATTATTGGCTGTGACGGTATCCGAATGGCAGCTGAGCGACCGATTGTTGTCTCCACCATCCGGCAACCGCTAGAACAAATGGCCATAACTTCGGTGACCTCTCTCATTGGGCTTATGAATAAAGAAGATGTCCCAACCTATAATGTCCTTCCAATTTCCTACATAGAAGGAAGTAGCACAAAAAATAGCAGTTAATCTCTAAGTCTCAGGCTTTGAGATTAGCTCTTAACAAAAACTGGAAACGTTTCTAATTGTTCCTTCCTAGAGTATTTACATTATTCGTCAATTTTCTTAACGGCCTCGTATCTTAATTAACTGAATTCGGCCTAAAAAGCTAAATGGAGTTTGGTATGGTTAGGGCCGTAGCCGTCTGGATTTCCTTCGATTTCATCTGTGGAAATCCTAGTCGTCTTGGCCGGGGTGCGTCAACGTCATCGAAGATGACTGACTTACCGCCATTTTTCAACGCTTTTCTTAACGGCCTCATATCTTAAAATAAGGAGAAGTTTATGTCGACAACTGTTGCTAAAACATCTGTTTGGACTCAGATGAAGAAATATAAGATGCTTTACTTGATGTTAATTCCAGGCCTCTTGATGACCTTCATTTTTAAATATATTCCCATGTATGGCGTATTGATTGCCTTTAAGAATTACAATCCTTTACGTGGCATTTTAGGCAGTAGCTGGGTTGGTTTTCAGGAATTTCAAAAGTTTCTATCGGCTCCTAACTTAGGGCTCTTGCTAGGGAATACTCTCAAACTTTCTATCTACGGACTCTTGTGGGGCTTCTTTCCACCGATTATTCTCTCGATTATGCTAAATCAGCTGATGAGTGATCGGATTAAGAAACGCCTGCAACTTATTCTGTACGCACCGAACTTTATTTCCCTTGTGGTTATTGTCGGTATGGTCTTTCTTTTCTTCTCTATTGAAGGGCCGATTAACAATATCTTAGGGATGTTTGGTGTTAAAGCTAGCTTTTTGACCAATCCAGATTATTTCAGAACCCTTTATATCGCTAGTGGTATTTGGCAGGGAATGGGCTGGGCTTCAACGCTCTATACGGCAACGCTGGTCAATGTCGATCCAGCCTTGATTGAAGCCTCCAAACTAGATGGTGCAAATATTCTCCAGCGGATTTGGCATATTGACTTGCCAGCCTTAAAGCCAGTTATGGTGATTCAGTTTATCCTAGCAGCAGGGAATATCATGAGTGTCGGCTACGAAAAGGCTTTCCTAATGCAGACATCACTTAACTTGCCAGCTTCTGAAATTATCTCCACCTATGTCTACAAACAAGGTTTGGTTTCAGGGAACTATTCCTACTCAACAGCTGTCGGTCTCTTTAATACCATTATCAACGTGATACTTTTGATTGTCGTGAACAAGATTGTGCAGCGCATCAATGATGGCGAAGGCCTATAAGGAGGAAGTATGAACGCTCAGTTACAAACAGATTTTGATAAACGAATCCTCTGGATTAACCGTATCTTACTTGGTTTAGTTGTTCTCATCACTTTTGTCCCTCTCGTTTACATTTTGCTGGCGTCGTTTATTGAACCATCAGCGCTGCTGGCTAAAGGCATCAGTCTAGATCCAAATGATTGGACGATGGAGGGCTATAAGCGTGTCTTCTCAGATTCTTCCATCTTGCGAGGGTTCTTAAATTCTTTCCTTTATTCAACTGTTTATGCCTTAATCACAGTGGCCTTGTCCATGCTGACTGCTTATCCGCTTTCTAAAAAGGATTTGCCAGGCCGTCGGTTGATCAATGCCTTTCTTGTTTTTACAATGTTCTTCGGCGGAGGCTTGGTGCCTACCTATCTCTTGGTTAAAAATTTGGGCATGCTCAACTCCATTTGGGCTATCGTCTTACCTGGAGCCATTAATGTCTGGAACATTATTTTAGCTAGAACCTATTTCCAAGGCTTACCTGAGGAGTTGGTTGAGTCTGCTAAGTTAGATGGCGCCAATGATTTTCAGATTTTTATCAAAATCATGTTGCCACTAGCTAAGCCAATCATGTTCGTTTTGTTCCTCTACGCTTTTGTTGGTCAATGGAATTCTTACTTTGATGCCATGATCTACCTCAAAGACCCGAATCTTGAACCTTTGCAATTGGTATTACGTAAGATTCTCATTCAAAATACACCTGAGCAAAACATGGTCGGTGGTCAAGCTGCTATGGCTGAGATGAAACGGATTGCTGAGATGATCAAGTACGCTACAATCGTTATTTCTAGCGCACCGCTTCTCATCATGTACCCATTCTTCCAGAAGTACTTTGATAAGGGCGTTATGGTTGGCTCGCTTAAGGGCTAAACTTGTTTGATGACAAGAAATGTAAATAACTGAATTCGGCTTAAAATCCTCGATAAAATTCGAAAATTTCCTCAAGTCCAGAGACTTGTCGTCAGTTTTCTCATTTTCCATCGGATTTTTTCACGGCCTCATATCTTAATAACTGAACATGGGCTAAAATGCTCGGTAAAATGCGTGAGTTCCCTTGAGTCTTTGGACTCATCGGTCACTCCCTTATTTTCCATCGCATTTCTTCACGCCCTTTGTATCTTAAAAAAGGAGGTTTTCAAATGAAAACTTGGAAAAAACTTGCTGGCTTTGGCCTTGCTTCTCTATCTGTTGTAACACTTGCTGCTTGTGGCAGTTCTGGTGGTGGTGCGTCTTCTCCTGACTATGAACTCAGCAATGTCACTTTCCCGCTTAAGGAGAAAGTGAGCTTGAAAATCACAACAGGAAGCTCAACCTTAGCACCACAGGATCCTAATGACAAGCTCATTTACAAACGCTTGGAGGAAAAAACAAACCTGCATATTGACTGGACTAACTATACTAGTGACTATGCTGAAAAACGAAATCTTGACATCTCCTCAGGTGATCTTCCAGATGTATTTTGGAACTCTGGCGCCTCTGATGTGGAATTGATTAACTGGGCAGAAGATGGGGTGATCGTGCCGATCGAAGATCTCATTGACCAGTATATGCCAAATCTTAAAAAGGTTTTGGATGACAATCCAGAATACAAGGCTATGATTACAGCGCCAGACGGACACATTTACTCGCTTCCTTGGATTGAGGAACTAGGTTCTGGTAAGGAGTCCATTCACAGTGTCAATGACATGGCTTGGATCAACACCGAGTGGTTGAATAAACTGGGCCTTGAAATGCCAAAGACGACTGATGAACTGGTGAATGTTCTCAAAGCCTTTAAAGAAAAAGATCCTAACGGAAACGGACAAGCTGATGAAATCCCGATGTCCTTTATCAACGATGGTGGTAACGAAGACTTTAAACTGCTCTTTGCTGCCTTTGGTATCGGAGATAACGATGATCACATTGTCGTTGGCAATGACGGTGTTGTAGATTTTACAGCTGATAATGAAGACTACAAAAAAGGAGTAGCCTTCATGCGCAAGCTTTACGAAGAAGGTCTCCTTGATCCAGAAGCCTTTGAGCAAGATTGGAATACCTATGTTGCTAAGGGGAATGAGCAGCGCTACGGTGTCTACTTCACTTGGGATACCAATAACATTGCTGGTGATAAAAATTATGATGTCCTTCCAGTTCTTGAAGGACCAAATGGTCAGAAAAATGTTACCCGTACGAACAACATTGGTTTTTCTCGTGACCGTATTGTCATCACAAGTGCCAATAAGAACTTGGAGTTGACCGCACGCTGGCTTGATCTCATGTATGAACCACTCCAGTCTGTTCAAAACAACTGGGGAACTTACGGTGATGATACGCAGCAAAATATCTTTGAATTTGACGAAGCTAAAAAGATGCTCAAACACTTGCCACTTGAAGGGACAGCACCTAGCGAACTTCGTCAGAAGACAGAGGTTGGTGGTGGTCTTGCCATTCTTGACGAATACTATGGTACTGTGACAACGATGCCAGATGATGCGAAATGGCGTCTGGATCTTTTAAAAGAGCACTATGTCCCTTATATGAGTAACAATGAGATTTACCCACGTGTCTTTATGGAAACAGAAGATTTGGAGAAAATCGATCTTATCTCAGCCGACCTCATGGACTTTGTTAATCGCAAGCGCTCTGAGTGGATCGTAAACGGTGGCGTTGAAAAAGAGTGGGATGCCTACATCGCTGAATTGAAACGCTTTAAGCTGGACGAGTTTGTAGCCATCAAACAGAAATACTATGATGATTACGCTAAGTCTAAATAGGAGGACTTATGACTGAAACAACCTTTACTCTAAGTCGTGCTGAGGCGTTTATCGCTGAGCAGACAGCAGGAGTAGATCAATCCTTTAAACCTGGGGCGCACTTTAGTGCCCCAATCGGTTGGCTCAATGACCCTAATGGTTTTTTCTTTTTCCGAGGGGAGTACCATCTCTTTTACCAGTTTTACCCTTACGATTCTTGCTGGGGGCCGATGCACTGGGGACATGCCAAGTCTAAAGACTTAATCAACTGGGAACATCTGCCAGTAGCCTTAGCTCCAGACCAATCTTATGATCATAACGGTTGTTTTTCAGGCAGTGCCATTGTCAAAGATGACCGCCTCTGGCTCATGTACACGGGCAATATCACTCTTGAAGACGGTACAGGTCGCCAAGTGCAAAATATGGCTGTCTCAGATGACGGGGTGACTTTTACCAAGCTTGCTAGCAATCCGGTCATGATTGGCGAGGATGTGCCTGATATTAATCCAGCTGACTTCCGTGATCCCAAACTCTTCGAAAAGGATGGCCGTTACTACTCAGTCTTGGCTGCCAAGCATGTTGACGAAGTGGGCTGTATTGTCCTTCTCGGCTCGGATGACTTGGAAAACTGGTCTTTTGAGTCTATCTTCCTCAAGGGAGAGAAAGATCAGGGTGTTATGTGGGAGTGCCCTGACTACTTTAAACTGGCTGGGCAGGATTGCTTGGTCATCTCGCCTATGCAGTTTCCAGTAGTGGGCGATGATTACCAAAACCTCAACTCGAATATCATCTGCTACGGTCTGGTGGATTGGGAGAGTAAGACGTTTGCGGTGGAACGCATCGAAGAGATTGATCACGGACATGATTTTTACGCTGCGCAATCTCTCAAAGACAATCAAGGTCGTCGGATCATGATTGCTTGGATGCAAAATTGGGGGCGCAAATTCCCGACCCATGACTTACGCCATGGCTGGGCAGGACTTATGACGGTTCCTCGTCAGCTTCAGCTAGTTGATGGAAAACTGGTTCAAGTTCCTTTCTTGACAGAGGGCTCATCAGACTGGACAAGTCTACAAGCAGGAGAACATTTGGAGTCTAGCAAACCGTGGCCAATCCGACTTGACCTAAAGACCGGTCTCAGTCAACATTGGCGGTTGGAAGCCGGTTCCGTTGCTGACCAGCTAGTTCTGGTTTGGCAAGATGGTCAGTTGACTCTTGATCGTACGGGTCTAGAACACCAACTAGGTGGCGAGGAAAAAGAACCGCTTCTGACGCGTTCTATCCGCTTAACAGAAGGCTTGATAGATGTGACTGTGCTGATTGATCGCTCTTCTATTGAGGTCTTTGTCAATGGTGGACAAGCCAGTCTGTCATCAACAGCCTATATTGCTGAACATCTTCTATCCTTCTCAGTGGCAGAAGGGCAGGTTGAAGTTGCTTTACAAAACTTGAATGAAATAAGGTAATGCATTTAGCTAAAAAATAGTAAGCGACGCCCAGCTGATGTCTCAAAACGGTTAACGTGCTTGGATTAAGTGAAACTACTATTTACAAACTAAAATGCTGTAAAACGACCAACTGCTTCAAAACAGTTAGTCGTTTTTTGATGTTTGGCGCTATTTTTCATAATCCTGATTGACTTGTCGAACGATGAGTTGGGTGATAGTGTCGATGGGATCGACCATTCCTTTTTTAACCCATAGAAGAAAGATGGAGACGATTCCTGCAAGTAGGATTTCTTTGCCATAATCATTGGTTATTTGCGGAGCAATATGATCAGTATCGTCCCAGTCTTGAATTTGATGATAGAATTGATTGATGATGGTTCGCAGCAATTCTGTTAGAAAACTAGCCTGATTCGACAAGACCAAGGCCTGGATAAAGGGTTGATCTTCCTTGAGGTAGGTTAGGATTTGGGAGATGGCTTGGGACAAAGAGGCGGATGGTTGGTCTGGATTTTGAGGCTGACAGGCGGCCTCGGTCAAAATAGCCATCAACTGCTCAACCATACTAGCAATCAATTGATCCCTGAGGTCAAATTTGTCTAGGTAATGCTTGTAAAAAGTGCTGCGGTTAATTTGAGCAAGTCTAATGATATCACTGACCGTCAGGTGGTCAAACCCTTTGCTTTCCAAAAGTTGCGTAAAGGCTGCTTTGATTTTAGCTTTGGTTTGAGTCTGGCGTTTCATGGTTCTCCTTAAAACAACACTTCGTTTGATTTTGTCTGTTGAGTTTTACTGCCTAAGATTATATAATACTGATAACACAAATGCAATGATTTAGAAAGGGACGTGTGAGATGGCATATATCGAGTTAAAGCATGTGAACAAGGGCTTCAAGGTTGGAGATACCACCATTATGGCCAATAAGGATATCAGCTTTGAGATTGAACAGGGAGAATTGGTCATGATTTTGGGTGCTTCAGGTGCTGGTAAATCAACTCTGCTCAATATTTTGGGTGGCATGGATACCTGTGATTCTGGTCAAGTTATCATTGATGGAAAGGACATTGCTCAGTTTGATTCCCATCAACGAACGAATTATCGAAGAGACGATGTCGGTTTTGTTTTTCAGTTTTACAATTTGGTTGCTAACTTGACAGCCAAGGAAAATGTGGAGCTGGCAACGGAGATTGTCAAGGACGCTTTGGACCCTGCGGAGACTTTGAAAGATGTTGGTCTGGGTCACCGTCTCAATAATTTTCCAGCGCAGCTATCTGGTGGCGAACAACAACGGGTCTCCATCGCGCGTGCCGTGGCCAAAAATCCTAAAATTCTGCTTTGCGATGAGCCGACAGGCGCCCTTGACTATGAGACCGGCAAGCAAGTGCTGAAAATTCTGCAAGATATGGCGCGTGAAAAGGATGCAACGGTCATCATCGTGACCCACAATGCAGCTTTGGTGCCTATCGCAGATAGGGTTATTCACCTGCGAGATGCTAAGGTCAAGGATCATTACCTCAATGATCAGCCGCAAGACATTGCCACTCTGGAATATTAGGAGGGCAGTATGATGAAAATTTCCATTTATTGGCGCGATATTTGGCGGTCCATCAGGACGACCAAGGGACGTTTCTTGTCCATCGTGAGTTTAATGGCTCTGGGGTCTTTTGCCCTTGTTGGCCTTAAAGCTGCTGGCCCCAATCTGGAGCAGACAGGTGCTGCCTATTTGGACAAGTATCAGGTCATGGATCTGGCTGTTATGGCTGACTACGGGTTAGGGAAAAACGATCAGAAAGAGCTGAAAAATCTTGACGATGCTCAAGTGGAATTCGGTTACTTGACTGATAAGGTGCTAGATGATGCAACGGATGCGGTGCGCGTCTTTTCAAAACCAAACACGATTTCCCAGTTCCAGCTGTTAGAGGGGGAATTGCCGACAACAGACCGTGAGATTGCACTATCAGCAAATTATCAAGGCGATTATCAGCTGGGAGATACAGTCCGTTTTACAGATGACGGGGACGATAGCTTAGCACAGTCTAGCTACACTCTGGTCGGTTTTGTCAATGCTAGTGACATCTGGTCCAAGACAAGTTTTGGGGCGACAACTAAGGGTACGGGTGAGCTGAGCGGTTATGCCGTGGTGGTTGAAGAGGCATTCAAGGCTGAACAATACGCCATCGCTCGCCTGCGATATGACGATTTGGCGGAGCTTAATCCCTTTGACAGTGCCTACACGAAAGCTCTAGACAAACATCAAGCTGATCTGGAAAATCTGCTGAAAGATAATGGAGCGCAGCGTCTGGCAGAGCTAAAAAAAGACCCACAGGCTGAGATTGATAAGGGACAAGCAGCAGTCAATGAGGCAAAAACGCAATTGAACCAGCAAACGGAGCAACTAAAAGCCTTCGGCAGAAATATGTCAGACGTGCCAGATTTAGTCAAACTCCAAGAAGCTATCAGTGAAGAACAAGGAAAACTTGATAAAGCCCAGAAAGAGCTGAATGATCTAGAGGAGCCAGAGTATCAAACCTATACTCGTCGGACTCTCCCTGGTGGTGGAGGTTTTCAGACGTATGGCTCGTCGGCGGAATCGATTTCTCAGGTTGCTAACATCTTTCCAGTGGTGCTCTACTTTGTGGCAGCTCTAGTGACTTTTACAACCATGACCCGCTTTGTGGACGAAGAGCGAACCAATGCTGGGATTTTTAAGGCTTTGGGATATAGCAGAGCGGCTATCAGGCGAAAATTTGTCATTTATGGCTTGGTTGCTGGACTGATTGGAACTATGCTGGGCATTCTAGGTGGCCACTTTATCCTAGCTCCTGTCATTGCTAATATCATTACCAGCAGTAGTACCATTGGAGCTGCCCAGCTCTTCACTTACCCAGATGTCATGCTCTGGGCCTTAGCCCTCTCGCTCATCTCAGCCGTGCTGCCTGCCTATCTGATTGCTAATAAAGGCTTGCGCGAAAAGACCGCTTATCTCCTGCAGCCAAAACCACCTGTAAAAGGCTCAACCATCCTTTTAGAGCGGGTCAATTTTATCTGGAATCGTCTCAGCTTTACGCACAAGGTGACTGCGCGCAATATCTTTCGTTACAAGCAGCGCATGCTTATGACCATCTTTGGGGTGGCAGGATCTGTCGCTCTGCTCTATGCTGGGCTAGGTATAAGATCTTCCTTGAGTGGGATTGCTGAGACTCAGTTTGGGCAGATATTGACCTATGATATGCTGGTGGTGGAAAATGTTGACGCGACGGACGCAGAAAAAGCTGATTTACAAGCACAGTTGAAAGACAGCGACATCGCCCTGACTAAACCCATCTATACCAACACTTTTGAAAAGGATTTTGCAGGCTTAGAAGATCGTCAATCAGTGACTCTCATGGTTGCAGAAGGAGAAAGTTTTGGTAACAATCTCCATATCTTGGAGGCTAAGTCCAAAAAAGAACTCCCACTACCAAGTCAGGGAGCCATCCTTTCTGAAAAATTAGCGCAACTGTACAAGGTTGGTGTAGGCGATAGCATTTCTGTGACTGTAGATGATAAGGAGTATTCCGTCAAGGTCGCGGGCATTGCCCAGCTCTTTACGGGTCATTTTATCTTTATGAGTCAGACAGCTTATGAAAATGCCTTTGATAAAGCTCTCACCAGCAATAGCTATCTGGTCAGTCTCAAAGATAATAGCGATAGGGCCATCAAGGCTAAAGCTACAGATTTTCTAAAATTACCAGCCGTCAGCGCTTTATCACAGAATAGGGCAGTCGTTGAACAGGTCAATCAAATTGTCAACTCGCTGACTTCGACCATGTTGCTTTTGATACTGGTATCAATTTTGCTGGCTGTGGTGATCCTCTACAACCTGACCAACATCAATGTGGCAGAGCGCATCAGAGAACTCTCGACCATCAAGGTTTTAGGTTTCCATAACAAAGAGGTCACACTTTACATCTATCGAGAGACCATTATGTTGACCCTGATAGGGATCGGGCTAGGCTTGGTGACAGGCCATTACCTTCACCAATTCCTTATTAACATGATTGCGCCAAGCAATATGATGTTTAATCCAAAGGTGACAGCTGAAGTTTGGCTCATTCCGTTGGTTGCTGTAAGCATCATTCTGGCCGTTCTTGGTTGGCTGGTCAATCACCGGCTGAAAAGTCTGGATATGCTTGAAGCCCTTAAGGCCAATGAATAGAAAATAAATCACCATTTTTAGGAACAGTATTGTTTGAAAAAAACAGAAAATACTAAATACAGAAGACACACATGTTGCATATTGAATCTTGGTTGAGTCTTATTTAAATGGATTTAGCTCTGGCAGATACAGATTTTAAAGCATGACATAAAAAACGAGCATTTCCAGATTACGGATTTGCTCGTTTTGTCATAGGCGGTTGCTTGAATCAAGAAACGTATCATTTCATTAAGGTGGATTAAATGAGAGACCACTTTTGAGAAAGGATTGTCCCAGCCTCACTTCATTTAGTCGGTCAATTACTTTTTCTTTGGCAAGGCTGTAAGCCACTCAGGGAGTGATATCTCTGATTCATCTAAAATGTCATATGTACCGTCATCTTTGAGATAAATGAGAGTTGGAACGCCTACGATTGGGTACTTGGCCAAAAGCTGCTTTTTCTCATCTTCAGTAATCTCTTCTACATTGCAGTAGTAGACCTTTGATACTATAGCTAATTTTTGCATATTTTCATGAAAAAGAGGCACAAAATCTCTACAGTATGGACAGGATGCTTTTCCTAAAAACAATAAACTATTTTTAGAAAAAGCATCATTTACCAGCTCATCAATTGTCAAAGGAGTATAATTTGAGACAATACTCTGGTACTGCTTAATACTATCTTCTTCAGTATTAGTTAAGCTGCTTTCTATAGGCGGTGGAGAATCAGAAGAACGCTCTTTTTTAGAAGCACGCCCCTGAAATAAAAGACATAACGACAGTAATAAAAGTATGAGAATCAGCCACTTGGCTCTTTTTCGTTCAGCAGTCTGCTCCGTCAAAGCAATCAATAATTGAAATAACAACAAAAAGATCGCTAACAACGTCAACCATTTCGAGCGCTGAAACAGACCTTGTTTCAAAAAGAGAATCAAATTGAAAAAGAACAGATAGAAGAGAGGATTTTTGTAAAAGTCCTTGTTAAACGAAAAATTCATATTTCCCCCTTTGTTTCTGTATTCGTTTACATCATACCTAAAAAAGATAATTTTGTCCATCAAATAGATGCCGTAGGAAATGAATTTCAAACTTCCTAGTTATAACACGAAAGACATATTTTTGTACCTGAAAGAAGTGTCGTCATAGGGCTATTTTTAGGTGTCCTCCTACTGAATACTGTGGCTTTTTATAATAAGTTGCAATAGACAGTTTGAAGTGTTATACTAAAAGAGAGGTAAGCGGATACAAAAAACAATGGGAGGTCGGAGGATATGGTAGATTTCAAGGCTATTAAGTTTTTAACAGCTGCGCTCCTGTGCGTCACCCTATTAGTAGGTTGCCAATCAAAGTCTAGGGATGTAGGAAAAGCTGCAAACACAACAAAAACCAGCAGTCAACAGAAAACATCTGGAAAAGAAGCCAGTCAAGAGTCATCTAGCTCTGAGACCGATAGTCTCACAGATGAAGCAAAAAGGTCTAAAGAAAAGACGATAGCTACTACAGAACGATCAGGAGCAGCTGTTTCTACGGACAATACTCCACCTCTGTCTCAAGATACCATTGACAAGATCAATGGCCAAGGGCAAAATTCTGGTCAAGGTGGAACTAAACATCAACTTCAGGTTACTCAACAGGTGCAACGTGATTGGAATACCTGTGCCCCGACAACTGTCAGCATGATGTTATCTGCCCGTGGTGTAACAGCCAGTCAAGAAGAACTAGCTCAGGCTATGGGAACGGATGATTCCTTTGGAACGCATAATACCGATGCTATTCGGGTACTCAATCGCTACCTTTTTGGTTACGAACAACCAACTGGTAATCAATCTGGTTACCGCCTTGCCACTGTGACGACAGCTGATTTGAATTCGGAAGAAATGCGGGTCTTTAAAGAGCGCCTCAAGCAAAATATTGCTGATGGCTATCCCATGTATTATACGTTTGACAATGCCAGAATTTACCCAGGAAGCTCAGGAGAGCATAATGTTATTGGGACAGGCTACCAATTGACTGAAGACGGCAGTGACATTGCTTATCTTTATTACATTGACCCCTCCTACACTCAGCAGGATCCGACCTATGGCGGTTTGAAAAAAATAACCCCACAAGAACTTTTCCACGCTATGCTGACTTGTGTCGAGCCTAATTATGGCTGGTAATATAGTTGATTGAAACAAGGTTAGGAAAAGTTATCTCAAAATCAGAGCATCACCTAGTATACGTTCCTGAACCACAGCTGTACTGTTCTTGATTCAATTGACTATACTTTTCAAAAATCAAATTCAAACATCGTTAGCGTCGCCTTGCCGTACGTCAGTACCGCCTTCGGCTAGTTTGCTTTTTGATTTTTATTGAGGTGAGTTAGAAACTCTTTTCCTATTTTGGAGAGGAGTTTTTGTTCAATTTCTCAGAAAAGTAATGTTTAAAAATGTTTATTTTTTTAAAATATGTTAGAATAATATAAAAGGGAAAATAGTACTTGTCAAAATTCGAATTTAAATATCGTTAACTCAGCTTGATAAACTTCAGTTGAGCTTGCGCTTTTATCACTTAGTCAGTTTGGATAGCGTTATGGTGTTGCGTAATAATACACGATTACCTATCATTTCAAAACTGTCAACGTACTCGGCGCAAATAAGGACACGATTTTATAAGCTGAAACATTATATAAAGGAGAACAGTATGAATAAATTTCAACGTCTTGAAGAAATCACAAAACTGGTCAATCGTAAAGGCACTGTCCGAATTTCTGAGATTATGGAAGCCTTTGGAGTGACGGATATGACGGTGCGTCGTGATTTACTAGAACTTGAAGAACAAGGAGTGCTCAAAAAGATTCATGGTGGCGCACGAAGCCATTCGGCCTTTCAATACCGTGAAATTTCCCACAAGGAGAAGCACACCCTCAATATAGAAGAAAAAAGGCATATTGCCAAATTGGCGGCTAATCTTATCGAAGAAGGCGATACAGTTTTTTTAGGACCGGGAACCACCGTTGAAAGCTTGGCAGAGGAGATTAATCACCAACGCCTGAGCGTGGTCACTAACTGTCTGCCAGTTTTTAATATCCTCCTTAAGAAAAAGTCTGAGACCTTTAAGGTCTTTCTATTGGGTGGGGAAATGCGGAAGGTAACGGAGTCTTTCGTTGGGGAAATCACGAATACCAGCCTTGAAAAAATGCATTTTGGCAAACTATTTTTCAGCGCGAACGGGACCAAGGAAAATGATGTGATGACTTCCACCGTTGAAGAGGGGTATACTCAGCGACTTGCTCTATCACGATCGGTTGAACAATATTTACTACTAGATAGTTCAAAGGTGGGCAAAGAGGATTTTTCAGTGTTTTGCCAGCTATCACAATTAACTGCTGTCATTACAGACAAGCAGGATGACGAAAAAATCACTCAGCTCTCCAAATGGACTGAGGTCATCAATTAATCTTTGTCAAAATGATGTTCTAATCTTGTTAGCTGACTTCGCTGAAAGCATAAGATACAAAAGCCGTAAGGTAAGCAAGTATACCCAGAGGGTATCTAGATCTGTCAAACGAGCAAGTTCGTAACGGCTACAGATGTTGATTTTCATAGAGTGTATAAGGGGGCAATCGTCGGTTGTTCCTTTTTATTAAACAAAAAGCACAAAAACGGTTGACAAAGTGTTTGTTTATGTTTATAATCTGGTTATAAAATAAACAAAAAAACATTTTTGAACAGGAGGGTTTCAAATGACTGTTATTATTGGCGCCGATAAGGCGGGGCTAGCACTGAAAGAAACGGTAAAGGCTTATTTACTTGAGTCAGGTCATGATGTGCAGGATGTTTCTAAAGAAGGAGCTGATTTCGTTGATACGACTTTGGCTGTTGTTAAGGAAGTGACTGCCAACGATGTCAATCTTGGTATTGTCATTGATGCTTATGGTGTAGGTCCCTTTATGACTGCGACTAAGATCAAAGGGATGGTTGCAGCAGAAGTGTCAGATGAACGCTCAGCCTATATGACACGTAGTCACAACAATTCGCGCATGATCACAATGGGAGCGGAGATTGTAGGACCTGGTGTGGCAAGAAATATTGCTAAGGGTTTTGTAGAGGGTGAGTACGATGGCGGTCGCCACCAAATCCGTGTGGATATGCTCAATAAAATGTGCTAAACAATTAAAAAAAGGAATTGAGGACAAACTCATGAAAATTGCTGTTGGTTGTGACCATATCGTAACAAATGAAAAAATTGCAGTTGTTGATTATCTTAAAACACAGGGGTATGACGTCATTGATTGTGGAACTTACGACAATGTTCGTACCCACTACCCAATCTTTGGTAAAAAAGTTGGTGAAGCTGTTGCAAGTGGCCAAGCAGATTTAGGCGTATGTATCTGCGGGACTGGTGTTGGCATCAACAATGCTGTTAACAAAGTACCTGGCATTCGTTCTGCTTTGGTTCGAGACATGACGTCAGCCGTCTATGCTAGAGAAGAGTTGAATGCTAATGTCATCGGCTTCGGAGGTAAAATCACAGGTGGTCTCTTGATGACTGATATTATCGAAGCCTTCATCCATACAGAATACAAACCAACTGAAGAAAACAAGGCTTTGATTGACAAAATTGCCAAAGTTGAAAGCCTGAACCAAGAACAGGCTGATCCACACTTCTTTGATGAGTTTTTAGAAAAATGGGATCGCGGAGACTATCACGACTAAGGGGATATAGACATGATTCTGACCATTACAATGAATCCGTCTATGGATATTGCTTATCAGTTGGACGGTTTCTGCCTAGACACTGTGAATAGACCGCTTGAGACCTACAAGACAGCCGGTGGCAAAGGGTTGAATGTGACCCGTGTCCTTTCGCAACTAGGCGAGTCCGTTATAGCAAGTGGCCTCTTGGGCGGTAAAATTGGCGAGTTTATCCAAGAAGAATTAGATAAAGTTACTATTGCTCATGATTTTTACCCAATTTCAGGAGATACTAGGAGTTGTATTGCAATGCTTCATGGTGAGCAGCAAACTGAAATTTTAGAAAAAGGGCCAACAATTCTCAAAAGCGAAGCTCAAGGCTTCTTAGAGAAATTTGAAGAACGGGTTCAAACAGTATCTATTATTTCTATCTCAGGTAGTCTACCAAATGGCTTGCCAGTAAACTTTTATGAAAAAATAATAACCATTTGTCAAAAGTATGACAAGCCAATTGTCCTAGATAGTTCTGGTGACAGTTTGAAATCTGTCCTGACAAGTGAACAGAAGCCAACAGTCATCAAGCCAAATAGAGAAGAGCTTTCACAGCTGTTAGGACGAAACATCACAGGCGACATTGCTAGTCTGAAAAAGGCTCTTCAAGAGGAACTTTTTAATGGGATTGAGTGGGTGATCGTATCGTTAGGGGCCAACGGTGCCTTTGCTAGGCACATTGATAGGTTTTATAAGGTTTCTATTCCTAAAATTGAAGTGGTTAATCCTGTTGGTTCAGGAGATTCCACAGTCGCTGGCATTACGTCTGCTCTGGCTCATGCAGCATCAGACGAAGATTTGTTGAAAAAATCAAACGTTCTTGGTATGCTCAATGCTCAAGAAAAACAAACAGGCTACGTCAACATGGAGAATTACGCAGCATTATTTGAAAAAATCAAAGTAGAAGAGGTATAATCATGGTTTTAACAGAACAAAAACGTCGGTATATGGAAAAACTAAGCGATGAAAATGGCATCATTTCAGCCCTTGCTTTTGACCAGCGTGGTGCTTTGAAGCGCTTGATGGCACAACACCAGGATGATGAGCCGTCAGTAGCACAAATGGAGGAATTGAAGGTTTTGGTGGCAGAAGAGCTGAC
Source organism: Streptococcus merionis DSM 19192 (assembly GCF_000380085.1). GTDB lineage: Bacteria > Bacillota > Bacilli > Lactobacillales > Streptococcaceae > Streptococcus > Streptococcus merionis. The sequence goes on from NZ_KB904539.1 coordinate 93,572, forward strand.
ACCGTTTGCCTCCTCAATGCTCTTAGATCCAGAGTATGGGCTTCCCGCGACTAAAGCCCTTCATAAAGGAGCAGGTCTGCTCTTGGCTTACGAGAAAACAGGATATGATACGACCAGCACAAAGCGCCTACCGGATTGTTTGGTAGATTGGTCTGTCAAGCGCCTGAAAGAAGAGGGGGCAGATGCGATTAAGTTTTTGCTTTACTATGACGTTGATAGTGATGAAGCAACGAATCGTCAAAAACAGGCCTATATTGAGCGCATCGGGTCAGAATGTACAGCAGAAGATATTCCTTTTTATCTTGAAATTTTGGCTTATGATGAAAAGATTGCGGATGCTTCAAGTGCAGACTATGCTAAGGTGAAGCCGCGCAAAGTCATCGAAGCGATGAAAGTTTTCTCTGATGAACGTTTTGGTATTGATGTTCTCAAGGTTGAAGTGCCGGTCAATATGAACTTTGTAGAGGGCTTTGCAAATGGCGAAACAGTTTACACGAAAGAAGAAGCTGCCTCTTACTTCAAACAGCAAAACGACGCCACACCTCTTCCTTATATCTACTTGAGTGCTGGTGTTTCTGCCAAACTCTTTCAGGATACACTTGTTTTTGCGAAAGCATCTGGTGCAAACTTTAACGGGGTATTGTGTGGTCGCGCAACATGGGCTGGCAGTGTCAAAGCCTATATTGAAAAAGGCGAGGCAGCTGCTCGTGAATGGTTGCGTACAACTGGATTCCAAAATATTGACGAGTTAAATAAGGTTCTAAAAGAAACTGCAACCCCTTGGACAGCTCGTGTTTAGACAATAAACAACATAAAGTAAACAATTTTTGAAAAAATTATTATTTTTTAAACAGAAAGGGTTTACATTTATAATCCTTTGTGCTATAATGAACTCATCAATCAAATATGGGTAGATCGTAACTAGATAAATAGGCGAGACTACAAATGAACAAAAGGGCTAATACTCTGGGTTTATTTGTGGTCTCTTTTTGTACCCAATAGGATGAAACACCATGGGCTAAAATGCTAAATTTGGTAGAACCGTAGCCGTCTGGATTTTCTTCGATTTCATCTGTGAAAATCCTCGTCGTCTTGGTCGGGGTGCGTCGACGCCATTTTTCGTCGCATTTCTTAACGGGCTTTGTATCTTAATAAACTGAATTCGGCCTAAAATCCTCGATAAAATTCAAAAACTTCCTCAAGTCCAGAGACTTGTCGTCTGTTTTCTCATTTTTCATCGGATTTTTTCACGGCCTCATATCTTAATAAAAGGAGGATCTGCATGTATCGTGTTTTACAGGCGCTCAATAATAATGTTGCCCTTGTAAAGGATGAGCATAACCAACAATTTGTTGTCATGGGGTTGGGCATTACGTTTCAAAAACGAAAAGGAGATCTCATCATTGAGGAAAAAATTGAAAAAGTCTTTTCGCTCAAAAGTACAGAATCAAGAGAGAACTTCATGACGCTCTTGAAAGATGTGCCACTTGATTTCATTACTGTTACTTATGATGTTATTGAGACGCTTTCTGACAAGTATGATTATCCTTTTCAGGAATACCTCTATGTGACCTTGACAGACCACATTCACTGTGCCTATAGGGCTGTTTTGGATGACAATTATCAGGAAAGCAAGTTGCCTAATATTTCTCAGGAATACAGTATTGAATATGTTATGGCAAAAGAAGCTTTAGCAATGTTTCGGCAAAAGATTTTAGATGATTTTCCTGATGATGAAATTGGGCGAATTGCCCTTCATTTTATTAATGCAAAAGGTGTGACAGCAGTTGAGAAAACACCAAAAGTTAAGTTGACACGATCGGTATTAAAAAAAGTACAGGAGGAGTTAGAACGCTTAGGTATCAGACGGACTAGGGAAAATAGTAATTTCTATGATCGTCTCATGATTCACTTGACTTATTTTCTGCAATACTTAGATCGTAGTCCAAATGAGAATGCTCCCTTGATGGATATGGGGAAACACATTCAAATCGCTTACCCAGAAGCCTATGACATTGGTAGTAAAATCTATGAGATGATCGCTTCGGAAGCAGGAGTTGAAATTTACGAAAGTGAAAAATTTTATATTGTCCTTCATATACAACGCCTACTCTAATCACTAAAAATAAAGGAGAAAACAAAATGAATAGAGAAGAAATTACCCTCTTGGGCTTTGAGATTGTATCATACGCTGGTGAAGCACGCTCGAAGTTGTTGGATGCTTTAAAGGCTGCTCAAAATGGAGAATTTGAAAAAGCTGAAGAGCTAGTAGAATCAGCAAATTCAAGTATTGTTGAGGCACATCATGCACAAACGAGCCTACTTCAAAAAGAAGCTGCTGGTGAGGATTTAGCCTTTAGCGTGACATTGATGCACGGTCAAGACCACTTGATGACAACTTTGCTGTTGAAAGACATGATGAAACACATGATTGAACTTTACAAGAGAGGTACTAACTAATGGATAAGTTAATTGCTCAAATTGAAAAAGGAAAGCCATTCTTTGAAAAACTTTCCCGTAATATCTACTTACGCGCTATCCGTGATGGATTTATCGCTGGTATGCCAGTAATCCTGTTCTCAAGTATATTCTTACTTATTGCCTTTGTTCCCAATTCATGGGGGTTCTACTGGTCAGATGACGTTGTTGCATTTTTAATGAAACCTTATGGCTATACAATGGGGATTCTAGCTTTGCTAGTAGCAGGAACAACTGCGAAATCGTTAACGGACTCAGTCAACCGTGATTTGGAGCAAACGAACCAAATCAACTTTATGTCAACGATGCTAGCATCAGTCTGCGGTCTACTAATCTTGGCTGCTGATAGTCTTGAAGGTGGCTTTGCAAATGGTTTCCTTGGGACAAAAGGTCTTTTGTCAGCCTTTCTTGCAGCATTTATCACGGTTGCGGTTTATAAATTCTGTGTGAAAAATAATGTAACCATTCGCATGCCTGAAGAAGTGCCACCAAATATTGCCCAAGCTTTTAAAGATGTCTTTCCATTTGCAGGAACAATCCTTTCACTTTATGCTCTAGATTTATTAGCCCGCAATACTGTTGGAACAGGTGTTGCAGAAGCAATTGGTAAATTCTTTGAACCATTGTTTAGTGCAGCAGACAGCTATGTTGGGATTACCATTATCTTTGGTGCTTTCGCCTTTTTCTGGTTCATAGGAATCCACGGCCCGTCAATCGTAGAGCCAGCTATTGTAGCGGTGACTTATGCTAATGCTGAACTGAACTTGGGCCTCTTACAGGCAGGTCAGCATGCTGATAAGATTTTGACTTCAGGTACTCAAATGTTTATTGTAACCATGGGTGGTACTGGCGCTACCTTAGTTGTTCCATTCATGTTCATGTGGCTGTGTCAATCAAAACGAAATAGAGCTATTGGACGTGCCTCAGTGGTTCCAACTTTCTTTGGCGTCAACGAACCAATCTTGTTTGGTGCGCCACTTGTTTTAAACCCAATCTTCTTTATCCCATTTATCATGGCACCAATTGTTAACGTATGGTTATTTAAATTCTTCGTTGACACTTTGGGAATGAACTCATTTACAGCTAACTTGCCATGGACAACGCCAGCACCACTTGGTTTGGTCATGGGGACAAACTTCCAAGTATTAGCATTTGTCCTTGCTGTTACTTTGATTGTAGTAGATACCTTGATTTACTATCCATTCTTAAAGGTTTATGACCAGCAAATTCTTGCAGAAGAACAGACAGGTCTTGCTTCGAATGATGCGCTCAAAGAAAAAGTTGCTGCTAACTTTAATACGAAAAAAGCTGATGCTATCCTTGAAAAAGCAGGTGTAGTCGAAGCGAAAGAAATCACGGAACAAACGAACGTTTTGGTGCTCTGTGCTGGCGGTGGGACTAGCGGCTTATTGGCTAATGCTCTTAATAAAGCGGCGAAAGAATATGGTGCGCCAGTGACAGCTGCAGCTGGAAGCTATGGCGCTCACCGTGAAATTCTTCCTCAATACCAGTTGGTCATTCTGGCCCCTCAAGTAGCCTCTAACTATGAAGATATGAAACTGGAAACAGATAAACTTGGTATTCAATTAGCCAAAACAGAGGGGGCTCAGTACATTGGCTTAACGCGTGATGGACAAGGTGCTTTAGACTTTGTTAAACAACAACTAGCAAACTAAACATTTTGTTGAGGACGGTTGAAGCGATCAATCATCCTAACTTAGAAGAGGTGTCAACATGACAAAAACATTGCCAAAAGATTTTATTTTTGGTGGCGCAACGGCCGCTTATCAAGCAGAAGGTGCTACCAAAACAGATGGAAAAGGCCCAGTTGCTTGGGACAAATATCTTGAAGATAACTATTGGTATACAGCAGAGCCAGCTAGTGATTTTTATAATCGCTATCCCGTAGACTTGAAATTAGCCGAAGAGTATGGTGTTAACGGTATTCGGATCTCTATTGCTTGGTCTCGTATCTTTCCAGTTGGCAAAGGCCAAGTCAATCCCAAAGGAGTAGCATACTATCACAAACTCTTTACCGAATGTCACAGGCGTGGTGTTGAGCCTTTTGTTACCCTCCATCACTTTGATACACCAGAAGCCCTGCATTCTAACGGAGATTTTCTAAACCGTGAGAACATCGATCATTTTGTGGACTACGCGGCTTACTGTTTTGAAGAGTTCCCAGAAGTTAAGTATTGGACAACGTTTAATGAAATTGGTCCTATTGGAGATGGCCAATACTTGGTTGGTAAATTTCCTCCAGGGATACAGTATGACTTGGCCAAAGTCTTCCAGTCACATCATAACATGATGGTGGCCCATGCACGAGCCGTTAGACTTTATAAAGACAAAGGATATACTGGCGAAATTGGTGTGGTTCACGCGCTTCCAACTAAATACCCGTATGATCCTGAAAATTCTGATGATGTTCGTGCAGCTGAGCTAGAAGATATTATCCATAACAAATTCATTTTAGATGCGACTTATCTTGGACATTACTCAGATAGGACAATGGAAGGTGTCAAGCTTATCTTAGAAGCTAACGGTGGAGAACTGGATCTCCGAGATGAAGATTTTGAAGTTTTGAAAGCGGCCAAAGATTTAAATGACTTTTTGGGGATAAATTATTATATGAGCGACTGGATGCAATCCTTTGATGGTGAAACTGAAATCATTCATAACGGTAAAGGGGAAAAAGGAAGTTCTAAATATCAGATTAAAGGTGTCGGACGCAGACAAGCTCCAACCAATATTCCAAAAACAGACTGGGATTGGATTATTTATCCTCAAGGTCTTTATGACCAAATCATGCGCGTCAAAAATGACTATCCAAACTACAAGAAGATTTACATCACTGAAAATGGACTTGGTTACAAGGACGAGTTTGTTGACAATACTGTTCATGACAATGCGCGGATTGACTATGTCAAGAAGCACCTTGACGTGATTTCAGATGCGATTACAGATGGCGCTAATGTCAAAGGTTACTTTATCTGGTCACTTATGGATGTCTTCTCTTGGTCAAACGGCTATGAAAAACGCTACGGTCTTTTCTATGTCGATTTTGAGACACAAGAGCGTTATCCTAAGAAATCTGCTCATTGGTATAAGAAAGTCGCTGAAACACAGGTAATTGAATGAGCTTGAAGCTCAGAGTTTAGAGTCCCAATAAAATAATAAAAGAATAGCAAGTGCTGATTGTTCCATTACTGGAGAAGATGAGCCTTGCTATTTTTGATTGGCTGAACATACCGAGACATCAATAGTAGCTGACGAAGTATGCTTTTGATTTTCAAAGAGTACTGGTGTTTCTGTGAAATTTTTGATAGGACAGCCTGACTGTTTTTGTATATAATAGAACTAGTGAAGAAAGCGTTTACTGATTAAGCGGTAAAACAGGAGGAAGACCGATGTCTAAAGAAAAGTATATTATGGCCATTGACCAGGGGACAACTAGTTCGCGAGCGATTATTTTCAATAAGAACGGTGAAAACGTCGCTTCTAGTCAAAAGGAATTTCCTCAACTCTTTCCGCAAGCTGGTTGGGTGGAGCATGATGCTAATCAGATTTGGAACTCGGTTCAATCCGTCATTGCAGGGGCTTTTATCGAAAGTGGTATCAAACCCAGCCAGATTGAAGCGATTGGGATTACCAATCAGCGTGAGACGACTGTTGTCTGGGACAAGAAAACGGGTATTCCAATCTACAATGCTATCGTTTGGCAATCGCGGCAGACAGCTCCTTTGGCTGAGAAGTTGAAAAAAGAGGGATATGTGGATTTTTTCCACAAAAAGACGGGTTTGGTCATTGATGCTTATTTCTCAGCGACCAAGGTCCGCTGGATTTTGGACCATGTATCTGGCGCGCAGGAGCGTGCTGAAAAAGGGGAATTACTCTTTGGCACGATTGATACGTGGTTGGTTTGGAAATTGACAGACGGTCGTGCGCATGTGACAGATTATACCAATGCAGCACGAACCATGCTCTACAACATCAAGGAACTGAAGTGGGACGATGACATCCTAGACTTGCTCAATATTCCAAAAGCCATGTTACCAGAAGTGAAATCGAACTCAGAAGTGTATGGGTATACGAGGCCTTATCACTTCTACGGTGGTCAGGTACCAATCTCTGGTATGGCAGGCGATCAGCAGGCGGCTCTCTTTGGGCAGCTGGCCTTAGAGCCAGGCATGGTCAAAAATACTTACGGAACAGGTTCCTTTATCATCATGAATACGGGAGAAGATATGCAGCTGTCTGAAAACAATCTCCTGACAACAATTGGCTACGGAGTGAATGGTAAGGTTTTCTATGCTCTTGAAGGGTCAATCTTTATCGCAGGGAGCGCTATTCAGTGGTTGCGTGATGGTCTTCGTATGATTGAAACGTCACCAGAGTCAGAAGGTTTGGCAGCTGCTTCTGGCAATGATGATGAAGTTTACGTGGTACCAGCCTTTACAGGGCTCGGTGCGCCTTATTGGAATTCCAATGCTCGCGGTTCGGTCTTTGGCTTGACCAGAGGAACCAGCAAGGAAGACTTTGTAAAAGCAACGCTTCAATCGATTGCCTATCAAGTCCGTGATGTTATTGACACCATGAAGATTGACTCAGGTATTGCTATCCCACAGCTTCGTGTGGACGGCGGTGCAGCCATGAACGATTTCCTCATGCAATTTCAGGCGGATATCTTGGGGATTGACATTGCTCGTGCTAAAAATCTGGAAACAACAGCACTTGGTGCAGCCTTCTTAGCAGGTCTTTCAGTTGGTTATTGGAAAGATTTAGATGCGATAAAAGAACTCAATGAAACTGGTCAGCTTTTCGAGCCAAGCATGGATGAATCCCGTAAGGAACAGCTTTACAAGGGCTGGAAGAAAGCAGTCAAAGCAACTCAAGTCTTTGCAGACATTGATGAAGAAGATTAGAAGCTGCTGCTTTCTAAACGCAGGCTATAATCAGGAAAGCACAGGGAAAATACTACCTGTGAAAAAGCAAAAACGACTGATAACAATTCTTTGAGACATAAAGATTGTCTATCAATCGTCTTTTTGCAGTTAATTTCTAGTTTTTTAAACATTATTTTTATTAGATTGCAGTGAATTCAGAACAGACAGCCTCTTCTTGCTGTGCCTATAATTTAAAAACCAGCCAATTTAGCTGGTTTTAGTATTATTGCTGGTTAATACCAGGTTTTGGAGGTGTTTCAACACCTCCAGAAGTTGTAATCACATCTTCTTTTTCAAAAGTGACAGTCTTAAACTCGGGTTTTTGATAGTCTTTTGTCATAAAAAACTCCTTTTACTAATTTAATTTACCTAGAGTCTATCATATAATAAATGGGTTGTCAAGAACTACTGCAAAAAAACAGATTAAATACAGAAGGGGTCTGCATTTTTTAGCAGGTTCAACCTATGAGAGCATCTTGATGCTCCTTGAATTTACCTCTGTTTTTGTGTATAATAGGAGAACAGGTTCATTGAAAGTGAGGAGAAAAATGTACATAATCACCTGTACAAAAGCTAGCCTGCGCTATCGTTGGGAAAGCGAGGTGCTTCTAACGAATCTTCAAAAGCACGGGTCATATGACATTATCTTCCTGCTGTATGGAGAGGATCGTTCCATGGGCCCTTACTTACAAGAAAAGTACGGAATCAGTTATTACCATTTTGAAGATAATCGCTCTCAAAAACAGTATCCAACCTCTATTCGCCCCTATCTCTGGTATCAATTTTTAAGCCAACATCCCCAGATGGAAAAGGAAGTTTTCTTTTACATAGACACAGATATCATTTTTCGAGAAATGATTGCTTTTGACAAGATCCCTGTTGATGCTCAAAATTGGTATGGAGCTGATAGTTATTGCGTGAAAGCAAGTTATTTGCGAGCTAAGCATCCCCTTTATTTACAGGGGCTGCAAACTATTTTATCTGTGACAGATGAGGAATTGAAGTGGACAGAAGATAGCCCAGCCGGTGCACAGTGGCTTATTGCTCAGCCAACAGCAGCTTTTTTTAATGAAATGTATGTGCATTGCGAACGCGTCTATGACTTTCTAGTCACCATGGAACGGATTCCACATTTACAAAAAGAGGAGCGATTAGAAGAGTATGGAAAATGGTTGACAGACATGTGGTGCATGGCATGGTTGGCACCTAAATACGGCATTACTGTTCATATATCATCTGAATTGGATTTTTCATGGCCAACTTATTCCGCTGAGCATTGGGAGCGCTATAAGATACTCCATAATGCAGGAGTCACTAGTGAAAATGCAGATGCTTTTTACAAGGCCAAATGGACACATATTCCTCCTTTCTTTTTTAATCATGATAACGTCTCTTCTAAACTTGGTTCCATTTATTACGTAAAGGCGGTACAAGCTGTGACTATCAGACCACAAGACTACGATAAGGTTAAAATCCTAGGAACTTTTATTACTAATCAGGTGAAAGACACCTATATTGCGATTCCTTTGGATGAGGCAAAGCAAAAAGTTTCTGGCTACATTGAACTCAACGACAGTAGCTATTTGCTTTGGACATTGATTCAAGAAAAGGGTTCTATACAAGAAATTATTGAAGCTTATAGTCAAACCTTTGAGATTGAGAAAGACCAAGCCAAGCAAGATTTATTTGATTTTATCGCATATTTGGATACGATGAAGATTATTCAGTTTGAGTGTGGAGTTAGCACTGATTAAGTTAGAAAATTTCCCTTGTTTTAGAATGGCGTAGGCAGTGATTGAATGACTGTTTTGCCCACTTCTACAGAACCTAACATTTCTATTTTTGCTGGTCAAAAAAACGTTGGTATCAGCATTTCGGATTTTCACAAATAGGTTTTTAGAGGTGTCCTTTTCAAAAATGCCTAAAGTTAATAAGTTTTAACGGGAGACGTTAAAGGGCTCAAAATCATTATTTAGCGTTTTCCTCACTAATGAAAGGATGTTGTATTTGACAGCACAGTCGTTTATTGCGATTATCACTGCAAGAAGTGGTTCAAAGGCGCTACCTAATAAAAATATTCAAAAAGTAGGAAATCGGACGCTGATTGAAATCACTGCGGAAGAAGCTCTTGCTTCTGGTATTTTTTCTGAGATTGTCTTTTCAACGGATTCCGAGGAGTATGCAGAAATCCTACGTCCTTACGGTGTTACAATTGACTTACGTCCCCAGTATCTTGCTGAGGATACCACGCCACATTTGGATACACTACGCTATGTCTTACGGCGTTATCCAGATCATCAGGATTATATGCTTTTACAACCGACTTCTCCATTCAGACGGGCAGAACATATGATTGAAGCATATAAACTATATCAGACGGGACAATTTGACAGTGTGGTCAGTTTTACTCAGGTTGATAAGCCAACACGCCTAATCACACGCTTAGTTGATGATAAGCCTGTTGATATTTATGGTAATGACAAGGCTTACACGCGCCAAGGTCAAGAAAAAGAGTACACCACAAACGGTGCTATCTATATCTCATCAAAGGGAAACTATCTGAAAAAAGGCTCCTATTTGGATGAACATTGCGGTGTCTATCTGATGAATAAGCGTGACTCTCTCGATATTGACGATGAGATAGATCTGCTGCTAGCAAATGTTTTAAACAACCAGTAAACCCAGACAACTATTGCGTCGAATAGGTCAAACTAGAAAAGAAACGAGACGGAGTATTTTATACGTAATCTTTAACGATTATACGCTTTTGTGATGAGGGGAAGCCGTCATGGTGGTCTGTTTCAGCCGCATTAGATTTGATTTCATACGTTAAGAAGCCAAAATTTTTAGACATAGATACCCTAAAAGGATCAGGAGGAAACAGTGGAGCGATTTCGTATTGGTTTGGCAGGTCTGGTGATCCAGATAACTTGCCGTTTTGATTCAACACGGATATTTTGCAAAGATTACCTAACGGATGCTGAACCTGATTTTGAAATCAATGTTGAGCAGAAAGACATTGACTTTGAGCGAGCAAGAGGCGGTGAAAAAGCTCGGCATTTTTCAGGAAACTATTTAGAACAAATTGCCTTATATCGATTGATCTGCGAAGTATTGCCAGCTTATGATCGACTACTCATTCATGGGTCGGCAATCGTATTAGATGATCAAGCCTATTTATTTACAGCACCAAGTGGAACAGGGAAATCAACTCACAGCCAGCTATGGCTGAAAGTCTTTGGTGATAGAGCCCGTATCTTAAACGATGATAAGCCCTTGTTACATATCACAGGTGAGCAAATTTTGATCTATGGAACGCCTTGGGATGGGAAACATAGTAGGTCTTACAATGGTTCTGCGCCATTAGAAGCCATCTGTTTTTTAAACCAAGGCTTAGAAAACGCGGCTATCCGGTTATCTGAAACAGTTGCTTTTGATGCTTTGGTAACGCAAACTTACAGACCCCTGCAATCAATTGACCAACTGAAAAAAACATTAGCTTTGCTGCAAAAAGTAAGCCATCTACCGACTTACCAATTAACCTGTACGATCTCTACAGAAGCGGTAGATGTTATTTACGAGAAAATGACACATAAAAATCATTCCAACAAAATAAACAACAACGAGGAGAAATAAAATGAAGTTAAAAGAAGGGATCTTGCGCCATCACGATCGTAACGATGAGTATATTGGCGTTACAACAGGAGATTTGGCAGAAACGTTCAATGGCATGATTCGCTACAATACGACAACCCATTTCATTTTAGAAAAACTTCAGGCTGATACTACAAAAGAAGAATTAATTACTAGCCTTTGTCAAGAATATGATGTCACTCCTACAGAAGCCAGTGCTGACTTGACGCCATTACTTCAAGAATTGACGACGCTGGGTTTATTAGAGAAATAAACTAAATATAGAGTAAAACACTGAAAATAGGGAAGCGGCCCTTGTTTTCAGTGTTTTTAGATTACGTGACTTTAAGCCGTTTTATTGGTTAGGCAATATTTTCTCAAAAGTGGGAAGGGTAACTAATTGTTTTTCAACTTCCTGACTTTTTAGTGAGCTTTTAATTGTTTACGGGCGGTTTTGGCTGTTGGTAAGCTGCTCTGTATAAATCACACGTTTTTCTTTAACCTTTGTGATTCCTTCAATAGAAGAAGACATTAAGGTTGCAGCCACATCAAACGAAGTTGAAAGCCGTAAATCAATCATTTCCATCGGTGTATATCTCGGTAAAATCGTTACCTCCGGAATTCCATGATAGTCAAGATCGTCTCTTGGATGCGGCTTGAGGTAGACATGATAACCTGCCTCTTTTGCTTCTTGGGCCATCTTAAAGTAGAAGTAGTACTGCTTTGCATAATCCGGACTTTTATCTTCTTTTTTGAAAGTAGACCAAAAATCGTCAGCTAAAGGCTGAGTTAAAATCAGATAAGACGGTGAAATAAGATTAATATCTTCTACTTGATAAAGCGCAAATAACTTTTTCAGATGGGTTTCTTCCTGACGCTCAAACAATTCTCTACGAGGGACTTCAATAAATTTGTCCAAAAAACGGGCGTAGAAGCTGTTATCTTTAATCTTACTAATGTCATTAACTTCAATATCCAAACAAGCCGGGTTGAATCCGTAATGTTCTAGAGAAGAATCAACATCTGATAAGCCAGCGAGTTGGGCATAATGATAGTGAAAATTTAAACCGTCTTCTATTAGATGGTAAGGGTATTTTCTATCCCGAAATTCCTGACCAACCTGATCAGCATCATTAAAAAGATAAACATGATCCTCTTCTTCAAGCCAATCAAAATACTGCTTGGTCTGAATGATTTTGCCTGTTAGAATTTCAACCCAAATATCAGGGAAAAATGCTTTTATACGCTCCGCTAATTCTTGATGTCCACGAACATTAAAATGGAGAAAGAGCGCTATGGATTCTCCTTTTTGTTTTTTCATCAAGGAAATCATAACTTGCATATTGGTAAAACAAATATATTTTTTCATCGTGGCTCCTCTTTATTTAAGCGCTATTTTTCTTTTTTCCGGCTTAGTAAACATACTGCTAATGAAAAATTTCGCCATCTTTTGGATGTTGGAATCAAGCGATAAAGATAAAAGAGAGGCAAAAGATAACGATGCTTTTGCAAGGTAGGAAAACGCAACTGCATCGTCTTTACCGGAGGAAAGAAGCGCTCTTTCCAGTAGAGCCATTGATTGCCATTAGAATAGTTTACCTCATTGATAATCTGGTTTTCCATCAAACCATAGGTACCGGATGACAACATGTAGGAAAGGACGTTTCTGTCATCATCTGTCAAGTCAGTCAAAGAGACGGCGTGTGCCCCAAATAATTTAAAAGCCAATTTTCGTTGTTGCTGTTCAAAGTCAGTCAGGTTGAGTTTAAACAACTCTTTCTTGATATAACTCCAATCTAAGTTGTCGTACTCAGTTTCTAAAAATAAGAAAAGATCAACCAAGCTACGGATACCAGTCCCTGATTGCGAATAATGTTTGTAATCATGAAGCATTTGATAGAGATAAAAATCTTCCAAGCTGAAATGGTAAGCAAAGGGCCTATCTTGATCTGGCAGGAGACGAGATTTGACATCATCATAATAATCACTATCTATTCTACTCAGCGGATCTATTAACTTTCGATGCATTTCGAAATGAAAAATAGGCTTTTTCATATAAGCATCAACATTAATTTCATAGGTAAAGCTATATCCCTCTTCTGTGAAAAAATGCTTAACTTCTTTTTGAAAGGATTCATCAAAGAGAATATCATTATCGGACATCTCACGCATCCCTAGTTTGGGATAATAGGTTTTTAAAAGAATGCCCTTTAATTCCATATACCAAATTCCTGAACGGCTTAGCCATTGGGTTATTTTTTGACGTTCATGATCAAACAGTAATTCTCTTCGAATACCTTGATTTTTAGCTTCTTGAAGCTCCTTTGGTAGTTCAATATAGTCTTCTAGAATCATTGCTACCATAGCAGATAGACTATGAAATTGAGCAAACTGAGCAAGATTTTCTAAGTTCATCTTTGCTATGATGTCATGATTAATCGGCTTTCTTTGAAGGTAATACCTTAATAAATAGATGATATCTTCGTGTGTTTTTGAAAACATATTCTTTCTTCCTAACTGTGTTTGGTATGCAGTGCTATTTCAGAGTCTGAAAAATGCAGTTGTTTGTTACATATTTCTAGGGCAGCTGGTCTATGGGTTACAATAATGATCGTTTTATCTGTCAGAGCTTTCATATTTTCTAAAATAGCTTTTTCAGTCTCTTCGTCTAAAGCACTGGTTGATTCATCTAGTACCAAAATTGGCGATTGAGAATAGATAGCACGTGCTATTGACAAACGCTGCAATTGACCTTCTGATAAACCTGAACCATCCTCCCCTAAGACAAAATCCAATCCTTGAGGAAGTTGCTCAACCAGTTCACGTGCACAAACCAAATTAAGTGCCTGCCAAAGACGGCTTTCTTCTTCTGCAGTCAAACTGTCAGAAAAGGTAATCACTTGACGAATTGTTCCAACCATGAGGAGCTTCACTTGGGGGACATAGGCAAATAAACGATGAAAGCTCGAATCTAAGGCTACTTTTTCCCCATTTGTCAGGCGTAAGAAAAGTTCTCCCTTTTGAAGCTCATAGATGGAGAGAAGCAATTTAGTCAGAGTACTTTTCCCACAGCCGGATGGACCTAAGAAAGCAATATAATCTCCTTTTTGAATCTCAAATTGAATATTTTCCAAGAGTTTTCGATCTGTATAAGAAAAACTTGCTTGTTCAAAAACAATAGCATCAAGCTTTCTATAAAATTTTGTAATTTCGGAATGTGTCTTCAACTCTGTTTTCAGAACTTTAAGCTCTTCTACTTCCATTAAGCGTTCGCAACTAACTAACATGGAATAAAAACTCGGAATATAGACAGTTGCATTTGCAAATGGGTAACTAACTTGGGTAACCAAGCGAGTAATCGCTATAAAAGTCCCATAAGACATCGTTCCGATATAAATGCCGTAGGCACAGTAAACCGCTACGAATAGGTAGGCTAACTCTAGAACAGCATTGAGACCTGTAATGTTGATGTTGGAGAATGTAGCCTGTTCTAATCTGGCTTTTTTGTGTTCATCCAAATACTGTTGAGCCTGTTTAGTCACTTTTCTCTGAAGAGAGAAGGCATTAATCACTAAGAGACTGCTCAAATAATCCTGATAGAAGACTTGCAGTTGACTAACTTTTTTTTGGATATTATGGTATAGATAACGCAGCTTTAATTTTAATCCCAGACCAATCATAATATAAAGCAGTCCCATCAGAAAAATGAGCCATAAAAATTTGCTATCAATATAGCCCACCATCAGTAGAACCGCAAAGAGTTTGCTAAAGATACCAACTAAACCTGGGACGATTGTAGCCACGCCTCGTGAAATGATACCAGTATCTGATGTAAGGCGGCTAAGCCATTCGCCAGTGTGGATTTGAGAAATGGCTTGGAACTCCCTTTGAAGCAGAGTCGTCAATAAGTAAGCCTTAAGATAGTTTTCAATATTAGCTTTAGTTGCT
Organism: Streptococcus merionis DSM 19192; assembly: GCF_000380085.1. Lineage (GTDB taxonomy): Bacteria > Bacillota > Bacilli > Lactobacillales > Streptococcaceae > Streptococcus > Streptococcus merionis. The sequence continues at coordinate 108,577 of NZ_KB904539.1, forward strand.
TCTTCCTGATAACGTTGTAGCGATTGAAGGATGAGTTGAGTAAGTACAATCATCAGGAGCATCATGGCTGAAAACCAAAAAAACTGACTATTTTTTGAAACAGCCGCATCAATGATATTGCGAAAGTAAACCACAAATACGACTGATAAAACGGATAGAACCAATTCTAAAGTACAGAGTAAAGCAACCTGTAATTTGTAAGACGTAGGTAAAGTGAAAAATAACCATGTCAAGATTTTTTTAAGAGACAAGCGTTGTAAATCTTTCATTTCCCTATCATCTTTCTTTTAAGTTTAGAGAGTTGCTGGCGAAGAAGCATTAATGGTTTACGAACCCAGAAGCTGTGTAACCAGACCAGAACATAAGCTTGGTAAATCTTGCTATCTGTTGACAACCATTTCCCATTTCGATAAATTTTTGTTACATAGCCAAACACGTATTCTCGTGGTACTTTTTCACCAGACACACAGTTGTCCCCGCGCGTGTAGTAATAATCATCATCTGAAGCAATGAGACGATGCAGAACTAGCTGACCATTGGATTGTTTTTGGAAAATAGGAATATCACCGATGGCTAGCTGATGATGCGTCAGCGGTTCTAAATAAATTTGGGTGGCTTTCGGATGGTTCTTGTCGTACAAGAGCGGACGCATACTAACTCCTTGGGTAAAATAAATGATCGATCGTCCCGCTTCTAATTCTTTTCGAATAAGTGAGTTATGCACAATTCTGTCCTCGCTGATGTGATTGTTGATATTAAAAATAGTTTTTTGGGGGGCCTGCAATGCCTGCTTCTAGGTTAAATTTTTACAAACTGTTCAAGAATATCTTGATACCCGACTAACTGAGCCCCTTGTGGTGATATTTGACTTGAAAGAATGATATAGAGGGGCTATTATAGAAAGATAAGGCAAGCAACTCTATCAATCGCTAACTTACTTGCAACTTAAAAAGAATACTCATTCCTGATTCCATCATCTGGTACGTTGTATTTTGATGCACTTATAACGATACCGCTTCTCTATACCTTTGTCAAGAGACAATAGTAAAATATTAGAACCTGTAGTCACAGTTCAACACTTTGATTCAAGGATAAATTTCCACACTCGTCGTTCGTTTTTTCAAAATATAGTTTGTATTTTGAAAAACTTGCCTTGATGATCGAAAAATGATTTCCTGAATTAAAGAATCTTACTGATGTCTACAGGTTCTTAGACTTGTTTGGAGACGATAAGTCTCTTGAATCGGTGGAGAAAGCATTTCACTGACGTTAGTGAAATCACGGCTTTTGTCTCACTCCCCAGTCAAATATTCCCAAATTAGATTTGGTGAGGTGCTCTTAAAAATATAATAATTCTTTAGGTGTCTGGGTGAAGAGGTCAAAACCTGTCTCGGTTACAACACCGCAGTCTTCAATACGGACACCGACCTTGCCTGGGATATAGATCCCTGGTTCAACGGAGAAGGCCATCCCTGGCTCAAGAACCAAATCATTACCCTCCATAATGGATGGGAATTCGTGGACGCTGCTCCCAATTCCATGTCCCAGACGATGATTGAAATACTCACCGTAGCCAGCTTTAGCAATGACGTTTCGGGCAGCGGCGTCAACTTCTGCTGCAGTCACACCAGGTTTGATGGTATCAATAGCTGTCAGCTGCGCTTCCAAGCAGAGATGGTAGATGTCTTTTTTGAACTGGTCTGGCTGACCAACAGCTACGGTTCGTGTCATATCAGACATGTAGCCATTGTTTTCCGTTCCAAGATCAAAGAGCAAAAGGGCATCATTTTGGATCAGGTTATTGCCGGGATGACCGTGCGGATTTGCAGCATTGTCGGCTGATAGAACCATGGTCTCAAAGCTCATCTTGGACACACCAGCTTTTTTCATGCCAAATTCAATCTCGGTGATGATGTCTGTCTCCGTTTTTTCCAATGAAATCGCCTGAAATCCGATTTGCATAGCCTTGTCAGCAAAGCTTCCTGCATACATAAGTTTGGCCACCTCATCAGCTGATTTGATCAATTTCATACGGTTGATTAACGGGGTTAGGTCTGCAAAGTCGGCCGAGATAGCCTGACGGAGACCGTGGTATCTAGTCAGATTGAGACTGTCAAACTCTGCCAAGACTTTATTTGAGGAGAGCTGACCAATAGCGTCTGCAATCTTAGTCCACGGATTTTCTGAGTCTTGATAGCCGATGACCTCAAAAGGGACCTTGTTTTTTGCGCCAGCGGTTTCCAGAGCTGGTAGGAAAAGTAGCGGTTCGCGGTCTCTAAAGACGAAGAGGAAGAGATGACGTTCGTGCGGATCGCTGTAAAATCCAGTCAGGTAATTGATGGAGACAGGATCTGAAAAAATAGCTAGACCAGCATTTTCACTGTCCAAGTGGGCGACGATTTGATGTATTTTTTCCATAAAATAGACCAACTTTCTAATCTTAGAAATTAAGTTATTCCCATTTTTCCAAAAAATCTCTGAAAAAGCAAGGAAAAAGAGCGTTTTCACTTGAAAGACATTCTATAAAATGTTAAACTAAAGGATAGAATGTAAGCGAAATTTTCAAAAACGATAGAAAGGACATTCATTTATGTTAAATACTGACGAAACAGTCACCATTTATGACGTTGCTCGTGAAGCAGGAGTTTCTATGGCAACGGTTAGCCGTGTCGTTAACGGCAACAAAAACGTTAAGGAAAATACCCGTAAGAAAGTCCTCGAAGTTATCGAGCGCTTGGACTACCGTCCCAATGCCGTTGCGCGTGGACTGGCAAGTAAGAAAACAACGACAGTTGGGGTCGTGATTCCAAATATCGCTAATGCCTATTTCTCAACTTTAGCGCAAGGGATCGACGATATCGCCGAAATGTATAAGTACAACATCATCATTGCGAACAGTGATGAAAACGATGATAAGGAAGTGAACGTAGTCAATTCTCTTTTTGCAAAACAGGTTGATGGGATTATCTTCATGGGCTACCATTTGACAGATAAGGTACGTGCTGAATTTTCGCGCTCCCGCAAGCCGATCGTTCTTGCAGGAACGGTTGATTTGGAACATCAATTGCCAAGTGTTAATATTGACTACAAGCAAGCCACAGCTGACGCTGTTAAGCTCTTGGCGAAAAACAATAAGAAAATTGCCTTTGTATCTGGCCCTCTTCTGGATGAGATTAATGGTAAGGTGCGCTTAAAGGGTTATAAAGAAGGGCTAAAATCTAGCAAGATTTCCTTTAACGAGGGGCTTGTCTTTGAAGCTAAGTATAAGTATCAAGAAGGTTATGCACTGGCGGAGCGTGTGCTTAAGTCAGGTGCCACAGCAGCAGTGGTGGCAGAGGATGAAATTGCTGTCGGTCTTTTGAATGGTGTTGAGGATGCGGGGATTAAGGTTCCTGAAGACTTTGAAATCATCACCAGCAACGATTCAACGCTCACTAAGTTTGCGCGTCCAAACTTGACCTCTATTAGCCAACCAATCTACGATATTGGTGCCATTGCTATGCGGATGTTGACTAAGATCATGCTCAAAGAAGACCTAGAAGACCGCGAAGTGATCCTTAACCACACGATTGCAGAGCGCAAGTCAACTAAATAAACAATAAAATCCAGCTCAGTTGTGAGTTGGATTTTTAAGGTCCATAGCCATTGTAATCACCTGTCCATTGTCTTTTTGTCTTGAAAAAGCTATAATAAAACCATGAAGATTTTGTTGTATTTAGAGGGAGAAAAGTTAATCTCTAAGTCAGGGATTGGCCGCGCTATCAAACATCAGGAGCGGGCTCTGGCTTTGGCTGGGATTGCTTATACGACTAACCCTAAGGAAGACTATGACATTGTCCACATCAATACCTATGGATTTAAGAGTTTACACCTTTTGCGCCGTGCTAAAAAGCAGGGGAAGCGTGTGATTGTACACGCCCATTCGACTAAAGAAGATTTTGAAAACTCCTTTAAAGGCTCGAACTGGTTGGCTCCTTTTGTTAAAAATTATCTGACTTTCTTTTATCAGCAGGCGGATCATATTATCACGCCGACCCCTTATTCAGAGAGTCTTTTGCGCAGCTATGGGATTACTCGCCCGATTTCGGCTATTTCAAATGGCATTGAACTCAGTAAATATCAGCCAAACGAGGCCAAAGAGCAAGCCTTTCGCCAGTATTTTAATTTGAGTGCTGAGGATAAGGTTGTCGTTAGTGCAGGGCTTTATTTTAAGCGCAAGGGGATAGTGGATTTTGTCAAGGTGGCCGAGCGAATGCCTCATGTGCGCTTTATTTGGTTTGGTCAGATTAATAAACACTTGATTCCGCGGGATGTTGTCGATATTGTGGAGAAAAATCATCCTGAAAATGTTAGTTTTCCTGGCTATATCAAAGGCCCTGTTTTTGAGGGTGCTATGAGTGGTGCGAATGCTTTCTTTTTCCCGTCTTATGAGGAGACTGAAGGGATTGTGGTGCTAGAAGCTTTGGCTAGTTACCAGCATGTGCTGGTTCGAGACATTCCTGTTTATCGGGGCTGGCTGGATGAGTCGGCTGTTGTGATGGGAAGCTGCAATGACGATTTTGTTGCCGCACTTGATGCTATTCTAGCTGGCCAGTTGGACCGCCGAGAGGCGGGATACGGTGTGGCTGAGAGTCGCTCCATTGAAGCAGTTTCCAAACAATTAGCTCAGGTTTACCATCGCGTTATGGAGTAAGATATGCGTATTGGACTTTTTACAGATACTTATTTTCCTCAGGTTTCAGGTGTTGCGACATCAATCAAGACCCTGAAAACAGAGCTGGAAAAGTTAGGTCATACGGTCTTTATTTTCACAACTACAGATAAGCATGTCAATCGTTACGAGGATTGGCAGGTGATTCGTATTCCTAGTGTGCGGTTTTTTGCCTTTAAAGACCGTCAAATCGCCTATGCTGGATTTACGGATGCGGTCAAGATTGCAAAGCGTTATCATCTAGACATTATTCATACTCAGACGGAGTTCAGTCTGGGGATTTTAGGGAAAATGATTGCCCGGGAATTGAAAATTCCAGTGGTTCATACCTACCATACCAACTATGAGGATTATGTCCACTATTTGGCTAAGGGAAAAATTATTCGACCGAGCATGGTCAAGTACATCGTGCGTTCTTACTGTACTCAGCTAGATGGGGTAATCTGTCCGAGTGAGATTGTCGAAGACATGCTGACAGATTACAAGATTAATGCACCAAAGCGTGTCATCCCAACAGGTATTGACCTAGAGAAGTTTCGCAGGCCAGAATTGACGGACGGGGACATTCGAGCTATTCGCGATCAACTGGGCATTCTTGATGATGAGACCTTTTTACTCAGTCTATCGCGTGTCTCTTATGAGAAGAATATTCAGGCTATTATCAAGGCCATGCCGTCTGTATTGAGTCAAGGTTTGCAAGCTAAATTGGTCATTGCAGGCGATGGACCCTACCTGACTGACTTAAAGCACTTGGTAAGTGAATTAGGGCTTGAGGAGGTCGTTCAGTTCACAGGCATGATTGCGCCAGGAGAGACTGCACTCTACTACAAGGCAGCAGACTTTTTCGTATCAGCTTCTACGTCTGAAACTCAGGGATTAACCTATCTTGAAGCGCTTGCTACAGGGACGCCAGTGATTGCTCATGCCAACCCTTACCTCAATCAGCTCATTACGAATCGGATGTTCGGCACGCTTTACCCTTACAATCAAGATTTGGCCGATGCTATCGTGGATGCTATCATCACAACTCCAGATATGACTCAAGAAGCTTTGGAGGAAAAGCTCTACGAAATTTCAGCAGAAAATTTTGGGCGTACTGTTGCGGAATTTTATCTGGATACCATTATGAACCACGAAGCCCGTAGGGCTAATGGCGAGTTTGCTCCTATTCCTGTTGTCATTGCCAGAAAAGCAACCAAGACAGGTATTGTCGTTGCTAGAAAGAGCATTTACCTACCCAAACGGATCTTGATGAAATCCACAGTTCGCTCCAGACGGTTTATTCGTGATTTGAGCAAACGGATTGAGAAAGACTAGGAGACTTGCCATGAAGAAGTACGGATCTTATCTTACTGGACTGAGGAGATTTATCGGCTTTTGGCTTATCTAGGAGTGATTGTTTATGATGAGATGACAGCGAAAGCTTGGATGGTCTCTAGCCTTGTTTTTCACAACCCGTTTTGATTGCTTTTTTCTCTCTGCTGTTCGGGTTAAGGCGAGGATTTGCTTGGACTTTCCCAATTCTAGTCAGTTTGTTATTTGTGCCATCTGTGATTTACACATATGTCGCTTATCCTGCTGAGGGAATGGAAGCTTACCTGTTGCCTTATGGCCTCATTTCTTTAGTATTTATCACCCTTGGCGCAGTGATTCGAAAAATGGTTAAAAATCTTTGGAAAAATACCTGAAAAATGTTCGTTAGGACTAGCAGTCAAAAGACATTTACAGGAGATACTATTTTCTTCTGTGTCAACCTTGCCAAAAAGATAATCTAGCTTGCAATCCAGATTTTCTTGTGCTATACTATCTGTCAGAGACATGTCAAATGAAGCTAGGCTGGCCTAGAGAGTGCGTGGCGCTGTGAATCGCACCCAGCTGTTTGTTTGGTACTCCTCGTTATGATTTTATGCAAACATAAAAGGGTGGTTCCCTTATCGCCAAACATGAGGTTCATGGTTCTTTTGGATACCATGGATAAATGAAGGTGGAACCACGTTGCGACGTCCTTTTTGAGGATGTCGTTTTGTTTTTGGTGAAAAATTTTTTGACACTCTCTTAGGTGGTGTCGTCGTGAGCTTGATGATGTTTCTTTCTAAGATTTTTTCTTTGTTATTCTACAAATACCAAGAAAAATCAAGAAAGAAATCGTATTAATCTCCCTGACTAATTTGAAAGCCTCGGGTCTTTCAAGCTGCGAGAATTCACCACGGCGGAGAGTGTCAGCATAGTTCAGAGTAAGAAAAAGAAAGGATCTGTTATTTGGAAATTACAGCTTTTGAAGAGCGTTATCAATCCCAAGTGATTGATTTCATTCTAAGGATTCAGCAAGAAGAATTTGAATTGAGTATCTCTTTGGACGAACAGCCTGACCTGCTTGATATCAAGAAATACTATCCGAATCGTTTTTGGTTAGCTACTGAGAAGGAGCAAGTGATTGGTTGCATTGGGTTAGTACTTTTGGATAATGACAATGTTGCTCTAAAAAAGATGTTTGTTCATTCAGCTGCTCGTCAAAAAGGAGTTGGTAAACTTCTAATGGTACAATTTATGAATTATTGTCAAAAATGCGGCATACATTCTGTATTTCTTGGCACCACAAGTCGGTTTAAAGCAGCTCAATATTTTTACCAAAAAGTTGGTTTCGCTGAGATAACAAAGGACAATCTCCCAGATGATTTTCCTATCTTAGATGTTGATGATAGATTTTATCAATTCCATTTGAACTGACCAAAATAATCTAACAGTACTGAGCGAGCCTTGCGAGCACAAACGATAGTTATCGCCGAGGTGGGGCTCTCAGTAAAAGTAAAGACGATCGTTTCTAAAGTGGGAGGAAATGAGTATAAATTTAATGGTATCTTCCTTGGAACGCTTACAGGAATTTCGATTCAGTTTGTTTTGAAAAATCCAGATATTTCTTGGATTGCAATAGGAACACTAACAGGTGTGCTAATTGGTTCTGTTATAGATTTTAAAAATAAAAGGAGAAAACAAAAATGATTAAGATTACTTTTCCAGATGGCGCGGTGCGCGAATATGAATCTGGCGTGACAACTTTTGAAGTGGCTGAGTCAATCAGCAAATCCCTTGCTAAGAAAGCCTTGGCTGGAAAGTTCAACGGCAACTTGGTGGATACCAATCGTGCTTTAACAGAAGACGGAGCGCTTGAAATTGTCACTCCTGACCATGAGGACGCTCTTTCTATCTTGCGTCACTCAGCTGCCCACCTCTTTGCTCAAGCTGCCAAGCGTCATTTCCCTAACCTACGTTTGGGTGTTGGCCCAGCGATTGAGAATGGTTTTTATTACGATACAGACAATGAATCTGGTCAAATTTCTAATGAAGATTTGGCTAAAATCGAAGATGAGATGCGCAAAATTGTCAAAGAAAACCATCCATCTATCCGTGAGGAAATCACAAAAGAAGAAGCGCTTGAATTATTTGCGGATGACCCATACAAATTGGAGCTGATTCAGGAACATGCTGGTGCTGGTTTGACCATTTACCGTCAGGGTGAGTTTGTTGACCTTTGCCGTGGCCCACATGTGCCGTCGACTGGCCGTATCCAGGTCTTCCAACTGCTTAATGTAGCGGGTGCTTACTGGCGTGGAAATAGCGATAATGCTATGATGCAACGGGTTTACGGAACAGCTTGGTTTGACAAGAAAGACCTGCAAGACTATATCAAGATGCGTGAGGAAGCCAAAGAACGTGATCACCGTAAATTAGGTAAAGAGCTTGACCTCTTCATGATTTCTCAAGAAGTTGGTCAAGGCCTTCCATTCTGGTTGCCAAATGGGGCGACTATCCGTCGTACGCTTGAACGCTACATCACTGACAAGGAATTGGCATCTGGTTACCAACACGTCTACACACCGCCGCTCGCTTCTGTAGAGCTTTACAAGACTTCTGGTCACTGGGAGCATTATCAAGAGGACATGTTCCCAACTATGGACATGGGCGATGGGGAGGAATTTGTCCTTCGTCCAATGAACTGTCCGCACCACATTCAGGTTTACAAAAATCATGTGCATTCTTACCGTGAGTTGCCAATCCGTATCGCTGAACTTGGCATGATGCATCGCTACGAAAAATCTGGATCTCTGACTGGTTTACAGCGTGTGCGTGAGATGACCCTTAACGATGGTCACATCTTTGTAACGCCAGAGCAAATCCAAGAAGAATTCCAACGTGCTCTTCAGCTCATCATTGATGTGTATGCGGATTTCAACTTGACGGATTACCGTTTCCGTCTGTCATATCGTGATCCTAAGGACAAGGAAAAATACTATGATAACGACGAGATGTGGGAAAATGCTCAAAGCATGCTGAAAGCTGCCCTTGATGAAATGGGGGTTGAATACTTCGAAGCAGAAGGAGAAGCAGCTTTTTACGGTCCGAAATTGGATATCCAAGTTAAGACAGCCCTTGGCAATGAAGAAACCCTGTCAACTATCCAGCTGGACTTCCTTTTACCAGAACGCTTTGAACTTTCTTATATCGGCGCTGATGGTGAGGAGCACCGCCCTGTCATGATTCACCGCGGCGTGATCTCAACTATGGAGCGCTTCACCGCTATCCTGATTGAGACTTATAAAGGTGCCTTCCCAACTTGGTTAGCGCCACAACAAGTCACTGTTATCCCGATTTCCAACGAAGCACATATCGATTACGCTTGGGAAGTCGCTAAGCTTCTGCGTGATCGTGGTGTTCGTGCGGAGGTTGATGAGCGCAATGAGAAGATGCAATACAAGATCCGCGCCAGCCAGACACAAAAAGTTCCTTACCAACTTATCGTTGGAGACAAGGAAATGGCTGACCGAGCCGTCAACGTTCGTCGCTACGGCAGCAAAGAAACTCACACCGAGTCACTTGAGCGGTTTGTGGAGATTATCCTTGCGGATATTGCGAGAAAGTCTAGACCAGAAGAAATGGAATAAATCAAGATGAGGCTGAGACAACCATGATGGCTTTGCCCTCACCCTCAAAGCATGTAACCGTTGAAGATTACGTATAAAAGGTAATCATACTCTTTGAAAATTAAAAGTATACACAGTCACCTCGTCTTGCCGAACTTCATTCTATTTGCGATTTTGTTTCCTAGAGTATAAGATACTAAGGACGTTAAACAGTAACTGAAAAGAAAAAAGATAGCCTTCCGCGTGTGCATCGAACACAAGGAAGGCTATCTTTTTTTCGAGTTTTTAGTCCGAGTTCAATTTGTCTACCTTTGATTTTCTTTGAGTATCAGTCTCGTTTCTTTTATCGTTTGACCATTTGACGCAGTATTACCACCGTAACCGCGCAGAGGATAAAAAATCCATGCCTCTGGAATCATGATTTCTGCCTTCTCCCTCCTGATTTTACATAGATTTTACAAGGGAAGAGATTGGATTTTACATGACTTTGGTATCCTATGCTTGTAATACTTAAGACAACAGAGGAGTTTTCAAGATGAAAAAATCATTTCTTTTTATACTGACAGCAGTAGCGGGTCTTTCTTTGGCAGCCTGTGGCGGTGGTGCTGAAAGTGGTGCGGGTTCTGTCAAAACGAACGGTTCAACTTCTATGGAAAAAGTCATAGGCACACTCGGTGAATCCTTCATGCAGTCAAACTCAGAAATAACCTTTACGTATGACCCAACGGGTTCGAGTGCTGGGATCAAGGCTGCTAGTGATGGTACTGCAGATATCGGACTATCTAGTCGTGAGTTAAAAGATGATGAAAAAACAAGCCTTGAAGCGACAGTCTTGGCTTACGATGCGATTGCAGTTGTGACAAATCCAGCAAACCCTGTCCAAGATTTGTCAAAAGAAGATTTGGCAGCCATCTATAAAGGTGAGATCACAAACTGGAAGGACCTTGGTGGTAAAGATTTAGAAATCGTTCTTATCGGTCGTGAAGCAGGTTCAGGTACTCGTGACGGGTTCGAGTCTATCCTTGACATTGAAGATCAGGCGAAATACCGTCAAGAGTTAACGTCAACAGGAGACGTCATCTCAACAGTAGCTTCCAACGAAAATGCAATTGGTTATGCTTCATTTGCTTCTGTCTCTGATGAAGTGGCAGTTCTTGATATTGATGGTGTCACAGCTTCTGAATCAACCGTTCTTGATGGGTCTTACGTGATGCAACGTCCATTCCTCTTAGTGACTAAGAAAGGGGCAAAATTATCAGAAGCAGCTAAAGCGTTCTTTGACTATGCGACCTCCGCAGAAGCTAAAGACTTAATCTTAAAGGCAGGTGTGTTTCCAGCAGGTAAATAACGTGCTTGGAACAGTTTAGTCTTGTATTTTCTGATACTATTTTCAAGACTTATCACTTACTTTTGTGAGCAATGAGTCAATGAAACAGGATATTTTTGCAACACGGTTTTAGCTGTGAAAAGTCAGTTTGGATTTGCTGGTGACTGTGGAGCAGCTAAAAAATATCTTGGATTAGGAATACAAGGAAATAAAACGATACTCATCAGGAGTTTTCATGAAAAAGAAGTTTGATTGGGAGATGCTGGTTCACAGCATCTTTCTTACCTTAGGGCTTGTGAGTGTGGCATCGGTCCTGCTCATTACGATTTATTTGATTATTGCAGGTTTGCCAGCAATTTTTGAAATTGGTTTCTTTGATTTTTTATTTGGCAAAGAATGGGCTTCAACTGCAGGTGCAGCTAAGTACGGAATTCTGCCGTTTATTCTCTCCAGTGTTTATGGAACTTTAGGAGCTCTTTTGATTGGTGTTCCTATAGGCATTTTGACAGCTGTATACTTGTCTAAAGTGGCCTCGCCTAAAGTTAAGGTGGTCGTTAATGAAGCGATTAACCTTTTGGCAGCCATTCCGTCAGTGGTTTACGGTTTGGTGGGGATGTTGGTTTTGGTGCCCAGTATTAAAAAGCTATTTCACCTCTCTGACGGTGCGAGCCTTTTAGCGGCGATCATCGTATTGGCCATCATGGTTTTGCCATCGATCATCAAGACCGCAGTAGTCGCTTTGGACGCGGTGCCGCGGGACTATGAGGATGCTTCCTTAGCACTTGGTGCCACTGAGGTGGAGACCTATTTCCGAGTATCTTTGCCAGCAGCCAGAAGCGGTGTAGCAGCGGCGATTGTACTTGGTGTTGGCCGTGCCATTGGTGAAGCCATGGCTGTCATGATGGTGTCTGGTAACGCAGCTAATATGCCATCGCTTTTTGAGAGTGTGCGGTTCTTGACCACAGCTGTTGCCAGTGAGATGTCCTACTCGTCTGGTTTGCAACGCCAAGCGCTCTTCTCGATTGCCTTGGTCCTCTTTACCTTTATCATGTGTATCAACCTCTTACTCAATTATCTCTTAAAGAAAAAGGAGCGCTAGCATGGAAGACACGCGCTTGTGGCAAAAACGTCGTCTTTACAGTGCGGCGCTCAAAACAGCCATGATTTTATCAGCTGCCATTACGGTTGGTCTGGTTTTGTTTATCATCGTCTATGTCGTCTGGAACGGTGCTCAGCACTTGTCTTGGAAGCTCTTGATGACGAGTCCTAGCTATTTGACTGGAAATATTGGGATTTTACCAGACATTCTGAATACGATTTATATGGTGATGACGACGTTAGCAATCGTTTTACCGATTGGTATCGGGGCAGCCATTTACTTGACAGAATACGCTAATCACCCTCGCTTAATCAGCTGGATTGAATTCACAACGGAGACGTTATCAGGGATTCCGTCAATTATTTTTGGCTTAGTTGGGATGTTAGCCTTTGCTCAACTCTTCGGCTTTGGGACTTCGATTATTGCGGGTGCTCTGACCTTAGTCATGATGAACCTTCCCATCATCATTCGTACAACACAAGAGAGTTTAAAAACAGTGCCAAATAGCTATCGCGAAGGAGCCTTTGCTCTGGGGGCTGGTAAATCACGAGTGGTCTTTACAGTTGTTTTGCCAAAATGTGTGGCCGGTATCGTTTCAGGGACTATCTTGATCATTGGCCGAATTTTAGGAGAAACAGCAGCTCTTCTCTACACAGCTGGTCTAGCTCATGTAGCGACAGGCTACTTCTCAGCGCTCTTCAAATCAGGTGCAACCTTGACTGTCTCACTCTATGTCTACGCTAAGGAACAAGGGGAGTTTCAAGTCGCTTTCGCTATCGCGACGATATTGCTTATCTTGACCTTTATCATCAACCAAATCGCTTATCAGGTGACCAGACTGTCACGGACGAAGGAGTAAGGTAGACTGTTTACATCAATGCGATCATTCTTATCCGGTAAAAACAGATTAACGAAGCGGTGCTACTAATAGGTTTTTTGAAAAAAGTAGCAATGAAGTTCGAAAGAGCTTGTTTGCACCCGCACAACTTAAGACAATAGCTCAGTATGACTTGTAAATTCAGGTTTTTCAAAGTTGGCAGTTCTGTATTGTTTAGTAGCAATCAAGTACAGCGTTTCATTCTCCACCTGTTTTCGCGTTTTTCTGTAAATTTTTATTAGGAATTTTTAATAGTCTCGTATCTTAAAAAGAAGGAGCTTTCATGACGACACAAACGCTTTTAACCGTTGACCACTTGGACTTGTGGTACTCAGAGCACAAGGCCTTGAAAGACATCAATATGACTTTTCCTGAAAATACCATCACGGCTTTAATTGGGCCGTCTGGTTGTGGAAAATCCACTTTCCTCAAAACGATTAACCGCATGAACGACCTCGTCAAAGGCGTTCATTACGAGGGAATTATCTCTTACGACGGAAATAATATCTTTCATTCAGATGTTAATGTCACTCATTTGCGCAAGAAGATCGGTATGGTTTTCCAGCGTCCTAATCCTTTTGATAAGTCTATTTATGACAATATCGCCTATGGACCTCGTACTCACGGCATTCGTAGCAAGGCGGAGCTTGATCCCATCGTTGAAGATTCTCTGAAAAAAGCGGCGCTTTGGGATGAGGTAAAGGACCGATTGCACAAGTCTGCTCTTGGTCTGTCTGGTGGTCAGCAACAACGTCTATGTATTGCGCGTGCCCTTGCAGTCAATCCTAAAATCATTCTCATGGACGAGCCGACCTCAGCTTTGGATCCGATTTCGACAGCCAAAATTGAGGAGCTGATGATTGACCTCAAAAAGGATTATACAATCATCGTTGTGACCCACAACATGCAGCAAGCCCTGCGGATTTCAGACTACACAGCTTTCTTCCTTTTGGGGGAGTTGATCGAGCATGGTAAGACACAAGAACTCTTTTCTAACCCCGTTCAAGAGCGGACGGAGGCCTATATTACAGGAAGGTTTGGTTAATCATGAGAGAACGTTTTGATCATCAGTTGGAAAAAATGCATAGCGAATTGGTTGAGATGATGGCTATTTCCGAAAAAATGATGTCTTTGACCCTTCTAGAGTTGAAAAATCCTGGCAATCATACTATGATAGAAGTAAGTCCACTCTATGAAACCATCGAAGAATTAAAGAAAAAAGTTGAAGCTCGCTGTTTGAAGTTGCTCTTGCAACAACAGCCAGTGGCGCGCGACTTAAGAAGGATTTCATCAACCCTTGAAATGATTACGGACTTTGACCGTATCGGTGAGCAGATTCTGAATATCAACGGTATGCTAGATAAGACGATTCCATCTGATAGTTTCGCTTATACGTCATTGTTTGACTTAACTCAGGTTACTCAAAAAGCTTTGACCTTGAGCGTTCAAGCCTATATCAGGGAGGATGTTGCCATGGCTGAGGAGATGGTAGCCTACGATGACGTGGTGGACAAAGCTTTCAAAACCATGAAGAAATCCCTCATCAAGACCATGAAGTTGGAAGACGATGAGACCAAGGAAGAAGAGATTTTGGACTTGCTTTTGATTGCCAAATATTTTGAAAAAATTGCCGACCATTCTGCCAATGCGGCGCGGTGGCTGATTTTCCTCGTCACTGGGGAGAGAGAAGGAACGTAAGTTTATGATCTGGTGTTTAGAAGATGACGATAGTATTCGTGAAATTGTGCTTTATACTCTGAAGTCAACAGGATTTGAAGGTCGTGGTTTTCCTGATGCCCGGTCATTTTTTGAAGCTCTATCTAGCAAGGAGGTCGATCCACCCGATCTCCTTCTTTTAGATATCATGCTACCAGATCAGGATGGCGTTGCTGTCTTAAAAGAGTTGCGATCACAGTCTGATTTTGGTGATTTTCCGATTATTATGACGACAGCTAAGGGAAGCGAATACGACAAGATCAAGTGTTTAGATCTGGGAGCTGATGATTATATGGTTAAACCCTTTGGAATGATGGAGATGATTTCCCGTATCAAGGCTGTCCTCAGGCGCTATCAAGGTCCAACTAATCAGGTGGAGCGCCTGACTTTTCAGGAGCTTAGTCTCAATTTAACCGAGCATAAAGTCAAACTGATTGATGAAACCATCAGCCTGACCTTCAAGGAGTTTGAACTCTTAAAACGGTTTTTAAAACACCCGAACCGCGTCTTTACGCGTGAAGAGTTGCTTCAAAAAATCTGGGGAATGGACTATTTAGGAGAAACACGCACAGTGGATGCTCATATCAAGACGTTGCGACAAAAGCTGGGTGAGTATGGCAGTCATATCCGCACCATTCGCCATGTCGGTTACAGCTGGGAAGCAGGTGACCGATGACGCGAACTATCTTTCGAGCCATCTGGCTGATTTCAAGCCTGACGCTCTGCCTTAGTCTTTTTGGAGTAGGCTTAGTATCCTATCAGTACTGGTCGCAGCAGCAGGAGCGTATGCTTGACAGTCAGCTCCAGACTTTGGTGCAAATAGCGGAGCAGCAAGGTGAGCAAAGTCTTGAAAGTTTAGACAGTATTGATTTTCGATTGACCTTGGTCGATGAAGAGGGGCGTGTTACCTATGATTCAGAAAAAAACGCCAAGACTCTCATGAATCATGGCCAGCGTGAGGAAATCTTAGAAGCGCAAAAAACAGGTTACGGAGAGAGTACCCGCTACTCAACGACCATGACTGAGCAGACCGTTTACCGCGCCAGACAGTTGTCATCTGGAACAGTGCTTCGCTTAGCAGTACAGTTTACCTCTTTTCTGGGAACTTTAAAACAATTTTTTGGCTTCCTCCTAGTTATTTTTCTGCTATCACTATTTGCAGCCTACTACATGGCTAAGTTGATCGCTAAGCGCATCATGGTACCAGTCAATAAAATTGATTTGAACGATCCTTTGTCTAGTCAGGTCTATAATGAGTTTGCTCCGCTGCTACATCGGATGGACTTTCTAAATGAGACCAATAGGTCTCAATTGCAACAAATTCAGCAAAATGAAAAGGAACTTCAGTTCATCACGGATCAGATGGCAGAGGGCTTGGTTATCTTAAATCGGCAAGACGAGATTATGTTGCTCAATCAGTCAGCAATCACGATTTTTCAGGCAGTTACAGAAAGCAAAGGAAAGCCGTTTTATCAGCTTTACCATGCCTATGATTTGCAGCAAACATTGACCAAGGCCAAGGAAACTGGTCGTGCCACTTATCTAATCGAGGAGCAGGACAGAACCTATCAGCTGACGATGAACCGTGTTGACGACGAGCAAACCTACATGGGGCTTGTGCTTTTGGTTGTTGACGTTACTGAGCAAAAACGCTTGGAAAAAATGCGTCGTGAATTTACAGCCAATGTCTCCCATGAGCTTAAAACCCCTCTTCAAACTATTATGGGGGCTAGCGAGCTACTCGCTAACAATATGGTGCCTGAGGATAAGCAGGAACGCTTTGTCAATCATATTCAAGCTGAGGCTAAGCGACTGCTAAAGCTGATCGACGATGTGATTAAGCTTTCTCAGTTGGATGAGCAGAATCGGCCTGAAGATGAGGTCGTTGACCTCAGAGCTATTTTGCGACCAGTCCTTGATAGCTTACAGGAAACTGCCCAGCTCAAGGACATCCGTCTAGAAGCTAAACTTATTTCAGCGGCTGTCAAAGGCAGTACCAAGATTTTGACAGATGTGTTTTATAACCTCGTTGAAAATGCCATCAAGTACAGTCCAGCTGATAGTCAAGTCATTCTTGATATGGAGATTGTTTCTGACCAAATCAAGATCACGGTTAGTGATCAGGGGGAAGGCATTGCTCTTGAGCAACAAGAGCGTATCTTTGAGCGTTTTTACCGTGTGGATAAGAGCCATTCTCGCAAAACTGGTGGTACAGGCTTAGGTCTCTCTATCGTCAAAAACGGCGTAGACTACCACAAAGGGCAACTTGTTCTAACCAGTCAACTAGGCCAAGGAAGTCAGTTTACAGTTCAGCTGCCATTAGTGGTAGGACAAGAGAAGTTGACAGATGCGGCCTCTTTAAAACTTTAAAAGTTTTGTATTGCCTAGTGATTTGGTAAAAAATAGGATGTGATTACTCATTTCTATACTTTTATACTCAATAAAAATCAAAAAGTAAACGAATTGAATTTGGGTTAAGCACTGCGGCTCCATTTGGGGGCAAATCTTCCTAGAGTCCAGAGACTCTTCTACGCCCTCGTATCTCGTATCTTGTATAAAGCCAGCCTCACCACTCAGAGTTGACGTCAACATCTCAGCGCAGTGGTTGGGAGTAAGACTTGTTGGCCATGCCAACTTAGTCTTACCCCTGCACAGATCATTAGGCGCTTTAGCACCAATGAATCACTGCTGATTGGCCAAAAATGTTATACTAGTAGTAGTTCATATTTTGACCGATCGTTTTTAGAGGTACTCCTGAGTTATTCAACAAGCCTCAGATCTATCAAGACATACAGATGAGAAGAGGAGATAATGACACGTTATTACTTTATACCTGGCCTTGGTGGGAATCGTTCTCATGCACAAGATTTGTTTGAAGAGCTTCCGTTTGAGGTTCAGTTCTTGTCGTTACCGACCGTGAAGGATTTAATCAGTGCGGAAGATTTAAAAAGATGGTTTGAAAAACGGGTGGATTTATCAGGTGACATTGTTTTGATTGGCCATTCGATTGGAGGAGATTTAACGGCTTATTTAGCTAGCCAATACCAGCAAATCACGAAGCTTGTCCTGCTAGATGGTGGCATCTGGTCGGATGAGGTTTTGCCTGAGATTGAGTCTGAAATCACAGACGCGCGAGCGTATTTGAAACAAACTCGATTTGACTCATTGGATGCAGCCGTTGCTGCTGAAAAAGAAAGTTCTATCTTTTGGTCGTCCGCTCAGGAAGAAGCTGTCAAGGCTTCTTTGGTGTGGGACGGGTACGCCTATCGGCTCAATCTGTCAGTTACTGACGTAGAAACTCTCTTACGATTCCGCCGTGATTGGTTGGGAGCTATCCAGAGCTTATCAGACAAGCTGGTCTTACTCGTTATTCCCGACTTGGGAGATGAGACACCAGAATTTAAGGCGAAGGCTCTTGAAGCTGTGCCAGATTTTGTCCATAGATGTGCGGTTTCTGAAGTTGGCCATGGTCTTTATACAGAAAATCCGCACCAGGTGGCACGGATTATCACGCAATTTTTAGAAAACCATGGTGGCTAGAAGCCCAAGAATCAGCATGTGGAGCGGGTAGAAGAGGTAGTTGAAGGTCTGATTCATTTTTGTATGATAACCTTGTTGACCATTGTAACTCCAAATCAAAGGAAGCGCTAGGAGTGCAAAGACTTGTGGCGAGATCAGGTTGAAACCATAGTAATCCCAGTACAAAGCAAGATTGCTGTAGCCAATAAGGAGCAAGGTTTGAAGATTGGGAAGGATAACGTTGGCCAACACTAGGATACTCAACTGCCCACTGCGTTTTTGAGCGGTATTTCCCCTAAAGAAATAAAAGCCAAGAATCATGATAACCCCAAGGCTATGGTAATCTGTATCCAGAGCGTCCGCCAAAAAAGTGCTGGACAGGATCAAAAGGGCGTTGGTCAGATACCAGATCGGACGTGGGAACCTTGCCCTGCTCTGATCAATCCCCCAAATAGTGATCAGACCAATCACGAAAGTCCAAATGACATTTTGAAAAGGGGCATAGTTCCATGTACCATTGACCATCAGGTTGAAAGGAATATCTGTCAGGATAGCTAATCCTACTAATCGCAGTAAATACCTAGGAAAATGTCTCGTATGGAAATAACCCTCCACAATCAGGAAAGCAAAGATAGGAAAAGCCAAGCGGCCAATGTAGCGCAGCCATAGCTGTTCAGGAAAGAAAGTCGCTGCCGTGTGATCAATCAGCATTAATACCATGGCAAGATTTCTAAGGGCAAAGGAAGTTAGTCCTTTTTGAGATTTAGGCATCAGAAGTGTCCTTTCTATTGTAGTAAGGAAAGTCAAGAAAGCGAGATTGGGCATTCAGTTCATAGATATCAGGCAGCTAACTGACGGTTTAACGTTAAAAAATTCAGAAACTGAAAATATTTCAAAAGTCAGCTCTTCTATGGTCAAGAGAGCTGAAGTTTGTCAGTATGGATGATCAAAAAAACGCTCTATCGAATCAAAGTCGTCATTTGTGACTACCAATTAAACAAAGCTACGGTAAAAATACGGAGTCTGAGACTGATGTCCCAGACTCTCTTAGTGTGTATCATTAGAGAACGTGTTCAGCTAAAGCTTGGGCAAAGTCTTCTAAGTTAATGATATCATCATCTTCTGCAGCAAGGTCAACTTTGACAGACTCAGCTCCCTTGGTTGCACCAGTGCTTGTAAAGGCTGCGTCAAACTCGTCAACAGATTTACAGAACTCATCGTAGAAGGTGTCCCCAGAACCGCAAACGCCATAAATTTTTCCAGAGAGGTCTAATTGCAACAAATCTTCGTAGAAATCTACGATTTCGTCTGGCAATTCCCCGTCCCCATAAGTATATGTTGCGACAATGACCAAATCTGCATCTAAAAAATCATCCGCGTCAACGGTTGTGCATTCATTGGTTTCGACATCTACGCCTAATTCTTCTAATTTATTAGAAACGATATCAGCAATTTCCTCAGTATTTCCGGTCATGCTAGCGTAGACTATTTTCGCTAAGGCCATGTGTTCCTCCAAAAAGATAAGATATCTCACATTATACCATATTTTTCTATTTTTAAAAGGAAAACCTTTGTGTTACAATGGAGTATAGGTTTAGAAACGGTAGTCACCACAAAAGCATCGCTTTAAAAACTATCTTTGGCTACGCATATTTTTTATCTTTGCACAGCTTTCTATACAGCCTCATATCTTAGTCAAGGAGTTTCCCATGAACAAAGAAATTTTAAACAAAATCAAGCGCTATAACACTATTATCATTCACCGCCATTCAAATCCAGACCCAGATGCTTTAGGAAGTCAGGTGGGATTGCAAAAGTTGTTACAACGCAATTTTCCTGAAAAAACCATTCTTGTAACAGGCCGTGACGAGCCAACCTTGCTTTGGTTGGCCAAGATGGATGTGGTACCAGATAATCTTTACGAGGGCGCCTTGGTCATCGTGACAGACACGGCTAACATGGCTCGTATTGACGATCAGCGCTACAATCAGGGGGCTTATCTCATTAAGATTGACCACCACCCGAATGATGACGTTTACGGGGATATTTCCTTGGTTGACACCAATGCCAGTTCAGCGTCTGAGTTGATCGCTCGGTTTGCTTTTGACAATGACTTGGAACTGGATGCCTACACAGCCAAGTTGCTTTATGCAGGTATTATTGGAGATACAGGGCGCTTCTTATACCCAGCAACCACTGCGACTACCTTTGATGTAGCAAGTAAACTTCGCCGTTACAACTTTGATGCGGCTGCTCTGTCTCGTCAGATGGACTCTTTTCCCTATAAAATTGCTAAACTTCAAGGTTATGTTTATGATCATTTGGAGCTGGACGAAAATGGTGCGGCGCGTGTCGTTTTAACCCAAGAATTGCTCAAGCAATATGAATTGACCGACGCGGAGACGTCAGCCATTGTCAGTGCGCCAGGTCAGATTGAAGATGTGAAGGTTTGGGCGATATTTGTTGAGCAAGAGGCAGGTTACTACCGAGTTCGGATGCGTAGCAAGTTCATGCCGATCAATCAAATCGCTAAAGAGCATGCTGGTGGAGGACACCCCTTGGCATCTGGGGCTAATTCTGCCAACTTAGCAGAAAACGATCTGATTTATCAAAAATTGCAAGCTGTGGCGGCACATCGATGAGTCAGATGGATAATAAGGCCCACAAACTTCAGATTAGGCTCATGGGGACTATCATTGATGTGACTATTTTTCATGAAAGGCCCGAGCCGATTTTAGCAGAAGTGGAGCGCTTGCTTTACCGTTATGAACGTCGTTTTTCAGCCAATCGGCCAGATTCTGAGCTTATGGCGATTAATGACCAAGCAGGCATCTCCAGTGTTTCAGTGCATCCTGATTTGTATGAGCTCATCAGGCTTGGCAAGGCTCACTCTTGTGCATCGGGCTCCAATCTCAACATTGCTATCGGTCCTTTGATTCAGCTGTGGCGGATCGGTTTTGCGGACGCTAGAAAACCGACAGATGAAGAAATATCAGCCTGTTTAGACATCATTAATCCCGAAAACATTATCTTAGACGATGACCAGTTATCTGTTTTTCTAGCTCAAAAGGGCATGAAAATTGATCTAGGTGCCCTAGCCAAGGGCTATATTGCAGATAAGATTTTGGTTTATTTGAAAGGAGCAGGTATTCGGTCAGCGCTTATTAATCTAGGTGGAAATGTCCTGACAATGGGAAACGCTCCTCATCAGGTAGATGGCTTTTGGCGCATTGGCATTCAAAATCCTGCGAAAAAACGCGGGGAAAACAGTTTGGTTCTCCCGATCCGTGATCAGTCCGTTGTGACTTCGGGTGTTTACGAACGCACCCTGACGATCGATGGAGAGACCTACCACCATATTTTCTCCTCTGAGACAGGCTATCCTGTCCAGTCAGAGCTGGCTAGTCTGACGATTATCGCTCAAAAGTCCGTTGATTGTGAGATTTGGACGACGAGACTCTTTGGAAAAAAATTACCTGAGATCATGGGGCAAGTGGCAGTGACTCAAGGGATTGAAGCAATTGCTATTACCACTGACGGCAATATTTACCAAAGTTTCTCAAAAAGTAGTTTTTAGGGCTTGTCAAACAGAGGATATTTTGGTAAACTGATAGAGTTATAAACTATGGTTCGCAAAGAGCTATGGCAGAAAGGAAATTTTTAACTAATGAAAAAAGATATTCATCCAGAATACCGTCCAGTTGTCTTTCTTGATACAACAACAGGCTACAAGTTTTTGAGCGGTTCTACAAAACGTTCAAAAGAAACGATTGAGTTTGAAGGTGCTGAGTACCCATTGGTTCGTGTTGAAATCTCTTCTGATTCACACCCATTCTACACAGGACGTCAAAAATTCACACAAGCCGATGGACGTGTGGACCGTTTCAACAAAAAGTACGGTATCAAATAAGCAAGATTTATCAAGCAAAACTCAAAAGAGTATCAAGCCAGGCAGGTTTTCTGTCTGGTTTTTTAGATGACGTTATCGTGCTATAGATTATCTTGCTGATGAAACGCCGATCCTGTCAGTAATTCTCAACGCCACACCCGTTTTCCTTTCATTTCTTCTACAATAAAATCACCTGCTACAATAGTTCAGTAAGGAGGAAATTGTGAAGAAAATCATAAATCACTATCAAGAAAAAGGTGCGGTTGCTATCGGCTACGCCCGTGTTAGCTCAACGGACAACCGCCAAGAGTTGGGCTTGGAAGTCCAAAAGGAAGCTCTTAAAAACTGCGACATTGTTTTTGTCGAGAAAGATTCTGGCGGCAAGCAAGACCGTCCGAAACTCAAAAAAGCCTTCGAAGTCGCAAGACAGTGTTCGAACAACGGCATAGACACAATGCTTGTCGTCTATAAGTTAGACCGTCTCACTCGGAAAATGTTTCAGCTGTCGGACATCATTCAAGACCTCACCAGTCACAACATTAAGCTCAAAAGCATTCAGGAAAATATCGAAACAGATTCGCTAACGGGTAAGTTTTTCTGCCTGATTCTCGGCTATGTAGCGGAATGGGAACTAGAAGCGATTCGAAATCGCACCAAAGACGGGCTGAGAAAAGCCCGTGAGCGCGGTGTAAGGCTTGGTAATAAAGGCATTTCTAAGAATCTTGAACAGCGAATCATCTCCGAGTATCTCTCGGCAAACATGTCGGTTCGCGAACTGTCTTATCAGCTTAAAATCTCCACTGCGACCATTTACAGCGTTTTGCGGCGCAATAATATTCCAATAAATCGCCAAAAAGCACATAATGTGTTGACGAAACCTCAAAAAAATGGTAAAGTAAACATGTAAACTGTTTTAGTAGACGGTCGTTTGTTAAAACAATCAAAGTTATCCATAAGAAATAAATGAAATGCTGATTTGACAAGGTTTTTAGGACTTTGTCAGGTTGGCATTTTTTGATTTTTCATTGTTTTAGTTGACGACCGTTAACTAAAACACACCAAAACCCTATTGTAGCAGGGATTTTTGTGTGAAAATAAAAAGAAAATTCACATTTCATGGAGGAAAAAATGAAAGTTACAAACTTTACAAAGAAAACAGGCGTTCTGTTGATGTCCAGCATTGCGCTGGCAGGTGTTGTTGCGCCGACGGCAAACATCTTGAACCCTAATCCGGTTCACGCGGAAGAGACAGAGAAAACAGAATATATTGTTACAGTTTTTTGCACTGAAGAGCAAGTTATAGACGGAGTAACCTATGATGCAGTTATTCTCTCAGAAGGGATGAAAATGCCTGACAGTGGTTCTCTAACTATTAACGCTCGTGAGATAGAAGGCTATGAACTAATTTCGGAGCCTTCTCAAACAGTTAGCCTTTTAGATTTCCCTGAAGGAGAATATACAACAGGTGTATTTTTTAAATACCGCAAGCTTGAAGAGCCAGCTCCACAACCTCAACCCAACGAAAAGCCAGATCAGGCTCAAAGGGCAATCATCTACTCTTATATAGACGCTCAGCATGGCGTGAGGATTGGTGATTTACACGTTGTTATGCTGAATCCTGGAGAGTCTTATACCGTTTCTGCCACAGAAATACCTGGGTATAAGTTTGACGGAAGAATCTGGAATATGAAAGATTACGATCAACAACAGGTAAGCTCGATGACAATCTCATATGACGATATCACTAAAAGCCCTTATGGAGAGCAGGCCGAATATGCCGAAAAAGAGGCTTGGGTTTATCTTTATTATCTACCAGATGGAACCCCTCAGCCAGAACCTAATCCAAATCCATCTCCAAACCCAGAGCCTCAGCCACAACCAGAACCAGCCCCAAAAGAGGAAGATATTGCTGCGCTTGAAGCTCGCAAGGCGGAAATTCGAGCAATCATCGAAAATTATCGAGCTTTGGTTGCACAAGTTAAGGCTTTGAACCCTGCAGATTACACGCCAGAATCTTGGAATAAGGTTTATATGGAAGAGAATCCTTTCATATATAGCAACGCAAAAAGTGTTGCTCGTGCGTATGAAGACGATTTGAGTTCCACTACGGTAGATCCAAATAGTTTGAATAGATATACTACTTTAGAGGATTTAGAGAACTTAGAGCGGAACTATAGGTGGGGATATTCTTATGTAGAAAGAGGTATTCCTGTTCTACAACAAGCCATTGCTGGCTTAGTTCGTGTGGGCGAAACTCCAAACCCAAACCCTCAGCCCGAACCGCAACCATCTCCAAACCCAGATGGCAACGGAGACAACAACGGCTCTAATCCAGGCGACAAACCTGGAGGCAACGGAGATTCGCAAAATCCTGACGGCAAAAATCCAGATGGACAAAAGCCTGATGATAATTCGCAAAATCCAGATGGCAAGAAACCAGACGACGGTAATTCGAACCAAAAACCTGGAGACCCAGACAATGGCAAGAAACCTGATGGCGAAAACCCTGGAGACGGCAAAAAGTCAGACGGAGATTCCAATGGCAAGAAACCAGACGAAAACAACAATGGCAAAGACCAGACTCCTCCAAACAATGGAGGTTCCAACTCTGGTGGCGACCAAACTCCGCCAAACAAAGGCAAGGGTTCAGGTTCGAATAGCAACAGTTCGAGTTCGAACGCTCAGACCCCGCCAAAAACCAACGGTGGAGCTAACGCAAGCGGTAATGCCCAATCTGGAGCTAATGCCCAAAATGGCAACACCGCTTCAAGCAGTAACGGTAGCGTAAAAGCTACCCCACACCAAAGCGCTGGAACTGGCAAAACCGAAGCCAAATCCGCAGCTAATACTGCGGGTGGCGACCGCTTGCCAAACACCAGCTCGACAGGTAGCTTCCTGAGTGCACTTGGCGGAATCCTCGCTGGCGCGTCCTTGCTGAGTTTTCGCCGCAAGAAAGAAAACTAACCCTTAACAATCGTCTATCAACTACAATTTCCTCACTCTTTTGGGTGGGGATTTTGTTTCATTTTCCGCTGCAATACTCTTCAAAAATCAAATTCAATTCGTTTGCTGTTCGATTTTTATGGAGTATAAGACCGTACACTTTCCCAAGCATGATTTTGAAAGGCTCGTATCTATCCCCTAAGTTTTTGCTGGAAGAGGTTGTAAAATGTTCTCCAAAAAGTAGCCTTTTTGATATAATGGACTTGTTCGAAAAACCATTCCCTTTTCATAAATTATTGTTCTAAGTTTTAACATTGTTGCTGCAATCAACTCTCTTGGACGATGGAGAAAGCTGACTTCTGAAATGGTTTTCGATTTTCGACCCCATCTACTGGTGAAAAGATTTGTAGGTATTTGTCAACAGCGAGTGTCCTACGATACGCCAGATGTCTGAAAAGTTCTCTGGCACAATCAGCCAAAAGATAGAAAAAAGTGTTATTTGCTATTTTTTGAGTCAGTTTATTCACTAAGACCGTAGCAAATGATCGTTCAATATGAAAAAACTCGTTAGACGAAATGATTTTGGAGAGACTAGGACTTTGAGCCTGAACCTAGGGAGGTAAAATGAGCTATCGTAGACTATCTGCGACTAACCGTGTTGATTTGAAACTAATCTTGCCAGTTTTTTGTTTGCTTGTTATCGGCTTGCTTGCTGTTTTTGTCGCTGCAAGTCTTGATCACTCTGGCAGGGCAATAGAAATGGTACTCCAGCAGGGGGCTTGGATTTTGCTAGGGATTCTTCTGGCTTTTTTGGTCATGCGATTTGACACGCCCTTTCTCTGGAAAGCCACCCCTTTTTTGTATAGTCTAGGCCTTGCTTTGATGGTTTTGCCTTTAGTCTATTATAATCCCAATCTAGTAGCAGCGACAGGTGCTAAAAACTGGGTAGCGCTTAGTGGTCAGAGTCTTTTTCAGCCATCGGAGTTTATGAAAATTTCCTACATTCTGATGATGTCCTATGTGATTGTGCGCTTTCAAACCAAACACGAAACAGCCACACTAAAGACCGACTGTTGGCTTTTGTTACAACTGTTCCTCGTCACTATACCAGTGATGGCCCTTTTACGCTTGCAAGGCGATCTTGGAACGGCTCTCGTCTTTCTAGCTATTTTTGCAGGGCTGACCCTCTTATCAGGCGTTTCTTGGCGATTGATTTTGCCAGTTGTAGGCCTGGTTGCTTTATTACTGATTGGCTTCATATTAGTCTTTTCTCGGGAAGAAGGAAGGATATTTCTCTATGATTTAGGAGTGGATACCTACCAGCTTAACCGTATTTCGGGCTGGCTGGATCCATTCGAAAATGCTCAGACCACAACTTTCCAGCAGGCACAAAGTTTGATTGCAATCGGTAGTGCAGGGCTTTGGGGCAAGGGATTTCAGGTCAGTGATGTTCATGTTCCAGTTCGGGAAAGTGATATGATTTTTACAGTTATTGCGGAAAACTTTGGCTTCTTGGGAGGAGCAATTCTGATTAGCCTGTATATGATTCTCATTTATCGTATGATCCGTGTGACCATCGCTTCAAATAACCGCTTTTACACCTTTATTTCAACTGGCTTTATCATGATGTTGCTCTTTCACGTTTTAGAAAATATTGGTGCAGCGACCGGCCTGTTGCCATTGACGGGGATTCCCCTACCCTTTATTTCACAGGGAGGTTCGTCAATCATTTCTAACCTAATCGGGATTGGTCTGCTCTTGTCTATGCATTATCAAAATGTTCTCAAGGAAGAAGAAAAACAAATGCGCGGTGTCAGAAAGCACAGTTTCATTGTAGAAAAACTCTAGCAAGCAATCAAAATGTGTTGGTGAGTGCTGATCAGTCAGAACTGTCTGATCTCACATTTTGAGGGACTTTTTCTAGATTGTCAAAATTTTGGCTGCAGATGACTTGTGCTCAGAAACGTCACTATCTACGGCCCATCAAAAAGTCAGCATTACCGAGTACAATGTCCATTACACAATATTTCAAAAGGAGGTCATCACTATGACAGTAGCTGTTTTACTTGCACCAGGCTTTGAAGAAATCGAAGCCCTCACACCGGTTGATGTTCTGAGACGAGCAGAAATCACCGTTGAAATCTTAGGCTTTAGCGCAGAAGTGACAGGCTCTCATGGCATCACTGTCAAGGCAGACAAGGTTTTTGATGGCGATTTAAGCGCTTATGACATGATTGTCCTACCAGGAGGTTTGCCTGGTTCCAACCATTTACGGGACAATGATGAGTTGATTCAAGCGCTTCAAGATGCAGCGCAATCGGAAAAGTGGCTTGCGGCCATTTGTGCAGCACCAAAAGTCCTTGGGCGTGCAGGTTTATTAGACAATAAGCGTTATACCTGCTATCCTGGCGTAGAAGAAGAGATTGGTGTGGGCAATCATAGCACTGAGCTTTTGGTGCAGGATGCGCGAATGATCACAGCTCAAGGAGCAGGAGTTAGTCTGGCCTTTGCTTATCGCTTGGTCGAAGTGCTAGGTGGTGATGCTAAAAAACTGAGTAACGGTATGATTTACGACCAACTCTTTGAGGAAAACTAACAATCTACAAAAATAGAGTAAAAAGCCTTAAAGCCTTTGTTAACACATGGTTTTAGGCTTTTAATTTTTCTGAAAATATGCTATAATAAAAGCTATGAAATATCAAGATTACATATGGGATTTAGGGGGAACGCTCCTCGATAATTATGAAATTTCGACGAGAGCTTTTTGTGACACTCTAGAAGAATATGGTCGGACTGTGCCAGCCCATGATGAGGTCTATTCTGCCCTTAAAATCTCTACTGCTGAAGCTATTAATCGCTACGCAAAAGACGTGCCTGACTTTTTAGAGCATTACAAGTACCACGAGGGGATTGATTTAGCAAATCCAATCCTTTTTAAGGGAGCCAAAGAAACCTTGTCTCGTATTGTGAACTCTGGCGGTCGGAATTTTTTGTGGTCTCATCGCAACAATCAGGTATTAGATATTTTAAATAGAGCAGACATTGACCAATACTTCGAAGAGGTGGTGACTGGAGACAGTGGTTTTGCGCGAAAGCCAGACCCGTCTGCTCTTTTGTACCTCAAGGATAAGTATGATATGACAAATGCCTTGGTTATTGGCGATCGAGAGATCGATTTAGAAGCTGGACGAGCCGCAGGAATGGCCGTCTACCAATTTGATGGACAGGAAAGTTTGGAAGTCGTTTTAGGATGATCCAAAGCGCTAGTGATTGGTAAGTAAAAAAGAGTGGAAGTTAGGAAGAAATGACAGAAGAAACAAAAGATTTGCAGGCTTTGGCTGAAAATTATGATGCTAGCCAGATTCAGGTATTGGAAGGTTTAGAAGCTGTACGTCTGCGGCCAGGGATGTATATTGGATCCACATCTAAAGAGGGGCTTCATCACCTCGTTTGGGAAATCGTTGATAACTCAATTGACGAGGCCTTGGCTGGTTTTGCGACCAAGATTGAAGTTTATATCGAAAAAGATAATTCCATCACCGTTGTCGATGATGGACGTGGGATTCCTGTTGACATTCAAGAAAAAACAGGGCGTCCAGCGGTTGAGACAGTTTTCACCATTCTCCATGCTGGTGGTAAATTTGGCGGTGGTGGCTACAAGGTCTCAGGTGGTCTACACGGGGTAGGGTCCTCTGTTGTTAATGCCTTGTCTACCCAGTTAGATGTTCGTGTTCACAAAAATGGACAGATTTATTACCAAGAGTACCGTCAAGGTGTTGTCGTAGATGATCTTAAAGTCATTGGTGAAACGGATCGTCATGGCACAACGGTGCATTTCACACCAGATCCAGAAATCTTTACCGAGACGACAGAATACGATTTTGATAAGCTCAACAAACGCGTTCAAGAGTTGGCTTTCCTCAATCGTGGGCTCAGGATTTCTATTTCTGACAAGCGCGATGGCCAAGAACAAACAGAAGCTTACCACTACGAAGGTGGGATCGCTAGTTACGTTGAGTATTTAAATGCTAGCAAGGAAGCGATTTTTGAAACGCCGATTTTCACCGAGGGTGAGATGGACGATGTTATCGTTGAAGTAGCGATGCAGTACACGACAGCCTATCAAGAAAATGTCCTGTCTTTTGCCAATAACATTCATACGCATGAAGGTGGGACGCACGAGCAAGGCTTTCGTGCCGCACTGACGCGCGTCATCAATGATTATGCCAAGAAGAATAAGCTCCTCAAGGAAAACGAGGATAATCTAACTGGTGAGGACGTTCGTGAAGGCTTGACCGCCGTTATCTCTGTAAAACACCCAAATCCTCAGTTTGAAGGACAGACCAAGACCAAGTTGGGAAACAGCGAGGTTGTGAAAATCACGAATCGCCTTTTCTCAGAAGCTTTTTCAGAATTCCTTTTGGAAAATCCTCAGGTTGCCCGTCGTATTGTGGAAAAAGGAATACTCGCCAGTAAAGCGCGTATCGCAGCTAAGCGAGCACGGGAAGTGACCCGTAAAAAATCTGGTTTGGAGATTTCAAACTTACCTGGTAAATTGGCCGACTGTGCTTCAAACGATCCAGAAGAGACAGAATTATTCATCGTGGAGGGGGACTCCGCAGGTGGATCGGCTAAAACAGGTCGCAATCGTGAATTTCAGGCTATCCTACCCATCCGTGGTAAAATCCTTAACGTTGAAAAAGCCACTATGGACAAGATTTTGGCCAACGAGGAAATTCGTAGCCTCTTTACCGCTATGGGAACTGGATTTGGAGCGGAATTTGATGTGTCTAAGGCACGCTACAAGAAGCTCGTTATCATGACGGATGCCGATGTTGATGGTGCGCACATTCGTACATTGCTTTTGACCTTGATTTATCGTTACATGCGTCCTGTGCTAGAGGCAGGCTATGTCTATATTGCTCAACCACCAATTTACGGGGTGAAAGTTGGCTCTGAGATTAAGGCCTATATCCAGCCAGGAGCTAACCAAGAGCAAGAGCTTGAACTTGCCATAGCCGAGCATAGTCAGGGACGTTCCAAGCCAACGATTCAGCGTTATAAGGGACTTGGTGAGATGGATGACCATCAGCTTTGGGAAACAACCATGGATCCAGAAAATCGCCTCATGGCGCGTGTGACCGTAGATGATGCTGCTGAGGCTGACCGAATTTTTGATATGCTAATGGGAGATCGAGTCGAGCCGCGCCGTGAATTCATTGAAGAAAATGCGGTTTATTCAACCCTAGACATCTAAAAGTCTTTAAAAAAGGGTGCAATCTGACCTATAATATGGTATAATAGATCAGGTTTTCTATAAAAATAGAACTAATTGAACTCGGCCTACGAGCTGTGCGAAAAAGAGAACTTTTCTTAGAGTGTGGACTCTTTGCCAAAGTTTTCATCATAGATGTTTGGACTTAAAAAGCCAAGTCGTCTTGACGAGGGAATGTCAAGGAAATCATGGATTGCTGGCGTTTCGCTTCTGTTTGCTGTGTTTTCTGGCTGTGTATCTTATGGTCATGGGGCACGGTCTAAATTTCCAATTAAAATTCGCAAGTCCCTTAGAGTTTTAGGAACTAGCGTCTTTAATACGGAATGCTCAACGGCCTGTGTATCTTAATTAAAGGAGTTTTATATGTCTAGTGGCACAATCATTATTGTTATTGTGATCGTCACCATTATTATCCTTGCGTATGTGTTAAGTATTTTAGCGAGAAAGCGTAATGAAACCTTGTTGGATCAGCTAGAGGAGCGTAAAGAAGTCCTTTTTAATCTTCCTGTTAATGACGAGATCGAAGAAGTCAAAAACATGCATTTGATCGGTCAAAGTCAGGTTGCTTTTCGAGAATGGAATCAAAAATGGGTTGATCTTTCGCTCAATTCTTTCTCAGATATTGAAAATCAAATCTTTGAAACAGAAGGCTTTAACCAGTCGTTCCGCTTTGTGAAAGCTAAGAATGCTATTGAGAATATCGAGACTCAGATTGAACTTGTCAGTCATGATATTGAAGAAATTCGTCAGGCGATGTCTGATCTGAAGACGCAAGAAGCTAAAAACAGCGGGCGTGTCCATCATGCGCTTGATTTATTCGATAGCTTGCAGCAGACTTTGTCTGAAAATGAAGCTAGCTATGGTTCGACCTTGCCAGAGTTGCAAAAGCAATTTAAGCATATCGAAACTGAGTTTTCAGAGTTTGTGACCTTGAACACCTCAGGAGATCCAATTGAAGCTTCCGCTATTTTGGATAAGACAGAAGAGCATATGATTGCTCTTAAGCAAATTATGGATCGTTTGCCAGCCCTGATGGAAAAATTGGTCACAACGATGCCAGAACAACTGTCAGACCTCAACTCAGGTTACAAGAAATTGCTGGAAGAGAATTACCAGTTTCCTGAGGAGAATGTGGAAGTTCGTCTGCAAGATATCCGCATAGCGATCAAGGACAACCTTTTGACAACCGTTGAGTTTGAACTGGATCAAGCTGATGCTGAAAATGAGCGTATCCAAGACGAAATAGACAGTCTTTATGAAGTCTTTACGAAAGAGATTAGTGCTAAGCAAGAAGTTGCCAAAATGTCTAAAGTGCTTCCTGACTATTTAGGGCATATTCAAGCTAGCCAAGAGAAGTTAGAAGCAGAAGTAGATCGACTGCGTGAAAAATACTACTTGTCAGACAGTAAGCTTGGTCAAATCCAAACAGTGAAAACTAACTTCGAAGAGCTCAAGGCTGATGTTCAATACAAGATTGAAAATATGAATCAGCCAGATGTGCCTTATTCTGAAATTCTTGAACATTTTAAAACGACAAAATTACAACTGTCTGATATTGAAGAAGATCAGATCAGCTTGGCAGAGTATTTAAATGCCCAAGAAATTCAAGAAGCCAAAGCTCGCAATCAAGCTAATGCCTTTGTTAATAAGCTTCATACCATTAAACGCTACATGGAAAAGCGCAATCTTCCGGGTATTCCACAAAGTTTTATGAACCTTTTCTTTAGCACTAGTCATAAAGTGGAGGAGTTGATGGAATTGCTTGACCCTGAGCGTCTTGATGTAGAGGCGGTCACCCGCCAGCTGGATGTGGCACAAACTGCAATGGATGAGCTGGAATCAGAAACATACCAGATTGTTCAGGATGCAAGCTTGACAGAGCAACTTCTTCAGTATTCAAACCGTTACCGTTCGCAAGAGCCAAATATTCAAACTTCTTTTGATGAAGCATTATCTGCTTTTGAAGTACGTTTTGATTATGCGCTTGCTTTCAAAATCATTTCTGAAGCACTTGAAAATGTAGAACCAGGTGTTGCAGAGCGGTTTGTCAAATCTTACCAACGAACACGTGAATCCATTACTTTTTAAAAACAGAAACAGGTCTCCTTTCCATGAGGAGGCCTGTTTCTATTATGTGGCTTTAAATTCATCTCTCTTTTAGATGCGAGACAAATATGAGGGCTGATCCCACCCCCATGATTTGCATTGCGAAAAGCTATTTGCTGCTGATACTTTGCTTATCTTTAAAAACAAGTAATTTGCTTAAGATGTAATTTAAAATGATAAAGAAGACTTGACTAATCAAAGAAACCACCAGATCGATCTGTTTCGGGTCATGGTTGACAAACTGGCCGATGATCTCTGGAAAAGCTTTGGTTAAGAGGAAGGTGAGCAGGAGATCAATACCTAAAGTGGACAGCCGAGCGATGACGAATTTGACCAGTCGCTTCATCCATCCTTGGCGCGGTTGATTGAAGACAAAGCGATCATTAGTCACAAAGGCAAATAAAATAGCAGTAATATTGGCCACTAATGCTGCAAAAAGGGATTCCTGCGTCAGATAGAAGATGAGAAATCGTGTCACAAAGTAAACGAGTGTTGTTAGAACACCAAAAAAGAGATAGGAGAAAACTTCATTTTTTAAGATTTTTTTCATAAGGATAGTCTATCATTTTTCCTAAAAATATGCTATACTTAGAGCGTTGTTTTTTAACAACCCTTGACGCTTCCTACCTTTAGTCAAGCATATTACAAGCGGTGATACTTATCAAAAATCTTTTCTAACAAGCTTAAAATTGAACACGCCCTAAAAAGCTAGATAAAATTCAAAAATTTCCTAGAGTCTGAGTGACTCTGCGTCAATTTTTTCATTTTCCAACGCTTTTCATACGGGCTTTGTATCTTCTTGTTGGAGTTTGATTTTTAGAGGGTATTTTCCGCCAAAGGAGACCAAAATGAATCAACAATGGACTGCGCGGGATTTCGCGCAAATTGCGATGGTTGCGGCCATCTATATTGCTTTGACAGTGACCCCTCCGCTCAATGCGATTTCTTATGGGGCTTACCAATTCCGTCTGTCGGAGCTGATGAATTTCACTGCCTTTTACAATAAAAAGTATATTGTCGGCGTAACTTTAGGGTGTATGATAGCCAACTTTATCGGGTTTGGCTGGATCGACATGATTGTTGGTGGTTTATCAACTCTCGTCTTTCTCACTTTGGGCGTCTTCCTGTTTGAACGCTACATGAAAGACTATCTCTTTAATGGACTGCTCAATAAAGCTTTCTTTTACTTTGCGATTTTCTTTTCGCTCAGCATGTTTACCATTGCGCTTGAGCTGAAATACCTTTACGAAGTGCCTTTCTTCTACACATGGTTGACAACAGGTGTTGGAGAGTTTGCTTCCCTGATCGTTGGAGGAATTCTGATGGACAAAATCAGCAAGCGGATTAATTTTCGTTAACACATTGACCATAAAAATCTGGGGGTGGGCCAGATTTTTTATTATCCGAAAGATGGTATTGTCAGTCGCTTTCTAAATTTTCCTTGATTTTTGCAGTTATTTTCTATAAAATAGTTAGGTCTACTAGAAAGCTTATAGGACAAGCTGGAACCTTAATACTATTAAGAGATTCCAGAAAAATGAGAATGATACGGTGGTTGTCGAGTCTCTCACTGACCTTAGTATAAGTCGGAAAAGACTTCGCCAGCTGTACGGAGTAGGGCAAAAATCGATTTTGCTCACTTCCAAATAGGAGAATTGCTATAATGACAAAAACATTGAAACGCCCTGAGGTTCTCTCACCTGCTGGGACCTTAGAAAAATTAAAAGTGGCTGTAGACTATGGAGCTGATGCGGTCTTTATCGGTGGTCAAGCTTATGGTCTTCGAAGCCGTGCGGGAAATTTTACACCTGATCAGATGCGAGAAGGAATTGCCTATGCCCATGCACGTGGCGCTAAGGTTTATGTAGCTGCTAACATGATTACCCATGAAGGGAATGAAGCAGGAGCAGGGGAGTGGTTTAGAGAGCTTCGTGATATGGAGATTGATGCTGTTATCGTGTCTGACCCCGCTCTTATCATGATTGCTTCAACAGATGCACCAGGTCTTGAGATTCACCTGTCAACGCAGGCATCAGCCACTAACTATGAAACCTTTGAATTTTGGAAGGAATTAGGCCTGACGCGCGTGGTCTTAGCTCGCGAAGTGACAATGGCTGAAGTGGCTGAAATACGCAAACGAACCAATGTTGAGATTGAGGCTTTTGTTCATGGAGCTATGTGTATTTCCTACTCAGGACGCTGTGTTCTCTCAAATCACATGAGCCATCGTGATGCCAACCGTGGCGGCTGCTCTCAGTCTTGCCGCTGGAAGTACGACCTTTATGAAATGCCATTTGGACAAGAGCGCCGTAGTCTTAAAGGTGAAATTCCTGAAGAGTACTCTATGTCTTCTGTTGATATGTGTATGATTGAAAATATCCCTGACTTGATTGAAAATGGTGTGGATAGTCTCAAAATTGAAGGACGTATGAAGTCCATTCACTATGTTTCTACAGTAACGAACTGTTACAAGGCTGCGGTGGATGCCTATCTGGAAAGTCCTGCTAAATTTGAAGCTATCAAACAAGACTTGATTGATGAGCTTTGGAAAGTAGCTCAGCGTGAATTGGCGACTGGATTTTACTACAACACACCAACAGAAAACGAACAACTTTTCGGTGCTCGACGGAAAATTCCTGAATACAAGTTTGTGGCTGAAGTTGTATCTTTCGATGAGGCTACCATGACCGCGACTATTCGCCAACGCAATGTTCTTCATGAAGGAGATCAGATTGAGTTCTATGGTCCTGGCTTCCGTCATTTTGAAACGACCATCCAAGATTTACACACAGCTGATGGAGACAAGATTGATCGCGCACCAAATCCTATGGAGCTCTTGACCATTACAGTGCCTGAGAAAGTCTACGCAGGAGATATGGTTCGTGCCTGCAAGTCAGGGCTTATCAATCTATACAAGGAAGACGGCGCGAGTATGACTGTTCGTGCTTAACAGTGTAATAGAGTTACTCCACTTTAAAATAGTCTGCCAGACGTTTTGTTAGCTGCTCAACGACACGTTTTCGAAAATGTCTGTAGAACTAGCACAACAGCCTCATTAAAAGTGTAAACACTGTCAGATAGGTGAAGTTGCCAAAATGTAATCACAGACGAAATGTCAAAAATAAAAAGCGGACGAGTAACTTCCCTTTGATCATTCAAAGAGGAGCTGTCGTCCGCTTTTTAGCGTTCGTGAAAATCAATAACTGGTGGGAGTATTATTTCTTGTTTTGAAAAAACAGTGCTCGTACCTAGTTACCATTCAACAGCTTTCCCTAGGTTTCCACAATTCTTTGCAAGCTTGGCGGTAGAATGGAGATTCGCTTGATTTCCTGAAGATCAATAATCATAGTGATCGACCCCTTAAAATTCTCCAGAAAGAGTTGGGATTTGTCCTTGTCAAGGCGAAGGATGTGACCCGTGAAATTTTTGCTGCCATAGATGACATGAACAGCAGATTTGCTGGTGAGAGCTTGATTGATGGTTGTTAAAATATCGGGATTAACAGTATTTTTTTCAGTAGAATGCTTTTGCTCAGAACCATTTAGATAGTGTTTTAGGAGCAAAAGGAGATCTGAAAAAATCTTTTTCATAGTAAAAACTCCAAAGTATTGATACAATAATCATATAAAATTTTTCAAAAAAGCACAAGCGTTTACGAATAGTCTGTTAGGAGGATAATATGGCAGAATTTACATTTGAAATTGTCGAAAAACTACTGGTCTTGTCTGAAAATGAGAAAGGTTGGACCAAGGAACTCAATCGCGTTAGCTTTAATGGAGCAGAAGCCAAGTATGACA
The DNA here is from genome assembly GCF_000380085.1 of Streptococcus merionis DSM 19192. Classification (GTDB taxonomy): domain Bacteria; phylum Bacillota; class Bacilli; order Lactobacillales; family Streptococcaceae; genus Streptococcus; species Streptococcus merionis. The sequence goes on from NZ_KB904539.1 coordinate 144,755, forward strand.
TTCGTAGTTGGAGCCCTGATCACAGTAAGATGGGAAAAGGCATCACCCTGTCCAATGAAGAATTTCGTGTTCTCGTTGAGGCTTTTAAAAACGAATAACCTTGTTTGACAAACGAAACGGACAGGAGAGTTCATTGCAGTTGCCATTTGAAAAATGAGGCTGATAATTTGAAAAGAAAATGATTTAACATCATCAGCGGATAGTCAGTATTTCTTCAAAAACTGTCTCAATGATCGAAAACATACTCCTGTACCAAAGTATCTTATCTGTGAGTACCGGTTCCTAGTTTTTGAACAAGGCGAATAGATAGTTTGGACCTATCAGAACGATAGGTTTTTTATATTGGCAAGATAGAATAAGATTTGGTATATTAAGGTTAAAATCAGAAAGATTCAGCTATTTGTATAGAAATACGGATTCTATGGGTTGATCTGGTTGTTTTACTTTAACGTTCAGGAGGGTTATTATGATTGATCTATACAGTATTTATCAGAGTTTGCAAGCTAAGAAGTGGGTGGATTTGACGCATCAAATCACTGAGACGATCCCGCGCTTTCCAGCTTTGCCTGCTTTGGAGAAAAAGGATATTTTCACACTAGCAGATGGGTTTCATGTGCAACAGTTTTCTGTAGTGACTCAGTATGGAACTCATATTGATGCGCCTATTCACTTTGTTGAGGGTGGGCGTTGGTTAGATGAGTTTGACCTAAAAGACTTTATTTTGCCTCTTTATGTGATTGACAAGAGTGTAGCTGTGGCTGAGAATCCAGACTATGAATTGACTCGGCAGGATATTCTGGATTTTGAAGCTGAACATGGTCAGATTCCCGTTGGTAGTTTTGTCGCTTTTCGCAGTGACTGGCACAAGCGTTGGCCAAGTCAGGAAGCGATGACTAATGTAGACGCGCGTGGCGCTCAACGTAGCCCAGGATGGAGTCACGAAGCTCTGGAATTTCTTATTCATGAGCGTCAGGTTAAGGGGCTAGGTCATGAGACTCTCGACACAGACTCAGGTCTAGCTATGTTTAACAGCGGTGGTTTCCTTCATGAGGAGTATTATTTATTATCTCAAGATATTTTTCAGATTGAGGTTATGGCCAATCTGGATCAGGTGCCTGCCACAGGAAGCCTTATTTCTATTGCATTTCCTCACTGGGAAAAGGCGACAGGTTCACCAGTGCGAGCTGTTGCTATTCTACCGTAGATATAGTTTTCACCTATAGATTGAGATAGAAAAGTTATATTTTACAGCAATACTATCATCTGCTAAAATAAGGGAAAAATGAAAATGAAAGTCTGAGGAGATAGCTATGACAACAACAGCAAGTGCACCTTTTCGTGTAGACCATGTCGGTTCATTCTTACGCCCGCAATATTTGATTGATGCGCGTGAGCAATTTGCCAGAGGTGATATTGACCAAGCGCAGTTGACAGCGATTGAGGATCAAGCGATCCGTGACTTAGTTGCTAAGCAACAAGAACTAGGCCTTGATAATATCACTGATGGGGAGTTCCGCCGTGCTTATTGGCATTTGGATTTTTTCTGGGGATTGAACGGTGTCGAGCATGTCCAAGCGGCCGAAGGCTATCATTTTCATGATGAGACGACCAAAGCTGACTCAGCGATACTCTCTGCTAAAATTTCTGGTAAAAATCATCCCTTTGTGAATCACTATGCCTTCTTGCGTCAGGTCGTTGGTGAAAAAGGTGGGGTCGCTCGTTTGACTATTCCTGCGCCTGCGCAGTTATATTTTGAATTGATTCGTGACGCTGAACATGTGGCTAATCTGGCAGCATTTTACCCAACCTTTGAAGAGGTCGTGGAGGACATCAAAAAAGCCTATCTGCAAGTCCTTAGTGATTTGTATGATAAAGGACTTCGTGCTATTCAGGTTGACGATTGTACTTGGGGAACTTTGGTGGATGATAATTTTCTAACGGCTTGGGCAGGTGATCGCCAAACCAAAGAAGAAGTACGTGCTGATCTGGCTCATAAATTCTTGACCTTGAACAATGCATTTTACGAAGCAATTCCTGAAAATGTGACAGTTACGAGTCATATTTGCCGTGGGAATTTCCATTCAACATGGGCAGCATCTGGCGGTTATGGTCCGATTGCTAAGGAGCTCTTGGGTGAGGAAAAAGTTGATGGTTACTACTTGGAGTATGACACTGATCGTGCTGGGGATTTCACACCACTGAAAGAATTAACACCTGGTAAAAAAGTTGTCCTTGGTCTTCTTACGTCTAAATCAGGTGAGTTAGAAAATAAGGAAGCTATCATTACCCGCATTCGCGAGGCAGCGCAAATTGTGCCTTTAGAAGACCTCTGTCTCAGCCCACAATGTGGCTTTGCCTCAACAGAGGAAGGCAACATCCTAACCGAAGACCAACAATGGGCCAAGCTCAGATTGATCCAAGAAATCGCCGCAGAAGTTTGGGGAGAGTAATCGGCTAAGACTAGATCCCAAAAAAGCAAAGAGAACTGACAAATTACAAAAAGTGTCATCTCTTCTTAGAAGAAACTAGCCCAAAAACGCTAAAAACAGTAAAACTGCATGGGAGTGGGGAAAGAACTCAAGCACTCAAAAAAGAGTTCGTTTTCCCACTCCCATGCAGTTTTTAAACCGTTTACTAAGCATGAGAGCGTCAAAAATACACAGGAAAATAAAGAAATGGCTTGGGTGAAAGGGGGGAGGATAAAAATTGTGATTTCGTTAAAACAATGTTGTTATCTTAAACCAATTTGCTACTACGACTAAGTTTTAAGTGTTACAAATTGCAAGTTGAGGTGATTTTGTTCAAATTTTTGTTACCACAAAAATGATTTTTTACCTTTTACGCTGTAGCGTAAGTGCTGCCAGAGGTTTAGCTAAACAGGGCGAGCGTTAGCCAGACAATCAGAGTGGATAAGATAGCAGAGAAGACAACAAAGGCAACGACAATCCAAGCCTTTTGGTAAGGATATTTGGCTTTCTCTTCAATTTTTTCGATTTCACTTAAAGGCTGTCCAAGAGAAAGTGCGACTAGTTCTTTATAAGTCTGGGAATCGTAAGCTTTTTTTACCTTTTCGACACGGTTAGCATAGTAAAGACAGGTGCCCCAGAGGACGACGAAGATTGCCACTCCCCACCACTCTAGGAAATAAAAGATCGGGAAGCTTAGTATGGGAAGAAGGAACATGAGGAGTGTCATGATTTTGCTATCGCGCTCAAACTCTTCCTGCTCTTTCTGATTTATCAGGATCTGCATAGTTTGGACATCTCCGTCTACCAGATTTTCAATGCTGATCTGAAAAAGCTTGCTGAGAAGGAGGAGACTCTGGATATCAGGAGTATTTTTGCCGTTCTCCCAATTGGAGATCGTTTGTCTGCTAACAAAAATCTGCTCAGCCAGTTCCTCCTGAGACAAGTTAAGCTGTTGACGGTGTTTTTGAATATTATAACCGAGTTTCATAAAGTGTCCTTTCGCTAGTTTTACCTTGTAACTCTTAAGTTGGCGTATTAGTAGTGACAAGTGAGTGGCTTGACACTACTAACGACTTTTTTCTGATTTTAGTATAAGCAAAAGGAGAGAAACTGTCTATCAAAACTTTTTGACATCCCTGATTTGACAGGGATTTTCAGACCTTACGAATGATAAACAAAAAGATTGACAGGAGTGTCAACCTTTTAATAGGCCTATCCAGAAACTTGTTGAAAAGTCATTTTAAATTCTCAAATTGCTGTTACAATCACCTCTCTTAGATAGTGGAGAAGACTGACTTTTGAAACATTTTCAATTTCCGAATGAGCCTAATGCTTCTAAAATTGTTTGAGCCAAGAGTTCATAGCCTGCTTTTCCAAAATGCAAGCCATCGTTGAGGCTGCCAATGAGCAGCTCTTCTGTTGGTTTTGGATTTTCTGTAAAAGTTTTGTAGAGATCGATAAAGCGGCAATTTTCTTGAAAAGCTATCTGTTTCATGCAAGTACTGTATTCTCGGATACGCCGATTGGTTCGGTGCCGTTGTTTGCTTTCGTCAACGGGCGGTGGTGAAATAAGAGTGATTTGCTTAGGCTCATAGATTCGAGCCAGCTTTTTGATGATCTGCTTGAGATTGGCTTCAAAAGTAGGCAGATGGATTTGCTTATGGCTGGCCAGATCGTTGGTACCGATCAGGATACAGATGAAATCTACTTGAGCTTGCGAGAGAATTTCCTGATCAAGCCGAGCCAGAAGATCAGCAGTGTTATGACCTGAAACAGCCGTGTTGATGATTTCTAGAGGAAAATTAGCTAGCTGATTTAGGCAGTCATTCACCATGGGTTGGTCACAACCTTCGTGTCTAGCCATCAGACTGTCTCCTGTTAGATGAAGCCGAATTTGCTGTTTTTTCATGTGCTAAACCAGAGGAGAATAATCTTGGGTCATAGGTGCAAGCAATACTGTGCCTGTACCACGGTAGACATTGACCAAGCCATCACCAGAAGCAGCTGATCCAATCAATGATTTTCCGCTACGCTCCACTGTGAAATGAAGACTTGCAGACCAAGCTATAGCCATAGAACCATCAATTCTGAGCTCGTCATTGTTAAGTTCAATCTGAATCAACTCTTCAAATGGTACGCTGGATTCTAGAGCAACCACACCGCTGCCTTTAAGGCCAAGATTGAAGAGGCCTTCATTACCCATGGTCATAGAGGAGAGCGTTTTCTTAGCGACAGCCTGGTGTTTTACTTCGCTATCGCTGGCCAGATAGAGTCCATCTTCGACTAGGATATTATTGCCCCAGTCATCAAGGTCAAGAAGTAAAATATGTTTGTAGGTTGGTTCTAAAATCAACTGACCATTGCCTTTATATTCCGGCTTGATGGCACTTTCACCAGTCGCTACACCGCGGAAGGTTTTCTTGAGCAAATCGCCTGCACCCTTAATGCCTGTTGTAGCATTGACGCTGCCGACGGTCCATTGCATAGCGCCACGCTGGGTTGTCACACTGTGGTGACCAATGGTACAAACGAGCTGGCGGCGACGGACATGCATCTGAGCTTGGAAATAAGCTGACATGGCTTCGTTGGGAGAAATTGAAAGATTGCGTGTGTACTCAATGACTTGAAAAGGTCCTTTCTCGTCAATAACACGAATATCATCATTATCCAAAAAATTTTTAATAGTATAGGTCATGAGTTGCTCCCTCATTTGATTATCATTATCTTTAATTATAGCGAAAAAGTATCTGTAAAACCATCAAAAACTAGAGTTGTGCGCACCGTATGTATAAAGAAAATGCGTGTAATTTTTTCCTGATACACGCATTTTTTAATATTTTTATTTATTTCAAGAAAATAGCCGATTTTGATGTCAGTTCATTTTCTGAAAACATTATTTTCTTCAGCTATTTGGTATGGCGACTGAGAATGCGGTTTTTCTGCCCTTATAAATCAATTTCCAGAAGAATTGGGGCATGGTCTTGACGAGTTCCTGAGTCAATCATTTCAGAGCGTTTAATAGCTTTGGCAATGCGAGCGCTGGTCAACCAATAATCGATTCTCCAGCCAGAATTGTTAATTTTGCTGGTCTTGCTACGCTGTGCCCACCAGGTGTAGGCGTTAAGAACGTCACCATGAAGGTAACGGAAGGTGTCAACAAAACCTTTTGCTAAGAGGTTGGAAAAGCCAAGGCGCTCTTCATCAGTGAAACCTGGTGATTGGCGGTTGCTAGAAGGATGAGCCAGATCAATTTCCTTGTGGGCAACGTTAAAGTCACCTGTAGCAAGAACGGGCTTGACAGCATCTAGTTCAGCTAGGTAATCAGCATACTTCTCATCCCAAATTTGACGCTCAGCGAGACGGCGAAGGCCATCTCCAGCATTTGGAGTATAGACCTGTGTTACGAAGCAATTGTCAAATTCCAGTGTGATGATCCGCCCCTCAACATCCATAGTTGTCGGTGCACCAATTTCAGGATAGGTAATGACGGGGGTCAGTTCTTTTTTGTAGAGAAACATGGTTCCAGCATAGCCTTTGCGGGCTGGCTCGACAGAAGAACGCCAAGCGATATCATAAGCTGGAAAACGCTCAGACAGAATTTCCAAGTGTTTTTTGCTTGGACCAGTCGCAGAGAGCTTGGTCTCCTGAATAGCGATGATATCAGCATCGTGGAGTGCTAGAGTATCGAGCACTGCTTGTGACAACAAAGCGCGTGGTGATGTACTGGTCAAGGCAGCGTTTAGGGAATCAATGTTCCAAGAAATCAGTTTCATGTGGAATCCTTTTCTACGTTTAATCCCTCCCATTTTACCAAAAATCAGGTACTTATGCGAATGTGGAGATTTTAGAGAACTATTTAGAAAAACATCTAAATAGTTCTTGACAATAAATCGAAAGAAGAATATAATCTATTTAGATGAAATTCTAAATAGAAAGAGATGATCCTATGAGGAAGAAACCGCTAACTCTCTTTTTGCTACTGACGTTTGTCACCTCTTGGTTAATCTGGGCCATTTTGTGGTTATCTGGCTGGTATCAGAACCAAGTGATGTACCTCATCATGACAGGAATTGCTATGTGGTCACCAGCTTTGGGTGCGATTATCACTCAAAAGCAGTATAAGATGTCGTGGGTCTATTCCTTCAGACTCGGTTTGAAAAATCATTAGAAAACCTATGTGACGATGTGGTTCGGATTACCATTACTCATCATTCTGGGGATGGCTCTGTATTTTTTAGTCTTTTCAGGAGACTTTGACATAACCTTATCTAGTCTGCGTCAACTTGCTGGAAACGGGGTAAATTTGCCATCTATCCAAATTCTGACACTATTGACCCTATTTTCACTCTTTACCTTTGCTCCTGTTATCAATGGTTTTCTCGCCTTAGGAGAAGAACTGGGGTGGAGAGGTTTCCTCTATCCTCTTTTAAAAAAAGAATTTGGGCAAAGAAAGGCAGACCTCGTGACGGGTTTGATTTGGGGTGTGTGGCACGTGCCTATTCTGCTCATGGGACACAACTATGGTTTAAAGACGTGGGGGTTTCCAGTGAGCAACCTTCTTGCAATGATTCTGGCCTGTTTTGTTTTACAGATTATTTTTCGTCATTGGCTTGATGCAAGTAAAAGTATTTGGATAGTGGCTTTGGCGCATGGTTCTGTTAATGCAGCAGCAACCTTTGGTCAGATTTTTCTATCCTCTAAAGCCGATCCTGCCAATTTCCTGTTTGGCCCAAGTCCAGTTGGTTTACTGGGAGTGATTCCCTTAGCCATCCTTGCGCTGACGTTCATCTATAAGGAAAGGAGAAATCATTCATGACCTTTGCAGCAACCTTTAAAGCCCTATCGGACCCTGTCAGGCGTGATATTTTAAATTTACTGAAAAAAGGTCGCTTGTCTGCTGGTGATATAGGTGCCCAGTTTGACATGACAGGTGCTACGATTTCCTATCACCTCAAAATTCTCAAAAAAGCAGACTTGGTGGTGGAAAGTCGTGAGAAAAATTATATCTATTATGAATTGAGTACATCTGTCCTAGAAGACCTCATGGTGTGGTTGACGGACTTGAAAGGAGATTCCCATGAAAATCAATAAAAAATTACTAGCTTTCACCTCTATACTCTGCTTGTTACCAATCCTTGTCGGTCTCTTTTACTGGAAAGAGTTACCAGCCAAAATCCCAACTCACTTTAATCTTTCCGGTCAGGCAGATGGCTATTCTGGTAAGTTGGAAGCTATCTTCTTTCTACCCATATTGATGATGGGAGTTCATATTTTTTCCGTTATCGTGACCAGTATAAGCCCTAAATCTCAAAATATCGGTGCGAAAGGGAAAGTTCTCATCTATTGGCTAGTACCTGCCATCATGATACCAATTCAAATCGCCACCATTTTCTCAGCTATGAAGGTCATTGGTTCTAAACAATTAACCATTGGGATTGGAGTAGTTATTGCTCTTCTGTTCATTGTCCTAGGAAATTATCTACCAAAAATGAAGCAAAATTATGCCATGGGAATAAAACTCCCATGGACTTTGGATAATGAAGAAAATTGGTCTAAAACCCATCGATTTGCGGGAAAGGTCTGGGTTATTGGTGGTTTGATGATGTTGATAGATGTTTTGCTTCAATTGGCGCTCCCCTATGTCCTTATTCCGACCTTTAGCGTCATGGTCATTGCCCCGCTTATTTATTCTTATCTTCTATACAAAAAACAAAACCCGACACCGTAATGTTGGGTTTTCTGCTAGTTTCACCTAGTTTTGACGTAGACTAGCTAATTTGTCTGTAATCTGTTTGAAAACAGTGTTCCAATCATCTTCCTTGTGGATGTCAAATTGTTCGGTATTGATGACCATTTTAGGGCTATAGTTGTAGTTATCGTACCATTCTTGGTAATGGCTATGTAGCAGACGGTAGTAGTCTTCTAGACCATTTTCTTCGGTTGGCAGCTCGTAAGAACGACCACGTTTTTCAATATTGTTCAAGATGTGATCGAAGCTGCCGTTGAGATAAACAAGAAGGTCTGGAGCTTTCTTTGGCAGGCCATCAATTTCTTCCATCATGTTGTCCAAGAGCTCTAAGTAGAGGTTGTATTCTTCCTGACTGATATTACCCTGTAAGGTGTTGATATAGGTGAAGAGGGCATCCTCGTAGATAGAACGATCCAGTACATTATCATTTTCTAGATACGCCTGTTTGATGGACTTGAAACGTTTGTTCAAGAAATAAATCTGCAAAGCAAAGCCGTATTTGTCTGGGTCATGGTAGTATTTGTCCAAAATAGGATTGTTATCCACGGGTTCAAAGAAGGCTTGCGTCCCCAAGGCTTCTGCCAAACGAGATGTATAGGTTGTTTTTCCTACACCAATCATCCCTGCTAGTATAATCACGATAGTGATACACCTCCAAATCATTTTCTAATCATTTGAGCTTAAAGGCTCTATTTATACAATATCTTGTACAACCTATATGATTGTAACACCAAATATAGTTTTTGGCAAGGATGTTTTTCCTGAAAAATTTTTAGCCAAAAAGAATTTTTTTGAGAGAAATCTATTTTTTCTTGACAGAACGAAAAAGAAGGTCTATAATGTGAATGAACAAAAATAATTATTCATTCACTATTTGAAGAAAGGAGATTTATCATGGTTGAAGAAAAGAAACAAGCCTTAAAAACGGCTGCCTATCAGGTTTTTTCACAAAAAGGCTATAAGGCGACAGGAATTTCTGAAATTGCCAAGCAGGCCGGTGTGGCAGTGGGGTCTTTTTACAATTACTACGACAGCAAGGAAGACATTTTTCTAGATGTCTATATTGCAGAAAACAATCGCATTCGGCAGGAGATGATGGACGGTCTTGATTGGGAGGCAGAGGCTGTTGATTTGGTCACTCAACTCTTTGCTTGGTCTAGGAAGAAGATTTCCTCTAATAAAATATTATTAGAATGGTATAATCCAGCTATTTCGGATTATGTGCACAGCTATTTTGCATCTGAAAAGGGGAGGAATGAAAATCTTTTTCATCAATTTTTGATAGACAATTTTACGCGACGTCTCTTGGCTGAGGGTTTTTCGCAAGAAAAAGTCCAAGAAATTTTGCAGGTCTATCAGTTGTTTTACTATATGGATATGCACATCACGGAGAGTGATTTTCCAGATGTGAGCAGAACCATTGAAACGCTGGCTACAAATTTTGTAAAAGGTATTTTTAAATAAAGAATCCACTTCTTTATTTTTTAAGAAAAATGAATGAATATTTTGTATTGTTCATTCAAAAATAAACAATACTTTAGTGTCATAAAGGAGTAAAAAATGAAAAGAGGTAAAAAAATGTTCCTAATAATTGCAGTTGTCCTTGGAGTGTTTGCTCTAATCACTTGGGGTGTGGTTGCCTATCTTGGTCGTAGTCAAACTTTGTCGGTGAAATCTATTGAAAATTCGAGTGAAGATCTTTATCTGCTTCATCTGGAAAAACCTGACAATATGACATGGGAAGCTGGCTCTTATGCTCAGTTTGCATTACCTGATGTCAAAGATAGTAAGCAAAACAGTCGCTTCCTGACCATTGCTTCTACCCCTGATGAGAATGAAATCCTCATTTTAACACACAATAGCGGTAGTCTCTACAAGGAAACTTTAACTAGTTTATCAGCAGGCAGTAAAGTCGAGATGAGTTGGTTGGGTTCGCATTTATCCATTGCAGATAACAAAGAACCTCTTGTTTGCTTTGCCTCTGATGTGGGGATTGCAGCGATTCGCCCTGTCATCAAAGAATGGACTGGTAAACTTCCCATTGTTCTCAATCATTTAGACAAGGGAGTGACGGTATTCGATCAGGAAATGGCAGAGCTGGCAAAGCAAGAAGTTGACTTTACTTATGAAACCAGCGATAGTCTTGTTCAAAGCCAAGAAACCTTAAAAAACGCAATCAATCAATATGGCAATAAAGCCACCTATCTTTTAGCTGGGCAACCTGATGATGTAGAGGCGATGAAGACCTTTCTTAAAGACAAGGGAATTGACAGTCAAAAGATTAAATCGGATAGTTTTAGAGGGTTGCCATAATGGCTTACCACCTAAGAAAGATTTAACTGCTTCAAAAAACGCCCTTACCCCACAATCTTTCGTGTTATTGCAACAGGGGCTACGAAACAAGTCATCTTCTCAAAATCCACAGCATGCTGTAGTCTTTTCTGCTTAAAATGTGGTATAATAGGCTGTTACTATCAACGCGTCTCATTTGCGCGAAAGGAGTCAGTATGACAGAAAAGAAATCATTTTACATTACCACACCAATTTACTACCCATCTGGGAAGCTGCATATCGGAAACGCCACCACGACGATTGCCTGTGATGTTTTGGCGCGTTACAAGCGTCTCATGGGTTATGACACATTTTATTTGACAGGTCTGGACGAGCATGGTCAAAAAATCCAGACCAAAGCTGAAGAGGCAGGTATGACTCCGCAGGCTTATGTTGATGGCATGGCGGTTGGTGTCAAGGAACTTTGGAAAAAACTGGATATTTCTTATGATAAGTTTATCCGCACGACAGATGATTACCATGAGAGCGTAGTTGCAGATGTTTTTGAAAAATTGCTGGCGCAGGGCGACATTTACTTGGGTGAGTATTCAGGCTGGTACTCTGTATCAGATGAGGAATTTTTCACTGAAAGCCAATTGACAGAAGTCTTCCGTGATGAAAATGGTGAAGTGATAGGTGGAATTGCACCGTCTGGGCATCAAGTCGAGCTGGTTTCTGAGGAGTCATATTTCTTCAAACTCAGCAAGTACCAAAAACATTTAGAAGCGTTCTTCAAGGCGTATCCAGACTTTATCTCCCCAAGTAGCCGCATGAATGAAATGATTAAGAATTTCATCGAGCCGGGCTTGGAAGACTTGGCAGTATCTCGTACTACTTTCACTTGGGGTGTGCCGATTAAATCTAATCCTAAACATGTGGTTTATGTCTGGATTGATGCCCTCTTAAACTATGCAACAGCGCTGGGGTATGGTCAAGGAGACACCACTAAATTTGAAAAGTTTTGGACAGGTCAGACAGAGGTAAAATCGTGGACAGACGAATCAGGAAAGGTCTGGGATTTCAAGATTGCTAGTTCTGTTAACCACATGGTTGCAAAGGATATTCTGCGTTTCCACTCCATTTACTGGCCAATTATCCTGATGGCACTTGATCTTCCCCTACCAAATCGTCTCATTGCCCACGGTTGGTTTGTTATGCAAGATGGCAAGATGTCCAAGTCTAAAGGCAATGTCGTCTACCCTGAAATGCTGGTAGAGCGTTTTGGACTGGATCCATTGCGTTATTACCTCATGCGTAGTTTACCAGTCGGTTCTGACGGTACTTTCACACCTGAGGATTATGTTGGCCGTATCAATTATGAACTGGCTAACGACCTTGGAAATCTGCTCAACCGCACGGTTGCCATGATTAACAAGTACTTTGACGGTCAAGTACCAAACTTGTCAACTGGTAGCACGGAGTTTGACGAAGATTTGCAGGCTGTGGCTGGTCAAGCGATTGCGGACTACCACAAGTACATGGACTTGGTGGACTATCCGCGTGCCCTTGATGCCGTTTGGTCGCTGATTGCTCGGACCAACAAATACATTGATGAGACAGCACCATGGGTTCTCGCTAAGGATGAAGCGCAAAAAGATAATCTGGCTAGCGTTATGGCTCACTTGGCAGAAAGCTTGCGCGTGGTGGCAAATCTCATTGCACCATTTATGATGACAACAGCGAATGCTATCACTGAGCAGCTGGGCTTAGGAGCTATTGCTTCTATTGAGAACTTGACCTTCGGTCAATTCCCAGAAGGTGTGCGCGTGGTGGCTAAAGGCACACCAATCTTCCCGCGTCTTGATATGGATGAGGAAATTGCCTATATCAAGGAACAAATGGCTGCTGGTAAATCTGCTGCTGAAAAAGAATGGGCGCCAGAAGAGGTAGAGTTGACCCTCAACAAGCCTGAAATCAAGTTTGAGGAGTTTGAAAAAACTGAAATCCGTGTGGCAGAAGTGATCGATTGTCAAAAAGTCGAAGGCTCTGACAAGCTTCTCCTCTTCCGCTTAGATGCTGGGGACGCTGAACACCGTCAAATCCTCTCAGGGATTGCCAATTTCTATCCAAACCCTGAAGAATTGATTGGTCTTAAGGTTCAGATCGTGGCCAACCTCAAACCACGCAAAATGATGAAAAAATACGTCAGTCAAGGCATGATTCTCTCAGCAGAACATGATGCCAATCTGACCCTGTTGACCGTTGACTCAAGCGTACCAAACGGCAGTGTGATTGGATGAGCGTTCTTTAATCCGTTATGCCCGTTCATTCAATGTCATATGTCTTGATCGGGGCGTTGACGAGATCGAAGCATTCTGATTTATCGTCATTTTCTACGTAATTTTTAATGATTACACACTTTTATAGGCAAGGAGTAGGACTATCACGCTGTCTTACTCCTTTTTGTCTGAGACTGAAAATAGTAAAGCGGAAAAACTTTTCTTTAAGTGGCTTGGAGTCGAATCTATTCTTATCATTTTGTGAGGGAGAGCATCGCTATCATAGCCACTCTCCCCACCTTTTTCATAGCAAATTTTTGGAAATCCTTTTCAAAAATAGTACAATAGAAGTATCGCATAGATGGAGGATAGTTTTATGGCTAAAATGGCACATACTTGTTACCGTGTCCAAGATTTGGATGCTTCTTTGAAGTTTTATCAAGAAGCGCTCGGATTTGAATTGTCACGTCGACGTGACTTTGAGGAACACAAATTTTCCCTGGTTTATTTGACCTTGCCGGGTGATTCTTACGAATTAGAGTTGACCTACAACTATGACCATGGACCATACGATATTGGTGATGGCTACGGACATATCGCGATTAGCGTTTCTGACCTTGAAGCTCTTCATGCAAAGCATGTCGCAGCTGGCTACACCGTTACGGATCTCAAAGGTCTTCCGGGAACTGATCCAAGTTATTACTTTATTACCGATCCAGATGGTTACAAGATCGAAATCATTCGTGAGAAGTAAGAAGCTATACTCACAAGCAGTTCATCTAGATTGAGTCGGTAGTCAAGCCAATTTTGATGGCCAATGGCTAAATTTTAAAAAGGAAGGGCCAGTAGCGAGAACAGTGCTTTAAACTGAGCACTTTTCGGTAATAAAGGCTTTAGGAATTCACGAGGCTGGGCTCAAGTCCAATCACACCTCTCATAGTTTGCGTCAACATCTCAGCGCAGTGGTTGGGAGTAAGACTTGTTGGCCGTGGCCATGCCAACTTAGTCTTACCCCTGTACAGATCACTAGGCGCTTTAGCGCCAATGAACCACTGCTGATTGGCCTCTAATACATTGATAATCAATTTTTAAAACCCTAATCAGCGGTTCGCTGTCTCCAATCGTTTGCTTACTAATTGAACACGGCCTAAAATGTTCGGTAAAATGCGTGAGCTCCCTTGAGTCTTCAGACTCATCAGTCACTCCCTTATTTTCCATCGCATTTTTAAACGGCCTTTGTATCTTAAAACTGAACACGGCCTAAAAAGCTAGATGTCACGGTAGACTGTCTTACTACCTTGTCGTCGTAGACGTCTGGTTTTTCTTCGATTTCATCTGTGAAAAACCTAGTCGTCCTGACGGGGGTGCGTCTACGTCATCATAGATGACTGACTTACCGCCATTTTTCTACGCTTTTCTTAACGGCCTTTGTATCTTGTAGTGCGCAACTCTTGGACAGCTATCGCATAGGTGGAACATCTGGTTTGTCTTCAACAAACCAGTGTTACCACCGTAACTGTGCGGGGGTGGGAAAACGAACTCTTTTTTGATTGCTGAGTTCTTTCCCACTCCCTTTTTGTATCACGATTTTTGATAAAATTTTAACAAATAAAACTGAAAACGCTTTCTATTCTATATAAAAAGGTGTATAATGGATTTATCATAGAAAGAGAGGTAAACATATGGTCACCCATCATCGTTTCAGTAATGAATTGCTTTCTAAAAAGCGCGGCTTGATTTCTCCTTTAAAAGCAACGGTTCAGACGGCATTTTACAGTAATAATGTCCGTGAGATTGAATCTATGGAAGAAATTTATCATCTCGTTTCTTCGGCACCAAATGCGGTTGTTTTGCATCAGAAAGTTGCTCATGCGACAGATTTGGGCTTGCCAAAGGATGCGCATGTTATATTGACTAATGATGGTGCAGTCGTTGGTCGAACAGCTAAGGCTAGGCGGATTGTAGGAAAAAATCCAGAGGAAGACGCTAAGCTTTTGCCAATTGTTCGTGAAGCTGTCTATCAGTCTGGCTTCTTTCCTTTCTTAAAGGCCTGTGCGGTTGTTGGCTTGGACGAAGATTTCATGGTGCGTGCCCATATCACTATGCCAGAGCACGAGGTAGTTAACCTGTATTCATGGTTGCTCAACTTCCAATTTTTGAACGAGACCTATTATGAGCGCCTTCGGAATTCAGTCGCTTATGACGAAAATGATATTTACATTTTCTTTGACCCAACTTGGACACATCCTGACTATCCAGATGGACTGGCTTATTTTGACACCCAACACAATTGTGCAGCTATTTTGGGAATGAATTATTTCGGCGAAATTAAAAAAGGAACATTGACTCTTGCTTGGGGAACGGCTGCTCGCAATAATTATGCAGCCTGTCACGGTGGTCTTAAACGATTTAAAACACCAGATAAATCATTGGTTGCTTCCTTTTTTGGCCTTTCAGGATCTGGAAAGTCAACATTGACCCACGCTAAGCATAATGGCAAGTATGATGTTCAGGTGCTTCACGACGATGCCTTTATCATTTCCATGGAAAATGGGTCATCTGTAGCTCTTGAGCCCAGCTATTTTGACAAGACAAACGACTATCCTGTCGGACACCCTGAGCAGGAATACTTTATGACCGTTCAAAACTGTGGTGTCGCTCTCAATGAAAATGAAGAGAGGGTCTTAATCACAGAGGATATTCGAAACGGTAATGGGCGCACGGTGAAATCTCGCTACGCGACACCGAACCGTGTGGATAAGGTTGCTGATCCTATCGAAGCCATTTTCTGGATCATGAAAGATGATTCCCTACCACCACTGGTGAAAATCAGCGACCCAGTTTTAGCGACCACTTTTGGCTGTACTTTAGCAACTAAACGTAGTACAGCAGAAAACACGAGTGAAAGTCGTGATTCTCTAGTTATCGAACCTTATGCCAATCCATTCCGTGTTTATCCGCTGGTGGATGACTTTACCAATTTCCAAAAACTCTTTGAATCAGGCGTTGACTGCTACATCATCAATACAGGAGCCTATCTTGGTAAGGATGTCACCAAGGAAGCTACCCTTGCACTCATTGAGAGTATCGTGGACGGTACGGCGACGTTCAAACCATTTGGTCCATTGACTGGTTTTGATTATGTGGATATGCCAGATTATGAGGTGCCAGCGTTTGATAATGACTACTTGGAGCTTCTTAAGGAACGTCTGCAGTTCCGTCTGGATTTCCTTCTGCAATTCAATCAAGACAATCCAAGCCAGCCACTACCAGTTGATGCTATCAAGCATGTGCAGGATTTGGTGCATATTCTGGCTAAGGATGAAGTCGAGAAGTGAAAGATTGCTAAGATATAATCCTAAAAGGGAATGGGAGTATTTCTCATTTCCTTTTTTGATTCGAAATCTTTGTTAATGGTAGGATATAGGGTATAATAGGAGTAACTAATATCAAGGAAAAAGGCTATGAAAGAAAGATTAAAACGTCTAGGGCAAGTTTCGCATCAGGTCAGTGTCCACCAGCAAATCATGACTGAGTTGCTCTATCTCTTGATTACTGTTTTACTGGGTTCTGTCATTGTGAAGGTGTTTGTCTATGACCAGAAAGCGATGGCCTATGTGACAGAACTGATTTGTCTGGGGTTAGCAGTTGTCTATACAGTGGTTCGTCATGTTCGTCTGGGAGTAAAGATGACCTTAGATCGACTTAGTAGTTGGAATTTGACGCTCTTTTCCAGTCTCTTGTTAACAGTGATTTTTGGAATTTTTTATTACTATGTCAATGAGAGACAATACGTTAATCCGTGGGAGCTAGGTTTCTTGTCTGTTGTGGGAACTTTTTTCTTGGCTGTTTTGCTCATTCAGTTGGTCATCTTTTTAGTGATTCATTACCGTAAGCGACAGAAAAAAGCGGCTATCAAAGTCAAGGATTCTGAATGTGAAGAGTCAGTGGCTAAAGATTCTGAGTGACATTGATCATTTGAAACAACATGGCAAGCCTATGAAGAGAGCTTCGCTTTCAGAGAAATGTATTTTCGCTCTTTGGTGTTACTATTTAGTGAAAAATATGGAATATACGATTGTTAATTAGAAGAAAAACCACTATTTCTTTTCAAAGATGATAAAATGATTTAAAAAATTGCACTTATCAAAAGTTAGGATAGGTGCCATTTTTCATGCGTTTGTCGTGTTAAAACGAGGGAGGTCTTGCTTTTTAGCTTTCCTTTTGCTAAAATAAGACAATATTTTTAAGCAATGAGGGCGTAAGGATGATTTTGACAGCAT
Source organism: Streptococcus merionis DSM 19192 (assembly GCF_000380085.1). GTDB lineage: Bacteria > Bacillota > Bacilli > Lactobacillales > Streptococcaceae > Streptococcus > Streptococcus merionis. The sequence continues at coordinate 161,805 of NZ_KB904539.1, forward strand.
TTGATTCAGAGAAGCGGGCTATTATCAATCCAGAGGACTTGGTGGATAAGATTGAAGGATTTCCAAAAGTAGTGGTGTCGTGTTTTGCGAGAGAGACTTTTGGTCGCATGGTGGCTGATTTTAAGGGGCGGGAAATCACACGGACGTCTATTGCTAATCAGGAGATACCAATCTATGTAGCAGAGCTAGCTGGTCAAAAAATTGGTCTTTTCAATTCTGTTGTTGGGGCTCCTGCCTGTGTGGCCATTCTAGAGGATTTGGTGGCTATGGGCATGGAGACTTTGGTCTTGTTTGGAACCTGCGGGGTGCTGGATGATGATATCAAGGAGACCTCAATCATCGTGCCGACCATGGCGATTCGCGATGAAGGGACGTCCTTTCATTACGCGCCAGTATCGGATGAAATCTTGCTCAACCAAGGTACGCAGGAACACTTGCTAGCCTTTTTAGAGAAGAATCAGATTTCCTATGCAACAGGTAAGGTCTGGACGACTGATGGGATTTACCGTGAAACTGTCGGAAAGCTTAATCGTTGTAAAGAGCTTGGTGCGATTTGTGTGGACATGGAGGCTTCTGCGGTGGCTGCTTGGGCCGATTTTCGTGAAGTTTCCGTCTGCCACTTTTTCTATGCAGCGGATCATCTCTCAGAAGAAGACTGGGATCCGAGAACCTTGTCCAATACGGCTGATTTGGATGAGAAAGACAAGGTTGCAGCTTTTGCGATGGCGTTAGCAGTGACATTTGCACAGAGAGGATAAGATGGAGACATTACTCACAGAGATTTTAGCATTTATTGCTAAGCGAGAGAAGACGGTGATACGCATTTGTGGTCATGGCGGATCTGGCAAATCGACCTTCGCTCAACAACTGTTACAGGCTTTACCAGCAGGTGAGGCAAATCTGTTATCCTGTGACCCATATATTATATTAGGGAAGTACAGTCAAGACGCCTTGCTATCCTATGACATTGATGGCCAGTCTACTCAGCATGCTATTACAGCCTGCCATCCTTTACGACATGAATTGTCTGGCCTCAGACGAGATTTGCAAATGCTGGCTGCTGGTATGGATATTTTGACGATAGATACGCCTTGGCAAGCTCAGGAGCGTCTTATGGCTAAACGCTCGGTTACTATTGTCGAGGGGATGACACCGACTTTTTTAGAGGCAGATTTATTTGACTTGTCGATTTTTATCTATACTGATGGGGAGACAGAATTGATGCGGCGTCTGGCTAGAGACACGAGCCAGCGTGGTCGCGATGCAAGCTTTGTCCAACAGACGCATGCCCATCGCAGGCGACAGTATGAGCTTTACATGGCTCCCTTGATGTCAACTTTTGATCTAGTTATCAATCAGTCGGCTAACGATTTTGTAGTGGAGCGCAGCATTTTTTCAAGAGATTAAAGCTAAAAGCTATAAGAGATTATAAGTTTTTGAAAGCTAGAAAGGGGCTGACAATTCAGCCTTTTTAGTTTACAATAAAAGAGATGAAAAAAACGATGATTGAACTCAAAAACCTGTCTTTTAAATATGATGCTCAGGCTGAGCCGACCTTAAAAAATTTGGATGTGACCATTGCTGAGGGCGAGAAAGTCTTGATTGCTGGGCCGTCTGGTTCAGGAAAATCAACCTTGGGGCAACTTCTGAATGGCATTATTCCCCACATCTACAAAGGGGAGATGTCTGGGGAGTTTTTGCTGGCAGGTCAGCCAGCTTTTGGCCTGTCTATCTATGAGAGGTCTCAGTTAGTGTCAACTGTTTTGCAGGATACGGATGGCCAATTTATCGGTTTATCAGTAGCGGAGGACATGGCTTTTGCCTTGGAAAATGACATGGTTGAGCAAGCTGACATGAAGGTGCAGGTTGCTAAGTGGGCTGACCAATTGGAATTGACTGACTTCTTGCATCAGCGCCCTCAAGATTTGTCGGGTGGACAAAAACAGCGGGTCAGCTTAGCAGGTGTTCTTATTGATGAGAGTCCGATTTTGCTCTTTGATGAACCGTTGGCTAATCTGGATCCACAGGCTGGTCGCGATACGATTGCACTCATCAAGCAGTTGCAAGCTGAAACTGGCGCGACGACCGTGATCATTGAGCACCGTCTGGAAGAGGTGCTAGCTCTTGAGCTGGATCGGATTATCTTGATCAATGAAGGCAAACTTATTTTTAACGGCACACCGAGTTCGCTTTTAGCGACGACCTTGCTGGTGGAAAATGGGATTCGTGAGCCACTTTACTTGTCTGTATTGAGGGAGCTGGGTTATGACCTAACAGCTGATAAGCCATTGGACAAGCTGAATGCGCTGGATGTGACAGGCTTGACTGCTCTGCCATTGCCCCAAGAAAATCAGCCTTCCGCTAGCGATGTTCGACCGATCCTGAGCGTACGAAACTTGAGTTTTGGCTATACGGACAGAATGGTTCTCAAGGAAATTGATCTGGATTTGCGGGCTGGAGAGCGTCTGGCTATTGTCGGAAAAAATGGTGCAGGCAAGTCAACACTGGCTAAAGCGCTTTGTCGGTTTGTGGAGGCGGATGGAGAAATCCTCTGGCAGGGACAAGATATTTCTGGCGATTCGATCAAGGAGCGCGCCGAACGTATCGGCTATGTCCTGCAAAATCCTAATCAGATGATTAGTCAGACCATGATTTTTGACGAAGTGGCACTTGGTTTGCGTTTGCGTGGTATTGATGAGGCAGAAATTGAAAAGCGCGTGCACGATGTTTTGAAGGTCTGCGGTCTGTATACTATGCGTAAATGGCCGATTTCAGCTCTATCATACGGGCAGAAGAAGCGCGTGACGATTGCTGCTATTTTGGTCTTGGGAGCTAAGGTGTTACTATTGGATGAACCAACGGCTGGTCAGGATCAAGCTCACTATCAGGAAATGATGGCCTTTCTGGATGACTTAGCTAAGGCTGGGCACACCATTGTTATGATTACCCATGATATGCAATTGATGTTGGAATACAGCGATCGGTGTATCGTAGTTTTAAATGGTCAGATTATAGCAGATCAATTGCCAGTTGCGGTGTTATCAGACCTGCATTTGGTTAAGCAGGCTCACCTGAGGGAGACCAGTATTTTCACACTAGCCCAGCGTCTAGGCATGGATCCGATTGAGCTTAGCTATTTTTACAAGGAAAGGAGTCAGCAGGATGGCATCTAATCCTAAGATTCTCGGTTATCAGCCGGGACAGAGTTTTATCCATGAGATGTCAGGGGTCAGCAAGTTGATTTTCTTTATCCTTGTCTCAGTGTCTGTTATGGCAACTTATGATACACGCTTGATTTTAGCAGTTGCTTTAGCTAGCATGGTCTTATTTCACTTATCAGGTATCAAATGGCGTCAGATAACCTTTGTTCTGGCCTTTATTGGTATATTTTTAGTTATCAATCTGGTAACCATTTACCTTTTTAGTCCGGAATACGGTGTGGGCATTTATGAAAGTCGAACGTTACTGGCACAAGGCTGGGGAAGATTTACAGTAACGGCTGAGCAACTCTTTTACCTCTTTAATGTTTTTATCAAATATTTCTGTACAGTACCCTTGGCTATTCTTTTTTTGATGACGACACATCCTAGTCAGTTTGCCTCCAGTCTTAATCAGATCGGTCTATCTTACAAGGTAGCATATGCAGTTAGCTTGACGCTCCGCTATGTACCAGACCTGCAGGAAGAATACAGCATGATTAAGAAAAGTCAGGAAGCGCGTGGATTGGAATTATCACAAAAAGCTAAGCTAAGTCAGCGGATCAAAGGAAACCTGCAAATCATCTTGCCTCTGATTTTTAGCTCCCTTAACCGCATTGAGACCATCTCAACCGCCATGGAGCTTCGTCGATTCGGTCAACACCCAAAGCGGACTTGGTACACTCAGCAGGCCCTGTCAAAAATAGATTACCTAGCTATTGGCTTAAGTCTCTTGGTACTCATCGTCACGCTTAGTCTTTTTGCTCTCAATGAAGGAAGATTTTACAATCCGTTTTAAGGTTATCTATATCAAAAAAGCTAGCAGTGAATCACGACAAATGCAGGAAGAAAATTTCCTTTTCAGGAATCTATTTTCAATTTGTAGTGTTACGATTTTGAGAAAATTGTAGTACACCTACCCGTTGATGAGAGAAAATCTAATAGTTCTTTTAAAAAACTATGAAATTGTTTTAAAAATTGCACTTATGAAAAACTGGATAAGTGCAATTTTTTATGCACCTGTCCTGACAGTGAGTAGCAAAGCAAGTGTCAAAGAAGCTCCAGTGGATGATTTTTGTCCTATTCTCTGATTTTTAGCAAATATAGGCCAGTTGATCAATTTTTTCTAGAAATCTCAATGCAATCTTAAGACGATGTAATTTTTATGTATGGTTTTCTTAGACCCCCTTGACTGCGGTTACACGGTGTGTTTTAATGAGTGAGGTGGTGATTAGAGTTAGTTCTAATCACAAAAAACGAAGCAAAGGGAAAAGATCATTTATGAAGAAACAATTTATCCTCCTCAGTGTTGCAGCGATTGGGATAACACTCTCTACTCCTGCCTATTCTGCTGATACGGCGAGCCATGTGCTGGCTATGCAGAAAGATCCGCAGAAGAAGCTAAATTCCGAGTATATGGAAAAGTCTTCTTTAAGCAACGCGGACTTTATCAAAAATTTGGTAAAAGAAAAGGGGCAAGATGCCGTTGTATCCATCTGGAAGCTCGGTGAAGGATCAGAATACAAATCAGGCATAAAACTACAAGATTTAGAGAAAGCACTACCTGAAAACACACAATTTGTGGTTATCAATCATAAGAATAGCCATGAAAATACCGTTTTCATCGTCAACAAAAACGATGAAATCATTAATTCTCAAGAAGAGTATGATGATCTTTTTAAAGATCGTAACTTCCTTCTCAATACTGGAAAGACGGTTCACACTAGCTTTAATATCGCTTCAGACCTTAACCTGCGTTATTTGTTGGCAGGTGGTGGTCTACGTACGGGAGGAATTCAACGGTTAAAAACTTCTGGAGTGCAGATTAATTCCCAAAGGATACATTTTTCTACGGATTTAACTCATTTTTCAGAATACATAACCCTTGAAAAATACCAGCAAAATGATGCAAAGTTGATTGAGCTGATTAAGAAAGCAGGAATTGATGCTCAAGCGGACAGTGATGAAGAGAAAGTCAAGAAATGGCTGATCTATATCCTGAACACGATTTCTTATGATTATAAGGCCTACTATAGTGATAAATATGCCGACTATCTCAGAGCATCAAACATTTTTTCAGTTACAGACCATCAAACAGCCATGTGTCTAGGTTTTGGTGTGACGACAGCTCGTGCCTTAAATCTTATGGGAATACCTGCTTACCAGGTGGAAGGTCAGCTTGGACTAAATAATCGCTCCAGTGGCTCTCATGCGGCTACTCGTGCTTACTTTGGTAAAGAGTGGCACACCATTGATTCGACTACAGGTTGGTCTTTAGGAGAAGAGCATCGTGCACATAACGAAAGCGCTTACAAAGAGAGGATTGATACTTACAACATCCTTGATGTAAGTCATCGGAACGCGTCGTTCAATGTGAGCAATCCCCAAGGATTCATGACAATCAATGCCGAGTTTGAAAACTGGGCGAAGAAGCAGGATACTAAAACTTTGCTGTATCTCAACTCAGAGGTTGCGTTAAAAAACAGAGTTCCTCATATGATTTCAAAGGATTTGAAAGAAAACTTGATGATGAGACGTCAAGAGCTGGTTCAAGCTCTGAAAACAGTTGCGGATGCAACCTACGATAGTTCGAATGAATGGAGAGGTCAAAAGGCGAAAAGTTTTTTAGAGACACTTTTAAAAGATACTAAGAACCTCCCAAATGAAGAGCTGGACTTAGAAGATTATGATAAATACAATAAAGCTCTCAATGTTACTTACCCATTTTATGGACAACTTACTACTGACAAAACATTGTCTCAAAAACTGGAACCGTTAGAGCAACAAGCGAAAATTCTCCATGAATTAGAAGAATTAAAACAAAACCCAAACAAACTAAGCCAAGAAGAACTCGCTAAGAAAACAGCTGAATTGCAAGCTCAAAAAGCGAAGGCAGGACAGAGTGAGGCAGACAGACTAGCACAAGCAGTAGCTAAGCAGCAAGCAGAGGAGGAAGCACAAAAAGCGGCTCAAAAAGAGCAAGAAGAACAAGAACGCCAACAAGCAGAGTTAAAAGCTGCTAAAGAAAAAGCAGAGCAAGAAAAAGCAACTCAATCGGCAGCAGCTCAGCCACAACCCGAATCGCAATCGCAGCAAGTAGACTCAGAAGGAACTGTTCGAGAAGGAGCTACAGACTCACAAGCTACTTTACAGGCTCAAGCGGAAGAGGCAGAGCGTGCTGCTAAAGAAGCAGCAGAAAAAGTTGAAGCAGCTAAGAACGAGTTGGTTCAAAAACAAGCAGAATTAGAACGTCTTACCCAAGAAGCCACAGAAAAAGCTGATACCATTCAGGCAGAAGCAGCTCAACCGCAATCTGAATTGCCAGCGCAACAAGAAGAATCAGAAGGAAGCGTTCAAGACGAAACTACAGATTCACAAACTACCATGCCAGTTCAGCCATCAGACCAAGAAGTTGCTGCCCAATCAGCAGCTGGAGAGACTAGCACAGCTCAGACAGAATTACTTCAACAACAGGCTGATTTGCAAGATCAAACAGCAGAGGCAGAGCGTGCTGCCCAAGAAGCCGTAGCAAAAGCTAATGCTGCTCAGGCAGAACTAGCCCAAAAACAAGCAGAAGCAGAGCGTGCTGCCCAAGAAGCCGTAGCAAAAGCTAGTGCCGCTCAGGCGGAGTTAACCCAAAAACAAGCAGAATCAGAACGACCTGCCCAAGAATCTACAGAAAAAGCTAATGTAGTTCAGGAAGAGTCAACTCAGCCACAACCCGAACTGCAAGAGCAACAGGTAGAATCAGAAGAAAGCGCTCAAGACGAGACTACAGATTCACAAACTACCATGCCAGCTCAGCCATCAGAACAGGAACTTGCTGGTCAATCAGCAGTTGAAAAGGCTAATACGATTCAAGGGGGATCGGATTCATCAAGTGCTCCAATTACTCCGCAGTCAGAAGATAAAGGCTCAATGAAGTCAGATTCTACTGCACCAAAAGGATTAGAAGAAGGAAGTGATCAAAAAGCATCAACTCAGAAACAGGAAGAATCATCAGACCAACAGAGTGCAAGCACCAAACAAACAAAAAGCACCTCAAACCAAGCTAATCAAGCACAAAATCATCTTCCCAAAACGAATGTTATCAACAACCCGTTGTTACAATTGTTGGGCACTGTTCAGTTAGTATTTGCTTTACTCTTAAAACTTGTTCACAGAAAATCGAATAACTAAATGGATAACATGACCTTTCTGGCTTGAAGCTATATCATGTTTTCACTTTAAAAAGGATGTTGTGCTATTTCTAGAGGCCTTTTCGACAGTGTCTAGTCGGAGGTTTAACAGAATGGCTGACTAGATTGTTTTAAAGTGGATTGTCTATATCACCAAAAGACCACTGCTCAAATAGATAAGCAGTGGTCTTTTGGATTATTGTGCTATATCGGGGGTAACGTCTTCAGGGGAAGATTTGGCAAGATTTTCTTGAGTAGCTTTGCCTTCTTCAAGCAAAGCTTCAACGATCTTACGGTCACGTAACATGACAGAATCATTGATGGTCTGGGCTGACTTGACAATTGTTGCTTCAAGTTGTTGACGTTGGGCACGGCCATTATTGATGGCTTGGATGATGCCCTCGTTTTGCGCAACAAGGCTCTCGGCCAACTTAGTGACCGTTTCTACAGCTAAGGTTGGTCGTTGAGCAGTAGCCTCCATGCGCGGAATAGCTTCCTTACTGGTCTCAGCTAACATTTGAAGCGCAGCATTATTGGCATTGATAATAGCATCAGCAGTGACTTCGGCCTTAACTGACTGTTGGAGCATGCCGAGCTGAGCGATAGAGAGTTTCATGGTTGGAATGGTATTGCGACGAATCATGCCGAGTTTTTGCTTCATGTCTGAAGAAACTTTTACCAGATTGCGCATCTGTGGCGTAGTAGCCCAAGCGACATAGAGACGACTGATGTATTCGGTACGTTGCTGCTCTAGTGAATTGACAACCTCTGTTATCCGCATCATTTCTTCATTTTTCACTTGATAGTCAACAGATGTTGGATCCAGTAAAGCCAGTTCATTTTGAAGTTTATGAGCACGCTGACTAGCTTCGCGACCGCTGGCTTCAACAAAGGCAATAACGCCAACTAGGTTTTCAATAGAATTGGTATTTTCTTCAATCAGTAGCTCAGCTGAGACAATATTGCGCGAAAGGGTATCCTCGTTTTTGGCAACACTAGCTGCGAGACTGTCCATGCGATTCTCGATTGATTGTGCTTCAAAGTAGAAATCCTGAATAGTGTTTTTACTTTGCTTGAAGAGTTTTTGGAGGAGGTTTGGTTTCTTTTCTAACTCAGCGGCTTCCGCTACGTTTTTGTACTTCGCAACAAAGCCATTTAACTCACGGTTGGTGTTTAAGAGCATCTCATCCACTTGAGGGATTTGGATGTTCTTTTGTTCTTTGAGAATGTGATTGACGGTCTTATTGACATCATCAACAGCTTCCTTACCAAAATCCAAAAGACTGTTTTGGTTTTCAACAAAGGTATCAACTAAGGACGGCACGCGACTTGAAATCGCCTGTTTTTGCTCATCGGTCAATTTATCAAAGAATGAGAGACTATCAGCCTCACCTTCAGTAGTTTGTTGGATAAGCTCCGTTGTTTTATCTGTTGGAACAGCAGCCGAATTGGCAATTTTATCAATATCAAAGTGAAATTCTTGAGACATAAAAACTCCTTGTTTGTTAGTTATTAGTATTCACAGCTTAGCACAGTTACTCAAATCTGTCTTTAGTTACTACTCATCGTTGTTTTAGGACTAGGCTAAATCTCAGTCCTAAAAAAGCCTTGATGATCGAAAAAGTTCTTTTGGTTTAAAGTATCTAGATGGTAAATTCTTACGATTTTTGACAGTCTGCCTATTCTGTGCTTAATTCTCATTCTGTAGCATGCGCAAGCTAATTTCGAAATTCATCATATCATTTTCGTTGATTTGACGCAGGGTTTGGGTGAGAATTTTTTGGCCGTTTTCAAGAGAAAGTTTCGCACGGTCAAGACGTTCCTGTGCTTTGAAATACTGGCTTGGATCTTCCTTTATTTTAATATAGCCGTCAAGAACATCATTGAAATTACGCATGTTGCTCTGGTGAATGGCTAAGAGCTCATTTTTATTGGAGAGTTCGGATTGTTCCAGCTTGGCAACGATCTGCTCGTTACTTTTTGCAAGCGATGTGTAAATTTCAAGGACCTCAGGTGCTATTTGCTGGATATAGCGAACCCTAGTTAAGGTTTCGCTCGCCTTATCATCAGCGGCTTGGTAGATGTAGTCAGGATTGGAAGTTGTGTCTTTAGGGCGCAAGAAAGACATCACCCGCTCAGCATCTGGAAAGATGTCCTCGACCAAGTTGAGCACCCCATCTGTCACATCCGTCAGAAAGTTCCCTTTGGGTTGCAAAGCAGAAGCGATATGAATCATACTGATGACTTCTTGGTAACGCTGAGGAGCCATTTTGTCTCCGTGACGCTCAATCAACTCACTCAATTCTTTGGAATCGTGATTGATTCTCTTATAAAGTTTCGGGTACTGGCCTTCCTCGTTATTTTGCTTCAAATTGCGAACGTAATCGAGCCCGAGTTTCAGATTAACTGATAGTAATTCTATTTTTTTGAGTTCTGTTTTTGTTTTGTAGCGAAGTCCACCGATGATAGCAGCAGCTACAGTTGCAGTTGGAACAGCTAACCACATTAAAATATATAATAAATCAAGCATAGTGTCTTATTGGCAAGCGCCAGTATAGTCCCTCCTCCCACATTCTTTCTATCAAATTATACACTGAAATGGCGCTGGATACAAGCTTTTAACAGGTTTTATGGAAGAAAAAGAGCTGTGAAGGTTTTCTAAAATCCGAAGATTTTAAAGCGTTCCACAGCTCTCTGAGAGGCTTGATAAGTGAGCTAGACTTTATTTGGATCACGGACAATCAGTAAATCCACACGGGCGTTGCGCATGATGTATTCAGACGAAGACCCAATCAGCAAACGCTCAAAGCTGTTAAGACCAGTTGCCCCTAGTAAGATGAGGTCAACATTTTCACGATCAGGGATTTCCTTAGCCAGAAGTGGGCGAGGATCGCCTAATTCAAGCACGGATTTCACATGTTGCAAACCAGCTTCGCGAGCACGCTCTTCGTATTTTTCCAACTGAACCTTGGCCTCAGTTTCTAAATTGACATAAACATTGGTGTCAAAGGCTGAGTAGGTGTGAAGGGCGCGATTATCGATGACATGAGCGATCACAAGTTGAGCCTGATTACGCCAAGCAACATTAACAGCTTTTTCAAAAGCCAGCTCTGCTTCTGGTGAGCCGTCAACAGCGACCATGACGCATTGATAAGTTTGAATCATAAAAATCCCTCCTTTTTTAGGGTGCAAGTAGAAGACTGCTTTGGTCAAGCAGAATTCTAGTTCTCTTTGTAAGTCTATTGTAAACCTTTTTAGAAAAAATGTAAAGGCTTACAATTAAAAAATAAATCTTAGTTTGGTTTATCGCTAATCTAATCATTCTAGCAAATTTCTAGGAAAAATTTTGTATAAAAAGATAGTAAGCGTTTGCGATACAGGTTGGCCTATGCTAGACTATGATAAAAGATAGAAAGCCTATAAACGTAAGAAAACATTTTACTAAAGTATCAGTCAAGGAGGAGAAGCATGAAATTAAACGGTCCTAGAATTTTTATCCTGCTCTTATTTTTGTTTGTCACTGGTTTAAATTGTTACCAGATTTTTGTGAAAAATAATCTGCTTTATTGCTTAGTCGAAGTTTTCTCCTTTTTCTTACTGTTGATGGGGTTATATAGAACGTCAGATAGAAGAAAATGAACTGACTCTTTTCTAGCAGTAGTGTTCTCTTTTGTATCAAGAAATGTAAGTGCTGATTTTATTTTGAAAAGCGAACGATGAATAGCAGAAAACTGGCTTTGGGTGAAAGTCTAGAGACATTTTGGTAAGGCCTCCATTCATTAGCTTTTATGAGTCATTTAAATTTTTTCCTGCTTAGCATTTTCAATGAAGTTAAGCAACAGTCTTTTAATTGTTTAATCCTCAAATTTGCGCTACAATAGAAAGCAGATTCCGTGGAGGACACTATGAAAACATTTGATAAATCCAGTAAACTTGATCATGTGGCCTACGATATTCGTGGACCGGTGCTTGATGAAGCCAATCGCATGAGGGCAAACGGTGAAAAGATTTTGCGGTTAAACACAGGTAATCCAGCTGAGTTTGGGTTTTCTGCGCCAGATGAAGTGATTCGCGACCTAATCTCTAATGCACGCCATTCCGAAGGCTATTCAGACTCTAAAGGCATTTTTCCTGCCCGAAAAGCAGTCATGCAGTATTATCAACTTCAAGGGATTCAGCATATTGATGTTGAAGACATCTACATTGGTAATGGTGTGAGCGAGCTGATTTCCATGTCAATGCAGGCTCTTTTGGATAATGGAGATGAGGTCTTAGTTCCTATGCCAGATTATCCGCTATGGACTGCCTGTGTCAGCTTGGCAGGTGGCCACGCGGTGCATTATGTTTGTGATGAGGCGGCCAATTGGTACCCTGATCTAGACGACATTCGCTCTAAAATCACTAGTAATACCAAGGCGATAGTTTTGATTAATCCGAATAATCCGACTGGTGCTGTTTATCCCTTTAATATTTTGGCTGAGATTGTTGAAATTGCTCGCCAGCACGATTTGATTATCTTTTCAGATGAAGTTTATGACCGTCTTTTGTATGATGGTCGTCGTCATATTCCTGTGGCAACCCTGTCTGATGATGTTTTGACAGTAACGATGTCTGGACTGTCTAAGTCTCATCGGATTGCAGGCTTCCGTGTCGGTTGGATGTTAATATCTGGAGACAAAAGGCGGGCTAAAGGCTATATTGAAGGCCTTAATATGCTTTCTAATATGCGCCTGTGCTCCAATGTTTTAGCTCAGCAGGTTGTTCAGACCTCTTTGGGAGGTCATCAGTCCGCAGACAAACTGATTTTGCCAGGCGGTCGTCTTTTTGAACAGCGTAATTTTATCTACAAGGCCATTAACGAAGTGCCGGGCTTATCAGCAGTCGAGCCTCAGGCTGGCATGTACATTTTCCCTAAAATTGATAGCCAGATGTACGATATTTCAAATGACGAGCAGTTTGTGCTCAATTTCCTCAAGGAAGAAAAGGTTCTGTTGACCCACGGTCGCGGGTTTAACATGGCAACACCAGATCATTTCCGTATTGTCTTCTTACCTCGTGTGGATGAATTGGCAGAGCTGCAAGAAAAATTGACCCGTCATCTTTACCAATACCGACGATAATGTCAAAGGAAGTGAGAGGGAGTGGGAAAGAACTCGAACAACCCAAAAAGAGTTCGTTTTCTCACCCCTCGCACAGTTGATTAGGTCAGATTTGGAGTGTAAAACACGAACAAATCTGCCAATCAACCACTGCGCTAAGGTGTTTACGCAAACGATGAGAGGTGAGATTGGACTTGAGCCCAGCCTCTCTCACTCTTTTTTTATCAGAGCAGGAAGTTGTTTTCCGAACAAATCTACGCAACCGTTCGTCAACTGCATGAAAAGTAAGAAAATTATATCCCCTAAAACAATAGGAAATTTTCTGATAATTAATTGCAGTATAGGTCAGACTTTGTTATAATAAGGGTAATCAAAAACAAGGTGGACATTATGACAACTCTATTAGAGAAAACACGTAGTATTACAGCGATTTTGAAACGTTCTGAGGAACAGTTGCAAAAGAAATTGCCCTACAATCCGATGGTTGAGGAATTAGCTGATATCATTGATTGTAATGCTTGTATTATCAATAGTTCAGGAGAAATCCTGGGCTACTTTATGAAATACAAGACCAATAATGACCGTGTTGAAGAAATCTTTGAAAAACATCAGTTTCCAGAGCATTATATCCGCTCAGCTGCAATGATTTACGATACAGAGGCGAACTTGCCTGTTGATAGTAACTTATCTGTTTTTCCAGAAGAATCGCTTGATATTTATCCCAATGGCTTGACAACGATTGTCCCAATCCACGTTTCAGGAATTCGGTTTGGCTCTTTAATCATTTGGCGTAACGATAATAAATTTGAGGACGAGGATCTCATTTTGATTGAGATGGCGTCAACCGTTGTCGGAATTCAGTTGCTCAACTTCCAACGTGAAAAGGGCGAAGAGAGCATTCGTAAGCGCACGGCTGTTAGCATGGCGGTCAACACGCTTTCTTACTCTGAGATGAAGGCTGTCTCAGCGATTTTACGCGAATTAGATGGAAACGAAGGGCAGTTGACCGCATCCGTCATTGCAGACCGCATCGGTATTACCAGATCAGTCATTGTTAATGCTCTGCGTAAGTTGGAGTCGGCTGGGATCATTGAGAGCCGCTCACTAGGAATGAAAGGAACCTATCTCAAGGTGCTCATTCCAGATATCTTCGAGGAGATCAAGAAACGAGATTATTAAAATGACCAAGAAAGCTTTAATCTTGATTGATTATACCTATGATTTTGTAGCTGAGGATGGCAAATTGACGGCTGGTAAACTAGCACAGGTGATTTCAGAGCGGATTGCTCAAGTCACCCAAGAAGCCTTTGAGCAAGGGGATTATATCTTTTTTGCCATAGATTCACATGATGAAGCTGATAGTTTTCATCCAGAAAGTCGCCTCTTTCCTCCGCACAATATCAAGGGAACGAGCGGACGGCAATTGTATGGCCCTTTGGCAGATTTTTATGCAGAGCATCAGGATGATGCGCGGGTCTTTTGGATGGACAAGCGGCATTATTCGGCTTTCTCAGGGACGGATTTGGATATTCGCCTTAGAGAGCGAAGGGTCGAAACTCTTGTTTTGACAGGGGTTTTGTCGGACATCTGTGTCCTTCATACAGCTATTGATGCCTACAATCTCGGGTATAAGATAGAGATTATTGCATCAGCTATCGCTTCTATCACAGAAGAAGCGCACGCTTTTGCACTGAATCATTTGGAACATGTGCTTGGTGCGACCATTTTGCCTTAGACTCGGTATAGTGCATGATGTTGGAAATGGACTGTAAAAGCTGTTGAAATTAGTGGATTTGAGTTTGCTTAGCAGTGATTTTAATGGCTGGTGCGGTCTTGCTTGGTAATTAAATGATTTTGTAGAGGCTGAGACAGATGTACTCAGTCTCATTTTTTGTAGTTTGCCAAGTTTGATGCAGTAGTTGTATGGTTTATAAAATGAGTTTGAAACCAAAGTAATCCAAGCTCCTATATTTTTAGATTTAGTGGCAAGACGCAACGGTTGGGAGTAAGGCAACGAAGTCAATTTTAATGAAATCACGACTTCTTATACGTAATCTTCAACGATTATACGTTTTTGGAGTGAGGACGAGACCATCATGGTGGTCTGTCTCACTCCCTTTTTGGCTGTATCTTGTTTAGAAAGCTTTTCTTGAACTAGGAAAAATCCCCTACAATATGGTAAAATAAACTATAAATCTTTTAAAGGAGCTAGAATGAAAATTTCTGATGAAGAAGTACGCCATGTGGCCAAGCTGTCCAAACTCAGTTTCACTGAAGAAGAAACGACAGCTTTTGCGACGAGTTTGACTAAGATCGTTGATATGGTGGAATTATTAAATGAAGTGGATACAACAGGGGTGCCGATTACAACGACTATGGCTGAGCGGGTCAATGTCATGCGCGAGGATAAGGCGGAGGCTGGCTGGAGTTGCGACGAGCTTTTCAAAAATGTTCCTGAGCATGAAAATAACTTAATCAAGGTACCAGCTATTCTAGAAGACGGAGGGGATGCTTAATGACTTTGAAACATAAGACGGTTGGTGAGTTGCATGAGCTTCTCGTCAATAAAGAAGTATCGGTTGTTGAGTTGACCAAGGCGACCTTGGACGATATCAAAGCGCGTGAAGAAGCCGTCGGCAGCTTTATTACTATTGCCGAAGACGAGGCTTTGACTCAGGCTGCAAAAATCGATGAAAAAGGAATTGATGTAGATAATGTCATGGCAGGAATTCCTCTAGCTGTTAAGGATAATATTTCCACCAAGGGAATTTTGACAACAGCAGCTTCTAAGATGCTCTACAATTATGAACCGATTTTTGATGCGACTTCTGTAGCTAATGCTTATGAAAAAGATATGGTCGTTATCGGAAAGACCAATATGGATGAGTTTGCTATGGGTGGCTCAACCGAGACCTCTTACTTTAAAAAGACCAAGAACGCTTGGGATCAGACTAAGGTTCCCGGTGGGTCATCAGGCGGTTCTGCGACAGCAGTGGCATCTGGTCAAGTGCGTTTGTCACTCGGTTCGGATACGGGGGGCTCTATTCGCCAACCAGCAGCTTTTAACGGTGTGGTCGGAATGAAGCCAACCTATGGAACAGTGTCTCGTTTTGGCTTGATTGCCTTTGGGAGTTCCCTAGATCAAATTGGACCATTCTCGCAAACGGTTAAAGAAAATGCTCAGTTGCTCAATGTGATTGCAGGGCACGATGCCAAGGATGCCACATCAGCTCAGCTTGTGGTGGCAGATTATGCTAGCAAAATTGGTCAAGAGATCAAAGGACTCAAGATTGCACTTCCGAAAGAGTATATCGGTGAAGGGATTGACCCGCAAATTAAAGACTGTATTTTACAAGCAGCTAAACATTTGGAAAGTCTGGGCGCAGTGGTTGAGGAAGTCAGCCTTCCGCATAGCAAGTATGGTGTGGCGGTTTATTATATCATCGCTTCGTCTGAAGCTTCCTCAAACTTGCAACGTTTTGATGGGATTCGCTATGGTTTCCGTGCAGAAGATGCGACAAATCTGGATGAGATTTATATAAAGACACGCAGTCAAGGCTTTGGTGAGGAGGTCAAACGCCGAATCATGCTTGGTACCTTTAGCTTGTCATCTGGTTACTATGATGCCTACTTCAAAAAAGCTGGTCAGGTGCGTACACTGATTATTCAGGATTTTGAAAAAGTCTTTGCGGATTATGATTTGATTTTGGGGCCAACAGCTCCAACGGTGGCCTTTGATTTGGATAGTCTTAGCCACGATCCTGTTGCCATGTACTTGGCTGATTTGCTGACGATTCCAGTCAACTTGGCAGGTTTACCGGGAATTTCGATTCCTGCTGGCTTTGTAGAAGGCTTACCGGTTGGTTTGCAATTGATTGGACCAAAACATAGTGAGGAAACCATTTATCAAGTGGCAGCAGCCTTTGAAGCAACGACAGACTATCATAAGCAACAACCCGTGATTTTTGGAGGTGAAAATTAATGAACTTTGAAACCATTATCGGGCTTGAGGTCCATGTTGAATTGAATACCAATTCAAAGATTTTCTCCTCATCATCTGCGCATTTTGGAGAGGAGCCAAATGCTAACACCAATATCATCGACTGGTCTTTTCCAGGCGTCTTGCCAGTGATGAACAAGGGGGTGATTGATTACGGGATTAAGGCAGCTTTAGCTTTGAATATGGCTATTCACCAGCACATGCACTTTGACCGTAAGAATTACTTCTATCCTGATAACCCTAAGGCCTATCAAATTTCTCAGTTTGATGAGCCGATCGGCTATAATGGTTGGATTGAGATTGAGTTAGAAGACGGCTCTACTAAGAAAATTCGCATTGAACGGGCGCATTTGGAAGAAGATGCAGGAAAAAATACCCACGGGACAGATGGTTATTCCTATGTTGATTTGAACCGTCAAGGTGTGCCTCTGATTGAGATTGTGTCTGAAGCAGATATGCGCAGTCCAGAAGAGGCTTATGCTTACTTGACAGCCCTGAAAGAAATTATCCAGTATACAGGCATTTCAGATGTGAAAATGGAAGAGGGGTCTATGCGGGTTGATGCCAATATCTCTCTTCGTCCCTACGGTCAAGAAGCCTTTGGTACCAAAACTGAGCTGAAAAACTTGAACTCCTTTAATTACGTCAAAAAAGGGTTGCAGTATGAAGTCGAACGTCAAGCTAAGATTTTGCGTTCTGGTGGTCAAATTCAGCAGGAAACACGTCGCTATGATGAGGCAACTGGGGAAACTATTCTCATGCGGGTCAAAGAAGGATCCGCTGATTACCGCTATTTCCCAGAACCAGACCTTCCGCTATATGAGATTGACGATAACTGGATTGCAGAAGTTAAATCAACCTTGCCGAAGTTTCCTAAGGAGCGTCGTGCAGATTATAGGGAACGTTTGGGCTTGTCAAGCTATGATGCTAGTCAATTGACTGCAACGAAAGCCTTATCAGACTTCTTTGAAGCAGCTGTTGCGCTTGGTGGTGATGCCAAGCAGGTGTCCAACTGGTTGCAAGGAGAAGTAGCTCAATTCTTGAATGCCGAGCAAAAGACCCTGCCAGAAATTGCCTTATCACCAGAAAATCTGGTCGAAATGCTGGGTTTGATTGCAGATGGAACGATTTCATCTAAAATTGCTAAGAAAGTCTTTGTGCATTTGGCAAAAAATGGTGGTTCTGCGCGTGAATATGTGGAAAAAGCAGGCTTAGTGCAGATTTCAGATCCTGCTGTCTTGATTCCAATTATTCATCAAGTCTTTGCAGACAATGAAGCGGCTGTCGCAGACTTCAAGTCTGGGAAACGCAATGCGGATAAAGCCTTCACAGGTTTCCTCATGAAAGCAACCAAAGGACAAGCCAATCCACAAGTGGCTCTGAAACTCTTGGCAGAAGAGCTAGCTAAGTTGAAGTAAAAGAATCGGTAAAATTTTAAAAAACAGTAAAACTGCATGAAGATAACGGTTACTTACCGAAGATTTCATGCAGTTTTTATGGTTTATACGGGAGTGGTTCATTTGCAAAGACATAGGTCTAATCGCACTTTATACTCAATAAAAATCAAAAAGAAAACTAGAAAACTAGCTGAAGGCTGTGCTGACGTACGGTAATTTGCATTTGATTTTTGAAGAGTATCAAACGAAAGACTTGACTTGTAAAGATAGTCAATTGAATCAAGAATGGTACAACTATGCTAGAAACTTAAACCACTTTTCGTTCAAAAGCGTCGCTGGAAATTCCTTCTGCCAAAATCAACTTGGCCCACTCTTTAGCAGAATGGAGACTATGATCTTTGTAGTTGCCACAAGATTCGATGGTTGTCCCAGGAACGTCTTGCCATGTGGTTGACTCAGCGATTTCTTGGAGGCTGTCTTTAATCACACGAGCGATCGTTTCACTGTCGTGTTGACCCCACATGATCATGTGAAAGCCAGTTCTACAACCAAAAGGTGAGCAGTCAATCATGCCATCCATGCGTTTGCGAATCAGCATGGCTAACAAATGCTCAATGGTGTGTAGACCAGCAGTATCTATGGCATTGTGATTCGGCTGGAGGAGACGAATATCGTAGTTGGAAATGATGTCGCCTTTTGGCCCTTTTTCCTCACCAATCAAGCGCACATAAGGGGCTTTTACAATCGTATGGTCTAGTTCAAAACTTTCAACAATAACTTCTTTAGACATGGGAAGACTCCTTTTTTATTTGTTTTCATTATACCATAGCTTGTAAATTTCAATTGTGGATTTGATATATTTATGATATAATAGTAAGGAATTTGTCTAAATTCATTTTCTGGCTTATTGCAAGACATTTTAAGAAGAGCTGGAGTTTCAGCCTGATTATGATGAAGCTGAGATTGCCTGCTTAGCGGTAAGAGCAGCAAGCTAGAAAGGTCAACATTATAAAATAAAGAGGTAAAGACATGAACAATTTCATTATTGCTGTAGTCTTTGCGCTCATAGGTTTAGCAATCGGTGGCTTACTGATTTCTTTGAAGATGAAAGCTTTAAAGGAGGCAGCTGAGTTAGCACTTCTAAACGCTGAACAAGATGCAACTAATCGTCGCTCTCAAGCAGAAAGACAGGCAGAGGAACTTGTCCGAGCAGCTGAGCGTGATGTATTGACCCTCAAAAAAGAGGCGCAGCTTGAAGCTAAGGAAGATGCGAGAAAATATCGAGAAGATATCGAAAACGAATTTAAGTCTGAAAGACACGAGTTAAAACAAGCAGAAAATCGTTTAGCAGAACGTTCTGTAAGTCTTGATCGTAAAGATGATAATTTAACAACAAAAGAGAAGACACTCGAGAAAAAAGAGCAGAGTCTCGCAGATAAAACTAAACATATTGATGAGCGTGAAGCAAAACTAACGGAGCTGGAAGCCCAAAAGGCTGCAGAGTTAGAAAGAGTCGCTCAATTGAGCCAAGAAGAGGCGCGAGATCTAATCCTCACAGACACCCGCCAAGGCTTGGATCATGAAATTGCAGGTTATATTAAAGCTGCAGAGGCAGAAGCCAAGGAGAAGGCTGATAAGGTTGCTAAGGATCTCTTGGTTCAGGCCATGCAGCGTATTTCTGGAGAATATGTCACAGAACAAACGGTGACCACTCTCCATCTACCTGATGAAAATATGAAGGGACGGATCATTGGTCGTGAAGGTCGCAACATTCGTACCTTTGAGAGTTTGACTGGGATTGATGTCATCATTGATGATACGCCAGAAACAGTCATCCTATCTGGTTTTGATCCTATTCGCCGCGAAATTGCCCGCATGACCATGGAGACCCTTCTCCAAGATGGGCGTATCCATCCAGCTCGCATTGAAGAATTGGTTGGGAAAAAACGTCTTGAGATGGATCAGCGTATTCGTGAATACGGTGAAGAAGCAGCCTATGAAATTGGCGCACCAAACCTGCATCCAGACCTGATTAAGATTATGGGTCGCCTGCATTTCCGTACATCATACGGGCAAAATGTTCTTCGTCACTCTATTGAAGTAGGTAAGCTGGCAGGTGTTATTGCAGGTGAGCTCGGTGAGAATGTAGCCCTTGCTCGTCGTGCTGGCTTCCTTCATGACATTGGTAAAGCCCTTGACCGCGAGGTTGAAGGTAGTCATGTTGAGATCGGTATGGAATTGGCTCGTAAGTTTAAGGAACATCCAGTGGTTGTCAACACGATTGCCAGCCACCATGGTGATGTGGAAGCTGAATCTGTCATCGCAGTCGTTGTTGCAGCAGCAGATGCACTCAGTGCAGCTCGTCCAGGTGCCCGTAGTGAGTCAATGGAAAACTATATCAAGCGTCTCCAAGACTTGGAAGAAATTGCAACAAGTTTTGAGGGTATTCATCAAGCCTATGCGCTTCAGGCAGGCCGTGAGATTCGGATCATGGTTAAGCCTAATATTGTCAAAGATGATAAAATGACAATTTTAGCACATGACATTCGTCAAAAAATTGAGAAAAACTTGGACTATCCAGGAAATATCAAGGTTACTGTGGTGCGTGAGACACGCGCTGTGGATTATGCCAAGTAAGCCCTGATAAGTCAGCTAAGTAACAGAAAAAGCACTTGATTTCAAGTGTTTTTTTTGTTAAACTATTAGGAAAGCAATTAAGGGAGTGAACATGGCTGAGCGTGGACTACTAATCGTTTTTTCTGGCCCATCAGGTGTCGGTAAGGGAACTGTTCGTAAGGAAATTTTTGAACATAAGAACAACAAGTTTAAATACTCGGTGTCGATGACAACGAGACCGCAGCGCCCAGGCGAGGTGGATGGTGTGGATTATCATTTCCGTACCCGAGAAGAGTTTGAAGAGTTAATCCGTCAAGGTCAGATGTTAGAGTATGCAGAATATGTCGGCAATTACTATGGGACTCCCCTTAATTATGTCAATGAGACCTTAGATCAAGGGACGGATGTCTTCCTTGAAATTGAAGTGCAAGGGGCGCTTCAGGTCAAGGCTAAGGTTCCAGATGGTGTCTTCATTTTTTTGACACCGCCTGACTTGGAAGAATTGCGAGATCGCCTAGTTGGTCGTGCGACTGATAGTGAGGAAGTGATCAATCAACGTATTGCTCGTGCCAAGGAAGAAATCGCCCTGATGCGCGAGTATGATTACGCGGTGGTCAATGATGAAGTCTCTCTAGCTGCTGAGCGTGTTCGGCGTATCATCGAAGCTGAGCATTTCCGTGTGGAGCGTGTGATTGGTCGCTATGCCGACATGATGTGTGCCCTCCCTGTTCAGGTCAAGTAAGAACGATAAGTAAAAGAATAGAAAAGAGATCAAGATTATGATGCTAAAACCGTCAATTGACACCCTTTTGGATAAGGTGCCGTCAAAGTACTCATTAGTTATTTTAGAAGCCAAACGCGCTCATGAGTTGGAAGCGGGTGCGACACCGACCCAAACCTTCAAATCAGAAAAGTCTACGCTTCGTGCCTTGGAAGAGATTGAATCTGGTAACGTTGTGATTCATCCAGATCCAGAGGCCAAACGTGAAGCGGTTCGTCGTCGTGCTGAGCAAGAACGTTTGCGCCGTGAAGAAGAAGAGCGCAAGATTAAAGAACAAATTGCCAAAGAAAAAGAAGATGGTGAAAAAATCTAAGTTGATAGATTCGTCAACTAAAACAGAATTATGGGGCTGGACGACTATCATCCAGCCTTATCTCTTTAGCATTTTTGTGGGAGAAGCGATAGAGTAATAAGGCTATGATGATAAGTCAGCTAAATTCGGTCTAAAAAGTTAAATTGAGTTTGGAATGACTAGGCCGTAGGCATCTGGATTTTCTTCGATTTCACCTGTGAAAATCCTAATTAGCAGCGGTCCATTGGTGCTAAAGCACCTAATGACCTGTGTAGGGGTAAGGCTAAGTTGGCACGGCCAACAAGTCTTACTCCCAACCTTGCGGGGTGAGAGTAAAATAATCCAGTGGATTATTTTAGCCCGAACCTAGAAATAAAAGAGTGAGGATAGTCGATTTCAATAATATCACGTCTTCTGTCTCACTCCCTGACTTACCGCCATTTTTCATCGGATTTTGAAACGACCTCATATCTTAACGAACTGAACACGCCCTAAAAAGCTAGATAAAATTCAAAAATTTCCTAGAGTCTACAGACTCGTCGTCAATTTTTTCATTTTTCCACACTTTTTTACGGGCTCATATCTTAGAATTGAATTCGGCCTAAAATCCTCGATAAAATTCAAAAACTTCCTCAAGTCCAGAGACTTGTCGTCTGTTTTTTCATTTTTCATCGGATTTTTAAACGGCCTCATATCTTAACGAACTGAACACGCCCTAAAAAGCTAGATAAAATTCAAAAATTTCCTAGAGTCTACAGACTCGTCGTCAATTTTTTCATTTTTCAACGCTTTTCTTAACGGGCTTTGTATCTTGATAACTGAACACGGGCTAAAATGCTCGGTAAAATGCGTGAGTTCCCTTGAGTCTTCGGGCTCATCGGTTACTCCCTTATTTTCCAACGCATTTTTCCACGCCCTTTGTATCTTAATAAAGGAGAAAGAATGGTTCGAATTGCAAAACTGATCGTAGATGTGCCTCTGATGCAAACAGATCAGCCCTACTCCTATCGGGTACCAACTGAGTTTGAGGACTTGATAGAAGCTGGTATGCGGGTTCATGTGCCTTTTGGCAACGGAAATCGCTTGGTTCAGGGACTTGTCATTGAGGTAGAAACGGGGAATGTGTCAGATCAGGATGGCTTGAAAGACATCGTTGAAGTCCTTGATGTTCGCCCCGTCCTCAACAAGGAACAATTAGTTCTGGCAGATCAGATGCGTGAGACCGTTTTTTCTTATAAAATTTCCATTTTAAAAGCCATGTTGCCTAATCTGCTCAATTCGTCCTATGACAAGTATTTGCGTGCGACAGAGCTATTGGCAGATGACGAGCGAGACGCTCTGTTTGGCCAAGAGGATCACATGCGTTTTACAGACTTATCTGTGGAGGCGCAAGTCAAGGTTATGCGCTTGGCTCAAGCTGGGAAAATTCAGGTTGAGTATATCGCAACAGATAAACAGCACATTAAAACAGAGAGCTGGTATAGGGTTGATAGTCAAGCATTGGAAGGATTTGAAATCAGTAACCGTGCTAAAAAACGTCAAGAATTGAAAACTTTTTTGCTAGAAAATCCTGAATCTGGGAAATTGGTGGATCTCCGACAGTCTTTTTCAGGCCCTGTGGTTAAGTTTTTCTTGGAACATGGTTTGATCCAAGAAGAGTTGCGCGAGGTTAGCCGAAGTCAGGCTTATTTTAAGGCGGTGCCATCAAGTCAGCCATTAAGGTTGAACGCTGAGCAATCAACAGCGGTAGCGGCTATAACAGCTAGTATAGGTCAAAAAGCACAAACGTTCCTTCTCCAAGGAATCACGGGTTCCGGAAAGACCGAAGTTTATTTACAGGTTATTGACCAAACTTTGAGACAAGGTAAGACAGCTATTATGTTGGTGCCGGAAATTTCCCTGACCCCTCAAGTGACTCAGAGATTTATCAGTCGCTTTGGAGAGCAGGTGGCTATTTTGCATTCAGGCTTATCAGATGGTGAAAAGTATGATGAGTGGCGTAAAATTGAGGCGGGCAAGGCTAAGGTTGTTGTTGGCGCACGCTCAGCGATTTTTGCACCCTTAACAAACATTGGCACAATCATCATTGATGAGGAGCACGAGTCTAGTTATAAGCAGGACAGTCATCCGCGCTACCATGCCAGAGATGTTGCATTGCTTCGGGCGGATTATAATAAGGCCAGTTTAGTTCTAGGCTCGGCTACGCCAAGTCTAGAAACCAGAGCAAGGGCCAGCAAAGGCCTTTACCAGAGGTTGGTACTCAGTCAGAGAGCTAATCCTCTGGCACAGGTACCAAGTGTGCAAATTGTAGATTTTAGAGACTATATCGGTGAGACTGAGGCTGGCAATTTCACTCCTTATCTGCTGGAAAAAATTGGGGAAAAATTGGCGCGAAAGGAGCAGGTTGTCCTTCTCCTCAATCGTCGGGGCTATTCTAGCTTTGTTATGTGTCGGGATTGCGGTACGGTTGATGAGTGCCCGAATTGTGATATTTCCCTGACTCTTCACATGGACACGAAACTCATGCATTGCCATTATTGTGGGTTTACCAAAGCCATCCCCCAGACTTGTCCCAACTGCCAGAGCCGGTCTATCAGATACTACGGAACAGGAACACAAAAGGCTGTTGATGAATTGCAGCTTCTTCTGCCAGAAGCACGGATTTTACGGATGGATGTGGACACCACTCGAGGTAAAGGAGCGCATGAAAGGCTGTTAGAGGCATTTGGGAATCAGGAGGCAGATATCCTTTTGGGAACCCAGATGATTGCTAAAGGGTTAGATTTTCCAAATGTGACCTTAGTTGGCGTATTAAATGCTGATACGGCTCTTAATCTGCCAGACTTTCGGTCGTCTGAGCGGACTTTTCAACTCCTCACTCAGGTAGCTGGTCGAGCTGGTCGAGCTGATAAGGCAGGAGAAGTCATCATACAAACCTATAACCCTGAACATTATGCTATTCGCTACGCCAAAGATCAAGACTACGAAGGCTTTTACCAGTATGAGATGAAATTACGTCACCAAATGCGTTATCCACCATATGTTTACACGGTTGGAATTAGCCTTTCGCACAAGGATGAGACTTTTGTGGTCAAGCAGGCTTATCGGGTCATGACTCTTCTGCGCGAGCATCTGTCTGACCAGATAGTCATTTTGGGACCAACTCCCAAACCCATTGCCCGAACGCATAACCTTTTCCATTATCAGATTTTGATTAAATATCGATTTGAAGAGCACCTGAGTCAGGTTTTGGATAACATTTTGGATCTGACTCAAGAGCGGGAAAATAAAGATCTCAAACTTTCGATAGACCATGAACCGCAAAATGTCATGTAACACCAAAGAACAGGCTAGTTTAAGGAAAACAGCCTGTCTTTTTGGTATAATAGAAGGGATTATACTCAAAGGAAATCAAAAGCTGCATCAGATAAAGAAATGGGAAAGAGGGCGATGCTCCTTTATGATGAGATAGTGATATGGATTTTGATTTTGATAGAGTATTGGTATGACAGAGATTTTGACACTTTGGTGGTAATACTCTTCAAAAATCAAATTTAAGCATTGTCACCTATGCGATAACTGTCCAAGAGTTGCGCACTATCAGATACAAAGCCCGTTAAAAACTCAAAGCAAAAATAGGAAAGAGACGAAGAAACTGTAGTTTCTAGGAGAAATTATACCTAAAGGTAGCCATATCCGTAAGCGAATAAAGTTCACAACGGCTACGTCTCATTTTTGCACAGAGTTTAGAGCGTGTTCAATCAGTTTGCTTTTTGATTTTTATTGAGTATAAAGTTAAAAAATGTGATTAGGAGAAAAGCCAGATGAAAATTATTTTTATGGGAACACCAGACTTTTCAGCAACGGTGCTTAAGGGAATTCTAGCTGACGGTCATTACGAGGTCGTTGCAGTGGTGACACAGCCTGATCGAGCAGTTGGCCGCAAGCGAGAAATGCGCATGACACCTGTGAAGGAAGTAGCGCTGGCTCATGATTTGCCGATTTTCCAGCCGGAAAAATTATCTGGTAGCTCAGAGCTTGAAGCGATTTTAGAGTTGACAGCAGATGGCATTGTAACAGCAGCTTTTGGCCAGTTTTTACCAGAGAAGCTCCTCAAAAATTTTAACTTTGCGGTTAATGTGCACGCATCACTTTTACCTAAGTACAGAGGTGGAGCGCCGATTCATTACGCTCTAATCAATGGGGAGGAACAGGCAGGTGTAACACTGATGGAGATGGTCAAGCAGATGGATGCTGGTGATATGATTGCCAGCAAGGCCATTTCGATTACTGATGCGGATAATGTCGGTACTCTCTTTGAAAAATTAGCTATCGTGGGTCGCGATCTTCTCCTTGAAAAGCTGCCAGCCTATGCAGCTGGTGAAATTCAGCCCATCCCTCAGGACGAGAGTCAAGTCACTTTTTCACCAAATATCACAGCAGAAGAAGAGCGCTTAGATTGGACCAAGACTAATCGTCAACTCTTTAATCAAATCCGAGGGATGAATCCATGGCCAGTTGCCCATGCACTCTTAGGAGATACTCGGTTTAAGATCTATAAAGCTAGTCCAGTCGATGGAGAAGGTCAGCCTGGTGAGATTATTGCTAAAACCAAGAAGGAGCTAATCATTGCGACAGGTCAAGGAGCCTTGCGTCTAGAAAGGGTTCAGCCTGCTGGCAAACCGCAGATGGCTATTAGCGATTTTCTCAATGGTGTTGGCCGCACGTTGGAGGTAGGTGATTATTTTGAGTAATAGCTGGCAAAAATCAGCTCGGGGGACTGCGCTCCTTGTTTTGGGTGAAGTCTTTGATCAAAAAGCTTACTCTAATCTTGCCCTTAATAAGGCTTTAACAGGCAGTTCTTTAAGTGCTCAGGATAAGGCACTCGTGACAGAATTGGTTTACGGTACAGTGGCTCATAAGCTGACGCTTGAGTGGTATTTGGCTCATTACATAGAAGACCGAGATAAACTGGACAGCTGGGTTTATCAGCTCCTTTTGCTCAGCCTTTACCAGTTGCTTTATCTGGATCGTCTCCCTGCTCATGCAATCGTCAATGAAGCTGTTCAGTTGGCCAAGGCCAAGCGGTCTCGTGCCGACAAATTTGTCAATGCTATCTTACGGAAAATAGACATCGCCAACTTGCCTGATTTTCAGACCATCAAACGTGTTAACAAACGGTATTCCATCCAGTATTCTCTACCAGTTTGGTTGGTCAGAACCTTGATCGAAACCTACGGGGAGAAACGGAGCCTTGCTATCTTTGAAAGTCTTGCCCATCGCAACAAGGCCAGTGTGCGTGTGACTAGCCCTGATCGGTTAGCTGAGATAGCTGAAGCGACAGAGAGCCAACAATCCGAGCTTTCGCCAGTTGGTCTGGTCAAGGCTAGTGGCCATTTTGCAGCTAGTCAGTATTTTAAAGAGGGACTTTTGGCTATTCAAGATGAGACCAGTCAGCTAGTGGCACCAATTATGTGTTTAGAAGGCTACGAGCAGGTCTTAGACGCTTGTGCGGCACCTGGAGGCAAGACCGTTCATATGGCTTCTTACCTGACAACAGGCCAAATCACAGCTCTTGATCTTTATGATCATAAGCTGGATTTGATTCGTGACAATGCGAAGCGCCTAGGGGTAATGGATAAGATTACTACTCAGAAATGTGATGCTAGAGATGTGCATCAAGTTTTTGGAGCGGATCGGTTTGATAAAATCTTGGTTGATGCGCCTTGTTCAGGGATAGGTCTGATTCGAAGAAAGCCAGATATTCGCTATCAAAAGGATTTAGCTGATTTTGAGAGTTTGCAAAAAATCCAGCTGGAGATCTTGGATAGCGTTTGTCAAACAGTGAAAAAAGGTGGTATAATAACCTATAGTACCTGTACGGTTATTCATCAGGAAAATTTTCAAGTGATCGAGAAATTCTTGGCAAACCACCCAGAATTTGAACAAGTGATGTTGCAACATGAGCGACAAGATATCATGGTGGATGGTTGTCTCCTCATCACACCAGAACTGTATCTATCCGATGGCTTTTTCATCGCACAGCTTAGACGAAAACTTTAACAATGGGAAGGAAACTTACCTAGAATGCAAATTTCATTATTAACCAATGTTGGGCAGAAACGCTCCAACAATCAAGACTATGTCAATGTTTATGCCAACAAACAGGGAGTTCAACTCATCATTCTTGCAGATGGTATGGGTGGTCACAGGGCTGGCAATATTGCCAGCGAGCTAGCTACGACAGAACTTGGAAGTTTATGGGTTCAAACAGCTATTGCTGACCTAAACAGTGTTCGTGAATGGTATGTAGAGCATTTAGAAGCGGTTAATCACACCATTCGAGCCAAAGGAGAGCAAGAAGAATTTCACGGCATGGGAACAACCCTTGAAGCGGTTGTTATCATTGATAATCAGATGATTTATGCCCACATCGGAGACTCTCGGATTAACCTGATTCGAGGAGAAGAGCTAGAAGTGTTAACTAGCGATCACTCACTGGTTAATGCCCTTCTTAAGGCAGGTCAAATCACTCCTGAAGAGGCAGCTGCTCACCCACAGAAGAACATCATTACCCAGTCAATTGGTCAAAAAGATCCTGTGGAGCCAGACATTGCTATAAAGACCTTGGAGATGGGGGATTATATCGTTATCAATAGTGATGGCTTGACCAATATGATTTCCAATCAGGATATTTACGACATCATGGTTAGCGACGTTTCCTTGGATGATAAGGCAGAAACCTTAATTCGCTTTGCTAATAATGCAGGAGGTTTGGATAACATTACAGTCGCACTTGTCTACATTGACAAGGAGGAGAGCTAATGATTCAAATCGGGAAAATATTCGCTGGACGGTACAAGGTTATTGAGCAAATTGGCCGAGGTGGAATGGCGGATGTTTATCTGGCAAGAGACCTCATTCTAGACGGCGAGGAAGTTGCAGTCAAGGTCTTAAGAACCAATTACCAGACAGATCAGGTAGCGATTCAACGTTTCCAGCGTGAAGCGCGAGCCATGGCTGATCTGGATCATCCAAATATCGTCCGCATTAGCGACATCGGAGAGGAAGATGGCCAGCAGTACCTAGCCATGGAATATGTTGATGCCTTAGACCTTAAAAAATATATTCAAGATAAGGCACCTTTTTCAAATGAGGAAGCCGTTCGTGTTATGGCACAGATCCTCTTGGCCATGCGGCTTGCTCATCAGCAAGGTATTGTCCATCGCGATATCAAGCCACAAAATGTCCTTTTGACAAAAGAAGGCACCGCTAAGGTGACCGATTTTGGGATTGCAGTCGCTTTCGCAGAAACCAGCCTAACTCAAACCAATTCCATGCTAGGCTCTGTTCATTACCTGTCACCTGAACAGGCGCGTGGTTCAAAAGCCACAGTCCAAAGTGACATTTATGCCATGGGGATTGTTCTTTACGAAATGCTGACGGGCCATATTCCTTATGACGGGGATTCGGCTGTTACCATTGCACTTCAGCATTTTCAGAAACCTCTGCCATCAATCATTGCAGAAAATCCAAAAGTCCCTCAAGCTCTTGAAAATGTTGTCATCAAAGCGACAGCAAAGAAGTTATCTGACCGTTATCAAACTGTAGAGGACATGTATACAGACCTGGTGACTTGCTTGTCGCCGAGGCATCAACTAGATCGTAAACTAATCTTTTCAGACAATAAAGTAGACAGTAAAGTATTGCCAAAAGTGACACCTCCTCCTCAAGAGGTTTCGCGCCAAGAAGAGTTGCGTGTGCCTGAGGAAGAATACTCGCATCCCTATGAATCCAATGACGACTACAAACCTAAACGTCGGATGCGTATGCGGTTTAAAGTGCTTTTTGGGGCTATTTTCTTGACACTTTTAGCTTTAGTGGCAATTTTCCTGACCAGTCCTACAACAGTGATAGTTCCAGATGTTGCAGGACAAACGCTGGAAGCAGCACAACAAACGCTTGCTAAGGCTGGCTTGAGAGTTGATCAAGTGCGTAAGGAATCTAGCGATACCGTCCCTGAAGGAACAGTTATCGCAACTGATCCTGAGAGTGGAACCAGCAAGCGCAAGC
The DNA here is from genome assembly GCF_000380085.1 of Streptococcus merionis DSM 19192. Lineage (GTDB taxonomy): Bacteria > Bacillota > Bacilli > Lactobacillales > Streptococcaceae > Streptococcus > Streptococcus merionis. Next base: position 191,438 of record NZ_KB904539.1, read on the forward strand.
ATTCTTCTGTCAAGATTATTGTATCCAAAGGAGATCGTGATTTTACTTTGGAAGATTATGTCGGTCAAGCCTATAGCGATGTGGTCAATGCCTTAACTGAGCGAGGTGTGGATGAATCCTATATCAAACTGGAAGAGGTTGAAAACGGAGACCATCAGGTCGGAACCATTATTGAACAGTCGCTTGAAGCAGGGACTTTGTATGATTTAGATAAACCTAAGAGAATCACTTTTAAGGTTGCTAAAGCGCAGTCTACTGTCATGATGCCTAATTTGACTGGCTTAACCTATAAACAGGCCGTCAACGTTCTGGTTGGATTGGGGATTAAAGCCAATCAAATCACCACTGTTCCAGAAGCAATTAGTGCCACAGCAGTTGTAGAATCCCAGAGTATCTACGCTTTCACAGAAATTTATCCAGAAACGGTTAATATCGTTCTTCATTTTGCTGCAGAGGAATCAACATCGTCGTCTTCTACCAATGCTTCCTCAACAAGACCGACAAGATCATCTAGCAGCACTGAACCGTCATCCGATACCGATACGGATGCGTCAACTGATGACGATAATGCTGGTGAATAATTAAAAACGTAGGGTCTGTATCCAGAAAGCTATTCCATAAAAGTTAGACAAATCGTATCAAAAGCGACTGTCTAACTTTTTTTGACTCTCAAAAACGAGTATTACTCTGTCAAGATCAATATCTGATGTTGCTACTTCACCATAAGAAACCACCGTCCTTCCCTTTTTAAGCCTTTGGGTAGAAATTCCACCCCTAGACGGATTCAAAATATGTATTTTTTGGTAAAATAAGAATACTAGAATATAGGGACTGATTATGAAAAAAATACAACTTTTTTTGACCATTGAAGCGATTTTGCTAGCGATGGCCTTGCTGGACATTATGTCGACAGATTTTCCGCGCTTTGTCCTACTTCTCTTCTTACTCATCTTAGGGATTCGCTTTTATCTTGGGAATGATTCGGGCAATCTTGTACTGACCAGTGCAGCCCTCTTGCTCTTTTTTACCATTATGGCTAATCCCTATGTCATCTTGGCGATTATTTTGGGAGTCATTTACATGATGATCAACTCCTTTTCTCGCATGCAAAAAAGGGAAAATTATCAGTTTATCCAGATCGACCAAGCTCCGAGACGCGTTAAACGTGAACGCATGCAGTGGTTTGGTAATCAGGATTACTTTAGCGAAAGTACGGTTTACCCCTTTGATGATGTCAATATTGTCCGTGTTTTTGGAAACGATGTGATTGATTTGACAGAAGTTGCATTGGCTGGTATGGATAATGTCATTCTCATTCGAAAGACCTTTGGCACAACACGGATCGTTGTTCCTGTTGGGGTGGAAGTTGATTTGACGACCTCTGCCGTTTATGGCCATTTGGAGTTTTTAGACTTAGTCGGAACAGATTTACGAAATGAATCTGTCAAATTCCAGAGCCATGATTTTTTAAACGCTCAAAAGAAAGTCAAGATTGTTTGCAACACGCTTTTTGGTGATATTGAGGTAAGTCGCCAATGAGAAAATCACAAGTTTTACTGATATTCGTCTACTCAGTGGTGATTGTCTTTATGATTGCAACGACTGTGACGTCACTTTTTCAGATAGATTTGCTGAGCTATGCAGACAATCCTTTCTTCTTGTCGCGATTTGGATTGATCATCGGACTCTTTGGCCTTTCTTTATCCATGGTTGTTCTCGTTTTGCTTCAAATCGCAACCCTGAATACGCGTTATCAGCTCAATCGTCAGCTCAAACGGATTTTGAATAATCAGCCCTTGCGCAAACAAGCAGATGACGAGTATAGCTTGATTCTCCAGCGTTTGTCTAACAAGATGAACGAAGTGACAACCAGTTTACAACAGATTGAAAATGGAGAACTTGAAAGTAGGGAAACCATCGTTGAAGAAGAAAGAAAGCGTGTGGCTCGTGACCTGCACGATACAGTCAGTCAAGAACTCTTTGCAGCAAGTATGATTCTCTCAGGCCTCTCAGGTCAGCTGCCCGCTCTGCAAAAGGAACAAATTGGACAGCAATTACAAACGGTCAGTGGTATTCTAGACTCGGCCCAAAAAGAGTTGCGAATTTTACTCTTGCATTTGAGGCCGCTTGAGCTTGAAGGCAGAACGCTGGTAGATGGCTTTCACCTCATTCTCCAAGAAGTTAAGGATAAGAGCGATGTTAAAGTCATTTTTAACCACGATGATATTACGATTCCGAAAAATATGGAAGCTCACATTTTTCGAATTGCCCAAGAATTTATCAACAATACTCTGCGCCATGCTCAAGCCAAAAACTTAGCTGTCTATCTTTTTCAAAATGACCATGAACTGCAACTACGGATGACCGATGACGGGATTGGATATGACCCGCAGGAAATTGGTGAAGTTAGCTATGGCTTGAAGAATATCAGAGAGCGCGTGGCTGATATGGCTGGTACAGTGAGAGTAACAACAGCTCCCCGCAAGGGTGTAGCCATGGATATACGAATTCCAATTATGAGGAGGAGAGACAATGAACACGATTAAAGTTATTTTGGTTGATGATCACCAGATGGTTCGATTAGGTTTGAAAAGTTATCTGGATATGCAAAGCGATGTTGAAGTGATTGCTGAGGCAGATAATGGTCGTATTGGTGTTGAAAAGGCCTTAGAATTAAAACCAGATGTCATTATCATGGACTTGGTCATGCCTGAGATGACTGGAAGTGAAGCGACGCTGGCTATTTTGAAAGAATGGCCAGAAGCGAAGATCTTGGTTTTGACCTCTTATTTGGATAATGCCAAAATTTACCCCGTCTTAGAAGCAGGGGCTAAAGGCTATATGCTCAAGACTTCCAGTGCGGATGAAATTCTAAATGCCATTCGTAAAGTAGCAGTCGGAGAAGTTGCTATTGAGACAGAGGTTGACAAGAAAGTCCAAGACATCAACGTCAACGCTCCCTTGCATCAGCAACTGACTGCTCGCGAACGCGATATCCTGGCCCTTCTGTCCAAAGGCTATGACAATCAACGGATTGCTGATGAAAGCTTTATCTCCCTCAAAACTGTCAAGACCCATGTGTCCAATATTCTGGCTAAACTGGATGTTTCTGATCGGACTCAAGCAGTTGTCTATGCCTTTGAGCACGGCCTTGTAGAAGATGATAATTAGCACTTGTCAAAAATCACATGAGTTGACCATGCTGGACTCAATTTACCTAAGGTTTCCTTGTTTCGTTAGATATTGATTTTTGTAAACTAAAAAAGTGGCACACAAACAATGCTTGAGACTCTAAGATGAGTTGCTCAGCCAAAGTTGTGTGTCACTTTTTTATGATTTACGAATTTGTTCCGTTCATAACATCAGCCGTTTGGGCGATTTCATTTCTATAGGCAATGTTATCTTGGATTTTGAAAAATGGAAAATAGACAGCTGTCGAGAGTGATAAAATAATGATTTGGATCAGTGCTCCCTGCCAACCCCCAACCATAAATCCTGAAATGATAGCCGGTGTGCTCCAAGGAAGGATAATGCCTGAAAATGGAGCCATAAAGCCTACTGCAATCGCTAAATAAACAATGATAGCTGACAGAACAGGAACCAGTACAAATGGGATAAACATAACAGGGTTCATAACGATTGGAAGCCCGAAAACAATAGGTTCATTAACATTAAAAATAGTTGGCAGAAGAGCGACTTTTCCTAGTGCCTTGTATTGTTGTGACTTCGCTGAGAGGAGCATGGCAATAACAATTCCAAATGTAATGCCAGAACCAGATAGAATTAAAAAACTGTCTAAAAACTGCTGGGTGACAATATGTGCCCCATTTGAGACACTCAGCTCGCCACTAGCTAACAATGCTTTATTGGCATCAAGATTAGAGAGTAACAGAGCTGTGACGATACCATTGACAACTGACTGTCCATGGACACCGAACCACCATAATAAAGAGATAAAAAAGGCGATACCGATTGCTCCAGGAAGGGAACTTGTTAAGCCTTGTAGCGGTGTTTGAATAACGTTATAGATCAGCTCAATAAAGGTGCCACCATTTGTCAAGGCTTTAGAGATGATATAAATTAGCATAGCTAATAAGAAGATGACAAAGGCTGGAACCATCGCTTCGAATTGTTTGGCAATGACAGCAGGAACCTGCTTTGGCATTTTAATAATGAATCTTCTCTGAATAAAGTAGGAGTAGATAGCACCGACGCTCAGCCCTATAATAATCGCTCCGATGATACCTTGTCCCCCGAACCATACTTTACTAATGGCATCGCTAATTGGTTCACCAACATCAGGAACATAGGATGATTTCAGAGTGATAAAAAATGCAGATAAAGACAGTACACCTGATGGGAGAGGTTCAACCTGACTATTTTTAGCATAGGAATAACCAATTGAGAAGCAGGAGACTAACCCCATAATGGCAAAAGTCCCCGCATAAACCTGCATAAAAGGTTCAGTCCATTCTGCTCCAAAGACACTGGCAATAGTACTGTTGAGGTTTTCAAAAGGCAATTGTCCAATAATGAGAAAAATACTGCCAACAACCGTTAAAGGTAAGATAGCGAGCATCCCATCTTTAAGAGCAATGACACCTTTCATATTAACAAATCGGGTAATAGGAATAATCCACTTTTGTAACTTTTCTTGATTCATCATGCGCCCTCCGCTACTTGGCTATCTTGGTAAAGTTTCATGGCTAGATTAAGAACCTTATGACCATCTAACATGCCGTAATCGCTCATAGGAATAACGGCAATAGGAACATGATGTTCTTTACAGATCGCTTCGGATTGAGAGAAGGTATAAGCAATTTGCGGTCCGAGCAAAACAACATCGTAGTGAGTGACAAGATCTTTTAATTTAGGTTGGCCATGAGCTTCAATAGTAATAGATAGCCCTTGTTCTTCTGCTGCAAGTTCAATATTGTTAACCAGCATACCTGTTGAAAATCCAGCTGCGCAAAATAATCCAATTTTAACCATTATCGTTTCTCCTTTTTTAAATATGTTTTTGACAAACTTCTTTTCTCAGCTCAATGATTTCTCTGATAAGATTGATTTCAGTAATAGTGGTCATGAGATGATCTTGAGAGTGAACGAATAAGCCTGTAATGTCTTGCTTATGTCCATTTGCTTCTTGAGCAAGATAGGATGTTTGAAGATTGTGCGCTTCTAAGAGCGCTTGGTCAGCAAGCTCTAGCTCACTAGATGTCTCATCGAATAAGCCCTCCTTTGCTTTTTGCAGTGCTAAATACGCATGCTGCTTAGCATCACCCGCATTTAAAATCAGCCCCATGATCAATTGATCGGCTACAATCATTTCCATTTGGAAACCTCCTTTTTAGTTTTGAACGAAACTTTAAAAGTTTTTTTAGTAATTAAAAATTATCACAGCTTCATCACACTGTCAATAGAACTCTCAGTTGCGATAGATTCTTGCACATTTGTGCAAAATGAAACAAATAAATGCTAAAAAAGAGCTGGTCAGACAAGTCTTGTGCCTGTCTAACCAGCTCTTTTAGATGAAATATTTAATTTGAAACAGTGTTACACTTGTCAAAAATCTTGTTATCTTGCCTTACTGAATTCTCGTTCTGATTACAGTTTTGTTGGATAAAGATTGCTAGCTAAAGCATATTTTCATGAGATTCTATGTCAAGGGAATTTCAAATCAGAACGTTATATTTGGGGATAAAAATTGTCGTTTTCAAGACGTAGGATATCTAGCATCGTTTTTTTATCGGTGATAAGGTAGTCAAGTCTTTTCTGATTCAGCGCGGATTGGATAGCAGCAACTTTATGTGCACCATAAGCTATCGCTATAACATTTGGAACGTAAAATAGTTGGTCCAAGCTGAGCCCAATTGTTCTTTTTTGCAGTTCGGGATAGATGACTCTACCTTTTTGGTCAAAGAAGCGACAGCAGATATCTCCGACAGCATTAGCAGCTATCAGAATCTGTCTATCGTACATTGATAGCTGATCCCTCCATTGACTGGCAGTTTCGAAGCTATCTGAGCCTATCCCGATAATGGCCACATCTAAGGAGTTCCATAAAAATTGCAGGGTTTTAAATTCTTCCGTTTTTAAAATATCCTTAGCCATGTGAGTATTTGGCTGTATCGCAGTGACATTGATATATTTAGTTTCTCCGTGAAATTTACGCGCTAGTTTATAAATCAAGGTATTAACATGATAACGGGTGTTAATGTGGCTCGGACTTCCAGCTAAGGGGCAAAAGAGGAGATCTTTTGATTGTCTGGGTTTGATAGCATCAATGGCTTTACTAACGGAAGCACCCCACGATAATCCCACGATGTCGCCATCTGAAATAACATTGCGAATAACTGCTGAGGCGCGTTTGGAGATGGCTTCAGCCAATGCCTTATCAGTAGGATAGTATGAATTAGAAACAATTTCGATTCGCTTAAGGTGGTATTTCTCTTTACAGTATTCTTCAAGCGCAAATGTTTCAGGATTATAGTTATTGATCGTTATCTCAACAATGCCCTCTTTTTTGGATTTTTCCAGCATTCTACTGACAGTACTGCGATGGATGTTAAGTTCTAGGGCGATCTCACTTTGCGTTTTATTTTCTATATAATATAAATAAGCCACTTTAGCTAACACCCTTTGAGATTCGTTTAGCATAAGACTCCTTACCATTAAAAGTAACAATGAATATTCTTTTCTTGGAAAATGGCCTGATAGTCAAGGAGATCCTCAGGATGAAGCGCTTGTTCATCAGCCATTTCATAAGTTCGGCCTAAAAGTTTATATTTATTCTCTCCAAATTGATGAAAGGGCAGCAACTGAACTTGACGAATATCCAGTTCGTCAAATAATTCAGAAAAAGCTCTCGCATCCTCCAAGGAATTATTAAAATTGGGGATAACTGGAATCCGTAAGACAATCTCTTTACCAGTTTTAAAAGCATAATGGATATTTTGGATAATTTGCTCATTTTTAACGTGAGTGACTCTTTTATGCTTGAGACTGTTGTAATGCTTCAAATCGGTATAAATAAAGTCGACGTACTCAATCAAAGTAACGAATTGTTCATGTTTTGCAAAAGCCGTTGTTTCGATAGCGGTGTGAAGACCAAGCTCCTTAGCTCTTTTAAGCAGTGCTAGCGCAAAATCAAATTGGGCAAAAATTTCACCACCAGAAAGGGTCATCCCTCCGCCGGATTCTTCATAAAAATCCCAATCTTTTAAGACCTCGTCCATAATCTCATCAACAGTTTTAACCTCGCCAACGAGTGTTTCTAAATTCGGATTGGTGGCGTCCTGCATGGTTTCAATGCTAGCTTTTTGAGATTCTGGATTACTACACCATGGGCACCGCAAAGGACACCCTTTCAAAAAAACAGTTGTTCTAATACCCGGTCCATCGTGAATACTGAAATGTTGAATATTAAAGACGATCCCTTTTTCTTGTCTCATATAGTCGCTCTCCTTTTTGATACATCCTAATTTTACTATCTAAACGAAACTTTGTCAATTACGAACGAAATTAAATCTATTTTGAACTTGGGAAATAATATGATATAATAAAAGAGAGGTGAAAAATGAACAGATTAGACGAAATTATCCAGTTGGTTTCAACTTATCAAAGAATTGATGTCAATACCCTTTCTGAGCAATTAGGGGTGTCGAAGGTGACGATACGAAAAGATTTAGATAAGCTCGAAGAAAAAGGATTGCTTCACAGAGAGCATGGGTTTGCGGTACGAAATAGTGATGATGACTTAAACTTACGTTTGACCATCCATTACAATATCAAAAAAAGGATTGCCCAACAGGCAGCCCAGCTTGTCGATGATTATGAAACAGTTATGATCGAATCCGGCTCTACGTGTGTGTTACTAGCAGAAGAGCTTTGTAAAACCAAGAAGAATATAAAGATTATTACCAATTCTTATTTTATTGCCTCCTATTTGCAGGAGTATGACAATTGCCAAATCATTCTTTTGGGAGGCGATTATCAAAAGGAAGCACAGGTAACTGTAGGTCCACTGCTCAAGGAGATGATTCATCTTTTTCATGTTGACAAGGCTTTTGTTGGAACGGACGGCTATACTATCGAATCTGGATTTACCAGTAAGGATTTGATGCGCTCGGAAGTTGTTCGCTACATGCGTGAAGCGAGTAATGAGCTTATCATTTTAACCGATGCCAGCAAGTTTTCAAATCAAGGCACGGTTAGACAGTTTACTTTGGATCAGGTATCGCGCATCATTACAGACCAAAGCTTATCAGAGGAGATGAAAAATCATTTAAGCGCGTCCAATTTAGTCTTAGAATTAGTATGACTGAGAGAAAATCTCAGTTTTTTTGATATACTTGCTTGCTTTTTCTAAAAATCGGTAGTATAATAATTTCGAACGAAACAAAAAAAGTTGCAAACAAAAGGAGACTATCATGACCAGTCAACGCTTGACCCAACACTATACTAACGATGTGCAAACCAAGTCTCAAAGGCATTTTGGTTATTTGACAGAGCGGATGTACGCTTATCGTGACCGTGTTTTAGACAAGAAACCTTACATTGATGCTGAGCGAGCTATCTTGGCAACAGAAAGCTACCAGGAGCATCAAGAAAAACCGAATGTGCTAAAACGCGCCTACATGCTCAAAAATATTTTAGAGAAGATGTCTCTTTATATTGATGATGAGACTATGATCGTTGGGAACCAAGCATCCAGCGATAAGGATGCGCCGATTTTCCCTGAATATACCTTGGAGTTTGTCCTTAATGAGCTAGATTTATTTGAAAAACGAGACGGTGACGTTTTCTATATCACTGAGGAAACTAAGCGCCAGCTCCGCGAAATTGCCCCATTTTGGGAAAATAATAATTTGCGCTCACGTGCTGGTGTCATGCTTCCAGATGAAGTTCAAGTTTATATGGAAACAGGCTTCTTTGGCATGGAAGGGAAGATGAACTCTGGCGATGCCCATTTGGCTGTTAACTATCAGAAATTGCTCGAAGAAGGTCTCATTGGATTTGAGGAAAGGGCGCGACAAGCAAAGGCTAGTCTTGATTTAATAGATCCCGCAAGTATTGATAAATATCATTTTTATGATTCTGTCTTAATTACTATCGAAGCTGTTAAAATCTACGCTGAGCGTTTTGTCCGTTTAGCAAAGGAAATGGCTCAAAAGGCCCCTATGAAGCGGCAAAAAGAATTATTGCAAATTGCAGATATTTGTGCGCGCGTGCCTTACTATCCAGCTCGAACCTTTGCTGAAGCTGTGCAATCTGTCTGGTTTATCCAATGTATCCTACAAATTGAATCCAATGGGCATTCCTTGTCTTACGGCCGTTTTGACCAATACATGTATCCCTATGTCAAAGCAGATTTAGAAGCTGGTCGTGAGACGGAAGAATCCATTGTAGAACGCTTAACCAATCTCTGGATTAAGACGATTACGATTAATAAGGTTCGTAGCCAATCTCACACCTTCTCTTCTGCAGGTAGTCCGCTTTATCAAAATGTCACCATCGGGGGTCAAACGCGTGATAAAAAGGACGCGGTCAATCCGCTTTCCTACTTGGTTCTTAAATCAGTAGCCCAAACGCACTTGCCACAACCTAACTTGACTGTCCGCTATCATGCTGGACTTGACAAAGATTTTATGAATGAAGCCATTGAGGTGATGAAACTTGGCTTTGGAATGCCTGCTTTCAACAATGACGAGGTCATTATTCCATCCTTTATCACCAAAGGTGTTTTGGAAGAAGATGCTTACGATTATTCTGCGATTGGTTGTGTCGAGACTGCGGTGCCAGGTAAATGGGGCTATCGTTGTACAGGAATGAGTTATATGAACTTCCCTAAAGTTCTATTGATTACGATGAATGATGGTATTGACCCTGCTTCTGGGAAACGCTTCACGCCTGCTTATGGACATTTTACAGAAATGAAGTCCTTTGAGGATTTGCAAAAAGCTTGGGAGAAGAGTCTTCGTTATTTGACCCGCATGAGTGTCATTGTTGAAAATGCAATTGATATTAGTTTAGAACGCGAAGTGCCAGATATCCTTTGTTCAGCTCTAACAGACGATTGTATTGGTCGAGGAAAGCACTTGAAAGAAGGCGGAGCTATTTATGACTACATTTCTGGCTTACAGGTCGGTATTGCCAATCTGTCAGATTCACTAGCAGCTATTAAAAAATTAGTTTTTGAAGACAAACGCTTGACCACGCAAGAGCTATGGGAAGCTTTGCAGTCTGATTTTGCAGGTGAACGTGGGGAAGAGATCCGCCAAATGCTAATCAACGATGCACCTAAGTACGGTAATGATGATGACTATGCGGATCAGTTAGTTCGGGAAGCCTATGACATTTATGTTGATGAGATTGCGAAATACCCTAATACGCGGTACGGGCGTGGTCCAATCGGAGGTATTCGTTATTCAGGAACGTCCTCTATCTCAGCCAATGTCGGTCAAGGACGTGGAACCTTGGCAACGCCTGATGGACGTCATGCAGGAACGCCTTTAGCTGAGGGCTGTTCGCCATCTCATAATATGGATAAAAATGGTCCAACATCAGTCTTGAAGTCAGTGTCTAAATTACCGACAGAAGAAATTGTAGGCGGTGTCCTGCTTAATCAGAAAGTTAACCCGCAGACGCTTGCCAAAGAAGAAGATAAGCAAAAATTGATTGCTCTGTTACGGACGTTCTTCAATCGTCTTCACGGCTATCACATTCAGTACAATGTGGTGTCTCGTGAGACCTTGATTGATGCTCAGAAACATCCTGAAAAACATCGTGATCTGATTGTCCGTGTTGCTGGTTATTCCGCCTTCTTTAATGTTTTGTCCAAGGCGACGCAAGACGACATTATTGCTCGTACAGAACATGCCCTATAAGCTAGAAAAGAGGATAGTTCATGGAATTTATGCTTGATACCTTAAATTTAGAGGAAATAAAGAAGTGGTCAGCGATTCTGCCGCTAGCAGGAGTGACCTCTAACCCTACGATTGTCAAAAAATTAGGAAAAACGGACTTTTTTGAACATATCAAAGAAGTTAGAAAAATAGTTGGTGAAGCTGTCGGCTTGCATGCTCAAGTTGTAGCAGCAGATGTTGACGGTATCTTAGCCGATGCCAAAAATTTAAAAGACAGCATAGGAGGTAATCTCTATATTAAGGTCCCTGTCACCCCCGAAGGCTTGACAGCTATAAAAGAGCTCAAAAAAGAAGGTTACAAGATTACTGCAACTGCTATCTATACTGTTTTTCAAGGGCTTCTGGCTATTGAAGCAGGAGCAGATTATTTAGCTCCTTATTATAATCGTATGGAAAACCTTGATACGAATGCAGAAGAGGTTATTTACCAACTAGCGACTGCGATTGAAAGGCAAGGCTCTTCTAGTAAGATATTAGCCGCTAGCTTTAAAAATGTATCCCAAGTAACTAAAGCCTTAGCCGCAGGCGCCCAGGCTGTGACAGTAGGGGCAGATATTTATGAGGCAGGTTTTGCTAATCCTTCCATTAGCAAAGCTGTCCGTGATTTTGCATCAGATTGGCAAGCTAGTCAGGGACGGGATTATATCTAGATTTCCTGAAAAGAAATCAGTCAGAAAGAAAGTTAGCAGTTCTGTATTACTTGAAAGAAGTAACAAACGAAGAAAGTGCAAAATAATATAATTACTAGGAATCTAGGCTGAATTTCATTAGGTTGATCTGCTTCTTTACTATCTTAGCAAATCCCAAAAACACAAGTTAAGTACCGTCTTTCAGCTCACTTTTAGGTAGTTGGAAACGAACCGTAGCCATAACTGAAGTTAGGAAACGATAAGTTGATAATGTCATGAAAGATAAGCGGAATGATGGTATTAACATGATAAAGATACCTGCACATAGGTAATGTTCACTTCTTCAAGGTTTATACAGGAAAGAAGTATTTTAAACGATAACGATAGGAGTTCACTCATCATGAAAATTTTTGCAAGTCCATCACGCTATATTCAAGGAAAGAATGTCTTGTTTGAATGTAGCAAAATCATTAAAAACTTAGGAGTTCAACCTCTAGTGCTCTGTGATGATATTGTCTATGATATTGTCGGAAAGGATTTTGTTAAATATCTGGAACAAGAAGATTTTTTGGTCCACCACGCTTCTTTTAAGGGAGAAGCCTCCAATAATGAAATTGAGCGTATTGCAGCAATTGTCAATGACTATGGAAGTGATGTCATTATTGGACTAGGTGGCGGAAAAACGATAGACAGCGCCAAGGCTATTGCAGATTTAACTAAAATTCCTGTGATTATTGCGCCTACAATTGCATCAACAGATGCGCCGACATCAGCCTTATCAGTCATATATACTGACGAGGGCGTTTTTGAAAAATATCTTTTTTATACCAAAAATCCAGAATTAGTCTTGGTTGACACACAAGTCATTAGTCAGGCGCCGGAGCGTCTGCTTGCTTCAGGCATTGCAGATGGGTTAGCGACATGGGTTGAAGCTCGAGCAGTTCTTCAAAACCACGGCGAGACAATGGCAGGAGGTCACCAGACCTTGGCTGGATTAGCTATTGCTCAAGCTTGTGAAGAGACCTTGTTTTCTGATGGTTTAAAAGCCCTAGCAGCCTGTAGAGCAAAAGTAGTCACACCCGCTTTAGAAAATATCATTGAAGCCAATACTTTGTTAAGTGGTTTAGGTTTTGAAAGTGCAGGTTTGGCTGGAGCTCATGCGATTCACAATGGCTTCACAGCTTTATCTGGGGACATTCATCACCTGACTCATGGAGAAAAAGTTGCTTACGGTACCCTTGCCCAACTATTTTTAGAAAACAGACCTGCCGAAGAAATTGAAAAATACGTGAAATTTTACCAAGAAATCGGCATGCCGACTACTCTTGCTGAGTTGCACCTTCAAGATGTTTCTTATGAGGAGTTGTTAAAGGTTGGTCGCCAAGCAACTGTTGAGGGTGAGACTATTCACCAAATGGCTCAGGATTTCACAGCAGATGATGTCGCTAATGCCCTATTAGCTGTTGATCAATTTGTCAGACAGCTAGGCTAATGTCCTGTATTATTAACTTAAGCGAGCATCCAAACAACTTTTGGGTGGCTACTAGTCGTCTTCTAAGAAAAGTTAGTGATGACCAGCGACAATAGTCTTTAAGATAGCGTGAATACTGATTTTAAAACGAGTTCGGTAACGTTTGACAACAATCAGTTACCCATAGAAATCCTTTTATTCAGAGTGAGACAGTAGTATCTACAGGATACCTGTTACTCACTCTTTTTTATTTTCTCTAAAATGTCGGGTTAAGAAGAATCAATTTCGATATTCCTCACCCAGTCTTATCAAGGAATTTCAAGCATCTTTCCAACTCCTAAAGCACTAATATGAGGTCATTTGCCACGTATTTTTAAGGTTTTACAAAAATTGATTCAAAAGGGTGATTTCTTTTGGTTTTGTTTAGAATCTGCTATAATGGAAGTATCAAAAGTTGTAAGATGGGAGAAAGATGGACGCAAAGCTTAAATACAAAGCTAAGAAGATCAAAGTTGTATTTTTTGATATTGATGATACATTGCGTGTGAAAGACACAGGGTATATGCCCGACTCTATTAAGCATGTTTTTGAAGCCCTAAGAGCTAGAGGGATTATTGTCGGTATTGCATCTGGACGTGCCCGTTATGGTGTGCCTCCAGAAATTCAAGCTCTCGATGCAGACTATTGTGTGAAACTCAATGGGGCTTATGTCAAGGACAACAAAAAGAATATCATTTTTAAACGGCCTATTCCAAAAGAGCTAGTTGCCAAATATAAAGAGTGGGCTGATTCAGAAGGTGTTCACTTTGGTTTGGCTGGTCGTCATAAAGCTGTCCTTTCCTACCGAAATGATTTGATTAGTGATGCTATTGATGTTGTGTACGCGTCATTAGAAGTAGAGCCAGATTTTGATCAAGAGCATGATGTTTATCAAATGTGGACTTTCGAAGATCGAGGGGATAACTTACAATTTCCAGAGGAATTAGCCCAAGACTTGCGCCTTGTTCGTTGGCATGATCATTCGTCGGATGTTGTTTTAAAAGGAACCTCAAAAGCATTGGGGGTTTCTAAAGTTGTGGAACATCTCGGTCTCAAACCTGAGAACGTTTTGGTCTTTGGGGATGAACTCAATGACTTAGAACTCTTTGATTATGCAGGAATTGCTATTGCTATGGGAGTTTCGCACCCAGCCTTGCAAGAAAAAGCAGATTTTATCACTAAAAAAGTAGAAGAAGATGGCATCCAGTATGCCTTGGAGGAATTAGGAATGATTGACAAACAGCTCACTTTCCCACAAGTCAACCTTGACACGCACAATGGTCCAGTTGCAACGATCAAAACTAATCTTGGAGATTTGACCATTAAGCTTTTCCCAGAACAGGCACCAAAAACAGTGGCTAACTTTATCGGCTTAGCTAAAGAAGGTTACTACGATGGTGTCATTTTCCACCGTATCATCAAGGATTTTATGATTCAAGGCGGTGATCCAACTGGTACTGGTATGGGTGGGCAATCCATCTACGGTGTTGAGTTTGAAGATGAATTTTCAGAAGAACTTTATAATATCCGCGGAGCTCTTTCCATGGCTAATGCTGGGCCAAACACTAACGGTAGTCAATTCTTTATCGTGCAAAATGCTGGTCTAGCCTATTCTGCTAAAGAATTGGTGCGGGGCGGATGGCCACAAGAAATTGCAGCTATTTACGCTACAGAAGGTGGAACGCCGCATTTGGATCGCCGACATACTGTTTTTGGCCAGCTGGCAAATGATGAATCCTATGCTGTTTTGGATAAAATTGCAGCCGTTGAGACAGGCTTTCAAGACAAGCCTGTTGAGGATGTTGTCATCGAAACAGTCGAGGTTGTTGACTAATGAAAATAGGCGACAAACTGACAGGAACAGTCACTGGAATTCAGCCCTATGGTGTCTTTGTTGGTTTGGAGAATGGAATCGTAGGTTTGGTTCATATTTCAGAATTAAAGACGGGTTATGTTGATAACATTTACAAGGTTCTTGACATTGGGCAAGAAGTTCAAGTTCAGGTTATTGACGTGGATGAGTTTACGGGCAAGATTAGTTTTTCTATCCGAAGCTTAGAAGAAGAAAGGCATCGAATCCCGCGCAAACATCGGTTCTCCAGTGACAGAAAAAAATACGGATTCGAGCCACTCCGCAAGGCTATACCTAAATGGACTGACGAAGCGTTAGCATTTTTAAACAAAGAAGAAGATACATAGAGCCAAAATTGGGAAGCCGAATGCTTCAACAGTCTTATCTTAGACAAAAAGATTTTGGCCGATTCTTAGTTTTCAATGAAGACCATCTAAAAACGAACAAAAGTAGCATTTCGGTCATCTGAAATCTACCTTTGTTCGTTTTTGTCATTTAGGGAGGAATTTTTGTCTCAGACTCGCCTGAGTCTGAAAGTAACTAGCAGAGAAAAGCTGGTTGGAGTTGGTTACTCTCTTTCTTTTCTCAGTTAGTCAAATTGGTAAAGGCTTGTGGACAAGTAACGCTCTCCATTATCTGGAGCCAAGACAAGAACTTTTTTGCCTGATCCAAGTTTTTTAGCAATTTCAAGAGCGGCATACACTGCTGCAGATGATGAAATTCCCAGAAGGAATCCTTCCTGTCCTCCGATAAGGCGTCCTGTTGCAATGGCCTCATCAGAAGGGACACGAACGATGTCATCGTAAGCTTCAGTGTCTAGTGTACTTGGAATAAAACCAGCTGAAATTCCTTGAATCTTGTGAGGACCGGGTTGGTCGCCTGACAAGACAGCTGATTCGTCAGCCTCAACAGCAAAAATCTTCACATCAGGATTGGCTTTTTTAAGGACGTGTGAGACACCTGAAATCGTACCACCGGTACCGACTCCCGAAACAAAGGCGTCAAGTCCAGTTTTACCAAAAGCTTCCAATATTTCTGGCCCAGTTGTTGTTTCGTGGACAGCAGGATTAGCAGGGTTTTCAAACTGTTGAGGAATAAAGCCGCCTTTTTGCTCAGCGATTTCTTGAGCTTTAGCGATAGCGCCTTTCATGCCCTCAGCACCGGGCGTTAGAACCAGCTCAGCACCGTAAGCTTGAATGATCTTACGACGCTCGATGGACATGGTATCGGGCATGACAATGATTACCTTGTAACCAAGTGCCGCGCCGACCCAAGCTAGGCCAATTCCTGTATTTCCAGAAGTTGGTTCAACGATGGTATCACCAGGTTTTAGGACACCGCGTTTTTCAGCGTCCTTGACCATGCTAAGAGCAATACGATCCTTCACAGAAGAGCCCGGATTAAAAGCTTCTAGTTTGACGTAGACATCTGCAGCACCCTCAGGGACAATACGATTAAGTTTGATGATTGGTGTTTTGCCAACCAGTTCTGTAATATTTTGATAAATAGGCATAGAAATCTCCTTGCAGTTTTCTTAGAGCCTGCATTCACAAGCGAGGTCCTCTGGTTCAGCAGATTATTTCTAATAATCAAGGCTGTTTTGGGGAGTAGAATCCATTTTTACCGATTTTACCGAATAGGAAGAGACTTGAGTTCAGTTCCAAAAACAAACGTTGAGTAGTGAAAATAACTTTAAATGGAGGATATGGACTGTAAATACAGGTTCTTGTTTTAAGTATAAGTCTCACAGTAAACTTTGTAAAATATAAAAAAGCTATCGAGATGATAGCCTTTTTATATTAAAGGGACCTCCACTTCTTGAAGAGAAGACTTTTCGATACTAGCCTTTCCTTGGAAAAACTCTGTCAAATCAGCAATAATTTGTTCTGTTTTCTCCTTGTTGACAAAGATTTCAGTTTCCACATCAGTCGTGAATTGCGGATTGACTTCCGAGAGCCCGTTGTTTTTTAAAAAATTAGAAAAATCTTGATACTGAGCATAAGTCAGTTTGAGACGGATGCCTTGCTGTTCCTTGATTTCGATGCGGCCGATCTCCTTGACAGCATGAGCCACACTGCCAGCATAAGCTCGAATCAGTCCACTGGATCCTAGTTTAATACCACCAAAATACCGTGTAACAACAGCGACAACATTGGTCAATTCTAAATTTTCCAAAACACCTAGCATGGGTACACCAGCTGTGCCGCTAGGTTCACCATCGTCACTCGTTCGTTTAACCTCACTCTTTTCACCAAGGATAAAAGCAGAGCAGTTATGGTTAGCCTTGTGATGCTCTTTTTTGATTTGTGTGATTACCTGACGCGCTTCTTCTTCAGTTTCCACTCGCTTGATGTGGCAGATGAAACGCGATTTTTTGATGTCTTCTTCGGCCACGCCGTCTCGTGCAATTGTCTTGTACTCCATGAGATGATTGTACCAAGAAAACCTTATTTTTTCAAAAATTTACGAATAAAGAAGTATGGAAACATTGGATGATTACAAAGGAAGGTTGTTGACAAAAGAGCAAGTTCCAGAAGAATTATTGCCCTATGCAAGACAATTACCTGCTGTGAGACAAGAGAAAGGAAAACACTTTTGTGAGCGTTGTGGTAGCGAGCTTGATCAAGAAAAAAATCGCCTGCCAATGGGAGCGATCTATTGCAGGGAGTGTCTCATTCTGGGGCGAGTTCGCAGTGATCAGCCGCTTTATTATTTTCCTCAAGCTCCCTTTGAACCTCAGTGTACTCTGAAATGGCAGGGCCAGTTGACTAAATGGCAACAGGGAATCTCAGAAGGGTTGTGCGAAAACACACGACAGAGAAAAAATACTTTAGTACACGCTGTTACGGGTGCAGGTAAGACAGAAATGATCTATCAGGTGATTGCTGATCATATCGCTGAGGGAAAGGCTGTTTGTATTGCTACGCCAAGGATTGACGTCTGTATTGAACTCTATCGGAGACTTTCTCAAGATTTCAGCTGCCCCATTGCCCTTCTACATGGTGAGAGCGAGCCTTATTTTCGAACACCCCTTGTCATTGCGACGACTCACCAATTGCTCAAGTTTTACCGCGCTTTTGACTTGCTTATCATTGATGAAGTAGATGCCTTTCCTTTTGTGGACAATGCTACGCTTTACCATGCAGTGGATCAATGTATTTCAGAAAATGGGTGCAAAATTTTTCTGACAGCAACCACGACAGATGCCTTGGAGAAGCAAGTGAGGTCAGGAGAACTCAGTTTACTGCGATTACCAAGGCGTTTTCATGAAAATCCGCTGGTTGTTCCAAAGAAGGTCTGGCTCAACTCTTTTATGAAATACCTTTCTAAAAACAAATTACCAGCCAAACTGATAACAGACATCACCAATCAGCGTCAGACAGGCCATCCGTTGCTTATCTTTGCGCCAGAGATTGCTACAGGGCAGCATCTCGTTAAAGTCTTGAAAAACGACTTCCCTCAAGAACAAATCGGTTTTGTCTCTAGCCAAACCGAAAATCGCTTGGAAATCGTGACAGCTTTTCGGGATCAAGAACTAACTATTTTAGTATCAACAACTATTTTAGAGCGAGGAGTAACCTTTCCAGGAGTTGATGTCTTTGTGGTTGAGGCCAATCATCGTCTTTACACAAAATCGAGTCTAGTTCAGATTGGCGGACGAGTCGGCAGGAGTTCTGAACGACCGACAGGGCTTCTTAATTTTTACCAAAATGGAACTAACCGCGCTATTGAAAAAGCAATTGTTGAAATAAAGCTCATGAATAAGGAGAGTGGCCTCGTATGACTTGTCTCATCTGCCGTAATAACACGTCTTCAAAAAGGAGTTTTACCAAGTTACTTCTATTAAAAGAGAGCAATAGCAAACTCTGCCAGAATTGCAGAAATGAATTTATGAAGATAGAAGAAGCTCATTGCCCAAATTGCTATAAAAATGGCGCTGCGACGACATGTGCAGACTGTCAATTATGGTTTCAAAAAGGGAAAACCGTACATCACCAAGCGCTTTATCAGTACAATGAAGCGATGAAGTCCTATATTAAAACCTACAAATTTTCTGGTGATTATCTCTTACGAGAAATATTTGCATCGGAAATCAAAAGAGTGCTGAGACCTTTTGAGAGAAGTCATCAATTGATACCGATTCCTCTTAGTCAAAAGAATTTTGAAACAAGAGGCTTTAATCAAGTAACTGGCTTTCTTGATGCTGCAGGAATAAAGTATTCGGATATTTTAGATAAAAAAGAGACAGAAAAACAATCTAGCAAAACACGGAAAGAACGCCTAAAAGCAGCACAACCCTTTTCGATAAAAGAAAGTGCTGCTCTAGAAAAGAAAGTAATCATTATAGATGATATCTATACAACAGGAGCAACCATTCAGCTAGCCACAGAAATTCTTGAAAATGCAGGAGCACAAGAAATTCTCAGCTTCTCTTTGGCAAGGTAAGGCAAACATTTGCTAAAAGCAAATGAAAGCGATATAATATTAATATAAGAAAACGCTAACGCGTAGAAAGAGGAATCTATATGATTAAATATAATATCCGTGGCGAGAATATCGAAGTTACCGAAGCGATTCGTGATTATGTAGAGTTAAAACTTAGCAAGATTGAAAAATATTTTAGCGAAGAGGTAGCCTTGAGTGCTAAAATCAATCTCAAAGTATATAAAGAAAAAACAGCAAAAGTTGAAGTGACTATTCCTCTTGGAAATGTGACTCTGAGAGCAGAAGATATTTCCCAAGACATGTACGGTTCGATTGATCTTGTAGTCGATAAGATTGAACGACAAATCCGTAAAAATAAAACTAAAATTGAGCGTCGCCATCGTGAAAAAGTGCCAGCTGCTCACCTCTTTACCGAAGCGTTAGTTGAAGAAACAGAACCCGAAGCAAAAGTAGTTCGCACGAAACAAGTTGATTTAAAACCGATGAGTGTTGATGAAGCACTTCTCCAAATGGAATTGGTAGGGCATGACTTCTTTATTTTCACAGATGTTGAAAGTAACGAGACCCATGTGCTTTACAAACGTGAAGACGGCGATATTGGCCTCTTAGAAGCAAAGTGATAGACATTAACGAAATGCAACGCAGAGCTGACCTATAGAATAGGTTGGCTTTTTTCGTGTGAGGGTGAGAGCTCGATCCTATATAGTTAGTCAACGGTCAATCACTCGAATAGAGCTTAAACTCCTATGCGATAGGTCAAGAATTTGACCTAAGTCAGACGAGCTACAGTTATTAGACACTAGCAATTCGGGGGAATCTAAAGATGACCCAAAAAGGGTCAGATTCGTAAGAAATGGAGGAGATGTCAAAGGAAATAGGGAAACTATAGAGAAATGAAAAAGAATAAAAAATGTGCAACAATGGGCGGGAATAAAAAATGGAAATTAACGTTTTTTCCAAATTATCATCAAATTAGTCAAAGTTCAGATTTTATGCTATAATATCTTCATTACAGATTTTTTAAGGAGGATTTCTTCCATGGAAGACCCTGGCAGTCAGAACATCTGGCTACAATTTTTACTTTTGCTTTTCTTGACCTTGCTCAATGCTTTTTTCTCGGCTTCAGAGATGGCCTTGGTGTCACTCAATCGTGGCCGCGTTCAGCAAAAAGCTGAAGATGGGGAGCGCAAGTATGTTCGGCTTCTTAAGGTTTTGGAAAGTCCTGATAAGTTTCTCTCGACCATTCAAGTTGGCATCACCATCATCTCGCTTTTGACCGGTGCTAGCTTCACAGATGCTTTAGCCACGCAATTTACAGCTTGGTTCGGTGGTGGTCAGACCATGAAAATTGTAGCGCAAGTGGCAGCCCTGGCTCTCTTGACCTATATCTCTATCGTGCTTGGTGAGCTTTACCCCAAGCGGATCGCTCTCAATCTTAAGGAAAATTTAGCTGTTATTTCAGCGCCGATTATCCTTTTTTTAAGTAAAATAGCTGCGCCTTTTGTCTGGCTTTTGTCAGCATCAACGAATCTCCTCAGTCGTATAACGCCTATGAAATTAGACGACGCAGATGAAAATATGACCCGTGATGAGATTGCTTACATGCTGACCAATTCTGAACAAACGCTAGAGGCAGAAGAGATCGAGATGTTGCAGGGGATTTTCTCCTTAGACGAACTAGTGGCGCGTGAGGTCATGGTTCACCGGACAGATACCTTCATGGTAGACATCAATGATGACACCGAGACCATTATCCGCGCTATTCTCAAGCAGGTTTACTCTCGTGTGCCTGTCTACGATGATGATCGAGATAAGATTATCGGAATTATCCATACGAAAAGTCTTCTGTCTGCTGCTTATGAAAAAGGCTTTGACCAGATCAATCTGCGTAAGCTTTTACAAGAACCGCTCTTTGTGCCTGAGACTATTTTCGTAGATGATCTCTTGCGTGAATTTCGTAGCAATCAAAAGCAGATGGCCATTCTCTTAGATGAATATGGTGGGGTTTCGGGTCTCGTGACCTTAGAAGACTTGCTGGAAGAAATTGTGGGTGAAATCTATGATGAAACTGACCGTTCTGAGCTTGAAGTTCGTGAAATCGGTGAGCATACCTACATCGTCGAGGGGACTATGACCCTCAATGATTTTAATGAATACTTTGATACCGAACTTGAAAGTGAAGATGTTGACACAATCGCTGGCTTTTATCTGACAGGGATGAGTTCGATTCCGGATCAGTCAGAAAAAGAGAGCATTGTCGTTGAAAATCATAATAAACACCTGATTTTAACCAATGACAAGGTCAAAGAAGGCCGAGTGACCAAGCTTAAGCTGGTCATTACCGATATGGAAGCTGAAGAAGCAAACTAGGCCTGTATTCGTAGCCAAAGTTAAAGGCTCTTGAGTTGACTCACCGTCAGTTTTTTGAAATGTAGCTCATTTTCTGTCACTGATGATTGAAAAGATCATCTTACCCAAGCATTTTGCTAGTAAAGATAGATTTTCAGCTATGAGTAAAAGGCAAACTCACAATGAAAGGGTTTGTCTTTTGGTTATGTACTCAGATGACATGCGATTCAGACGATGACTTATCAAATTCAAAGTGTTACCAGCGTGTTCTTATGAAACGAAAGTGTATGACCCAGTATAAAAATCGCTGATTTAAAGGTTTTGTTTTGACTTATGCCAATATTCCTGCTAAAGTAGGTAAGTAATGAAATTTCGAGTCAAAGTATCTAGTCATATGATGTTTTTCTCCTTAACGATTTACAAATAAGAAAAAAGAGGTAACTCATAATGGCACAGGGAACTGTAAAATGGTTTAACGCAGAAAAAGGCTTTGGCTTTATCACTCAAGAAGAAGGTGCGGATGTGTTTGCGCACTTCTCAGCAATCCAATCAGACGGCTTTAAAACGTTGGAAGAAGGTCAAAAAGTGTCTTTTGACATTGAAGAAGGTCAACGTGGATTGCAAGCTGTTAACATTACAAAATTGTAATGCACATTTAAAGACTGGCTATCTGTCCAGTTTTTTTATTTTCAGCTGGTTGGGCTTGTGTCTGACAGGAGCTGGTACTGGTTTTTTGATTGTGAAAATGCTATAATGAAAAGTGTAAAAACGTTTGCAAAGAAGGGGATTGTCATGGAAGAAGTAATCGATTATGGGCAAGTGACGGGTTTGGTGCATTCCACGGAAAGTTTCGGATCGGTGGATGGACCGGGAATTCGCTTTATCGTCTTCATGCAGGGCTGTAAGATGCGTTGTCAATATTGCCACAATCCTGATACTTGGGCCATGAAAAATGACAAGGCCAAGAAGCGAACAGCCTCAGACGTTCTGGCTGAAGCCCTTCGCTATCGTGGATTTTGGGGAGCAGACGGGGGCATCACTGTTTCAGGTGGTGAAGCGACCTTGCAGATTGATTTCGTGACGGCTCTCTTTACTCTGGCAAAGGAAAAAGGAATCCACACGACCCTTGACACTTGTGCCTTGACCTTCCAAGAAACGCCTGAATACCTAGCTAAGTATGATAAGTTGATGGCTGTAACAGATCTGGTTCTTCTTGATATCAAGGAAATCAATCCAGCTCAACACAAGATTGTGACAGGCCATAGCAACGAGACTATCCTTGCTTGTGCTAAGTACCTCTCCAAAATTGGTAAACCTGTTTGGATTCGTCACGTCCTCGTACCGGGGTTGACAGATCGAGATGATGACTTGAAAGGTCTAGGAGATTTTGTCAAAGAAAACTTAACCAATGTTGAACGCTTTGAAGTTTTGCCCTACCATACCATGGGGGAATTCAAATGGCGAGAACTGGGGATTAAATACCCTCTGGAAGGTGTTAAACCGCCGACTAAGGCGCGTGTCCAAAATGCTAAAGACCTTATGCAGACCGAGACTTACACGGAGTATCTGGACCGTGTTCGTGGGTAATGATGTAAAAAGCGAGACCAGCTGGATGTTCCAACTGGTCTTTTAAATATTGGTTCTATCTTTCTGGAATGGGGCCTCTAACAGAAATCATGGAGTCTTTTTTGAGTATCATATTTCCCAAGAGACTGGGATAGGTAACTATAATGACTTCGGCTTCATGTACAAAAACCAATACTCGTTGAAGAGTAGTACAATCTTGTGATTTGTGCCATCTGTATATAAGATAGCTAATAGCGCCCTGTTTTTTACTGAATGATAATAGCTGAGCTTAGCAATCAGAAAACGAAGACGCCAAAATCAATTTGGCAAAATGACGATTCATATTATTTTTTATCGTCAAGAGCTTTCAGATAATCAGCTGCGGCTTGAACAGTGGCTTCAAGAGCGCCTGGGGTGAATGGTGAATTGAGATTGGCTAATGCAACTACTTGGAGGAATGACTTAGTGCCACCAACCTGACAGATTTTAAGGTAATCTGACCAAGCTGTTTTGTCCTGTTCTACCTGTGTACGTCTCCAGAACTGGAGGGCGCAGACTTGAGCCAGAGTGTAGTCAATGTAGTAGAATGGTGAGGAAAAGATATGCCCCTGACGGAACCAGAAGATCCCGCGGTCTAAATCAGGCGCTTCGGAGTAGTCTTTGTAAGGCAAGTATTCCTTTTCCAGACGACGCCAAGTCGCTTTGCGCTCAGCAGGGGTCATCTCAGGATGCTCATAGACCTCGTGCTGGAAGTGGTCAACAAGAACACCGTATGGCAAGAAGTAGAGCGTCCCAGCGAGATGGCTAAATTTATACTTATCAACTTGAGAACCAAAGAAACCTTCCATCCAAGGCCAGGTGATAAACTCCATAGACATGGAGTGGATTTCACAGGTCTCATAAGTTGGCCAGATGGATTCAGGATTTTCGATCCAGCGAGATTGGTAGACCTGAAAGGCATGGCCAGCCTCATGGGTCAAAACATCAATGTCTGCACTGGTACCGTTAAAGTTTGAAAAGATAAAGGGACTCTTGAAATCGGGCAAGTAAGTGCAGTAGCCACCTGCGCGCTTGCCCTTTTTGGCAACCAGATCCAGTAAATCTCGCTCAACCATAAAGTCGATAAATTCTCCCGTTTCTGGTGAGAGTTCGTGATACATCTTAATACCGTTTTTGATGATAAAATCAGGGTCTCCTTGTGGAGTGGCATTACCATCTGGAAACTCCAGAGCTAGGTCGTAGTGCTTCAAAGTTGGCACTTGAATACGCTTAGCTTGCCGCTGATAAAGCTTCTCCACCACGGGAACGACATGTTTCTTAATCTCTTCCCGATAGGTTTTGACCATATCGCGGTTGTAGTCAAAACGATTCATGCTGTGATAGCTGTATTCGACATAGTCCTTGAAACCAAGTGTTTTGGCAATCTGATCGCGAGTTTTGACCAATTGGTCGTAGATCTCATCAAATGCTTCTTCGTTGTCCACAAAGAATTGGGTTGTGGCGGCAGCTGCAGCCTTACGAGTCTCGCGATCAGTTGACTGAGCAAAAGGTCCCATCTGAATCAGGGTGTAAACACTGTCTTGGAAGGGAATTTGAGCTGAAGCGATCAGTTTATCGTACTGGGTAGATAGCTCGTTTTCCTTTTGCAGGAGAGGGATGATCTCAGGCGAGAAAATCTTGAGCTGGTTTTCAGCAGACTTGAAGAACGTTTCCGGTAAGACTGTTTCTAATGTGGTACGAAAAGGGCTGTCAATGACCGCCTTGTAGTAGTTGGTTGTCAGCTCCTGATAAAGCGGACCATGGTTATCCCAATAGTTAGTTTCAGCTTCATAAAAGGTATCGTTGGTATCGATCGAGTGACGGATGCTGCAGAGGGTGTTTTGGGTCTCAATGCTAGCATTGAGTGCATTGATTGATTTGACTGCAGCCAAGGCCTCGTCGGCAGTTTTTGCCTGAGTCAATCGCTCGGTGAGCTGGGTGAGTTCTGCCTTGACTGTTTCATAGTCAGGACGCTTATAGGTATAATCTGAAAATTTCATAGGAAACCCCTTTCTTGAATCTTCTTTCATTTTACCTTATTTGAGCAGTCTTGCCAAATATCAACTTACTGACAAATTGACTTTGGAGGCTTTTTTTGCTAGAATAAGGCCAATATAAGTTTGGACTGGAGGTTCTGCTCTGGTCAAGAAAAAATGAGGTAAAACATGTCTAAAGTTTTTGTTTTTGGTCACCAGAATCCTGACACAGATGCAACAGCATCATCTTACGCTTGGGCGAATTTAGAGCGTGAAGCTTTTGGCCGTGATGCAGAAGCAGTCCTGCTAGGAGAACCTAATGAAGAGACAGCCTTTGCTCTGTCTTATTTTGGCGTTGAAGCGCCGCGTGTGGTAACATCTGCTAAGGCAGAAGGTGTCAACCAGGTTGTGTTGACAGACCACAATGAGTTTCAGCAATCTATCGAGGATATTCGCGAGGTCGAAGTTTTGGGAGTTGTTGACCACCACCGTGTGGCTAATTTCGAGACAGCAAATCCACTTTATATGCGCTTAGAGCCAGTTGGATCTGCTTCATCTATCGTTTACCGCGCCTATAAAGAAACAGGAACACCAATTCCTCAAGCCATTGCTGGCCTACTTCTTTCAGGATTAATTTCGGATACGCTTTTGCTCAAATCACCAACAACCCATGAAAGTGACCATAAAGTGGCCGAAGAGTTGGCGGCATTAGCAGGGGTTAATTTGGAAGAGTACGGTTTGGCTCTATTGAAAGCAGGAACCAATCTGGCTAGCAAGTCAGCAGAAGAACTGATTGATATTGACGCTAAAACCTTTGAACTTAGTGGCAATGCTGTGCGTGTGGCTCAGGTCAATACGGTGGATATTGCTGAAGTGCTGGAGCGTCAAGATGAGCTAGAAAGCGCCATTTCAGCAGCGATTGTTGCAGAAGGATATTCTGACTTTGTCTTGATGATTACTGATATTGTCAATTCAAACTCTGAAATCCTAGCGCTTGGGAACAACATGGATAAAGTTGAAGCAGCCTTCAATTTCAAACTTGAGAATAATCACGCCTTCCTTCCAGGAGCTGTGTCACGTAAAAAGCAAGTCGTACCTCAGTTGACGGAAAGTTTTGAAGGGTAATTTGCTAGTATGATCTAAAATTAATCTAGGATTAGGCTGATATTCCTTAAAAAGCGCCATATCACCCCCTGATTCAAGTTTATAAAACAACAGCAGCCAGTCAGGACGGCCTTAGTGGTCATTCTGGCTGGTTGCTTTTTCTTTAGAAGCGGTGATTTTAGAGAGATCTTTGGTTAGACTTGAAATTTGCTCAGGTATATTTCTTAAGCCAGAAATATCGGTTTTAAAGAGTTGCTCTCGTCTGACTTGAATCAGGTTGTCCACTAATTGCTTGCTTAAGCGGTCAAGAAGTTCTGTTTGCTCAATGGGCAGGCCTTTTTTCTGGGCAATGAGTGTTTGAAGCTGTTGAAGACTACTAGTATCGGCCATTCCGATGCGCTCAATGCCAGCATCCAGAAAGAGACCGAATAAAATATCAAAGAAATCTCTCAGTTCGTCTTCAGTCAGCTGTTCTGTCCAGCTTTTGATCGCTTGGTCAGTCTGAATGCTGTTAGTCGTGAGGGATTCAGCTAGGGCAAACTGTTTATCTTCGATGATCCAATTGAAAGTATCGTGTTGGAGCAAACCAGCGGCACGACTTTTGACAATGCGAGCGTGTCGCGGAGGAGTCATCATCATTCCGATGATAGAATCTTGAGGAATGAAAGACTGGATTTTGGGTTCAATGTGGCGATAGCCAGAAGATTCTAGCAAGTCCTGATGCAAGCCCGGAGCGTCGAAAGCGGTGACAGATTGGATCCGATCTTGTAGGGCTTGAGAGACTTGACTGGCTGCGTAGAGGGCGAGATTGCCACCCTTGGAATGCCCTGAAATGCTGAATATTCCAGAGAGCTGCGTCATGGCTTTTGTTAGATAGCTTTGTGCGGCCAGCTGAGCAGGAATGACTCGCATGTAGGTCATGTGAAAATCTTCTTTCCAACCGATGATGGAATCGTCCGTTCCCCGAAAAGCGATATGGAAATGGCCAGGTTGCCACTTGTAAGTCACTGCTGCAAACTGCTTTTGCAGATCCAAATCATAGTCATTGACATAACCCAAAACCTTGATATTCTTATAGCGTTTGGTTGCAGCAGCTGATTTTAGCAAGGTCAAGCGATTGTGATGGGAGATGACAGAGGTCGGCTTATCACCAAATTTCTTGAAATAACCCTCTGCCAGGTCAGCTAGTCTGAGCTGGCCTGCTGGCTCGAACCCTGACGGCGCCAAATCATCAAAAAGTAGATAAGAAAGCTCGGTCAAGACGAGCGCGTCTAATGCGCTAGGGGCCAAGTCGTAAAAATTGAGATGAGCCACATCGGCTACATACTGAATGAGATTTGCCATAGGCTTCCTTTCAAGAGCTGATTTTAGTAAATTATACCATTTTTTGCCCAAATCGGTATAATAGTAAGTGAGAAGTCAGGACAAACGCATGACGAAAAAATTTCAGAAATATAGGCTGATATTCCAAAACAGGGAAAAGTAAGTCTTGTATCTACAGACAGCTATAGTTTCATTGAATGATTTGAACTTGAAACAAAGAGCTGGTTGCCGAAAGTGTTTTAAATCCTTTTTTAAAACGATATAAATAATCCGTTTTTGCATTTTCATAACTTTTTTAATGGACAATTTTTCATGCGTTTGTCGCGGTGAAAAGTAAGAGAGGTGTTCTATGCACAAAATTTTATTGGTCGAAGACGATGCGACGATCAATCAGTTGGTCAAGAAAAATCTGACCCAGTGGGGTTATGAGGTGACTGATATAGCAGATTTCAATCAGGTCTTGCAGGTCTTTACCCAGACAGAGCCACATTTGGTTTTAATGGATTTGACGTTGCCGTTTTACAATGGCTATTACTGGTGTCAGGAGATTCGCAAAATTTCCAAGGTACCGATTGTCTTTTTGTCCTCGCATGAGCAGCCTATGGACATTGTCATGGCCATCAATATGGGAGCTGACGACTATGTGACCAAGCCCTTTGAGATGACTGTGCTACTGGCTAAGATTCAGGGAATTTTGAGGCGATCTTATGAGTTTGGTTCGGAGATTGACAGTAGCTTGCTGGACTATCAGGGCTTAGTTCTGGACTTGAAGACTGCTCAGTTGCACCATCAGGGGGAGACGCTGGATTTGACCAAGAACGAATTCCAAATTCTCCAAATTCTCATGACTCATGGAAGTCAGGTGGTCAGTCGAGATGCTCTTATGCGAGCTCTTTGGCAAAGCGATCTTTTTGTTGATGACAATACCTTGACGGTCAACATCACCCGCCTGCGCAAGAAGTTGGCTGATCTGGGTCTTGATCAGCTCATCGTGACCAAGAAAGGCCTAGGCTACTGCCTGAGCCAGTTGGAGGTGTAGCATGCGCCCATTCATCAGAGCTTGGTTTCGTTCTCGCTTACCGTGGTTGGTCTTGCTGCTTCTTATTTTTATGAGCCATTTTGGTTTTGCTTTTCTTTTTGAAAATCTTCAGGCTATATTAACCTACCAGATGAGCTTGTTAGCTGTTCTAGCGCTATTTTTCCTAGGCTGGGATTTGGTTCGAGACTGGCGCAAATACCAGTTGGCTCTTAGAGACCAAGCTGTCCCAAGCGCGAGTAGCAGTCCTAGTGAGCGGGTCTTGCAGACCCGATTGGCAAGCGTTCTTGAAATGCAAAAGGCTGACCAAGTGCTGGCGCGAGCCAAGCAGGAGGAATTGCTTGATTATTTTACCCTGTGGGCTCATCAAATCAAGACACCGCTGACAGCCAGTCAACTCTTAGTTGAGGAATTAGCCGATAAAGATAGCCAGCAAGCCTTGGAGCAAGAGCTTTTCAAAGTTGGCCAGTATGCAGATATGGCTATGACTTATTTGCGCTTAGAGAGCTTTCATGATGATCTGGTGTTAGCTAGAGAAGATTTGCACGATTTGATTCGCGAAGCGGTCAAAAAGTACGCTATCTTTTTCATTCGCCAGCAGATCAGGCTCAATTTAGCAGATTTTGACAAAACGATTGTCACGGACTGCAAGTGGTTTCTGATCATTCTTGAACAAGTCCTATCCAACAGTGTTAAGTACACGCGGTCTGGCGAAATTGCGATCTATGTTGAAGGAGACGACTTAGTAATTGCAGATACGGGAATCGGTATTCAGCCTGGCGATCTCCAGCGCGTTTTTGAACGCGGATTTTCTGGCTTCAATGGTCGAGTTAGTCAGCAGTCTTCTGGCTTGGGGCTCTATTTATCCAAGATTATCGCAGATAAGCTAGGTCACAGCCTGACCTTGACATCACAGATTGGAGAGGGCACTCAAGTTCGCATTGGACTCAAGCAGGCCGACCTGCAGTTGGATTGACAAGAAAAGAAAGATGCCAGTACGCTATCAAAATCAAAAATAGGCGTAACGGTTGCCACAGCAGCCAATCTTTTGAAAGAGGCTGGGAAAAAAGCCAACCTCACCTCTCATATCACATCGCAGTGGTTGGGAGAAGACTTGTTGGCCATGCCAACTTAGTCTTACCCCTGCAAAGATCATTAGGTGCTTTAGCACCAATGAACCACTGCTGATTAGGCTCTAATACACGGATAATCCAGTTTAGAACCCTACTCAGCGGTTCGCTGTCTCCAATCGTTTGCTTACTAACTGAACACAGCCTAAAATGCTCGATAAAATGCGTGAGTTTCCTTGAGCCTTCAGACCCATCAGTCACTCCCTTATTTTCCATCGCATTTTTAAACGGCCTCATATCTTAACGAACTGAACACGGCCTAAAAAGCTAGATGTCAGGGGATACTGTCTTATTACCTTGTCGTCGTAGACGTCTGGTTTTTCTTCGATTTCATCTGTGAAAAACCTAGTCGTCCTGACGGGGGTGCGTCAACGAAATCAAAGATTTCTGACTTACCGCCATTTTTCTACGCTTTTCATAATGGCCTTTGTATCTTGTAGTGCGCAACTCTTGGACAGCTATCGCATAGGTGGAACATCTGGGAGTGGGACAAAAATTGGTAAGCCAAAGGCTTCAATTTTGATGTCCCACCCCCGCAAGGCTGATTAGGCTTGTCAAAACCTACTAAGGAGGTGAATGAGAAGCCAATCAGCTACTGCGATTAGAGTTTAATACTGGAAAGGGCAAGACGAAGGATCTTCTCGGTTTGAACCAGTGTTACCACCGTAACTGTGCGGGGGTGGGAAAACGGCCTCTTTTTGATTGATTGAGTTTTCTCCCACTCCCAACTTTGAGTATTCGCCAAGTACCTTACGAAGATGTAAGGTTAAAAGGGGCAAATGAAAGGTAAATCTAAGGCAGGCAACTTTCTTTTTCGGTAAACTAGTATCAGAAAGAGGACGAAGTCCCAGATAAAATTAGAAAGAGGTAGCACCATGCCACTATTAGATGTCCAACATTTGCAAAAAATTTACAAGACGCGCTTTTCCAGTAATCAAGTTGAGGCCTTGAAAGACATTCATTTCTCCATTGAAGAGGGCGAGTATGTCGCTATCATGGGGGAATCAGGCTCTGGGAAGTCAACCCTGCTCAACATCCTAGCCATGCTAGATGCGCCAACATCAGGTCAGGTCCTGCTCAAAGGGATCAATACCCAGTCTATCAAAGCTAAGGACGCGTCAGCTTTTCGTCGGGAAAAATTAGGCTTTGTCTTTCAGGATTTTAACCTGCTAGACACCCTGTCGGTTAAGGATAATGTCGTTTTGCCCTTGGTCTTGTCAAGAGTTCCAATCAGTGAGATGAACAAGCGCATGCTGCAAGTGCTTGAACGGTTAGGGATTGCCAGCCTCAAAGATAAGATGCCCTATGAGCTGTCTGGCGGTCAAAAGCAACGGGTAGCAGTGGCGCGTGCCATTATCAGCCAACCTGAAATTCTTCTGGCAGATGAGCCGACAGGAGCATTAGACTCTAAGTCCTCAGCCACCCTACTTGATGTCTTTGAGACGATCAACCAGACCGGACAGACCATTCTCATGGTGACTCACTCAACCAGCGCTGCCAGCCGTGCGAGCCGTGTTCTCTTTATCAAGGATGGCAAGCTTTATAACCAAATCTTCCGTGGGGACAAGACCGAGCGGCAGATGTTCCAGCAAATTTCAGATACCTTGACCGTTATGGCAGGAGGTGAGTAGGATGTTTGGACTTATTCGCCAATTAGCTTGGAGCAATCTTATCAAAAATCGCTCACTCTACTATCCTTTTGCCCTTGCGACTAGTTTGACCGTAGCTATCTTTTACATCTTTGTTTCCCTAACCTTGAATCCGGGCTTGCGAGATGTCTATGGTGGTGGTCAAATCATCGTGGTCATGGGCTTGGGGTTGGTTATTGTCGGTTTAGCCTCTGTGGCCATCATTACCTATGCCAATAGCTTTGTCATGAAAAATCGGACCAAGGAGTTGGGGCTGTATGAGATTTTGGGCCTTAACAAAGGTCATCTGGTACAGATGATGGGGCTAGAGTTACTGATTTTTGCTTTGGTCAGTGGTCTTGCTGGTCTAGGTTTAGGCCTTGCTCTGGATCAGCTCATCTATGCTCTTTTACTTAAACTCATGGATTGGCCAGTTATTTTAGCTTCGACTTTCCAATGGCTGAGCGTCATCGTGACAGGAATTGGTTTTGCAGGGATCTTTTTCTTGACCTTTATCCTTAACAGTATTAAGCTGGCGCGACTCAATGCGCTCGAACTCAACCGAGAAAGCAAAAAAGGAGAGAAGAAAGGCCGCCTGCTGGGATTGCAGACCTTACTTGGCTTGGGACTTCTAGGCGCAGGCTACTACTTAGCCAATACAGTCAAGGATCCTGTGGCAGCGATCACTATCTTCTTTTTAGCAGTCCTTTTGGTGATGGCAGCGACTTATCTGCTTTTCAACGCAGGGATTACTGTCTTTCTCCAATGGTTGAAAAAGCGCGATCGCTATTATTACCAACCTAAGAACTTTATTTCAACCTCCAACCTGATTTTCCGCATGAAGAAAAACGCCATGGGTCTGGCAACGATTGCTATTTTGTCCACCATGGTTCTAGTGACCTTATCGGGTGGTTCCAGTATCTTTTTGGGAACCAACAGCTTTATAGAAAAAAGCAACCCTCACGATTTTGGAGTGGCTGTGTCAAAGGTTCCAGCTGATCCGATCAGTTTAGAGGAGATTGACCAGTTTACCGACCAATTTATCCGTGACCATCACGTGCCAACCAGCAAAACCGTATCCTATCAATTTGCAATGGGAGTGTTGGATGCGGTCGCTAACAATACATTAGCACTTTATGGAAGAACTTCCCAAGGTATGCCAGGAGGTGTTGTCTATATGGTGGATAGTGCTAACTATCATGCCATGACAGGAGACAAGGTCACTTTAGCAGATGGAGAAGTGATGGTTCTAGCAGAGGGTGGAGCTACTATTGATAAAAGCCAACCTCTAATCCTAGACGGGCAGAAGTTCACGATTGTGGATCAGCCTGCCAAGAACTTTATGAAAGACAATGTTCCTGATAACTTCGGAAGCGTAGTTAGTCAGGGAGTTTATCTCGTTGTCAATAACTTGGAGACGACACTTGCGAGCCTGCATAGCTATGATCCAGATAGTGACCAAGTGACCCGTCTCAGCAATTACCTCTATACTGGATTTAACACCAATCTCACTAAGGATCAGCAGCTAGACCTTGAAAATCAGTTGAATCAGGTGATTGCAGAAAGGTATACAGACTCTCCGAGTCTTGTGTCTGCCTCTGGTAAGGCCAGAACAGCTAAGGAAATCACCAGTCTCTTTGGCTCGATCTTCTTTATTGGCATGATGCTGACCATGATTTTCATGCTGGGAACGGTTCTGGTCATCTACTACAAGCAGGTGTCTGAGGGCTATGAAGACCGTGAAAACTTTGTCATTCTGCAAAAGGTCGGATTGGACGAGAAACAGACGAATCAGACCATTCGCAAACAGGTGTTAGCCGTCTTCCTCTTGCCTCTGGTCTGTGCCTTTGTCCACCTAGCCGCAGCCTTTAAGATGCTGGATAAGATTCTACACATCTTTGTTCCCATGTCTACCTTGCAAATCTTGACGGTGACAGTCGGAGTTTGTTTCGTTTTCCTAGTCGTTTACCTAGCCGTCTTTGCCCTCACCTCTAGCAGCTACCGCAAGATTGTTAGTCGCTAGTAGGAAGCTGTAAATCGTTTTGAATAAAAAATTATAGGAGTAAGCTAGAAGCTGATTTCACTGAAATCGACTTCTGTCTTACTCCCTTTCTTTTCGAAAAAAATAAGTGATCTGCTGTGAAAATCAAAATCTGATGCTGCTACTCTAATTTCTCCACTAGAAGCATAGCAGTTTTTCCATTGAGTTTTTAGCCTATTCAATTTGATGTAAAGAAAAATGTTTATTCATTTCATATTGTATTCATAATTTCTTTGTAAAATAATACACAAATATAAAGAGTTTTAAGGTGA
The DNA here is from genome assembly GCF_000380085.1 of Streptococcus merionis DSM 19192. Lineage (GTDB taxonomy): Bacteria > Bacillota > Bacilli > Lactobacillales > Streptococcaceae > Streptococcus > Streptococcus merionis. Next base: position 225,267 of record NZ_KB904539.1, read on the forward strand.
AACTAAAATAGAGAGTACTTAGGACAAGGATAGACAAGATTGGTAAATCGTCAATAATCATTGTGAACACGGGCTCTTAGTCCATCATCTTTTCCTTTTTTGAAGAATCAGGTTACCTAGAAATATGTTTAAAAAGTATGAAAAAAATATATAAAATAAAGATTGACCAAAGAATGCAATGCTATCCTAATAATCCAGACAAAGAGGAGGCGGCACTTACGTATGTGAGATGTTTTTTAGTCTCTTCCCCTAGATTTAGTGGGTAGCCCAGTATAAATCCTTGCTTTTGTCAGAGACAAAATTGGGCAGAAACTAACTTTCGAAACCAAATCTATGGTAGCTTGTCTGGATGATTATATATGAAATGAGGACTTATGTTACAAGAAGTATTGAGGCAAGAGAAAAAATATATCATCACTATAGAAGATTACTATCGTTTGTCACGCCAATTTGAACAATTTTTGCACCAAGATTCTCACAGCCAAGAGGACGGCTATTGGATCCGCTCGCTTTATTTTGATTCTTTAGAAGATGTGGATTGGCATGAAAAAGAAGATGGGGTAGCTCTCAGGCGGAAGCTCCGCCTAAGGACCTATAAAGGAAGCTCTTCTGCCAAGCTAGAAATGAAGCAAAAGCAAGGAGCTAATCAAAAGAAGCGTTCTTTGACGCTATCTCAATCCGAGGCAGAAGCCTTGATTGCTGGCCAATTCGGTGTGCTTTTGCAACATCCGACCCCTTTTGCAGCCGAGTGTTATGCCAGATTATCCGCGCATTGTTACCGCCCAAAGACTGTTATTGATTATCGGAGAAAAGCCTTTATGACTAAGGAAAATAATATCCGAATAACATTCGATCACTCTATTTCGGTAACAGAAAGTTGTTTCGATCTTTTTTCGCCAACCCTGTTACAATATCCCGTCTTGGATGCTGGACTTGTGATCATGGAGGTAAAATATAACGGATTCTTGCTGTCCTATCTCAAAGAGTTAATCAATCAGGCTGATGCTAGTGAGTTAAGCGCGAGCAAATATTGTTTGGGAAGAGCAATCAGCAAGCACTATCACTTTTAAAAAGAGCTATCAAACTAGGAGCTGTGCGGAGAAAGTAGGGTGCCAACAATGATGACATAGAGTATCGAAGTTAAGGTTTTTATAAGTAACGGATTTTTGCCTAGCCATATCGAAAATTTGACGGCTTTGTATCTTAGAAATAAATTTAGGCTAAAATGCTTGATTTAGCTATGTATGACTGGGCTTTAGCCGTCTGGATTTTCTTCGATTTCATCTGTGAAAATCCTAGTCGTCCTGGTCGGGGGCGTCTACGTCCTCAAAGATGACTGACTTACCGCCATTTTTCAACGCTTTTTTTACGGGCTTTGTATCTTAAAACTGAACACAGGCTAAAATGCTCGGTAAAATGCGTGAGTTCCCTTGAGTCTTCGGACTCATCGGTCACTCCCTTATTTTCCATCGCATTTCTAGACGCCCTTTGTATCTTAACCAACTGAACACGCCCTAAAAAGCTAGATAAAATTCAAAAATTTCCTAGAGTCTACGGACTCGTCGTCAATTTTTTCATTTTTCAACGCTTTTCTTAACGGGCTTTGTATCTTACTTTATAAGGAGTATAAAATGAGAGAAATTTTAAGAAATGTTCTAGAACAAAATGGAACATTAACAGTGCAAGAGATCATCATGCACTTGACTGTTGCAGCTTTGCTTAGCTTGGCTATTTATGTGTCGTACGCTTACACTCATAGTGGTACAAGCTATAGTCAGAAATTCAATGTTTCACTAATGGTACTGACAGTGTTGACTGCGACGGTCATGACTGTTATCGGAAATAACATCGCCCTTTCATTAGGGATGGTCGGTGCTTTATCCGTTGTTCGTTTTCGGACAGCGATTAAAGATTCCAGAGACACGGTCTATATTTTTTGGACCATTGTTGTTGGGATATGTTGTGGCGTCGGAGATTACCATGTCGCTTCAACAGGGAGCGCCCTTATCTTTATAATCCTCTTGATTATGGGGAAAGTCAAAAATGAAAATCGTATGCTGCTTATTGTCCGTACGCTGCGCGATCAGGAAATGGCTGTGGAGTCACTGGTGTTCCAATACTTTGAAGGTAAGGTCGTTCAACGTGTCAAAAATACCAGTGAGGCGTCAGCTGAGATGATTTTTGAAATTTCTAGGAAAGATTATGATAAATACCATCAGGCGGACAACAATTTAACAGACAAGTTGTACCAAATCGGTCACATGGACTATGTAAACATTGTCACCCAAAGCGATGAAATTAATGGCTAAACGTAAAAAGATATGAAACATAAAGTAATTTATCTGATCACATGCTTGACCCTTATTGTTGTGGGAGCGGTATTGGTGCGTTTTGAACCTAGACATCAGGATTTTCGAAAGCATCATCATCGTCAAAAGCCATTTCCACAGAGAAATGTTGCTGATATCACGACACACCTCCCAGTCATTGCTATTGAAACAGAGTCTCCTATTCCTTTGGTCCAAAGTTCAGGCTCTACGGTAGCCATCCAAGATAAGGTAGAGGGCAAGGTCAAGCTTTATGATACAAAGGCCTCCAAGCCCAGAGAGTCTAGCAAAGCGCTGATTGGTTATCGAGGTAATTCCTCTTGGCATTTTGATAAGAAATCTCTCAAACTTCATTTTGTGACTGATAAGGGCAAGGATCGCTCGGTTGCAGTAGCAGGAATGGCAGAGCATTCCGAGTGGGTCTTGCACGGCCCCTTTCTTGACCGTAGTTTATTAAGAAATTACATTGGTTATAATATTTCCGGTGAGATCATGGACTACGCTCCTAATGTGAGGTATTGCGAGCTGGTGGTAAATGGTGAGTATCAGGGACTTTATTTAGCGGTTGAAAATATCGAGCAAGGGAGCAACCGTATTCGTATTGAAAAAAGCGATAAACGCTCTCCTCAGACTTCCTACATTGTTGAGTGGGGTAGAAAACACAAGGCAAATAATCTCTTGGATAATTATGTCCAATCTATTCACCAAGCAGGTAAGTCAGGGTTAGATGTCAAGTATCCAGGTCCAAATCGCCTTACACCAGAACAAAAGCAATTTATTGAAAGAGACATTAGCCAGATAGAACGAACTCTCTATTCGTACGATTTAAAGCAGTATCCTCAATATCTGGATCGAGAAGCTTTTGCGGATTATTTTATCATCAATGAATTTTTCAGAAATACAGATGCAGGGAAATTCTCGACTTATTTTTATAAGGATTTAAGAGATAAGATGAAGCCAGTTGTGTGGGATTTCAATAACGCTTTAGACAACCAAATGGACGTCAATTACGACGCAGCTGGTTTCACCATGGTTGACGTTCCATGGTTCAATCAACTGCTTAAAGATGAGGCCTTTGTTAATCTTATTGTTCTGAAATATCGAAAATTACGAGAATCAGTTTTTAGCACAGAATATTTGCATCGTTACATCGATGAGACAGTAGCTTTTCTAGGGCCAGCTATTGAGCGAAATTACGATAAATGGGGCTATGTTTTTAGATTGGAGCACCCTGACAGTCAAAATTACCTGATGCCCTATGAGCGAAATGTCACTAGTTACCAAGAATCCCTTGAGCAACTAAAAGATTTTATCAGGCAGAGAGGGCGTTGGTTGGATAAACACATCGATACCCTCTACCAATATTCTTCTCCATCTAAAAACGTCAATACATTAGTAGAGTGAGGTTAGACTTTTGAAACGGTATTTGAGCTTTGTTGGCTTATTGACCCTATGTTTGATGCTGGGCTACTATTTTTATTATTTTGATGGAAGCCTTTATCTGTCACACCAGAAAGATCAGGCCAACTTGAACATCAACTTCAAAACCCAGAATCGTCAAATCATACAAGTGAAAGATGGTCAAGACACTCCCTTTTTGGTGAAGGGGGTTGATCTAGAAAGTTCTTACCCTGGCTATCATCATAATGAATTTGCCATAGGCAAGAAAAGATATCAGGAATGGTTGGATCAAATTTCTGAGATGGGCGCTAACACGATTCGTGTTAAGACGCTTATGGATGTGGCTTTTTACGATGCCTTGCACGCTCACAATCAGAAGAATCCTAAGCATCCTCTTTACCTTATCCAAGGTGTTCGGATAGATGACTATCGCAATAACCAAGCTATTTCTGGTTCGGACAATCGTTATATTGGTCAACTTCTCAGAGATGCCCGGGCGGCTGTAGATATCATTCATGGCCGCCGACAATTCTGGAACACCGACTTTGGGATTAGGAACTATACCAAGGATATCTCCAAATGGGTTTTGGGGTTTGTGGTAGGTGAGAATTGGAATAGTGGGATGATTGTTTATACCAATCATCAGGAGAATGCAAAGTCAGTAAAGGGCAACTATTTCCAGACGACTGATAAGGCCACTACTTTTGAGTCTTTATTAGTGAGTGTCATGGAGGATTTGGTGAGCTATGAAAGTGCTAAGTATCAGTGCCAGCACCTAGTTTCTTTTGCTAATTCTCCAGGGACAGATCCGTTTGTCTATAGGGAAGCTTTTGAAGCACAAGCCCCTAAGTTTGCTCGCCTAAATGTTGAAAACATTAAAGCTACATCTGCCTTGAAATCAGGTGTATTTGCGGCCTACAGTCTTTTGGACTGCCATCCAGAATTTTCTCAATATCTTGACAGTGGTCAATCTAGTATTTCTGAGGATTTGAAACGAAGTATTGACGGACTACCTTTTATGGAAGCATATGTCAAATTACTGGCTGGCTTTCATCAGTTACCAGTCTTGATTACTGGTTATGGACATTCGACAGCTCGTGGAACAGATTTGCATCGCGATGCCAACCAGCCGTTGACAATGAACGAGAGAGAACAGGGCGAGGCCTTGGTTAGAGATTTTATCATGTTTAAAGAGGCTGGACTAGCTGGTGCGACGATTCATGCTTGGCAGGATGATTGGAATGCTAGAAGTTGGAATGTTTCTTACGCAACTAACCGCCATGCGAGTTATCAGTGGGGCGATGTGCAAGTTCGAAACCAAGGCTTTGGTCTACTTACCTTTGATGAAGGGAAGCGACCTCATACCATTGATGGAAACTTAGATGAGTGGTCAAATAAACCTAATATGAAGACCAAAGACGGAAATCTTTGGTTGGATTCGGATTCAAGGTATCTTTACATTGCGATACAAACAAAAGAAGCATCAAATGGAGATTACTTTATTCCGATTGATACCCATCCAGAGATAGGTAGTCGAACTTGGGAAAAGAATTCTCCTGTCTTAGACAGATTAGCTAATTTTATCCTTTCTTTTCGAGATGGAGAAGGCCATCTCTATGTCCAAGAACGCTATGACAGTGTTCGGAGTCATTACATGATGCAACTAGAAGGTGCTGACCCCCACATTGAGCCTCCGCGTAAAGATTCGTCACACTTTGTCCCGATTCGAATGGTGTTGAGAAATGACCGAATCTTTGAGGATTTGGAAAAGACTCCGCGAGAGGAGAAGTGGCTCCCAGCTTATGACACAGGACAGCTGAAGCAAGGCTACGGTAAGCGTGGCAGTGCCTCCTTTGATTCTAGAGCTGACTATTATGTTAAGGGAACAACGATTGAGGCAAGGATTCCGTGGCAAATGCTTAATTTTTCCAATCCAGCCGAGGGCTTTATTCACGATGATTATTACCGACATTATGGGGTTGAAGATAAGAAGATTGATAAACTCTATGTTGGTTTGGGACGATCACTACAACAGGGAACAGTCAAAATGAAACCCTACACTTTGAAGCAATGGCAGCGACCACAGGTTGTCCCAGTCTTGAAAGAGTCTTATGCTATGGTTAAAGAATTATGGACTAAAGAAGGAGATTAATATGGTTTATATAGTATTGATGACTTATTGTATAGCTTGCTTGTCCATCCTTATTTTTAATTTAGGGTACGCCTTGAAGCGTTACTGGAAGAAAAAACAACTGTCAATGAAGCTGGAACAAAAGTAGCAATTTCTAGTCTGAACAGTTTGACGCAGTAGTTGTCGGACTTGTAAAATCAGTGATAAATCAATTTTTTACAAGTTTTGATAGCCCTTTAGGTTAGGACCACAAAATCAATTTGGGGAAATCACAATTTTTTATACGTAATCTTCAACGGTTACATGCTTTTGCGGATGGGCAAAGCCATCATGGCTGTTTGTCCCATTCCTATCAAGCAATGAAGGGGAGGAAGTTTTAGATATGGGATTGATGTTAGAGTTTCTAAAAATATCACAAAATATCTTTTTAGTTTATTTACTAGGTTATGCAAGTTTTTTATTATTATCGCTGGTCATTGCAGGTGTTTATCTCCACGAGAAAAGTGAGCGTCGCCGTCAGCAGTCATCATCAGAAAATGCGGGTGAAGTAGGTGTTTCGATTATTATCCCTGCCTATAACGAGGAAGTGACCATCGTAGATGCGGTGACATCACTCCTAAACCTTGATTACCAGTCTTACGAAATCATTGTTGTAGACGATGGTTCAGAGGATGCGACAGCTCGTCTTGTAAGGGAGAACTTTGAATTGGAGGAAGAGGACGTAACCATCAACCTTTTTATCCCTTGTCACCCATACCATCGTATTTCTAAACGACAGTTTGGCCATGTCACGCTAACCTTGATTGAAAAGGAGAATGGTGGTAAAGGGGATGCCCTTAATTTAGGGGTTAATGCGGCTATTCACGACTATTTTTTGTGTATCGATGCCGATTCTATGCTACAGGCGGACTCCCTTAAGCAGATAACCAAACCGGTCCGACAAGATGCTACAACTATTGCAGTAGGCGGACTGGTTCAGGTATCTCAGGGAGTAAGACTTAGTAAGGGAAGTGTCAAGGATTATAAGCTGCCTTGGCAACCTCTCTGCTGTGCACAAGCCATTGAATACGATTGTTCATTTTTAGGGAGCAGGATTCTGCTGGATTACTTTAAGGCAAACGCCATTATTTCCGGAGCTTTTGGTCTCTTTCACAAGGAAATGGTCCAAGCAGTGGGTGGATACGACTGTGGGACTTTGGGAGAGGATATGGAGCTAGTGATGAAGTTACACTATTTCTGTCGAAATAACAAAATCCCCTATCAAATTTGTTATGAAACAGACGCCGTTTGTTGGAGCCAAGCACCTAGCCATTTAGGTGATTTATGTCAGCAGAGAAGACGTTGGTTCTTTGGGCTGTACCAGTGCTTGAAAAAATACCATCGCATGTTTTTGAATCCTCGTTTTGGAGCCTTAGGATTCCTGACCTTTCCTTATTATTTTTTATTTGAATTCCTGTGTCCATTTCTGGAAGTATTTGGAATTTCCTTAATTCTCCTCTCTTTTTATTTTCATCAGTCTAATTGGTCATTTTTGCTGTCCCTATTCGTCTTGTATATTGTCTATTGTAGTCTACTGACTATGGCATCCTTCTTGCAGAGGGTTTATGCACAGCGTCTCTTCATTCGGGGGAATGATGTGTTAAAGGCTATCTATACCGCCTTTTTCCGTTATATGGTTCTTCACTGGATTATCAGTTTTATGCAGGTGACAAGCTTTATCGGGTACAAACATAAGAAAATGAGGTGGGGAGAAATCAAGCGTGACAAGGTTGAGAAGGTATCTCCCTAATACGTTAGCTTGAGCTCGAACTATCTTCTGTGGCAGGGTTAATGCAGGAATATTTTGTAAACGTGCTTCAGTTCTCCTTAAGTAGCTGGACGAAAAGTTGTCACAATTTGGTAAATAGATGAAATAACGCTAAAAGAACTGGGAACTATTGTGTTTTAACTTATAAATAGTCTCTTCATCAGAAGTGTTCGGAAACCGAAAATGTTTCAAAAGTCAGGTTTCTTCAGTGTCTCAGAGAGATGAATATAACAACAATTTGAAAACTTAGAATGACACTTTATGAAACGAGGATGACCGTATATGCTATAACATCTAGATATAAGATGGTCAATTGTGCGCTGTTTTCACTAAATGTCTATATCACAAAAATGCCTTTTGGTTTTGCTAAAGGGCATTTTTTCCTGCGTAGAGCGTGATAGCGCATGAGATTTGCTTTAACTCTGTCCCTTTTCATGTTACAATATGGTTAATAATTCATTTAGTTGGAGGATCATATGACGGATTACTTTGAACAACGCTTGGAAAACTTTGAAGCAGCTCTATCTGAGACAGCAGTGGATGGTATTTTGGTGACTAACCTGACTAATATTTATTACTTGACAGGCTTTCAGGGAACCAATGCAACCCTCTTTATCAGTAAGAAACGTCGGATTTTTGTGACGGATGCCCGTTACACTTTGATTGCTAAAGATGTGGTCAAGAACTTTGACTTGGTCGAAAGTCGAGATGCTTTGGGTGAGATCGCTAAGATCATCGCAGAAGATGGGATATCCGCTATCGGTTTTGATAGTCAGGTAACTTTTGGCTTCTATCAGCAGTTGCAAGTGGTCTTTGAAAGCTATGAGCTCCAACCTCTGGAGAATTTTATTGAAAACATCCGCATGGTCAAGGACGAATCTGAGATTGCTACCATTCGCAAGGCTTGCTCCATTTCTGATAAAGCTTTTTTGGATGTTTTGGATTTTATTAAACCAGGTCAGACGACAGAGTTAGATGTGGCCAATTTTCTGGATTTTCGTATGAGAGAATACGGGGCTTCTGGTATTTCTTTTGATACCATCGTAGCTTCTGGTTACCGCTCTGCCATGCCGCATGGACGTGCCAGTGAAAAGGTCATTCTAGCTGGTGAATCATTGACCATGGATTTTGGTTGTTATTACAATCACTATGTCAGCGACATGACCAGAACTGTTCATGTGGGGCATGTGAGCGATGAGGAGCGGGAAATTTATGATATTATCTTGCGGGCTAATCAAGCCTTGATTGAAAAGGCCAAGGCAGGACTTTCTTACCGTGACTATGATGGGATTCCTCGGAAAATCATTACAGATGCGGGATACGGACCTCAGTTTAGTCATGGCATCGGCCACGGGATGGGACTGGATATTCACGAGTTTCCGTATTTTGGCCAATCGGACGAGAGCCTCAAAGCGGGTATGGTGGTCACAGATGAGCCGGGTATTTACCTAGACGGAAAATATGGCTTGCGCATCGAAGATGACCTTCTAATCACTGAGACAGGCTGTGAAGTTCTGACCCATGCGCCGAAAGAGTTGATTGTTTTATAAGGAAGATATTGTGGAAACAGAAAAAGAAACTATTTTACGAGCGTATTTCCAAGCATGGTGCCAAAAAGACAGTAGCTGTCTGGAAGATTTTTTTACAATTGATGTTGTCTACCGAGAGTGCTATGGCCCTGAATATCATGGAATAGAGCAAATCCTGCAATGGTTTAAGGATTGGAATAGCAAAGGAACGGTTCAGTCGTGGGATATCAAACGGATGATAGTCAGCGGGGATATAGTAGTCGTTGAGTGGCACTTTTGCTATTGTTATGACGGTCTTGCAGATCAGTTTGAAGGCGTGACAATTGCAGAGTTCCAAGGCAAAAAAATCAAGCATTTAGCAGAATATAGTTCGAGCAGTCAAGTCGTTTACCCCTACGATAATCATATCGTAGGAAGCATTTGAGAAATCTAGGGTTTTATGGTAAAATAGACCGAATAATAATTTTTTAAGAGGTAATACTACAATGGTAGATGCAAGTAAATTAAGAGCAGGTATGACATTCACAACTGCCGAAGGCCGCCTTTTGCGTGTTTTGGAAGCTAGCCATCACAAACCAGGTAAAGGCAACACCATCATGCGCATGAAATTGCGTGATGTCCGTACTGGTTCAACTTTTGATACCACTTACCGTCCTGATGAGAAATTTGACCAAGCTATCATTGAAACACGTCCAGCCACTTATCTTTACCAAATGGACGAGACAGCTTTCTTCATGGACACAGAATCATACGAACAGTATGAAATTCCAGTGGTGAACGTTGAAGCAGAATTGAAATACATCCTAGAAAACGCTGAAGTTAAGATTCAATTCTACGGAACAGAAGTAATCGGTGTTACCGTTCCAACAACTGTTGAATTAACTGTTGTTGATACGCAACCATCGATCAAAGGTGCGACTGTAACAGGTTCTGGTAAGCCCGCTACGCTTGAGACAGGTCTGGTGGTCAACGTTCCAGACTTCATCGAAATCGGGCAAAAGCTGATCGTTAATACCGCCGAAGGAACATACGTATCAAGAGCTTAATATAAGATATAAGGCCATTAAAAAATTCGATGAAAAATGAGAAAGCAGACGATAAGTCTCAGGACTTGAGGAAGCTTTTGAATTTTATCGAGGATTCTAGGCCGAATTCAGTTGTTTAAGATATAAGGCCGTTAAGAAAAGCGTAGAAAAATGGCGGTAAGTCAGGGAGTGGGAAAGAACTCAGCAATCAAAAAAAGAGTTCGTTTTCCCACCCCCGCACAGTTGATTAGGTCGGATTTGGAGTGTAAAACACGAACAAATCCGCCAATCAACCACTGCGCTGAGATGTTGACGCAAACTATGAGAGGTGTGATTGGACTTTTTGCCCAGCCTCGTTGACGCACCCCGGCCATGACGACTAGGATTTTCGCAGATGAAATTGATGAAAATCCAGACGTCTACGGCCCAAATCAGACACGACAAAATTTAGCTTTTTAGGCCGAATTCAGTTCAAAGATACAAAGATTGTAAATAGTTGCTCTTATGTTCAACTAGACCTATTACCAGAAAGGAAATGCTATGACAACAGAAAACCTTGGCGAAATCGTCATTGCACCGCGCGTGCTGGAAGTCATCACTGGTATCGCTGCTGCGAAAGTTGATGGTGTTTATGCCCTTCGCAATAAAGCTGTTTCAGATGGCCTTGTCAAGACCAGCAAAGGACGTGGAGTCTACCTCCACACAGATGATGAAGGTGTGATTACAGCTGATATCTATGTTTACGTGCAGTACGGTGTGAACGTTCCAGCCGTTGCTATGGAGATTCAAAAAGCTGTCAAGACAGCTGTTTCTAACTACGCAGATGTGGAGATCGCCGAAATTAATATTCACGTAATCGGCATTGCGGCTGATAAAACGCCTAAGACTGACTTGAAAGATTTGTTTAACGAGGATTTCCTTGATGACTAAAACCTTGTCTCGTCGCCAATTGCGGGAGCAGGCCTTTCAGGCCCTCTTGTCCATGGAATTTGGTACAGAATTATTGCAGGCGGCTCGCTTTGCCCATGTTCATGATGATGAAGAGTTGGATGCACAAGGAGAACATTTAGACTTGCCAGTCTTCTTGCTCAACCTTGTTCAAGGTGTTACCAGTCATAAATCTGAGCTCGATGAACAGTTAGCGGATAAGCTCAAAGCAGGTTGGACCTTAGAACGTTTGACCATGGTGGACAAAACTATTTTGCGTTTGGGACTTTTTGAAATTTCTTATTTCGAAGAAACACCTGCAAAAGTTGCAGTCAACGAAGCAGTTGAACTTGCTAAGACTTTCTCTGATCCACAAGCAGCACGCTTCATAAATGGTGTCTTAACCCAGTTTGTGAGTGAAGAAGCGGAAAATAACTAACACAAAAGGAACCTGATTGATGTCAGATTCCTTTTTGACTTATCCCAAAAAACGTTTCAGGAACTCTTTCGTCCGCTCTTGAGTTGGGGTTTCAAAGATTTGCTCTGGGGTGCCTTCTTCTGCAATGACGCCTTTGTCCATGAAGATGACACGGTCAGAGACATCGCGGGCAAACTCCATCTCGTGGGTCACGATGATCATGGTCAGACCAGAGTGAGCTAGTTCTTGCATGGTTTTGAGAACTTCGCCGACCATTTCGGGATCGAGGGCTGATGTTGGCTCGTCAAAGAGCAGGGCTTCAGGGTTGACAGAGAGGGCGCGGGCGATGGCCACACGCTGTTTTTGACCGCCAGAGAGCTGACTAGGCTTCGCTGCCCAGTATTGCTTTCCAAGGCCGACCTTTTCTAAGTTTTCCTTGGCGATTGTTTCAGCTTCAGCACGTTCGCGTTTGAGAACGGTAGTTTGCGCTACGACAGCATTTTCTAATACATTGAGATTATTGAAGAGGTTAAAAGACTGGAATACCATACCTAATTTTTCGCGATAGGCAGTCAGGTCGTAACCTTTTTCCAAGACATTTTCCCCGTGAAAGAGGATTTCTCCCGCTGTTGGCTCTTCTAAAAGATTGATCGAGCGCAAGAAAGTGGACTTGCCCGAACCAGAAGAGCCGATGATGGAGATGACTTCACCTTGGTGAATAGTCATGGAGATGTCTTTTAGGACTTCGTTTTGCCCAAAGGATTTTTTGAGGTGTTTGATTTCTAAGATGGGATTAGACATGAGGAACCTCCTCGATTTGCATTTGGTTAGCACCAGTCGTGTAAGTATCAACATCCATTCGTTTTTCGATGGCACGCAGGATACGTGTCACGGTAAAGGTCAGGATGAAGTAGATGATAGCAATGACGGTGAAGGTCTGGAAGTATTGATAGGTTTGCGTTGCGACGGTATTTCCTGAAAAGTAGAGCTCGACAACTGAGATCACATTCAAGACTGAAGTATCTTTGATATTGATGACAAATTCGTTCCCCGTAGCTGGCAGGATATTGCGGATGACTTGTGGTAGGACAATCTTGCGCATGGTTTGACCATGGGTAAAACCTAGAGCTGTGGCGGCTTCAAACTGTCCTTTATCTACAGCGAAAATTCCACCACGAACAATCTCACTCATGTAAGCGCCAGTATTGATGGACACGATAAAGATCGCAGCTAATGTCCGATCGATATTGATGCCAAAAGCTTGGGCTGTACCGTAGTAGATAACCATGGATTGTACAATCATTGGAGTGCCACGGAAGATTTCAATATAAACATTGAGAAACCATCCCAGACATTTTTGGGCAAGGGCCAGCGCCTTATTGGCTGCTTTAGGTGCAGTACGAAAGACACCGATTAAAAGACCGATCAGGGTACCGACAACAGTTCCGACGATCGAAATGAGCAAAGTCATGCCCGTTCCGCGCAGAAATTGTTTCCAGTTTTTCGTAAAAATGTTCAAAACTTGGGAGAAAAAAGAAGGTTCTTCGCCGCTATTGTTTTTTTCCATGGGCTGTTTGCTAATCATATCGTCCATGAGAGCGACTTGCTCATCATGGGTCATCTTACTGATGGTGTCATTGACTTGGACGATGCGGGCGTCATCTTTGCGCAGTCCAACAGCGATAGCGGCATCAGACTCAGCTACTTCAAAGCCAGGATCAAGGGTCAGCATTTTGAAGGTGCTATTGGCAGTTTCAGCGGTCATGGCTTCAGGGCGCTCGGAAATATAAGCGTCGATAACCCCAGAAAGTAGGGCTTGACGCATTTGGGAGAAATCTCCCATCGGTGTTTGTATATTGGCTTCTAACAATTGAGTCAGGAGATTGACATGCCACACCCCTTGCTGGGCGGTCACCTTGGCGCCTGCAAAGTCTGCGATAGAAGTCGCATTAGCATACTTTCCATCAGCTGATACAACAACCACAGGCTCGCTAGTGTAGTAGCTTTCTGAGAAAGCAATCTCGAGCTTGCGCTCCTCTGTCGGACTCATGCCAGCGATAATCATGTCAATCTTGCCAGAAGTCAAGGCAGGGATAAGGCCTGTCCAAGAGGTCTTAACGACTAGCAGCTCCTTGCCCATATCATCAGCAATTTTCTTAGCGATTTGAACATCGTAACCATTGGCGTACTGGGTAGTGCCTTCAATAGGAACGGCACCGTTAGACTTATCGTCCTGAGTCCAATTAAAAGGCGCGTAGGCAGCCTCCATCCCGACTCGTAGATAATGATCGTCAGCTTGGACAATTTGCCCAAAGCTGAAGACACTTGCCAGAAAGACAAGCAGTGTCATTAAGACTTTTTTCATAAAAGCTCCCCCCTTTTGAATACCTCTTAGGAAAATGCTCTTTCAGAAGTGTTGACTCTGACATCACAATATTTCCCTATAGAAAAAGACTACTTAGCTTTCAATTTTACATAAAATTCTAAAAATTTTCAACTAAATAGGATAAAAAATCACGACAGATGCAGGAAAAATACTCGTTGAAGTATGGTGCTAGTTAATCTCAAAAGGTTCACGTTATAAACGAGTATGACTTATCCTATGCTCAATTGTAGCTCCGAGAGTCTCTAGTTGCTACCTGTTCAATATCAAAAAACGAGCAACCCATATAAGGAAATGCTCGTTTTTTGCATTGTTATAGTGTATCTACACTGTTTTTCCAGCCAGTAGAGTGACGGGCAGGACATAGCTTTTTTCCAATTTTGCACCGTCTTCGATCCGCTGTATTAAGAGGTCCACGAGGAGATGGGCGATTTCGCTGAGCGGTTGTTTGATGGTGGTCAACTGGGGATAGTAGGTCTCGATGAAATAAGTCCCATCATAGCCGATGACTTTCACATCTTTTGAGCCAGTAAAGTTTTCTTCAGCAATTTTTTTGACCAGAATAGCAGTCAAATCATCGGAAGTAAAAATCCCATCGGGCTGATAGTTCCGTAAGATGGACTTAATTTCCATCTCTTTACGAAGTGGCGAAAAGTTCGATGAGACATGGATCACAGGGGCTTGCGGGAATATTTCTGAAAAGCCAGCCTTACGTAGCCCTGTCGGTGAATTCGAGTCATCATTTCCCGTGATCATCAAGGGGGTCTGGCAACCAGCTTTGGTCAGTTGCTCAGCAGCTAATTTTCCTCCTGCGAAATTGTCAGAGGAGACAACAGGAATGCGGGGCGAGAGGTTGCGGTCAAAGGCGATGATAGGAGCCGACACACGGTCGTAGTCTGAGATTCCCAGATTATGACTGGAAGAGATGATCCCATCGACCTGATTGGCTTCTAACATTTCCAGATATTCTCGCTCTTTTTCAGGCTCATTCTGGCTGTTACAGATGATGGTCTTGTAGCCGCGTTCAAAGAGCTCTAATTCCAAATGTTCGATGAGTTCAGCGTAAAAGACATTGGAAATTTTAGGAAAAATCAAGCCAACCAATTTGGCAGATTTGCCTTGCAAGCTTCTAGCCAAATTATTGGGTTTGTAGGAAAGTTCTCGCATAGCCTCCTGAACTTTTTGAATCGTTTTTTCAGAAAGATAGCCTTTTTTATTGATAACACGGGAAACAGTTGTCGGGCTGACTCCTGCGAGTTCAGCGACATCGGTGAGTTTAGCGACCATAATTGAGTGTGTAGAAAGTTCCCTCAGGCTGACCTTGTGTCAAACGAATGCCAGTTTGGTCAGCATTCGGAAAGACGCGTCCTGAGAGGACTTTTTCTCCTTTATTGATAAAGATTTCAAAGATAGATTTATCCATGAAAATAGTTAGTGTTGTATCTTGGTTGTTCATCGGGCAAGTACGCGTTTGACCAAAGTCTGTGGCGTACGGAGTGCCTGCTTGACTGCGGTCTAGGGTTAAAAGCCCATCTTGGAGATTGATATTGAGTTTTAAGCCGTTGCCCTCCTTATCAGCACAGAGGATGATTTCCATCTGGCTATTGGCGGAGATTGTTAGCTCTAGTTCATAGACATTGTCGGTTTCCATTTTTTCGGAAAATGGCAGAGCTTCTTGACGGAGCGTTTTGACGGCATCAACTGGATACTGATAGAGTTTTCCGTCTTTGAGAATGAGCTCTTTAACCAGCGACAAGGCACCTTGGTAATCAAAATCGTCTGTTGGGTAAGCAATATCTGGAAGTCCAAGCCAGCTGACAGTGAAGGCACGACCATCTGGAGCATTGAAGCCTTGAGTTGCGTAGCATTCAAAACCGTAATCCAAGTTTTGCAGGGCAGATGGTTCAATAATAGCAGGGGCTTCAGGATCAAAGCCTTTGCCGATCTTGTACGTGTTAGGATAGATATTGTCGTAGTCAAGGACGGATTTATCCAGCCCCTGCGGGCAGTAGAGAAGGATTGGTTTGTTGTCAACGAAAACTAGATTTGGGCATTCCATCATGTAGGCAGTGCGGTCATTGGCAAAGTCAAGGTTTCCAATTTCTTGCCAGTTTGTGTAATCATTGTCCACAGCTTTGTAGAGCTTGATGATACCTTTTTTCTCCAAATCTTGCCCGCCGATGATGGCATAGTATTGTCCGTTATAGAGAAAAATCTGAGGATCACGAAAGTGGTCTGTCGTGTCTGCTGGTTGTGTAATCAGCGGTTGATCAAATTTGATCAGGTTGCCATCCTTGTCCATGAGGGCACCATTTTGGTAAGGGTGGCGAATCCAGTCGCTGTCACGAACGTTTCCTGTGTAAAATAGAAAGAGCTGATCATCCATCTGCATAGCAGAGCCTGAGTACATGCCATGGGAATCCAAGGGGTGATCTGGCTCTAGAACAGTACCTGTCGCCTCAAAATGGACTAAATCATCTGAAACGGTATGAACCCAAGATTTTAAGCCATGAGCTGCACCAAATGGAAACCATTGATAAAAGAGGTGCCACTGGCCGTTAAAATAAGAAAAACCGTTTGGATCGTTTAAAAGGCCGCGTTTTGGCTCGATGTGAAAGGTTGAATGCCAAGGGGATTTGGCCACATTTTCTTCAATTTGTTCAATTTCTTTAGCAGACCAGTCTGCGTAGGGGCGGTAGCGCAAGTTGCTATCAAAGGCCATAGTAGTACTCCTGTCGTTTTCTAATCATTATAATAGTAACCGTTTTCTGCCTAAAAATCAACTTTTAACTGCTTTAAAAATAAAATTTATGCTAAACGGTTGACATATTCAAAAAAGATGGTAAAATAGATAACGAAAGAAAGTGTAAACCGCTTTCACATTCTATTTTATTTTTAAGGAGATATTTTGCAAATGGATAACACACAAATTGCAAAAGAAGTCATCGAGGCACTCGGTGGCCGTGAGAACGTTCGTAGCGTAGCCCACTGTGCGACGCGTTTGCGTGTCATGGTTGTTGACGAAAGTAAGATTGACAAAGACCGTGCTGAAAACATTGAGAAAGTTCAGGGGGCTTTCTTCAACTCAGGTCAATACCAGATGATCTTCGGTACGGGTACGGTTAATAAGATTTATGACGAAGTTGTAGCGCTTGGTTTACCGACAGCATCAACGGGTGAGCAAAAGGCAGAAGCAGCTAAGCAAGGTAACGCTTTCCAGCGTGCGATTCGTACGTTCGGTGACGTCTTTGTCCCAATTATTCCTGCTATTGTTGCGACAGGTCTTTTCATGGGTCTTCGTGGTCTTTTGACTCAAGAAGCCGTTATGTCCGCTTTAGGTGTGACAGAATGGAATTCCGATTTCATTACTTACACTCAAATTTTAACAGACACAGCTTTTATCATCCTTCCGGCTCTAGTGGTATGGTCTACCTTCCGCGTATTTGGTGGTAACCAAACGATTGGTCTAGTTCTTGGCATGATGCTCATCTCAGGGTCGCTTCCAAATGCTTGGGCAGTTGCTTCGGGTGGGGATGTGACACCACAGATTTTCTTTGGATTCATTCCAGTTGTTGGTTTACAAGGTTCTGTGTTACCAGCCTTTATCATCGGTATCATAGGTGCAAAATTTGAAAAACTTGTTCGCAAAGTTGTTCCAGACGTACTTGATCTCTTGGTAACTCCATTTATTACCCTTTTAGTCATGTCAATCCTTGGTCTCTTTGTCATCGGACCAGTCTTCCACGTAGTTGAAAATTACATCTTGGCTGGCACACAGGCGCTCCTAGCATTGCCATTTGGTCTTGGAGGACTTTTGATAGGTGGGGTTCACCAAATCATCGTGGTTTCAGGTGTTCACCATATCTTCAACTTACTTGAGTCACAATTGGTTGCCAATACTGGTGCTAACCCATTCAACGCGATCATTACTGCAGCAATGACAGCGCAAGGTGCGGCTACTGTTGCCGTGGGTGTGAAAACCAAAAATCCTAAATTGAAAGCTCTGGCTTTCCCAGCAGCTCTTTCTGCCTTTCTCGGTATTACAGAGCCAGCTATCTTCGGCGTTAACTTGCGTTACCGTAAACCATTTTTCCTTTCATTGATTGCTGGTGCAATCGGTGGTGCGGTTGCCTCCTTGCTTGGTCTTGCGGGTAATGGTTTTGGTATCACGATTATTCCAGGTACTCTCCTTTATGTTGATGGTCAACTTCTTCAATATCTTCTCATGGTTGCAGTATCATTTGCAGCAGGTTTCGCCTTGACTTATATGTTCGGTTTTGAGGATGAAGAAAAGGTTGCTGCTCCAGCTGCAGAACAACCACTTAAAACGCAACCACGTGTTTCTGCAGTTCCAGCATCAGCAGTAGCTGCAGAAGCAGCTGGTGAAACAGTTGTATCACCAGTCGCTGGTGAAGTTGTCGCTCTTGAAAATGTTTCTGATCCGGTCTTCTCATCTGGAGCTATGGGGAAAGGCTTAGCCGTTAAACCGTCTGAAGGTGTGGTCTACGCACCAGCCGATGCCGAGGTGACTATCGCCTTTGAAACGGGTCATGCTTATGGTTTGAAAACGGCTAGTGGTGCAGAAATCCTTATCCATGTGGGTATTGACACAGTATCTCTTAACGGTCAAGGCTTTGACATGAAAGTGTCAGCTGGCGATACGGTTAAAGCAGGGGATGTACTTGGCTATTTTGATCCAGCAGTCATTACAGAAGCTGGCCTTGATACGACCACTATGGTGATTATTACCAATACTGCAGACTATGCTTCAGTGAACGCTCTTGCTTCAGGAACAGTTGCCAAAGGCGATGCTTTCTTGAACTTGGTAAAATAATCCAGTCCTTTAGGGATTAGTTTTTAGAATATCTTGGTATGCTTAAGGCGAAAAATTTAGAGAACGAGGTTGAGATGATTGTCTCAGTCTCGTTTTTTTAAAACGAAATCCTGTATTTCTCCTGCCTCTTTTTTGCTGAAAATCTAGCGCTAGCATGCTATAATAGTTGTTAGAAAAAGTTTGTAGGTTAATTAATAAGAACCTGCTCTGAAAGAGGAAACGCATGACAAAATTATACGGCAGTTTAGAAGCTGGTGGCACAAAGTTTATCTGTGCTGTTGGTAATGAGGATTTTGAAATTGTAGAAAAAGTACAATTTCCGACAGCCACACCAACAGAGGCCATTGCTCAGACGATTGCTTTCTTTAAACAATTTGATAATTTGGCTGCGCTAGCTATTGGGACCTTTGGTCCAGCTGATATTGACCCTGACTCAGAAACTTATGGCTATATCACAAGCACTCCCAAACCTCATTGGTCTGATACAGATTTGGTAGGTCCTATTAAAGAGGCTCTAAATATTCCCATCTACTTCACGACGGATGTTAATTCCTCTGCTTATGGTGAAGTCCTTGCGCGTCAAGGGGTGAAGAGTTTGGTTTATTATACTATCGGTACGGGTATCGGTGCAGGTGCGATTCAAAATGGCCAATTCATCGGAGGGATTAGCCATGCCGAAGCTGGTCATGTTTATGTTGCCAAGCATGAGAGTGATGCGGATTTTGACGGCGTTTGTCCGTTTCATGGAGCCTGCTTAGAAGGAATGGCGGCTGGACCTAGTCTTGAGGCACGGACGGGTATCCGTGGAGAAGACATCGAGCTGGATAGTCCTGTCTGGGATATTCAAGCCTACTATATTGCTCAAGCTGCTGTGGCAGCGACACTTAATTTTCGTCCAGAAGTCATTGTCTTTGGCGGCGGTGTTATGGCGCAGGAACATATGCTTAATCGCGTTCGTGAGGCCTTTGCCAAACTCATGAATAACTACGTTCCAGTGCCAGATTTGGTAGACTACATCGTGACACCAGTTATCGCTGAAAATGGCTCAGCAACCTATGGTAATTTTGCCTTAGCCAAGACCTTAGTCTCTGCTTAGAAAGTACGAACTCGTATTTACAAGCAAGATATTTGGGTTCAGGAGGTGTGTCGTCAGTCAGTTGATCTGTATAGCGTTGTCAATTCATCTTGTTTACTCTCGGTCATATCTGTAGTTTGTAAAATCAAGCTGAAAGACTATAGTTTGAAATAACGACCGTTGAGTAACGGGAATAGCTTCGAACGATGTGATTACAGCTATCAAAATTCAAAACGCGGTTTTTCGCGTTTTTTTGTGCGAGGACGCGCAACGGAAATGGAAAAATTCTTGAAAGTTACCTGCTATTGTGGTATGATAGGGTGATTACCTTCGAAAGGAAAAATGATGGGAAATAATATACTCCGCTCTCTCATTGAAAATGATAAGGGAGAGCTGAAAAAACTAGATAAAATGGCTCAAAAAGTAGAAAGCTATGCAGATGCGATGGCTGCTTTGAGCGACGAAGAGTTACAAAGTAAAACACCAGAATTCAAGCAACGTTACCAAAACGGTGAGAGCCTTGATGACCTTTTGTATGAAGCATTTGCGGTTGTCCGTGAAGCTGCTAAACGTGTCCTAGGGCTGTACCCTTACCATGTGCAAATCATGGGAGGGATTGTCCTCCATCAAGGTGATGTGCCAGAGATGCGTACGGGTGAAGGGAAGACCTTAACTGCGACTATGCCCGTATACCTTAATGCACTCAGCGGTGAAGGGGTGCACGTTGTCACTGTCAATGAATACCTATCCACGCGTGATGCGACAGAGATGGGGGAACTCTACTCATGGCTTGGACTTTCTGTAGGGATTAATCTGGCAGCCAAGTCTCCAATGGAGAAGCGTGAGGCTTATCTTTGTGACATCACTTACTCAACCAACTCTGAGATTGGTTTTGACTATCTGCGTGATAACATGGTTGTCCGTGCTGAGGATATGGTTCAGCGTCCATTGAATTATGCCGTTGTCGATGAGGTGGACTCGGTCTTGATTGACGAGGCTCGTACTCCTTTGATTGTATCAGGGGCTAAGACAGGTGAGGCTGGTCAGCTTTACAACCGTGCAGACCGCTATGTTAAAACGCTAACCAAGGATGACTACATCATCGACATTCCTTCTAAGACCATCGGTCTTTCAGATTCAGGGATTGATAAGGCTGAAGAGTTCTTTAATCTCAGCAACCTTTACGATATTGAAAATGTTACTCTGACTCACTTTATTGATAATGCCCTTCGGGCTAACTATATCATGGCGCTTGATGTGGATTATGTGGTGTCTGAAAATCAGGAAATCCTCATCGTTGACCAGTTTACAGGTCGTACCATGGAAGGGCGCCGTTACTCAGATGGTTTACACCAAGCTATTGAGGCTAAAGAAGGTGTGCCGATTCAAGATGAATCTAAAACATCAGCCAGCATTACCTATCAAAATATGTTCCGTATGTACAAAAAATTGGCCGGTATGTCAGGAACTGGTAAGACTGAGGAAGAGGAATTTCGTGAGATTTACAATATGCGGATTATTCCTATTCCGACCAATAGGCCAATTGCACGTTTAGACCATGAAGACTTACTTTACCCAAGCTTAGAATCTAAGTACAAGGCTGTGGTGCAAGATGTTAAAGCGCGTTACGAGAAAGGTCAACCAGTCCTTCTTGGTACGGTTGCTGTTGAGACATCTGAACTGATTTCCCAAAAATTAGTGGCAGAAGGTATTCCGCATGAAGTGCTGAATGCCAAAAACCATGCGAAAGAAGCGCAAATCATCATGAACGCTGGTCAGCGCGGGGCAGTCACTATCGCAACCAACATGGCTGGTCGCGGTACGGATATTAAACTTGGTGAAGGCGTGCGTGAACTGGGTGGCCTTGCTGTTATCGGAACAGAGCGCCACGAAAGTCGCCGTATCGATAACCAGCTTCGAGGACGTTCTGGCCGTCAAGGGGATCCGGGAGAGTCGCAGTTTTATCTCTCTCTTGAGGACGAGCTCATGCGTCGTTTCGGATCGGAACGGATCAAAGCTGTCATGGAGCGGATGAATTTGACAGAAGAAGAGTCAGTCATCAAGTCAGGCATGCTAACTCGTCAGGTTGAAGGAGCTCAAAAGCGTGTTGAGGGGAACAACTATGACTCTCGTAAACAAGTCCTTCAATACGATGATGTGATGCGCGAGCAGCGTGAAATTATCTACCGCGAACGTTACGACGTGATTACTTCAGACCGCGATTTAGAGCCAGAAATTCAGGCAATGATTCGTCGTACGATTGAGCGTCAGGTGGATGCACACGCCCATCTTAAAGATCGTGATGAAGCATGGACCTCGATTTTAAATTTTGCCCACATGGCTTTGGTATCCGAAGACGAGCTCAGTTTTGAGGACTTGGCTGGAAAATCTGACCAAGAAATCAAGGACTTCTTGCTTGAAAAAGCGCAAGCCATTTACGCCCGTCAAGTTGAGAAATTGCGCGATGAAGACGCTGTGAAAGAATTCCAAAAAGTGCTTATCTTGCGTGTTGTGGACAACAAGTGGACCGACCATATTGATGCCTTAGATCAACTCCGTAGCGCTGTCGGATTGCGCGGTTATGCGCAAAATAACCCAGTTGTTGAATATCAGTCTGAAGCTTTCAAGATGTTTAACGATATGATCGGAGCTATTGAGTTTGATGTGACACGTCTGATGATGAAGGCGCAAATTCATGACAATATTGAACGTGAGCGTACAGTACAGCAAGTTCAAACAACAGCGACTCGAAATATCTCAGCTCAGCAAGCCAATTTACCAGAGGGTCTGGATTTTTCAAAGATTAATCGTAACGATCCTTGTCCCTGCCAATCAGGCAAGAAATTTAAAAACTGTCATGGACGCATCTAGAGGAAACATTCAAAACAAGTAAAAAGGCTGACTTAGGGGGAAAGACAGTGACGTTTAAAGCAATCAGTCAAAGAATTGATATTGATAAAGTGCGTGCTATTTCAAAATTGACAGGGGAATGCCTAGAGAAAAAGAAAGCGCGCGACCGTGAGTTGGAAGCTATTATTCAAGGGGAAGATGACCGTCTTCTCCTTGTAATTGGCCCTTGTTCTTCTGATAATGAAGCAGCGGTTTTGGAATATGCCAATCGTTTGGCTCAGCTCCAAGAACAGGTTAAAGATCGTATTTTTATGGTAATGCGGGTCTATACCGCCAAGCCTCGTACCAATGGTGATGGCTACAAGGGCATGATGCATCAACCTAAGGCAGATGCAGCGCCCAGCCTTATCAATGGGATTCGTGCGGTTCGTAATCTTCACTATCGCGTGATTACTGAGACTGGATTGACAACGGCCGATGAGATGCTTTACCCTGAAAATTTATCTTTGGTTGAAGATTTGGTGTCTTATGTGGCCATTGGTGCTCGTTCAGTTGAAAATCAGCAGCACCGATTTGTAGCCTCAGGGATAGATGTGCCGACAGGTTTGAAAAATCCCACATCTGGGAACCTCAATGTGATGTTTAATGGCGTTTATGCAGCTCAGCATAAGCAGTCCTTTCTTTTTAATGGTCAAGAGGTCGAGACTGAGGGAAATCCGCTAGCTCATGTTATTTTGCGTGGAGCTATTAATGAATTTGGAAAAATCCAGCCGAATTACTACTATGATAATCTGCTGGAAACCATTGCTCAATATGAAAAAATGGGGCTAACCAATCCCTTTATCATTGTTGATACGAATCATGACAATTCCGGTAAGAATTACTTAGAGCAGATCAGAATCATTCGTCAAACCCTCATTAACCGTGCTTGGAATCCAAAGATTAACCAAGTGGTACGTGGGTTTATGATTGAGTCTTATCTAGAAGATGGTCGTCAGGATGAGCCAAACGTTTTTGGGCAGTCTATTACAGATCCTTGCTTGGGCTGGGATAAAACGAAAGAGTTGATTCAGGAAATATACAGGACTTTGGGAGAATAGTATGGGAATTCATCGTAAGGGCGATTTGATTGATATTGCTAAGGTTAAGGCACCTACCCAGTTGACTGGTCAGGCTTTGGCCAATAAAGAGTTTCGTGATCAGGAACTGAAAAACATTATTACAGGCGAGGACGATCGCCTGCTTTTGGTTATCGGCCCGTGTTCGTCAGATAATGAAGAAGCAGTCTTGGACTATGCGCACCGTCTAGCTAAACTTCAAGAAGAGGTGAAAGACAAGATTTTCATGGTCATGAGGGTCTATACTGCAAAACCTAGAACCAATGGTTCGGGCTATAAAGGGTTGGTTCACCAACCGGACACCTCTAAATTGCCTGATCTTATCAATGGTCTGCAAGCGGTGCGCAATATGCACTATCGTGTCATTACAGAAACAGGCTTAACAACGGCAGACGAAATGCTTTATCCTAGCAATTTGGTCTTAGTGGATGACTTGGTGAGCTA
Source organism: Streptococcus merionis DSM 19192 (assembly GCF_000380085.1). Classification (GTDB taxonomy): domain Bacteria; phylum Bacillota; class Bacilli; order Lactobacillales; family Streptococcaceae; genus Streptococcus; species Streptococcus merionis. The sequence goes on from NZ_KB904539.1 coordinate 249,536, forward strand.
TCATGCGGTTGGAGCACGATCTGTTGAGGATCAGGAACACCGTTTTGTTGCCTCAGGAATTGATGCGCCGACTGGTCTGAAAAATCCTACATCCGGTAATCTTAATATTATGTTTAACGGGATTTTCGCGGCGCAAAATGCTCAAAATTTCTTCTTTAATGGATCAGAAGTGGATACTGACGGTAATCCTCTAGCGCATGCGATTTTACGTGGCGCGACCAATGAACACGGTGATAATGAGCCTAATTATTACTATGATATCTTGCTGAAAGCTATTGCTCAGTACGAAAAAATGGGACTTGCTAATCCTTTTATCATTATTGATACCAATCATGATAATTCAGGAAAAAACCATTTTGAACAAATCCGAATTGTTCGCCAGACCCTCATTAACCGTGATTGGAATGAAAAGATCAACCAATATGTTCGCGGGTTTATGATTGAGTCTTATTTAGAAGATGGCCGCCAGGATGCTCCAACAGTATACGGCAAGTCTATTACAGATCCTTGTCTCGGCTGGGAAAAAACAGAAAGCTTGATTCGTGAAATTTATGCAACGACTAAGCACGATTCTTATGAAGAACTGCTGCAAGGCAAGTGATAGTTTTCTAATCTGGATTCCTTTGATGAGTGCATCGACTTGTTTTATCGATAGCTAACGCGAGACAGGTATCTTTTCAGTAGCACAGCAAGGCGAGCTAACGAACTTATAAAAGATTAAAAATGTATCGGCGAGTCAGCTGGGCTATGTCCTGCTGGCTCTTTCCTTTCAAGAAAGGTTCAAATTGATGATTGTTGGACACGGTATTGATCTTCAAGCGATCAGCCAAGTGGCGAAGGCCTATGAAAAAAATGCTCGTTTTGCCAAAAAAGTATTGACTGCACCAGAGTTGACTTTTTTTGAGTCCCTTAAAGGTCAGCGGAAAATGACCTTTTTAGCGGGACGTTGGTCAGCTAAGGAAGCCTTTGCCAAAGCTTGGGGAACTGGTATTGGCCAGATTAGCTTTCAGGATTTAGAAATTTTGCCTGATGACTCGGGAGCGCCGATTTTTACCAATCACCCTTTTTCAGGTAAGGTTTGGGTATCCATCAGCCACTCAGGTGATTTTGTTCAGGCTAGTGTGATTTTAGAGACTATTGAAAATACTGATGAGGAGGCTTGTGATGAATAGTGCTTGGCATCGGCCAACGGTGGCTGTGATTACGCTTGAAAATATAAAGTATAATCTTCGGCAGGTTATGAATCGCTTGCCGGAGAAAACACAGGCTTGGGCAGTCGTCAAGGCTAATGCCTATGGTCATGGAGCTGTGGAAGTGGCGCGTGCTTTACAAGATGACGTAGCAGGATTTTGCCTTTCTAATATAGACGAGGCCATAGAGTTGCGCGAGGCTGGTATCACAAGCCCCCTTCTTGTTCTGGGCGTTATGCCAACGGAGTCTGTCTTACTTGCTCTAGAATACAATATTGCTGTGACTGTTGCCTCTCAAGAGTGGTTGGATAAGCTACTTGCTAGTGATAGTCGTTTTGCTGGTCTAAAAGTTCACCTCAAAGTGGATACTGGTATGGGGCGGATTGGTTTTCGGGATAGTCGGGAGATTACTCTTGCAGTAGAGAATTTATTAGAAGCAGGAATGGTTTTCTCAGGTATCTTTACTCATTTTGCGACAGCTGATGAGAAAGATAATCATCAGTTCCAGAAACAGCTTCATCTTTTTGAAGAGATTGTCGCCAAGCTCCCGCAGCAACCGACTATCGTTCATGCTAGCAATTCGGCAACAGCCATTTGGCATGAAGATACTGTGTTTGATGCGGTGCGTTTGGGAGATATCCTTTATGGCTTGAATCCCAGTGGAACGACTTTGGAGCTGCCTTTTGAGCTGAAACCAGCTCTAGGTTTGACATCAGAGTTGATTCATGTCAAAAAAGTTCCTATAGGAGCCACAGTTGGCTACGGTGCAACTTATCAAACGTCAGCTCAAGAGTGGATCGGGACGCTTCCAATTGGCTATGCGGATGGACTGACACGGGACATGCAAGGATTTAGAGTTTTAGTTGATGGACAATTTTGTGAGATTGTTGGTCGGGTATCGATGGACCAAACCACAGTTCGCCTGCCAAAATACTATCCACTAGGAACAAGAGTGACCTTGCTTGGTAGTGAGGGCGACCGTCAGATTTCAGTGCAAGATTGGGCGGATTATCGTGGAACCATTAACTATGAGGTGACTTGTCTTTTGAGTGATCGGATCGCTCGCCGTTACAAAGATTGAGATGCAGAATAGAAAGAAATGGGAAATGCGTACGGGTTGCAAATGTTGCAAAAAGACAGGAGTTTCGCGGACACGTCCTGTCGGTTGTTCTCGTGTTTCTTGTTGTGCTTGCACGCCATTGTACTTTTATGAGAAGGAGAGTAAATGCGACTGACTGATAGTTTGACAGCTTTACCTGGGGTTGGTCCCAAATCGGCTGAGAAATTTTTGAAACTAGACTTGGCTACTGTTGGTGATTTGTTGGTTTACTATCCATTTCGCTATGAAGACTTCAAGTCACGCGAGGTCTTAGAGCTTTTAGATGGAGAAAAAGCAGTGGTGGTTGGCCAAGTTGTTACCCCTGCCAATGTCCAGTATTATGGTTACAAACGAAATCGTTTGACCTTTAAAATCAAGCAAGGTGAAGTTGTCGTTAGTGTTAGTTTTTTTAATCAACCTTATCTGGCAGATAAGATTGTTCTCGGAGAGCAAGTCGCTATTTGGGGCAAATGGGATCAGAAAAAAGCGGCTTTAACTGGTATGAAAGTTTTAGCACAGGCTCAGGATGATATGCAGCCCATTTATCATGTGGTTCAGGGAGTTACTCAGGCTAATTTGGTAAAATTGGTGATGGCAGCCTTTCAGGCTGGCTATCATCAACTTTTAGAGGAGAATCTACCACAGGTTCTTATTGACAAATACCGGCTTTTAGACCGCCAATCATCTGTTCAGGCCATGCATTTTCCGACAGATCTTGCCCAGTACAAGCAGGCCTTGCGCCGTGTCAAATTTGAAGAGCTTTTTTATTACCAGATGCGTTTGCAGGTCATGCGCAAGGAGACCAAATCAGCTGATTTTGGTCTGGTGATTGATTATCAAAAGGACTTGATTGAAGAATGTATTGGAACATTACCGTTTGCTTTGACAGATGCTCAGAGACGAAGCCTGAATGAAATTCTAGAAGACATGCGCAGTCCAAACCACATGAATCGTCTTTTGCAGGGGGATGTGGGATCTGGTAAGACAGTTGTGGCAGCTTTAGCTATGTACGCTGCTGTGACAGCCCAATTTCAGGCTGCGATCATGGTGCCGACAGAAATCCTTGCTGAACAGCACTATGAGAATTTGGTTAGCCTGTTTCCAGACCAGTCTATCGCTCTTTTAACGGGAAGTATGAAAGCAGCTGAGAAACGGACGGCCTTAACTGCGATTTCAAGTGGTCAGGTTGATATGATTGTCGGAACTCATGCCTTGATTCAGGAAGGAGTGATTTACCATCGCTTAGGCCTAGTGATTACTGATGAGCAACATCGTTTTGGCGTTAACCAGAGGCGACAGTTTCGGGAAAAAGGCCAACAACCAGATGTCTTGATGATGACGGCGACACCGATTCCACGAACCTTAGCTATCACGACTTACGGAGAAATGGATGTCTCGCTCATTGATCAGCTGCCCGCTGGGCGCAAACCGATTATCACTCGTTGGGTGAGGCATGAGCAGTTTGATCAGGTTTTGTCTTGGATCAAGTCAGAAGTCCAGAAAGGGGCTCAAGTTTATGTGATTTCCCCCTTGATTGAAGCTTCAGAAGCTCTGGATTTGAAAAATGCGATCGCACTTGCAGAAGAGTTTCAAGACTATTTTGCAGAGGTTGCCAAGGTGGACCTCTTACATGGCAAGATGAAGTCCGATGAAAAGGAAGCTATCATGCAGGCTTTCAAGGACAAAGAAACGGATATTCTGGTGTCAACTACAGTCATTGAGGTCGGAGTCAATATTCCCAATGCGACTATTATGCTTATAATGGATGCCGATCGTTTCGGGTTGAGCCAGCTCCACCAGCTCCGAGGAAGGGTTGGTCGTGGGGACAAGCAGTCTTATGCCATTTTAGTAGCCAATCCCAAGACTGATTCTGGTAAACAACGCATGACCATTATGACCGAGACGACAGATGGTTTTGTCCTTGCTGAGGAAGATCTCAAAATGCGGGGCTCAGGAGAGATTTTTGGAACCCGTCAGTCAGGAATTCCCGAATTTCAAGTCGCTGATCTGGTTGAGGATTACCCGATTTTAGAAGAAGCTAGACGGGTGGCTAGTCAGATTGTGCAAGAAACAGACTGGACTAAAAATCCAGAATGGAAAATCGTTGCTGACAGACTTGAAAAAACGGACTCTTTTGATTAAAAACCGAGAACAGCGCTGTCTATAAAGCGGTTTACTAACTTTCAACCATGTTTTTCTTTAACTTTTCAAAAAGTTTTAGCAGATTTGTTCGGAAGCTGATACCCCATTTCTTTTGTAAATTGCCAATTGAAGTTTTCATTGCTGACACCATCAACTCTCTTTGAACAGGTTTGGTAAATGAATGATCTTAAAAGTGTCTTTTAGTTGCTGGGCTAAGAGACCCTTTTTTATGCGTTTGTCTATTTCCTTTTTTGTCATTTAGATGTAATAATAGACTAGCTATCTGTCAAAGAAGTGTAATATCAAAAAGGCATCTTTTCTGTTAAAATAGTAGTACTGATGAATCTATAAAAATAGGAGAATTGTGAGAAATGAAGAGAGCTTTTTCTAGCCTGTTATTTAGTACAGCAACACTCGGTGGCGTTATTGCTTTAGGCACACAAGCTGATCAGATAACAGATGCCACTACAGTAACCAGCAAACCAACACTTCAAGCGACTGAAACGACAAAAGCAGTACTTAGTTCTGAAAAAATTGAGAAAGCTCAAGAAGAAAAAGTAGCTGACAAGGGTGATTTTAAACCAGCGGTTGTTTCATTAGCTCAAAAAACGTCTGTTGAAAAAGAAGTGCCGACAGATCAAGAAGTAGCTACTGTAGCCTACGAAGATGTCCAAGCACTTCGGACAGGTTTTAGTCAAGCGGCACCTGAAGTACCAGAAGCTAAGGTGGACTTACCAGAAGCTCCTAAGGCTAACGATGCAGTTCCAGCGGTTGAATCTAATCCAACTTTGGTCGCGTCTCCTGCTTCTTCACCAGCTTATCATGTGAGTTCAGCGCCTGCAGCTGAGGCATCTGTTGCTCCTGTAGCGACAACATCACCAGCACCAGTGGAAGAAAAGCCCGCTGAGCCTGCACCAACAGTTGCTGAAACACCAATAGCTCCTGCGACTCCAGCTGAATCCTCTACAACGCCTGCTGAGGCACCAGTCACAACAACAACTCCAGAAGTATCAGCGACTCCTGCTACTACTGAAACACCAGTTGCACCCACACCAGCGCCAGCCGTTACTGAAGCACTCGTTACACCTGCACCAGCACCAACTGAGCCTGTAATCACTGAGACGGTAGCAAAACCTGCTGTAGTGGCTCCTGCTGTTGAAAGTCCTGTCGTTACTCCATTAACGTCAAATACTTCTGTAACGAATACTTACCCAATTGGCCAATGTACATGGGGAGCTAAAACCTTAGCTCCTTGGGCTGGAAATAACTGGGGCAATGCGGGTCAATGGGCTGACTCTGCCCGTGCTGCTGGTTTCACTGTTGGGACAACCCCAGCGGTTGGTGCAGTAGCTGTATGGCCTAATGATGGTGGCGGTTATGGACACGTTGCGGTTGTCACTTCTGTCGAATCATCAACACGTATCCAAGTTTCCGAAGCTAACTATGCAGGAAACCAATCTATTTCCAACTATCGTGGCTGGTTCAATCCTACGCACTCCATTTGGGGCGGTGGAACTGTCTACTACATTTATCCAAATGCATAAAAAAAGGGCTCATTGTCAACTGTAGTGGGTTGAAGAAAAGCAGCTATAAAGTTAGCTTCTAGAGAGAATCAGATTGGTTCTCTCTATTTTGATGTTCAGGGCGATACAACTGCGTGTTTTGAAGTGCTCAAAGTTCCTAAAACCAAAGGCATTTCGCTTGATAACCTTGATGAGATTGTTGGTGGCTTCNAGTTTGGCGTTGGAATANGGNTGTTCAAANGCATTGATTATCTTAGTTTTCACTTTTATAAATGTCTTGAAAACTGACTGGAATATGGGATTGACGGNCTCAANGGTNTCNTNAATNAGNTCAAAGAAGAGGTCAGAGCGTTTTTCTTGGAAGTGAAAAAGCAAGAGCTGGTAAAGGTTGTAGTACTCCTTCAGTTCATCGGAGTAACTCAGGAGTTTCTCAATGATTTCCTGATTGGTCAAGTGATCACGAAAGGTTGGTCTGTAAAACCGCTTGTTGTTGAGCTTACGGCTATCCTGTTGAATCAGTTTCCAGTAACGCTTGATGGCCTTGTAAGGTAGCTGCTTACGGTCCATCTCATTCATGATTTGAATGCGGGTTCTGTTCATGGCACGGTTCAGGTGCTGCACGATGTGGAAGCGGTCCAGAACGATCTGAGCATTAGGAAATAGTTTTCTGGCTAGGTCATAGTAAGGCGCAAACATGTCCATAGTAATCCATTTTACGCTAGCCCGAACCTTTCTAGGGTATCGGAGGAAGTAGTTTCGGATGGTTGCTTGTGTCCTACCGTCCAGAATAGCGATAAGCTGTCTCGTGTGATAATCCTGAGCTACGAAGCTCATTCTGCCCTTCTTAAAACTAAATTCATCCCAAGATAGTACCTCAGGCAGGGAAGAAAAATCAGGCTTGAAAGTGAATTCCTTGAGCTTTCGAATAACGGTTGAGGTTGAGACAGAAAGGTCTCTTGCGATGTCTTTCATGGCGGTGTTCTCAATGAGACGTTGGGCAATCTTTTGTCTGACAGGAAGAGAGATTTGACAGTTCTTCTCAACGAGTGGTGTTTCAGCTACTGTTATTTTCCTACAGTCTCTACAGCGAAAGCGACGTTTCTTGAGTCTGAGTAGCGTAGGCATACCTTGGATATCCAACAGTGGAATTTTAGAGGCTTTTTGGAAGTCATACTTGGCCATCTGTCCCTGACAACGCGGACACAAACTAGGCTTGTAGTCCAGCTTAGCCTTAATCTCGATGTGTGTGTTGTGCTTTAAGACAAAAGTGATTTTGATATTTGGGTCTTTCAATCCGATGAGATCTGTGGTATTATTAAGGAGTTCCATATGATTCTTTCTAATGAGTTGTTTGCGCTTTTCATTATAGATCATATGGGATTTTTTCATACTCAAAAAGGCTCCATAATCTCCGTGGTGGTTTTACCCACTACAGAAATTATAGAGCCAAAAAAAGTGGCTATGCCACTTTTTTAATATCCCAACGAAAGAACGGAGCCAAAAGTCATAGCTTCTGTTTATCTTTGGGAACTATAGACCATTTTACATCATCACATGATATCGTGCTGAAAAATTATTTTTTGCAGCTATCACTGCTATGTAGTGTGGTTGGAGTAAGGTATGGTTCCTGCACTTTAAAACAGTATTCAAAATATTCTGCTAGCGGCTTGCGACAATACGCTTTCAAAAGTTTTTGTAGAAATGGTATGATATACTGATTAAAAGTGTACCGACTGCATGGAGAAAAGTATAGAAATTTCCCATATATGCGTATTGGAGATTGAAAATGAAAATTTTGGAAAAATGTTTAGATAGCAGAGAAATCAACAAATTTGCTTTGCCTCTTATTCTTACAAATATTGGACAAATCGTTATTAGTCAATTAGCACTGCACTTTGCTGTTAATAATTCATCACTAGCCCTATCTGGGATTTCGATTATACAGAATTTACTATTTGCTTTTGGTGGTTTGCTGGGCGCATTTAGCCTTTCTTTCAACATAAAAGGAGCAAAGGAATATGCTAATAACCGTTTCGATCGATTTTATGATTTACTAAAGTCAAGTCTTGTGATTGATTTGATTATAGGGGTTATATTTGCAACTTTTATTCTATTCTTCGGGAGAGTTGTGTTGTCTGGATTTTATGGATTTAGAGGAGCTTTATTAAATCTATCGACAATTTACCTAAAGATCATGTCTCCCTACATATTGTTGACTCTTATAAATTTTTCACTGACAAATTTATTAAGAGTTCAAAAGAAAACAGAGTCAATCATGGCGATTGGTTTAGGTAGTTCACTTCTAGATGTTTTATTGAATTCTATTCTTGTTCCTAAACTGGGTATTACTGGAGCGGCATTGTCTGCTATCATTTCGTTAAGTGTTATCTCATTGAGCTATCTTATCCTTGTTTATCCAGTGATATTAAACGCTTTGCCTGTCAAATCAACTACTAAACTAGAGCTGATAACGTTTGGGCTGCCATTGGCAGGGCAGGAGGTGCTGGAGAGCGTCTTGTTTATTATGGTATTTGATGCTCTTATAGCAAGATTAGGGGTAAGTATTCTAGCTATTTATTCTGTCGTTAGCCAATTACTATCTATTGCAAGAATCCCTTCCTTTGTCTATTCAACGACTATCTCGGTTTTTTTACCAGAAGCTGAGAAGGGTGGGAAAGTTAAACAGTTTTTAAAATTGATTTTCACTAGTTCGTATATAGCTACACTTATCATTTCTGTTATAGTTGTCTTTGCTTCAAATGCACTAGCACATTTTTTATCAGACGAAATCGTTACAAATATAATGCCGATAACATTATTTACACTGATTATGATGGGAATGTCTCCTGTTTACGAAGGTACGAAAATGTTACTGCAAAGCTCTGATGATGAGAAATATGTATTGAGCCATTCTATTATCATAAATCTTTTAAGTGTAGGCATAATGCTTATAATCCAGTTATTAGGTCGGCAGACCTATTATTCAATGTACTTCATATATGGACTGAGTTTGTTGCTACTCTCGATATTATTTATGAAGCGATATTTGCAAAAATGTACTGCAGTGTAGCACTTGGTGTCAAAACCACCCGTTAGAAAACGAGTGGTTTTGACTTTTAGACTTGATAAATCAGGATTAGCATACCTTTATGCGAGATCACATCCGAATTTTAACAAGGTGCTTTTCTTATGTGTAGCTGATGAAATACTTTAGTACCTATCAGCTACTGCTAAACTTTGTTGAGGGGCTGTGAAATTTAATGGTTAGCCCCTTCTCTTTTTTTAAGGAGATAGCTTATCCCTCAATATAATCTTTTAGGGCTTGCCCTTCTAGTCCAGCGTTTAAGGCAATGAGTAGTTTTAGACGCGCTTTTGGGGCATTGAGTTCTTTGACAAACATCACTCCCATTTCCTTGAGTTGTACGCCGCCACCTTCATAGGCATAAACTGGCTCTGCTATTCCATTAAAACAGCGCGAAACTAGCACTACTGGCAACCCTTTTTGAATCAGTTTGCGAATCTCTTCAGCTGCCTGTGGAGGGACATTGCCAGCGCCCATGGCTTCAATAACCAAACCAGAAATCTGTTCAGAATGAAGCAGGGCAAGCAGTGTGTCACCCATTCCAGTGTAGGCTTGGACGATGGGAACGGTACCTGAAACCTCCTTTAAATCAAAGCGAACCCGATCCTCCGCTTGTTTAAAAAAGAGAATCTCATTCTTAGTGACAAGACCAATTGGTCCATGCGTCGGTGTTTGAAAAGTTGAAAGGTTGGTGGTGTGGGTCTTGGTAACGTACTTAGCAGCATGAATTTCATCATTCATAACGACCAAAACACCTTTATCTCTAGACTTTGTTTCTGCTGCCACACGCAGAGCTGTCAAGTAATTGTAAACACCATCGCTTCCAATTTCAGTTGAAGAACGCATAGCACCAGTCATAATAACAGGAATCATTGGCAACTGCATGGTATCTAAGAAATAGGCCGTCTCTTCTAAAGTATCGGTCCCATGGGTAATCACAATCCCATCGAAATGCGGTGCTTGCTTTCGAATCTCATGATAGAGCATCAGCATATGCTTAGGTGTGATATGTGGGCTTGGCAGGTTCAGAAAATCGAGTGCAGTAACTGCAATTTGATCGGTTGTCATGTCGAGTTGGGTCATCGGATTGGTGGCAACAGGAGCGACTTGACCGTACTCATTTTCTGACATGGAAATGGTGCCGCCAGTATGAAGGGCTAAAATTTTCTTGGTCATTTTTCAGATTCTTTCAAATTTTATTTCAATATGGTATAATTTATTTTATCATAGAAAAGGGAAAGTTGGGGATGTTTTGACGGTAAAAGCAGTGTTTTTTGATATCGATGGGACACTTTTGACAGACAATCGTACGGTTTTAGCCTCAACCGTCCAAGCGATCAATCAGTTAAAACATCGTGGGTATTTGGTTGGGCTGGCAACTGGCCGCGGTCCAAATTTCTCCTTGCCCTACATGGCTTCTTTAAATCTAGACATAGCTATTTGTTACAATGGTCAATACATTTTTGACCGAAAAGGTGTGATTTCAGCTCAGGAGTTGCCCAAGGATAGTTTAGTGTCTCTGGTAAATTATGCTCAAAAGAAGCAACGAGACCTGTCTTTTGGAACAGCGACAGATATGGTAGGAAGTCGCTTACTTCATGTCGGTGTGCGGAAGTGGGCTTACTGGCTGGCTAAACGTCTGCCTGATTTTATGGCAGATCTTCTTATGGTGGGGTTTAATCATGGTTATCGTCGTATTTGGCCCAAAACACGCGAAAGCATGATGGCTAAATTAGAGCAACCCATCTATCAAGTTGTGATGCTAGCCAGTAAGAAAGAGACGGATAAACTTGGCTATCTTTTTCCGAAGTTGACATTTACGCGCAGTAGCCCTTTTGCGGCAGATATTATTAGCAAAGGCATGTCCAAACTCAAAGGTATTGCTGTTGTTGCTAATCGCTTTAATTTTGATCTTAGCCAAGTCATGGCATTTGGTGATTCCGATAATGACATCGAAATGGTTCGAGGAGTTGGCTTAGGGATTGCGATGGGAAATGGTAAGCGAAAACTCAAGCAGTTTGCTAACTACACGACTGCTTCTAATAATGATGGTGGCATCGCCGCTGCTTTGGAGCATTTTAAGTTAATTGATAGGCAGGAAGGTTAGGAAGTGACAACATCAGAAAAGAATTTTCAACGTGTTCAAGAATTTCATCGTGTTATGGATGGCAGTGTACCCACTAAACCAAGCCCTTTTGATTTAGAGCTTGTTCTTAATCGTGCGGATTTCAAGATTGAGGAAATAGTGGAATTGGTTTATGCAACAGCTGGTTCGGATAGAGAGTATGAGCACAGCATGGCTCATCTTCACCAAGCGCTTGACCGAGCTTGTGCAAAAACGCAGTCCAAGGGAAAATCAGGAGAATCCGTTTTGGTTGGGCAGGTCGATGCTTTGATTGATTTACTCTATTTCACCTACGGTAGCTTTGTTTTAATGGGAGTTGATCCAGAACCGATTTTTGACTTGGTTCACGAAGCAAATATGGGCAAAGTCTGGCCTGATGGCAAAGCCCATCACGATTCAATAACAGGAAAGATTTTAAAACCAGAAAACTGGGAACGCGATTTTGCACCAGAAGCTAAAATCAAGCAGGAGCTCGACAGACAATTAGCATCTTCTGGAAATAACAAGCTAAACTCAAAAAATTAAGATAGTACGTAGCCATTGAAAAAGTAGAAATCGTCAAAATTTAATAAGTAAAGAGCGAATGATAGGCAATTCTTTGAAGTACAAAGGTTGTCCATCGTTCGTTTTTTATATTGTTGTCATTTTCGTTGTCATCTGGTTAGTCTCAAAACTATTGGGACACTTGAATCAAATGAAGACAAGATGAAACACTTTAGCATTTTAAACATGCTAAAAGTGTGAGAACGGTAAAACTTATCACGGAAGATCTCCTAACTGATACCCGATACCACAGAGGTAAAATCAATTGTCCTAAGAGACAGCAAAGGACTATTCTGGGAAAAAGAAGTGCCATGCGATGAAGGCGCAGGCCATTGTGGCACGCGGTGAAAGAATGCTACGCTTGGAATTGCTGAAAGATGTTATCATGAGATGAGACTACTGAAAATGAGGCGTAGAAATCCAAGTAGTAGGGAAAATCCTAGCTGATAGTGGTTATCAAGGACTAATGAACACTTATCTACAAGCTCGCTCCCCGCAAATCAAGTAATAAACCCATTAACCATTGAGGATAAAGCCTACATGAACTGGAATTTTAGTTTCGTAGGAACTCTAATAACTAATCTCCTAGGGGATATTCAATCCTAAATTATGAGTAGATCTCAACTTTAGTTTGAGAATGAATAAATGAACTCAAAATCGCGTAAAACTTACGAAGTCAATTTTTGGCAGTTTTTTTGACAAAAATAGTTATTTTTAAACATCAATGTAAGTGTTATCATAAATATATAGAAAGCGATTACAAAAAGGGGAATGATAAATGATTATCAAAGAAGAAATCTTTATTCAAAAGGAATCAGTTGAGTCAACTATAGATCTTCTAATTGATAACTTAACAAGGTTAGCGGATCAAACAGGTTCAGAGTTACTTGATTTTGACGGCTTAAAAGTTGATGACAAGAGTTGGACTGTTTGGAATTGGCCACAAGGGGTAGCTCTTTTGGGAGTTTACTTGAATTATCGTCAAACAAAAAATGAGAAGTACTTTAATATTGTTAAAAAATGGTTTGACGATCGGATGGATGAAGGGGCTCCACCTAAAAATGTCAATACGATGGCGCCGCTACTGGCTATGGCTTACCTTTATGAGGATACAAGAGATTCCCGCTATTTGCCTTATCTCAATAGATGGGCTGAATGGGTTATGTACGATATGATTCGCACAGACGAAAGAGGACTTCAACATACTACGTATGGTCCTGAAAATGTGCAGCAGCTTTGGGATGATACCTTGATGATGACGGTTTTACCATTAGCGAAAATCGGAAAACTTCTTGACCGTCCAGAATATTTAGAGGAGGCTAAGTATCAATTTTTAATCCATGTGAAATATTTGATGGATAAGAAAACGGGACTTTGGTATCATGGTTGGACTTTTGAAGGACGTCATAATTATGCTGAAGTATTTTGGGCACGCGGGAACTGCTGGATTACAATGGCTATTCCGCTAGCCATTGAAATTTTAGAATTACCAAAAGGTGATACCGTAAGAGAATTTTTAGAGGAGGTACTATTACAACAGGCGAAAATGCTGAAAAAATATCAGTCTGATTCTGGACTTTGGCACACCATTATAGATGATCCGAGTGCTTATGTGGAATCTTCCGCAACGGCAGGTTTTGCATATGGGTTGTTAAAAGCTGTACACGAACGTTACCTACCGGCTGAGTATCGTGAGATTGCTTTTAAAGCTATTCAAGGATTACTTGAGCAGATTGATGAAAATGGAGAGGTGCAAAATGTTTCGATTGGAACGGGTATGGGTGACTCTCCTGAATTTTATAAATCGATCAAACGCTCGGCGATGCCGTATGGTCAGTCTTTGACAATGCTATGCTTGACAGAACTTTTGAAGTCATTTTGCTAATAATGAAAGGACAAGCTAATGAAGAAAAAACTTTTATTCGGTTTGTTAATGGTAACGAGTGCTTTAACTTTTTTGACAGGCTGTGCTCAAAAGTCTTCTAGTGAGGAGACAATTACCCTTCGATTTGCTTATGCTAGTAATAGTCAGCCAGTCATTGATTCTATGAAAAAATTTGGTGAGTTGGTTAATGAAAAAACTGATGGCAAAGTAGTCGTTGAATATTATCCAGATGGGCAACTTGGTGGTGAAACAGAATTGATTGAGTTAACACAGACTGGAGGTATTGACTTTACCAAAGTGAGCGCATCAGCGCTGGAAGGATTCTCAAAGTCTTATTCAGTTTTTGGCTTACCGTATTTATTTGACAATGAAGACCATTACTTTACAGTAATGGAAAACAAAGCGATCATGGATCCCATTTATCAATCAACAAAAGAATTAGGATTTGTTGGTCTAACTTATTATGATTCAGGACAGCGTAGTTTTTACATGGTTGATGGCCCAATTGAATCGGTCGCAGACCTTAAAGGAAAAAAGATTCGTACGATGCAAAGTGCAACGGCTATTCGTATGGTAAGTCTATTAGGAGGTGCGGCAGTACCGATGAGTAGTAGTGAGGTTTATACCTCGCTTCAATCAAATTTGATTAATGGTGCTGAAAATAATGAATTTGTTCTTTATACAGCAGGTCACGGAGGTGTTGCCAAGTATTACTCTTATGATGAGCATACTCGTGTTCCAGATATTGTACTTATGAGCAATTCTGTTAAGGAACGTCTTAATGAAAAACAATATCAGGCTGTATTAGAAGCAGCCAAAGCATCTACTGAATTTGAAAAAACAGTCTTCAAAGATGCAGTAGAAGCTGAAAAAGAGATTGCTATTAAAGAATATGGTGTTAAATTTAATACAATTGCTGATACATCTGAATTCCGTAAAGCCGTTCAGCCGATGTTAGATGAGTACGCGGCAAATCCAACATATGGTCCAATCTATCAATCTATTCGTGATTTGGCGATGGAGGTTAAACATGATAGCAATTAGAAAACTTTTAGATAAGTGTTTAGAATTTATCTGCTCAGTAGTATTTGTTGTGATGATTTTGGTTGTTCTTTACCAAATTTTTGTACGTACGGTCTTAGGAAATCCAAATACTGTTACAGAAGAATTTGTTAAATTTAGTTTGGTTGTCTTTGCTTGCTTCAGCCTATGTCGTTGGAAAAAGGTCTCATTTATCAGTATCCCTATTATCAGATCACTTGAACCCACAAAAGCAAAGAATACTCGATACCGTTGTTCAAATTTTATTTGTTCTATTTGCAGCAGTGGTAATGATTTTTGGGGGATTTAAAGCAGTTTCTGTTACTATGGGACAACTGTCTCCATCTCTTGGGATACCTATGGGATTGGTTTATCTAGCGGTTCCAGTTTCTGGTATTTTAATATTAGTCTACAGTCTGTTAAACCTTATCCAAGGAAAACCGCAAGATGAAAGTGAGGGGTAGCCATGGCAGTTGAAGCAGGACTTATTTTATTTATTATTTTTGCAATCTTACTTGTTTTAGGCTTACCTATTGCCATTAGTATTGCTGCCTCTTCTATTGCAACTTTATTATTAGTTGTGCCATTTGACATTTCGTTGTTTACGTCAGCTCAGAAGATGGTGGCAAGTTTGAATAGTTTTTCACTTGTTGCAATTCCCTTCTTTGTCCTCTCAGGAATAATTATGAACAACGGGGGGATAGCCACGAAGCTAGTTAATTTTGCAATGCTTTTTGTAGGTCGCATTCCTGGTGGATTAGCTCATACAAATGTTCTTGGAAATGCCTTATTTGGCTCTATGTCTTCATCTGCAATTGCTGCATCAACAGCTATCGGTGGTGTGCTCATTCCTCAGCAAGAAAGGGCAGGCTATGATCGGAAATTTGCAACAGCAGTCAATATTGCATCTGCTCCAACAGGAATGGTTATTCCACCGTCAACAGCTTTTATCATGTTCTCATTAGTAGCTTCTGGTGCTTCCATTTCAAAACTTTTTATGGGCGGTTATTTAGTTGGTGCTCTCTGGAGCTTAGGAATTATGCTAGTGGCCTTCTTATGGGCTAAAAAGGAAAAATATCCAGTTGTCACTAGTCAAGATAAAGGGGAAGCGTTAACGATTATTAAAGAGGCTATTCCTAGCATCTTCTTGATTGTGATTATCATCGGAGGCATTTTATCAGGTATTTTTACTGCTATTGAAGCTTCAGCTGTAGCAGTAGCGTATTCTTTACTGATTACAATGTTCTATTATAAGACAGTGACAATAAAAGAAATCCCAAGCATGCTGAAAGAAGCCGTTTTGACAACTGGTACAATAGCCTTTTTGTTGGCAACTTCGTCAATGATGTCATTTGCGATGGCTTTTACTGGTATCCCACAAGCCATTAGCGCATCAATCCTTGGTTTGACTACTAATAAGTATATCATTTTACTTTTAGTGAATTTGGTTCTCTTAGTGGTTGGTATGTTTATGGATGTCGGACCAGCTATTCTTATCTTTACACCAATTTTCTTACCAGTAGTAAAAAGTGTTGGCGTAGATCCGGTACACTTTGGTCTATTTGCCATTATGAACCTTTGTGTGGGATCAATTACACCACCGGTTGGCACAGGCTTATATGTTGGAGCAAGCGTTGGTGGTGTTAAAGCAGAAAAATGTTTGAAACTATTAGCTCCATTTTACTTAGTTATTCTAGTAGTGTTGCTCTTAATCACTTACTTCCCAAGTTTAGTGATGTGGTTACCAAATTTGGTCAATTAGAAGGGAGATTTGATGCAATATACTGTTAGAGGGCATGATTTGTCACAAGTGACTTCAGTTGTAGATTTAGCTGAAAAAATTTCTCAACAAGGGATTTCATCCGTACAGTTAGCCTTAGGCATGTCTTTTAAAGATATGCCTTCTGAGGCGTCTCATCTTAATCCTGGTATGGGACGAATGATAGCAAAAGCTTTAGCGCAGAAGAATATTGATGTTGCTATACTTAGTTGCTATATCAATATGATTCACCCTGACTTAGATTTGCGAGAAAAGTTACTTCAAAAATTTGAGAGTTATGTTAAACATGCTCCTTACTTTGGAGCAACGATGGTGGCATCTGAAACAGGAAATATTTTTCCGGAGATTATATTTACGGAAGACAATTTTAAAGATGAAACATTTGAAAAGTTAGTTCCTGTTATTGAACGATTGGTTAAAGCTGGAGAAAAACATCGAGTTATTATTGGAATTGAACCGGGTTTGAACCATCCATTATACTCTTTAGAACGAGTAGAGGAGCTTTTAGAACGCGTAGATTCAGACTACTTAGGCATTATCTTAGATCCGACAAACTTGATTACAGTTGAGACTTATCAAAAACAGGTCGAATTGGTTCAAGAAGCCTTTGAACGTTTTGGGGATAAGATAGTAGCGATACATTTGAAAGATTTTGTGATTGAAAATCAAAAAATTGTCCCTATTGATATGGGGAGGGGCATGATACATTATTCGGAAATTTTGGATATTATTGAAAAATACAAGCCACACTCTTATGTTGTTTTAGAGGAAACAAAAGACGACTTCATTGGAAGTGCTTTGAAAATGTTGAGAAACTAATACAGACAGTAAATAAGGAAAAGCAGATGAAGAATTTTTTCAATAATCAAAGTCAAGAGACCATTGATGATAAGCAGATACAAGCCTCGCGTGTTAATACAATGATTTCAGATCAGTATGAAATATATCATGTTAAAGATGATGTTAATCAAACTCAAACCTTATATCATTATCATGATTGCTATGAAATTCATGCAACCTTGGAAGGTGAAGCGGTCTTTTATATAGATGGTGAGCAGTTTGACATTAATGCGGGAACTATCTTATTGATTCCTGCTAATAAAATGCATCGCATCATGAAACAGAGTTCGGAATATTTTGAGCGCGTCTATATTTTTATGACACCAGTGTTTTTAAAACGCTATTCAACGAGAAAAACTAATTTAGAAGCTTGTTTTGGAAATTATGGATTAGGTGAAGCAAAGATATTAAAATCAAATCCTGACGAGCTGAGACAGCAGCTTGATTTCATCACATTTGATACGGCTAAGGATGAATTTGGAGTAGATGTTACTTTTGAACAAGCACTTGTCAGATACATTATTTTCTTGAATCGTTTAGTATTGTCGAATAATAGTGAGCTTCATCCAAAGTCAAATGAGATAAATGAGCGTATAGATGAAATGATTAAGTATATATCAGAACATCTTGGGGATGATTTGACATTAGAAGAGATGGAAAGTCATTTTTATGTCAGCAAATACTATATTACCCGTGAGTTTAAAAAACATACCGGCTATACATTTCATCAGTTCGTTTTGAAAAAACGTTTATTGTATTCTAAATATCTGTTGAGAGAAAGAAAAAATGCGAGTCAAATCTTTAGTGATTGCGGTTTTATCTCTTATCCCCACTTTTTAAAAGCATTTAAAAAAGAATTTAAGATGACACCGAAAGAATTTTTAAATTTACTACAGGATAATGAAAAAATTCATTTGGAACATTTTGAAACAAAACATTACAGATGAAAGTGAGTATCTAGTCTTATGATTATTAAAGCTTTTCGGATGGTTGTTTATCCAGAACAACATAAAGAATACGAGAAACGTCACAAGGAGTTGTGGCCAGAATTACGTCAGATGTTAAAAAATCACGGTGTTAAAAAATATTTTATTTTCTTAGATAAAGAAACAAGTCACTTATTTGCCTATGCTGAAATTGAAAGCGAGGAATTATGGGAGAAGATTTCATCAACTGAAATAAATCAAAAATGGTGGCGTTACATGGAGTCAATAATGGAAACCAATTCGGATAGTTCACCAACTAGTGTAGATCTTCGTCAAGTTTTTGAGTTATAGGTATAGATATTGGAGAGATAATGAAGAAAGTTGATATTTTAAAACGAATTGAAGATGCAGGTGTTATAGCAGTTGTTCGTGGTTCTTCTAAGGAAGAGGCTTTTAAAGCGAGCGAAGCCTGTTTGAAGGGTGGAATAAAAGGAATTGAGTTAACTTTTACAGTTCCTCAAGCAGATCAAGTCATTGCTGATTTAATTGCTAATCATTGTGAAAATTCAAATACTGTGATTGGAGCAGGAACTGTGCTGGACGCTGTCACAGCGCGTTTAGCAATAATGGCAGGAGCAGAATTTATTGTTAGTCCAACATTTGATAAGGAAACGGCAAAGCTTTGCAATCTCTACCAAATTCCCTACATTCCTGGGTGCATGACCACTACAGAGATGAAAGAGGCGTTGAGATATGGAGTCGATATTATCAAGCTATTTCCAGGAAGTGCTTACGACCCATCTATCATTAAGGCTTTTAAAGCTCCATTACCGCATATTAATATTATGCCAACAGGCGGAGTTAGTCTCGAGAACATGGTTGATTGGTTTGCAGCAGGTGCTGTTACAGTTGGTGTGGGTGGAAATCTTCTAGCTCCAGCTGAAATTGGTAACTTTGATAAAGTGACCGAAATAGCGACACAATATATGAAAAAGTATCTTGCAATTAAAGGGTAAATTCAATGGGAAGAATCGTTGCTTTAGGTGAAATGATGATGCGCCTTTCAACACCATCTGGAATGCGTCTTTCAAATTCTAATCATTTTCAGGTTCATTATGGTGGTGGGGAAGCCAATGTGGCTATCTCTTTAGCTCATTATGGTCATCGTGTAGCTTTGGCTAGTAAGGTTCCAAATTCTCTTTTGGGACAAGGAGTAGAGAACCAGTTACGGTTAAATGGAGTAGAAACAGATTTACTCCTCAAAGGAGGTGATCGTCTAGGGTGCTACTATGTTGAGTCAGGAATTGGAGAGAGGGGGCCGATGGTTATCTATGACCGTGCCTTTTCCAGTTTTGCTAGTATGGATACCATTGAGTGGGATGTTAATCAACTTTTCAAAGATATAGATTGTCTTCACATCTCAGGAGTGACAGCAGGCTTGACACATGCTTGGCAAGAAAATATTAAAAAATTGATTCTCTTAGCAAAGAATCAAGGGATCAGTATCAGTTTTGATGTTAATTATCGTACAAAACTATGGTCTCAAGTAGAATGCGGAGTTTTTCTTAAAGAAATTTTACCCTATGTGGATTATCTATCGGCTGGAAAGTTAGATGCCATCCATCTTTTAAATATTTCTCTAGAATCTACGGAGACTACCGATGACTTAGTTTTCTACTATCAAGAAATAGCGGAGCGTTATCCGAATGTAAAAGTATTATATGCGACAGAGCGAACGGTTACATCAGCTAGTTCGAATCGGTTGAGAGGGTATATTTTTACCAAAGGCCAAATTTATAAATCAGTTCAACATACCATTGAACCGATTGTAGATCGTATTGGTGGTGGAGATGCCTTTGCAGGCGGAATTCTTCATGGACTGTTTAACGAATGGGAGCCACAGGAAACAGTAGAATTTGCTACAGCTGCTTCTGCATTGAAGCATACTATTTATGGAGATTATAATCAATTTACAGAACAAGAAGTCATTGATTTTGCTACATCAAGTAGCGGAATGATTAAGAGATAAGACTAGGAGGTATTAAAAAATGCAAACAAAATTTGACAATCGTTATACGCATTCACCAGAGGATATTCGTCATTATTCAACAGAGCAGTTACGTAAGGAATTTTTAGTAGAAGAAGTTTTTAAATCGGGCGAGATTAAGCTGACTTATACGCACAATGATCGTATGATTTTTGGAGGTGTAACACCTACAACTGAGCCACTAGAAATTGTCTTTGATAAGGCTTTGGGCGTTGAATACTTTTTAGAACGTCGTGAACTGGGGGTGATTAATATTGGCGGTGAAGGTATTATCGAAATTGATAGTCAAGCAGATACTATGAAAAAACAAGATGGTTATTACATTGGAAAAGAGACACGTCATGTTGTTTTTTCTTCAAAAAATCCAAAAAATCCAGCAAAATTCTATATTAGCTCTGTTCCAGCTCATCACAAATATCCAAATGTTAAGATTTCTATAGACCAGATAAAACCAATGGAGACGGGAGACCCCCTGACGCTTAACGAGCGAAAAATTTATCAGTATATTCATCCAAATGTATGCGAGAGTTGTCAACTCCAAATGGGATACACGATTCTTGAACCAGGGAGCTCTTGGAATACAATGCCTTGTCACACTCATGAACGTCGTATGGAGACTTATGTCTATTTTGATATGGCAGAAGATACTCGTATTTTTCATATGATGGGTAAGCCTGATGAGACTAAACATTTGGTACTTGGTAATGAGCAGGCCATTATTTCACCAAGTTGGTCAATTCATTCAGGTGTTGGAACAAGTAATTACTCATTTATCTGGTCGATGTGTGGTGAAAATATTACTTATACTGACATGGATATGGTTGATATGAAAGATTTAAAATAGGAGAAGAATTTATGACATTTGAGATGACAAGTTTTTCACTTGAAGGAAAAATTGCTTTGGTAACAGGGGCTGTTTACGGCATTGGTTTTGCTATAGCAGAAAGTTATGCAAAAGCAGGGGCAACTATTGTTTTCAACGATTTGACTCAAGAAGGAGTTGAGCGTGGATTGGCATCTTATGCGGAAAAAGGTATCAAAGCTTATGGCTATGTTTGTAATGTGGCAGATGAAGATGGCATTCAGGCCATGGTCAAACAAATTGAGGAGGAGGTTGGCGTCATTGATATCCTGGTCAATAATGCAGGAGTGATCAAGCGTACACCAATGATTGAGATGCCTGCTAGTGATTTTCGTCAGGTCATTGATATTGACTTAGTAGCTCCATTTATCGTAGCAAAAGCTGTTATTCCAAGTATGATAAAAAAAGGAGGCGGTAAAATCATTAATATCTGTTCAATGATGTCTGAATTGGGACGTGAAACCGTTTCAGCTTATGCGGCAGCCAAAGGTGGATTGAAAATGTTGACGAAGAATATCGCTTCTGAATATGGTCAATATAATATTCAGTGTAACGGTATTGGACCAGGCTATATTGCAACTCCACAAACAGCCCCACTGAGGGAATTGCAAGAAGATGGTTCCCGTCATCCATTTGATCAATTCATCATCGCTAAAACTCCAGCTGAACGTTGGGGAGAGGCTGAAGATTTGCAAGGTCCAGCTGTATTTTTGGCTAGCTCAGCATCTGACTTCGTGAATGGGCATGTTCTTTACGTTGATGGAGGCATTCTCGCTTATATTGGAAAACAACCAGAGTAAGTAACTTTGTCAGTAAAAGAACTAAGGTAGCCTTCATTCTTTCAAAAATGTTACTTGTACCAAAGTAAGAGCAAGAGTGTAAGGAGAAGTAAAGATGAAATTAATTTATGAGAACTCTTTGTGTGGTTTAGATGTCCTATCAGATTGGATTAAAGAGGGGAATATTGCAATTGAAGAGTCGTCAGATGGTGTGATTTTATCTAATCTAGATGATGAAAAACTGGGTGATTACGCACATTGGACAATTTGGATACCAGATATTTTTCCAAAAAATGTACAAATCGAATGGGATTTCAAACCGTTACGAGAACCTGGCTTGTGCATGGTCTTCTTTGCTGCAAAAGGACGCAATGGAGAAAGTATATTTTCTTCCAAATTGGCTAAAAGAAGTGGTTATTACCCTGAATACCATTCTGGAGATATTGATGCCTATCATATTTCTTATTTTCGTCATAAATATGAAAGTGAACGTCGATTTAGGACATGTAATTTGAGAAAGAGCTATGGTTTTCATTTTGTCACACAAGGGGCTGATCCATTACCACCGATAGAAGATGTAAGAGGTGTTTACCATCTTAAGGTTGTAAAAATGGAGCAGAATATCTCATTTTTTATTGATGATTTAAAAATTCTGGAGTGGTATGACGATGGATTAGAGTTTGGAGCGGCTCTTACGGATGGTTATATTGGTTTTCGACAAATGGCACCGATGAAGGCGCAGTATAGTCATTTAAAAATATGGGACCTAGATAGTGAGCGGTGATGGGAGTATTTAACAAAATAGGAACGTATATTTATTATTGTGCGAAACTTAATTTCTATACTATATATGGAATCTTATCCGGTGGTATTATCTTGGGTATTGCCCCATCTTTGATCGCTGCAGGGGTTGAAGTGTACCGTCTTAGTAGAAAAGAAGAGTTAAATTTTAGTCGATTTAAAATTAATACTAAGAAATATTTTACGGAAGCCAATAAGCATATTTTACCGCTAATAACTGTAGCTTTTGTATTATTAGTTATTTATAGGATGGTATTGAATGGCTGGCTAGAACTCGTTTATTTATTCTTGATTGGTTATACAATTGTTCTTATCTGGATAATGGTTGCTATGAATTCCTATTATGAGAGGCTTCAAGGTTCCCTTTTGAAAATAGCAATGCGATTTTGCTTATGCCAATTTCCAATAGTAGTGTTATTATTTTTGGAAAATATTGCCTTATTTTATCTTGCAGTTATAATACCTGGATTAATACCATTTTTTATGTTCGGATTATCCATTTTAGTTAATGTACTTACATGTTATAGTTTTTTTGCAATTAATGAAAAGCAACTGGAGGAGGACAAAAAGTGAATCAATGGTTGCATAAAGCTCCTAGAATCTCAAAAGGGGTTACTTGGGGCCATCCTTGGGAGAGAGGGCAATTGGACTCTCAAAAAGTATCTGCTTCAACATTTTGGGTAGCTGATAATCCAACACAGACGAGCATTATGGCATATTGGCCAGATGGCTCAGTGAAGTGGACAAAGCATGCAGCAATATTCCAATCATCGCCTCAAGATTTATCAGATTTTTGTATATTACCTAAGAAAGGAGAAGAAAAAATCTTAGTCACAGAGACGTTTAATGCTTTCAACGTTGATACAGGCCGATTAACGGCTAAAATTTCAAAGAATAGTGACTATAGCAAAATCTTTGACACGATATTTGTAGACAATAAATGTCTAATCAAAGACCTACGGCTAGTAACTCAGGTTGAAGAAGAAAAGTGTTACTCTTATGTAGATATCGTTGAGGTGCTTGAAAATGGTAGCCTGAAATCAGTTTTGAAAGTAAGTGGGCATTATGAAAGAACGCCATCAAAAGAGTTTAATCGTTTCAATCTTTATCTTACTTTTTATAAAGATCTTCAGCAAATTGAATTAACTCATACATTTGAAGTAACACAGTCTAGAAATTTAGCAGCGATAGGTTTAGAATACCGAACCCCTCTTGAAGGTAAATTGTGGAACCGTTGTGTTGGTTTTGTAGGAACAGATGGTGTTTATTATGAGCCTGTTCTATCGCTATTTTCAAGACGATATCGATATCATAATGAGCCTTATGCAAGGCAAGTAAGTGGTGAGAAGGTTAACCTAGATGAAGATAGTGATTTATTACGTCATGCCAATGAAAATGCGATTTGGGATAGTTTTTATGTAGAACAATTGCATTCTCGAAGCTATCAAATCAAAAAGACAACACGTGCTAAGCTTTCCAAGGTAACTGTCTCTTCTGGGGCTCACTATTCTGGATCGCTTTATTTGGGAAGTGAGTTTGGTGGGGTACAAATACATTTGTCAAAGTTTTGGCAAAAATACCCATCTGCGATTCACGTTTCAGATTTAAGTCGAGATGAAGCTATTACACGATTATGGTTTTGGTCACCAGAAGCAGAAGTAATTGATTTTAGACATTATGATGACCGTGATCATATGTTAAGTGCTTATGAGGGAATGGAAGAAATTCGTTCAACACCAGTAGGGATCGCTAACAGTTCAACGCTTGTACTAAAGTTATATCCTGAGAGAGCGACATCGGAAGAAATTTTGGCTTTTTCTGAGGAATACCAGGAACCGTCTCGTATTGTATGTTCTCCTGAAACCTATCATCATTGTAAGGTTTTCGCACCGTATAGCTTACCACGAGCAGGCTTTGCTAGCGATATAGAAGCTAAGTTAAGTTTTTTATTCGATTTTTATCAAAAGGAAGTAGAGCAACGGGAGTGGTATGGCTATTGGAATTACGGTGATTTCATGCATTCATATGATCCTTATCGCCATATGTGGCTTTATGATTTTGGTGGCTATGCGTGGCAAAATAACGAATTAGTACCAACGATATGGCTATGGTTGTATTTTTTACGTACGGGTCGTTCAGATGTTTTTGAATTGGCTGAGGCGATGACTCGCCATACCTCTGAGGTTGATATTTACCATTCGGGGCCGTACTCAGGTTTAGGATCGAGACATAATGTCATACATTGGGGGTGTCAAGCTAAAGAAACCAGAATATCAATGGCGTGGTTGCATCGGTATTATTATTATTTAACAGGGGATGAGAGAATAGGAGATATTTTAGAAGAGGTAAGAAGTAATGAGGATAGCTTTGAGAGACTAGAACCCCTTCGAGAATTTTATAAACGAGATGGAGAATGGATACCAATCCGCTCTAGTCCTGATTGGACTGCCGTAGCTTCTAATTGGTATACACAGTATGAACGGACTGGAAATAAAGCCACTTTTGATAAAATTGAGCGAGGTTTAGAGGATATCTATCAAATGCCGTATAAATTCTTATCGGGACCGACAGTGCTTTTTGATTGGAAAACAGCTCATATGCGTTACATGGGCGTAGGAAATGTAGGGGGATATCATATGATGATTTCGTTTGGAGCACCTCAGTTATTGATGGAAATTGCTGAAACGGAAAATCATCTTCCACTTAAAGAAATGTTAGCAGAATATGGGAAGTTTTATACCTTAACTGATGATGAAATGAGGCAGCAAACGGACGGCCAATTATATAAAGAGCATTTTGCTTGGCCAATGTTTGCTACAGCTATGATGGCTTATGCGGCTAGTCATTACCAAAATAGGCAGTTAGCTCAAATTGCCTGGAAATATTTATTAGATCCAGAGTTATCAGGAGTTCCAAGTGACCCGAAAAAAACGCTTCAAACGGTATCAACTTTGGAACATCTTGAAGAGATGCCTTGGGTAACTACAAATGTTGTTTCACAATGGTGTTTGAATATTATCATCTGTCTAGAGTTGATAGGAGACGACTTGCCATAGTCTCGGTAAACAAATGGTAATCAAATTTATTCAAAATATTTTTAAAGGAGTTTTGTAATGATCAAGAAAACATTAGCTAAACGTCTACCTGCCGTAGCAATGCTTGCGACCATTGCGTTTGCATTAACAGCTTGTAGTGGTGAGGGAAGTAAAGAGGGAACAAGTTCAGCTAAATTGGATGAAATTACTATTATGTCGCCAACGCTGGAAGCGGTTACGCCAGAGGCGGGAAATCAAATTGAGAAAAAAATTGAAGAATATACCGGTGAGAAAATCAGCTTTGAATGGGTGCCTAATAGTAATTATCAGGATAGAATGAATATTGTTTTAGCATCTGGGGACTTGCCAGAAGTTATGGTTGTAACACAAAAAACAGGAAGTTTTGTAACCTCTGCAGAATCAGACGCATTTTGGGATTTGACGGATTATTTGAAGGACTATCCTAACCTATCTCAAGAAATAGCAGAGATTAAAAATAATTCTAGTTTAAACGGTAAAGTATATGGGATCTATCGCAAGCGTGATATCATGCGTTCAGCTGTCATGATTCGCAAAGATTGGCTGGATAAACTAGGCTTAGAAGAGCCGAAGACAACTGAAGATCTATATAATATTGCGAAAGCTTTTAAAGAAAAAGATCCCAATGGCAATGGTATAGATGATACAACTGGTTTAATTATTCCACAATGGCCAGCAACAATTAATACGAATAGTCCAATTGATACTATTGCAACATGGTTTGGAGCGGGAAATGCTTGGATTACTGATGATAAAGGAAATTTGAAGCCAAGTTTTGATAGCAAGGAGTATAGGGAGGCATTAAAATGGATTAAGAAAATGTATGATGAAGGCTTGATCAATCAAGATTTTGCAACCTTGTCGGCTGATGACTGGAACAATCAATTTATTAGCGGTAAAGGTGGCATTATCATTGATACGTACTCACGCTTTTACACCATTCAAACGGCTTTGAAAGACGCAGATCAGGAGAATTTTGGGAAACAAATCACCGTTGTTGGTAGTT
Source organism: Streptococcus merionis DSM 19192 (assembly GCF_000380085.1). Classification (GTDB taxonomy): domain Bacteria; phylum Bacillota; class Bacilli; order Lactobacillales; family Streptococcaceae; genus Streptococcus; species Streptococcus merionis. Next base: position 276,281 of record NZ_KB904539.1, read on the forward strand.
TAGAATCGCCAAACGGAGATTATGCCCTCCCAACAGATGGTTACGCAGGCATGCTTGTCATTCCAAAGGCAAGTGTTAAAACGGAAGAACACCTCAAGCAGGTTCTGACTTTCTTGGATAAATTAAATGACAAAGAAATGCAAGTTCTAATGAATAATGGGATTGAGGGGGTAAACTTTGAAGTCAGTGATGGCTTTTCTAGTCTAATTAACCAAGATTCAAATGAAGCTAAAACGATTGTTAATGATGTGAAATCGTATGCTCAGGTTGGTACTAATGTTGCAGGTAACAAATATTATGTTGCTAAGCCAGCAACTGATATTGAACTAGCAAATTATAAAAAAGCTCAAGAATCAATGAAAGAGGACACCGAGAAAGCGGTGTTTAATCCAGCGTCTCCATTCATTTCACCTACCTATACTCAAAACGGGACACAGCTTGATAATATTATTCAGGATGCTCGTATTCAGTATATTGCAGGACAAATTGATGATAAAGGTTGGGAAGACGCAGTTGAATTGTGGAAAACATCTGGTGGTCAAAATGTTCAGAATGAGCTGAATGAGCTATACCAAAAGGCGCAACAATAAAAGTGAGGAGACGCTATTGCTAATAGTTAGCGATAGCGTACCCTTTTACTACGAGAGGTAAGAAAATGGTTAAACACACAGCTAGCTCTTCAAAAACTAAGGAAAGAGGCCAAAAAGTCTCGCTATTATCAACGATGAGCAAGTATAAATGGCTTTATTTATTGTTATTACCAGGAGTCCTTTACTTTATAGTATTTCGGTATGCACCAATGTACGGCCTTATTATTGCCTTTAAAAATTATGTGCCTAATTTAGGAATTAATGGTAGTCCTTGGGTAGGGTTTACTAATTTTAGAAATTTCTTTGTAAATCCAGACTTTTTTAGACTGTTTAAAAATACACTGGTATTAGCCTTGTTAAATATTGGAATTGGATTTCCGTTTCCAATTATATTAGCTCTAATGCTCAATGAGTTGCGTCAGAAAATCTATTCAAAATTGGTACAGACTTTTATCTATATTCCTCACTTTATTTCATGGGCAGTAACTGTTAGTTTAACTTTTATTTTACTGTCTGTAGATTCAGGTGTTATTACGGATATGATGGAAGCTGTTACCGGAAATAGAGTTGATTTGTTAACCTCTGTTCCAGCTTTTAGGCCGTTAATTGTTTTTCAAAGCATTTGGAAGGAATCTGGCTATGGAACTGTCATATATTTAGCTGCTTTGGCTGGTGTTGATCAGAATCAATATGAAGCTGCAATCATGGATGGTGCAGGCCGCTTTAGTCGCTTATGGCATGTGACCTTACCTGCTATTCGCAGCACAATTGTAGTGATGCTAATTTTACGTGTAGGTAGCTTTTTAACGACAGGGTTTGATCAAATTTATTTGATGACTAACTCTTTGAACCGTACAGTTGCTGATGTATTTGATACCTATGTTTATACAGTCGGGATTACACAAGGTTCCTATAGTTATAGTACAGCAGTAGGACTTTTCAAGTCGCTAATTGGCATAATTCTTGTTACAGCTACTAATAAAATTGCTAAAAAACTTGGTGAGAGTGGTTTGTATTAGGAGGAAATCATGAACAGTAATCAACGATTTAATACCTCGCTCGGGCGTGTTTTTGACGTGTTTAATATCATTATTTTGGGAATAATTGCTTTAGCGATGCTTTTGCCTTTCATATATGTGATTGCAGGCTCCTTTGCAACGGAGATGGAGCTTTCCACACGCTCATTCTTTTTATGGCCACGAGAATTTACCCTTGATTCGTATAACTATGTGTTACAGACGAAGACCATTTTAAAATCTTTATTCACAACAATCGGTATCACGGTTGTAGGAACATTTGTTCAGCTGGCTTTTACCTTTACAATGGCCTATCCACTATCACGAAAATATCTTCCGGGACGTACTATCGTATTAAACATGATAGTATTTGCAATGCTGTTTTCGGGTGGAATGGTACCAACTTTCTTGGTTGTCAAATCCTTAGGGTTATTGAATTCCTATTGGGCTTTGATTTTACCAATTGCTATTAGCCCTTTCAACTTAATGATTATTAAAAATAATTTTCAAAGTTTACCAAGTGAACTAGAAGAAGCAGCTCGTATGGATGGGTGCTCGGACATTGGTATTTTTTGGAAGATTATGTTGCCACTTTCAAAACCAACTATTGCAACCTTTACATTGTTTTATGCTGTAGGTATTTGGAACGATTTCATGAGCAGTCTCCTCTATATTAGTGATAGTAGCAAGTGGCCAATCCAGCTTCTATTGAGACAAATTACGATGTCTTCATCGGGCGCTAACGCTTTGGCTACAATGGATTCTACGTATGTAGCTCCAGAACAAGGGATTAAGTTTGTGGTGATTGTCATTGCAACCGTGCCGATTTTATTAGTGTATCCTTTCTTACAAAAATATTTTACAAAAGGTATTTTGATAGGTTCAGTTAAAGGTTAGGGCTGAAGGAAGGTCAACGCTAGTCTCTCTAGCGCGTTAAAGAAAGAGGTAATATTAATGAAATATCTTTTTATTGCAGGGGATTCAACGGCCTCGGTAAAAGAGTCACAGTTTTACCCCGAAACTGGTTGGGGAGAAGCGTTACGATTCTTTCTAGCTAAGGATGTAAAGTTGTGTAATTATGCTTTTAATGCTAGAAGTACCAAAAGTTTTCGAGAGGAAGGCCGTTGGAATGTTATTTTAAAAGAGTTGAAAAAAGGTGACATTGTTCTCATCCAATTTGGGCATAACGATGGCAAAAAAGATGACTCTCATCGTTATGCGCCAGCTTTTGGAGCTTATCAAAAAAATTTGATGACATATATTAGAGAAGTAAGGCAAAAGTGTGCAGTTCCAATACTACTAACACCAGTTACTAGACGTCTGTTTAGAGATGGGCAACTACTTTCAGATACTGTTTGGGATTATCCTACTGCTATGCGAGAAGTAGCTGAAGATCAACAAGTTGAGTTGATAGATGTTTATGATTTGAGTCAAAAACTTTTAAAGTCTTATGGTCCAGAGACGAGTAAGACTCTCTTTATGCACCTTCTCCCAAAACAACATGAAAATTATCCAGAAGGCATAGTAGACGACACACACCTCTCACCAATTGGAGCTTGGAAAATCGCAGAGCAGATTGCTATAAAATTGGGAGAAAAACATCCAGATTTTATTGAAAATATCGAGTGAAGTTGAGCTACTAAGTTTAAAATAGTTGATTGCAGTGACAATTTGAAAACTTAGAATGATAATTTATGTGAGGGGGAGTAATTTTTTAGGTGTTTCCGAACAAGTCTAATATTATTAAAGTAATCGAAAACGAGCACTTTCAACTATGGAATTGCTCGTTTTTCTCAAATCTCAAGCCTAAAAGTTATCTATCCCCTAAAAACATCTTTGGAGCTTTATAGTTGAGTAGTTTTTTTGATAGTTGCTGATCTAATCTCAATACTATCAACAGAAAGTATTCTTTTTGACAATAATTTTTGTTGTACATTCTAAGAGATAATAGTAAAATGTAATCAAAGAGCTAACGCATGATTAGGAATAAGTTAGCAAATATCTTGCAATTAAAAGAAAAACTGCCATTGTTTGTCCATAAAAACTGAAGAACTCCAGCGACTTTAGTAAAAATAGTTAACAATACTAGTACAAAGAGAGGCTGCATAATATTGAATCAAATTTGTTTAGCTTCAAAAGTAGAGATAAGTGTTTAGATTTTATCGGCACCTAATGGATAACATTAAGCTGTCATTTTGATTTAGAGATATACTGCTAGGAGGAATTTTAATTATTCTGAGTGGTTATTAGTACGGAGAGGTTAGTAAAGAAGAATATCAATTTAAAAAATCGTTGAATTGAAAGCTTGGTGAGGGAATTAGCGATTACAAAATAAATGATGAAGAGATTCAAAAAGATGCTTGGTGTAACTGAATAGTTATATTGTGCGCCATCTGCTTCTAAATTTTACCATTTTTGAAATACAGGTTTTCTATGTCTCACGAAACGTTAGCAGATCACAGTATGACGCGTGGCCTATCACAAAGAAGAAAGAAAAAATCATGATATACAAACAAGACTACTTAGATGATATTCTCGTCCGCATAGCCTATCACTCCAGTGGCATTGAGGGGAATACTATCTCACTTCCTGAGACTGTCAGTATCATTATTGAAAACAGCCTACCGGGCAATCACAAGAGTATTAGAGAGTTCTACGAGATTGAAAATCATAAGCAAGCTTTCTCTTTTCTCTTGGAGCAGTTGAACACCCAACCACCGCTTACGATTGGCTTGGTACAAGAGTTTCATGCTCTCTTGACTGATAGATTGCAGCATGATCGAGGATGCTTTAAAACAGCTCAGAATGCCATTATCGGAGCAGAGTTCAAGACAGCGACACCCTCAGAAACACCTTATCTGATGAGCCAGTGGGCGGATAATACCAGCTATCGATTAGAACGTGGCAGAACTACCCAGGAATTGCTCGAAGTGCTAGCAGATACTCATATCCAACTCGAACGCATTCACCCATTTTCAGACGGAAATGGTCGCACTGGACGTCTTGTTCTGATGTACCTAGCTATGCGATACTTAGACGCACCCGTCATCATAAGCAAAGACGACCGAGCCAAGTATATGGAATTGCTGGCCAACCAAAATATAGACGAACTGGCTGAACTACTCAAACAGTCGCTGGATTATGAGCAAGATAGACTGAAACAATTTTAAAGCTTCAAATCTGCACTTACTAAGATTTTACCAGTTTAACCCTATCACTTTTTAGCTATTAAAATTCCTTATAGTTCGGCTTTTTGGATATTAGATTTTATCGAATTTCACATGAACAGCTTGTAAGTCCACAAAAAAGTGAACGAATTTACATTCTAGAACTCATCGGTTGATTGAAAAGTTTATTACATCAACGTTTATAGACGAAAAAGGAGCACACCATGACATTTGAAGAGATTTTACCGGGCCTTAAAGCCAAGAAAAAATACGTGCGTACAGGCTGGGGTGGGGCAGAAAATTATGTTCAACTCTTTGACACGATTGAGGTTGACGGGCAAAAGTTAGAAGCGACACCCTATTTCCTCATCAATGTGACAGGTGAGGGCGAGGGCTTTTCCATGTGGAGTCCAACCCCTTGCGATGTCCTTGCCGAAGACTGGGTGGAAGTCCATGACTAAAACAGTTCTGATTACTGGGGTCTCCTCTGGCATCGGTCTGGCTCAGGCGAGGCTTTTTTTGGAAAATGGCTGCGCAGTCTACGGTATTGATCTGGCAGAAAAGCCCGATTTGATGGGAAATTTTCACTTTCTCCAGCTGGATGTGACGGGTGAGTTAAGCCGGCTTTATGACTGGTTGCCAGATGTGGATATCCTTTGCAATACAGCAGGTATTTTAGATGATTACCAGCCGCTTTTGGAGGTTTCAGAGCGTATCTTTGACCAAGTTTTTGAGACCAACTTTCTAGCGACTGTCCGCATCACCCGTCATTATTTGTCAAAAATGGTGGCAAAAAAAGCTGGTATTATCATCAATATGTGCTCTATCGCGTCATTTCTGTCTGGCGGTGGCGGAGCTGCCTACACAGCTTCCAAGCATGCCCTAGCAGGTCTAACCAAGCAGCTGGCACTGGACTATGCCAAAGTTGGCATTCAAGTCTTTGGCATCGCACCAGGAGCGGTCCAGACGAGCATGACCAAAGCGGACTTTGAACCAGGAGGATTGGCTGACTGGGTAGCTTCAGAAACACCGATCAATCGCTGGATTCAACCTGAAGAAATCGCAGAGTTGACCTTATTTCTCGCTTCAGGCAAGGCCCAGTCCATGCAGGGGGAAATTGTCAAGATGGATGGCGGATGGAGTTTGAAATAGGGGGCTGATTTATGGTAGAATTTTCAAAAGAAATGACACCAGCTGAATTTAAAGAACAGTATTGGTATAAGGCTGATTTAGAGGCTATCTGTCGTCAGCAGCAGTTACCAACCTATGGCACTAAAGCTGAATTGACAGCCTATATTTTAGATTATTTATCTGGCAAAGCAGCTTCTGATATTGTTCCTGTCAGAAAAAATCATCGTTTGAAAAAGTCTTTGACAGCAGACGAAATCACTTTGGATACTAAATTGTTAGACTCAGGATTTTCACTCAATAATGAAGCGCGAGTCTTTTTCCAATCTTATCTTGGTTTGGATAAATTTTCGTTTAAGAAAGCAATGGCTATCAAACTGAGAGAAGTTGAGGTAGGTCAAGATCACTCAGCGACAGTTGCTGACTTGGTGGCTATTTTGGAAAATCCTCAACTATCTCCGATTGCTAACAAGGAAGAAAAGACCTATCAATGGAATCAATTTGTGAAAGAGTTTAACCAAGATCCCTTGAGCAAACAGTATCATTCGCCTATAAAGGTTGCCTCTATTTTGTGGCAGCATGTTCGACAGTCGAGACGAGAAAAAATCTACCATTCAGACCTTTTAGAAGAATACGCAGAAAAAATCACACCTTTTCTAAAATCGTCAGTTGCTGGAAAAAGAAATTGAAAGTTGCAGTTTGAAATGAAAAAGTACATCGAATTTGGTTTTGGTAATACTTGGTTGCTGCGTACTGAGTTCGAACAGGACGATGGGATGGAGTATGAAGTCAAAGGCATTGTTGGGAAGGTCAGTCCCAAGTCAATTTATCTGCGTGTCTGGCTTGGTCACCGGGTCTGTATTTTTGATTCAAAGGAAGGTTTTAAGAAACAGCGGAAAGATCGCAGAGCACTAAAATTTATATTTGGCATAACCTCGGAGGTATGAAATGACGCCACACGAACTATGGAATGAATACAAACAACTTAATCCCACAATCGGTGATGAGTTTGACGCTTGGGCCTTTGGTGTTTTGCCAGATGAGCTAGCCCAGCTGGTCTTAGAAGGGACCAAGACTGCAACGGCGTCAGCCTATGATTTATATAGTATTGAACAAGAGCCAATTCCAGAAGCTGGTAGCTATGACGTTGTCTTGGACAGTCAAGGTCAGGCTGTCTGCATTATTGAAACGACAAAAATTTCGGTTGTTCCCTTTAGTCAAGTTTCAGCCGACCACGCTTACAAAGAGGGAGAAGGGGATCGCAGTCTGGCTTATTGGCGCCAAGTACATGAAGACCTTTTCACCCAGTGGCTGGCAGAAGCGGGTATCACTTTTACAGAAGATTCCAAAGTTGTTTTGGAAGAATTCCGACTGGTCTACCCTTGTTAATTAAAGGTTTCGACCTTTGCAGCCAACTGTCTTTTGGAAAAACGGACAAAAGCTTGATTTGTGCTTTGCGATAATCAAACGCTGTTTGTTTTCTGGTGTTTGGTCAGACTTTTAGCTCGAACTTAGAAATAAAGAAAGTGAGGACAAGTGATTTCTTCAAATCACGCTTGGGTCTCACTTCTTTTCGTTTATTCATCAGACGACAAATCTTTTTTAAAATGGTATAATGAGGACGACTGACGGTGGCTTAGCCACCAATTCTAACTTTAAAAAGGGATTTATTATGACAAATTACGCGATTATTCTAGCTGCTGGCAAAGGCACACGGATGAAATCAGACCTTCCTAAGGTTCTTCACAAGGTGGCTGGGATTTCTATGTTGGAGCATGTTTACCGTGCGGTGCAGGCTATTTCGCCTGAAAAGATTGTGACCATCATTGGTCATAAGGGTGAATTGGTTCAGCAGGTGCTTGAGGGCAAAACCCTCTTTGCAGAGCAGACAGAGCAGTTGGGGACAGGTCATGCGGTTATGATGGCGGAGCCTGAATTGCTGAATGCTCAGGGACAGACATTAGTGATTGCAGGCGATACGCCTTTGATTACAGGAGAAAGTCTCAGGGAGCTGATCGATTACCATGTGAGCCATAAAAATGTGGCGACCATTTTGACCGCTCAGGCGGAAAATCCTTTCGGTTACGGTCGTATTATTCGTAATGATAAGGAAGAAGTGGTTAAAATTGTTGAGCAAAAAGATGCCAACGAATACGAACAAAAAATCAGGGAGATCAACACAGGTACCTACCTCTTTGATAATCAAGCCCTTTTTACTGCCCTGAAAAATATTAACACAGATAATGCTCAGGGTGAGTATTACCTGACAGATGTTATTTCTATTTTTCGTCAGGATGGTGGGAAAGTCGGTGCTTACAAGCTTCGCGATTTCAATGAAAGTTTAGGTGTTAATGACCGTCTGGCCTTGGCCACAGCAGAAAAAGTCATGCGGCAACGTATCAATGCCCAGCATATGGTCAATGGCGTGACCTTTATTGATCCTGCTGCAACTTATATTGACATTGATGTCGAGATTGAAGCAGACGTGGCCATTGAGGCCAATGTGACCCTCAAAGGACAGACTAAGATTGGTTCGGGAACACTTCTTACGAATAACACGTATATTGTTGATGGTATTGTCGGCAAGAATACGGTCATTACAGCTTCTGTCATTGAAGAGGCAGAGGTGGCAGACGGTGTGACCATGGGGCCTTATGCCCATATTCGTCCAGACAGTCTAATTAAGCGCGATGCCCATATTGGCAATTTTGTGGAAATCAAAGGATCAACCATCGGGGAAAATACGAAAGCTGGTCATTTGACCTATATCGGTAATTCCCAAGTCGGCAGCAACGTCAACCTTGGAGCTGGTACGATTACGGTAAACTATGATGGGCAAAATAAATACCTCACTGACATTGAAGACAATGCCTTTATCGGCTCTAACGCGACTATTGTTGCCCCGGTTCGAATCGGGAAAAATGCTCTGGTAGCAGCAGGTTCGACCATCACAGAAGACGTTCCAGATGATGCCATTGCCCTAGGGCGCGGTCGTCAAATCAACAAAGAAGACTATGCTAAGACCAAACCACACCATCCTACACAGAGAGGTTAGATTATGGATTTTGAAGAAAAAACGCTGTCGCGTCAAGAAATTTTCAAGGGGCATATCTTTACTGTTGCAGTTGATGAAGTCGAATTGCCAAATGGTCTCGGTCAAGCTAAGCGAGAATTAATCTTCCACAATGGTGCGGTGGCGACTTTAGCCATCACAGCAGAGAACAAGATTATTTTGGTCAAGCAGTACCGCAAGGCTATCGAGCAGGTCAGTCTGGAAATCCCAGCAGGCAAGCTAGAAGTCGGTGAAGCTGGTAATGAAAAAGCTGCGGCTCTACGTGAATTAGAGGAAGAAACAGGCTATACAGCAGGTAAGATGGAGCAGCTTTATGATTTCTACTCAGCGATTGGTTTTTGTAATGAACGTATCCGCCTTTATCTAGCTCAAGAGTTAACTAAGGTTGAAAATCCACGGGAAAAGGATGCCGATGAGACCATCGAACTTTTTGAGATGACCTTGGCGGAAGCTAAGGAGGCGATCGTTAGTGGTGAGATTTGTGATGCTAAGACCATCATGGCGATCCAGCACTGGGAGCTGATGCTAGGAGGCAGTTATGGGTAAGCCGTTGTTGACAGATGACATCATTCGCCGTGCTGGTCGTGGAGAAGACTATGCTGACTGGTCTGCTGATGATCAAGAGACTAAGGAAATTCATTTTGACCGCAGAGACCTAGAACGCCTGCGCCAAGAGCAGCAAAATGTGGATGAGACCATGCCGATTCACGTTGAGCCAAGCGTTATCAAATCACGCCGCATTGAAAATGAGAAGCGCAGCCTTTTTCAAAGCAAACTCAACTTGATTTTACTGGTCCTAATCTTGCTAGGAACGGCCTTGGTGTTTGCCATTTTTTATCTATAGGAGTTGTTATGAAATTTGGAATTATTGCAGCCATGCCTGAGGAGTTAAAAGCTCTTCTGGAGGTTTTACAGGACGGGCAAAAACAGTTGCACTTGGGCAAGACCTACCACAGTGGCTATATCGGTCGTCATGAAGTCGTCTTGGTCGAAAGTGGTATTGGCAAGGTCATGTCAGCCATGAGTGTGGCCATCTTAGCAGACTATTATCAAGTAGATGCTGTCATCAATACAGGATCTGCAGGAGCTGTGGCAGAAGGGCTTCAGGTCGGAGATGTCGTTGTGGCGGAGCGATTGGTTTACCATGATGTAGACTTGACAGCCTTTGGCTACGCTTACGGGCAAATGGCCGCCCAGCCTCTTTACTTTGAATCCAGCAGTTATTTCATTGCTGAAATCAAGAAAGTTTTAAACACCTTTGGCCTTAATACAGCCGTTGGTCTCATTGCGACAGGTGATTGTTTTATCGCAGGGCAGGACAAGATTGACCAGATTAAAGCGCATTTTCCAGATATTTTAGCCGTTGAGATGGAAGGTGCAGCTATCGCTCAAGCAGCTCATAGTGCTGGCAAGCCCTTCTTGGTTATCCGCGCGATGAGTGATACGGCTAGCCATGATGCCAATGTCAGTTTTGATCAATTTATCATCGAAGCTGGGAAACGCTCAGCTCAGGTTCTCATCCGATTTTTAGAAACGTTGGTATAGATAGTCTATGGAATTAGTAGTTTCATTTTTTTGAATAAAGCCAAAATAAAAATGTACAAGATAATAGCTCTCAAAAGTGAAGTATTGCTTGAGCTACTATGTTAAAATAAAATTGTCTATACTTGATTGAATTGACCATAAAAAACGATAACAAAAAAGCCCTTGGTTGCAAAACTAGGGGCTTAACTGTTGTGTGGAAAAAGTCAGAGTGTAGCCAGAAAGTCATCCAATTCTCTGTAGTCGCTGACTACAACATCACAGGCACTCAAGTCTTGAGCAGGATAGTCAGGATTGGCAAAGCCGATGCAGGTCATGCCAGCTGCTTTGGCGGCGAGACTGCCGTTTTTAGTATCTTCAAAGACCAGACAATCCTGCGGCTTGACTTGGAGTAACTCAGCTGCTCGCAAGAAAACATCAGGCTCAGGCTTGGAGTGTTCAACCTCCTCGCCACTGACTAGAAAATCAAAGTAAGCTGCCAGTTCCAGCTCATCAAGATTTCGCTCGACTTCGTGCTTGGGTGAAGAAGAAGCCACCGCCAGTGGCAAACCACGGCTGTGGAGTTTTTTGATGAGGGGTTGCACTCCCTTAATTGGTCGAACACCATCTGCAGCAATCATGGCCTCACGGCGTGAGTTCATCTCCGCGATCAATTCCTCGACGCTTTCTGATAGCTGGTTTTCTGCTTTCATCACCTCCCACATATACTGGAAAGTCGTTCCCATAAACTGGTATTGATAAGTCTCATCAGTGTCAATTCCTCTGTCTAGTAAAAGCTGGGTCTTTGTAGAGAGGAAGATGTATTCCGAATCCACAATAACCCCATCCATATCAAAAATAATCGCTTTAGGCATGGTTAGTCCTCCTTTGTCCTCCCTCCATTATAAAGGGAATGTCCTAAAATCACAACTTTTTAAAGAATTGACGGGTCTTTCAGAAAATATTTTCACAATTCTTGGGAATTTTTAACAAATAAAAAGAAAATGATTGAAAAATAAGAGATAAAGCGGTATGATATAAGCGAATAATCCTTATGGAGGAAAAAATGACACATATCACATTTAATTATAGTAATGTTCTTGATAAATTTGTTGGTGCACATGAAGTGGACTACATGCAGTCTCAAGTGACAGCAGCAGATAAGCTTTTGCGTGAAGGAACTGGTCCAGGAAGTGATTTCCTTGGTTGGCTAGACCTTCCTGAAAATTATGACAAGGAAGAATTTGCTCGTATTTTGACAGCGGCTGAGCAAATCAAATCGGATAGCGATGTGCTGGTTGTGATTGGTATCGGTGGTTCTTACCTTGGTGCGCGTGCTGTTATTGACTTTTTGAACCATCATTTTGCGAACCTGCAAACTAAAGAAGAGCGCAAAGCACCGCAAATCCTTTACGCTGGGAACTCGATTTCATCAACTTACTTGGCAGACCTTGTAGAGTACGTTCAAGACAAAGATTTTTCAGTCAACGTGATTTCAAAATCAGGTACGACAACAGAGCCAGCTATTGCCTTTCGTATTTTTAAAGAGCTTTTGGTCAAAAAATACGGTCAAGAAGGAGCTAACAAGCGTATTTATGCTACAACAGACCGTGAAAAAGGTGCGGTCAAGGTCGAAGCAGATGCTAATAACTGGGAAACGTTTGTTGTTCCGGATAATGTCGGTGGTCGTTTCTCTGTCTTGACGGCCGTAGGACTCCTGCCAATCGCAGTATCTGGTGCAGATATACAAGCTCTAATGAACGGTGCAAACGCTGCTCGTCAGGCCTACACCTCAGATAAAATTGCTGAAAATGAAGCCTACCAATACGCAGCAGTCCGTAATATCCTTTACCGCAAAGGCTATGTGACTGAAATCTTAGTTAACTACGAACCATCACTTCAATATTTCAGCGAATGGTGGAAGCAGTTGGCTGGTGAATCCGAAGGGAAAGACCAAAAAGGCATTTACCCATCATCTGCTAACTTTTCAACAGACTTACACTCGCTTGGTCAATTTATCCAAGAGGGCAATCGTAACATCTTTGAGACAGTTGTCCGTGTGAACAAGCCGCGTAAGAACGTGATTATCCCTGAATTTGCAGAAGACTTGGACGGTCTTGGTTATATCCAAGGTAAGGATGTGGATTTTGTTAATAAAAAAGCCACAGACGGTGTGCTTTTGGCCCACACAGACGGTGACGTGCCAAACTTGCACTTGACCTTACCAGAGCAAGACGAGTTTTCACTCGGTTATGCGATTTACTTCTTCGAGCTTGCGATTGCTATCTCAGGTTACCTCAATGCTATCAACCCATTTGACCAGCCAGGTGTTGAAGCCTACAAGAAAAATATGTTTGCCCTTCTTGGTAAACCAGGCTTTGAAGACTTGTCAGCTGAGTTGAATGCTCGCTTGTAATTTATCCATAAAGTATAAAAATCGCTTGCCGTTAGGTTAGCGATTTTTCGTCCTCTGGGTTATTAAAAACAGCTACCCTGCTGAGTAACTGCTTTTGGGTATTTATTTAAAATGATAATCTTTAACAATCTCAACGCTATTGATGGTGATGTCTGTTGTTGGTTTATCGTTGCTATCGGTCTCGGTAGCAGCGATGCTATCGACAACATCCATACCTGAAATGACTTGTCCGAAGACGGTATAACCAGCGTCTAAGCTAGGGTTCCCACCTTTTTTGTAAGCTTCTATGATTGGCGCTGGAAAAGTGTCAGAGTTGAGACGGCTACTGAAGTCTTGCTTGTTTTGGTTAATGAAAAATTGGCTCCCGTTGGTATTAGGCCCAGCGTTGGCCATGGAAAGAGCCCCGCGGAGGTTGTAGAGAAAAGGTGTGATTTCATTGGCAAAGCCCTTGCCGTTGTCAATATCGTCTTCCTTACCAGCCCAGATAGACTCACCACCTGTACCATTGCCCAGAGGGTCGCCGCCTTGGATCATAAAGTTGTTAATGACACGGTGGAAAATCACTCTATTATAGTAGCCTTCTTTGGCATGAGTCAGGAAGTTTTCAACAGCAAGCGGAGCGTACTCAGGGAAGAGCTTAATGCTGATATCACCAGAGCTGGTGTGGAGAATGACCTGAGCTTCATTATCGGCAACCGTCTCAGATAATTGTGGAAAAGCTGAGGCGTCAGATGCCATTGCTTTTTTATATTGAGCAGCTAATTCAGCGTTAGCGTCTGAACTGCTTGATTGTGTCGTCTCTGAGCTAGTGTTCTTTTTGGTGTCTGTCTCGGAGTTGCCACAAGCACCTAAAAAGAGGGTTGTCGCCAGAGCCAGAGTGATTATTTTTTTCATAAAAAATCCTTTCGGGTTAGGGTATTGCCCTTATTTTATCACAAACTGGGTTTGAAACCAAGTGCCAGACTGCTAGATCGTACACATAAAGAAAGCTTTGTTTTCAAAAAAGTCACCTGTTTGTAAAATGTCACTGAAAGCAGTCGCAATTTGAAACATTAAAAAGGGACGATTTTGTAATTCGTTTTCTAATAGTTGTGGTCCAAAAATTCGAATAAGCTTGTATCAAATACGAAAGCATTGAAAAGATACATAGTAAAAAGAGATTGGACTGGAAGAAGTCCAAGATTGTTACTTTCTTCTGTAAAAGCCGCATAACGCATTGGTTTGGAGAAGAAAAAGTCTACTTGAGCTTGAAAATAATAAAGCGAAGACATTCTTTTTGGCTGGCTGGAGTTGCCCTAGGCTCTAGATTGCTTCAGCAAGTTGGCCCAGATGATGGAACTGTGATATAATAAGGAATAAACCATCTTGTAGGAAAGAGAAGTCGTGTCTGAAAAAATTAAAAATCTCTATGCGGGTTACCCTAATCCTCCTTATATCTCGCCAGATCGAAATTTGATGGCTGAGGAGTTGGGATTTAAACCTGTTCCGCGACGAAATATGGAATCATTGAACGATGGTCTTCTAGCAGGAGACATCATTCTCCTTTGGCGGATTGCTTTTGGGACTTTTACTACGGATTCCGTCATGCCCAAATATTTGGAATTTACTTATGGCATTGAAGGCCAAAAGCATTTAGACATCTTGGTGGAAAAAGGGTTTGTTAGAGTCGAGTCAGCCTTTGAGTCTTTGGATCATATCACAGCTACAGTTAAGAAGGCTATTTTAAAAAGCAAGGGAGTGACTGGGCTTTCCAAACTCAAGAGCGATCAGTTAGACCAGATTTTGAAAGAACAGCTGACTGAGGCTGAATTGACAACCTTCTTTGAGGTTCGGGGCTATGCTCTGACAGATAAGGGGGAGAAGGCCTTAGCCGCTAATCAAGCTGTTATTGACCGCCACCCGCAGAAGAAATTTTAAGGAAAAAGAAAATGGCACAACAAAAGAAAAAAACAGCAAAAGGAAAGACAACCAGACGGCCGACCAAGGCTGAACAGGCCAGACAGGCAGCGATGAATCGCATGATTTTTAGTTTGATTCTGACCTTGCTCCTCCTCTTTGCAGCTACACGCCTTGGTACCGTGGGGGTGACGCTCTATAATCTGATCCGTTTGCTAGTCGGAAGCCTTGCTTACCTTGCTATTGGTGCGACAATTTTCTATCTCTTTGGCTTTAAATGGCTGCGACAGAATCGTCATATGTTTTGGGGCTTTCTGCTCTTTTTTGTAGGTTTAGCGCTTGGTTTTCAGGCCTATTTTGTCAGCCAAACCCCTAACGGCAATCCCTTTTCAACCCTGAATGCGCATCTCCTACAGGATTTGCGCCAGTTCAAAGTGACTTATTTTGCAGGGGGAGGACTCTTGGGGGGGCTTCTTCACAAGCTCATTGCCACGCTTTTTGCCAACATCGGTGCTTATATCTTTGCACTTCTCATGACCTTAGGAGGACTTTTGGTCATGAGTCCGTGGAGCCTTTATGATGTCGGTCAGTTTCTTTTGGAAAAATGGCAAAGCTACAGAGCATGGTCAAGTGAGAGAGCGATTATCCGTGAGGAGAGAGCATTGGCCAGAGAGGCAGAAGCTGCGCAATTGTTAGACGAAACCGAACCATCAGAAGACGATTTAATCCAAGCAGAAGAACAATTTTCACGTCAGGTGGATTTAGAAACGGGGGAAATCTTGCCGCCAGGCTTTGAGGCCTACGAAAAATCGAACCATCAACCAGAGATTTCGCTCAACCAAGCGGTCTATGATGACTACGACGACTTAGATGCTCCAGTAGGTTTTGATCAAGAAACAGATCCTGCTCTCGCTCCGCAGGACGACTTTGTAGATGAGACAGACGATGGTGAAGATGTTCATGTTGATTTCACTCCAAAGGCGCAACTTCTCTACAAGTTGCCAACGGTGGACCTCTTGCCTCCTGTCAAGCCTAAAAATCAGCTAGGTGAGAAAAAGATCGTCCGAGACAATATTCGCAAACTTGAGGAAGCCTTTGAAAGCTTTGGGATCAAGGCTACTGTTGAGCGGGCTGAAATTGGACCATCGGTGACCAAGTATGAAGTTAAGCCAGCAACTGGTGTGCGGGTCAACCGTATCGCCAACCTCTCTGATGACTTAGCCTTAGCTTTAGCGGCTAAGGATGTCCGCATTGAAGCGCCCATCCCAGGCAAGTCTTTGATTGGAATTGAGGTACCAAACTCGGAGATTGCGACGGTGGGCTTTAGAGAGCTCTGGGAGCAGGCTCAGACTGATCCTGATAATCTTCTTGAGATCCCACTCGGCAAGGCTGTTAACGGCAGTGTTAAGACATTCAACCTAGCCCGCATGCCCCATCTTTTGGTAGCTGGGTCGACTGGTTCAGGTAAGTCTGTCGCGGTCAATGGGATCATTGCCTCCATTCTGATGAAAGCTCGCCCAGATCAAGTCAAGTTCATGATGGTTGATCCCAAAATGGTTGAGCTCTCTGTTTACAATGACATTCCCCATCTTCTCATTCCTGTCGTCACTAATCCTCGCAAGGCTAGCCGAGCCCTGCAGAAGGTAGTAGACGAAATGGAGAACCGCTACGAGCTCTTCAGCCGATTCGGTGTCCGCAATATTGCGGGCTATAATGCTAAGGTGGAGGAGTGGAACCGCCAGTCTCAGGAAAAACATATACCACTTCCACTTATCGTTGTTATCGTTGATGAGTTGGCCGATCTGATGATGGTCGCCAGCAAGGAAGTGGAGGACTCAATTATCCGTATTGGGCAGAAGGCGCGTGCAGCAGGGATTCATATGATTCTTGCCACCCAGCGTCCGTCGGTCAATGTTATCAGTGGCCTCATCAAAGCCAATGTTCCCAGCCGAATCGCTTTTGCAGTGTCTAGCGGGACAGATTCTCGGACGATTCTGGATGAAAATGGTGCTGAAAAATTGTTGGGCCGAGGAGACATGCTCTTCAAGCCTATCGATGAGAACCATTCTAGCAGGCTTCAGGGATCCTTTATTTCCGATCAGGAAGTGGAAGACATTGTCAATTTCATTAAATCTCAGGCTGACGCAGACTATGATGATGCATTTGACCCAGGTGACGTCTCTGAAAATGAGTCTGATTCAGGTGCTGGCAATGGCGAAGGTGATCCACTCTTTGAAGAAGCCAAAGCACTTGTTCTGGAGACGCAGAAGGCTAGCGCCTCTATGATCCAGCGCCGTTTATCTGTCGGTTTTAACCGAGCGACCCGCCTTATGGAAGAATTAGAAGCAGCAGGTGTCATCGGCCCAGCCGAAGGAACCAAGCCGAGAAAAGTTTTGCAACAAGGATAGGAAAAAATGTTTAGTCAACCGCATCACATCGCTATTATTGGTCGCCATTACGAAAAAACCAAGCACTTCTATGTCGATTTGCTTGGTTTTGAAGTTTTGACGGAACACCCTCGACCGGACAAGAGAGATATTATCATCAATGTTGGTCAAGGTGATGTTGTTTTAGAATTATTCATCAAACCTGATGCGCCCCTACGTCCAGCTCTGCCAAATCCAGAACACACGGGTCTCAGGCATCTAGCTTTTAAAGTAGCTTCTGTGGAGAAGTGCCTAGCTTACTTTGATCAGGTTGGGATTCCCCATCAGGGACTGCGTTATGATGATTTTGATGGCAAGGCCATGGCTTTCTTCTTTGACCCAGACGGTCTACCTCTGGAGATTCATGAGTAAGACAGCTGTATTGACAAATGAAACTTTAATGCAGAGAGCGCTTATCAAGCCAGTTTAATTGCAATTCGAAAAAGCGGATGAAAAGTAGGGAGCAGTTCCTTATTTTAAAAATAGTCCGCGATTGGTTAGCTTATATCTAAACACTGTTGTCTACCTAGGCCGACTGGAACAGTACAAACTGAAAATCCTCCCAACCATCACCCTAACTCTGGGAAATGTTTAAGCCTTATCTCACTTTTTAGGATATTCAAATAAAATAAGGAGCAACGGTTTTATCCGCTGCTCCTCTTTTTTATGATGTGGTTTTGAGTCTGCACGTTTTGAAGGTGTGAGACAAGTACACTAGTTGGTTAAACAAAAATCAAAACATAGATGACCAAGGCTAGATAAAACAAGACAGTCATCAGGAAGCTCAGTCGCCAGAAGATTTTGAAGACACGATGGAAGCGAATGGTTCGCTTTGTGATGAGATAATACAGAGTAATCCCTAGAAGTAAAATAGCCAACAAGAGCACATAGAGAGCCAATAAGCTATGGTAGAAGGTGCGAGCGCTGATAATATAGATAGCGCCTGCGTAGAGTGGTAGGGCGATGTCTGGTACACCAAGTTTGAAATGACGCAAGCGAAAAAGCCCTGTGATGGCCATAGCCAAGGGAAAGCCGAGTAGTAAAAATAAGACGGAAATAACTTTTAGAAATAACATAAGTCTATTTTAATGCAAAAAAGTAGGTTTGTAAACTTGAAATCTCAAAAAAATTAGTGTAAAATGGAAAGGTATGTGATATTCATATACTTGTGGGAGGTAAAAATCTTTAATTACCGAGAGAACCACAATAGGAGGATTTTATATTATGGCTAAAAAAGTCGAAAAACTTGTAAAACTTCAAATTCCTGCCGGTAAAGCGACTCCAGCTCCACCAGTCGGACCAGCACTTGGTCAAGCAGGGATTAACATCATGGGCTTCACAAAAGAATTTAACGCCCGTACAGCAGATCAAGCTGGTATGATTATCCCAGTTGTTATCTCTGTATACGAAGATAAATCATTCACTTTCATCACCAAAACACCACCAGCTGCTGTTCTTTTGAAAAAAGCTGCCGGTGTTGAAAAAGGTTCAGGTACGCCTAACAAGACTAAGGTTGCATCAGTGACTCGCGCGCAAGTACAAGAAATCGCCGAAACAAAGATGCCAGACTTGAACGCTGCTAACCTTGAAGCTGCCATTCGTATGATCGAAGGTACAGCTCGCTCTATGGGATTCACTGTTACTGACTAATAGTAGCCCTTAGACCCGCTCACTTCATCATAAACTAAGTGATGTGGGAGATGAAAATCGATATGACCACTTTACAAGGAGAAATAAAAAATGGCTAAAAAAAGCAAACAAATGCGTGCTGCTCTTGAAAAAATCGACAGCACAAAAGCGTACAGCGTTGAAGAAGCTGTAGCGCTTGCAAAAGAAACTAACTTTGCAAAATTTGACGCAACTGTAGAAGTTGCTTATAACTTGAACATTGATGTTCGTAAGGCTGACCAACAAATCCGTGGTGCAATGGTATTGCCAAACGGTACTGGTAAAACACAACGCGTTTTGGTATTTGCTCGTGGTGCTAAAGCTGAAGAAGCTAAAGCAGCAGGTGCTGACTTTGTCGGTGAAGATGACTTGGTGCAAAAGATCCAAGGTGGTTGGTTAGACTTTGACGTGGTTATCGCGACTCCAGACATGATGGCCCTTGTTGGTCGTCTCGGACGTGTCCTTGGTCCACGTAACTTGATGCCAAACCCTAAAACTGGTACTGTAACAATGGATGTTGCAAAAGCAGTTGAAGAGTCTAAAGGTGGTAAAATCACTTACCGTGCGGATAAGGCTGGTATCGTTCAAGCTATCATTGGTAAAGTTTCATTTGATGCAGACAAATTGGTTGAAAACTTCAAAGCCTTTAACGATGTGATTGTTAAATCTAAACCAGCTACTGCTAAAGGAACTTATATCACAAGCTTGACAGTGACCACTACTCAAGGTGTTGGGATCAAGGTGGATACAAACTCATTCTAAGAGTGATTTATAAATTAGCAAAACGATGGAGTCGTGTAACTCCTTCGTTTTCTATTTTTTTATTGGAAAGTATATATATGCAGTGCTGAAAATTTTATTTTTTCTGGCTATCCTTACAAGATATGACCTTTATTGCAAGTGATATACAGCTCCCTTTTTACAAAGATTTCAAGGAGAAGACTATGGAGAGAGAAACTCACCCTTTTGGACAAAAGCCGATTTTAACCTTACTAAAGCAGCTGGCGATACCAGCCATTATAGCTAATGTGGTCAATGCCTTATATAATATTGTTGACCAGATTTTTATTGGACAAGGTGTTGGTTATCTTGGCAATGCAGCGACAAATATTGCCTTTCCCTTGGTGACGATGTGCTTGGCGATTGGTTTAATGCTAGGAATCGGATCAGCCTCTAAGTTTAACCTTGAGCTAGGACGAGGAAATGCTCACCTTGCTAGAAAGGCAGCTGGATCAACCGCTTCAACTTTGTTTATTGTTGGAATTGTGCTTTGTTTAGTGATGCGCATGTTTCTAGAGCCTTTGCTCAATAGCTTTGGTGCGACAGCGTCAATCCTTGAGTATGCCAAAACTTATACCGGCATTACCAGCTTAGGGATTCCGTTTCTACTCTTTTCTATAGGGAGCAATCCTCTAGTGCGAGCGGATGGGGCAGCACGTTACTCCATGATTGGGATTATTATAGGAGCCCTCCTTAATACGATTTTAGACCCTATCTTTATCTTTGCTTTTGAATGGGGAATTGCAGGTGCAGCTTGGGCGACCGTCATCAGTCAAGTGGTCTCAGCAATTTTTCTCATGGCCTATTTCAGACACTTTAAATCTGTAACCTTTGAGCGGTCGGATTTTATGCCAGACATCAAAATGGTGGCTACTGTTTGTTCACTAGGGATGGCTTCTTTTATCTTTCAGGCGGCGAACGTCTTGGTTCAGATTGTGACCAACAATGCTCTCAAGAACTATGGGAGTTTGTCCCAATATGGCTCTGAGATTCCTATCGCAGTAGCGGGTATCGTTGCAAAAGTCAATGTGATTTTTTTAGCGGTGGTCATTGGGATTGTGCAAGGAGCGCAGCCAATTTTAAGCTATAATTATGGGGCTAAACATTATGATCGTGTGCAGGAAACGATTCGCGTAGCGCTCAAAGCGGTGGGGTTAGTCTCTCTTATCTGCTGGGTCGGTTTTGAACTGTTTCCAGCTCAAATGCTCAGCATTTTCGGATCGGGTTCTGAGCTTTATTTCGAGTTTGGTGTACACTACATGCGAATTTTCTTTCTATTTTGTGTGATCAATGGGATTCAGATTTTCGCCTCAACCTTTTTCCCATCCATTGGCAAGGCCAAGATTGGCGCAGTTATTTCAGTGACCAAGCAGATCGGGCTTATCATTCCGCTGCTATTGATTTTACCTCTAATCTGGGGTGTTGAAGGACTGGTTATTGCTATTCCAGTGGCGGATGTTTTGTCGTTCTTGCTTGCAGGCTATTTCCTCAAACGTGAATACGATCAGATGTCGGATGAGTATAAGAGCGTTTTGTGACACCATCAGTAGTAGACATCTCTCTATCTTTCTATACTTAGTGTCACAACTTTTGGTATATCAGATAGACATATCTTTTGTGTTGCACTTCAGTTTACAACGGGGTTACTTTTCCAATAAGTTCAATGCTTTTATAAACGTGTGTTCCTTTTTCAGTCTCGATACAATCGGACGAAAATTTGCCATGATTTTGCTAAATGAATGAAGCTCTATTCGTAAGAAAGTGGCAACCAACCAATTTAAAAAGGCTCTTTCGACTACTTAGGCTAAAGAGCTTTTTTCGTACGTTTGGTGTGAAATTTAGGCTCACCACTACAAAATCTGGAGTAATTGTGGTAGAATGATAAAGGTAAAATAAAGGAGAGTAAGATGGTTCGACCTAAATATAGACGTGTATTGATTAAACTTTCTGGTGAGGCTTTGGCTGGTGACAAGGGAATTGGTATTGACATCCCAACCGTTCAGAAAATCGCTCGCGAGATTGAGGAAGTCCATGATACCGGTGTTGAAATTGCTCTGGTTATCGGTGGTGGCAATCTCTGGCGTGGGGAGCCTGCAGCAGAGGTAGGTATGGATCGCGTACAGGCCGACTACACGGGTATGCTTGGAACGGTGATGAACGCTCTTGTGATGGCAGATAGTTTGAAACAGACGGGTGTGGATACGCGTGTACAAACAGCTATCTCCATGCACCAAGTGGCCGAGCCATATGTTCGCGGCCGAGCGTTACGTCATCTGGAGAAAGGGCGTATCGTTATCTTTGCAGCTGGGACTGGGTCACCTTACTTTTCAACAGACACCACAGCTGCTTTGCGTGCTGCTGAGATTGATGCAGAGGCCATTTTGATGGCTAAAAATGGTGTTGACGGCGTCTATAATGCCGATCCTAAGAAAGATCCTAAGGCGATTAAATTTGAGGAATTAACCCATGTTGAAGTGATTCATAAAGGGCTAAAAATTATGGACTCAACCGCCGCAACCCTTTCGATGGATAATGACATTGACCTCGTTGTCTTTAACATGAATGAACACGGTAATATTAAAAAAGTTGTTCTTGGCGAAAATATCGGAACAACGGTTTCAAATAAAAAATAAAAGAAAGTTGGATGACTCATGGCAAACGCTATTGTAGAAAAAGCTCAAGAAAGAATGACCCAATCCCACCAAAGCTTGGCGCGTGAATTTGGTCATATCCGTGCTGGCCGTGCTAATGCTAGCCTGTTGGATCGTATTTCTGTAGAATACTACGGTGTGGAAACACCATTGAACCAAATTGCTTCAATCACCATTCCTGAGGCTCGTGTGCTTTTGGTATCACCCTTTGACAAAGCTTCTATCAAGGACATTGAACGCGCCATTAACGCTTCAGATCTTGGCATTACGCCCTCTTCAGATGGCTCTGTTATCCGTTTGGTAATCCCTGCCTTGACTGAGGAAACGCGTAAATCCTTGGCTAAGGATGTGAAAAAAGTTGGTGAAAATGCTAAAGTTGCTATTCGTAATATCCGTCGTGATGCTATGGATGAGGCTAAAAAGCAAGAAAAGGCTAAAGAAATCACTGAAGATGAGCTAAAAGGCCTTGAAAAAGACATTCAAAAAGTCACCGATGATGCCATTAAGCACATTGATGACATGACTGCTAACAAAGAAAAAGAACTGTTAGAAGTTTAACGATAACAATCTGGAGTGGGATGGATCAAGACGATTGTTTTGAGGACTCTCACTCCTTTTCCGCTTTTTTAATTTGGGAGAGATTATGGATTTTAGTGCATTTTCAAGTTATCAAGTGCTTGACATTAACGACGACCTAGCAATCGAGAAAGCTTATACTATCTGTCAAAGCAATCCTCTTTATTATGACCACTGTCCACCTTTTGTTACCAAAGAAAGCCTTAAGGAGACGATAACCTATTGTCCTCCTGATAGTGGTTTGGAAAACAAGCATTTCTTTCTGCTTATGGAGCAGGATAGCCCACTAGCTATCGTTGATCTCATCGAATCTTATCCTGATCCAGATACCAGTTTGCTCGGTCTTTTCATGGTAAATGCTTCCTATCAAGGACAAGGCTTAGGAAGTCAGTTGGTAGAAGAGCTTTGCGACTTTTTAAAGAGATCAGGTTTTCAGCGTCTCAGATTAGGTTGGATAAAAGGTAATCCACAAGCAGAGGCTTTCTGGCTGAAGAATGCTTTTCAAGTTATTGAGGAAAAAGAAAGTTTAGAGGGGCATCATATAGTGGTGGCTCAGCGCATATTATAGAAATTAGGATAAAATGAATCATTTATTAGCAAACTTTATCACAGGTCTGATCACTGATGACAATGATCAATTTTACTTTGTCCAAAAGGATGGCTTGACATTAGCCTTGGATAAGAAAGAAGGAACACACCAGCTTGGCGATATGGTCACAGGTTTTGTTTACTCAGATACTAAGCACAAGCTTCGGCTGACGACTAAGAAAGTCAGTGCAGACCGTGACCACTATGGTTGGGGGACAGTCACTGGCGTTCGAAAGGACTTGGGTGTCTTTGTAGATACAGGCCTGCCTGACAAGGAAATCGTGGTCTCTCTGGATATCCTACCTGATCTCAAGGAACTCTGGCCTAAGCAGGGTGACCAGCTCTATGTCAAACTTGACGTTGATGCTAAGGATCGTATTTGGGGTATTCCAGCTCAGCCAGAAGTCTTTCAGGAGCTAGCTGGTCCGGCTTATGACAACATGCAAAATCAGACGCTAAAGGCGATTGTCTACCGCCTCAAACTCTCTGGCACTTTTGTCTACCTGCCAGACAACAATATGCTGGGCTTTATTCATCCCAACGAACGCTACACTGAACCTCGTCTCGGTCAGGTCTTGGAAGTGCGTGTGGTTGGCTTTCGTCATGTTGACCGCACTCTCAACCTGTCTCTCAAACCGCGATCGTTTGAGATGTTGGAAAATGATGCTCAGATGATTTTGACCTATCTGGAAAGCAATGGTGGCTTTATGACCTTGAACGACAAGTCCGCCCCAGAAGATATCAAGGCGATTTTCGGCATTTCCAAGGGTCAATTCAAAAAAGCTCTTGGTGGACTCATGAAAGCAGGCAAAATTAAGCAGGATCCACTAGGGACGGAGTTGGTTTAGGGAAGAATGGCTATTTGATATTGGGACAAGAGTGTTTAACTTGCATTTTGCTTTATTAAATAAGTGAAAGGTGGGAAGGGAAGTCTCAGATAATCATTGACTCACCAGGACGAGCTTACAATGATTGTTTTTGATACTAGCATCTAGATGAAAGCTGTTGTAAGCCTAGTCCGCCCTGTGAAGTGGCATTACAAAATTGATTTTTTGCTAAATGAAAGAGTTAAAAGCTAGAGGTGGTTTATATGGAACGTGCGATTTTTGCAGGTGGTTGTTTTTGGTGCATGGTACAGCCCTTTGAGGAGATGGATGGGGTAGAGTCGGTTTTGTCGGGCTATACGGCGGGCCATGTGGAGAATCCCACTTATGAACAGGTCTGTGCTGGTACGACTGGTCACACGGAGGCAGTTGAAATCATTTTTGATCCCGCAAAGCTCTCTTTTGCGGATTTGGTAGAGCTTTACTGGACGCAGACGGATCCGACGGACGCTTTTGGGCAATTTGAAGACCGTGGCGATAATTATCGTCCTGTGATTTTTTATGAAAATGACGCTCAGCGTCAAATAGCAGAGCAGTCAAAAGCCAATCTTCAGGCATCTGGTCGGTTTGCACGCCCCATTGTCACGACCATTGAGCCAGCTCAAACCTTCTACCCGGCTGAGGACTACCATCAAGCTTTTTACAAGAAAAGTCCAGAGCGTTACGCTCTGTCTAGCCAACGTCGTCACGATTTTTTAGAGAGGAATTGGAACTAGTGCGCAAATCATTTTACAGCTGGCTGATGACCCAGCGCAATCCTAAATCCCATGCTCCTGTTGCTATCCTAGCAGATTTAGCTTTTGAGGAGCCAGCTTTTCCCAAGCATACCGATGATTTCGATCAGGTCAGTCGCTTTCTGGAAGAAGAAGCTAGTTTTGCCTTTAACCTTAGTGATTTTGACCAGATTTGGGAAGACTATCTGGCTCATTAAGCGACAGAGTCTTTGAAATTTGCTATAATGGCAGTAGAAAACGTTTGGAAAAAGGAATCTCATTTGAAAGAACATTCTATCGATATTCAATTAAAACATCCTGATGATGCTCTTCATCTTTTTGGGAGCAACGAGCGCCACCTAAGGCTGATGGAAGACGAGTTGGAGGTGGTCATCCATGCAGGCACAGAAGTGGTTCAGGTCATTGGTGAAGAAGCAAACTGTGAACAGGCGAGATTGGTCATTCAATCTCTCTTGGTTTTAGTCAATCGCGGCATGTTGGTCAATACGACCGACGTGGTCACAGCTATCACCATGGCTCGCAATGACGAGATTGACAAGTTCGTTGCCCTCTATGAAGAAGAGATTATCAAGGATAATTCTGGCAAGCCGATTCGTGTCAAAACGCTGGGGCAAAAAATCTATGTGGAAAGTGTTAAGCAACACGATATTGTCTTTGGTATTGGGCCAGCAGGGACAGGAAAGACCTTTCTAGCGGTGACTTTAGCTGTAACAGCCCTCAAAAAAGGGCAGGTCAAGCGGATTATCTTGACACGTCCTGCGGTTGAAGCAGGAGAAAGTCTGGGTTTTTTGCCTGGAGACCTCAAAGAAAAGGTGGATCCCTACCTACGTCCGGTTTATGATGCCCTCTATCAGATTTTAGGTAAGGACCAGACGACACGTCTCATGGAGCGGGAAATCATTGAGATTGCACCTCTAGCCTACATGCGTGGACGGACCCTTGACGATGCTTTTGTCATTTTGGATGAAGCGCAAAACACGACTATCATGCAGATGAAAATGTTTTTGACACGTCTCGGTTTTAATTCTAAAATGATTGTCAACGGAGACATCAGCCAGATCGATTTACCAGGTAAGGTCAAATCAGGGCTTATCGATGCTAAGGACAAATTGCAAAATATCAAGCAAATCGATTTTGTCCATTTTTCTGCCAAAGATGTTGTCAGACACCCTGTGGTTGCTGAAATTATTAAGGCTTACGAGAGGATTGACCGCTAAATACGTTAAAACTCAGCATTGCTGGGTTTTTTCGTTGCCTTCTTTCGAATGATTTATCAGATGAATTGAAGGATGAAACAATCAAAATAAAGTCTTTTTAAAATAAAAAAGGTGAAAACGTTGACAAATCATCAGATGAATTGTATAATGCTTTTATGGATAAAACGCTTCCAGAAAAAGGGGAGAAAAAGGAGGGGCTCTCATGAGTCAAAATACAGTTGATAGAAGCGAGAAGGTCGCTTATAATCGTGCAAAAATCTGGCAGATCATTCTGTTTGCCATGAACAATACATCTACTAATATCTATTTAGTAGCATTCAGTTTTGTGTCTTATTTCTCTACAGGGATTTTAGGCTTGGCGGCTATTTTTGTCAGTCAATTGATGGGATATGTTCGGATTTTCGATGGCTTTATTGATCCAGCTATCGGTGTTTTAATTGATAAGACCGATACAACATTTGGGAAATACCGGCCAATCATTGTTTTGGGGAATGTGATTACCGCACTGTCATTTGTCTTTCTCTTTAATATTCACAGATTCGGTGCTGGAATGGCTATGCCACTCTTCATTCTTGCTTTGATTATTCACAAGATTGGTTATTCGCTGCAACAAACCGTTACAAAAGCTGGTCAAACGGCGTTGACAAATGATCCTAAGCAGCGCCCGATTTTTAATATTGTTGATGGGATTATGACAGCGATTCTGTTTTCAGGAAGTCAAATCGTTATTTCTGGAACCTTGGTACCGAAACACGGTGGCTTCACAGAAAGCTTTTTTGCGGAATTGATGGTAGGTGTCATTGGAATTTCAGCGGTTTTAGCAGTTCTTGCTATTGCTGGTATTTGGCAGAAGGATAACAAGAAATTCTTTGGTCTTGGGGAAGAAAAAACGAAGAAAACAAACTTCAAAGATTATTGGAAAGTGATTAAGGGAAATACACCACTTCAAGTGTTATCTCTTTCAGCCGCTTTGGTTAAATTTGTAGCACAGTTGTTTGGAGATTCTGTTGTGACCGTGATGGTGTTTGGGATTCTCTTTGGGAACTATGCTTTGTCAGGTGCTATTTCAGCCTTGATGGTTATTCCAAATATTTTAGTGACAACTTTCGCAGCCAGTGTGGCACGTAAAAAAGGACTGCGTCGTGCTTATATTCTCTCCTTGCAAATTGGTATTGCTGGTTTGATTGGTATGGCAACGATGCTCTACTCTGGTCAACCGGGTGCCCTTGATTTGCAGAAGTGGGGACTCTATAGTGTCGGTTTTGTTGTCCTGTATGCTTTTGGACGTTATTTCTCAACAGCACCTTCAAGTCTTGTCTTGACGATGGGAGCTGATATTTCTGACTATGAAACATCAGTATCTGGTCGCTATGTATCAGGGATGATTGGAACAATCTTTTCTTTAACTGACTCTGTGGCATCATCTTTTGCACCGATGGTTGTCGGTTGGGTGCTTGCAGGTATTGGATTTGCAAAGGAATATCCAACTGCTGAAACACCACTGTCTCCAGAACTAAAAGGTGCAATCATCACACTGTTTGCCATTATTCCAGTGGCTGTTCTGGCTGTTTCTTTAGTCTTAATGAAGTTCTACAAATTGGATAATGAGACGATGGCTCAGATTCAAGAGAAGATTCATGCTATGAAAGCAGCTAAAGATACAGAACGTGCGCATGATATTGCCCAAAATGTTGAATTATCAGATATGGAGTATGTGGACTTGTCGAAATACCCTGTAGAAGAGCCTAAATAACTGTCTTGATCAGGCTCTAATACTCTTTAAAAATCAAATTCAAATGTCGTGGACGCCAGTGCAGCCTTCGGCTAGCTACCGCCAACAAGACAATTAGCTACGAAGATGTTAAGTAGATACAGGCACTGTGATGTGGCTGCTTGCATCTAGGAAGATTTGCCCCTAAAGGAGGTGCCGCATCTGTATAGTGAGCAAAGCCCACAACAGCTGCGTCCTTTTTTACACAGTGCTTAGTCCGAATTCAAGTTGTTTGCTTTTTGATTTTTCCTGAGTATCAGCAGAATCCAGAAAGTATCACGTGTCGTACATTTTCATGTTGTCAAGAAGAAAGGAGGTTTCATGAAAGTTATTGGTCTGGGGGAAATTCTATGGCGAATTTCAACGCCCAATCATTTGCTATTTTCGCAAGCCAATCAGTTAGAGAGCCAGTTTGGAGGGTCTGAGCTGAATGTTCTCGGAACTCTGTCACATCTGGGCTATGAGACTGAGATGGTTTCGGTTTTGCCTGATAATACCATCGGTCATGCTTGCCGTCACTTTATTTCTAGCCACCATATTGGTGACCATTTTTTAAAAAGTGGCGGTCATCGACTAGGGCTCTATTTTTACGAGCGTGGCTTCTCTGTGCGTCAAAGCCAGATTACTTATGACCGAGCAGGCTCTGCTTTCTCAGCGTGCGATGGGGATAGCTTTGACTGGGATTTGATCTTTAGAGATGCCGATTGGTTTCATGTTTCAGGTATTACGGTGGCTTTAAACCCATCTTGCCGAAACCTCACTTTGCAGGCTATGGATAAAGCTAAAGAGTATGGTGTCGGGATCAGTTTTGACCTCAATTACCGTGAAAGTCTATGGACATCTTTCGAGGAGGCTAGAGAAGGGATGGCTCCTTTTGTTGAGAGGGCAGATATCTGTATCGGTATCGAGCCTCTGAGCTTGCCAAATGAAGATGGGGTAGACTTAAAAGATGTGCTCAAACTCGAGCGACCTTATCGCGACAAGGAAAGTTTGCTTCAAGCTCTA
Organism: Streptococcus merionis DSM 19192; assembly: GCF_000380085.1. GTDB lineage: Bacteria > Bacillota > Bacilli > Lactobacillales > Streptococcaceae > Streptococcus > Streptococcus merionis. The sequence continues at coordinate 305,388 of NZ_KB904539.1, forward strand.
AAGGCCTTGTCAGACAGGTATCATCTGGAGAAGATCGCCTTTACGCAGCGAGAGTTGGACAACAACCTTTACCGTTTAAAGGGTTATCTCTTTACTGATGGACAGCTCTTTGAGACTCTTGATAGGGAGACGCAAGCAGTCGATCGGATTGGGACGGGCGATGCTTTTACAGCGGGTATTTTGTATGGGCACTTAGAAGCTGAAGAGCCACAAAAGGTTTTGGAGATTGCCATGACTAGCTTTGTTTACAAACATACGATTGAGGGCGACATTAACCTCATGACCGCTAATCAGTTAAAACAGTTGCTCTCCAGTAGCAACCAAGAAATCAATAGATAGGAGTACCTTATGTTATACCCACAATTATCTGCTACACGAAAAATTTATAATCTAAACGGAGTTTGGTCTTTTAAACAAGGAGCCTATCAGCCTACCAAGGACTCTCTCTTGTCAACGGATACAGAAGCAGAGCTTATGGTTGTGCCGACTTCGTTTAACGATGTTTTGGTGGACAAGGACAAGCGTCTCTTCATCGGAGACAACTGGTACGAGCGTCTTGTTGATTTACCTCAATTGCAGGAAAATGAGGAGCTTGTGTTACGCTTTGGTTCTGTGACCCATCAGGCTAAGGTTTATCTTGATGGTGAATTGGTCGCTGAACACAAAGGAGGATTTACTCCCTTTGAAGTGGTCGTTGCTCCTCAGTTTTTAGCAAAGGATCAGTTAAAAGTGACGGTCTGTGCTAACAATGAACTCAACTATACGACCTTGCCTGTTGGCAATTATATCGAAAAGAAAAATCCAGATGGCAGTATCAAAAAAGTGGTTAAGGAAAACTTTGACTTCTTTAACTATGCGGGAATTCACCGGCCGGTAAAATTCTATACTCGTCCCAAAGCGCATATTGAAGATGTCGTTGTGACTTATGAACTCAGTGAGGACTTGACTACAGCTGATGTGAAAGTGACAGTTTTGTCTAATGCTTCTGGTTTGGAGCAGCGCTTGACGATTTTGGACGAAACAGGACAGATCGTTGCCCAAGGAACAGGCAATGATGTTCTGACAGTGCAAGGTGTCAGACTTTGGGAGCCGCTCAATGCTTACCTCTATACCTGCCGTGTGGAACTCTTTGACGGTGAGCAGTTGATTGATCGCTATGATGAAGCCTTTGGTATGCGTAAGATTGAAGTTAAGGCTGCTCAATTCTTGATTAACAACAAACCATTTTACTTCAAGGGCTTTGGCAAGCATGAAGACACGCATATCAATGGACGTGGCCTTAATGAAGCAGCAAACTTGATGGACTTGAATTTGCTAAAAGAAATCGGAGCCAACTCCTTTAGAACGTCGCACTATCCTTATTCAGAAGAGATGATGCGCTTGGCTGATCGCATGGGAATTGTTGTGATTGATGAAGTCCCAGCAGTCGGGCTTTTCCAAAACTTCTCAGCAGCCTTGGACTTACTTGGAGATAAGGACGAGCCTGAAAATACTTGGAAGGTCATGAAGACTAAGGAAGCCCATGAGCAGGCTATCTGCGAGTTGGTAAACCGTGATAAAAATCATGCCTGTGTTGTCATGTGGGTCGTGGCTAATGAGCCGTCTTCGCACGAAGAGGGAGCGCGTGAATACTTTGAACCGCTCATTCAGCTTTACCGTGATTTAGACCCACAAAATCGTCCAGTAACACTGGTTAATATCATGAATGCTTTGCCAGGTAAAGATTTAGTGGCTGATTTGATTGACGTGATCTGTCTTAACCGTTATTATGGCTGGTACCGAGACCATGCAGAGCTAGCAGATGCCAAAAACAATCTGCGCAAAGAATTGGAAGAATGGCATAGGCTTTATCCTGACAAACCAGTCATGTTCACAGAGTATGGGGCTGATACATTACCAGGTTATCATTCGATGTGGGATATTCCGTATACTGAAGAATATCAATGCGATTATTACCAAGCCAATCACGAAGTCTTTGATGAATTGCCGTACTTTGTTGGCGAACAAGTCTGGAATTTTGCGGACTTTGAAACCAATGTCATGTTGATTCGTGTCAAGGGAAATCACAAGGGACTCTTTTCGCGGACACGTGAACCGAAGCAAGTCGTGCGTTTCTTTAAAGAACGCTGGACAACCATTCCAAACTTTGGTTATAAGAGCGGTAAAAACTAGGCGAACTTTTCAGGGGCAGCATGCTTATCTGTCTCACTCTCAAGACCAACAGAATTTAGTCTCAGGCTAAGTTCTGTTTTTGACTAGAAAGAAAAAGTAGAAATATTTGTCTTCTTTTGACTTTGAATCTTATTAAAATTTAGGTATAATTATTGAGAAAAAGGAGACAGTATGAAGAAAGCAAATCAACCATTAGCAGATCGTACTGCGGATTTATTGGTAGACTATATTGTTAAATTTCAATTAGAACCAGGAGATCGCCTGCCAAATGAATATGAATTGGCAACATCTTTAGAGGTTGGACGGAGTACGATTCGCGAGGCTGTACGTCGCTTGGTTGCTCGGAATATTTTAGAGGTTCGTCAGGGATCAGGGACTTATGTTAGCAGTCGTAGAGGGGTTGCCGACGATCCGCTTGGGTTTTCTTTTATCAAAGATACTTACCAGTTAACTCAGGACTTATTTGAAATCCGTCTCCTTTTGGAGCCACGTGTTGCTGCTAAGGCTGCACAAAATGCGACGGATGAGGATTGTCAGCGGTTATTAGACTTAGTCGAACGCATAGAGGAGTCTTACGATCTAGGAACAGAAGATCATGTGCAATTAGATGTTGAGCTGCATAGTTTATTGACCAAAATGAGCGGTAATTTAGCCTTGGATAGTTTACTACCGGTGATCCATCAGTCGATTAGCTTAATCAACCATAACTTTAGTAATCAGTTTATGCAGGAAGATAGTCGAGCGGCTCACCGAGCAATCCTTGAAGCCGTTTGCGACCGAGATGCAGTCAGAGCTTACGATGCCATGCTAAGGCATATCTTGTCTGTGAGTTCAGATTTTGAAAAAAATCAGCACGGTGACTCTGAAACATGATGAGCTGCTAGATAGAACAATAATAAATAAGTATGTCTGGACTTGAGTTCAGGCTTTTTTATAAAATTGTTATATCGTCTGTTTCATACAATTAATTGTTAAAGATGGTTTCGTGCTCTCCTTTAGTCTTTATAAGGGATTATGCTCTCGCGTCAAAAATATCTACAAATTACCTTGAAAACCTTTACATTACGGATGATAAAAGGTATAATGTACGAGTAAAGCAAACGCTTGCATAGAACTTATTTTATGAGGAGGTTTCTGATGAAAAAGGAAACAGTTGGCAGGAAGCGTCAGCATTTTGGGATACGTACTCTAAAATGTGGAACCGCGTCCGTACTTTTATCGGCTACTTTTTGTGTTTTGGGCGGACAGCTTGTCCAAGCAGAAGAGCAAACTATAGAGACTGCAAATCTTCAAGTGGAGGATACGACAGAGAGCAGGGAGAAAAAGGAGGAGATAGAGGCTCAGACGGAAGTGCCCGTTAGCTCTGAGAAAATCGCTCCTAATACCAATGAAGCACGGACGATTTCTGAACCAGCAGACCTCACTCAGCTAGAAGAGGAGTCTGACATGGTAGGTGCAATACCTGTATCTCAGACAGAAACCCTCTCGGCAGATGACGAAGTCAAAGTAGGTTCTATTCGCATGCACTTTAAGAAGTTACCTTCGGAGAATACCAATAGCCTTGGCTTATGGACTTGGGACGATGTAGAAAAGCCATCTGCGCAAAACGGTAGCTGGCCAACAGGGGCAACCAGTTTTTCAGAAGCTAAAACAGACAGCTATGGTTATTATCTTGATGTGCCCCTCTCAGCGAAAAAGCGTGAAAAAGTCAGTTTTTTGATTAATAACACAGCAGGTGACAATTTGACAGGCGATAAGACGGTTGAGCTCATCAGCAATCAAATGAATGAGGTTTGGCTTGATGAAGAGTATAAGGCCTACACTTATGAGCCGATAGCAGAAGGCATGGTGCGGATCAATTACCTGCGTTCAGATAATAATTACGACCGCAAATCCTTGTGGTTGTGGGGAGATGTTGAAACGCCTACGACTAGCTGGCCGGACGGTGTTGATTTTGAAAAGCAGGGCAAATATGGCGCTTATGTTGACGTCAAACTGAAAGACCTTGCTAAAACAATTGGATTTTTATTACTAGATGAGAGTAAGTCAGGTGATGATGTCAAGATTCAGCCCAATGATTACAATTTTACGGACTTGAAAAAACATCGCCAGATTTTCTTGAGGGATGCAGATCCGATGATTTATACCAATCCTTATTTTGTCAATGATGTCCGAATGACAGGAGCGCAGCAGATTAGTCTGACTGACATCGAGGCGACTTTTACGACCTTAGAAAATGTGAAAAAAGAGGATATTGCAAAGAATTTACAAGTGCAAAATAAGGATAATCAAGCAGTTGCCATTAATGACATTGTTCTTGACGAGGGAGCCAAAAAAGTCCTGATTCAGGGGGACTTTGGCGGGAATCAGGCGCCTTACACAGTGAAGTATAGCAGCGAGCAGTTTACAACAGGGATGAATTGGCAGTTGAAGGATAGCCTGTATCAGTATGATGGTGAATTGGGAGCGCGTGTGACAGACAATGGTCAGAAAGTGGCAGTCACCCTCTGGTCACCAAGTGCAGATGAGGTGTCACTAGTAGTTTATGATAAAACGGATCAAAGTAAGGTCATAGGCAAGGTAGCCATGACCAGAGGAGACAAGGGCGCTTGGAATGCAGACTTATCAGCCAATGGTGGCTTGTCGATTGCTGACTATCGCGGCTATTATTACCATTATGAAATCAAACGGGGTGATCAAGCTGTCTTAACCTTGGATCCCTATGCCAAATCGTTGGCTGCTTGGAACAGTGACTTGGCAGAGACAGATCCGTCTTATAAGGTAGCCAAGGCGGCCTTTGTAGCCCCAGCTGAACTAGGGCCAAAAGACTTGACTTATGCCACTATTCCTGGTTTTAAGGACCGAAAAGACGCTGTGATTTATGAGGCCCATGTCCGTGATTTTACGTCTGATAAGGCGATTGCAAACGGCTTGAAGTCTCAGTTCGGAACCTTTTCCGCCTTTGTTGAGAAGCTGGACTACCTAAAAGAATTGGGAGTGACCCATATTCAGTTGTTGCCTGTTTTGAGTTATTACTATGTCAATGAATTGAAAAATGCAGAACGTATGGACGACTATGCTTCCAGCAATAGTAATTACAACTGGGGCTATGATCCGCAGAATTATTTTTCGCTAACAGGTATGTATTCGACTGATCCGACCAATCCAAGCGCGCGCATTGCAGAGTTTAAGGAGTTGGTCAACGAAATTCATAAGCGGGGCATGGGCGTGGTTTTAGATGTGGTCTATAATCACACCGCTAAAACGGATATTTTTGAAGATTTAGAGCCGAATTATTACCACTTTATGGACGCAGACGGTACACCTCGAACCAGCTATGGCGGTGGTCGTCTGGGAACGACTCATCATATGAGCCGCCGTGTGTTGGTTGACTCCATCAAGTATTTGACAGACGAGTACAAGGTGGATGGTTTCCGCTTTGACCTGATGGGAGACCATGATGCTGAGACCATTCAAAAGGCATATGATGAAGCGAGAAAGTTGAACCCAAATCTCGTGATGTTAGGAGAAGGATGGGTGACCTATTCAGGTGATGAAAATAAACCTGTCCAGCCTGCCGATCAGTCTTGGATGAAATCGACCAATTCGGCTGCGGTATTCTCAGATGATGTCCGAAATATGCTGAAATCAGGCTATCCAAACGAAGGGACACCTGCTTTTATCACCAATGGGAAACGCGATGTTGAAAAAATCTTCCGTAATATTAAGGCACAGCCAACGAATTTTGAAGCAGACGATCCAGGTGATGTGATTCAGTATATTGCTGCTCATGATAATTTGCCGTTATTTGATATTATTGCCCAATCCATCAAAAAAGATCCTGCGAAAGCTGAAAACACAAACGAAATTCATCGTCGTCTTCGCTTGGGCAACCTCATGATTTTGACCTCACAAGGCACACCGTTTATCCATTCGGGTCAAGAATATGGTCGCACCAAGCAATTCCGTCATCCAGATTATCGTACACCAGTTTCAGAGGATAAGGTGCCAAACAAATCTCATCTCTTGAGGAATGAAGACGGTAGTCCATTTGAGTATCCGTATTTTATCCATGACTCCTATGATTCGAGCGATGCGGTCAATCATTTTGATTGGAGCAAGGCGCTAGATAGCACAACCTATCCTGAACATACCAAGAGCCGTGCCTATACGCAAGGTTTGATTGCCCTTCGCAAATCGACAGACGCTTTCAAATTAGCCACTAAGGAAGAAGTGGATAAGCGCGTGACCTTGCTCACAACAGCTGGCAAAGACGGTGTTGAAAAAGAAGACCTTGTCATAGGCTACCAAACAGCTGCAAGTAACGGTGATGTCTATCTGGTATATGTCAATGCAGATACCAAGGAGCGCAGTTTCACCGCTAATCAATCCCTAAAGAATGCCAAGGTGCTAGCTGATGCTCAACAAGCAGGGACAGAGGCGATTGCGACACCTGATGGCGTGACACTGGCGGAAAATCGGGTAACCCTTGCACCTTTGACAGCAACCATTTTACGGATTGCCAAAGACGATGCTCAGACACCGCCGAAGAAAGAAAATACGGTGAAAGGTTCAGTGATTATTGAATATAAAGATATCAATAATCGTCCTTTGAAAGATAATGCTATTATTCACTATAATGCTGCGGTTGATACTCCGTACGACACTGAACAGTCCGAACACAAAACACAGACCATTATCGGATATGACAAGAAAACCTATGCTTTAGCTCCCGCAGGTCGCTACAAGGTTGGGGATGTAGATGCTAATAGTCGTCTCACTTCATCAGCACCTACGAGCGGTGTTGTGGTGGGCAATACAACTTTGGTTGTCACCTATGTATATAAAGAAGTGGCGCCAGATGATTCGCCACAAAAACCAAAGACCGATGCCGACAAGACGACTCCAACCGTCTCTAAGGTGACCAAACCAGAGGGCGAGTTGACCGAGTCTGACATCTTAAACGCGGTGAGCAATATTGGCACTGGCACAGTCAGTCTTGCCCCGAATGCTAAACTGCCAACAGCAGCCGGTGACCATAAAGTCCCTGTTGTTGTCACTTATCCTGACCAGAGTACGGACGAGGTTGAAGTTCCTGTGACTCTCACGGCGAAAATGACGACTCAGACAACCACAACCTCTTCTCAAAAGCCAAAAGGAACAGAGAAAACAGGCGGAAATGTCAAAGCAAGCCAGCAGGGGCAAGGACAATCCGCTAACAAAAGTGATACGAAGGGCTTGCCGAAAACAGGAAGTGAGCAGTCAACTATCGGTTTTGGGTTAGGAATGTCCCTCCTTTCAGGACTATCAGTCCTTGGAAAACATAAGAAAAAAGAATAATTGCTCTCATTTTCAGATTGAAGAAAGAGTCCAGTTGGACAATTTCTTCAATCTTTTTTGCTTTTCATCAATTCGCGACAGTTGACAAAGGGCCCAGTTTTTCTAAAGAGAGGTGTATCAAAAACCAGCCTTCGCTTTGCGAAGGCTGGTCAGTTGCTTAGGCTATTAATCGTTAAAAGCCAGTTGAGCTGCTGTGTGCTAAAGAGGTATACAGCAGTGGTGTGAGAGGGGCTATTTATTAGCCACTGTATTGACATAACATTCTCTCTAGTTTAAAGTTTGACTAAAAACTAGAGAGAAGTTCTTGTTAGGGTGTGATACCACATCACCTAAGATCAATGAAAAATGAATTCTTTCAAATTGGAGTTACCAAAATAGCTTAAAGAAATTTATTTATCTGTCCTCTTTTTACGACTTACTGTAAGCATTGCTGCGTTTACGGCGAGAATACTCCCTGCTAGAAGTGCAAGATTTGATTTGTGCTCTCCTGTTTCTGGAAGTTGTCTTCCTTGTACTGCGCTATTTTCTAATTTATCCGGAGTATTCGGTTTATCCGGAGTACTTGGTTTATCCGGAGTACTTGGTTTGTCCGGAGTACTTGGTTTGTCCGGAGTATTCGGTTTATCCGGAGTATTCGGTTTATCCGGAGTACTTGGTTTGTCCGGAGTATTTGGCTTATCCGGAGTATTCGGTTTATCCGGAGTATTTGGTTTATCCGGGGTACTTGGTTTATCCGGAGTATTCGGTTTACATTCACAAATACCGTCTTTACCGTCTTTACCGTCTTTACCGTCTTTACCGTCTTTACCGTCTTTACCGTCTTTACCGTTAGCTACGATCACAGATGTTTTCTCATCATCAGAGACAATGCCGTCTCCGTTCTTGTCGGTACCAGTAGTGATAGTCTTGGTACCATCCCCGTTATCCTTGACATCAGCGAATCCGGCAGTACCATTTTTACCATCTTTACCGTTAGCTACGATCACAGATGTTTTCTCATCATCAGAGACAAT
>NZ_KB904540.1 GCF_000380085.1 Streptococcus merionis DSM 19192
GCTTCTTTTTGGATCTCTGTTGTCTCTACAATCGCTGGTTCAAGTGGCGTGAGTGGACGATGTGTCCTTTCATATTCTGCGATGAAGTCATCAACTTGCTTTTTCACCTTGGCAACATTTTCAGGGATAAATGTTTTGTAGTCAAANNNGCCTNANAGTTCTGCGGTTGCGAGATAAGTAACTTCTCGTTCTAACTCATTAGCTAATTCTGTCGCTTTCTCATTTTTCAAGGCTCTCAGACGACCAATATCGGAACGCATAGCTTCTTGTCCTTTTTTGAGCACTTCTAAATACATCTGATACTCTTTGTTGTAAGTAGCGACAGCATCCTCTGCATCTTTGACATACTTATCTATTAACTTATCAAAACCACCTATTTCTTCATTGGCAACCTTTATAAGAGCTTCTCGCTCCTCCAATGCTTTCATCAACTCACGTGCCTTAGGTTTCTCAGCATACTCTGCAATCAGTTTTTCAAGTTTTTGAGCACCTTCTGCTTTTTTATCTAAGTTATTGACAAGCTGTTGAATTTTTTGGAAAGCAGGAGTTAATTCTTGTTCAAAATAAAACCGCAGGTCATGCCCAAACTGACTCCCATAGTTAGTGCTAGGTGTTTGTTTTATATGTTTTTTAAAGAGTTCTTCAATTTTTAGATGTCCTGAATATTTCTTCCGATACTCTGCTACTTGTCGTGTATAATCCTCTATTCTTAATTGATAACCAAAGTCAATTAAATCCTTATAAGTTTTTTCAATCTTAGCAAATATATCCAAGCTAGGCTTAACAGCAAATTGCTTAAAATTATTAATCTGATCTTTTCCAAGTTTTGAAAAGTATTCCCACAAGCCATGTTGCTCATTATAATCATCTGTATCAGGTGCTTTTGGAAGCTTTTCAACCTCAGCCAGTTCAGATTGCAATTCTTTAATCAATCCCTGACCAGCTTGTATCAGACCTTGGAGATTCTCGTTTTTCGCCCGTTCTAGTATCTTAGCTGCTTCTTCTTTGGTCTTTTCTTCCAATTCAGTAGAGTAACCATTTTTCTGCTCTTGTGTCAGATATTTAAAGTCTTTAATTTCTTTACGGACTTTCTCCGCAGCTTCAAAATCTGCTTTATCTTTTTTAGCGGCTTCTTCTACCTGTTTTAAGATATTTGTAATTTCATCTTTGGAAGATACTTTTTCAAGCTGACTTACATAAGAGTCCTTATTCTTCAAGTAGGCGGTTTGGTATACTTTTTGAGTTGCTTTCTCAATCTCTTTTTGTAATTCTGCTTTTTGTTCTTGAACTAAAGCCTTATCGAATTGCCCAGGGATTTCTTTATATGCTCTTGTGAGCTTCGTTTCTTTCTTTAGCAATTCATTGTATTTCTTTTTTAAGCCTTCCGAAGCACTGGACTTATTGATTTTATCTGTCTCTGCTTTAATTGCTTTTTGGAGTTCTGTTTGATAGTCCGTGGAAAGCTTCTGCTTAGCTTTTTCAACATCGGTTAATTGAGAGCCGTTATTCTCTTTATGACCATTAGCATAATTAATAAAGCTAAGGAAAGCTTCTGCTAATTCCATATCAGTCACTCCAGATTTGTCAAGAGTTTCCTCTAAACTAGTTCCTGGAGAGTCACCTAGAGCATTTTTATAGCTACCATCAACTTCTGCTAATTCTTTTGCCTGCTCAAATAACTTTTTATACTCAGCAATCTTATCTTGATCAGCTGGTTTCTCTTTTTGGGGTTGTTCTTCTTTGTCTGAACTTCCTGAATCATCGCCTTGTGGCTGCTCTTGGTCTGGATTGGCTGGTGCATCGCCTTGTGGTTGGTCTTTTTCTGATGGTACTGTTTCTTTCTTATCTTTTTCTAATTTTTGCTTCTCTACTTCTCTTTCAAACTCTTCTGGAATAGTCTTATAGAGCTCTACTAATGATGTTACCTTACCTATTCTATGAATGTATGTTTTCTTGAGTTCTTCACTGGCAGAAGAATGTCCATTAATTTTCTCCTCTAGTTCCTTTAATCCTTTTGAACTAGCTTCTCTATAATCTTTCTGTATATAATCACTGAAATTCTTTTTACCTTCTGATTCTTGTCCTCTAGCCTTGACGATAGAGTCAACATATCCAGCCATAGCAACAGATAAGTCAGTATTATCTTTGTTGCTTGAAGCAAAAACATTATCTAAGTTCTTTGATGAGTCTAAATTTTTTGTGGTACCATATTGCTCATAGTCCACATCGCGCAATTCCTGAACCCTCTGATACAAGTATTGAAGAAAAAGCTTTTGACTCTCTTCTCTCAGTTCCTTGTCTGTCTTTTCTCTCCCTGCTGATCTCGCCTCTGCCACTGGTAAAGGCTCTGCTGGCTCTTGAGTGAGTGTGACAGTCTCAGGCTCTTTCGGTAGGTCAGCTTCTTTAGGCTCTTGGTTTTCCGTTGTGGTCGGTTCTTCTACTGGGATGATTTCAGATGTTGGAGACAGCTCTTCTTTTACTGCTACCTCATCTGACAAAGTTGAATCCGCTTCCATTTTGTCACTTGAAGACATGACCACTTCACTTGCTGAGGGCTGTTCCATCGTCGTTGCAAGGGCGGTAGAATTAGCACTAAAAACGACCATAGCAACCGCTATCGAGCCAACACCGCACTTTAACTTTCTAATCGAGTATCTTAAATCTCTCTGGCTTTTCATGACTTTTTTCCTCATTTCATCGTACTGTATATCCCATAAATTTAGATTATGGAGCAAGCAAAAAAATCTCACATATATGAGTTCTTTTTCTATAATATCAGGTTACCACCGCAATCTTTTGTTAATCTGTGGTTTGTGTACATTTTTTATGTTTTTTTAGAAATTCATCTGATGATTAACGATAGATTGGCTCTTATCAGTGCATCACGCTTGATTCTCTCAATATAAATGATGGATTTTGCTACACCGATAGCTTTTCCAAAAAAGAACGCCATAGGGCAGAGCACTATGACGTTTAAGCTATAAAAAAGATAAAACTGCTTTCATTAAAAATTAGGCTTTTTTCTTTCTTAGAATCAGGAAACCTAAGCCCGCTGCGACAATGGCTATGAGACCAAGATAGAGCCCTATATTGTTTTGAGTTTTAGGGGTGGTAGATTTTTCTGATTCTGCACTTGTTTTAGAAGCTAATTTTTCTTGATCTGGAAGTCGTTTTTCCAAGTCCATCTCTATTTCTTTAAGACGGTTAAAAGTCTTTTCAGCTCGTTCAAGCGAGGTCTCATCAGCTTTTTTGACAGCTTCTTCTGTTGAAAGGCCAATGATTTCTCGATTGAGCACCTCTTGTTCGTTTCTCCAGGTACTTTCGAGTTTTTTCATTTCATCGATAACTTCTGTTCCAAACAAATCGGGATGTGCTGATACCATATCATTGATATGAGACACCGTCCAGTACCAAGAATCAGGATTGTACTTGGTACTAGTTTCTTGGTAAGCTTTATAGGTCTTACTGATATTGCCAAAGTAAGGCAAGTAAGGAGCATTTCTTGGACTACCCATAGCTAGCCACATTACACCACCACCCAGCTCAGCAGGAAGGTCACTCTTAAGCTGGAATATGTGAGCTTCCATGACGTTCGGATTTGAAATAGGATAAGCATAACCCTCCACGGCATCTTTGGACTTCGGTTTGCCTTTACCATCAAGCTCCATCTGATCCAGCGGCTTCAAATCAAGCCCTTCAAAACGGTTCCGTTGTAAGGCCATGGCGTCTTCCAAGGTCAATTTTTTATCCGTTGATTGCAAAAGCTCATAGTTCTCATCTTCATAAGTAACCTTGGAATCAGGATCTAAGGATTTGATGCCAGAATAAACGCGGGATCTATTGGCATCTGATAAGTCTGGATTGTAGGACAAGGCAATGTGGAACTTGCCATCGACTTCCTTGTAGGTTTTAGCTTCTTTGGCTAGCGCCTCAACCTTGCTTGAGGCAATGACATTGGTCGTATCTGAAAAGTCTACATGACCTAAAAAGAAAGTATTTGGAAAGACTGCAAATTTATCGTCTGGAAATTTGATGGCAACGTATTCGTGTCCAGACAAAATCTCCATATACCAGACACCATCTTTGTCAGCCAGAACTACAATATTTCCTTCGGCTGAGCCTTTTTCGGTCACAATTTTGGCTAGGAGTTCCACCCCTTCTTTAGCCGTTTTAACATGGGGCAAAATGACACTGGCCATGGAGGATTCTGCAAGCCCATCTTTAACATAGGGATCTCGTTTTAAAATGGCATCGTTAGCCGAAGCCGAAACGGTTGCAGAAATCGATACACCATGCTCATTGAAACCAGCTTCATCGTATACACCTTGCTCTGGCGTCACATCTGGCACAGCGGTATATTTGTAGGAGTGGGCAGGCAGAGGATACTCAAAGCCATTGGACTTGTCGACCCACTTAGCGCCCTCTTTGTTTTCCTTGGCCTCATAGACCACAAAGGTCTTATTGTGATTGGGTTCTAAGTCTTCCGTTCGTCCATAAAGGGTGGAGCCATCAGCAGTCAAATCCTTGCCGATAATAAACCCTGTACAGGCCAAAACTGGTGTTTGGAAGCTGATAGATAGTAAAACCCCCAGCAACCCAAGTGCTATTTTCTTAGATTTCATAATATCCTCCTTTTTGGATAGCGTTTTCAAGTTTATTATAACCCTTGAAGCTATTAAAAAACGAGAATTGCATCACAGAGCATTTGTGAAAACCATACCATTTCTAGCCATTCTTACTCAGATAAATCATACTTCCTAGGCTAAAAATCGCAATGCCTAAGCCAATCATTGCAAAACTGATGAGTTGGATCGTATTTGGCATAAGGGTCATAAAGAGAGTGCCAAAAGGCATGAAAAGAATGGCTAGAGTGAAGATGGTGCTAAAGACACGACCCAGATAGTCATTGGGTACACGCGTTTGAACCTGACTGAAAAAGTGGATATTAAAAATTGTCAGGAAAAGTTCAAAGAAGAAATGACCAGATTGGGCTAGAAAGACTGGTATAGGCAGAGCCAGTAAAATCAAACTCACTCCACAAAGACAAAGGCTCACTAAGAGAGCGTTCATGGTATTAGGAACTTTGCGCGCTATCAGCGCACCTGCTATAGCACCGCCAGCCCCAAGACTGAGTAAAGTCGCATAACTGCCTGCTTGAGCGTAAAGTTTATCTGTGAAAGGAAGCAGGTAGTTGAGAGCAGCCATAAAGGTATTGACTAGCGATGCGACCATGAGCAAGAAAAAGACTTCTTTTTCTCGAAAAATAAATCGCGCGCCGTCAACGATATCTCCTAAAATAGTTTGAAATGTCAAGCCAGCCTTTCCCTGATTGGGTTGTTCTTCTTCCACCTTCATGGCAAATACCAGTAAAAATGATAAGACAAAGCTAATGCCATCTAATACCAAAGTCGCTTGGAGACTGGCTAGTTTTAAAACAGCGTAAGACAAGATAGGGGCTGAGACGCTAATGATTTTTAAGGCAACTTCAAGGTTAGCGTTGAAAGTGACTAGCTCCTCCTTAGTCACAACTGCTGTGGTAAACGATTTATTGGCAGGACTGGAAAAAGCCGAAGAAATCGCCAAAACTGCATTGACCCCGATCAGGGCATAGAGCATGAGACGCTCCTGCGAGATGAAGGCAACACCAAAGCAAAGCATAGCGCAGAGGGCATCTGTCCACAGCAAAATTTTCCGTCGTTTGAAACGGTCAGCAATGGCACCACCAAAAGGATTAAGCATAATCGCAATCAGCAAATCTGTTAGCTGATAAAAACCTAGAAACTGCTGACCAAGCGTGCCAAGCGAGGCCATCCAAGCATTATTACCATAATCATAAAGGACATTTCCGATCTTATTAACCACACGGCTGCTGATTAGTTTAATGGCATTTGCATTCATAAAAAACCTCCTAGAATTTTCTTCTCTCTAGTATAGAGAAAATTCTTAGAAGGTCGAATTTATTTGCAAATAAGAGAATTTTTAGCTATTGGACTTGGTAACCCACTTCTCATAATGCTCTCGGTAGTTGTTGGCTAAATGCTTGGAATCAATAGCATCAAACATGGCAATGACTTGCTGCATTTGCGCAGTAGCCGAGAGATCTCCCTTGCTGTAGGCGTAAAAGCCATTCAGGTAGAGGAAAATCATGCGAGGATAGGTCTGAGTTTCATTGTCCAACAAGCTCTGTAACTCCTGACGGAAGCGCTCGGCTTGGCTAAACTCTCGTCGCTCAATGCTGGTCATATAAACATTGAGCAAGGTGAGGATAACTAAATTACGGTGGCGGCCGATGGCTTGATAGAAGGACTTATTTCTCAAAACTTCTGCGACCATGCGTGTGATTTGCTCCATATCATAATAGACATAGAGGTTTCCGACTAGGATAATCTCATACATGCCCCACTCTTCGGTGCAAAACAGGTAATCAGATACCAAGGCCAAGTCCTCTGGCATCATCTGCTCGGTCTCATCATACTGGCAAATAAAGCCCTGAACGAGGATCCGATTGAGCTTGGGATAGAGGGCATCTGGATTTTCTTCTAGTTTTTGCTGCTCCTGTTCTTGTAAGGCTTTGAAACCCTCAATATCACGTTCATAGTCATAAGGAATGAGCTTTGCCATGAATTCGACAAGGTCATTGTTTTTATTGTCATGGACGACTGCCATAAAATCTGCCACGGTCAGCTGAAGTTTAGAGAGGGCGTAGAAAAATTTGCCCAGTGAAATATCCGACTCACCACGCTCAAATCGTGACAGCTGGGCAAGTGAAAGCTCATCTCCTGCAATTTGCTTGAGGGAGTAATTGCGGTTCTGTCGCAAACGACGAAAAACAGCACCATAATGCGTCATAGAGTATCCTTTCTAGGCATGTTAACCTCTGTCGCTGCTAGTCCACCAATTGCTCGCTCAGCTCTTCCCACTCGGTCAAAAGGGTCTCGGATTGGTTAGAAAGGCTGTCCAGTTCTTGTTGGAGGTCGATGAGCTGGCTTGCATCGTTGGTCTGGGTCATCTGCTCTTCTAAGTCTGCCACTTTGGCGTCAAGTATTTCTAGTTCGGCTTCGATTTGCTCAATGCGTCGCGTCAGTTTACGCTGCTCTCTCTGGGCATCCTTGCTGGCCTGATAGGACTTGCTGACTGGAGCTTCCTGTGAAGAGGAATCTAGCTGGCTAGTGTTCTCTTGTGCGGCTGCTAGGCTGGCTGCCTGCTCTGCCTTTTTCCCGATATAATAATCATAGTCTCCCAGATAAAGAGTAGAGCCCGTCTCGGAGAGTTCCAAAACCTTAGTGGCTATGCGGTTGATGAAATAGCGGTCGTGGCTGACAAAGAGCAGGGTGCCGTCGTAGTCAATCAGGGCGTTTTCCAAGACTTCTTTGCTATCAATGTCTAGGTGATTGGTCGGCTCATCCAGAATCAGGAAATTCTTATCCTGCATGGACAATTTGGCTAGAAGCACCCGAGCACGCTCGCCACCAGACAGCATGCCGATTGATTTTTTGACATCATCGCCTGAGAAAAGAAAGGCACCGAGACGGTTTCGGATCTCAAGCTCAGGAGTGGTTCGAAAATCATTCCAGAGTTCATCAAGGACTGTGTTACTAGGTGTCAGGTCTGACTGGTTCTGGTCGTAGTAGCCGACATCAACGTTAGCACCCAATTTTGCCTCTCCCTTGATAAAGGGAATAGTGCCTAGCACGGACTTGAGAAAAGTAGTCTTGCCGATTCCATTTGGGCCAACGACAGCAATGGCCTCATACTTGCGCTGGTCGATATTGATTGGTGAAGCTAGGATTTCACCATCATAACCAATGGCCGCATCTTCAACAGTCAGAACGACATTGCCAGAAGTTTTGGCGGATTTGAAGGTCATATTGGCAGATTTTTGACCGATTTGAGGCTTGTCTAAGCGTTCCATCTTCTCTAGCTGTTTACGTCTAGCTTGCGCTCGTTTGGTAGTCGAAGCCCGTACGAGATTGCGCTGGACAAAGTCCTCTAACTTCGCGATTTCCTTTTGCTGCTTGTCGTAGTTCTGAGCTTCAGTGGCTAGTTTTTGTGCCTTTAATTCTATGAATTGAGAATAATTGCCCACATAACGATCCAAACTTCGAGGAGTTAAATCCATGGTCAAAGTAGCAACCTTATCTAAGAAGTAACGGTCGTGGCTGACGATGATGAGAGCACCGCTATAATTGATCAGGTAATTTTCCAGCCAAGAGATGGTCTCAATATCCAGATGGTTGGTCGGCTCGTCTAAAACCAAGAGTTCTGGCTTTTCGAGAAGCATCTTGGCCAGAGCCAAGCGGGTATTTTGCCCACCAGAGAGCTCAGCAATCGGCCTGTCCCACATGGATCGGTCAAATTTAAAACCATTAAGCATCGCCCTAATATCCGCTTCATAGGTAAATCCACCAGCGAGACGAAATTCCTCTGACAGACGGTCGTAATCGAGCATGAGACGGTCTAAATCTTGACCAGTCAGCTCCGACATCTGATCCTCCATCTGTCGAAGACGACCTTCTGTCTGACGAAGGTCGTCAAAGACCGCCAACATCTCCTCATAAATGGTCTTGCTAGACTCAAAACGGCTATCCTGAGCCAGATAACTGAGCGACAGATCCCGCTTTTTATTGAGACTTCCAGTGCTGGGTTCTTCTTCACCAACCAAAATTTTCAGCAAGGTGGACTTCCCTGCACCATTTCGGCCAACAAGAGCAATGCGGTCACGGTCATCCACTTGTAAATCAATATTTTCAAAGAGGACGTCGCCCGCAAAGCTCCGTCCGATTTTATTGGCTTGTAAAATAATCATGTGTTTATTATATCAGATTTCAAGCCAGAAAAAAACAGGTACAAGATCTGTAATCTCCTGTTGGATAGTCATTCTCTTAAAGTTCATCCTGTTTGTAATGTTAAGCCCAACTTCTCCATAATAATCTCCAAAAAGTACATAAAACTGTTGAGTATTAGAGGATTTTACATAGGTCTACCCAATATCATAATCAGTGTTCACACTCCTCCCTTTTAGGATATTTTTAGGAATAAAAGCAGGTATCGCTACTCGCCACTAAGTATCAATCCTCTTTTAATTACTTGCGTCCCTCTAAATCAAGGCCTCTACTGATAGTAAAAATCGTACATACTGATAACAACAGATATTTCCTAATGAGAAAAGGACTGAGCCCTGTACAATACAGAACTCAATCCTTAGCTTAAAATATAAGGTCCAACTTTTGGGGGTCAGATCAAAAAAGCACTCCGTCTCGTTTCTTTTCGTTTAGTCAAAGTTGCCATTCGCAGCGGTTTAAGCCTGAAAACAACAAAGCAAGAAAAACTATTTTTTAGCTGTAGGCATCTGTTCCACACTCTCTTATATTGTTTTTGATTGTTCCTCTTCTTGTTTAACTTGCTGAACATATTTATATATGCTTACTTCAGACATGTGGAAAACTTCTGCTATTCTTGAAACAGAATCCTTAAAATCAAAAAAGCCTTTTTGGTAGAGGGAACGAACAATCGCAACTTTTTCATCTTTTGTCATACGACTTTTACTAAGATCCTTACCTTGTGTTTCCTTAATAATTGTATCTTCTATCAAGCTATCGGCAGACGCATAGAAATTCTCTACTACATTGTCTCCATTGTCCTGTTCTTTAATATTGAGTTCTTCATTCAGAACACCCAAACTACTTTCAAATAAATGTTTTAAGGTAATCAGCTTGCTCTTGTCCGCATTGATACAAATCATGCCAATCAACTGCCCTTTATCTTTCACAAAAAAACTAGATGAATATAACTCTTTTCCTGTTATAGTCTTAGTTCGATAATTGACCAAAAAGTCTTTTTCTAGGTACACCTTAGATTTATAGACATCCAGTACAAAATCGGTAGCTGGTGCGCCAATTTCACGTCCAGATAAATTATTTTTTATATAAACCACGGAATTGTCTAAACCATTTGTAAAATCCTGCAAGACTAATTCAGTCTCTTTCCCGAATACAGTTGCCAAAAAATCTAGTAAAGGCAAATACTGTGTCAATCTCGAGTCCATCGTTTTCCTCTCCTCATTGAAAGATAGTTTCTATGAGTTGTTTTTATAATATTCTATAACACCATTCTACCACATTCCATACAAATAACAACTTTTTAAATCTCAAATTCCCGAACCTTTTAAAGTAACATTAAGAAATCAACTACGGTTTTCTCACAATAAATTGGTTACTAATTCGATGAAAAATATTTTATTTGTTAAAAACATTCGTTTTTTTAGCAAACAAGCTCTGCAATTGACTGAGCATAAATAGATGTTGCCCGTATAATATCTTCTACACGCATATGTTCGTCAACCTGATGCATGGTATCTTGAGCATCTGGAAACAGTGCTCCAAAGGCAACTCCTTTCTCTAATAAACGAGCATAGGTTGCACCACCAATAACCTGTTCATGTGCAGGAAAACCTGTCTGTGTGTGATAAATATTCAATAGGGTTTGGACTATAGGCTCTTCAGCTGCTACATAATGAGGGGCCTTACTATTGATGATTTCTATACCTACACCATATGAAGCCAACTCTTTTTTCAGGAACTTTTGTGTTTTTAGTGATAGTTCTACACCTTTTGGATAACGGATATTAGCACGAATAAAACCACCGCTTAGGGCATTAAAACTAACCAAACCTACATTGATCATCAAGGTACCCATCTTTTCATCCTGATGAAATAAGCCTAACTTTTCTGCATTATGATCCTCATGTAAAACTGTCCCCAACAACTCTAGCCAGCCTGGGCTTTCTACCCACGACGCTAAAAAACAAGCTAAAAAGGTAGCTGCATTCTTTCCTTTTTGAGGTGTTGATCCATGAGCTGAGACCCCTTTGACAATAAAGGTCACTGAGTTTTCCTCTTTTGTCCATAATCCATCCAACTCTTTCTCAGTCAAATAGCTTTCAAATGCGGAAATACATGCCTCTGGAACTGGACCGGTTAATGTAGCAACTGCCTGCTCTGGAACCATATTTTCTCGCAGGCCTGCTTCGAAACAAGTCAGTTTTAGCTCTTCTTTTTCAGTTTGAACGGGAAGATGAAATACAAGAGATGCAACACCCTTTTCACCATTGACAATCGGAAAATAAGCATCTGGTACAAAACCATAAGTTGGCAAAGTCTCTTTCTGGCAATAGGTGTCTATACATTTCCAGTCACTTTCCTCATCTGTACCAATAATAATTTGAAGATGCTTCTTCGGTACAAACCCCATTTCTTTCAGCATACGAGTTGCAAAAAAAGTGCAGAATAATGGGCCTTTATCATCTAAAACACCCCTAGCATACAACTTTCCATCTTGATAAGTTGGAGTAAAGGGCGGACTAGTCCAACCTTCCCCCGTTGGCACGACGTCAACATGCCCCAAAATACCAAACGGCTCTAACCCCGGCTCTCCCCAGTCAATTCGCCCAACAAGAGAGTCAATCATCTTTGTCTTAAAGCCTGCTTCATCTGCTAGTGATAATATATGCTCTAAAGCCTGTTTAGGTCCAGGTCCAACTGGACAATCACTAGTGGCCTTATCGTCTTCTCGGACTGAGGGAATCACAAGGAGTGTCTCTAACTCACTTAGCAATTGTTCCTTTCGTTTTGTTACTTCTTCTAACCAATTCATATAGTTTCCTTTTTCTAATCCTTTGTTTTTTCTAGCGAAAAACAGCATGTGCCTTGACGTTTCCATCACACATACTGCTTTTCAGCGTAAAATAATAAGGAGGTCGTAATAGATTTAATTACCTAATGCCTGTTCGAAATCATCAATAAGGTCTTCAATATTTTCAATCCCACAAGATAGACGTAGAAGTCCATCAACCACGCCTTGCTCAGCTCTTTCTTCTGGGCTGAGACAAGCATGAGACATAGTTGCAGGATGAGATAAGATAGACTCTACACCACCCAGACTGACCGCAAGAATCGGGATTCGAACCTTACTAGTGAAATCAAGTAACTCTTCTTTCGTAGCCAATTCGAAGGAGAGAACAGCTCCTCCATTTTTAGCCTGCGACTGATGAATCGCATGATTTGGGTGACTCTTTAATCCTGGATAATAGACCTTCTTAATTTTGGGATGAGCCTGTAGGTATTCTGCCATAGCTTGGGCATTAGAGACTGCATGAGCCATCCGAATCCCCATTGTTTTCATGCCACGCATGATTAGCCAGGCATCTTCCACCCCAAGAATTCCACCAAAGTTTTTCTGAAAAAGCTTAAGCTCGTTGTAGTAAAACTCATTATTTGTCGCAACAAGACCCGCTACCACATCACTGTGCCCATTGATGAATTTGGTGACGCTTTCCACCACAATATCAACACCTAACTCCAGCGGTTCCTGCGCTAGCGTTGTCATAAATGTATTATCGGCAACAGTAATCAGGTTATGCTCTTTTGCAATTGCAACGAGTCCTCTAATGTCGGTTACTTTTAACAACGGGTTGGATGGGGTTTCTAAATAAATCATCTTCGTATTAGAGCGAATGGCATTACGAACTTCATTCAAATCTGCCATATCAACAAAGGACACATCAATTTGATATCTGTACAAGATTTTTGTGACAAATTGACAGGTTCCCCCATAGACTTCCCTCGGCACAATCAAATGGTCTTTTGTCTTTAAAAGCATAATCACATTGGAAATCGCTGCCATGCCAGATGAAAAGCTGATGGCATACTTGGCATTTTCCAGAGTTCTAAAACCATCTTCTAGCGCGTCAATCGTAGGATTTGAAAAGCGAGTATAAAGATACTGTTGAGAATCGCTATAGAGTTGCTTGTTGTGAAAAGTTGAGGTTTGGTAAATAGGGATAGATGCAGCTCCCGTGTGTTCATCTAACACCTGGTACCCATGTAATAATTTGGTGTTCTCTTTCACTATTTAACCTCCGCAACAGCCTCAATTTCTACTAAAGCACCCATCGGTAGAGAACCGACTGCAAAAGCAGTGCGAGCTGGATAATCTTCCTCAAAAAACGCCTGATAGACTTTATCAAAAGCTGCAAAGTCTTCAATATTTTTTAGATAAACAGTCGTTTTGACAATACAACTCATAGAAGCACCATTGTCTTCTAAAATCGCTTTAATATTGTTCAAAGACTGTCCTACTTGCCATTCGATGTCTGCATGATCAATCTGACCAGTTTCAACATTAATCGGTAATTGACCCGATGTAAAAATCAAATTCCCTGTCCTACTTGCCGAAGAATAACTCCCAACCGCTGGTGGAATACGTTCACTTGTTAGACGTGTTACCATATCATGTTAACTCCTTTTAAATTTATTAATTAATTTTAATTTGCTTCAAGTTTGAAAGATTTTATACGATGTGCTTGCCAGAGCATCAAACCAAGTGGTAAAACAATATATCCAATTACCATGGCAATAATAGCAAATATGTTTGCGACAACAGTGCCATCTTCCGTAGTGATTGTGAATTGTGCTGACCAGCTAAATTTGTAAAGTAACAAGACAGTGAAAACAAGTGCCAGAGCTGGAGTTACAACATCTACAATAAAGCTCTTCTTAGCAGTAGACACTATATCTTCTTTTTGATATCCAAAGTAGAAGATCATTACTGCTGCCGGTACAATGATAAATTGAATAAAGCGGGAAATAGAACTGAGCACTATAATGTTTCCCATATCATAGCGGAAAGCCATTGGTAACAAAATAGCAATACCAATCGTGACGAAGAATGCACGAATTGGGAAACCTGTTTCCGTTCGTTGCGAGAAGTAATCTGGAATTTGTTTTTGTAAAGCCATTGCTTCCAAAATGCGTGGCGTATGAAAGGATGCTGCTACATTGATACCAAACATGGATACCAAAGCTCCGCCTAAGATAATCGCACGAATAATTGGGTTTTCAAAAACAGATGCAAGCGCAACAACTTCAGTTGTAGAAACGATAGCCGCAGGATTAATCATCATAGCCACACCGACAATCCCAATATAAACTGCTGCGACAATACCAATTGCTAAAGGAATAGCACGTGGAAGATTCTTTTCTGGCTCTTCCATATCTTGGGCACCACTTGCAACGCTTTCAAATCCTGTAAAAGCATAGAAAGCTGCAATAATCGCCATGACATAAGCTGGCATATCCATTTGAGAACCCAAAGCTTTACCAGTTGAGTCTGTCAGCGTTTTGATGGTTGAAAATTCATTGACACCTGTAAAGACAACTAAACCGATACCAACTAAAATAGTTGTGACCAAAGCACCTACTTTACAAATCGTAGACACATTATTGATAATGGTAAACAGGCGAGTTCCTAAGAGATTAATACCTAACAATACTGCCATCAAGATAACAAAACCAACTGTAACTAGCATTAAATTACCACTATCCATTTTGAAAATGCTCAGTACAGTTTTAACAACTGCTGTTCCCATCACACCCCATGCAATACTAGCTGCAATATAGCGGGTAATCCCAACATAAAATCCAATTTTTTCCCCAAAAGCAGCTTTTGCATAAGCATAAGAAGCCCCACCCTTGTCAACATACTTAGCGGCTGCAGCAAACGTGACAGCTAAAATGGAAGCAAAAATTGCTGCTAAAAAATAAATTAATAACGCCTTATCTCCACTGCTAGCAACAACACCTCCCGGGGATAAAAAAATCCCTGTTCCAATAATTGAGTTAATTGTCAATAAAACAATAGAATAAAATCCCAATTTTTTCTTCATGGTTCACTCCTTCGTATCCTATACAACTGCTTTAACATCATTGATTTCAGCAACGGTATCACCCCTTGCTTCATTAATCAGAGCTTTAAACAACCTATTCATTTCTTTCCTGCTAAGGTAGAGCATCTCAGGGTGCCACTGCACTCCCACTAAGAAACGATAATTGACATGTTCAATCGCTTCAATTGCTGTATCGGCTGCACGCGCTACCACACGGAATTCCTCTGGTACATGACGCATGACTTGATGATGGAAAGAGTTGACCATCATTTTTTCCTCACCAAAAATCTGGTACAAGAGTGAATCTCTCTCGATGCGGATGGAATGTGTTGGTAAATCTGGATAATGTTCCTGCCAATGTTTCAAAAATGGTTGATCAGCATAACTCAAATCCTGCCACAAGGTTCCCCCATGATAAACATTGATAATCTGCGCTCCACGACAAATTCCAAGAATAGGAATATTTTTCTCCTTAGCTTTTCTCAGTAAGGCAAAATCAAACTGGTCACGCGCTGGGAAAGTATCGCCTAATTTCGGACTTGGTTCTTCTCCATAGTTAAACGGACAAACATCATGTCCACCTGATAAAATCAAGGCATCGATACTATTGATATAACCATCTAATACCCTCTCTTCATCTGTGACGGGCAAAATCATTGGAATACCTCCGTTTTTGCTGACAGACAAAACATAGTCCTCATTTACGTAGCTGCGGTGATATCCTGGAAACATCCCGCCTTGGTCAATGATGATACTAGCCGAAATCCCAATTATCGGAACTTTAATGTGTGCCATCTCAAGACTCCTTTTATAATATTTTTTAATTGTTTTTATAAAATTATAATACACCATTTTGTATCCGTTTGCAACATTTTTTTATAAAAAAATATAACTTTTTATAAAACGAGCCTCTTTTTTAGATATTCGACAGAAAAAGCATAATATATAACTTATGTAGCAGGAAATTCTCTATACAACTTACTAAGAATTTTTGTAAGCACACAAAAACTCCAAGATGGTCTACGATAAAAAACCCAAAAACTCAGTCTAAGGATAGCTATGGAATCCTTTCATACAATCACTAATCTTACCAGATGCTAAACTAGAGCCTACTAACCCCATCATAAAATAGAATTTAGCGAAACTCTTCTGCTTTCATCAGTTTGAAGACTAAACACACGCATTTTGAGACCTAGTTTAAAGCAATAATCTCTCCAACATAAAACCTCAGAAGCTCTTATTAATTGAACTTCTGAGGTATTTTACACTTGATTAATCAAAAGAAGATAACTTCGTTTCAAAAAGAGATACTAAATAATCCTTTGTCTTTTAAAAGAAAAGTGTCTTAACTGTAAGTCATTTTATAAAGGCTACACAAAAAAACAACGGACAATTATACCGTTGCTTTTTCAAACTTGAAAGACTATTATTCCATGATTTATAAGCATTCCACTTTAAAATGGTTTATCAAATATTCTGTTCCGAAAATCTCTATGGAAATAGCACAATATACTTATTTAAACGTGCAAATAATCACAACGTTAGCTTTCTATCATCTATCCGCTACTACAATTGAAAAGGGGGGCAAAGTAAACACAGAACCTGTACCCTCCGATTAAAGCTCTAGGCTAGCCAGGCTTGATTTTGCCAGATGAACCAAAGAGCAAAAGCCAGAAGAGCTAGGAGAAATAGGGTGCGTAGAAGTCTAGATAGCCAACGCCAGACCATGATGAGGATAAGGCTAGCCACCAGCCAAGCCCAAGATGACGTTTCCATGAAGGCTAGAAATCTCTCAAAACTGTTGTCCGTCAAGCCTTGCAGCCATGTTGGGGCATAAAGCTGATAAAGATTATCAAGCCCCGTCTGATGCGACAGTTGTGCCAAGCTCACCCTGATCCAGATAAAAAGACTAGAGTTGAGTAAGAAGATAAGGACCTGTTGAGGATAGGTCAATATAAGAAATTTAATCGTTTTTAACAAGAAAGCTCCTTTGAATAGTTTCCAAAGCTGGTGTTACTGACTGTAGAGTGCCTGAACGGCTGTAATATCAGTTGGTTGAATGCCATGATAAGAACCCGCTGATGCCATAACAGAGGTTTCCGTATCTTGATGCCCAAGCCCAATGGCATGGCCTAGCTCATGCTCTGCTGTGTGCAAAATCCGCTCACTACTGTAACCATAGGCCTGATTTAACAGATAATAGCTATTTAGCTTAACGGTGACATTGACCATACGATGGGTAAGTGGGTTTACAGTAGACTCCGCCACACCCGCAGCTGGCGTGTCAGGGGCAGCGTAATCCGTCGCAATAATGTCTGCTTCCTCTGCTGTCGAAACTTGTACAAAAGTAAAAACACCTGTTGAAGTCCAATTGGCAATGGCTTGCTCATAAGCAGTGACAAAGGTCGGGTCTGAAGACGCGATGTAGACCGTCGCTTGATTGGTCTCCCAACGGGCGCCCTCTGTCGTGTAGACAACATCTGTGGATAGTTTGGACAATTCCTGACCAAAGGGTTCTGCTTTAAAGCGCTCAACTAAGCGAGTCAGGCCATGATTGACCTGCTGAGTTACTTCTGACTGGGCAAAGGCCTCTGTGTTTAAAACATAAACCACTGTGAGTAGGCTCAGAAAAGCCACTAGAACAGCGGTTGCTAGCTTGAAAGCAAAGCGAATCATTGCCCACAAGAGCCGAAAAGGCAATAGTAAAATCCGTCTCATCACAAAACCTCCTTTCAACACAGCTTCAAGGGGATTTCTTTAGCTAACTCCGTTTAAAAATCTGTATTCACATGACTCAGGAAATCGTTTTTTGAAAAAACACTGACTCTATTAAAAAACGAACGATGCATCTCGTCTTAATCAAAGTGTGAGCCATGAATACAGGTTCTAAAGGTCTAGCAAGTCAAAGCTCAAAATCTTTAGCATAACAGATTAGCTCAACCGCTCTTCTTCTTGAAAATCCACAGGCAACCATTTAAGAACGGACTCTATTTTCTTTTCCCAGTAGTACCAGTCATGCGTTCCAGGACTGGTGCTGTATTCCAAGTCAAAGCCCTTAGCCTTTAATGCTTTCACTGCTAAGTTATTTTGCTCAAAAATGTAATCCTGCTCTCCACACCAAGCCCAGAATTTAGTTTGTTTATCGGATAAAAGCGCTGAATCCAGCAAAGGGGTCGCTTGGTTTTGAAACTGCTCTATAGACCCAAAAATACCTTCCCAGTAGGCTTGATTCTCCAACCCTTCTGTCAGCATGCCATCAAAACTGAGAGCACCTGAAAGACTAGCTGCATGGCTGAAATGATTGGTTTCCAGTGCGATTTTAAAAGCGCCATAGCCACCCATGGAAAGGCCTGCGATAAAGGTTTTCTCACGTTTTTTGGTCATATTCGGGAAAAATCGCTGGAGTACCTTGGGTAATTCTGCTGTCAAGGCATCAAAGTAGCGATAACCATATTTGGTATTGGTGTACCAGCCGTTGTTGACGTTTGGAAGCACGATGATTAGATTGGTCGAACGTACCAGGCGTTCCAAACGCGTCCGTTTCAGCCAAGAATTGTGATTCCCACCCATGCCATGAAGCAGGTAGAGAACTGGGATGTCCTTGTCATCGGGATTGTCCACTCGAGACAGGTCTGGGTAGATGACATTGACAGGATATTCCAAATCCAAAATATCAGAACGGTATTCAATATTAAAAACTGCCATAAGTTTCCCTCCTAATGTCAGTAATTGTCCAAATCTTTCTTCTGCAGATACAAACTCGAATTATATAGGGGCCGAAAGCAAAATTTGTCAGTCATTTTCCATTTTGCTTTCTCATGTCTAGGTTCAGGTATTAACAGTCACTCCTCACAAGACTGACTAAGATTGTTAAGGGAGTTTGGGACAAACAACCATGAGAGAGTTCCCCATGGTTGTCTGTTTATCTCGCTCCCTGTCGGAGTTCTAAGTGGTGTAGCCACCACAATTAGTTTTTTTGAACTGCAAGGTGTATCAACGGACTTCCATCAAGACTGGCAGTACCGTAGGACGACGCTTGGTCTGGTCGAACAGGTATTTGCCCAAAGCATCTCGGACTTCGCCTTTGAGATCTCCCCAATCAAAGTCGTCTTGCGCCAAGTAATTCTCAACTGTCGTGTTGACCAAGTCAGCTGCTTCACTCAAGATATCTCTGCTCTTCTTGACATAGACAAAGCCACGCGTATGAACCCTAGCCTTGGCCACAATTTTCTTTTGCCTGCGGTTGATCGTCATAGCAACGATAAAAATTCCTTCTTCAGAAAGGAGCTTACGATCACGCAACACGACATTTCCCACATCACCAATGGCTTGGCCATCCAACAAGACATCGCCTGAGGCAACTGAACCTGTGTGAAGAAAAGCATCACCCTCATAAACCATGACATCTCCACGTTTCATGATATAGATATGCTCTGGCAAGATACCAACTTCTTGGGCAGCCTCAGCATGGGCGGCCAATTGACGGTACTCCCCTTGCGTTGGAAAGAGGTAGTTTGGGTTAAGAATGTTAATCATCATCTGGAGATCACGGAAATTCCCGTGACCAGACACGCGCAAGTTATTGGTGATTGATTTGACTTCACCACCAGCACGGTAAATCAGATTTTCCACTCGAGCAACCATCGCCTCTTTAGAAACAGTCGGTGTCGTCGCAATGAAAACCGTATCCCCATCCTTAATTTGGACATAGCGGTGACGGCCAATTGCCATCTTACGAAGGCCTTCTAATGGTTCTCCGATGCGGCCAGTCTCTAAAATGACTAGCTCATGATCTTCAAAACGCGGCAGATCTTTAGGCTTAATGATCAAACGTTCGTTGGAAACTTTCAGTTTTCCAAGCTTCATAGCTGTGCGCACAATGTTTTCCACATCGTATCCTGTCAAAAGGACATAGCGTCCTGTCTCATCAGCAGCATCGAAAACCTGCTGAATCCGAGACAAATTGCTGGCAACAGCTGCCACAATGACACGCCCGCTACAGTCTGACATGACGTGAGCGACCTCAGCTTCGACCTCTCTTTCGCTGGCAATCTGAATCTTGCTATCAGCGTTAGCTGAATCACTCAGAAGAGCCAAAACGCCCTCACGTCCGATTTCAGCTAAACGCGCAAAGTCTGTCTGGTAACCATCTTCTGCCGCCTGATCAAACTTGAAATCACCTGTGTAGACAATATTTCCTGCCTTAGTCTTAAGCACAACTCCCAAACTCTCTGGAATAGAGTGAGTCGTCTTGAAGAAAGACACTTCTGTCACACCAAAATCAATTTCGGTTTCGGCGTTAATGATATGAAAATCGTTAAACTTCTTGGTCAAATCGTAATTTTTCACGACCAATTTCGCCAATTCGATGGTTAACTCAGATCCAAAAACAGGCACTTTAACATTGGCCAAAAGATAGGGCAAAGCACCGATCGCATCAGCGTGTCCATGGGTCAGAAAAACCCCTGCTACTCGTTTTTTATTTTCAACCAGATAGTCCATATTAGGAATCACCAAGTCCACGCCAAGCTGGTCATTCTCAGGGTATTTCAACCCCGCATCCAAGACAAAAATCGTGTCTTCTATTTCAGCTAGGTAGAGATTTTTACCATTTTCACGAACCCCACCCAGAGCTATAATTTTTATGTTGTCCATCTACTTATCCGTCTCCTTTTTTCGCTGCCATCAGAGCGATTATTTCTATTTTATGCTTAATAAATACCAAAACTGACCTTTTGATAGTTTCTGAGATAGTGTCGATGCAGGTAACTTCTAATGGAGTGTGCATTTTCACAGTCTCACATCTTAATTCAGAAGTGTTATTACTAGGGCAAAATAATTGCTTATCAGCACGCTTTAGTCATAACGTTAATATTTCTCAATGTAGCTAAAACGCTATCTTAGATTGTTATTGTGTATTATCAGGACAAAGCTAGCAAAACCTTGTCTCTTTTCACATATGTTCCTCGGTCGCCAAACGGTTTGACCAAGTCGATTGACTGTTTTGAGAGTGGGACAGACAGCCATGATGGTCTGTCTCACTCCCCTATTATCCTTTATTATACCGTATTTCCCAAGGAAAAACAAAAATGGAGCTGCTGACAGCTGGTTTTAGAAGGAAAATAAAACCTCTCCTATTTTGATAAACAGGAAGAGGTTTTCTTATGACTTCTCAGAGATTATCTAAGAAATGGAAGTTTCCATTGCTGAGCCTTGTTCTTCAGCATAAAGTTTTTTATCGTAAGCACGGATAAATGGATAGTAGACCAAAAAGGCTGCAAGTGCTGTGACAAAGGCTACTGGAACAGCTTTTATATCAGCAGTACCAAGGAAAGCACCGATACCAAGTGGTGTTGGCCATGGCACTTGAGCAATAACTGGACGAATCAAGCCCATAGCATTGACAAAGTAGTAAATTGTCGCAGAAGTCATTGGTGCTAAGATAAATGGAATGGCTAATGATGGATTATAGATAATAGGAATACCAAAGATAAGGGGTTCATTGATATTGAAGATCCCTGGAACAAGAGATGCTTTACCGATAGCGCTTAATTGTTCTGACTTAGCACGCGTTGCCAACCAAATACAAAGTCCTAATGTCGCACCAGAACCACCAGCAATGACAAACATGTTTGACCACTCACCTGCAACAGCAAAGTTAGCACCAGCCGCATTTTCAGCCATATTAGCTAATGCGATTGGATTAACAAAAGCAAAGACAATGTTTGCACCGTGGATACCAACAACCCAAAGAAGTTGTGTCAAGAGATAGATAATCATGATACCAAGCCATGAGTTTGTCAATCCAGAGACAAAACTAAATGGAATCGCAATCACTTTAAAAATGTCTGTACCTAAGGCGATCAAAACACCATTGAGAATCAGCACAAAAAAAGCAATCACAAAACTTGGAATCAGAGCTGTAAAACCACGTGAAACGCCTTCTGGAACCGCATCTGGCATTTTGATAACCCAGTTGTTTTTCACACAGAGACGATAAAGCATTACCGCTACCACAGCCATGATAATAGCTGTAAAGATACCTGTCGTACCAAAGCGTGACACCCCATTGCTCATTGCCCAACCGTCAACAATAACTGCGCCTTCTTCTAGGTTTTGAACAGCTGTCATCACACCACCTTCAAAAACAAGTTGTGGAACAGTCATGATGAAGGCAAAGAGTGAAAGTAGGGCACCGTTAATCGGTGTCAAATTGAGGTCTTCTTCCTCTGCATAAATTTTAGTTAATTCATATCCTAGTGCCAAACAGAAATAAAGCGACAAAACACCCATCGTGGCATAGTTTGCAATCATGTAGAGAGATGTGAACTTATCAAAGGATGCTGCAAAGATATCGGCAACAAATGGCCAAAATGAGAATGCTAAAGGAATAATCGAGAATACCAAAAACATTGAACCAACAATGGTAAATGGTACCGCAGCCATACCTGCTGCTGTGATTGCACGAACTACCTTATACTGAGCCAATTTCCCCATTGGCCCCATAACGTGGTTCTCTAAAAAACCGAATAATCCACCTTGATTTTCCATGTGGATAACCTCCTCCAAAATTTTTTATTTTATGTAACTGAATTTGAGCTAAATGCTCGATTTCGTTTCGTCTAGCTAAGTTGATTTCATCGCAAAACTCCTAGCCGTTCTGGTCTAGGTACGTCAGTGTCATCAAAGATGACTGACCGCCATTTTCCAACACCTTTTTCAAGTCGCTCATGGCTTATACAAATTTTTCAAGTTGCTTGATGCGGTGGTAAGCCTTATCCTTATTATTCGCAATCAAGGCAATACGATGTAGGTTAGCATAGGCCAATACAATACCCACACTCCAAAGTCCAGTCAGGAATAACTTGGTTGCAATACTGTCTGAAAATACAGGAAACATCAGTCCCAACTGATCTGTCAGATAAATCCACCCTATCAGAACCATTTGCAAGACAAACGCTACTTGGAAAAAGACTTTCGTCCAACTTAGATAAACAGTATCTGTTCCGTACATTCTTAGCTGTTCAGCTGCTGCTAAGACACTAAGAATAAGCATCACTATAGGGATAAGTCCATAAAAGCTCCACTCTAGAATCTGTGCCACCAGCCAATAGAGATTAGCGAAGAAAAATCCTGCAATGGAATATCTCATCATTAGATATCGGCTAAATTTTGTACTTTTTAAAGCAGCCTGCTTGCGTGCATCATGTGATGCTTTTTTTCTTTGTGATAGCACTTGGCTTTGATTTCTCATGGGCACTCCTATCCTACTTTTTTATACAGCTCCAACATCTCTAAGGCCACTTCACGCAGGGTCATGGTGGTCATCAAATGGTCTTGAGCATGAACCATAATGATTTCAATTTTGATTTCAGTGCCGCCTGCGTACTCCTGTAAAAGGCGTGTTTGGGCTTGATGGGCTAGAAGAATTTCATCATTGGCTTCTTCTAATTTCTGCGCCGCATCTTCGTAGTTTCCCTCTCGCATAGCAGCGAAAGCTTCATGAATAACTGTTCGACCATTGCCGCTGTTTAAAATAATTTCAAATGCAGCAACTTGAACTTCTTCAGGATTCATCGTTTACTCCCCCTAATTCTGTTATAAAAATACGTTTAAACGTTTCAAAGTCTTGAGATTGACTCAAGGCTTCCACAAGCTCAGGCCGATCAACGAGGTCAACAATCGCATTGGTGATGACCTTAAGGCCGTCATTATTTCTCTTGCTAATGGACGGCAGAAAAACGAGCTTGACTGCGTCAGATTCATCTCCCCAGCTAAGACCATTTGGTATGAGCGCAACGGCCACTTTTAACTCATCCGAAACTGGCTTAATGGGATGCGGAACAGCAATCATCTCACTAAAGAGCACTGAGCTGAGGCGTTCCCGCTGGGACATCATTTCATGCAGACGCATTTGAAATTTGTCGTCCTCGCGGTCACTTAGCTGCTCAACCATCTGACGCAATAGCGATTCTTTGTTCGCTCTCTCCGAATATTCAATGTAAAAATAGTTCGGTGAGAAGAAAGACTCGAATAAAGTGGCTAAATTTTCTCCCGTTGTTCGCTGTTCATGCGATTGGTTTGCTTGCCGTGTTTTTTCAAACTGCTCAATTTTGTGTCTTATGTGGATCAGTTCATCTTCTTTCAGAAAGACTGACGTGGTAAAGACTGGAATGTTGAAAATAAGATTAGAAAGATCGATTGATGAGATGATAAAATCAATGCCTTTGAGTTTTTCATCTGTAATCTCATAGTAACCAATCACATCACTGATGGTCACGTATTGCCGCAGTTCATTTTCGATCCGACTTCTTAGCATTTGCGCCGAACCATAACCTGTCGCACAAATGACTAAAACGTTAAATTTGAGCTGCTCCTTGAAGCGTTCTTGTGCAGCCATAAAGTGAAGCGCCACATAGGCGATTTCATCTTCTGATAGCGTGAAATCAACAAAAGATGGCATCGCATTTAGGGTCTTTTCAGCCAATTCAAAGGCTTGAGGATAATTAGCCTTTATATCTTCTAGTAACGGATTATCCAAGGTAATGCCACTGCTACTTCTTAGATAAAGGGTCGCAAGATGGGTCAAAAGCCCTTCCATCAACTGAAAATCCTGTTGAACACTCAAGGCTTGGTCAGCAAAGATAAGCTCTAACGCTTGACTCAGTTCCTGCCGAATAGGTGACACCTGATCAGTATCATAGCTGTCACTTTCTAGCTTTCCTTTGGAAATCAGGTGAAGAGCGATGTAGGCTACTTCCTCTTCTGGAAAGTCTAGTTTTGTGGCCAGACTAATGCGATCCATGATCCTCCTTGCGACACGAATTTCTGTATCGTGCTCTGGACCAACGACGTCATCGATAGACGAGATGCGAAATCCTTCCGCCAAGCGTCGAATAGCAAGCGCTAAATGAACGACGAGATTTTGAATCACAAAATCTGATAGTTGTAAGCCTGCTTCTCGACACTCGTCCAAGACGATCACTGTCAAGGCTTCAAAATTGATTTTCCCATAAACCAGCTCTTCATCTACATAATGGTAAAGTGTCTGAAAAAAACCATTGCTGAAGAAATAATCCATGATAAAGCGCCGAATTTGTTGTTCTTCGCCTTTGACGTAGACGCCTTTATTGGCTTTGCTTTCGATTGTTAGCTGGTAAGGTTCAAGCACTTTTCTGATCCTTTTAAAATCACTAGAAAGTGTTGAGCGACTGACAAACAGCTCTTCTGCCAAATCATCAAAGTAGAGATTTTTTTGTTCCAATAAGAGTTTATTGAGAATGTAACTATGGCGATCGTTGATATCAGTCGTGTCCTGAGAGGCAAAGAGTGCATCTGCTGAGCTAAATTGCTTGGCCAGTTTTTTGATCGATTCCTCATCTTCAAACTGCAACTGATACCCTTGCCCCTGCTTAGACACTAATGTAACACCTGAAAAGTCCTCTAGTTCCTGAGAGATGTTGCGCATATAGGTTCTGATGGTCCGATCAGAACATCCTAAAAGCTCTGCTAGTTCTAGACTTGTCGTAAAATCTTCCTTGTGTTTCAGCAAATGCTGAACAAGTATTTTTTCCTTGTTTGTAAGCATATGATCTGCCTCCACTTCATTCAGTCAGATTTACAATACTATTTGTCAGGTCAAAACTTAAATGTTTTCCAAAATCAGATTAGCCATTTTTTCAATTCCCATTGGAATTGGGATATAGGCTTGCGGTGGAATTTGTGCAATTTTACGCCCCGCGCGCTCTGCCGCTTCTGAGAATTGTTTGTAGTACATTTTTGTCTGTGGGCTGACAAGGTAGAGGTCAAAATCTCCTTTTTCAATCGCCTTGCCACCCTCATTTGCGTTAATCGCATCGACTTCAATATCATGACCTTTTGTCTTGAAATACTCCGTTGTTTTTTTCGCCATAAGAGATGAAGACATGCCTGCTGCACAGATAATTAATGCTTTTGCCATAGTGATAGCTCCTTTTATTTATTTACTGATTCCAGTATAGGATAAAACGTTTTCATTGTGAAGTTAGCTTTTTTCCGTATTGATGCGGAAAAGTTTCCTTATTGATTTTTAGAAGCAAGTCAGTCACCGCTCTAATTCGCACATAAGCTGGTGCTAAAACCTGTAAAATTGTTTTTTCTACTAAGGCTAATTCTCAATCGTTTCAATACAGCCTAAATCGGCCTAATTATACTCAACTTCAAATGGTGAGACAAACATCTCTCCCTTAACAAGACAAATCAGATTTCCTCACCATTTGTGGCGATGACGTTTTTGTACCAAGCAAAGGATTTCTTAGGTGTCCGCTCATAAGTACCGTTACCATCATCATCCTTATCAACATAAATAAACCCATAACGCTTACGCATCTCACCCGTTCCAGCAGATACGAGGTCAATGCAGCCCCACGGAGTATACCACACCGTCTTCTGCGACTGCTTTTTTCATTTCTTTGATATGGGCTCCGAGGTAGTCAATTCGATAATCATCGTGAACCATACCGTCTTCTTCAACCTGGTCAATAGCTCCAAAACCATTTTCTACGATAAAAAGTGGCAGGTGGTACATATCGGTAAACCAGTTGAGAGCATATCGCAGACCTTCTGGATCAATCTGCCACTCCCATTCTGAAGCCTCGACATACTCATTTTTAACCAAATCTTCGGTTTCCAAATAGTCATAATGAGGATTGTCGCGGTGATAAGAAATGGCAAAGGACATGTAATAAGAAAAACCGATGTAATCGACGCGACCTTCTAACAACTGAGCCTTATCCTGATCAGTGATGTCGATGTTGAACCCTTTGCGCTCCCAGTATTTGAAAATATGCTCTGGATACTGGCCGTGAACGTGTACATCTGTGAAGTAATAACGTTTCTGCATGGCTTTTTGAGCCAGTAAAATATCCTTAGGATTGCAGGTAGCAGGGTAGATTGGACACATGGCAATCATACAGCCGATCTGAAAGTCAGGGTTGATCGCTTTACCAGTCTTGACCGCCTGAGCTGACGCTACCAATTCATAGTGGGCGGCTTGGTACATGATTTCTTCGCGGTTTTCACCCTCTTGGTAGACAATACCTGAGTTGGTGAATGGTGCAAAATCTTCTTGATAATTCGCTTGGTTATTGATCTCATTAAAGGTCATCCAGTACTTGACCTTGTCTTTATAACGCTTGAAGCAAACCGTTGCAAAACGAACAAAGAAATCAATGATCTTCCGATTGCGGAAACCTCCGTACTCAGTCACCAGATGATAAGGCAACTCAAAGTGAGATAAGGTTACGACAGGCTCAATGCCGTGTTTCAGACATTCATCAAAAAGATCGTCATAGAACTGCAAGCCTGCTTCATTGGGTTCTAACTCATCACCATTTGGGAAAATCCGTGTCCAAGCGATGGATGTGCGGAAGCACTTAAAGCCCATCTCCGCAAATAGGGCAATATCTTCTTTATAGCGATGGTAAAAATCAATCGCTTCGTGGTTAGGGTAGTATTTGCCTTCTACCACACCTGCTGTAATTTCACGAGGGACACCGTGACGACCAGAAGTCATGACATCAGCCACGCTAATGCCTTTTCCGCCCTCCTGCCAGCCACCTTCTAATTGGTGGGCAGCAACCGCACCACCCCAGAGAAAACCGTCTTTAAACCTTGCCATAAGGCACCTCCTAAGTTTTATTACTCTTCAAAAATCAAATTCAAACATCGTCAGCGTCGCCTTGGAGTGGGACGAAAAATTGACGAAGAGTCTTTGGACTCTAGGAAGATTTGTCCCTAAAGGGAGCCGCATCTGTATAGTGAGCAAAGTCCACAACAGCTGCATCTCTTTTTCACACAGTGCTTAGTCCGAATTCAATTAGTTTGCTTTTGATTTTGATTGAGTATTATCATCTTTATTATATCTCTTTGAAAGCGCAAACAACATGGACACTTTTTCCACAGCGATACGGAAAAAAAGAGGAGCGAGACTCTCTTGTCCGCTCCCATTTATCAAAAATTGAAAAACTTACGTGCTGACGACACGGAAAAATCTGCTGGTGCCAAACCGTAAACCTCTGTCATCAACTCTTTAATCCGTTTATCAGAAACCTGACTTTCAACGACTACTGTATTATCAACGCCTCCTGTCTTTTTGAAGGCTTCCTTGATCCGCGAGTCTTCAAAATCTGGAATACTCTGCCTATCTTTAAAAGAGATAACATAATCCCAAACACCTCCCACTGGGCGTGTTGAAAATAAATTCTTAAAAATCATATAGCCGAAAAAAGCAACAACAGCAACTACTAATAAACCAAACATGGCATCCATCTTAAACATCTCCTCTCAATCATATAACAGTTACACCATTTGTAAAAAAATCGGCGGATCCGTAAAGCAAGGATAGCCCGGTTGGAGACAAACGGATAAAACCATTTCACACCTCAACACAGTCTAACAAACTAATATATAAGAGTATCTTAACAAACTTATCAGCCATTGTCAATCGCAAAATTTTCCGCATCTCTTGACGCGGCAAGCCCTTCCTTTCTTACTCAAAAAACTGATAGTAATCCGCCAAGGTCATGCTGGCCTTCTCAGCAGTATTAAGGTCTTTGATAATCTGGCCGTCTTTCATCACAATCAGGCGATTACCATACTTGAGGGCATCTTCCATATGATGGGTTATCATCAGAGCTGTCAGCTGATCTTCTGTGACGAAATTTTCCGTCAATGCCATGAGGGACTGACTAGTCTTAGGGTCAAGGGCTGCGGTATGTTCATCCAGCAGCAAAAGCTCTGGTCGTTTGATAGTGGCCATCAGTAAGCTCAGGGCCTGTCGTTGTCCGCCAGACAAAAGCCCTGTCGGCGTTTCCAAATGCTTTTCCAGTCCATTGCCAGTCCTTGCAAGTAGAGCAAGAAAGGTATCGCTGTGAGCTGCTAATTGGCGGGAAATCAAGCCGCGTCTCTCGCCACGATATTTGGCAATCAGCAAGTTTTCGCCTACCGTCATCCGAGGGGCAGTCCCCATTTTAGGGTCTTGAAAGACGCGGGCCAGATGTTTAGCCCGTTTTTCCGCTGACCAATTGGTCACATTTTCACCCAAGATGCGGACCTGACCACTGGTTAAGCGCAGAGTCCCTGCAATGGCGTTAAAGAGGGTGGATTTTCCAGCACCATTGCCACCTAAAATAGTGATAAAATCATGCTCACGAATGGTCAAATTGACACCGTCAAGTATCACTTTTTGTTCATTAAAGCCATTCTGGACAATCTTAGTGGCATCTATTAATTCGATTACTGCTGTCATTTGCTCAAACTCACCCCCTTAAAGAATTTAGACTTCAACTCCGGAATCATAAGGCAAACAGCCAAGATCAAGGCTGAATAAATACGGAGGTAGCTCGTGTTAAAGCCGAGACTGATAACAGCCAAGATCAGAAACTGATAGGCAATCGCCCCTACCGCAATCGTTATCAAACGCTCCAGCATGGTCAAGTTGGAAAACATCACCTCACCGATGATAAGACTAGCTAGACCAATAACAATAACCCCAATTCCCCGAGACACGTCCGCATACCCCTCCTGCTGAGCAACAAGAGCGCCTGCCAAGGCTACGATACCATTTGATAAAACCAAACCCATCAGCTCCATCTTATCTGTATTGATCCCAAACGATTGAGCCATATCACGGTTATCACCTGTTGCAATGTAAGCTTGCCCTAGGCGAGTGCCTAAAAAAGTAATCATAAGCCCAATAACCAAAACAACAGCGATCAAACCGAGGACGAGTTCGTTAGTATCGGGTGCAAAGGGCAGATAATCCTGCGCTACCTTGTGGTTAAGCAGTCCAAGATTCGCCCGCCCCATCACCATGAGAATAATGGAGTGACATGAGGTCATAACTAAAATTCCTGAAAGGAGCGTGGGAATTTTTCCTTTGGTGTAAAGAAGCCCTGACACAAAGCCTGCCAAACAGCCTGCCAAAATAGCCACCAAAGTTGCTAGAAAAGGATTGACTCCTCTGGTAATTAAAGTTACAGCCACTGCACCCCCCAGAGGAAAGGAACCCTCGGTCGTCATATCTGGAAAATTCAAAATCCGAAAGGTCATAAAGATTCCCAGACCTAAAATAGTCCAGAGAAGACCTTGTGAAATAGTTGAGATCATGTCTTACTCCTCTTTATAGTGATTCCGTCTAAAAATGATGTAAGTCCTCAATATTGGTTAAACACTGTGACAAGTCAAAATACTGTTTATAAACTGAACCGCTATGCTATTCAATAATTGTCGTTGCTTTTTCCAGCAAGCTAGCTGGAATCGTCAAGCCAAGCTCTTCGGCTACTTTTTTGTTAACCACAATGGTTCCTTCGCTGAAGATTTCCACTGGTGTTTTCGCTGGGTCAGCTCCATTTAGAACTGCTGCGACCATTTTGCCAGTTGCCACCCCCAAATCAAATTGGCTGAGGGTGACAGAGGCGATCCCCCCTTCTTCTACCATGGTTTCAACACTGGTGTAGACTGGTTTTTTAGCCTCTTTGGCAGCTGATATTACCGTCGGAAAGGCTGATGCAATGGTGTTGTCCGTTGGTGTCCATACAGCATCTACTTTTGGCAACATAGCTGTGACCGTGGTCGCAATTTCATTGGTTGATGGCACAGCATAAGGGACTACAGTATAGTCAGCACGTTCTGCTGCTTCTGTGAAAGCCTCTACCTGAGACAGAGAATTATCTTCGCTGCTAGAGTAGAGCACACCGATTGTTTTGGCGTCTGGTGTGATGGCCTGAATGAGCTCTACCGTGTCCGCAACAGGTGTCGCGTCCGATACACCTGTGATATTGCCACCAGGTTTTTTCAAGTCAGTCACAAGGTTAGCACCGACTGGATCGGTTACCGCTCCCATGATAACTGGAATATCCTTGGTCGCATTGGCCAAACCTTGAGCTGCTGGCGTTGCAATTCCGATGAGAGCTGCATTTTTGTCAGCGACCAGTTTCTCGCTCATCTTTTGAATCTGGCTTTGGTCCGCTTCAGCGTTCATAAAGTTGATGGTTAAATTATCACCTTTTTGATACCCCTCATCTGCCAAACCCTGCTCAATACCACGGTAAATTTCATCTAAAGATTCGTGAGTGACAAATTGTAAAACACCGATAGTCTTGTGTTCTGAATTCGTCGCTTGGCTATTTCCCTTTGTTCCTGAAAGACTTGTAAAACCAAGATAGGCTACGACAAAAACCGCAAGTGCTGCTAGGACTGCCAATAATTTCTTGTTTTTCATAAGATTTTCCTCCAAATATGACTTGTTTTTTGAATTTTAACACCAGAAACATCGTTCTCACATACGTTCGAACTGCATTCACACGCTTAGCTTGACCATTTCTGGTCAAACTCGCAAGTCTTGATTGGACTTGCTAAGCGTCTGACTAACTCCCTTGAAAAATAATATCGATTTTTCAAGATCACGTCGCAATGCCTAAGCTCTACGACGTTACCAAGTAACGTGTAATCACTAAGCTAGTTTGGATCATAGGCTTTGCTTAGGCAAACCTATGTCAATGTTTCTAAGCTCCGCTCTAACGAGCTTATTTCGCTAAAAACCATAGAAAAAACCCTCACTTTCCTTAAGGAAAGTGAGGGCGATAGGACCGCGGTGCCACCTCATTTGATGGCTATATCTAGAATCAGCC
This sequence comes from Streptococcus merionis DSM 19192, assembly GCF_000380085.1. Classification (GTDB taxonomy): domain Bacteria; phylum Bacillota; class Bacilli; order Lactobacillales; family Streptococcaceae; genus Streptococcus; species Streptococcus merionis. The sequence goes on from NZ_KB904540.1 coordinate 31,393, forward strand.
ATCATCTCAATCTTGTCAAACAACAAGTTGCACGGTAAGGGGTGCGCACCGAATTCCTATGTGTTAGAATTCATTATAAGTATCAGCCCAATTTTCATACACAAACGCTACTTGTTCACAATCACCACAAGCTCCCTGAAAACATTTCTGTATTACTTTTCTGATAGGGCTATTATAGGTTAGATTTTTATCTTTGTCAATCATTTTCTATTTATTTTTTTAAAAATAATCACTTTTTGCGAACGATGGCTAGAAGGAACCGCCACCACCGCCTCCTCCACCTCCAGAAAAGCCGCCTGATGAGAAACCACCACCACTTCCTCCACTGCCGCCAGAGGAAACATTGAAATTGCTAGCTGCACGTGCACTACTGATATCCTGTGTAAAGCCACCAGTTCGCGCACTTAGATGCGGCATATAGCCCCGATAGACATAGGCGTTGAGATCAGGATTTGGAATTTGAATGTTGTATTTCTTAAGAACGCGGCTAACTTCCTTGGCATAGCCAAACAAAGTAGCATAGACTAAAATACGATTCCACAGCACGATCGCTCCCAACTCTGTCTTGTCAAATCGGCCAATGTCGCGCAGCATGTTTTTAAAGGATTCCCAAAGTTGGTACTGTTCGAGACCTGCTTCCGTCAAGATGCCGTCGTGGATTAATTGGCTCTTACTACTGTAGAGACCAACTAGCACAACAAAGGACACCGCTAAAATCAGCACTAGCATCCAGACATGGGTTTCAAAGAAAAATAGGAGACCGAAATAGGCGAGTAAGGTTAGCATAAAGACAATCGCAGTGAATCTACCGATTGCTCCCATGTCCTTCTTCTTATTGGCCGTTAGATTGCGATAATAGGGTTTGAGCCCGAGTTCATTTTTCTCATTTTCCACGACTTGTCGCAATTTCTTAAAGGCTGTGTTATAGGTTTTGACCAGCTGACGCCCACTTTCACGAATAGCTTTTTCCTGACTCTTTCGTTTCGTTTGAATGACATTTTGCTCTGCAGAGAAATCTTTGAAAAGATGTTCCATTGGAAGGGTTCTTTCTTTTCCAAAAGCCATATCCAAAAAGACACGCTCGGATGGGCTGATGCCCCTGTCTGTTTTATAGGTCAATGTTGCTGAATTACCTTGCTCAGAAATACCGAGGTTTCCTCGGTCAATCAAATCAAGAATAGTTGCTTGCGAGATGTGGTCAAAATCAATCTTTGCCTTGTTAGATGATGCGGGGTTGACATCGCGTATATCAACATTATAAATGATTCTAGCGACTAACATTGGTCGCAAATCACTTGGAGCCTCATAGAGGCGCGTATCTTTGAGCATCTTCGTCCGAAGGTCGATCTTATTTCGAAACCTTATCCAGCGACTGCTATCAATGCCACAGGCAATCAGAGCAACCATAGGTAAAACTCCATAGACCGTGATTTTTACAAGATTCGAATAGCGTTTAATATTAGCTTCTGTTTGCTGGTAGCTGGCCAGATTATTTTCCGAATAAAAGGCTCCCGAATCTAGTCCAGATAAAATACCACTGTCCCAATACCCATGGAGTTCTAACCTTTTCTCGCTCCCCAATCGGTTAAGGGTGATCTGATAATCTTGACCGTATTTAGTGACAGCCGCTGCTTCCTTCAGATAACCTGTATGAACAGCCATTTGACTGTCTTGATAGTCTGGCGCTGTAATGCGGATGCTGATATTGTTTAAGGGCACTTCCCAATCACTGATAGGCACCCAGTTAAGCTCAGCAATGTCCTGATAAGGAAAGAGCATATTTTGAATCGGCCAGCTCACTTGAATTTTGACAACGTCACCATCTTTTACACGATTATAGATCTTCAGGCGGTAGCCATCACCTATATTTTCAAAAGTGACCTTTCCAGACTCTTCCAACTCATCTGGATAACTTGTGCTAACTAATTGACCGTTCTTATAGACCCGATACTGGAGCTGACCTTCTATACCAAATCCATCAGGCATGTTACCTGCGGTTCCCAAACTCACATACTGGCCGTTATAGGTGTCCTCATACTTATAAACCAGCTCTTGCTCAAAAGTTGCTGAGTTATCTTCCTTGATTGTCAAATGTCCCTTGTACTGAGTGACCTCATAGGCTCTCGCTGATTGGACACCGCAAAAAAGCAGCAAAAACGAGAAAGTCATAGCTAGTATCATCGGAAAGATGGTTTTGTTGTGAGAAGTCATTTAACACTTCCTCCGTCGGTCAAAAATATAGACTAATATAGCGGGACAGACAAGCATGATGGCTCACTTCATTTTTGGTTTATTCTAATGCTTGCTGACATGAATCCGATTGATGGCGCGTTGTAAAGCTACACGGGCACGACGGGCTTGGTCTGCTGAATGGGTTTCTTCAGCCTCCTGCAATTCCTGCTCAGCCACCATCTTAGCACGCTCAGCACGGCTAACATCAATGTCACGTTCGCGCTCAGCAGCATCCGACACAATGGTAATCAGATCATTAGATACTTCCATAACACCGCCATTAACTGCAATCCAGTCCACATGGTTGACGTCATCAATCCGACGGACCTTGATCTCAGCAATATCCAGCGGTGCAATGAGATTTGAATGCCCAGGGAAAATTCCCATCTCACCAACAGTTGTCTTACACTGGACATAGGTCGCATGGTGATCGTATCTGATGCCATCAGGAGTAACGATTTGAACGTTCATCTGCTTCATAGGTCACCTCTTAGAGTTGCATCTGCGCAGCTTTTTTCACGACATCATCAATTGATCCGACATTACGAAAGGCATCCTCAGGTAGACTGTCGTGCTTCCCTTCAAGGATCTCTTTAAAGCCACGAACGGTCTCCTCAACAGGAACATAAGAGCCTGGAACACCAGTAAATTGCTCGGCCACATTGAAGTTCTGAGACAGGAAGAATTGCACGCGACGCGCACGCGCCACCAAGGTTTTCTCCTCTTCGGACAGCTCATCCATTCCCAAAATGGCAATGATGTCCTGCAATTCATGATAGCGTTGCAAGATGTGTTGGACTTCTGTAGCAACCTCATAGTGCTCCTCGCCGACAATTTCAGGCGCTAAGGCACGAGAGCTTGAAGCCAACGGATCCACTGCTGGGTAAATCCCAAGCTGGGTCAGCTTCCGCTCAAGATTCGTTGTCGAATCCAGATGGGCAAAGGCTGTCGCTGGTGCTGGGTCCGTGTAGTCATCAGCTGGAACGTAGATGGCCTGAATAGAGGTAACAGATCCCTTGTTAGTCGAGGTGATCCGCTCCTGCAATTGCCCCATCTCTGTGGCCAAAGTTGGCTGATACCCTACTGCAGATGGCATGCGCCCAAGAAGGGCTGATACTTCAGATCCTGCTTGCGTGAAACGGAAAATATTGTCGATAAAAAGCAAAACATCTTGACCTTCCACATCACGGAAATACTCAGCCAGAGTCAAGCCTGTCAAGGCAACCCGCATCCGAGCGCCGGGTGGTTCGTTCATCTGACCAAAGACCATGGCTGTCTTTTCAATAACACCAGACTCTTTCATTTCCCAGTAAAGGTCGTTGCCCTCGCGTGTCCGCTCACCAACACCCGTAAATACCGAAATCCCGCCGTGTTCCTGAGCAATATTGTGAATCAACTCTTGAATCAAGACAGTCTTTCCAACACCCGCACCGCCAAAGAGACCGACTTTCCCACCTTTAAGGTAAGGAGCTAAGAGATCAATAACCTTGATCCCCGTCTCTAGGATTTCTGTTGAAGTTGAGAGCTGATCAAAGGTCGGAGCCTTTTTATGAATCGGTTCACGCTTGATGCTTGAGTCCATCTCGGTATCCAAGTCAATCGTGTCTCCTAAAACATTAAAAACACGCCCCAGCGTTTCTTTACCAACTGGCACAGAAATCGGACAGCCGGTATCCATAACCTCAAGTCCACGGGTCAAGCCTTCAGTCGCTGTCATAGCGATGGTTCTGACGACACCATCTCCCAGTTCTAATGCAACTTCCAGAACAACCTTTTGCTTGGAGCCATCATTTTTATAGACCACAAGGGCGTTGTTAATTTCAGGGATTTTGGCGTCTGGATCAAAACGGACATCCACGACTGGTCCAATGACCTGCGTAATTTTTCCTGAACTCATCTTCTTCCTCTTTCCAATTTTAGGAAATGGCGTTGGCACCGCCAACGATTTCCGTAATTTCTTGTGTAATGCCTGCCTGACGAGCACGGTTGTACTGAATGGTCAAATCAGAAATAATCTGTTTGGCATTGTCCGTAGCTGCCTGCATAGCGGTCATACTGGCTGCGCTCTCAGCTGTTTTAGCATCAATAATAGCTCCATATATCATGGATTCCGCGTACTGGGGCAGGAGTTGCTCTAAAATCGTATCTCGATCGGGTTCCAAATCAAAAGTCTTGGTGTAACCATCAGCCTCATTAGGATCCAGATGTGAAATAGGTAGCATCTGCTCTACCCGCACCTGACTAGTCAGGCTATTGATATGATGGGTATAGCAGACATAGAGCGCATCAAAGAGCTCATTTTGATACATATCCAAGGCTTTTGAAATGATCTTACGAACATCATCAAAGCTCGGATGATCTGACAAGCCTCGCATCTCAAAGATTGGTGTAATCCCACGCGCTTTGAGAAAGTCAGCACCAATCCCACCGAGACAAAGTACCACATACTCATCCGTCGTGTCATGGTCTTGATCAATCATCTCCATAACCGAGCGTAAAATGGTCGAATTGTAAGAACCAACCAGTCCCTTATCTGAGGTGATGACCAGATAAGCCGTCTTTTTGATTTCTCTTTCAATCAGCATAGGATTGGTTGAGCCCTTGACCAGCTCTGCCTGCATCAAGTCTGTTGTAATCTGCCGAATCTTTTGCGTGTAAATCTGAAAGGACTTGGCATGGGATTCTGAACGTGCGAGTCTCGACACAGCCACCATGTGCATGGCGCCCGTGATGTGACTAGTCTTCTTGGTAGATGCAATCCGCGTCTTGATTTCATTGAGAGAATTTCCCATCACTCACACTCCTTTCTCGTTTCATAACTATTTCTACTTAGTTGTAGGAAGATTCTTCCTTAAAGGTACGAATGGCCGCATCCAAAAGCGCTTCGTCTGGCAAATCCTTAGTCTGACGAATATGACTCAAAAGATCATCGTGACGCAGGTCAAAGTAGTCGTACAAGGCGCGCTCAAATTCTGCAATATCTTGTACCGGTACAGTGTCTAAGAAACCATGAGTCAAGCAATAGAGGATCAACACCTGCTTTTCTACAGGAATTGGCGCATGTAACGGCTGTTTGAGGACCTCGATCGTGCGGCGACCACGATTAAGCTTAGCCTGAGTTGCTGCGTCTAAGTCAGATCCGAACTGCGTAAAGGCTTCGAGTTCACGATAAGAAGCCAAGTCAATCCGCAAGGTCCCAGCAACTTTTTTCATGGCCTTAATCTGAGCCGATCCCCCAACACGAGACACCGAAGACCCTGCATCCACCGCAGGGCGTATACCAGAATTAAAGAGGTTGTCTTTAAGGAAAATTTGACCATCTGTAATGGATATCACATTGGTTGCGATATAGGCAGAGATGTCACCAGCCTGCGTTTCAATAAATGGCAAGGCCGTAATCGAGCCTCCGCCCAGTTCGTCTGAAACTTTGGCTGAACGCTCCAATAGACGACTATGAAGGTAAAAGACATCTCCGGGATAAGCCTCGCGTCCTGGTGGACGACGTAGCAAGAGAGACAACTCACGGTAGGCGACTGCCTGTTTGGATAAGTCATCATAAACGATGAGGACATGCTTGCCTTGATACATAAATTCCTCTGCCATAGCTACACCAGAATATGGAGCAAGGAAAAGCAAGGGCGAGGGTTGTGAAGCTGAAGCGGTCACAACAATCGTGTAATCCAAGGCTCCATAACGGCGCAAGGTTTCCACCTGAGTTCGAACAGTAGACTCTTTCTGACCGATCGCCACATAAATACAGATCATATTCTGATCTTTTTGGTTGAGAATCGCATCAATAGCAATAGAGGTCTTCCCAGTCTGGCGATCTCCAATAACCAACTCCCGCTGGCCACGACCAATCGGAACTAGAGCATCAATAGCCTTGATCCCTGTTTGAAGAGGCTCTTTAACAGACTTACGCTGCATAACACCAGGAGCCGGTGCTTCAATCGGACGCGTCCTCTTAGCCTTAATAGGCCCCAAACCATCAACTGGCTGGCCAAGAGGATTCACAACGCGGCCCACAAGGGCTTCACCGACAGGGACTTCCATGATTTTACCAGTTCTGGAAACAACATCCCCCTCACGAATACCAGCAAAATCACCGAGAATGATAATCCCGACATCATTACTTTCCAAGTTTTGAGCCATCCCAAAAGAGCCATTACTAAAACGCAAAAGCTCTCCACTCATAGCATTGTCAAGCCCCTGCGCACGCGCAATCCCGTCACCAACATAAGTAACGATACCTGTTTCAGTGACATTAAAACTTGGTGTAAATTGATCCAATTGCTGCTTGATCAAAGCAGAAATTTCTTGTGTGTTAATAGACAAAACGACACCACTTCCTATTTCATCTCATTTTGGACATTTTGCAATTGATGGCGAACGCTAGCATCAATCACCTTGTGATTGACCTCAACGATAAAACCACCCAAAATCTCCGGCTTGATCTCTTCAATCACACGGCGAACTTTCAAGCCTAAAAGCCCTTCCGTCTTAGCAATCAACTGCAACTTTTGACTAGAAGTCAAAGGAACGACTGTTGATACTTTCATGTCATATTGCCCCATCGCAGCCTGCGAATGGTGAACCACCTCAGCGAGACTGACATAGACCAAATCGTACTCCTTTTTTAAAATAATTTGGTCAAAAAAGGTTGCCAGGATTGGCGACACTTCCTGTTGAAACAGGTGCAAGATGTTTTCCTTATCCTTCTCAGGAATCGTGTTGTTGGCAAAGAATTTTTCCAGGTGTTGCTGATCAAAAACGCTTAAAACCTGACCAACCTCTTTGAAAAAGCTTGCCAGGTTCCCTGAAGTTCTTGCTTCGCGGACCAAACGTTGAGAATAGGACAAGGCCTGCTCATATCGGTTTGCTTCCATCTTATTCTCCTAATTTCGCAATGTAGCGGTCAATCAATTCGCTCTGACCAGCTGGGTCTAGCTCTTTCATCAAGATCTGCTGAGCCAACTCCAGTGACATTTCTGACACTTCGTCGCGCATAGAAGCCATTGCTTCTGCGCGGTTTCTGGCAGTATCACGTTCAGCTTTTGCTTTCATCTCATCAATCTGCTTTTCAGCATCAGAAACCATACGGTTTTTCATCGACTCGCCCGTTTGTTTAGCTTCTAGCAAAATCCCATCTGCTACTTTGCGGACTTCTGTTAGTGCTTCCTGACGCTGCTTGACCAAGTCTGTTGCTTCTGCCTTGGCTTTCTCAGCCCGTTCTATCTCACCAGTGATATAGGCTGCACGCTTTTCAAAAATACCTGTGATTTTTGACCAAGCAAAAAGGCGCAAAAGCACAAAAAGCAAGATGAAAGCCCCTGTCACAATGATAAAATGACCAAGCATATTACTCAATGCGGTTGCTCCAATAGTCATAGTTCTATTTCCTTTCAATTCAATCACATACGCTTCTCAAAAATCTGACCTTGAGAAGCTCTATTTACATCTCAACACCTTCATTCAAGACATTTTCGCTACTCATCTTCGTCTTTTAAAAATCCCCTCAGTATTCAAAGAAAATCAAAAATAGACTAGGCGACGATATGCAGACAGCACTGGCGTACGGCAAGCTGAAATCAACGACGTATAGGTTTGATTTTCAAAGAGTATTCATCTCGAAAACGTTCTCTTGAGTCAAGTATCTTATCTTATAGATGGAGGCTTTGCTTTTTAAGACTCTTTTTCTGAATGGTGTTTAATCTTTTTACCTAGATACATAGACGCCAAAAGGACAAAAACATAAGCCTGAAGGCAGGAGATAAAGACGGAGAAGGCAATCCACAAAAGACTTAGCAAGAAGCTAATCGGACCTGTCAAAACATTAACCTTAGACATCTGGATAATCAGGTCAATGACAACTTCACCCGCATAGATATTCCCAAATAAACGCAATCCCAATGATAAAAAGTTGGTAAATTCTTCCAGAACATTGAAGAAAGTCATGGCTGGCGGTGTGATGAATTCTTTAAAATACCCCTTAACCCCATTGATCTTGAGGGATTGGTAGTTGTTATAGAGCGTAATCATCAAGGACAAACCGAGAGCGTAGTACATATTAGCCGTCGGAGACATCCAGTAACTGAGCTCATGATGTCCTTCAATCTTAGCCACTAACCCTAAGTTATTAGCAACCAGCAAAAAGGTAAAGAGGGTAAAGTAAAAGAGCGAGTACTGTCTGGCGTAAGTTTGCCCTAAATTTGGTGCTGTGACACCAATGACAAAATCATAAACCCATTCAAGGACATTTTGTTTGCCTTTGGGTTTGAGTTGCATATCACGACTGGCCCAGAGCACCAAGAAAAACACCAAAAACACTGTCAAGAGTGTCATGGCCAAAATGGTCAGGTCAAAGGTGATTGGACCAAGTTCGAGCTGGGGAGTGTGTGATTCCAATGGAGACCTCCTTTTCTTCCAAATTGGGCTTCATCAACCTACTTGAGGACAAAGGCCATGGCTAAGGTGATAAAGTATGAACCCTCAATAAAGGCAACCCCAACGAAAAGTGTTGTGAAGAGCTTGTCATACATTTCAGGCTGACGTGCTGCTGCCGTGAAGAATCGACTCACCATGGTACCAACACCGATACCAACACCAAGTGTTGCTAGACCAAGCGCGAGAATTCCTAAGTTCATAATGTTTTCCTCCAAGTTTTAAAGTGATACTCAAAGAAGCTCAAAAGCAGACCACAAAATACGGTCTTAAAAGCTAAATTTAGCTTCGTCTGACTAGAACCGTAGACATCTGGGTTTCCTTCGATCTCATCTGTGAAAACCTAGTCGTCTTGGTTGGGGCGATGAGGCTGGGCCAAGCACACAATCTCATTTTTATGGATTGAATAGTTTGACGCAGCCATTTTTCATCGCTTTTCTAACGCTCTTAATATCTTGTGGGCTTAAAGTCCATCAAGAGGAGTTGAACGATCTGTCCTTTTGATGTTCAAAGAGTATTAAAGTTTTTACTTCCCTAGTGTAGTCCTATTTTTAATCAATGTCAACCAAAATAAAGCAGAAAGCGCTTTATAACGGATGAATGACTATTCTGAATTTAGGAATGGCAAAAAGCAAGGCACTGACAGTAATCGTTTAGTTATGGCCTGCGTTTCATTATGTGTGAAACCTCTATGAGCCGATAGAAATGATCATTTGTCAAGTGAAGATGCTTAAAAGGCAGACATATAAAAAGCCCTTTAGCAGCAGCTAAAAGACATGTTTTAAATCGTTTTTTATTTAGTTTCTTTTGAGTTATTTCATTCATTTACCAAGGTCAGGTCAGACTTTCATTTAACTGCAAAAGAGAAAATACCTTTTCACACATTTGCCTTAGCAGGCTTAATCTCATCCAGAAGTGTTATCACCTGATAAAGGTCGTATTCATTGATTTGATAGGGTGCTAGAGCGCGCACAATCGGCTTAGCATTGAAAGCGATTCCGATACCTGCTGCCTCAATCATAGGCAGGTCATTGGCCCCGTCACCCATGGCAATCGTCTCTGAAAGCTCAAGCTTATTCTCAGCTGCCCAAGCTTGCAACATGGCCACTTTAGTAGCTTTGGTCACCACTTCTCCCTCAGTTCGGCCAGTCAAAACACCGTCTCTCACTTCCAAACGGTTCGCCTTAACATAATCAATCCCTAACTCTTTGGCGATAGGGTCAATATTTTCATGAAAACCACCTGAAACCAAACCAATCTTGTAGCCTCTAGCATGTAACTCATCAATCAACTCCTTGGCCCCTCTAGTTAGGGTCATCTGCTTGACGACGGTATCAAAAATCGTCTCCGGAAGCCCCTTAAGCAGGGCAACTCGCTCCCTCAAGGCTTCCTCGTAATCCAAATCTCCCTGCATAGCAAGCTCAGTAATGGCCGCCATCTGCTCACCAACACCAGCTAAATCTCCCAGAATATCGATGGCCTCTTCCATCACCAAGGTACTGTCAACATCCATCACCAAAAGACCTTGAACACCACGCACTTTATTCCCACGTTTACGCCTAAATTTCTGGAACTTCTCAATGATTCCTGCAATCGTCCCGCGTCTTGGGGTAAATGTCGGCTCATCTAATTTCTGATAAGAAGCATTCAGAATAGCCCCGATAATCAAAATTTGAGCAATTAAGATAAACCAGACCATGACCAAAAGCAAAACGACATAAGACACCAGCTGGAAGTTTTCAAACTTATTCATGTACTGGCTCAAATAAAGAGAAACCAAGTTCGTTGTTGCTGTCAAAACAATCACTACAAAGAGCGTTCCCGGCAAGACATAACGGATTTTTTTGATTCTCACATTTGGCAAAATATAGTACAAAAGGAAGATGACAAAGATAAAACCAAGGTAAATCAGCGGTTGCGTCCAAGAAAGCATCCGTTGGAAAAAGTCTAAATCAATATCAATGTACCGGTGAATAAAATTGATAATCGTCTCACCAAAAAATCCAACTGAAATCAGTAAAAAGAGCATGACTTGAAGAACAAGACCAATCAAAATCCCAACTAATCGCCCAACAATCAGATCTCGGTGTTGCTCAACACCGTAAGCTTTGTTAAAGGCTTTTTGCAGGATAATCATGGACTGCGAAAAGGTCCACAAGGCTGTCGCAATGGAGATTCCCAACCATCCAGATGATGGATTGGTCAGGATACTCTCAACGATACCACTGATATTTTCAAAGACTTCTTTAGGTAAGGTTGTCTGTAAAAAACCGAGAACATCATTCACATTGATTTGTAAAAAGGGAAGAGCAGCACTGAGCAAAAACAACAATGGAAAAGCGGCAACCAAGAAATAGTAGGCGACTGCAATGCTAGACAAGTCAATATCTGCCCCTTGATAAAATCTGATAAAATACTGGACAAAGGGATAGTTGGTGATTTTCTGGACAAGTGCTTTCATGACAATCTCCTAGTAAGTACCTTCTTCTCCTTGGCTAGTCAAAATAATTGGGCCACCTTTAGTGATGACAAATTGGTGTTCATACTGGCAAGATAGGCCACCGTCAATGGTTTTATGAGCCCAGCCCGTTTCCATATCCGTATCAATTTCCCAAGTTCCTGTATTGATCATCGGCTCGATGGTCAAGACCATGCCCTCACGTAAACGCAGACCACGGCCTGCTTTGCCATAATGAGGTACCATCGGCTCCTCATGCATGGTTGGACCAACCCCGTGACCAACTAGATCACGAACGACACCGTAACCTTGTTTTTCTGCATGTTCCTGAATCGCTGCACCGATGTCCCCAATACGATTGCCAACAACGGCCTTTTCAATCCCGATATAGAGGCATTCTTTGGTCACCTGCATGAGGTTTTTTACCTCGTCAGAGACTTGACCAACCTCATAAGCCCAGCAAGAATCCGCTAAGCCGCCACTGTATGATTGGGTGTGTTGCTTCATGGCACTCACATTGTCAAAGTCAAGTTTAGAAACATCAAGAACAGCCTTATCTAAAGGTTCTGATAAGACCATATCCACCTTGAGCAAGTCACCATCTTGGAGAATGTAGTGACGCGGAAAGGCATGGGCGACCTCGTCATTAAGGCCACAACAAGTCGCATAAGGATAGTCCATCACTTGACCGTCTACACCGATTTGCAAAGGCAGAACATTTTCTTCCTTACAACGGCGACGAACGTACTCTTCTACCTCCCACAGGTCAAGCCCCGGTTTAATGAGGTCACGCAGACCAATATGAATGCTAGCAAGAAAGTCGCCAGCTCGGTCCATGGCTTCAATTTCACGCGCTGATTTAATGGTAATCATCCCTTATCCCTCTTTCTTTTTGATCAAATCGTAATCTGTTTTACTTAACACATAATCGTTAAACGTTCGTACACGGTGGGAATGCCGATCACTCCCCTTATACTGCCTGAGCAACTGAAAACCCAATTTTTGAGCTAAGGCCTGACTCGCTTTATTTTCCACATGCGTTTTAATGAAGAGCTGGCGCAGACCCAGCTGGTTAAAGGCTAAAAAGACCAAGCCCTCCAAAGCTTCCGTCCCCAGCCCCTGTTGCCAAAACTCACGGTGCAAGAAGTAACCAATCTCTGCTTGCCCTGATTTGGCCTTAATATTTTCCAAACGGATGGAGCCAATCATGCGCCCACAGTTCTTTTCTTCAATGGCCCAAATGCCAAGAGGCTGGCGCATGAACCCCTCAACCATGACCTGTCGGCAGAGTTCTAAGCAATCGATAGCTGGGTGCAAAAAGGTCGTGTTGTCCTCATCTGACATGATGTCAAAAAAATCTTTTCCATCCTGATAGACAAAGGGCCGTAAAATCAAGCGATTTGTCTCAAATCGGGCCCACTTGGCTAATTGTTCCCACATATCAATCTCCTATGATAATCTCTCACCAGCCTGTTTGACAGGAATGAAATCAGCTCCAACCAGCTAAAAAGCTGTGTTTTTTACTAATGGTTAACGTTGGAAAAGAGTAAAATTTCAGTGCTAAAGGCTGTCCAATCAGCCATCTGCAAAACGCATTAGCACAACAATTCAGCCTCTAACAAATCTTTCTGCTATAAATACAAGAGAAGAGACTGGGACAAGAGTCCTGTCTCCTCTTAACTATTTGAGATAGAACCATTTGACGCAGTAGTTAGGAATAAGGCTTGCTGGCTAAGTCGATCGGATTTTTCCCTGCACAGGCCATTAGGACAGTCTTTCCCACTTTCTCCCTTGTGTAATGGCTAGCATCTTTTAAACAAGTGAGCGAATCTCAACTTTTAAAACCTTATCCTAATTTTTAGAACCTGTGCTTACAAACAAGATGCTTAGAGCATAAGATTTCTTTTTTTGAACATCACCTAGTCTTCTTCAATCAACTGAATATCAGCACCCAAGGCGCTTAGTTTTTCAATGATATTAGAGTAGCCACGAAGGATAAACTCCACATTAGAGATGATAGTCTCTCCCTGAGCCATCAAGCCCGCGATGACAAGCGCTGCTCCAGCACGGAGATCCGTTGCCTTAACCTCAGCCCCTTCAAGGCGCTTTCCACCTTGATAGGCAATGCGGTCGCCCTTAACCTCAATATCAGCTGACATGCGAGCTAATTCAGCCACATGGCCAATACGCTTTTCGTAAATGGTATCTTTGATCGTCGCTTGACCGTGTGCCTTTAACAAGAGTGGGGTCAAAGGCTGTTGCAAATCGGTTGCAAATCCTGGGTAGGGCGAGGTTTGGACATTGACCGCCTTGAGCGTTCCTTGTTCTTCCACAAAGATGCTATCCTCAGAAACGGTCATACGAACTCCCATTTCCTCTAATTTAGCAATGAATGATTCCAAATGCTCGTAGAGGACATTCGTCACCCTGACCCCTTGGCCAACTGCCGCTGCCAGGGCAACATAGGTCCCAGCTTCAATGCGGTCTGGAATGACCTGATGGCGTGTTCCTGACAGACTTTCTACCCCTTCAATGGTAATCACATCGGTACCTGCTCCACGGATACGAGCTCCCATATTATTGAGCAAAGTCGCGACATCAATGATTTCTGGTTCGCGGGCCGCATTTTCAATAACCGTCCGACCTTTAGCCTTTACTGCCGCCAAAATCGTATTAATGGTCGCTCCCACAGATACTGTATCCATGTAAATAGTTGCTCCGTACAGTTGACCATCTATAGCCTTCAAAGTCATGGTATCACCTTCATAGCTGATTTCTGCCCCCATAGCTTCAAAGGCCTTGAGGTGAAGGTCAATCGGACGAGGCCCCAAATCACAGCCGCCAGGTAATCCAACCGTTGCCGTACCAAAACGTCCTAGCAAGGAACCGTAAAAATAATAGGAGGCGCGCAAACTATTGATTTTACCGTAAGGCATGGGCATAGACTTAAGACCACTCGGATCAATGGTCAGCGTCTCACCGTCTCTAGTCACGCTAACACCCATAATCTCAAGAATGGCAATCAAACTATCAACATCAGAAATATTGGGTACACCATCCAAAGTCACAATACCATCTGCCAAAATTGCCGCTGGCATCAGGGCAACGACCGAATTTTTAGCACCAGAAATGGTAATTTCTCCGCTCAACGGACGATTCCCAGTTATCTTAATTTTCTTCATACAAAAAACAATTCACTTTCACTACTGGATTAAAATACAGCACCCACTATTATACCATATTTCGTTAAATTATCCAGCAACACTTTTTATTTTGAATTTTCGTAACCTTTTTCTAATCGTTGACATCTTTTGTCATTTCACCGTCAAAGACCAGCAATCCTCGACATTTCCCGCAACGATAATTAGCCGTGTTGATCCGCCGTTTTCTGAAATACTGCATACCACAAGTTTGACAATGGTAGCGCTTATAAATCTGACGATTAGGAAGCGCAGGTGCATAGCGAAGACCGTCTACTTGAGTTAGCAGCTGTTTGAAATCTTGATCTGTGTGACGATAGCCTTTTTTCTCAAAATAGAGATGGTAATGACAGAGCTCGTGGCGAACAATCTGGCGAAAGATCGCCAGACCATGCTCCTCATAGATTTTAGGATTAAAGTCCAGATGCCCATCTTTCGGAAAAAAGCGCCCGCCTGTTGAGCGAAGACGCTTATTCCAATGGGCTGTATGCTTGAAAGCCTTGCCGAAGTCTTCTAAAGAGACCTGCTTCACATAATCAGTCAAGTTCACGAGGCTTCACCAAACTAAGGCCGATACGACTGCGCTTGATATCGACCTCAGTCACCCAAACCGTTACAATATCCCCAACCGCTAAGATAGTGCTTGGGTGTGGCAATTGAGGCAGGCGCCCTGTTTTCTTATCACGCTTGCGCTCAACCATGCGAGAGATATGGATAAGTCCATCTTCGTGGACACCGATATCGACAAAAGCTCCAAAATCAACAATATTACGGACAACGCCTTCTAGTTCCTGACCGATTTTAAGATCTTTCATATCCAAAACGTCCTGACGCAGGGCTGGCGCTGCAAAATCATCACGCAGATCACGTCCCGGCTTGAGCAGATCAGCCACAATATCCTTTAACGTAGCCTGACCAAGCCCCAAACTATCAGCTGTCACCGCTAAATCAAGGGCTTGTAGTTTGGCTTGAGCGGACTCATCTAACTCTGTAATCTCTAGTTGCTCGAGAAGGGCTTGAACAGCTGGGTAAGACTCTGGGTGAACACCTGTATTATCCAAGAAGTTCTCCGCATTTGGAAGACGAAGAAAGCCAGCTGCCTGCTCAAAGGCCTTATCTCCTAGACGCGGCACTTTTTTCAGCTCCTGACGGCTCCTAATCTCGCCATTCTCCTCGCGGTAGGCCACGATATTTTCTGAAATGGTCTTGTTAAGCCCAGCCACGTGAGACAAAAGTGCTGGACTTGCAGTATTGACATTGACACCAACTTGGTTAACCACAGTCTCAACGACAAAGTCTAGTTGCTCACTCAATTTCTTCTGGCTAACATCATGCTGGTACTGACCAACACCAATGGATTTAGGATCGATTTTGACCAACTCAGCCAGCGGGTCTTGGAGACGACGGGCGATTGAAATAGCTGAGCGTTTCTCAACGGTTAATTCTGGAAATTCATGACGAGCCAGTTCAGAGGCAGAGTAGACTGATGCGCCGCTCTCATTGACAATGACATAAGAGACACCGGGATGATTCGGTAAGACTTCGGCCACAAAGGCTTCACTTTCACGACTGGCTGTCCCGTTACCAATGGCTATAATTTCCACCGCATATTGGTCAATCAGGAGTGATAACTCTTTCTTAGCTTCCTCAATCTGACTTGCTGAGGCCGGTTTGACCGGGTGGATAACCTGAGTGGTCAAGAGTTTTCCCGTCGCATCAACAACAGCTAGCTTGGCTCCTGTCCGAAAAGCTGGGTCAAAGCCAAGCACAGTTTTGCCCTTGAGCGGTGGCACCAGAAGTAGATTGCGCAAGTTTGTTGAAAAAAGCTGAATAGCACCATCTTCAGCAGTTTCCGTCAATTCAGACCGTACTCGGCGCTCCATGGCAGGGACGATTTTCTTTTTGATAGCATCTGTGACAGCGTCTTCGATATAGTGATTGACCGCTTTGAAGCGAGCAAGGAAGAATCGCTGCATCTTGTCAAAATTGTGGCTAAAGCTAACTTTCAAGATTCCTAAACTCTCACCACGGTTAATCGCTAGAACGCGATACCCTTGGAGTTTGCTGACAGGCTCTGAAAAATCATAGTAAAGCTGGAAAACTTCCTTTTCGTCAGCTTTCTGATCTTTAACGCTAGCGTTTAGGCTTGAATTGGTCCAGATTTCATTATAAGTCCAAGCACGGAGCTTGGTGTCTTCTGCTAGACTTTCCGCCAAAATATCAACAGCACCTGACAAGGCTTTTTCAACAGTTGGAAAGGCTTCTGAAATAAACTTTTCCGCTTGAGTTGAAAGGTCAGCCACATTTTGCAGGATCAAACGGGTCAAGTCCAAAAGACCTGCTTCACGCGCAATAGTCGCCTTAGTGCGGCGTTTTTCCTTATAGGGCAAGTAGAGTTCTTCGACATCAGCTAATTTTTCCGCTGCCTCAATGTTCGCACGGAGCTGGTCGGTCAGTTTCCCCAAAGATGCGATCTTAGCAAGAACGACTTCCTTTCGCTCTGCTAAAGCCGTCAGGCTCTTGTCCATGTCAATAATAGCCTTGATAGCCACCTCATCGAGATCACCAGTCGCTTCCTTACGGTAGCGGGCAATAAAGGGAATGGTGTTTCCCTCAGCAGTCAAAGTCAACACCGTATCAATCTGTTTGAGGCTCAAACCAAGCGCCTCGGTCATTTGTAAATATTTCTTATCCATAAAGTTTATTATACCATGATTCCGCTCGATATAGTGTGTTTAGTTTATCTTTTATCACGACAAACGCATGAAGAAATCATTTGTTGAAAAGTTGTGAAAATGATAAGCACCTACTTCATGGCAATCTATGAGAAAACTGATGGAAGTTTATCTGAAATCCTTTAGTTTCGCATTTTCCAGTAACCGTATGAAGAAATTATTTTCTGCAATTATAGGCTTGAATTTACAGTATTTCAGAAATAATTTAGAAGAATTTTCTTTATGCCTTTCCTCACCAACGAAAAGTAACAGCTCCCGCTATTTTTCCTCAAATCTGGAGTGACAAAAGACTCCCATCCAAAATTCTTGTCAAGACCTTCTTAGAACGTTTATTCGAAAAATTTTAAGCCATTTAAGGTATAATGGACTTAAAATAACAGAAAGTAGGAGAAAAGACGATGCCTGTAACCTATAAAAAACAAGATGAGTGGGACAAGCTCTTTGAACAATTTGCTTCCTTTGATGACTTAGAAAGCGTTCATTTTCCAGAGCCAGAGCCAAAGTCTAATTCTGATTCAAACTTCAGTGAGGAAGACTAAGCTATGTTTTCCAATCTCCCTCCCAGCGTTCTTCAGACTGGCGCTATCTTCATGTCCATCATGATTGAAGCGCTCCCCTTTGTCCTTCTTGGAAGTCTGATTTCTGGTGCCATTGAGGTCTATGTGACTCCCGATCGTGTCCATCACTACCTGCCTAAGAACCGATTTCTGCGCATTCTCTTTGGAACCTTTATCGGCTTCTTCTTTCCATCTTGCGAGTGTGGCATCGTACCGATTGTCAACCGCTTTTTGGAGAAAAAAGTCCCTGCCTACACGGCTATCCCTTTCTTGGCAACAGCACCTGTCATTAACCCTATTGTCCTTTTGGCGACTTTTACAGCCTTCGGCAATAGCTGGCGCTTCACTCTATTGCGAGCCTTGGGAGCAATCTTGGTTGCTTTGACATTAGGCCTCCTTCTTGGCTTTGTCAAGCATGACAGCATCATGCGTCCTGACCGAAAAACCGTCCACGAACATGACTTTTCTCAGTTGCATGGTTGGCGCAAGGTCTTTCAAAGTCTTATCCAAGCCATTGATGAGTTCTTCAATACAGGACGCTACCTCGTCTTTGGCTGTCTCTTTGCCAGTATTGTCCAAGTCTACGTACCAACTCGTGTCCTCCTTAGCATCTCCACCAACCCGCTCATGGGGATTCTCCTTATGATGCTTCTAGCTTTCTTGCTGTCCTTGTGTAGCGAGGCAGATGCCTTTATCGCTGCTTCTTTGCTCTCTAGCTTTGGTATGGCGCCAGTCATGGCATTCTTGGTTATTGGTCCCATCATTGATGTGAAAAACCTGATTATGATGACCAGCTACTTCAAGACCAAAGCCATTGCGCAGTTTATTGGCATTTCAAGTTTGGTGGTCATTCTTTACACACTCATGATTGGAGTTCTCTAATGTTACGCTTTTTGATTTTGTTCGGCTATTTCCAGCTCGGCATCTACCTCTACCTGTCTGGCAAATTAGATCAGTATATCAATTTGAAATACTCCTACTTGACCTATATTTCCATGGTGATTTCGCTGATTTTAGCTATCGTCCAGCTCATCGTCTGGGTGAAAAAGATGAAGACGCACAGCCATTTAACCAAATGGTCCGATAAGGTAGAAAGCTATGGTCTTCTCATCATTCCGCTCATTGTCGGCACCTTATTTCCAACAGTCACTCTAGATGCCAATACCGTGTCTGCTAAGGGCTACTCCTTCCCACTGGCCGTGGAGAATGACCCTGCCACTCAGGAGCAAGAAGGTACGACCACCCAATACCTGCGCCCAGATACCTCGTCCTTCTTTACCAAATCCGCCTACACCGAGGAAATGCAAAAGGCCTTGGACAAGTATGTTAGCCAAGACCATATCGAGGTGACTCGTGAAAATTACATGGAAGTCATGGAGATTATCTACGACTACCCTGATCAATTTGTCGGCAAGACCATCACCTTCACAGGCTTTGCCTATCAGGATCCCGACAACGCCAGTAATCTCTTTCTGTTTCGCTTTGGGATTATTCACTGTATCGCCGACTCAGGTGTCTTTGGGCTCCTGCTGACCAATGTGCCTAAACAATATGACAATGACACTTGGCTCTCAGCCACTGGAAAAATCACGATCACTTACCACCAAAAGCTTAACCAATCCTTACCAACAGTAGAGATAGAAACCCTCACACCTATTGAAAAACCTGATAACCAATATGTTTATCGAGTGTTTTAAAAGCAAAGAGAGTGAATGACACACCTTAAATGATCAAACAACGCTCTCCTTATCTCACTTGTAAATACAACTACTAAAAACTGCATGAAAGCAACGTTAGGTAAACGCCGCTTTCTTGCAGTTTTGTTGTTTTTAGAGTTTTTATTGTCTGAAACAGGTGAGTAAAAGCCAATCAGCTACCTTTTTACTTGTTTACACTAGCCATTCTAAAATAGGTATAGGGCTTTCCTTTTATACTAATGCTCATTTGGTGTATATTTTCAGGTGTTGCGCACCCTGAAAAACCTCCGTCTCCAATTGCATGGATATCAGCACCAGTTTCTTTCATCATTAAGCTAATCATTCTAATAGTATCCATATCAGCACCTTCAACTGAACTATTCAAAAAAGTCATCGCTAACGTACCTGGTTTGTAACTATGAATATATTGAACTAACTCTTGGATCATTGAAACACTAATACCATGCCTAGAACCTGGAGCAGGTAAATCAATACAATCTGCACCTGCATCTATCAATTCTTTTATGATAGCTTTATCATCTCGGTTTGCAATAGGATCTCCTAAAACAGGCTCTGTAATGCCATCCTCCCATTTACCTGCAAAAACAAATAACCGATCTCCATACTTCTCTTTAATCCACCTAGTTGCATTAATGACATCTCTTAAAGAAGTACCACTTCCTGGATTGCCACCAAGTACAATGAAATCCACTCCCATTTCATAGCATAGTTGAACATGTTCAGGAGTGCAGAGCATTCCTTCCCGTCTATAAATTTGTTTTTTTCCAACATCTGCCAAGTCATTCGTTAAACAGCCTAAATAGACTCCTATTGGTCTTTTACATCTTTCCTTAAGTTCTTTGTAAGAAAGCCCCTGCATCCCAATATTATTGTCTAAAACGTCTAAGTCAAAGGTATTGAGCATAACCATATCTGCTCCGAAAGAAAACATCAACTCAGAATTTGTGACTCCTCTGACGAGTCCCTCACTTGCAAATAACAAATGTTGTCCCATAATGACTCTACCTTCTGACTTTAAAATAGATTCTTTGAGCATCATGGGAGTCATTCCTTCAAAGTCGCTTGCAGACGCATTAATTAATCGTACCACTTCACTCATTTAATTTCTCCTTAATCTTTATACCCAAATAAGAAGGTCAATATTGCTGAACCTACAAAAGCTACTACCATAGAGACAATAAATGCTACAAAGCCTTCACCTACAAAAAGTGGAAATGACAATATGCCGACAGGTCCCCCAGCGATTGCGGCTGCATTAGCAGATCCAGCAATTCCACCTGATAGAGCTCCCATCATTACCGCTATATAAAAAGGTTTTTTGTATTTTAGATTTATACCATAGATTGCTGGCTCAGTAATTGAGAAAAATCCTGTTACTGCAGCAGAAAATGCAGTCTCTCTAATATCCTTATCTTTTGATCTTAGAGCAACACCTAATGCAGATCCAGCTTGAGCCCAGTTACTTGGGCCTGTAATTGCATTAATTGTATTTCTCCCATAAAGTGCGAGATTGATTTGCCCCAAGGGAATAATCCCCCAATGAAGCCCAAAAACAACCAATACTTGCCAAAGACCCCCTAATACTATTCCAGAGATTAATGGACTTAACTCATATAACCAAGAGTAGGCTTCCCCAAGAATATTTTGAAGTGTATTGGCAATAGGACCAATAACTATGAACATCAAGGGAACCGTGATAAAAAGTACGAGCAAAGGGGTTAAAATATTTTTCACAACGGGATGGATATATTTTTCACATATAAATTCCACTTTTGCCATAAAATAAACTGTTAGGATAATAGGTATAACCGAAGAGCCATACCCTTGCGCAGGAAATAGCATTTTTATTCCTAAAAATTCTAATCCCTCTTCACTTTGAACACTAGATTGAATAACAGGGCTGACCATTGCCACAGCTGCAACGACAGCTATAAAAGGATTACATTTAAATTTTTTTGCAGATGTATAGGCTAAATAAATCGGAAGGAACGAGTATACCGCATTATAAATCTCATTTAACACGATATAAAAACCATCCGTTGATTTCAATCCTAAAAAGGTAGTTCCAATCATTAATAGAGCACGTATCATCCCACCTCCAATTAAAATTGGTAGTACCGGAGTAAATATACCTGTTACCAGATCTACAATACTATCTATAAATCTTCCTCTAACTTTTAAATCATCTTTTTCGACAGTATCAATTTTTTGACCTGAAATGCCGTAAAGTTCTTGAATGGCATTAAACACATTACCGACTTCATTTCCAATGACAACTTGATATTGTCCGCCACTCTCAACAACGTTCAACACCCCTTTGAGATTTAACAAGGATTCCTTATCAGCTTTTTCTATATCAATCAGACGGAAACGCAAACGTGTAGCGCAATGTGCTAAGGATTTTATATTTCCTTCCCCGCCCACATAACTAACGATTTCTTTTGCTAGAGTATTATACTTAGACATCTCAGCCTCCTTAAAATTTTTTATTTTGCTAATTTCTCAAATACTTCTAAATTTTGCTCTTCAATAGCCTTAATTTCGTTCACTCTCCGTTCGTGTCTGCCACCTTCAAAGGAAGCGCTAAGCCATTCCTTTACTATCATTTTAGCCAATTCCGAACCGATAACTCTAGAGCCAAATGCTAAAATATTCGTATTATTATGTTCTCTAGATAATTTAGCTGAGTATGGTTCACTGCAAACAACTGCACGTATACCTTTTACTTTATTAGCTGCAATAGATATGCCAACACCAGTACCACAAATTAAAATCCCAAGATCATTCGAACCGCTTGAAACACTCTGTGCAACAAGCTTCCCATATTTAGGATAGTCAGTCCGCTCAGCAGAGAATGGTCCAAAATCATCAACTTCATAGCCCAATTCCTTTAGAAACTCAGCTATAGTCAGTTTTAGTTCTAATCCTACATGGTCACTTCCAATTGCAATTTTCATTATTAGTTTCCTCCAATGCTATAAATTTTTTAAATTATTGTATATTTCCCTATAGCTCCTCTCTTTGCCAAACAGTGCTGAAGTCCCAAGGACAAAGCCAGTAACCCCCTTTCGACTTAACTTTTCAATTTTCTCAGGAGAGATGGCACCATCAACCATCAACTGATAACCGTATTGGGTGGATAATGTTAGCAATTCATCCATTTTCGTATCAACGAAATCGAGATATTTTTGACCAGCAAATCCCGGATTAACCGTCATTACCATAATATAATCCACTAGAGGTAGTAATACTTTAATAGATTCCACAGAGGTTCCAGGATTGATTGCAATACCAACCTTTTTCCCTTTTTCTCTGATACGACCCAATGTCCGCGTGATTTGTTGGTCTGCTTCGACATGGACATAAATGATATCTGCTCCTAAATCAGCAAACTGATCAACATATCTTCCAGGATCTTGAATCATCAAATGAACATCAACTAATTTTTTGGTTGATTTCCTAACCAATTCAAAGTCCTGTAACCCCATTCCAAAATTTGGAACAAAGTGCCCATCCATAATATCCATATGGAAAATTTCAAAACCTGCCTCATCAAGATTATGAACCTCTTGTTCTAAATTAGAAAAATCGGCACACATCATAGATGGACAAAGTAATTTTTGCATAAAGACCTCCTTGTTGAGTAATCGTTTACTCATTCTTGAAAAATTTTTTCGCCTAAAAATTAGGCGATATTTGCGACGAGTAATCGTTTACTCATTCTTGAAAAAAATTTGAGGAAACGATATAATTAAGTATAAACTTGGGTAATCGTTTACCTGATGTATCAATGATAACACTTTCATAAAAGATTGTCAATAAAAAATTTTTTTGAGGGGGATATTTTTTGAAAACGTATTCTATAAAAGATATTGCTAAGATGGCAGGGGTTTCTGTCGCGACCGTTTCAAGAGTGATTAATGACAATGGTCGATTTTCCGAAGAAACCCGCAAAAAGGTATTAAAAACGATTGAAGAGACTGGTTATCAGGTCGATTCACGTGCTCAAACTCTAAGAACCAATCGGTCTTACACTATCGGAATTATAGTGCCCGATATTACAAATTATTTTTTCGCGAAATTAATTGAAATCATTGAGGGACTACTCTATGAGCTAAATTATTCAACTATTATTTGTAACACTGCTCGTGACTTTCAAAAAGAACAATCTTACTTAAAAACGCTTAGTAGAAAGGGTGTTGATGGTCTAATTATTATTTCAGGTGCTGATAAATTTAATAGTGATATCATTGAATTAAAGGAAATACCTTATATCTGTATTGATAGAGAACCACAAAATCCGAAAGAAACTGTTTTTATTGGTAGCAATCATTTTCAAGGGGCATACGATGCTACTTTAAAATTGGTATCAGCTGGTTCTAAACACCCAATATTCTTAACACATACCCATAGCTCTACCTCATCTAGTAGGCGTTTTGAAGGATTTAAAGCAGCTTTGAGAGACACGGGAATATCCTATCAAAAATACAATCATTATTTTGAATTTAATGATAATCAAAATCATTATGAAAAAAATTTAAAAGACTTTTTAAGAGCAAATTCTAAAATTGATGCTATTTTTGCGTTAAATGATCATATTGCGGCTCTTACTTATAATGTTATTAAACAATTAAATATTCGGATTCCAGATGATATCATGATTATAGGCTTTGATGATATACCAAGTAATATCTTCTTGACTCCTCCACTCGCTTCTGTCGTTCAGGATATTCCCGAAATAGCTAAGATTAGTGTTGAAAAATTAAAAAGTCTCCTAAACAGCCCTAAGGAATTGGGTAAACATTATAAAATCCAGACGACCCTTGCAATAAGAGAGTCAATAAGAAAAGATTAAGTTATAGCAAAAACACGTCATACTGAATCTTTTATTCTATTCCTCAAACCCACTTGATAAATCGCTAAGTAGTCTTCAGGCTATTCATCTCGGCAAATAAGGTTGAAGTCCCGTGACCCTACCCTACTAAAAACTGCAAGAAAGCAACGTTAGGTAAACGCCGCTTTCATGCAGCTTTGTTGTTTAGAGATTTTGCCATCTTATCCGTAAGACTAAAACCTATATAATAGGTAACTAAAAGCCAGTCAGCTACTGTAATTGAAAAGCTTTCGGTTACAAACTCTCTTTAATATTTACTTTGCAAGCTGGATTTCTAACTTTTATCCAATCCCTTTTGTAGACGAAAGTGCTCACCTATTCTCTCGGTTGAGAGTTATTGGCCTTGCTAAATGGCAAAAACAGCCCTAAATCTCTCGAATTGGATCCAAAAGGTTTTCAGGAATAATTAGTCAGCTAAGCTTCTAAGAGCCTTCATAAGAGGTGTATAATCAACTTTATCATAATCTGTGACGTCCAATGTGTATAGTTTTCCTAGAGAAAAATGATTATACCGCCTGGCTTCGATAATATTATAAAAATCACCTTTACTGATGTGATTATCAGCAAGTTCACGATTATCTAAAACATCTCCATAATGGTAGTGTGTCATGATAAAACTCAGGTGCCTATCTTTAGCAAGATCGCGCGCACGACGTCTGTTCCAAAGCGTTTCAAAATCAGCCGTCAAACGGATCGTAATTATTTCATAATTATGCTGTTCCGCTAATCCCTTTAGTTTTCCTTTTTGTTTAATGGAAAAGGGATATTCAGTCAAAATGAATTGCTTACCAACTGTCATATAAATATTCAAAGCTTGGTAGTAATAGAACCAGACTTTTTCCTCTAATAAAGCTTTTTCTTCCAAGCTATTAAAACCCACACTTTCAGCCATGTCTTCCTTAAATTCGTCAGGAGACACGACATACATTTTTGGTAGTACCTCTCTAATGAGATTGACTAAATAGGTCTTTCCTGTTGCAGGAGGCCCTGCCAGAAGAATTAGATATTTTTTCATAGTTTTATTTGTTATTCAAAGACTCTTGTGTATTCATAAAGAGGCTAATTTTGTTTTTAACAATCTCTTTGACCTTCTGATTAGCTGGGATAACGTTGTATCGTAAGGATTTATTAACAGCTGTTTCAGTAAAAGCATTCTTTGCTTCTTGTGTCCAGTTGACTAACAATTCCGTACCGACATTAAACTTACGGATACCGTTGTTAATGAGTTCTGGATAATCTTCTTCCTTAACACCTGTACCACCGTGGATAACCAACGGGACGTCAACAGCACTATGAATTTCTTTCAATAAAGGTACCTGAACATCTGTTTTCGATTTAAACTGACCGTGATTCGTCCCGATTCCAACCGCCAAAGCATCTACGCCGGTTTCACGAACAAAGACGATAGCATCTTCTGGGCGCGTGTAGACTTTATCGCCTTCATCTACAGAAATCCCTTCTTCGGTACCACCGATCGTTCCTAATTCACCTTCAACCGACACCCCACGTGCATGCGCATATTCCACTACTAAGCGTGTTTTTTCAATATTTTCTTTAAAAGGAAGGTTAGAACCGTCAAACATGATACTGGAGTAGCCTGCTGCAATGGCGTCCTTGATAGCTCCAAAGTCCCTAGCGTGATCCAAGTGAAGTGCTACATCAACCAAACTATTATTGGCCAACTCTTTGACAACAGCCACAACTACAGAGTAGCCGATATACTTAGCGGTATCAATACTGGTCTGAATTATAATGGGAGCTCCCATCTCCTCAGCTGCTCGAATCATATCTGGCAACATCTCTAAATTGTGCATATTGAAGGCACCAATTGTCATGTTTAATCTTTCTGCAATATCGGTAACTTCTTTCATGGTTTTATACATGGTATTAACTCCTTATCTAGACAATGTTAGTTTCTTGGCTATATTACGCATATCATCCATCTTATTCATATAGTGTTCAATAGCGCTGTTATCTCTATCTTTAGCAGCTTGAGCTCTTTTTTGATTGTAAAGACTCATCAATTTTTTATAACCGTCACCCATACTCAGCTCTTTATCTAAACTAGCTTCCAAGGATTTAATAGCTTCATCAATTTCTTCTAGTTCAGCCTGCCAAATACCTACTTTTTCATAGGAGTTAGCAAGGTCATGGTCAGACTCAAGAGATGATTGCGCCTCCCTCTCAGCTTCAATCTTAGCGAGTAAATCTTGACGTTCTTCCTCAGTTAACAGAGGCTGAGTTTGCTCAGTCTTATTTGATTTCTCCTTCTTTTTAAAGAATGAAAACATCTGATTTTCTCCTTTCTGCAAAGATTAGATAGATAATATTTTAAAGATTGGACTTAAAAGCCAAGCATAAAGCAATGCTGCTACAACAGTATCAACGTCAGTTGCTGTCGCATTTATGAAACCTAATTGGTTAAAGGCTGCTACGAGAAGAGCTGGTAGTAATGTAATGAAGAACCCATGAGCAATGCCTCCAATTATAGCACCTCGGCGACCTCCAACAGCATTACCAAAGATACCCGCTGTACCTCCTGCAAAGAAGTTAGTCAGCATCCCTGGTAGAATAGTTGCTAGACCAAGCAGTGGAAGCGTCAACATCGCGATAACCGTACCGATAGTTGTAGTAATAAATCCGAGGATAACAGCATTAGGTGAGTATGGAAAGAATACAGGACAATCCAAAGCTGGAATAGCATCCGGAACCAACTTCATAGCGATACCACGGAAAGCTGGAACAATTTCCGCCAAGAGCAAACGGACACCCGAAAGCAAGACATAAACACCAACCACAAACTGAATAGACTGCATGAAGGCATACATTACATATTGTTGACTTCCTGTATCAACAGCATCAGGTCCAGCAAAAAGAGCTGTGATAATATATAACGGAACCATAACTACCATCACTGATAAATAAGTATCTTGCAAAAAGTCAAAGGCTTTTGGCAGTTCGATATCTTCAATAGAGCGTTTATTTTCACCCTTTTCTCCAAATATTTTAGCAACACCCGCTTCAAAGAGATAACCAATAGTACAAAAATGACCAAGCGCAATATCGTTTGAACCTGTTACTTTACGAATAATAGGCTGAGCAATGGCTGGCATGGCAACTGCAAAAGCGCCCCCTACGATACCACCAACAACAATCAAGACAAACCCTCTAAGGCCAGCAAAATATCCAAAGACAGTTGCCATAGTGGCCATCCAAAGAATCGCTTGACCTGTCAAGAAAATATATTTCCACTGAGTAAAGCGAGCGAAAATAATATTAAAGATAAAGATAGCTAGGAAGGTTAAGGCAATATCACTTCCCAGACCTAATTCATTCATAGCCTGACCATTAATAGCCTCAATAGAAGGAACAATCCCTTGCGTATGGAACCCTTTTTGGAAGATTTCACCAAAATATGTTAGACTACCTACGATGATACTAGACCCAGCACTAAGAACTTGGAAACCTAGTAAGGTCTTCAGCGTTCCAGAAAGAACCTGACCGAACGATTTTTTCTGCAAGAGCAAACCTAACATAGCGATTAAAGCTATGGTAATAGCTGCCTGAGTTAAAATGTTATTGATAATAAAATTAACAATGCCCATTTTCTAATCTCCTTTTTATATAATATTTTTTTCTTTTAAGACTGGGATTAGTTTGTCTTCAATCTCTGCTGAAGAGACAATATTTTTCAGATAAATAATAGCTGTTTTGCTTTCATCTATCGAAAAGGTAGCAAATTGTTTTTGGAAGTTTTGAGCTGTAATAATAATATCTGGCTGGACAGATGCAGCCGTGGAAATATCAACATGGTCTAATTTGGCATCTACTTGATATTTGTTTAGGACATCTTCTGCTGCCATCTGTGCTGCAAAACTACTTCCAAGCCCAGCACCACAGACAAATAAAATATCTAACCTCTTACCCATTAGTTTTCCTCCTTTGAATGGAATAAAATGTTTTTAACCGTTTCAATATCCCTTGCTTGGGACAATCGCTCAATCTTATCTGTATCTCTCATGAGATTGACAAGACTTTTCATAACATTTAGATGTGAAAAAGCATCTACTGCCGATAGACAAAAAATAACACAAACCTCTTGATCTTCTTGATCTTCTGATTCAAATAGGACAGGTTCTTCAAAAATAGCCATACTCAACCCCAACTGCTTAGCTCCATCATCTGGTCTGGCATGAGCGAGAGCCAATCCTGGAGCAATGACAATATAGGGGCCATACTCTTCAACGCTTTCAATCATGGCATCAATATAGGCATCAGTAATAATATCTTGTTCTTTTAAGGGATTGCCGACATATTTGATAGCACCACGCCACTCGGTCTTTTCTTGACAAATCATTATCTTATCATCTGTCAAAATATCTTCAATCATAGGTTGAACCTCTCTTTTATTTATCCTTAAATGGTTTTTTTGAAATAATGTTTGAACTTGCTCATAGGTGATTTTGTTGACTGGCCCCTCTTCTTCCATAATTTTTAAAATATCCATAAATAGCTGCGTAAAATCAGAACTTTTGGCAGTGATAATTTGTTTATCCTTATGCAAATTCAAAAATTGTTGGACTCGTACCTTTGTATCCTCTTGAATAATGGAATCTAAAACCAACAAAGGCTTAGCTTGATAGTCAATCTCAATTGTTGAAAATACAAGATCAACATCTAGTTTTTGAATAATATCAATTTCACGTGAATTTAATATAGCCAAAATTTCTATGTTGAAAAATTCTTTCAAATTTTCTGCGAGTAGCTTACCAGTAGCAAGTCCTTGATTACAAACAACAACTGCTCGGTAAGTTCCGTAATTAGCTTGGTTTATTTCACTCAAAGCCGTTGAAAAATGGATCGTTAAAAACGCCACTTCATCATCAATAATCTCAAGCTGAAACAACTGGCTTAATTGCTTCGAAAACTCTTTAACAGCTAGGTAAATAACTCCATAACTGTGTTTAATACGATCTGTTAAGGGATTTGTTAACTGTATCCCATTTTTCACTCTAGCTGCCATACCAATCATATGATTGTAAAGGGCTTTCTGAAGCTGTCTCTCCTTTTGACTGAAAGGGATTTTTGTTTTTTCTTCTACGAAATGAATCAACTGAATGACAAGCATCTGTAGTTGAAGCCAATTGTTAGGATTAGCAGCTTCCTGCATGTTAAAGGTCTTTAAAATAAAGGCAATATAATTCTTTTCAATCTTAGAAATCGACAACGAAAACTCGCGATTTATCTGTGTTAGATAGAGTTCTAACCACTCAGATAGCGAAATATCAACTACTTCACCTTGGTCCTCGTTGATATAATGACCAGAGGTCAAGCGTAACATCCAAATAGCTGTAAACAAATTGAAATAGGTACGGTAGAGACTAGCCTCACGTTTTGAAATCGTAAAATCAAAAATACCATCCAACTTGACCAATATCTTTTCTGGCAGATAACGGTTTATAATTCGCGACTTTACTCCCTCAAGATGCTCGTGCGATTTTACCAATTCCTGACTGATAATGGTAAAAAGCATAACACGAATAGCTGACTCCTGCCCTTTAAACAACAGACCATCTTTAGGGTGACTTACTACATCAATCTGATACGGTTTTAAAAGCTGTCTGAACTGGCGCATATCTTCATCCATCGTTGACTTGGAAATTTGATAAAACCTTTCCTTTTTATAAAGAAAGACCTTCTCCTTTCCAAATGCTAAATCAAGTAGCATATCCAAATGCCGTTCATCCCGATTTAAGAAATCAGTAGCGTCATCAATCTCTAGTTCCGTCTTCAACTGACATTCTTGCTCTACTGTTAAATGCAAAGTAATACCTTGCGATCTCACAGAAAAAATTAAGGGAAAGCCTTTTTCAGCTAAGAACTCATTTATAGCCACAATATCATTTCGAATAGTCCTAGCACTGACGCTAAAGTCTGTCTCGAAGCGTTTTAAAGGAATGGGAAATTTAGAAGTCAGTAACTTATTGAGTATTAGAGTTGAACGTTCTTTCATGGAATCTCCTTTCCTTATATGTTTAGTATAATATGAAAACGTTTTTATAGATAGTAGATATTTTTTCCAAATATGATGGCAAAAAAGTAAGCATGTTAGAAAGACAACTTTAAATTCACCTAAATTATCAAGCTTAAGTAAAACTGCTTACTATCTCTAAAAAAGACAAAAACACCTCCATTATTGTAGATGCTTGCTCGTATTTTTACAAATCTTTGTTCCTCAAAATCACATAGCTTATCATAAATACAGCTACTAAAAACTGCAAGAAAGCCACGTTAGGTAAACGTCGCTTTCTTGCAGTTTTGTTGTTTAGAGATTAATCCTTTTCTTTTGGGATTTTTCATGCAAACTATTTCTTAGTTATTTACAAGGATTTTTCCATGAGCATCAACTGATAGATAGCTCCGATTAGGTTAGCTTCGCTACCAAAAGCGCAGACTTGTATATCAACAGGCGTCACCATGAATTGAAACGGCCCTAAACCGTTTAGAATGGATTGGTATTGTGCCTGAATTTCCTCCAGTACAACCGACTGGGCGCTGATGCCACCGCCAATGACCACTCGCTTCATATCTAGCACTGCCTGAACATTATAAATTAAATAGGCGATATTTCGACAGAAATCTTGAAAAATAGGGTAAACTCTCTCATCTTTAGCATTGATCGCTTCAAAAACAGCTCTCCCATCCTTACGATTTTCAAGTCCCAATTTCTCGGCGACTCGTCCAATCATTCGCACAGCTGAGCCATTCATGCCAAGCATGTCCAGAGGTTGGAGAGTCTCGCTCGGTACAGCCATCAAACTCAATTCTCCCGCCTGAAAGTGTTGGCCTAACAGCAACTTCCCATCTGAAATAATGCCACCTCCAACACCTGTTCCCAAAATAAGAGCTAGACCATGGTTAACTCCCCTTAGATTTCCTTGCCAAAACTCCGCTAAAGCAGCAGCTTTTCCATCGTTTACGACCGTTGCAGGAAGACCAAATTTTTCCCAGATATGCTTTGAAAGATTTAACTCGTGTAAATAAGTTAAAGCACCTCCATAGTAAATGATACCAGCCTTTGTATCAATCTTGCCCGGACAACTCACCGCCACACCTCTAATTTGCTCAGCAAATGCAGCGATCAGTTGATCAACCACAACAAGAAAAGCTTCCAAGTTCTGAGGTGTCTCACAATGGTTCTTTTGTAATAATTTTCCGCTCTTATCAAACAGAGCATACTTGATATGAGTTCCTCCTACATCAATGCTTAAGTAATGATTCATCGTTTTTTCCTCATTTCTTCAACAGCTGATCCATTCGTTCCAAGTCCACCTCGGGATAAAATATTATATCTAACTTTTTGGGAATACTTCAAGAATGGGGTGAAGTTTTTTTATTTGCTCTTCATAGTTATTGTTGCAATTGTTGGTGAATTTCAATGAATTCTTCAGCAATAATCTTGAAAGCTTCCGCACTCATTAGTTGGTCTTCAGCATGCATCAAAATGAGACTGAATGGAATATTTTCCTCATTTGCTTCTTTTTGAATTAATTCGGCATGAGCATGGTGACCAGTGACATAGTTTTCTTCGCCTTCTTTGATTAAAGAGTGAGCCGTGTCAAAATTGCCATTCTTGGCTTCTTGAATTGCTTCGATATAGCATGAGCGAGCAGTCCCTACTGATGAGATAATCTGAAATGCAACTAATTCTAATCCGTCCATTAATATTAACCTCTATTCTTTTCTAATAATTCAAGGGCATGCTTGACAACATTTTTGCCGTTCATCATGCCATAATCTTGGATGTTGATGGCCTCAACAGGCTTGTCGGGAAATGCTTGTTGAACTTTATTCAGATTAAAACGAACTTGAGGTCCTAAAAAAACTACGTCAGCATCTTGTCCCTTTTCGTTGACTTCAGCAATTGGATAAGCCACCACATCTAAGTCTAGATGAATGGTTTGTGCATATTCCTCCATTTTATTCATTAGTAAACTAGTTGACATTCCTGCTGAACAGACTAATACGATTTTGGTCATATTGGTACATCCTTTCAATGTTTTCTATGCTTTTTCTTCTTCTAATGCTTTTTTATCAGCAATGGCAAAAAATGGATACCAAATGATCGTACTGATGATAATTACAAATAAAGCGATTAGAAGTAACTTCCATCCGCCTTGAAGTAGGGCGGTGACGATTCCAGTTGTTGTCCAAGGAAGGCTAATCATTGGATTAAATTCTGTAAAGTTCAATAACTTAATCAAAAGATAAGCTCCACCACCAATGAACAGCGGACTGATTAACATAGGAATAAAGAAGATGGGATTCATCATAATCGGCATACCAAATACGAGTGGTTCATTAATGTTGAATAAACTTGGAACAACTGCTAATTTGAATAACTGCTTGTAGCGTTGCGATTGAGCACAAGACATGGAAGCAACTAATCCTAATGTTGTACCTTGACCACCAAAGCCATTTCCCAAAGTAAATCCAACAACCGCAAAAGTCAAAAATGGTAATGCAGTACCAGATAAAAAGGCATTTTGGTTTTCGATACCATTCGCAAGCATCATAGGCATGATGACTCCATAAACCATATTCGGATGGATGCCAAAAAACCAGAAGACATTGGTAATCGTAGAAATGATGATAAGACTAAATGGATTCGAAAGAATTCCTTGTAACGGTGCTTGAACCAGTCCGCCAATAAAAGCAAAGATATTACCGAATTCACTTAAGACTGGAGCAAAGGTAAAGACGATTCGAATCAAGACGAATCCAACTAAGATAATACCCGAAAGAATAGAAGGACGTAATGATTCGGATACATTTGGTGGGACACTGGCAGGAAGTTTGATGACAATGTTCTTTTTATTGAGAAAAACATACAAAAGGCCTATTAACCATCCCACGAGAATGGCTACAATGATGCCAGTTGCTCCTGTATAATTGGTACCAAAAGCTGTTAAGGTATTGACTTCATTCACAACAACTTGACTTGGAAAACTTTCAGGTACAACTGCCATATCAAAGAGTTGATAATTTTGCGGCATTAAAATTAAGAAACCCGCCACTGCTAATAGACCAGCTGATAGAGCTTCATAATTAGCTTTTTTTACATAAATATATGCAAAGTTAAAGGTTACAAAAAGAGCTAGAGCATTCATGGTTGCATTTTGTGCAGCTGTAATGTGAGCTGTAATGCCGATATCACTTAGAAATGAAATCCAAGCAGGAATCGGAAAGTTTCCAATGAGAAGAACGAGAGCTCCGCCAAGTGTAATGGGCGTTAGTCGCATAAAAGCTTCAGATAATGAGCTAAAAAACAGACTATCATTCATATAGGTAGCGACTGGACCAATAAATTCATTTAAAAAGTTTTCAATTTTTTCCATCATGATTTTTCTCCTTATGGGTTTATCGATGTAATGGTCAAATCTTGTCCATTTGTGGCAATCACTTTTTGATACCAGTGAAAGGAATCTTTTTTCTTACGTTCCAACGTCCCGTCTCCTTGATTATCTTTATCGACATAGATCATGCCGTAACGTTTTTCCATTTCACCTGTACCGAAACTGACAATGTCAATGATTCCCCATGGAGTATATCCCAATAGTTCAACTCCATCTTCTTCCACTGCTAATCTCATTTGATCAATGTGATTTTTCAGATATTCACAACGGTATTGATCACGAATTCGTCCATCTGAATCAACCTTGTCATAAGCACCTAGGCCATTTTCTACGATGAAGAGTGGGAGATTATAACGTTCGTAGGCGACATTAAGAATGTAGCGCAGACCAACTGGATCAATTTGCCACCCCCAATCACTTGCTTGGACATAATTGTTTTTGACGATGGCTGCATTAGGATAGACGTCCACCGGCATTCCTTGAGATGTGGAATTTGTTGTAACAGTACCAGACATATAATAACTAAAACCAATATAATCAACTGTTCCATTTTTTAGGATACGACGTTCTTCATCGGACAATTCAATCGAATATCTTTTTTGTTTCCATAAATGTTCAATATAGCTTGGAACCACACCACGAGCGTGAACATCACTATAAAAGAAGCGTCGATCCATCATTTTTAAAGCCGCCATTTGATCCTCTGGTTTGCTTGTTGCTGGATAAATCGGGACATAGGCCATCATACAACCAATCTTAAAGTCGGGATTAATCTGGTGCCCTAGAGCAACCACTTTGGCGCTGGCAATTAATTCGTTAATAGCTGCTTGGAATACAATTTCTTCTTTGTTATCTCCTTGAGAAAATTGTACAGCTGAATTTGTCCAAACGAGAATATCATGAGCATCGGCTTGGTTGTTGATCTCATTAAAGGTCATCCAATATTTCACTTTATTTTTGTAGCGTTTCATTACAGTTTCGGAAAAGCGAACAAATAAATCGATAACCGCTTTATTTTTAAATCCACCATATTTTTGATAAATGTTGTAAGGAATTTCGAAATGAGATAAAGTAATCACAGGTTCGATACCTAAGCGTAAACATTCATCAAAGAGGGAATCATAAAATTGTAACCCTACTTCATTGGGTGTTTCATCATCTCCATTAGGAAAGATTCGTGTCCAATTAATGGAAGTACGAAATGCTTTCAATCCTAACTCGTGGAATAATTGCAGATCTTCTTTGTATCGATGATAGAAGTCAATGGCTTCATGATTCGGATAGTGTTCCGAAGGGAGAATACCATCCGTAATACGACGAGGAATCTGGTAAGTACCAGCAGTCAATACATCAGCTGTACTCATCCCTTTACCATCAACATTCCATGCACCTTCAATTTGATGAGCTGCAACAGCACCACCCCATAAAAAATCAGAATTAAATGTCATGCATTTTCACCTCTTCTAGTTGATGATTATATTGTAGCAGAAAGTTTTCCATTTGTGTGCGCTTTCTGAAAACCTGTTCATTGTTCCAAACGAAAAGAAAAAAATCCATTTTCGGAACATAGTGTTCCAAAAATAGATTTCTAAATTTCTAATCTCGTGTGAATAGCATTCCTCAACAGTCTCTATCGTTTTTATAAAGTTTGATTTCGATGCCTTTCGAGATAATCACAAAGGGTCTCAATGATGATCATAACCGGCAATTGATTGGAAAGATCCAGATATACTTTTTTACGTCTTTCATGCATTTTGTAGCTAATTACATAATCGGATTGCTGGGCAGCATTACTTTCTTTATTTTGTGTGATACAGCATTTAAAGAGATGATTGAGTTGAGAAACTTGAGAGAGCAGTTCAACACACTCCCTTGTGCTTCCTGATACAGTAAAGGTTAACAAAACTGTTTTTTCGTTCTCACGAATAATATTCGGTAATTGAAAGTTTTTAAGAAAGATACTTGGATAATTCAGATTGCTAATTTTGTAACCAGCATATTCTGCCATAGCACCAGAAGATCCTAGGCCCATAAAGATAATGAGATCTGCTTGAATCATTTTTTTAGCAAGGAAGGTGATTTGTTGATCAATATCAGGTGAAAAATCATCGATAGATAGCATTCGAATATGATCAGCCACTGTTGAAGAAGTAATCTCGGTTTTGGAATGCTCAGATTTGAGATATTCTTTGACATAGTATCGAAAATCAATAAAGGATTCAAAGCCAATTTGTTGAATAAAGCGAAATACAGATGTTGAAGAAACATGTGCTTCTTTGGCAATATCGCGTACACGCATGTATGGAATCTTTTCAACTTGACCAACTATATATGAAAAAATATCAAGTTCTGTTGGGGTAAGCTTGTTAAGATTAACTTTTTCTAAAAAAGCCATGATAGTTCTCCTTTTTATTCGTTGCCATTATTGTAGCATAAACAATCAAATAAAAATAGTAGACTGTGAAAAAACAAAATTCACTAGAAACGATAAAGGGAGTTTTCGTATGTCCAAAAAAAGTTCAAAATCAGTGGAGGAAAAAGAAAAGATTGTTCAACTGTATCAGACTCACGAGAGATCACTCCGCCAACTGAGAATAGGATGATGTCGCCTATCTCCTTGAGAGTTTCTTTGGACAGTTCAAGACAGAATCTTACCATTTTAAGAAATACAAGACCTATGAGGAGCTAGTCGCAGATGTGGAAAGCTACATTGAGTTTTACAACACACAACGTTATCAAACAAAATTAAACAGCCTAACTCCTTGGGAATTCAGGAATCAGGTTGCCTAACATCTTTTATTATTTGACTGTCTACTTGACAGGGAGCCGTTCATTCATTTTCCTCGCTCTTTTTATACAAACTAGAACAAGACAGCAGCCTTTTAGCTAGCTTCCTTGCGGATGCGTTTAATCAGCAAGCCAATCATGACCAATTTATCATTTTTGATACGTCACACTATCGACAAATCCACACACAATTTCAATTGATGTTAGCAGAATATTGGGGTTACGGACACCATTCTGAGCAATTTGTCGCCCATTACCTACAGCTTATTTTAATGGAATCCTTAAGAGTCTATGAAGATAAACAACGAAAAATCCTTAATCGCTACAAATTCAAATACACAGAAGTCCTTGACTATATTGATAGCCATTATCAGCAGTTAAAATTAGCTGAATTAGCTAACGTTTTTGGCTACAATAGCAATTACCTCAGTAACATGCTTAAGAAATACACAGGAAAAAATTTTCAAGAGATTCTCTTAGAAAAACGCCTGCTGCTTGCTAGTGATTTACTGATTCATTCCGATCACACCATTGATCATATCGCAGAGGAATCCGGTTTTAACTCTGTCAATTACTTTTTTAAACAATTTAAAAAGAGATACCATTGTACCCCTAATCAATATCGTAAACAAAATCGCTAACACTCTTACTTCACCACAAAAAAAACAACTTTTTCCCTTGTCTAACCAGCTTTTGCGCTCCTTCTCCCACTTCTTCCAAACCACTGCGAGATGAGCTTTTTGGGATAAAACAAGGGTCTGGGACAGGCCACCATGATGGCTTCGCCCTCACCCCCAAAACATGTAAGCTTTGAAGATTACGTATAAAAAGTGCTTCCAAACTCCTGTATTTTTTATTTATTGACAAGACGCAGTGGTTGAGTGGGCTCTAATACGTTGATAAATCAACTTTTAGAACCCTACTCAACTATGCGGAGGTGGGACGACAAAATCGAATTTCTGAGAAATTACCGATTTTTGTCCCACTCTCAGAAAACGACAGTAAATAGTGGAAAAGATTGACTAAAAATGTTTTTCTGTAAAGACAGCCTCTAAAAGACTTTCACCCATCTTCTTTTTTGCTACTTAATCATTTCTCGATAGAATAGTCAATAAATGAATAAAGAGGTTGATAAAGTCAAGGTAAAGGTTGAGCGCCAATGATACGATCCAACCAGTTGGCACTTGACCATCAAGCTCAAAGTAAACTTGACGGATGCGCTGATTGTCCCAAGCAATGAGACCTGCAAAAATCAAAACCGTTATGATAGAGATAATGTAGGCCATAGCGCCATTGCTCATGAAAAGATTAACGATTGACGCAATAATAACACCAACCAAAGCTCCCATCAAAGCCCTAGCCATCCCAGATAAGTCTTTTTTGACAGTCACACCGATTGTCGCCATGACCGCAAACATAAGCGTCGCACTGAGCAAAGCTTGAAGAACTGTCGTTTGAGTGTAACGAGCAATAATAAAACTGAGCGTGTAACCATTGACCACGGAGTATATCAGAAAAAGCGGCAAGGCCATTGGGCTATTTTTAGCAGCTGCACCCGAGGCAAAGAGAACCAATCCCAGCTCACCAAGAATAATCAAGTAAAGTACCCACGATGGGCCTAAAATGATATTAACCAAATGCTGCTGAAAAACCGTTAACATGAGACCACTGACCAAACTTGATAGCCCAATTCCCATAGCGACAAAACCGTAGATTTTAGCATAAAAACTGGAAAGTCCAGTCTGTGTCTGAATAGCAGTATTATTCATTATTTTCCTCCCTTTAAGTCAAAATTAGCGTTTTAACATCTTACGATGAAACAGGCGCGGACGACGCTGTTTAAAGGCTTCTGTATAGGGCGTAATTGCCTCACGCACCGCCCAATACTTATCCACTGCTGTTACAATGTAGGCTTCTTTATAACGCGGCGGAGCAATGGTTGCTCCCCACATGTGTTTGAGGATAATATCCTCTTCTAGCTTGTTAACCGTTGTGATTTTGCGAGCATTGCGCAGAGCAATCCGCGGATGTACCCAGGCGTGTCCCTTGTTAAACTTGGTCGTCCGCCAATCGTAGTAAAACATATCATGCATAAGTCCACCACGGGCTGTCGACTTAGCATCCCAGCCGAATTTCTTGGCAATCTTATAACTCGTGTAGGCAACGTTTATAGAGTGTTTCAAGCGCGTTGAATGATGATGGTGGACAATCTTGTCCATCCGTTGCATCCGTGGGTTATCAATTAATTGTCCCACATACCCCATAAATTCTTTATCTTTCGTATAGTGCATAGGCAAAATCCTCGCTGATAGCTCGCTCTAGGAGTACCCCAATGGCACTTCCTTCCTAAGAGTGACTACACCTTATTATATCATTTTTAAGGCTTTATTTCTAAAAACCTGTATTCACAGCGAAATCCTTGGTTTGAGAAATCTATTTCGATTATCAAGACAGTTTTTTGAAAAAAACTAACTGTATTTTGAAAAAACGACCGATGTCCAGCAAAAAAGCAGCCTTGGATGAAACTTCGGAGCTGTGAAGTCAGGTTCTAAATAGACACTCCGAGCCTTGCTAGTCTAAGAATAACATAGCTAGCTTAAAGGACACTAAAGATGACGATTCCAGCCGCCACAGCCACATTGAGACTCTCCGCCCGGCCTGGCATCGCAATATGAACCAGATAGTCAGCCTGTTCACTGACCAGCTGGCTAATCCCCTGACCTTCATTGCCCATGATCAAAGCCAAATTTTTGCATTTTGGCAGTTGGCGATAGTCAACGGATTGCTCCGACAAAGTTGTTGCCACGATCGGGATGGCAGCTTCTTTGAGTTGCTTTAAAGCATTCTCCATAGCAACTCGATAGATAGGCAAGTGGAAATGACTCCCCTGCATAGAGCGTAGCGTTTTAAGATTGTAGATATCAGCCGTCCTATCCGAGATGATCACCCCATCAAACCCAGCCGCATCTGCAGTACGAATCATCGTTCCGACATTTCCTGGATCCTGAACATCCTCTAAAACCAGAAACCGTCCAGAAAGCTGTTTGGGTAAGGATTGCTCTGGCATAGCCAAAACAGCTACAATGCCTTGAGGAGATGGGCTATCTGCCAAATCTTTCAAAATATCTGGCGTCACTTGCACTGCCTGAGGATACTGACTGACCCGTTCTGCCATTTCCTCCAAAACAAAAATCTGATGAATGTCTGCATCTGAGGCGACAGCTTCTTCAAAAAGGTGCCAGCCTTCAATCAGATAACTTTTTTTCCGATACTTCTTTTGGTGTAATTTTTTAGCATTTTTGATTGCATTATTGGCTTTAGATGTTATAATTTCCATAACGATATTATACCATAAAGGAGATTAACCCTATGAAAAAAGTAAAAATGACAGCTTCTGGTCGTGTTCAAGGCGTTGGCTTTCGCTGGGGAGTGCTTTCCTTAGCTGTCGAAATTGGTGATATCACAGGGCGCGTCTGGAATAATGATGACGGGACTGTGACTATTCTTGCCCAGTCTGACTATCCTGAAAAAATCAGCCAGTTTATCCATGATATCCGAAAAGGACCAACACCCTTTTCAAACGTATCCTACCTTGATGTAACGATCGCTAATTTTGAGGATTATAAGGACTTTAAAGTTCAACATCCATACTAAAAATCCCAAGGGTAAAACTTGTTTAATTCCCTAAAAAAAGGTAGAATAGAAAGGTATTACTTTTAAAAAGGAAGTTTAAATTAGTGAAAAAGAAACAACTATTACGCCTCGCAGGACTTGCCTTAATGGCAATTATTGTTTTAGCAGGCTGTGTCCAAACCAAAAACGGCGTCCCTACTGGTGAAGGGTGGGTATATAATTTCTTGGTGGCGCCTATGGGACAACTCATCACCTTCTTTGCCAAAGACCAAGGCTTTGGCTACGGGACAGGCATCATCTTGACAACCTTGATTGTCCGCGCGATTATTTTCCCCTTGGGACTTTACCAAGCATGGAAGGCTAGCTATCAAGCTGTTCGCCGCGAACACCTCAAACCCGTTCTTGATCCGATTCAAGAACGCCTGAAAAACGCTAAAGACCAGCAAGAGCAGTTGCTCATCCAGCAAGAAATGATGGCCGTTCAAAAAGAAAACGGTGTTTCTATGTTTGGCGGCATGGGCTGCCTACCGCTCTTGATTCAAATGCCTTTCTTTACAGCCATCTTCTATGCAGCTCGTTATACTCCTGGTGTGACCGAAGCGACTTTCCTAGGCATGGATCTCGGAAAACCATCTCTTATTTTAACAGCTGTTGTCGGTATCCTCTACTTCATCCAGTCCTACATTTCTATGCAAGCAGTTGATCCCATGCAACGCGAACAAATGAAAACCATGATGTATGTGAGCCCTCTCATGATTGTTGTCATGTCCTTTACATCGCCAGCTGGCGTGACCCTCTATTGGTTG
Source organism: Streptococcus merionis DSM 19192 (assembly GCF_000380085.1). GTDB lineage: Bacteria > Bacillota > Bacilli > Lactobacillales > Streptococcaceae > Streptococcus > Streptococcus merionis. Next base: position 72,270 of record NZ_KB904540.1, read on the forward strand.
GTAGGTGGTATCATTCAAATTATCCAACAGTTGATTGTCAACTACCTGGTGCGTCCATACCACAAACGTATCGTTGCAGAAGAATTTGAAAAAAACCCTCCAAAAGCACGCCCTGCAACGACTTCAACTTATAAAAAAGATGTAACCCCTGCTTCTATGAATCAGGCCATTATGCCAAACAACATTAAAAAATCCAATAAAAAACGTAATGCCGGAAAGCAACGTTCAAGATAGACTAACAAAAAGTCGCAGATAAATGGAAAAACACAGACAGATTTTACTTGATACCATTCAAGTAAAGCCTATCTGTGTTTTTCGTTTTTTCCTGCCCATTAGGAAGATGATTTAGCTTGCTTTTTCAACTTTTACAATAGTGACATCATAGCTACCAGCTGGAGTTGGAATAGTGACCGTATCACCAACTTTATTGCCAATCAAAGCATGTCCCATTGGGCTTTCGTTTGAGATTTTACCTGCAAAAACATCTGCAGAAGCTGCACCAACGATAGTGTAGACTTCTGTATCTTTCTCTCCAATTTCTTGAATGGTGACAGACTTGCCAATCGCCACTTCATCTGCTGCGACAGCGTCACTATCAACAATTTCAGCATTACGGATTTGATTTTCAATCGTTGAGATTTGCCCTTCTACAAAAGCCTGTTCGTCTTTTGCAGCTTCATATTCACTGTTTTCAGAGAGATCACCGTATGAACGCGCGATTTTGATTCGTTCAACAATTTCTGGACGACGAACCAATTTTAATTCTTCAAGTTCTTTTTCCAATTGCTCTTTTTCAGCAAGGGTCATAGGGAAAGTTTTTTCAGCCATTTTTCTTTTTCTCTTTTCTTTTTCTATTTTTAGCAAAACAAAATAATGTGACGTCGCACATCATTTTGCTTTTTATTTTTATTGTCCTGTAGAAGATTGAATCTTTTCGTTTACATAGGTTTGAACATTGGTATTATGCTCTTCTATCGTATTGGCAAAGTAGACTTGACCTGTCGTCACATCAGCTACGAAGTAGAAGTACTCTGTCGTACTTGGTTCAATCGTTGCTTTGATGGCAGATAGACTTGGACTGTCTACTGGACCAGGCATGTAACCAAGATGGGTGTATACGTTATAAGGCGATTCAATTTGCGTGTTAATCGTCGCATCTTCAGCTAGGGTAATCTTTTCGCCCAATTTGCCTTCTGCATAAAGGATGGCAATATTAGATTGAAGAGGCATGCCAAATTGCATACGATTATAGAATACGCTGGCAATGTTTTTACGGTCCTGATCAGAGGAGCCTTCCTTCTCAACAAGTGAAGCTAGGGTCAAAATCTGATTAACTGTCTGCTCTTTAGCAGAAATAGTCTCATAATACGGACGTAGATTAGCATCCATAGCACCTAGCATCTGATCAACAAGATCACGGATGGTTGTTCCTTCCTGATACTCGTAAGTCGCTGGGAAGAGATAGCCTTCCAGACGATAGATCACTCCTGTATCTGCTGTTGGCAAACCGCCTAAAAGATCAGGATACTTGGCTTGCATCTCAGCAATGAACGTCTCATCTGTCACAAGAGACATAAATTCCTCAGCTGTGAATGGCGATGACGCTTTGGTAGATGAAGCTGCATTAACAGCTACTGCTTCTGAAATCTGCTTAAGCGTGTATCCTTCTGGAATAGTCACCTTGCCTTTTGCTGGAACGACCTCTTCAGCAGTGCCTTCTTGTTGAAGAACAGCGATAATTTCATCTACATTCATGCTTTTTTGCAGTTGATGATAACCACTTTGGAAGCCAGATAAATTCTTCACCTTAGCATAGAGATCAAACACCGTCGCATTCTTGATCACTCCCTCTTTCTCAAGGGTTTGTGCAATGGCTTTAACAGAAGAGCCCTCTGCAATCTGAACTTGGACATACTCTGTCGACTTCGCGTCAACAGGTCCTAGGCTATCCTTAACAAAGAAATAACCAGCTACGCTCGTAGCAACTAAAACAAGTAGCAAGGTTGTAAAAATCCATACAGTCAATTTTCTTGCCTTGCTCTTCTTTTTCTTCACCTTTTTATTCTTCTTCGGTGCTCTATCTGGATAAGCAGAGCGGCTGCGCCTTGTTGGTGCCATTTCATTTCCTGACTGACTGCTAGCGTCTACTGGAGCTACAGATGAAGCTTCTGCTTTTTCTGTCTCCATAAACTCTTCATTTGGATCAACTTCGGGATTAAAGGTCAAATCAACCTTATAAGGAACAGCTTCTGGTTCAGGTATGACTGACTGGCGAAGAGGTGGCTCAAGCGACTGCTCAGAGAGTTTCCTAGCTTGTTCGGCAACAAAATCAGGAACTTCTTCAGCTTTGACAGGTTGACCTTCTTCACTTGGCCCAGATAATTTCGACTCTAAATCAGCCTTTAAACGTTCAATTTCGGCTACTGCAACCCCTTGTGTCTCTTCATCAGATTTTACTTGATTAAAGGCTGTCTCATCAGCCTCTTCAACTTGAGATTTTAGAATTTCTAAATCTCTCAAAATTCGCTCTTTAAAAGTTAACTCTTGGTCATTTGGATTTAATTTATCAGACAATGGCTAACTCCTTTCACACAATTACTAGTCATTATATCCTAAAAAGGCCATAAAAGCAAGCCTTTTCACCCACATCACGCGCCAAATGCATGAAAAATAGTGATCTACTAGCTAAATGCAATTCTATAGGAAAACGAGTTAAGATAGCATATTTTCCAGCAAATGACAGCCATTAAAATTCAAAAAATGGCAGTTCTCATCTAATACTCAAATAAAATCAAAAGCAGAGGCCTACTAGAAAATGAAGTTTCAGGTAGAACTACATCATCAAGACAAGTTGACGATGTAATCTTTTGATGGTCAAAGAGTATTAAAAGATTTCCTATGTACGATGTGGACATCCTAACCTTGTTTTAAAAGATTTAAGGTTTTTGCCATATCTGAAAACTTTATGATGGTCTTTCTGAGTTGTACCATGACATGTTAAACCAAATGCCACCACCGTGAACCGATTCAGACAAGCCTTGGTCACTAAATCCATTCATCTCATAGTAGGAAATCAAGTAATCATGACAAGTTAAGGTAATTCCTAGACGATTTTGAGAGACCGCCACATCCTTTAAGGCAGCAATAAGCGCCGTACCAACTCCCTGCCCCTGAAATTCTTTTGAAATGGCTAAGCCAGTCACAGCAATTGTTCCACCACTTGTGGGATTGGGCTTAGATCCATGAAAAAGATCATCTGTCAAAAACGACGTTTCAATAACAGGCCCTTCGATATAGCCAGCGATCTCTCCTGCTATTTCAGCAACCAAAAAGGTGTCGCTATTATGGCGAATATGGGTCAGAAGTGCTTCAGCAGAGGAAGCCTCCTCTGCTGAAAAATTGGTCTGTTCGATAGTAACAATGGCTTCTAAATCTGCCAATTGTGCATTTCTTATTATCATCATGATTTATTGGACATTTTGAGTGAGTTGGGAGAGTAAGCGCTCAAAAGAATATTCGTAGGATTGAATATCGCCAGCCCCCATAAAGACATAGACAGCATTGTCATGATCAAGCAATGGTGATACATTTTCTACAGTTACCACAGAGCCTGGCTTACTGATTTTAGCAGCCAAGTCTTCAACCTTCACTTCACCATTGTCAACTTCTCGTGCTGAGCCATAAATCTGCGCTAAATAAACCGCATCTGCTAATTCCAGAGCTTCTGCAAACTCATCCAAAAGCGCAATTGTTCTGGTAAACGTATGCGGTTGGAAAATAGCAACGATTTCTTTACTTGGGTATTTCTGACGTGCAGCGTCAATAGTCGCCATAATCTCTGTGGGATGGTGCGCAAAATCATCAATAATCACTGTGTCATTTACTTTTTTCTCAGTAAAACGACGTTTAACACCACCAAAGGTAATCAGATGTTCACGGGCCAAGTCCAAATCGAACCCTGCTTGATGGAGATTAGCAATAACAGCTGTTGCATTCATGACATTGTGCTGACCAAAGGTTGGAATGCTAAATAAGCCAAGTTCGTCCTGTCCATATCGAACTTTAAAAGTTGATCCAGCAGTGGAACGTTTGATGTCATAGGCAATGTAATCGTTGTTTTCTGAAAAACCGTAGTAGTATATTGGAGCATTTGCAGTGATCTGACGAAGATGCTGGTCTTCCCCGTAAATAAATAGCCCCTTTGTAACTTGCTTAGCATATTCATCAAAAGCGTTGCAAACATCTTCAAGACTGGTAAAGTAGTCTGGATGGTCAAAGTCAACATTTGTAATGATGGAATACTCTGGATGATAAGGTAGGAAATGTCGTTCATACTCATCCGATTCAAAAACAAAATACTTAGCCGTCGCTGAACCACGCCCAGTACCATCTCCAATCAAGAAACTGGTATCGGTGATATGACGCATGACGTGCGCTAACAAACCAGTCGTAGATGTCTTACCATGAGCCCCTGCTACACCAAGGCTGGTAAAGCTCTTCATAAAGTCCCCAAGGAATTCATGATAGCGACGATAAGGAATACCATTAGATTCGGCATAGGCAACTTCAACATTATTTCCTACCTTAAAGGCATTCCCTACAATAATCTCAACATCAGCTGAGAGATTTTCTTCTGAAAAAGGCAAAATCGTTATCCCAGCTTGTTCAAGACCACGCTGAGTGAAATAATATTTTTCCTCGTCTGACCCTTGAACCTTGTGACCCATTTGATGGAGCATAAGCGCTAAAGCTGACATTCCTGAGCCTTTAATCCCGATAAAATGATAAGTTTTTGTCATTATTTTTTCCATTGTTCAAAACGCGTCAAATTTAACTCTTGCGCGACTTTCTTTTCTTTCTTTTGGCGGTTTTCTTGATAGTTATAGACTTGACTCGTCTTTAGAAAATCATAAGTATTTTTCTTAGAACGCTCGATTTCAAGAGGCAATTCTAGCTGAACTTCTGGATTAATGTCAGCTAAAATATAGGACGATTGGTGTAAGCGACTAGCTGCTCGCATTAAATCATCCATCTGTTCCTTATCCAGCTCTCTCTGGGTCGGTTTTGGTTTGGGCAATTCCTTACTCTTAAATCCTGGTTTATCAAAATTCAAATAAGGAGCTGACCGTTTCTGCCTTAAATCTGCTCTAGCTTGCTCTCTAGCAGCCTGTGTGTAAGAGATTTGTTCTCGTCTAATCCCTTTAGCAAAGTTTTCTGGCTTAACCGACTTCGCAGTTGTTTGAGATACCGTAGAACTTTTGAGATTATCATAAGGAGAATCTTGATTTGAAACTTTGGTAGGTATCGTCAAAGAAGTTTTGTCATAATCTGACAACTGAACTTTCTCTGCTTCTCCCACAAAGACTGGCTCCTCATACGGCCCTTGAATATTTGAAATCAAGTCCCTGTCATCATAAAGTTCCATGATAGGCGGCTGAGCAATAATCGTCTCATCATCACCTACAAGAGGAAATTGTTCTCGCATCTCAAACATCCTTTCTGCTCTCTTTTTTCAAGCAAACCATTTGCTCGCAACTTCCATTATAGCTTATTTCTGGCTCGCATGCAAAGACTACTGTATCGGCAAACTCAAAATTTCTCGGATATCATCTGCAGACAGACTGGCTCGCATGTCCTGACCATCTAAGACTGTCGTAATAAGCTGACGTTTATTGTCTTGCAGGGCTTGAATTTTTTCCTCAATTGTGCCACGCGTGATAAGACGGTAAAATTCCACATTTTTTTGTTGTCCCATACGATAGGCACGTGCGACCGCTTGATCTTCTACAGCTGGATTCCACCAAAGATCGACTAGAATAACCGTATCGGCACCAGTCAAGTTGATCCCGACACCTCCTGCCTTAAGAGAGATGAGAACAGCATCTCGACTACCCGCATTAAAGGCTCTGGTAATCTCCTGACGCTCATCAGATTTGGTAGCCCCCGTAATGGTGTAAGAGCTTATTTCAAGAGTTTCCAGTTCTTTCTGGATAATCTCTAACATGCCACGAAATTGTGAAAAAATGAGAACACGGTGGTTACCTTCCTTGACTTGACGTAAAAGCTGACGCAGACTTTCCAGCTTACCGCTGTCACCTGTGTAATCAGGCATGAAAAGCTGCGGCGTATTACAGATTTGACGGAGGCGTGTAATCGCAGATAAAATCTCAATTTTCTTACGATTAATCTCGCTGTCGCTAGCACCACTGAGACTGTCTCGTAACTGCTGAATCTGAGCCAGATAAATGGCTTTCTGATCATCAGTCAATTCATTGATTTGATTAATTTCCAGCAAGTCCGGCAACTCGGCCAAGACCTCTTCCTTCCGACGTCTGAGGACGAAAGGCTGAATCACACGGGCGACTTCTTTGGCTGAGAGTTTGTTAAAAGCGCGCTTGGCTGGTAAAAGATCCGGCAGAACAATCTGGAAAATAGACCAAATTTCTGTCAAACGATTCTCAATTGGGGTACCAGACAAGGCAAAGCATGACTTGACTTCAAATTGACGTAGGTGATGCGCAATCTTTGTCTGGTCATTTTTCATGACCTGAGCCTCATCTAAAATCAGCAAATCAAAAGTCTTTTCTTGGAATTCCTCAAAATCTTGACGGAAAGAAGCGTAAGAAGTCACGATAACTTGATGATCTCCAGCTAGCAATTCCACGCGCTGAGCCTTGGAGCCATAAGAGACGACCACATCAATATGTGGTGTAAATTTGGCAAACTCATCCTGCCAATTGTAAATCAAGCTAGACGGTGCCAAAATCAAGGCTTTCTGCCCTGCTTTTAAACCATACGATAGAAAAGCAATCGCTTGCAAAGTCTTTCCAAGTCCCATATCATCTGCCAAAATCCCACCTAGACCATAATGAGCTAGCATGGACAGCCACTTGACTCCCAAAAGCTGGTAATCGCGCAATTTGGCATTTAGCTTAAAGGCACCAAGCTCAAACTGTTCTGGAAAGCGCAAATCATCTAGCAAACTCTGAAAAGACTGCGAAAGACTGATTTGATCATTTCCTTGAAAATCACTCGCCAACTGCATGGCAGATAAGGTCGAAAGTTTGACATGTCCGTTTGGCAATAGCTGCGCTCGCAACTCTTGCAAGGTATGATTGACCCTTTTCGTCTCCTCATCAAAAATAATCATCTTGCCAGACTCAGTCACATAGTATGACTGTTCCGACTGCAAAGCTTCATAAGCTGCTGAGATCTCGTCTGCCGTGACATCTTGGAAGTCAAAGGACACATCCAAAAAATCATCCGTCAAGTCTAAATGCAACTTAGGCTGAGAGGAACTATAGGTTTCGCTCAGCGACTCTGATAGGACAACATCACCCATTTCCTCAAAAGCTGGTAAGATGACCGTGTAGAAATCATAGAAATCCTGACTATGAATCAGAGGTTTTTCACTGGTAAATCCTGCCTTAAACCCATATTTTTCCATCAACTGATAGATTTGCTCTAAATGAGGATAATGAATAGCAAACGGCAGACGCCATAGACTCTCTTGGTCAGGGATCCATACTTTATTAAAATCCAGAGCCATTTGCAGTCGGACGACATCATTATCCAAGCGTGTGAATTCAAAAAAAGCGTCAAAATCATGGATTTTAAGGTTCTTAGGTGCCTTAAGACTTCCCATTTCTTGCAAGTCAAGTAAGAGCAAGGCTAGACGGTCTTTGTCCTCTAAATCCACCTGCAAAATGCGCAGACCATTGTCCGTTTCAGGCAAGGTCTTAAAAGCCTGCAAAAGGGTTTGTTGACGGTTGGTCAATCGATAAAAAGTCCCACCATAAAACAAATAGCGTCCTTGAAAGAAAAAATAGTAGGCTGCTTCTGCAAGACTTAACTCAATAAACGTTTGTTCCACCTTGACATCAAAGCGAAACAGCGGTGCGTCAACTGTTAAATCCTCAAACCGTAACCCATCAAAAACCTGCTCATCCAAAACAAGCTGAAAATGAGCAAGTCCCTGCAAAACTGTAATTCCCTCTTCAAGAAAGCCTTCAGAGAGACGCAGGTTTCGTCCAAAATTAGGCAGGTAAAAACTCGTATCAAAATCAACCGCATCAGGCAAAAGCTTATTCAAAAATGAAATCACTTGCTGACTTGGCTTGTCAAACTGTCTTAGACTAATCGATTCAAAATAATTCTTCCCAATCTGGTACTCTTTTCCAGACTTGAGTGTCTTTAAAAAGGCCTTAATATCTCTAATAATATAGGACCGTGTATCTGGCAAACGCAGAATTTTCAAAGTCCAGACCAGTTGGCGATCAAGGCTGCTGTACTGTCCTTCAGCTTCTAGTTGGTACTGCGGCAAATGCTGCCTATGATCTGTTGAAACCCGATCCAAAAATTCCGATCCAACTGATTTTTGACGAGCTTCTTCTTGGATTTGCTGGCTACTAGATTGAACCGCATCAGCCAGTTCTTGTCCCTGCTCGTCATTTTTCAAAAAATATTCCATGGCAGCCAAATGCTGACAGAAACCTTTTTTTCCAAAAAGGTCACAATCACAGTGGATAAGAGAATCCTCAAAACTGAAGGTCATCTGGTGACCTTCAATCTCAGCGATTATCACTTCATCCTCAATAACTATGTTTTTTAAGGCTTGGTTTTCATAGAGCTCAATCCCCTGATTGCGAACATAACCTGGCATCAATCTACTCATAATCTCTCCTAAGTTAGATATAAAGAACCATTCATAAAAGGGCATGAAAATGGTGACAACTCAGCCATCTTCGATTCCTTAGACTGTTGAACCCCAGTCAGGGCAGCTAAAACTTCATAGATAAAATCGTAGAACCTTCAGAAACCTATAGCTGACACACTAAAACAACTCTGACCTTTTAAGGTGTATTCAATGAAAACATCTCCCTATTATACCATAGTTCAAAAGAGCAAGCCAGTTTTAAACCTAAAAATAGAGTGAAACCAAAATCATGATTTCACCCAATCGATTTTGTCTACAAAAGAGAGACCGTTTTTGAGGGAATATTGACTGTATTTTGAAAAACCTAACTATAAGCAGTGGAAAACTAGCCTCAAACAAAGTAATTAAGCTGTGAACACAGTTTCTAAGTGATACTTTTCTTAAGATCTCCTAGAGGTAAGTCGATAAAGCTAGATAGTTGCAACAATTGGAAAGATAACGAAAGGCACACCAATCGCATAGCTCCAACTCTGTACTTCTAAGCCATAAAACAACCACCAAGCCATTGACAAAAAAAGACAAACTAAAGATAATAACCAGATGACCCGATTAGCTGATTTATAGGCAAAAAAAGCGAACAGCCAAGCTAACAAGATAAAAGGCAAATGCGGCACTGTTAGCCAAAGAACCACGAAAAGCCCCCAGCCTCGCTCAAATGCCAAAAGAATGGCTATTAAAAGGAGAAGCAAGATAATATAAGTTTTAAAATACGCTGTTACACCACGGTACAGTTGCTGATAGTCTTTAAACATAAACATCTCCTTTCTGCAAAATAACAGGACTGTAAACCCTTACAATCCTATTATACCATATTATAGATCTGCGGTCTACTTCCTCTTCCGTGCAATCAAATGAATCGGTGTCCCTTCAAAGACAAAGGCTTTACGGATTTGGTTTTCCAAGAAACGCAGGTAGGAAAAATGCATAAGCTCTTCTTCGTTGACAAAGACCACAAAAGTCGGCGGCTTGGTTGCCACTTGGGTTGCGTAAAAAATCTTGAGACGTTTCCCCTTATCGGTCGGCGTTGGGTTGATGGCAATAGCATCCATAATGACATCATTAAGCACTGCAGACGGAATCCGTGTATTCTGACTCTGGCTGATGCGCTTAATCATCTCAGGCAACTTATGAAGCCGTTGCTTGGTAAGGGCAGACACAAAGATAATCGGTGCATAGGACAGGTATTGGAAATTGTCACGAATGTCATCTTCCCACTGTTTCATAGTATGATTATCTTTGTCAATAGTATCCCACTTGTTAACCACAATGATCATACCTTTACCAGCCTCATGAGCAAAGCCCGCAATCCGCTTATCGTACTCGCGAATGCCTTCTTCTGCGTTAATGACCATGAGAACGACGTCCGAACGGTCAATGGCACGCATGGCACGCATAACAGAGTACTTCTCAGTATTTTCATAAACCTTGCCCGACTTGCGCATTCCAGCCGTGTCAATCATGGTAAACTCTTGCCCGTCACTATCTACAAAATCCGTGTCAATGGCATCACGCGTTGTTCCAGCTATAGGTGATGCAATCACTCTATCCTCACCTAAAATAGCATTGATCAAACTTGATTTTCCAACATTGGGGCGACCAATCAGACTAAACTTAATAATGTCTGGATTTTCAGGTTCAACCTCTTGGGGCAGGTTTTCCACAATAGCATCAAGAACATCACCAGTTCCGATACCGTGAACCGATGATACCGGATAAGGATCACCCAATCCTAGCGCATAAAAATCGTAGATGTCGCTACGCATCTCTGGATTATCGACCTTATTGACAACCAAAAGGACTGGTTTATTGGTCTTATACAAAATTCGAGACACATACTCATCCGCATCCGTCAAGCCTTCCTTGCCAGATACAACAAAGACAATAACATCAGCCTCTGACATAGCAATCTCCGCCTGATGCTTAATTTGCGTCATAAAGGGCGCATCAACATCGTCAATTCCACCTGTATCAATAATGGAAAATTTGCGGTTAAGCCACTCAGCTGTCGCATAAATACGGTCGCGCGTCACGCCCTCCACATCCTCGACAATGGAAATCCGCTCGCCTGCAATCCGATTAAATAAAGTCGACTTGCCGACATTAGGGCGTCCGACAATCGCAATCGTTGGTAAAGCCATGAGGCCTCCCTCCTTATTCTAATCCTCTTTTTTGAAGTTTTGGCCAATGGCAGAGCTACATGCTTGCCTAATCTTCACTTCTGAGTAATTTCTGTTTTTTAAGATAGTGCTCTGTCACAGGACTCTCTGGCTGACCAAATTGTTGGACAATCCGTTCCGACCAAAGTTCTGTTTGACGGGCACCAGCATAGGCCGTTTGTACAGCATCAAAGTCATGAATGACCTGACTATCAGCCACTCGGTATTTTTCGTCAAAAACGACAGTTTCTAATGGCAAACGCGGTTTTATAGGATTGTGCTTCTTGGGCACACCAAGAGCAATCCCAAAAATCGGATAGGTATATTCTGGCAGATTGAGTAGCTCAGCCAAACCTTCTGAAGACTGGCGTACCATGCCAATCATAACCCCACCGTAACCCAGACTTTCAGCCGCTAGCAAGATATTTTGACCAACTAAAGCCGCATCAACAGATGAAATCAGCAAATTTTCAACACCTTCTGGGTAGAAAGAAGCGTTGCGCAAATCTACCGCCACCTTGGCACGGTTCAAATCCCCAACCATGAGTAAAAACGTATCACAAGTCTTAATCCAATGCTGTGATTCAAGATCATAGATCGCCTGCTTCGTTTCCTGAGAACGAACCTTAATAATACTGTAAGACTGGAAATTTTTCCAACTTGAAGCCGCCTGACCCGCTTCTAAGATTTCTTTGAGATGCTCCTCAGGAATAACCTCATCCGTAAAAGACCTTACAGAAACATGGCTTTTCATCAGTTTAATCATATCACTCATCGACGATTATCTCCTTTCAAGTGCAAGGGCTTGGCCAAAAATTTAATCCGCTCCATGAGACGTTTGGCCTGCCAAGTCTCGTCCCCAGATCGTCCATTAGCAAAATGGCGTTCCAAATCCTCAAAACTAAAGTTTGAGGTAAAGAAAGTCGGCAACTCCTCCTGCATACGGTATTGCAAAATAACCTGTAAGACATCATCGCGAATCCAGGCACTGAATTGTTCCGCCCCGATGTCGTCTAAAACAAGTACAGAAGAGGTTTTTATCTCATCCAACATAGCCTTAACTGAATTGCTACTGATTGCATTTTTAACATCTACAGCAAAACTTGGAAAATGTAAGAGCGTTGTTCCCGCATGGCACTTTTCAGACAATTCCCGCGCCAAATAAGCCATGATATAAGTCTTACCAACACCAAAAGAGCCATAGAGATATAGCCCCTGTTGGTAGTGTTTATGAAAATTCTCCACGAAATCGGCTAGATAAGCATAAACCTGCATACGGTTGGGATCACTAAAATCCATATCCCTTGCTGAAATCTGTCGTAAACTTTTAGGAAGATTGACCAGCTTAATCCGTTGATTGATTGTTTTCTGAGAAAGGACTTTGACTAGCTCAGCTGTCTCAGCATAACTGACATCAGCGTAGCCCTTATTCTTTATCAGAATTGGACGATAGCCTTTCATAATATAATCTTCAGACTGGCTCTTAAATTTGTCCCGCTCCTTGATGTATTCAAAAAACTTAGAAATAGATCGAGCAATCTCGTCCTCACTCAGTTTATGGTCTAAAATGAAAGCCTGAACATCCCCATCTGCTAAAGTCTCAGCCCGTAATTCCGTGTAGGACTTTTGTCCCTTATTAAGACGGTTTGATAGTTGTTCTCCAATATTTAACATGTCAGACCTCCTTATCTCCTAGCATTCGACGACGAAGCGCCTCAAGTTCTTCTAATTCTTCAGCAGTAGCTTCTGTCCGGTAGCTTTCCTTGCTCCACTCAGGCACATTGGTTTTCGTGTTTGTCCCTTGCTTTTTAGCACGCCCCACTTCTTCCTTATTTCTAGGTTCTCGCAGGAAGATGACTGCTGCTTCAGCACTATTAACTCCCTTATAGGACAGGTCATTGCCCAATTTAAGAGCATATTTCTCATTTAGGTTAGCACTGTCCGTCTTTGTTAAGGTAAAATGAACCAAAACATTGATAACCGAATCTAGCAAGCCAAGTTGGGCTAATTCTTTTAACACTTGACGTTCCGAGTTTGTAATAGAGGCTTGTCGAAATTGCTTTTGATCCCTTAAAAATTCCAAGGGCTTTCGCGACTTTGCCCAACGAATTAGAGACTGCTCCCCCTGTGTAAATTCAGTCAAATCAGACGAAGCACTCTCCAGAGTTTTCATCATGCGCTTGGTCGAAATGACTTGACCAACAGCTGTTTCCTTAGCAACCTGATAGGTCTCAAACCAAGTCTTCTTACCCAATTCCGCATAATTAAACAAAGCCAAAATATCAGATTGCTCATCTTCAAACCGTAATTGGTCTCGAGCCATCAACTGCTTGAAGTGCAACAAATCAAAATCATCATCATTGACTATTCGCGAATCTTCTTTTAAATCTGGTATATCTTGAAAGAATTCAGATAACCCTTTATCCAAGGAACGCATCGCTGATGACGACTCTGGCTCCAAACTTAAACGTTTAAAAGCATGTTCACCAATTTTTCTCTCCAACAACTTTGAAAGAACCTGATGCTTCAGAAAAGCTTCCTTCGTTAAAGGTGAGTGCAACTCAATCATGTAAGAGTCATCCTCTTTTTGAGAGAGAGAGACTAGCTTAACAGCAGTCAATATTGCAAGATTTTTCTCAAACTCTTCAATACCAAAGTTAAGGTGATTTAAAATATCACTAAAAAGATGTTCTTCAAGCCCTAGATCATAAAAGGATTGGAAATAAATATACAAAGAAAGACCAGAAGACCCTATTAAAGGGACATAGAAGCGCCCTAAACAAAATAGATCAGGCTGGATTTGATTATGCTCCATAAATGAAAAAGTCTCGTTAGGTTTCATTAGCTTCCTTTTTCTTATTTCCATAAATAACTTCCTTGAGCAATGACTCTAGTTCAGCAACATCTTTAAAGCTCCTATAAACACTGGCGAAACGAACGTAAGTAATCTCATCCAGCTCTGAAAGCTCGTCCATGACTAGACTACCAATAAAATCACTCGCTACTTCACCATCATGTTGACTACGTATCTTTTGCTCAATGCGATTGACAATCTGGTCAATATCATCACTTGAAACAGGACGTTTCTGAGCCGAACGTATAATCCCATTAAAAATTTTATCACGAGAAAACTGTTCTCTATTACCGTCTTTTTTAACCACCACTAACGTTTTTTCTTCGACACGCTCATAGGTCGTGAACCGGTAATGGCACTCCTCACATTCCCTTCTTCGACGAATAGTATGACCATCTTCGGCCTGACGACTATCTACAACACTTGACTTAAGACCAGTACATTTAGGACACCGCATAAAAAACCTCACTCACAACTAATATCATCTTATTTTACCATAAAATAAGCTATAAAAAAAGCAAGCCGAAACCTTGACTCACCACTTCAAGACAAAACAAAAAAATCGGGAAGACAGGATTCGAACCTGCGACCCCTTGGTCCCAAACCAAGTACTCTACCAAGCTGAGCTACTTCCCGAACTATAAAACTTCCGTCCTATATGCACCCTAGAGGAGTCGAACCTCTAACCGCCTGATTCGTAGTCAGGTACTCTATCCAATTGAGCTAAGGGTGCTCTATCATATATGCCGAGAACCGGAATCGAACCGGTACGATGTTGCCATCGCAGGATTTTAAGTCCTGTGCGTCTGCCAGTTCCGCCACCCCGGCGTCGCCTCAAGCGAACGACGGGATTCGAACCCGCGACCCCCACCTTGGCAAGGTGATGTTCTACCACTGAACTACGTTCGCATCTACTTATTTCTTCTCTATGCCGGCTACATGACTTGAACACGCGACCCTCTGATTACAAATCAGATGCTCTACCAACTGAGCTAAGCCGGCCTATCTTTCTATGCGAGTTAAGGGACTTGAACCCCCACGCCTATCGGCGCCAGATCCTAAATCTGGTGCGTCTGCCAATTCCGCCAAACTCGCATCTATGACCCGTACTGGACTCGAACCAGTGACCCACTGATTAAAAGTCAGTTGCTCTACCAACTGAGCTAACGAGTCATCTTCTTATCCTATTGTTCTATCCAACCTTAGCTGAATACGGTCCCGACGGGAATCGAACCCGCGATCTTCGCCGTGACAGGGCGACGTGATAACCGCTACACTACGGGACCTTCTAACCACTGTACAAAATTGTACTCAGGCTAAAAAGCTGTGATTTAGATAAATCCGCTTGAAGTCCTTATGACTTCTACGCTGATTTCCTAAAATCAGTCGCTTTTCTTAACGCCTTTAGTTACTTAGTTTATGGGAGTTAACGGGATCGAACCGCTGACCCTCTGCTTGTAAGGCAGATGCTCTCCCAGCTGAGCTAAACTCCCATAAATGGCAGTTTAACTCTAGCTGGGAAAAGGTAGAAAGCTTCGCTTCCCCTATCTCCCGATTGAAAGCTCAAATTCCTCTCGCTTTCAACTGAGCTAAACTCCCTCTCGCTAAGCAACTCCCTTATCTCACAGGGGGAACCCCCCAACTACTTCAGGCGTGCTAGGACTTAACTGCTGTGTTCGGCATGGAAACA
>NZ_KB904541.1:0-30346 GCF_000380085.1 Streptococcus merionis DSM 19192
AAGAAAACGTCTCAACGGCCAACCCTACTTTTAAAAAAGTCTTCAGAACCTTTCTGAAATACAAAGCTTACATTACCAATGCTTTAAATCTTCCTTATTCTAACGCCAAGCTGGAGGCCACCAACAAGCTCATCAAGGATATCAAACGACAAGCTTTTGGCTTCCGAAATTTCAAGAACTTCAAAACGAAAATTCTCATCGCTTTGAACATCACAAAAGAGAGAACCATTCTGATTCTCTCTCGTGCTTAATGATAAGTCACCCACTACAGTTGACAAGGAGCCTGAAATGTTTGATTGGGGAAACTGGTCAACTCGTCTTGGTGGCCGTCGACCATAATTTAAGTGAGGAGTAAAAATGACAATTCAGGATTTATTTGGATTTTTGTCTCTTATCACTGAATACTGTTTGTATCTCTATGTCTTTTCAAAGATAAGGAGTAAGAGACTATCTATAAAATTTATTTTAATTTATGTTGTTTTAGAAGTTATTAGTACCTTGCTATTAAGCGGAGCTGTATCGGTTATCTTAATACCTATAAAGTTATACTTTCTTAGTTTAAAGGTTTTAAAAGAGAATAAGAATCGAGCATTTTTTTATTCAAGCTATACATTTAGTTTTTGTTTTACTTTTATAAATTTTTTTGATTTGCTCTTCCAAGATTTTACACCTGGTAAATTTTGGAATAGAAATTTTACGATAATAT
The DNA here is from genome assembly GCF_000380085.1 of Streptococcus merionis DSM 19192. Classification (GTDB taxonomy): domain Bacteria; phylum Bacillota; class Bacilli; order Lactobacillales; family Streptococcaceae; genus Streptococcus; species Streptococcus merionis. Next base: position 707 of record NZ_KB904541.1, read on the forward strand.
GGTTTATTACCATATTATTAACCTTTTTGGTTCATGAAATCTTATTTAAATTTATTAAAATTGATTTTTCAGCATTATTAGATAACGATCACTTTATTGCAGAAAAAATTTTTAAACCGATTAATAGGACTTTTAAAATTGCCGTTTTGGTCATCATTTTGGTTCATATATTAGAAATAGCAGTCGGTCGGGATACAATCTCTCAATATACTCAGTCTCTTGTATTTTCCTACACTTTCCTAATCATCAGCGTTCTGATCTTTTTGAACAACAGAATTGTCGCTTACAAAGAGGAGCTGATGCGTCGCGAAAAAGCTGAGCAATTCAGACGGCTAACCCTTTATACTCGTGAAGTGGAAGAGATGTATCAAACCGTTCGAGGGTTTAAGCATGATTATAAAAATATGTTGATTTCCTTAGAAGACAGCATCCGTGGAGGGGATATTAACGATATCCGCTACCTTTTTCATGAAATTCTGATGCGGGCTAATGTGACATTATCAGAAGGTGAAAATATTGATGATTTGTCTTTTTTGGAAAATCCAGCATTAAAGAGCTTACTTTACCATAAAATCGTTGCGGCAAGGCAAGATGGTGTCGATGTGACCATTGAAATCAAACAACCGATTGAGGGTGTCAATATGGATTTGCTTGATTTTGTACGTTTGATTTCAGTCTTAGTTGACAATGGTGTTGAGGCTGCAAAAGACTCACTGACTCCGAAGTTAACCATAGCGATGCTCTATGAACAGAAGCAGCATATCATTTATGTCAAAAATTCTAAGTCAGCAGGCCTAGTTCCAATTAATCGAATCTTTCAAAAAGGCTATTCGACTAAGGGAGCCAATCGTGGCACTGGACTTTTTAGTGTTAAGGAAATTGTAGATAAATACCAAAAGACCAGCATGGAGACAGAGCAGACTGAAGACAGCTTCACACAGGTCGTATTTATAGGAGGTTAAAATGAATATTTATATTTTAGAGGATGAATTGTATCACCAAACAAGGCTGCAAGGGATTCTTGGAGACATTTCTAAGCAATTAGGTGAGCCGATGATGATCAAAGTGGTCACTGGAAAGCCGGATGAACTGCTGGAAAATATCACAACATTCGGTCGTGACCAGATTTACTTCCTCGATATTGAACTAAAAGGTCAGGAGAAACGCGGACTTGAGGTCGCACAGAAAATCCGTGAGAAGGACGAGCAAGCAACGATTATCTTTGTGACGACCCATTCAGAATTTGCCGCCATTACTTATCGCTACAAAGTGGCTGCGCTTGATTTTGTGGATAAGGAAAAAGAAACTGTTGACTTTACTAAGGATATCTTGGCTAATGTGAGCTTTGTGTTAGAGCGAAATCGTACCATGGATTCAGAAGATGTTTTTGAAATCAAGACCCAAACGCGTCATATTCGAGTGCCATTTCAGGATATTTACTTTATTGAGACCAGCGAGACGGCTCATAAGTTAACTCTTTGGACGGATAGGCAGCGGATCGAGTTTTACGAAAGTATGAAAGTGATTGAGAAGATGGAGCCAAGGTTTTTCAGAGCTCATAAAGCTTTCTTAATTAATCCTAATAAGGTTAAAGAAATTGATCGCCAGGAAAATGTGGTCTATTTTAGTAACGGCATGGATTGCATGATTTCTAGACGAAAGATCAAGTCACTTGAAGAGCAGATTAAAAAGAAAAAATAGATCCGAAGAGTCCTCTAAAGGAATGCCTATAGGGTATCTCTAAAAATGCCATTTTCGATTGACAAAAAACGATATAATATCAGCTGTTCAAATTTTTATAAATGGGTTTTTAGAGGTGTTCTATGTGTCTTTTTTATGAATTGTCATTATCAAAAAAGACTCCATCATCTCTGTAGGAAAGATACCATTACAAGAGATGATGGAGCCAGAGAGATTGGGACCAACGGCTATCATGGCTATCTGTCTCGCTCTTTTTTTATGTCTCATTTTGTTCTTTAAACGCTGCTGTTCAAATGCTTTGAGTTGCTGACTATTTTGGATAGAGACGTTTAGAAAAAGGTTGAGATAAAAATAATGACAAGAATAGGAATTAATCCTATGTAAATCTTGTAACCCAATTTGTGACGCGGGTTTAGTCCGATGCCCGATCTGCCAGCATGCAAGTAAAAGAGTGGTTCCGTCACCCCGGCTTTGTCTCGATAGGTGATCGTGATTTGACTACAGAGATAGATGAGTAATATGAGCAGAATCCGCACAAAGAAATTGCGACTAGCATTTGGGGTGATAAAGGCAAAGCAGAGCAGGAGCAAGGTTACAATGACAACGCCTACACTTCCCCACTGGAGATGCTTCTTTTCCATGTGTTCCTCCTTGTTATTAGGATTATTTTAGACCAATGTTTTGAAACTGTCAAGATTTTGAGAAAAAGTGGTAAAGTTTGTGCTATACTGTAACCATGAAAAAGAAAGAAACCGCTGTCCATTTAGCTGATTTTCCTGAGGAGCTTCAAGATTATTTGAGAGCATCAAAAATTTATGACAGCAGTTCGCGGTCTGGAGCCAAGGTCTTGTACAGCGATAAGGGATATTACTTGAAAATAGATGACTGTGGGAAATTAGCTCAGGAAGCCACAGTTGCTCGTTGGTTTTGGCAAAAGAGGATAGGTGTGAAGGTGGTGCATTACTTGACAGCAGATCGAGATTATTTGCTGACAGAAGAAGCGATCGGACAGGATGCGACGCACTTTCTAGGTAATCCTGAAAAACTGTGTCAAATAATGGCAGAAACACTGCACATGTTACATGGCCTTGTGCCTTCTCGTTTTCCAAGACAAAACCGTCTGGCAGATTATCATGGGACAGCGATGAAGAATTATCAGAAAGGGAGTTTTTACGACTGAGCGCTGTTACCGCAATTTGGCCTGACCAGCCGTGAGCAAGCTTATCAATACATTTGTGATAATAGCCATCTTTTGCAAGAGGACACCTTTATCCACGGTGATTTTTGTTTGCCTAACCTTATTTTAAAAGGTGATTATCAGTTTTCAGCATTGATTGACTTTGATTCAGCTGGTTGGGGTGATTATCATATTGACCTCTTTTGGGGAATCTGGTCCTTGAACCACAATTTAGGGACAGATGCCTACACGGATTATTTTTTAGATTGTTATGGGCGAGAGAAGGTTGATCTGGATCGTTTGAAACTAGTGGTTGCTTACGAAGCCTTTGGCTAGCCAATTGAATGTGAGTTGAAAGGAATGTGTCATGAAAATTACGAAAATCGAAAAGAAGAAGCGTCTCTATTTGCTTGAGTTAGATGGCAAGGAGAGGCTTTATGTCACAGAGGATACCATTGTCCGATTCATGCTCAGCAAGGATAAGTTTCTAACTGAGGCAGAGCTAGCGGAGATTAAGGACTTTGCCCGATTTTCATATGGGAAAAACTTAGCCCTATATCACTTATCTTTTAAACAACGGACGACACAAGAAGTGCGAGATTACCTAGCCCAGCACGAAGTTGAAGATCAGATTATTGAGCAGGTCATTGTCAATCTCCAAGAAGAGCGTTGGTTGGATGATACCAAGTTTGCCCAGACCGTGATTGAGCATAATCTGTTGTCTGGTGACAAGGGAGGCTATGTCCTCAGACAAAAACTCGTCAAAAAAGGCATTGCTAAATCTATTATTGATGTTGCTTTGGCAGATGTTGATTTCTCAGAGGTTTGTGGCCGTGTGGCGGAGAAGCTCTGGCGGAAGTATGATGGCAAATTACCTGCTAAAGGGCTCAAAGACAAGCTGACTCAGAGCTTAATTAGCAAGGGATTTTCTTTTGCAGAGGCCAGTCAAGCCATTGCTGGCTTGGAGTTGGAGAAAGATGAGGATACTGAGCAGGAACTCATCTACCAAGAGTTGGATAAACAATACCGCAAATACAGCAAGAAGTACGAGGGGTACGAGCTTAAGCAGCGTTTGACTCAGGCTTTGGCCAGACGAGGGTACGATTTTTCAGATATTGCTTCGGCTTTGAGGGACTATTTATGAACTTTGGAAGCAAAACCATGAAATTTTATCAAAATTATGGTAGACTATCTGAGTAAAAACTTAAAATTGTAGAAAGTTGGTTAGCCATGAAACTACCCAAAGAAGGCGACTTTATTACAATTCAAAGTTATAAACATGATGGATCTCTCCACAGAACTTGGCGGGATACCATGGTACTCAAAACGACGGAAAATGCTGTCATCGGGGTCAATAATCACACCCTAGTGACGGAAAATGACGGAAGACGCTGGGTGACTAGAGAGCCGGCTATTGTCTATTTTCACACAAAATATTGGTTTAATATCATTGCTATGATTCGCGATACAGGGACATCCTATTATTGTAATCTGGCCAGTCCTTACCTCATGGACAGTGAAGCCCTCAAGTATGTTGACTACGACCTTGATGTCAAAGTCTTTGCTGATGGGGAAAAACGCTTGTTAGATGTCGAAGAGTACGAGCGCCACAAGCGCGAGATGAAGTATTCTAAGGAGCTGGATTATATTTTGAAGGAAAATGTTAAAATCCTCGTTGACTGGATTAATCAGGGCAAAGGGCCTTTCTCGGAAGCTTACGTCAATATTTGGTACAAACGATATTTAGAGCTGAAAAATCGTTAAAGTCGCAACAGATTACCCTCACTGGCTGAGCTAGTGGGGGTGTCTTTTCAAATCAACCCCAAGGAGTCTTTATGGAAGTGGTGTCTTCATTTGTCGAGAGAATCTTTGAAAGCCAATATCAGCAAGCGTTTGGACCAGTTCCAAGCCTAGCCAGTCAGACAGACGAGCTAACGTTGACGAGGGAAAGCGAGGGGGAGCTTATAGTTGTACTACAAGCTAAAATAACCTTGCAAAATGCTCATGTGACAGCGCTGGTCGTTGATGAAGGGCATCATGGTCAGGGATTAGGAGCCGATTTGATGGCTGAATTGGAAGAGCTAGCGAGAGCTCGCCAATTGACCAGCATTACCCTATCTACCAAATCTTATCAAGCAGAAGGCTTTTATCGAAAGTTAGGTTATCAGATTTATGGTCAACTTCAGGATGTGCCACAAAAAGGCATGACCAAATACCATTTCGTTAAATATTTATAGGCCTCATAACAAACACATGAAGAAAATCATTTGTTAAAAAGTTGTGAGATGATAAAATGTCTGTTTTAGAGCAGTCCTTGAAAAAACTGGATGACGTTTATCTGAAATTCTTCAGTTTCGCATCTTCCAGCGCCCTATGAAATGTTTTCTGAAATATATTATTAGATTTATAGTATTTCAGAAATAATTTGGCAGAGTTTTCTTTATGCATTTATCATGTTATAGGCCTACCTTAACCTTGATTTTTTGAGGATTTTGAAGTACAATCAGAAGAAATATGGCTGGGCGAAAACCAGCTAGAGGAGGGATTTAGATGGCATTTTCAAATACACGCGGACGCTATGCTAGCTTTGGTATTGTCACCTCGCTACCGAGTGAGGCCATCGATATTTTCTGGGAGATCATCGACAATAATCTCAAGGGTGTCTTTACCCTTAAACCTATCCTCAAATTTCGCTTGAGTAATCGCAGGGGCAAGCTGTCTATTACCTTTAGTCAGGATCAGTTGCCAATGACAATCACCTTTGACTACGACCTGCCTTATGACCCTTTTTATCCACATTCTGTCTATGTTGTTGATCAAAATGGTCGAGAAACCGTGACCTTGCCAGAAGAAGCCCATATGATTTAAGGAACAGTATTCATAGCAAAAGCATTCAAATTTTAAAAGTCTGTTTTTAACGAAAGGTTAGTATCTCGTCAAAATGCTACTGGATGATTGAAAAGTAGTCGCTATTTTACGTTAAAATGAGAAAGAAGAGAGTGGAAAATCGGTAAAAAAGATTTTTTGAAAGTGAATCCGCTGAGAAAGTAACAATCGTCTTAGTTATAAATCTTGTCAAATATTCGTCTTTTGCTAGCTGATTTTTAGTTTTCAAACAGTGGCGTTCATGTTTATATGGTGTTAACTGGCTCAGTGTCCTCTTGTAAATGGGATTAGTAACATTTTTATGCGTTTGTCGGATTTTTAAATACAAGTATACAAACATCTGGCTTTTTAGTATACTATTAAGGGAGTTAAAGAGGAGTTTTTATGCAAAATCAGGTTGATTTAAGTCTGCCAGTGGCTAAGACGATCGAGCAGCATCCAGAACTGTTAGAACTCTTGATCGATTTGGGGTTTACACCGTTGTCAAATCCTGTCATGCGAAATACAGTGGGGCAGGTTACAACGCTAAAAGCAGGGGCTAAGATGGTAGGTGTACCGCTGGAGAAGATTGTTTCAGCTCTGGAAAATAATGGCTATGATGTGATTGGAGTTGCAGATGGCAAGTGAAAGAATCGAGGCCCTCAAGGATATTTTGTTGGATCTCCATCATGGAGCAAGTCCTGAGTCTGTTCAGGCCCGCTTTGAGGAGCATTTTACAGGTGTCTCTGCCCTTGAAATTAGCCTGATGGAGCAGGAGCTAATCTCGGCTAGTACAGGCATTACTTTTGAGGATGTGATGCAGCTCTGTGACGTTCATGCTAATTTATTTAAAAATGCAGTCCAGGGTGTGGAGGTAGCAGATGCTGACCAGCCAGGCCATCCGGTTCGTGTCTTTCGGGATGAAAACTTGGCCTTACGTGCAGCTCTGCTCAGGATTCGGCGTTTACTGAAGCGGTTAGCTGAAGCAGAGCCTGAGGATGCAGAGCAGATTCGGTCTGGTCTCAAACGCCAGATGACCTTACTCGGGCAGTTTGAACGCCACTATGAACGTAAGGAAAATCTCTTTTTTCCAGTTATGGAGCGATATGGTCATACTGCACCACCTAAGGTGATGTGGGGTGTAGACGATCACATTCGAGAATTGTTCAAAACTGCCAACCGTGCAGTGGATGATTTAACAGACGAGACTCTGGAACAAGTAGCAGCAGCCTTTGAGGCTTTTGCGACGGAGTTTGAGTCTATGATTTTCAAGGAAGAGTCCATTCTGCTAATGTTGCTTTTGGAGGCTTTGACTCAGGATGATTGGTTGCAGATAGCGAGCGAAAGCGACGCTTATGGCTATGCTATTATTATCCCGCATGAGAAATGGGAACCAGTGAGAGCTAGCTTTGAAGCGCCAGCCAGTCCAGCTAGTGAAGTGAAGCTTTCAGGGGAGTCTGATAGCCGTGTCATTGATTTGCCTCATGGTCAGGTGACGGTCACTTACACACCGAAAGAAGGGCCAAAAAGTGAACAGCAGTCGGTGGATCGTGCGACAATCCAGCCTTTTGGACGAGGGCATTTATCGGTAGAACAAGCAGATTTGATTCTCAATCATCTCCCTCTGGAAATTACCTTTGTCAATAAAGATGATATCTTCCAGTACTATAACGACAGTGTGCCAGTAGATGACATGATTTTTAAGCGGACACCGAGTCAGCTGGGACGTCATGTGGAGCTCTGCCATCCTCCCAAATTATTGCCCAAGGTTAAGGCGATTTTTACCGCTCTTCGAAATGGCGAGCGTGATAAGTTCGAGATGTGGTTCAAGTCTGAGAGCCGGGCTAAGTTTGTTCATGTAACTTACGCAGCGGTTCGCAATCAGGCTGGCGATTTTGAGGGAGTTTTGGAATATGTTCAGGACATTCAACCCTTCTTTGATTTAGGGAGCGATTTTCATCGTGATTTGGAAAAACCGGAGGAAAAATGAGTTACGAAAAGGACTTTTTAAAAGCGTTTGAAGACTGGGTTAATAGCCAAGTTATGATTAATGAAATGGCCATGGAAGAAAGTCGCCGTGTCTTGGAAGAAGACCAAGATGAGCGGGCGGCAGATGCTTATATCCGTTATGAAAGCAAGTTGGACGCTTATCGTTTTATTCAGGCGAAATTTGACAATTACAGATCTGGCAAGGCCTTTCATGATTTGCCAGACGGGATTTTTGGCAAGCGGCAGTATTAGAATCATATGCACTCAGGACTGGTTTTTCCTATCCAGCGTGAGTAAAGATATGAGTCAGCTCCTCACCAAGAGTCACCTTGAGAAGAAAAAAAGAGCATAAGCTCGGGTTCGTAGTATTTAAAAATAAGAATAGAAAGTAAGATTAAAATGGCAAAGAAAAAAGTAAATCGTAAAAAACAGTTGCGCAAACAAATGGCAGACTTGAGAAGAGCTAGCCAAGAGGTGGTCAACCGTGCAGTGAAATCTGTCCAAGAAACTGCTGATAACGTTGTGGAATCTGCCGAACAGGTGGTAGAAACAGTCGCCAAAAATGTTCAAGAGGTAGCTGGCGCTGTCGTAGATAAGGTCGAAGAAGCTAAGGAAGCTAAGGCTGCTAAGAATTTAGAAGCCTTCATCGCTGACTTTGATGGCGTACCAGCAGCGCGTCTTGAAACCTTTTATGCAGCAGGAATCACCTCGCGCGAAGCCTTTGCCGACTGGACAGAAGAAGCGTTGTTGGAGCTAAGTGGAATCGGGCCAGCAACCCTTAAAAAGCTTAAAGAAGCTGGTGTAGTCTTTAAAGGATAAGACTATACTGTTCATTTCTCATTCAAGGAGGCTTTCTGTATGGTAGCAGAGGCGTCGGATCAATAGATGTCAAGAGTTTTCAAGGCAGAAAAATAAATCTTGCTTTTGCAAGAGGAATCTGCTAGAATAGAGGAAATCAGAGGTGTTTTGAGAAAGTGGCCTTACAGAAAGCGGTGGAGTTGAGAAATCCGCAGGTTACACAAAACTGGTTGCTGATGGTTAAATTGAAGAAATGAGTTGCAAATACTTAGGGTATTTGAATCTGGGTGGTACCGCGGAAATCAGAAATGACCTTCGTCCCTGTCTAGCGATTGCTAGGCAGGTTTTTTATCGTTTTTGATGAGTATGAGATGAGAACGATACCTGTGAGTACAGATTCTTGACTGTGGGACGTCCGACTTTGAAATGTTTTTCGGTTCAGTTTAGGATTAGAGGGGGAGGCCAAGATGTTACATCATGTGGAAATCTATGTGTCAGATTTGAGCAAAAGCAGAGCCTTTTATGACTTGCTCTTGCCAGATTTGGGCTACATTCTTTATCAAGACTGGGCTGGTGGGTTTAGCTTTAAAAAGGATAAGGAATATCTGGTATTTGTTCAAGCAGAGGAGGACTTTTTGACAGCAGGCTACCACCGCAAGCGGATTGGTCTCAACCATTTAGCCTTTTATGGTGGCAATCCTGATGAGGTGAAGCAGTTACACCAGCGTCTACAGACTGCGGGCGTTGCCATGCTTTACGAAGATCGCTTTCCCTATGCAGGCGGCTCAGAATACTTTGCTTTTTACTGCGAAGATCCTGATCGGATAAAAATTGAGATTGTGGCGAAGGAGGAGCGATGAACATCATGATTATCGGAGCGCAAGCGTCAGGCAAGATGACTGTTGGTCAAGAACTGGCTAAGCTGACGGGTGCGACCTTGATCCACAACCATGAGACTATTGATTTTGTTCTGCGGTTTATTCCTGATTTTACCGAGGACATGGTTGAGCTTAATTCTCGGATTAACTTCGATATTTGCGATGTTTTTGCACAATACGGTCGAGATTGGATTGGCACGGCTGTGATTGATTTCAAGGATGAGAATCATGTTGGTTTTTTGACCATTATTCAGAACATCTTTCACCGACATGGGCGAAAAATTCTCTTTGTGGAATTGGATGTGGGCTTGGAAGAACGGCTTTGCCGGAATCGAAGTGAAAATCGTCTCAAGCATAAGCCACTCAAGCGACATATCGAGGTTTCAGAGCGTGAGATTTTAGAGACAGCAAACAGATGTCAGTACATTTCCAGTCAAGTCCCAGAAGGACTAGAACTGTATCTGAAAATAGATAATACCGAGCTCAGCGCTCACGAAACAGCTCAGCAGATTGTGGCCCATATTGGGAAACTGGAAGTAGAAGGAGATTGAAATGGACTTAAATCAACTTGATATTATCATTAAAGATGTGGCAGGAAGTACTCAGCGTTTGGAAGAATTGCTGGGTATTTCAGCAGACTACAAGGACGAGACTTTTGCCCAATTTACCATTGGTAGCCATACCCTCATGTTATCTCAAATGGCTCTAGTGCCGATAGCAGCTTACCAGTCTGGTCTTATCCTTCATATTCAGGTTTCTGATGTTGATGCTAAATGTCAGGAACTTCGAGATGCTGGAGAGTGCATTCTCAACTCGCCGACCAGAACGGACTGGGGCACTTATTCGGTTTTAGTTCAGGGGCCAGAAGGGATTGTGCTAGATTTTTATAGCGTTATTTAGGAGATTGGAATGATTCAAATTTACCGAGATGATGCTATTTTACCGATTTTGGATGATGTCGCAAGTTTGTATGGCCAAGTATTTGAGAAAGAAACCGACTTTTTCAAACTCCGCGTGAAAAACAGTATTGATCAAAGGAAAAATCCGGTCGTTATCGGCAAGTATCGTGATGGTATTCTTGTCGCTGGTTTATTCGGTTTTGATTTTGGTCCAGACAATTGGTGGGCTCAGCAGATAGACGCACATCTCCCTGCTGGAAAAAATTGGTATGCCAACAGTTTTGAACTCAACGAACTTTTTGTCGCAAAAGATTGCCAGAGTCAGGGACTAGGCAAGGTGCTACTTCAGGAGCTTCATCAGTTAGTTGCGCCTAAAAATATTTTGCTGTCAACCTGTGAGGAAAATAGCAGAGCTATCAAGCTGTACAAACATCTTGGCTACCGAGTGTTCTCAGATAAATTTGACTTTCCAGGGAAAGAAGAGTTGTATCTACTGATGGTTAGAGAGGGGATTCATGATGAAGATTCTAGGAAAAATTGAGAACAACAATCTACCAGATGTCGAAACAGACAGGCTTTACTTACGACAACGGACGCTTGATGACGTCAAGGACATGTTTGCCTATGCTAGTCTGGCAGAGGTCTGCTATCCAGCAGGCTTTCCGCCGATTGAGACGCTTGAGGCTGAGTATGATTATTTTCAAAATCGCTATCACCAAAACTTGGAGAAAAAGGGTTTGCCATCAGGTTATGGCATCACCATAAAAGGAGGTGATCGTGTCATTGGTTCTTGTGATTTTAATCACCGCCACGCTGACGATGTCTACGAAATCGGCTACCTCCTTCACCCCGACCACTGGGGGAACGGTTATGTTCCAGAAGCTGTTGCTGCTTTGATTGAGGTGGCTTTCACCGTGCTCAATCTGCACAAGGTTGAAATCAGGTGTTACAGTCATAATCAGCAGAGCCAACGCGTCGCAGAAAAACTCGGCTTCACCCTTGAAGCCAGAATCCGTGAGCGTAAAGACGTTACGGGCAATCGCTGTGATGAGTTGGCTTATGGGTTGTTGAAAGAGGAGTGGGAGGAGAGAGAATGAATCTATTTCAAATTGAGCAAGGTGGTCTGCAAGGTTTAGAAGAAAAACCATTCAAACTGGAAAAAGAGATACAGGGACTTTTTGAGGATAATTTGGCTACTATTACTGGTTTAGAGTTTGTTAGTTCTGAGTTCTCAATTCAAAACCAGCGATTGGATACGCTAGCTTTTGATTATGAGAACCAATCGTTTGTCATTATGGAATACAAGCGCTCAACCAACCAGAGTGTCTTGGATCAGGGAGTTTCCTATTTGAATACTTTATTAAAATATAAAGCAGATTTTATTTTAGAATACCAAGAACAGACTGGGAAGCTTCTTACAAAGAAAGATGTAGACTGGTCTCAGAGTAAAGTGGTTTTTATATCTCCTAATTTCACAGCTTTCCAAAAGCAAGCAGTAGATTTTAAAGATTTGAATATTGAACTTTGGGAGGTTAAAAGATTTACGAATAATGTTTTATTGGTCAACGGAGTGCTCAAATCAGCAAATGCACCTAGTATTAAGGTGAAAACAGACCAAGTGGCTGGAGCAGAGTTTGAGGGTCTCAGAGAAATTGTGACGTATACAGAAGAACAACATTTTTTAGGAAAATCTGAGGAAGTTTTAGAGTCCTATCAAGAATTTAGACAGGCTATCATACAGTTAGTTCCAGATATTGTTTTAGATCCTAAAAAACTTTATATTGCTTTTAAAAAGAATAAGAAAAATATTATTGATATTGAGATTCAGAAGAAACAGTTGAAATTATTTATCAATGCTAAAATGGGACAAATTGATGATCCAAAAGGGTTGTTAAAGGATGTCTCTTCGATTGGTCACAGGGGTAATGGGGATTACCAAATTATCATCAAAACTACCCGAAATTTAGAGTATATCATGAGTTGTATAAAGCAGATTTTATAGAAAAGAAGGAGTAAATCTAATGTCAAAAGAACTATCACCAAAATACAATCCAGCCGAGGTTGAGGCTGGGCGCTATCAAAAATGGCTGGAGGCAGATGTCTTTAAGCCATCAGGAGATGCTGAGGCGAAGCCCTATTCCATCGTGATTCCACCGCCGAATGTGACAGGTAAACTCCACTTGGGGCATGCATGGGATACGACTTTGCAGGATATTATTATCCGTCAAAAACGTATGCAGGGCTTTGACACCTTGTGGTTGCCGGGGATGGACCACGCAGGGATTGCGACTCAGGCTAAGGTTGAGGAGCGTCTGCGTGAACAGGGCATTTCCCGCTATGACCTCGGTCGTGAGAAATTCTTGGACAAGGTCTGGGAGTGGAAGGATGAGTACGCAGCGACCATCAAGGAACAGTGGGGCAAAATGGGCTTGTCGCTTGACTATTCGCGCGAGCGCTTCACTCTTGATGAGGGCTTGTCAAAGGCTGTTCGTAAGGTTTTTGTTGACTTGTACAAAAAAGGCCTCATCTACCGTGGCGAGTTCATCATCAACTGGGATCCAGCAGCCCGCACAGCGCTATCTGACATTGAGGTAATCCATAAGGACATTGAGGGGAATGAGCATTACTTTAAATATATGTTTGCAGACGGTAGTGGTGAGTATTTAACCATCATGACCACGCGTCCTGAAACCATGTTTGGAGATGGTGCGATCGCTGTTCATCCAGATGATGAGCGCTATCAGCATTTGATCGGTAAAGAGGTTATTGTCCCCTTAACGGGTTATAAAATTCCGATCATTGCAGATGAATATGTAACGATGGACAAGGGCTCTGGCTGTGTGAAGATTACGCCAGCTCATGATCCAAATGACTTTGAGGTTGGTCAGCGCCATCATATCAAGCAGGACATCATCATGGATAAAGATGGTCGTATGTCTAAGTCCCACCGTGTGCCAGAGCGTTACCAAGGTCTGGATCGCTACGAAGCTCGTAAGCTCTACTTGGCAGATACCAAGGAAGCTGGTCTTTTAAAAGAAGTTAAACCGATTATTCACTCTGTCGGACATTCTGAGCGCACAGGAGTAGTTGTTGAACCTTATTTATCCACCCAATGGTTTGTCAAAATGGATGAATTGGCAAAAAATGCGATTGCCAATCAAAACACAGACGATGAAGTGAAATTCTACCCACCACGCTTTAACGATACTTTCCTTCAATGGATGGAAAATGTGCATGACTGGGTGATTTCACGCCAGCTCTGGTGGGGGCATCAAATTCCAGCTTGGTACAATGAAGCCGGTGACATCTACGTTGGTGAAGAAGCACCAGCAGGTGACGGTTGGGTGCAGGACGAAGATGTCCTTGATACTTGGTTTAGCTCAGCCCTGTGGCCGTTTTCAACTATGGGCTGGCCAGATGAGGAGAGTAGCGACTTCAAACGCTATTTCCCAACGTCAACTCTTGTAACAGGCTATGACATTATCTTCTTCTGGGTGTCTCGTATGATTTTCCAATCCCTTGAATTCACAGACCGTCGTCCGTTTGAAAATGTCTTGATTCACGGTTTGATTCGTGATGAAGAAGGGCGGAAAATGTCCAAGTCTCTTGGAAATGGCATTGACCCGATGGATGTCATTGACCAGTACGGGGCGGACAGTCTGCGCTGGTTCTTATCAAATGGCTCTGCTCCAGGACAAGATGTCCGCTTTAGCTATGAGAAAATGGATGCCAGCTGGAATTTCATCAATAAAATCTGGAATATTTCCCGCTATATTCTCATGAATAATGAAGGGTTGAGCCTTGAAGTGGCGCGTGAAAATGTCGCAAAAGTGGTTAGCAGCCAAGCTGGCAATGTGACCGACCGCTGGATTCTTCATAACCTCAATGAAACGATCGCCAAGGTTACGGAGAACTTTGACAAGTTTGAATTTGGTGTGGCAGGGCATATCCTTTACAACTTCATCTGGGAAGAGTTCGCCAACTGGTACGTGGAGTTGACCAAGGAAGTGCTTTATAGTGATAATGAGGAAGAAAAAGTTATCACTCGCTCGGTTCTTCTCTACACCTTGGATCAAATCTTGCGCTTGCTCCACCCAATCATGCCTTTTGTAACCGAGGAAATCTTTGGTCAATACGCGGATAGCTCTATCGTGACCGCTACCTACCCAACGGTGAATCCTGCTTTTGAAAATGAAGCTGCGCATAAAGGCGTGGAAAGTCTGAAAGACCTGATTCGTGCTGTGCGAAATGCGCGTGTGGAAGTCAACGTTGCCCCATCTAAGCCGATTACCATCTTGGTTAAGGCAAGTGACGCTGAGCTTGAGACCTTCTTTAAAGGCAATATCAACTACATCAGGCGCTTCACCAACCCAGAAACCCTTGAGCTTTCATCAAACATGGAAACACCAGACTTGGCCATGTCAGCGGTCATCACAGGGGCTGAAATCTACCTACCATTGGCAGACCTGCTCAATGTCGAAGAAGAACTGGCCCGTCTCAATAAAGAACTCGCCAAATGGCAAAAAGAACTTGACATGGTCGGCAAAAAACTCAGCAACGAACGCTTTGTCCAAAACGCCAAACCAGAAGTCGTCCAAAAAGAAAAAGACAAACAAGCCGACTACCAAGCTAAGTACGACGCCACAAAAGAGCGAATTATGGAGATGGAGAGGTTGGTATAAATAACCCAATCTATACACGAAAACCCAGCCAGAACGGTTGGGTTTTGTGGTATAATAAGACAAATAATTTTTTATAGTAATAAATAAGATGGGTGGTAAGTAATTGTTTATTGGTGAAGTGGAATTTGAAGAGAGTCAACTAGAAGATAAAAATTGTCACTACTTACGTTTAAATATTGAAACCTTATCTGATAATGATAAGGAATTTATTACAAAAAACTTATTGGAAATAAGTTCAGGTAGAGATAGTGATTTAAGCACAAAATCAGAAGCTATTGAATTGGTTGATTATCTGTCAAGATTAGATATTAATAAGCGTAATGGTGCAGTGGCAGAATTTCTTTTAATATGCATCTTGAGAGAAAAGGGTTTTTCACAAGAATATTGCTTTAAAAATTTGGAAGAAAATTCAGCAAAAAAGGGTTTTGATGGTCTAGTTTTCAAAAATAATCAATTTTGGTTAGTAGAGAGTAAATCTACTCAAATAAATCATATGAATTCTCATAGAAATACCATTTACCGAGCTTACACTGGATTAGAAAAACAATTAAGTGGTGCAAATAAAAAAATAACAATCCGTGGCGTAATGCATATAATCATACGAAAATTGTTGGGTCACCTAGAGGACTAATACAAAGAATAGCTTCTTTATCAAAGGATTACACAGACAAGAAATACTCAACTATTGATGAAAATAATGTTATAATCGGATCAACTGTAATTCCGGATAATATAACGAAAAAGAATATTATTAGTACAATATCCGATATTGAAAGTAGTATTTCGATTATAGATAACTATATTAAACACCATAAATCGAAAGACGAATTGATCGTAATTATTAATTTACAGACTATAGATATTGTTATCAATTATTTTAAGGAGATTGCGGATGGTCAATAACGGAAAGAGTATTTTAACTAGATTGAAGAATGATGAATCTTTTTCAACTACTTTTTTAGAGTTATTGTACAGTAAAGAAAAGCTAACAGCAAAGGATGCGGAATTTTTATTTTCTATCGCAATTGTATTTATTGAAGCTTTTGAAGAGGATACTAATAAAAGATACTATATTGAATTTGCATATGCAACGATTGTCCGTACATGTCTGAAACTAGGTGATTATAGGGGTTTATTTGATTTTGCGATAAATTTTGGATTTTATCCAGTTGCACGAAAGATTTTTCAAGATAAACTAATAAGCGATGTCTCCTTTCAAGAGATTCTCTCAAATATTCAATTAGAGAAATTTACTTCAAGAAATAAAATAAATACTTTAGAACAGCATAATATTACCAAAAAAATTTTAGATTCAAATAATAATTTTGCATTTGTTGCTCCAACCTCATTTGGAAAAAGTGAGATTATTTATCAACATATTCTCAGAAACAATGAAGAAAATAATATTGGAATTATTGTTCCAACCAAAGCTTTAATTGACCAAGTAAGTAGAGAGATTAAGGAGATAGAGGGCTTGAATCGAAAAATTATCATTCATGACCAAAACTATGATAGTGATAATGATTTTCGAGTATTGGCTATTGTTACACAAGAAAGAGCTCTTAGATTACTTGAACAAAATATGGTTTTTGATTCTCTATATATAGATGAAGCACATGAACTTTTTAGTTTTGATTTTAGAAATAAGTTGGCGAATAGAAGTATATTATTAACTCGTTTAATTAGAATCAGTAGAGAACTTAATAGTGAATTGAACGTTTATTATTTTTCACCCATGATTAAAGATGTTAATAGTTTGCAATTAAAAAATAAACAAGTTCATATAGATTATTTCAATATAAAAAACAATCTAAAAGTATTAGATATCAGATTTGTTAATATGGAAAATGATGAGTTTGCCTACGATCAATATCTAGGATCGCTTTATAAGATAGGAGAGACAGATAATAATTTCGGGTATATTATAAACGAGACTCAAAAATATAAAAAGTCATTACATTTTTTATATCGTCCACGTTTTATAGAGCAATATGCAAAAGAACTTTTTGAAAATCTTCCAGAGACTACGGATCGACCACAAACTTTAGTAAATTTAATTGAAGAACTTAAAGAAATTGTCCACCCTAGATTTAAATTAATTAGATACTTAGAAAAAGGCATTATTTATTTACATGGACGTATCCCAAGTAATATTAGAAATTATTTATTGAAATACGTTCGTGAAGATATAGGTGTGAGGCACTTTATTGCGAATTCAGTAGTTTTAGCTGGCATGAATCTGCCTATCGACTCACTATTTTATATTTCTGGCTTTTCAAATTTTAATGATTTGTACAATTTAATCGGGAGAGTTAATAGATTAAATGAAATTTTTGGGAATAAGGGTGACATAGAGAGAATATTAATTCCGATTTATTTTGTGGAAATGGAAAGTTACCCTCAGAACGGCAATGGAAACATGCAAAATAAAGTACTATCTTTGCGAAGTGAATTAAAGGATGAAGTAAAAAATCCTCTTTTAGAGGAAGCTGCGATTGATGAGAGTAATCGTGATTCAAGCGAAGAGATTATAGAGTTAGAAAATGCAGTGATAAGCAATTTCAATAATCCCGATTTTATTTCGCGACTTACTCGAGCAGGAGCGCAGCAAATTTTGAATTATTCAGAAACAGGATTAGAATTGCTTGAAGGTATTATAGAAGAATCTAAAGTTTTAACTGAATATGAAAATATATATGAAGGAGTTCTACATAAGATCAAAGAAATATTTTTTGATCCATTTGTCAGTCTGTCAGAGGAGAAATCAATTATTTACA
Organism: Streptococcus merionis DSM 19192; assembly: GCF_000380085.1. Taxonomy (GTDB): domain Bacteria; phylum Bacillota; class Bacilli; order Lactobacillales; family Streptococcaceae; genus Streptococcus; species Streptococcus merionis. The sequence continues at coordinate 18,473 of NZ_KB904541.1, forward strand.
AGTATTTTAGACCAACTAACAATGTCAAACGTTTACGATTTGATTCAACAATAAGTTATTATGCTGGTTTTATACCAAGCTCGTATTCAAACCTGAGGATTAGAGTAGAGAAGCAAGTAAAATATTGGAATAATATTATCGAAAATCAGCAAGAAAATAAAGGTGAAGTTGGATATTTACAGTATATAGGCACACAGTTTGGGGAGAAAACATACAATTCAAGTGATTATAATGATTCAAGGGCAAAAGTCTATATTGATATAAGAGAATATCATGAAAGAACAGATGAACTTTATAATTTAGCGATTATCAAGCTTCAAGTAGATGATGATTTTGTTGATTATGAAATTAATTTACTAGTTAATACTTTGAAAGAATTTGGTATTCTTTCAGAAGAACAGTATAATCTATTTGTTTTTGGAACGACTGAAAATATTGATTTGAAAATTTTACAATTAGGCATCAGTAAAGCTTTATATCAAAAATTAAAGGAAGAGAATCAAATATCAAATATAATTTTTGATGAATACAATAATCCAAGGGCAAATAGTCAGTTAAAAAAGTATATTGGAACGAAATCTGGCATTGAGAAATTTGAACTTGAGCAATTTCTTTTATAGTATGTTAGACTAGATAAGTTTTTAAAAAAACTAAGGTACTTACATGACAAATTCTATAAGTTCACCAAGGGTTGGGAAATATGCGGTTGCAGCGTTTTTCAGTGGTATTGGATAGCCTTAATGCAGATAATCACTATTTTCAAATATGCACATTTTTCCTAGATACATTGATAAGTATTGCAAAAGGATAGTTAGTTTTTGAAAATCTACTATAGTAAAAGGTTAAAATAATTTGCCGTTTAAATAGTTTTTTGCAAGTATGACAATAGTGAAAAAATAACAGACTCGTCATATTGACAGGCCTGTTATTTTATTTCTTCCCCGTTCCAAAGTAATCCATCACGTCTTGGTAATATCCGCGGTCTTGGTGGATTTGGGTGAGAAGGGTTTTGTCGTGAGTGTGGGTGATGCCGTCACGCATGAGTTCGGTGTAGAGGTCTAAGTAGGGAATATTAGCTTCTTTGGCCCGTTTGAGCTCTAGCTCTACATCAAAAGCGACTTTGCGAAAATCAATTTGGCTGATACCTGTCTCATCAATTTCAAGGATGGCATATTGGGCGCGTAAATCCTCGCGCAGCTTGTCCCAAGGATAGTAGGGCTGGCCGATGGAACCCGGGTTGATGATCATTTGTCCTTGGCTACTGTAGCGCAGGGTCTGGACATGGATGTGACCGTAAATTGCAATATCAACAGATGAATCGGTAAAAAGCACATCGAAGCGTTCAGTTGGCGCATCGTAGACTAATTCTCGGCCAAAATTTTTATGGGGCATGTGGTGGCTGATAGCGATATTGATGCCATTGATCTGCCGCTTAGCTGTCATAGATGTTTGCCGCAGGGTCTCAATATCTTTGGCAGTCAAATGAGGATGGAGGTACTGGCTGAGCCTTGCTAGATAGATGTCTGTCGGATTATTGGGATTAAAGCTATTGTCCAAACTCCGCAGGAAGCAATCTTCCCAATTGCCACGGACGCTGAGTGTAATCGGGATCCGTCTGAGCAGGTCAATGATGTCTTGTGCTCCTGGACCAGGCAGGAAAAGATCTCCCAGAAGCCAGTATTCAGTGATGTTTTGCTTTTGGGCATCAGCCAGTACGGCTTCGAGGGCTGTACGGTTACCATGAATGTCTGAAAGTAGGGCGATGCGGTGGGTCATGAAATCTCCTGTGATAGATTATCTAAAACTTCCTGAAAGCTAGTTGATTCAGCATTGACACTGATCGTTTCAAGGGTGAAAGGATGCTGGAAACTCAATTTTTGCGCGTGGAGCATAAGGCGAGAGGCTGTTTGCTTAGAGTAGAGCGGGTCTCCTACAATCGCATGTCCGTGGTGACTGAGGTGAACCCGAATCTGGTGTGTTCGGCCGGTCTCTAACTTGCAAGATACTAGGGAGTTTTTGCGGATCGCTTTTTCCAAGTGGACATGGGTTTTAGCCGATTGCCCCTTGCGGTTATCCACTAGACGCTTGCGTTGGTCATGGCGGTCACGGCCAATCTTATCTGTGATTGTCCAATTATCTTGCTTAATCCTGCCTTGGCAAAGAGCCAGATAAGTTCGGGAAATTAAGCGTTTTTCTAGCAGTTGATTGAGAATAGGAAGGACAAAGGGATTCTTGGCAAAGAGGACAGCTCCGCTGGTTTCCATATCTAATCTGTGAACGACATAGCAGGTCGCTCCAACTTCGGTCGAGACGTGATTGAGTAGGGCGATTTCAGTTGGGTCATTGCCATGAGTTTTCATGCCTGTGGGCTTATTAACAATGATGATGTGTGCATCCTCGTACAGAACCTCAATCAAGCCTTTTTGACCTTGGGGTAAGATTTTTTCAGGGTAATCTTCTGCATCGAAGGTTAGGGTCAACAGGTCACCGGGGTTGACGGGGCTCTGCCAATTGATGGTGTCGCCGTTGACCTGAACATGTTTTTTGGTTCGCAAAAAATGGCGAATTTTCCGAGGAATCAATAAGTAATTTTCCAGCAATTCCTTGACAGTCATCTGGGGAAATTGGTCTGGAATGGTAATCTCATAGTGCATAGTTCTATTTTATCATATTTTAAAGGGTCTGCACTTGTCAAAGTTAGCGTAAACCTCGAACGATATTCACACGATTCTTGAAAAGTGTCGCCTATTTCTGTATAATGAGAAGGTATGAGCAAAACTCGCAGGTGAAATTCCTGCCATTTGATCAAGAAAGGACGGAAGTGGCAGCTCTGCTATTTCCAAGAAAGAATATGACTTCAGTTGTTGTTGTAGGAACCCAGTGGGGAGATGAAGGTAAGGGCAAGATTACGGATTTCCTATCGGCCAATGCCGAGGTGATCGCGCGTTACCAAGGTGGTGACAATGCTGGGCACACCATCGTAATCGATGGCTTCAAATACAAGCTACACTTGATTCCATCAGGGATTTTCTTCCCTGAAAAACTTTCGGTTATCGGTAATGGTATGGTGGTCAATCCTAAGTCATTGGTTAAAGAATTGGCTTACCTTCATGAAAATGGTGTGACGACGGACAATTTACGTATCTCAGATCGCGCCCACGTTATCCTGCCTTACCACATCAAGCTGGATCAGCTGCAAGAAGAAGCTAAGGGTGATAACAAGATTGGCACGACTATCAAGGGTATCGGCCCTGCCTATATGGATAAGGCTGCCCGTGTGGGGATTCGGATTGCAGACTTGCTAGATCGTGATATCTTTGCAGAACGTCTCCAGATTAATCTGGCTGACAAAAACCGTCAATTCACCAAACTTTATGGTTCAGAAGGTATCACATTTGACGAGATTTTTGAAGAATACTATGAATATGGCCAGCAAATTAAGAAATATGTGACGGACACATCAGTGATCCTTAATGATGCCTTGGATGCTGGCAAACGCGTCCTTTTTGAAGGGGCACAAGGGGTTATGCTGGATATTGACCAAGGGACTTACCCTTATGTGACATCTTCTAATCCAGTGGCTGGAGGGGTCACTATCGGTTCTGGTGTAGGGCCAAGTAAGATTGATAAGGTTGTTGGCGTCTGCAAGGCGTATACGAGTCGTGTCGGAGATGGACCGTTTCCTACGGAACTCTTTGATGAGACTGGAGATCGTATTCGCGAAGTTGGTAAGGAATACGGGACAACAACAGGTCGTCCGCGTCGTGTAGGCTGGTTTGACTCTGTTGTCATGCGTCATAGCCGTCGTGTATCAGGAATTACCAATCTCTGTCTCAACTCAATTGATGTGCTCTCAGGGCTTGACACAGTGAAAATCTGTGTGGCCTATGATTTGGACGGAGAGCGCATTGATTACTACCCAGCAAGTCTTGAAACCCTCAAGCGTTGCAAACCAATTTACGAGGAGATGCCGGGTTGGTCTGAGGATATTACCGGTGCGCGTAGCCTAGAAGATTTGCCAGAAAATGCTCGCAACTATGTTCGTCGTGTCAGTGAGTTGACTGGAATTCGCATTTCAACCTTCTCTGTAGGGCCAGGTCGTGAGCAGACCAATATCCTCGAATCCGTTTGGTCAAGCTAACTATTTAACAAACAAGGCGCAAGTGGTTCATTCCTATGCGCCTTTCTTTTGCCTTGACAAGCCCTATGGAGAATGATAGACTGAGAGCGATTATAAAAATGTGACTCTTAGAAAGAGGTTGAAGCTATTGCAACGTCTAAAACATCAAGAAAAAAGACCAGTTCAGCAATTTATTTTAGGAGGAGTGACGCTTATTGCAGCGGGAACTCTGTATCTGACGACAGTCAATCAGACATTAGAAGCAAATCGGCGCGCAACTGAAGCAGCTGAGGCTGAAAAGGCTAAATCGAAAAAAACAAAGGAAACAACAGAGCCAAGCACTAAAGAGTCAACCGAGGATATAAGCGAGAAGAATACAAATGGAAGTACGGCGCAGTCATCTGAGAAGATTGCTGAACCAGAGGTTGCTGTTCCAGCAGTATTGGTTGAGGAAGTCATACCGTCAGTTATTTATGAACCGTCAGACACCTCTACGCCACCTGTTGTTGAGCCTGCTGAGCCAACTGTCGAAGAGACATCTACAGTTGAAGCACCTGCCACTGAGCCGTCAGCAGCAGAACCAGCTGAATAAACGTGAAGAGAGCTGAGCTTGCGACGATTCTTTTAGAGAAAACACAGTTTTTCACAGTGGTTTGGAAAAGTGAAGATTAGGACTTAAGCATGATTTCAAAGAGATCAATTATCCTCGCTTTTTGTCCCATACATCAACTGTTTAAATATAAAACTGAAAGAGGGAGCGAGGGAGAGCTACCATGTTTGTCTGTCTCAGTCTCTCGTAACATACGGGGTGGGAAATGAGCTCTTTCGGAGTTAGTCAGAGTTGATCCCACTCCTTTTTTAATAAATTTGTCCGGAAATCCAAAAACTTTCAAAAGCTGGTTTTTTCATAGTCTAAGAGAGCTGATTGTAGCAATTGAGGCTCGCCATTTCTGAAGGCGACCAATCTAGAGCTGCTCATCAGTTAATAAAAATAGCTAGATGACTATCATTTTCTCAGAACGGGTTGTAGGAGGTGCTCAACCATGAGATGTGGGAATTAGAACAGACCTGATGACTTGGCTTTGTGGTTTTAAATTAGGGCTAAAAGTAACTGATTTTGAGTCCGAATTTGGCACCACAGCGGGATTATTTTTAGGTATTACTGACCCTGAGAATCCCTGTTTTAAGTTTCCTACTTAGTCAATTCTTGCAGTCTTCCGTGTAGGATTTCCTAAAAATAGCTAGGAGTTTAAGGAGTTATGATGTCTTTTGAAAAGTCGTTTTTTGAAAAAAAGCAGGTCAACTGGTCCAGCTTGGCAGACTTTGGCTTTGTCAAGGAGGATGAGGTTTGGCACTACTGCGAGCTCTTTTTTGATGGTAGTTTTGAGGCTCAGATTCAAATTATGCCAGATGGTCAGGTGATGGGTCAAATCGTTGATGTAGAGCTGGACGAGCCTTATTTGGCTTATCAGGTTCTAAGTCCTGTCGGAGCGTTTGTCCATCAAGTCCGTGATGCTTACAGTACTATCTTGGAGCGAGTTGCTGAGGCTTGTTTTACAGAACAGTTATTCCGCTCTGATCAGGCTAATCGTCTGGCTCAGAGAATTTTGAAGGAGTTTTCGGATAAGCCTGACCACCCCTTTAAACGGATTCCAGAAGCAGTCGTTTTTCGTAGTCCTGCCAATCAAAAATGGTATGCTCTTGTGATGTCAGTTAGCCGCAATAAGGTTGATAAGAAGAAGCCGGCAAGTTCAGAAGTGGTTGACATTTTAAACATCAAAGTCAACGAGAAAGTCTTGCCTCAGCTCTTAGAAAAAGGTGGCTTTTATCCAAGTTATCATATGAGCAAGACCAGCTGGCTGACCATTATCTTGGATGAGACTGTTGATGATAACCTGATTTTTGACTTGCTCAGTCAGAGTCGAGCTTTAGTGTCACCCAAAAGCTATCGGGCAGCGGAGAATGAACCTGATTATTGGATTATTCCTGCCAATCTCAAACTTTATGATATCGATTTGGATTTTGCTCAGAACAAGGAGCAAGTTTGGCACCACAAGGGGAAGATAAACGCTGGTGACATCATGGGGATTTACATTACGGCACCGACCAGAGCCCTGCGCTATATTTGCCGCATTTCTGATGTTTTTCAGGAAAATGACGAGATGATGATGCGTCTTCATCTTGTGAAAGTATTTCCTGATAATGAGTTTCCGATTGATCGTCTCATTCAGCTCGGTGTTAAAGCGGTGCGGGGACCTAGACGAATGACCCCTGATTTGGTTGCAGAAGTAAAAGCTATTCTTTAAAATGAAGTACAATTAGGATGATTTTTCTCAAAAGGGACGCATCAGTGCGCTTTCGTGCGAAAAATAAAAACAGTTTGAAATGCATGTATTCGGACAAAGATGACATGCATTTTTCGTGCGGTTGTTCGGTCGCGGGGATTTTATTTCTTCTGTAGAAGATTACAGCACCTGTATTTAGTAAGAGACCTTAATTCAGGAAGAAAGAGTACTGACAAAACGAGCGATAAGTAGTAGAAGAAACAGCAAGAATGGCTAGTTCGTTTGTCAGGTGTCAAATGAGAGCAAGCTGTGGTATAATGAGAGCATGAGAATTGTATCTGGCCAGTATGGTGGTAGGCCGTTGAAAACCTTGGCTGGTAAGACCACACGCCCGACTTCAGACAAGGTTAGAGGGGCAATGTTTAACATGATTGGGCCTTATTTTGATGGCGGTCGTGTTTTAGATTTGTACGCAGGAAGTGGCGGATTGGCTATTGAGGCGGTGTCAAGAGGAATGTCTCAGGCTATCTTGGTTGAAAAAGACCGTCAGGCTCAAGCTGTGATTGCAGAAAATATTGCCATGACTCAAGAAGCAGGTAAGTTCACCCTGCTTAAGATGGAAGACCGTCACGCCTTGCAGCAAGTATCTGGTCAGTTTGAGTTGGTTTTTCTGGATCCTCCGTATGCTAAGGAAGCGATTGTGGACGTGATAAAAAATCTGGATCAAAGAGACCTGCTTAGTTCGGATGTGATGGTCGTTTGCGAGACGGATAAATCGGTTGATCTGCCAGAAGAAATTGGTTCCCTAGGTATTTGGAAACAAAAAACTTACGGGATTTCAAAGGTCACGGTGTATATCCACTAAAAAACTGTGTTTGTCAGTAAAATACTTGGGCTGAGATGATTTTTTGCTCTATAAAAGCTGATGAGCAGCGAAAAAGTCATCTTTAAGTCGGGGCTTTTGCTGTGAAGAGAGGTTTTTAGTATCAAGACTGGAGGCAGTGATGCAAGAGCGTTGGTTATATGTGCTAATTGCGATGGTATTTATATTGCTCATCTACCTATTGCGACGGATGAGACGCTTGGAGAATTTGGTTCGTCATTATAAATTTAAAAACCAAGAAGGAGTAGCGGCTTGGACTAAGACTCGTAATCCTCTGTTTCTCATTTTAGCTGTGATTCAAGGGCTTTATTGTTTAGGAGATCTTATTTATACAGGGTTTCAACCCAGTGATCTCTACCGTTTTTTAATCCTTGTTGGGCTACCCTTGTATCTTTATTTTTCGGACGATGATTAGGAGAGAAACTGCGAGATTTCTTTGATATTCTGACAGGGTGTTTGGTAGGAATTGCTTATCTGTTTCTATTTTTTCTGGCTAGCGCTCAATTGGCTGGGCATTTAAATAAACCGCGTTGGAAACCAGGTCTTTGGTGTTTTGTTTTACTACTAGGAATCTTTGCTCTTGAAATAATTGTTGATGGCATCAACCAAAGGAATTTAGGTAAGTTTTTACTGATTATTAGCGGGAACTTCTTTCTCAGCTAGTAATGTTAGAACAGATAAGAATGAGAAAGAGCCTCAATAAAAATTAGAAGGGAATGAATATGTCATCAAAAATTGGTCTGTTTACAGGCTCCTTTGATCCCATGACTTTAGGACATTTGGATATTATTGAACGCGCTAGCCAGCTTTTCGATGAATTGATAGTCGGTATTTTCTATAATCCCCACAAAGAAGGCTTGATTCCTGTCCCACAGCGTAAAGATTGGCTAGAACAGGCACTTAGGCATCTTGAAAATGTCCGCATTTTGACCTCGAAAGAGGAGTTGGTCGTTGAGGTAGCGAGACGAGAGGGCGTGACGCATCTGGTTCGTGGACTGAGAAATGCGACCGATTTAGAGTACGAAGCCAGTTTTGACTTTTACAATCGTAATCTCGCCCCTGAAATTGAGACTATTTACCTGCTGGCTAAGCCGGAACTAAAATTTGTCAGCTCAAGTGGTGTCCGCGAGCTCATCACCTTTAAAGCTGACTTTTCAGCTTATGTTCCTGAAACTATTGTAATAGAATTGGAGAAATACCTTGAAGAAACTAAGTCGTCGAAATAAGGAGAAGGCCTTAATCATTAGCTTAGCGCTTTTGTTAGTTGCTATGATGGCGGCCTTTATTGTGCCCCTACCCTACTATATTGAATCTCCTGGTGGTGCTCAGGATGTGCGGACGGTGCTTTCGGTGGACGGTAAGACGGATTCAAAAGATGGCTCCTACAATTTTACCTATATCACCATGACGCCAGCAACTTTTGCGAGTTTGGTTCATGCCTGGATGACACCTTTTACAGATGTCTATTCTCGGAATGAAGTGACTGGTGGCGCAAGCACCGAAGACTTTAGTCGTATCAACGCCTTTTACATGGAAACGTCTCAGAATATGGCTGAGTATCAAGCTTTGACGCTTGCGGGAGAGGATATTACCATGGATTACTTGGGCGTGTATGTCTTACAAATCATGGAAGATTCAACTTTTCGAGGCATTCTTCACATTGCAGATACGGTCACAGGAGTTAACGGTCAACGCTTTGAATCATCTCAAGACTTGATTGATTATGTTTCCAAGCAGGATTTAGGCGCTGATGTCGAGGTGACTTTCCAGTCTAATGGTAAAACTCGGACTGAAAAAGGCCAGATCATTAAATTAGAAAATGGCAAAAATGGGATTGGAATTGGTCTTACAGACCATACTCAGGTAGCCAGTTCGCATGATGTTGCCTTTAGTACAGCAGGGATTGGCGGGCCATCTGCTGGTCTTATGTTTACCCTTAGTATTTATACTCAGATTGCTGATCCTGACCTTCGCGCAGGGCGTCATATTGCTGGCTCTGGCACGATTGAAAAAGACGGTACAGTCGGAGACATCGGTGGGATTGATAAGAAAGTTGTTTCGGCGGCAAATAGCGGAGCAGAGATCTTTTTTGCACCAGACAATCCTGTTGATGAGAAGATTCTAGAAGTAGATCCCAAAGCCAAGAATAACTACCAAACAGCTCTTGAAGCTGCTAAAAAAATTAACACAGATATGGTCATCGTCCCTGTCAAGACAGTCCAAGACGCTATTGATTACCTAAAGAATCACTAGAAACTGAAATGATTTCGGAATAATCTTCTGGTTTACTTGTGATGACAGTTTCTAAATCAGCTATCCAAAATGGGAAGATATTCGTTATTTTTCTTATTAAAAATAGCTTTTTGCAGTGGTTTGAAGAAGTGGAGCTCGTTTTTGTGAAAAACCTTACTTCTATTCTGAGACTGCTAAAAAGAGCACTGCATTGAAAAATATATGAGCAGTACTTAGCAAAAATAAGAATGAAAATAAAAAACGAACGCTAATTCCTTTTTAAATTTTAAAGGAGTTCAGTCGTTCGATTTTTTGTATGTATTTAAGATACAAAGCCCGTTAAGAAAAGCATGAAAAATGAAAAAATTGACGAAGAGTGTAAACACTCTAGGAAATTTTTGAATTTTATCGAGCTTTTTAGGGCGTGTTCAATTCATTAAGATACAAAGCCCGTTAAAAAATCCGATGGAAAATAAGGGGACCGATGAGTTTGAAGCCTCAAGGAAGTTCATGCATTTTACAGAGCACTTTAGCCCGTATTCAGTTGGTTAAGATATGAGCCCGTGTTCAATTCATTTAGACACTATTGAATCAAGAAAGTTTAGGAGAGTGGCTGTCTATTTTGTTAATTTTATAACAATGTCCTAAAAATCCCTTGAACTAGACTAGGAAGTGTGATAAAATAAATTGGTCTAAATATTTTAGGAGAATTAAGAATAAGGAGACTAACAAGTGTTCAAAAAAATGTTTGTCCCAGTGCTCATGGTTTTCATTTTGATTGCGGCTCTTATTACGCCACACATCACGGTAAAATCAGCTGAGCAAGGCGACGTCGTCACTAGAATGTACATCACAGATGCCAATGGTAAAGAGATAACAGGAGATATTAGTCAGTGGCAGTCTTTCCGAATTAACGGAGATTTTTCATTGCCTAATAATGTCGTCAAAGAAGGCGACACCACAACGGTTACACTTCCTCAAGAAATTCAATTTAATGGACAAGCAGCCTTTGATTTGACGGATGCTAATGGAAATGTTGTCGGTAAAGGGGTTGTTTCTGATAGTGACCCGCGTAAAATTGTCATTACCTATACTGACTATCCAGAGAAGAATTCCAATGTGACGGGCTCCTTCTTCTTTTATGTTCGTTTTGACTTCTCGGTTGTTCCATCTCGTAAAGAAGTACCTATTAATATAACGATTGGTGGCAAAATCTTCCCAGCGGGGAATGTGACATATGAGGGGATCGGTAAAGATCCTGCTCGTCCTATTGCTAAATCAGGTTGGCAAGATGCTAATGATCCGACCATTGGTCACTATTTTATTGACATTAATCGTGATAACAAGGATATGACCAACGTTCAAGTTTTAGATGTCCTTAAGGATCCCAACATTACCTACATTCCAGATAGCTTCCGTGTTGTTAGAGGGACTATGGTCTTTAGAGATGGTGACTGGCACGTAGACAATCAAGAAGATATTACTGATCAAGTCATTCCTGATCGGAGCGTACTTGCTAACAGCAGCAGTTTCCAACTTAAGCTAGGGAATTTATTGAAAAATCAGGGGATTCGTATTCGCTACCAAGTGAAGTTGCCATATACCCCTGTTGATGGCGAAAGATTCACTAATGAAGCGACAGTATCGTCTAATGATGGTACTACCAATAAAGCAGAATCAAGTTATATCTTCTACGCAGCTGGCGGTAAGGCTGAGGGATATGTTTATAGCATCAATATCAAAAAAGTTGATGAAAATGGTCAACCTCTTCAAGGTGCAGTTTTTGATGTCATTCGTGAGAGGACCGGTTTATCTGTTGGCAAGCTGACATCTGACGTTGATGGCTCGGCAACACTCGGAAATCTCCTTCAAGATACTTATATCTTAAAAGAAATAACAGCACCATCTGGCTACAGTAAAGCTGATGATGTAAAGATTGCCCCTTCAGATTTTGATTCAGCAAGTAAATCGATCACAAAAACCATTACCAATACCAGAGAAACTGTTAAGATTCCTGTTACTAAAAAATGGGTCGGAGATACGGAAGCGAGTCGCCCAGAAGCGATCTTGGTGCAGCTTTACGAAGTTATTGATGGAAAAAACGTTAAGGTTGAAGGAAAAATGATCGAGCTTGATGCTGCTAATGATTGGAAGGGTGAATTTACGAACCTTCCTAAATCCCGTGATGGAAAAGATATCGTCTACACTGTTAAAGAAGAGAACTTCTCACCAGAATTCTATTCAGTAGCAATTTCTGGTGATATGACAAAAGGTTTTACTATTACCAATACATTTATTCCACCAACCACAACGACCACGACCGAGTCGACGACCACTACTGAGTCCACAACCAC
>NZ_KB904541.1:30764-80310 GCF_000380085.1 Streptococcus merionis DSM 19192
GACTGAGCCCACAACCACTACTGAGTCGACGACCATGGCTGAGTCGACCACAGAGAGCACAACAGCGGCAACGACCAGAACGACTCGACCAGCGCCTAAGACTACAACATCTTCTACGACAGCGCAGACAACCACAACTAAGCCAAATATACCAAGAAATGGCGATAAACCATCTAAACCAAAACGGTCATTACCAAGCACAGGTGAAACGGTTGGTGTCCTTTCAGTAGCAGGATTGGCGCTCTTCTCGTTTGTTGGCCTTGCTTACTACCGCCATAAGAATTATTAGTGACTGAGGTTTAGTCCCTCATTGCTCTATGTGGTACTGAACTTCTGGATGTTTATCAAATTTATGGAGAGGGGTGGCAAAATAGGTTTCGATGAAATCATTTTGTTTCCCCCTTTTTTATGCAAATGTAGTTATATCACAAAAAAATATTAGCTAAAGGACTCAATTAAAAGGATAGTTCATGAAAACGAAATTTTTCTTAGAAAAGAGGAATCTGCAAGGATGCATAAGGTTAAGGTACTTTTAGGGACGGTTCTGCTCTTTTTAACACTATTGTTGACAGGACAGCCAGAGGCACAAGAACCTATCGTTAAACTCTCAGGCGGAGTGATGGTGGATGTGGCTAGGAGATATTACTCTCTAAACTCTCTGAAATCTATCATTGATACTGTTTCGGAGAATAAAGGAGACTTTGTTCATCTCCACTTGACAGATGATCAAAATTATGGGTTGGAGAGTCAGTTTCTCAATCAAACAGCTTCAAATGCAATCTATAATCAAGATGATCAAAGCTATACTAATCCTAATACGAATCGAAAATTTCTCAGTTATGGACAGTTGGCTGAGCTTAAAAGTTATGCGGGTTCAAAAGGCATCCGATTGATACCAGAAATTGACACCCCAGCTCATACAGGAGGGCTAAAGGCCTTGCTTCCCTACGCTGAGCCAGCAGTTACTAGTCAATTTAAGTGGGTATCTTGGGACGAAGATAGGCAACTAGATCTTGATGCAGCTACTACTCAGGAAGCTGTTAGACAGTTATATATGGAACTAGTCCGAGAATTGCCTGGCTTAGAGTATATCCATATTGGAGGCGATGAAATTTCTGGAGGACTTATACAAGGCCAGTCTTTCATTAGTCATGTGAATCAGTTATGCGACTATTTAGCAGGTCAAGGTATCAAAACTCAAATATGGAATGATAGCTTATCCCGTCAACTGCTACCTTCTTTAAATCGTAACGTTGAGATTGCTTATTGGGGGTATCTTCCTCACAGAAATCCAGATTTAGCAACAGCTTCTGACCTTAGTGATCAGGATTTTAAGCTCCTTAATTATAATGGGTATTATCTAGCTTTTGTTCCTAAGCCCTCAGAAAAACTTCAATCGGATGCCCTATTTGCAGCAAATGATATTCTAAAGACTTGGAATCTTTCCCAGTTTCATATGGATACGGGTGATTCCATTAATAGTTTAAAGAATGTCATTGGAGCGGCTTTTTCCATATGGAGTGAAGAGTCAGCTGGTCTGACTGACGAGGAGATATTTTCTGCCATGGGTAGTCCGATTCGAGCTCTTTTGACAGTTATCAATCAAGAAAATATAAAGAGAAACGAGAATACGACAACTACCACCACCGAGTCAATGACTGAGGCTACGACAACTATTACAACTGAGCCGACAACCCAATCAACCACAGAAAGTACGACAACTACTACAACCGAGTCAACGACAGAGACTACGACAACTGTCACAACTGAGTCAACAACTAAGTCGACCACAGAAGGCACGACAGAAACAACAACCCCTATCCCACCAATGCCTCAGCCTACAACGTCTCCTGAGACAAGTACAGCTACACATGCAACAACGACTAACCCAAGTACATCAAAAGATGGCAATAAACTGTCTAAATCAAAACGGATATTGCCAAGTACAGGTGAAACGATTGGTGTCCTTTCAGTAGCAGGATTGGCGCTCTTCTTGTTTGTTGGGCTTACATATTACCGTCACAAGAAGAATTAATTATTTTGAGTGTTCAGACACTAATGGATAGGTAAAGTATAGAAGAGTGGGAGAGACCACCATGATGGCTCCACCCTCACTCCCAAAGCGTGTAACTGTTGAAGATTACGTATAAAAAAGATTTTGATTTTTGAAATTCTTTATCATCTATTCTTCAAATTGATAAATTAAATATAAAAAGCGAACAAAACAGAATTCTGAGTATCAGAAAACTAATATTGTTCGCTTTTTATATTTAGGGTTGAACTTTTGTCCCAGGCTCCTGATGTTTTTAGTCAAAAGGCTTAATTGGACGGTTTCCGCCAGAGACAGGTATGCTAAATCTTACGAAAGGTATTTTAATCTAGCAAAATTCATCTAAAGTTTGGGTGCCTTCAAATAAGTATAGCAGAGAAGGGGCTTATCAAATCGAGCCTCCTTTTGACTTTTTTTGCTTTAATGGGAACTGAATCCTGCGCCGCTTCAGTCTTTCATATCATTTGACCCTTGCAAGTCGCCTGTGATACAATTTTAAGTACAGTGGAAACAGTGGTGGGAAATAGTATGGTAAAAAGAATGAGTTTCGTAATCACCAGCCTTTTAATTCTGAGTCTTAGCTTGGGAAACAGTAGGCAAGTTTTGGCTTTGGAAAGCCATTCTGAGTTGGAGCTTGCAAAGGAGATGGGGCAGGATTTGGAGGCTAAATACGCTCCAAAAGGTGGGTCGATTGTCGTTGATGCAGCGACTGGCCAAGTCTTATATGAACGTGAGGCTGACAAGCAGTGGCCTGTGGCTAGTCTAACCAAGATTATGACCCTGTACTTAGCTTATGAGGCATTGGAATCTGGTGAACTTTCAAGGGATATGACTTTTGAAGTCACTCAAAAGGATGTTGATATTTCTCAAATTTCTGCTCTTAGCAATAATACGATGGTTTTGGGAGCTCAATACACTTTTGACGAATTGGCCCAGCTGATGATGATTGTTTCATCTAACGCTGCGACCGTGCTGATGGCAGATACCATAGCGGGTGATGAGGGAGCTTTTGTTGATTTGATGAATGCTAAGGCTAAGGAGCTTGGCATGACACAGACGCAATTCTACAATGCTTCTGGCTCTAGCAATGAACTTCTAGGTGACTATGCCCCTGCTAATCAACCGAAAGACGGAGAAAATCAAGGGTCTGCTAGAGATTTTGCACTCTTAAGCTATCACCTGATAAAGGATTATCCGCAGGCCTTGAAAAACACAAGTCAGTACAATTTGAGTTTAAAAGAGGGTAGCGAGTATGAAGAAAGCTTTACAGCTCACCACCTTTCCCTAACAGGAGGACCGACAGCTTACGAGGGGACAGATGGTCTCAAGACAGGTTCTAGTGATAGTGCTGGTTATAATTTGGTGTCCACAGTTAAGCGCCAAGGGGTTAGGCTTATCTCTGTTGTTATGGGCGTTGGTGAGTGGCCTGATGACAAGGCTGAAGAAGCTCGCAATCGTCTCAGTAATGCTTTGCATGACGCTGTTTACAAAGAGTACACTTATCAGAGAATCTTGCCAAGAGGCCTTCAAACGATTAACGATAGAGCCATCGTTTTGGAAGAAGATCTCTATGCCATGGTCAGACGAGGTGAGGAGCTTGATTTTATTTTGGAGAATGGACAGGTAAGCCTAGATGATGACGTTGTTTACCTTAGCGAAGATGGTCAACGATCTAGCGTAGCTTACAGAAAATGGGTTGCTCCAAAACCTAATTTAGTTCAACTATTGCGACGTACTTGGCTAGGGATTACCTATCAATGGTGGTTGATCGGAACAGGATCGTTTATGTTATTGATTGTTGGGATTTACTTGTTACGGGGTGGCAAATTTTCAAGGAAAAGAAAAAGTAATCATTTTTGAGTTTCAAAGGATGTGAGTACTTTTTATACGAAAACGTCAACGATTACAAGCTTTGGAGTGAGCATGAAGCCACCATGGAGATGGAGGGTTGTCCCAACCTTTTTTCATTCAACGGTTAACAAACGAGACGCAATGATTAGGAGGTTGTATAAAAATATGGATAAGTTTTGTTAGCTAAAACAGTTAGATATTGGAAAGAAAATGAGCTTGAAACGGAAGAAGTTTTTAACTTAGGGATAGACTTTGACCAATATCTGAGCAGGTTAATCTAGACAAAAAAGTGAGAGGCAACGACAAAACACAGTAGAAGTTCTCATGCGTTTAGCGTGCCTTGGTTGCACGATACTTTAAAAAATATCAAAAGTTTGGTATAATGAGAAAAATGTTATTTATTGGAGGAAAATATGAACGGCTTAACACCGATTATTTTATTGCTGATGATGGGAGGGATGATGTTTTTCACCGCCCGTGGTCAAAAAAAACAGCAGCAAGCCCGTCTTGAAATGCTTAACAATGTGAAACCGGGTGACAAGGTGGTCACTATCGGTGGCTTGTATGGGGTGGTTGACAGCGTTGACACAGAGGTCAATACAGTCACCCTTGACATCGATGGCATCTACCTAACATTTGAACGCGCAGCCATTCGTACAGTAGTATCTGGTGGCGTTAGTGTAGAGAGTCTTTCACCTGCTGACCCAGCTGTGACACCAGCAGAAGGTGATTCAGAAGTAGAAGAAGGCTCTATCATCGAAGAATAAATGTAACAAAAAGCGCAGACTGCCCGTGTTTAGACGGTGGTCAGTGCTTTTTCTTTAGGAAAAGATGTGGTATAATGAAGAGTATTATACTATTTTCAGGAAAAGATTATGTTCAAATTTAAGATGAATCGCAAGTCTAAAGTGGAAGTGCCGCAGGTCGTACCGAAGCATATTGGGATAATCATGGATGGCAATGGCCGTTGGGCGAAAAAGCGGATGCAGCCTCGTATTATGGGACACAAGTCTGGGATGGAAGCCCTTCATAAAGTAGCAAAAGTAGCCAACGATATGGGAGTTCAGGTGCTCACGGTCTATGCTTTTTCCACTGAAAACTGGTCCCGTCCAGAGTCAGAAGTGACGTTTATCATGAATCTACCTGTGGACTTTTATGATAAATACGTGCCAGAATTGCACAGAAATAATGTCAAAATTCAGATGATCGGAGATACAGAGCGCCTGCCACAAGGGACTTTTGAGGCTCTCAAGAAGGCGGAGGATCTGACCAAGCTTAACACAGGCTTAATCCTGAATTTTGCCCTCAACTATGGTGGACGAGCAGAGATTATCAGTGCTGTGCAACAGATTGCTCAAGAGATTTTGGATGCCAAGTATAGTCCTGGAATGATTAACGAGCAACTTATTTCGGATCACTTGCAGACGCACACCTTACCGAGAACCTTACGAGATCCTGACCTTATTATTCGGACCAGCGGTGAGCTGCGCTTGAGCAATTTTTTACCATGGCAGGCAGCCTATAGTGAACTTTATTTTACAGATGTTCTTTGGCCAGACTTTGATGAGAAGGCCTTTAGAGACGCTATTTTGGCTTACAACAAGCGCCAACGCCGATTCGGTGGAGTTTAAACTAAGAAATAAAATGCACTAGAAAATCTGTTGGAGAATTGACGAGTTTGTGTCGGCGAGTAAGACGCTTTGGCTCAGGCTGAAAATGATCATTGTAACTGTGTGAATTGAGAGTGCGAGATCATTTCTTTTGGAACTGCGGTTTCCGCTTGATTTCCTGTTTTCTAAGTTTTGACAGTTTGACATTTGGTTTCAACCCCCAATGGTTTTTGGAACCAGTTAGAAGTTAGTTAGGGTAGCTAGGATTTTCATAGATATTGCGATATGACGTTTCAGGTGAGTGCAGGTCAAAGGCCTGTTCCTAAGCTATTTTTCGTATATTTAATCATAGATAGAACCTCTGTAAGAAGGTGGTGTAGGGGTTAGATGAAAAACTGAGAGAAGTCTCTCAGACTAAGGAGATTTGAAGATGAAGGATTTACAGAAACGCGTGATTTTCGGGGCTATCGCCCTAGCGATTTTTGTTCCAATTATGTGGATCGGCGGTGTCTTTTCACAGCTTGCTGTTGGATTTTTAGCGGTGATTGCTGTGACCGAGTTGCTTAAGATGCGTGGAATTGCACCTACCTCTGTTGAGGGGGTGTTATCCATGTTTGGGGCTTTGGTTCTGACCTTGCCGCTGGAAAACTATCTGCCCTTCTTGCCGGTGGGCGGAAACTATGCCGCTTTTGCTATTATTGTCTTCTTTGTGCTAGGAGCAACAGTTGTGCAGTTCGGCCAGTATACGTTTGACGATGCGGTTTATCCGATAGCCTCCAGCGTCTATGTGGGGATGGGCTTTCACGCTCTTATTCTGGCTCAGATGGACAGTCGCGCTAAACTTTTCTTTGCTCTCTTGCTGGTTTGGATCACAGATAGCGGCGCTTATCTCTTAGGACGTCAATTTGGTCGGCACCCCTTAGCGCCGCGCGTGTCTCCTAATAAGACTGTTGAAGGTTTTCTAGGTGGTGTTTTATCTGCGGTTATCTTTGCGGGGATTTACATGCTGATTTTTCCTGAGGTTAAGGCTGGCTATCATTATTTGATTATGCTGCTTTTAGTAGCTATCTTCTCAGCTTTTGCCCAGTATGGTGATTTGGTAGAATCAGCTCTCAAACGTCACTATGGTGTGAAAGATTCTGGGCGTGTGATTCCTGGTCACGGCGGGATTTTAGATCGTTTTGATTCTCTCATTTTTGTCTTTCCCATCATGCATTTCTTCGGTCTCTTTTAAGAAGAACAGAAAGGATAGGTAGTATTCTTTGATTTTAAATATTTTGGCTTTTATTTTTATCTTTGGCCTTATCGTGGTGATTCACGAATTCGGCCATTTCTATTTTGCCAAGAAGGCTGGCATTTTGGTCCGTGAATTTGCCATCGGCATGGGACCTAAGATTTTTTCCCATAGGGGAGAAGATGGAACCTTGTATACTATTCGTATCCTGCCTGTCGGAGGTTATGTCCGTATGGCTGGCTGGGGAGAGGATAGCACTGAAATAAAGACTGGTCAAGCTGCTAGCCTGACGGTCAATGAGGATGGTCTGGTAACACGGATTAACCTGTCTCAGAAGCAGGTTGACATGACTAGTCTGCCCATGAATGTGACCAGCTATGATCTTGAAGATCGACTTGAAATCACAGGCTTAGTTATCGATGAGACCAAGACTTATCCTGTTCATCATGATGCGACCATTGTTGAAGAAGATGGAACTGAGGTTCGAATCGCACCGCTCGATGTCCAATATCAAAATGCCAGCATACTTGGACGTGTGATGACTAACTTTGCCGGGCCTATGAACAACTTTATCCTAGGGATTGTGACCTTCACGATTTTGGTCTTTATGCAAGGGGGTGTCGCTGACACAAGCACCAACCAATTACGTGTGGTGGAAGGCGGAGCGGTCGCTGCGGCAGGTATTCAGACAGGGGACGCCATTACGCGGATTGGAGATTATCCGATTAGCAAATGGGAAGATGTCGTTGAGGCTGTCACACATTCTACGGAAAATACCTCAGATGCGCTGACACTTGATGTGACCTATAAGCATGATGGTCAGACCAAGACTGTGACTGTCACTCCCAAAAAAGAAAACGGTGCTTATTATATCGGGGTTCAACCTGGTATTAAGACAGGCTTGCTTGATAAGCTGGTCGGCGGTCTTAGCAGTTCTTGGCATGCAGCCTTTGCGATTTTAAATGCCCTGAAGAATATCATCGTCCGTCCGAGTCTAGACCAGCTGGGCGGGCCGGTGGCCATTTTCCAAGTCAGCTCCGAAGCTGTCAAGGGTGGGCTAGAGAGCATGCTGGAACTTCTAGCTCTCTTGTCAATCAACTTGGGGATTGTTAATCTGATCCCGATCCCTGCCTTGGACGGTGGGAAAATTGTGATCAATATCCTAGAAGCCATCCGTCGCAAACCGCTAAAAAAAGAGGTGGAAAGTACAGTCACGGTGGTTGGTGCCGTTTTCATGATTTTGCTTATGATTGCTGTGACTTGGAATGACATTATGCGCCTCTTCTAATCCCTTTTGAAAATCAAAAGAAGACCTGTTAACTCATCTTGAGAAACAGTTAAGAGAGACAGGCTTGCTCTAGCTCCCCCAAAAGTATGTGACTGTTGAAGATGACATATAAAAATCGTCATTTCGTTAAATCGATCGTGCCATCTTCACCTCAAAGTCTTGCAGCGAGTTTGACCTAGCTAAACCTTGTTTGTATTACTTATAAGTAATACAAACAGCAGAACTATAAACTAAAAAGGAAAACCATTCATGAAACAGTCTAAAATGCTGATTCCAACCCTACGTGAGATGCCAAGTGATGCTCAGGTTATTAGTCACGCACTCATGCTCCGAGCGGGTTATGTCCGCCAAATCTCAGCAGGTAGCTATACTTACCTACCACTTGCCAACCGTGTTATTGAAAAAATCAAGGCTATCATTCGTGAGGAATTTGATAAGATTGATGCGGTGGAAATGTTGGCGCCAGCCATGATTATTTCTGAACTTTGGAAGGAATCTGGCCGTTACGAAACTTATGGCGATGACCTCTTCAAGCTTAAAAACAGCGAGGGAACTGAGTTTATTATGGGACCTACTCATGAGGAAACCCTGACTGCCATTGTCCGTGACTCTGTCAAGTCCTATAAGCAATTGCCGCTGACCCTTTATCAAATCCAAGCCAAATACCGCAATGAAAAACGGCCGCGTAATGGACTCTTGCGGACCCGCGAGTTCATCATGAAGGATTCTTACAGCTTCCACGCGGACAATGCTAGCTTGGATGCTAGCTACTTGGATCACAAGAAAGCCTATGAAAATATCTTTGATCGGGCTGGCCTTGATTATAAAGCTATTATCGGTGACGGTGGGGCCATGGGCGGTAAGGATAGTCAGGAATTTATGGCTATCACACCTGACCGCACGGATTTGAACCACTGGGTGGTGCTTGACAAGTCTGTGGCTAGCCTAGAAGAATTACCAGAGGATGTACTTGAAGCCATCAAGGCAGAACTGCTCAAATGGTCTGTCTCAGGAGAAGATACGATTGCTTACTCTAGCGAGTCTGACTATGCCGCTAACCTTGAGATGGCAACAGACTTCTACAAGCCGAGTGGCAAGGTATTGGCGCAAGAAGAAATGGTTAAGGTAGAAACACCGGATTGTAAGTCTATTGACGAGGTGGCAGCCTTTCTCCAAATTGAAGAAGAGCAAACCGTTAAAACTATGCTGCTGATGGCGGATGGAGAGCCTGTCGTAGCGCTTCTGGTTGGCAATGATCAACTCAATGATGTTAAGCTTAAAAATCATTTGGAAGCAGGTGTACTGGAGCCTGCGACAGCTGAGGAAGCAAGAGCTTTCTTTGGCGCTGATTTTGGTTCGCTAGGTCCAGTTGGCTTGCCTGAAGGCACTCGTATCGTTGCTGATCGACGTGTTAAAGGTGCTCAGAACGTCGTTGTTGGTGCTAATGATAATGGTTATCACTACAAAGGCGTTAATCCAGAGCGCGATTTCACAGCTGAGTATGTCGATATCCGTGAAGTCCGTGAGGGAGAATTGTCTCCAGATGGTAAAGGTGTGCTCAAGTTTGCTCGTGGAATTGAGATTGGTCACATCTTCAAACTAGGCACACGTTATACAGAAAGCATGAATGGCCTGATCTTGGATGACAATGGCCGCGCGATCCCAATGATTATGGGCTGCTACGGTATCGGCGTCAGTCGTCTGCTATCGGCGGTTCTCGAGCAGCATGCCCGTCTCTTTGTTAATAAAACACCTAAAGGCGAGTACCGCTATGCTTGGGGGATTAATTTCCCTAAAGAATTGGCACCATATGACGTGCATCTGATTGAGGTTAACAGCAAGGATGATGCGTCAAATAGGCTCACAGCAACCATCGAAAAGCTCCTCCAAAAGGCGGGCTACCAAGTCTTGACCGATGAGCGCAATGAACGTGCTGGTGTCAAGTTCTCAGATAGCGATTTGATTGGCTTGCCAATCCGTGTCACTGTTGGTAAAAAGGCTGTTGACGGTATTGTTGAGGTTAAGATCAAAGCAACCGGTGATACTATTGA
This sequence comes from Streptococcus merionis DSM 19192, assembly GCF_000380085.1. GTDB lineage: Bacteria > Bacillota > Bacilli > Lactobacillales > Streptococcaceae > Streptococcus > Streptococcus merionis. The sequence continues at coordinate 40,849 of NZ_KB904541.1, forward strand.
AGTCCACGCTGACAACTTGGTGGAGACCTTGGGTATCCTAAGTCAAGATAAATAAAGCGATGCAATGAGGTTGAGATAAAGTACTCGGCCTCGTTTCTTTTATCGTTTGTTCAGTCAACCCTGCGGGGTGAGGCAACGAAGTTACGACTTCTTATGCTTATTACGTCATCTTCAAAGGTTACATAACTTTTGTCGGTGAGAGCGAAGCCGTTTTAGTTGTCTATCTCACCCCCTTTTGGCATAAAGCTCAAGTTTTAGGGAGACCTAATAACATTGAGCTTATTTTTTTATTTTTTTGCCTAAAAACCCTTGAAAACACTTGACTTTTCGGGGGGGGGGGGGGGGGTAGAATAGTAGAGGTAGTTTAAATGCTAATACTCTTTGAAAATCAAAAGGATCCGTCGTCAACTCGTCTTGATGAACTTCAGTTCTATCTGCGACTTTGTTTCCTTGTCTACTTCTAATTTTCTTTGAGTATAAACATATAAAAGAAATGGAGTTTTTGATATGAGTAAAATTCAGAAATATCTACTATTGTTACTCACTCCCATAATGATATTTATGGGGTTAAGCACACCGCAGACTGTCAATGCAGATAGTGGCGTCGAATTGACCAAGGTTATTACAGATATATCCATTTGGGATGTCGGTAATGGTCAAACGTTAAATAAGGATGGTGCTGGTAATTATCAGCTGATCAAGGATAGTGCCTATCGCTTTGAAAGTCAATTTGACTTATCACATTATGATGGAAAGCTAAAGGATGGGGACTATTTTACCTTTACGATTCCAGCTCCAATTACAGTCGAAAACACTAATTTTGATTTAAAGGACAAAGAGACAGACGTAGCTGTCGGAGCAGCTGTTGTGACATCAAACGGCGAAGGCCAAGGTGGAACTGTTAAAGTCACTATGAAAAATTTGGCAGAATACCTCAAGAAAAAAGGAGGAAACCAGATTCAGGGTGTCAAAGGGACCTTTTATACTGAGTTTAAAGTCACACAAGTCTTAGATGGCAAAACCCTTTCTTATTCAGAATCAGAAACTTCGAAAGAAATTTCGCACACGATTTCAGTAAAAGAACGTGGAGAGAATGATTATACTGAAGGCATTAAAAAGGAAAACTTCGCTAAAATCCACGGGGTAATGAAAGAAGAGCATTGGGATTCTGCTATCTTAAATAAGAGCGGCGAGTACATGCATAAATGGACTCTCCGTGTCAATACAAATCAGTCTAGCTATGGGACGATTACCCTTAAAGACGCGGTTCCAGATGATTCTGCCCCTATGCAGTACATTCCAGAGTATATGGAAGTTCAAGCAGGTTATTTTGACTCTAGTCTCAATTTAAGAGGTAATAAGATTCTTAAAAAGGGTGAGGACTATGTGGTAGAGTACAATAGTTCCTATACTCAAATGACTTTAAAGATTTTAAATGCTTCTGCTAGACTAGCAGAAAATGGTAAACCTGCGACTTACAATGTTTATTATGCAACAACCTCTCCAGCCAATGGAACAAATGTTATCAATGAGTTGTCAATGTCTGGAGATGACAAAGAACTAACAACGAGCACAGAAAGAACAACAACGAAACATCGTGTCACACGTTCAACCAAGATTACAACAGGTGGAACCATTCAGCTTGACACAGGCTACCGAATTACGCTTTATAAAGAAGATGCTGAAACAGCACAGATGCTAAACGGTGCTGAGTTTGAAATTACCTCTCCAAGTGGCGAAAAAGAAACCGTTAAAATTGAAAAGGACGGTGTCGCTCAGTCGAAAGTTTATTCTGCTGAGGAAGTCAAAAAAGGGGAGTTTACGGTCGTTGAGACAAAAGCACCAAAAGGTTATGTTCTTGATCCAACTCCTTTTAAGGTAACGGTTGGTGAGAACGGAATTGTCCGTAGGGTAAAAAACACTAAGGAAAAAGTCTCTGTTCCTGTTACGAAAAAATGGGAAGATGGAGACAACCAAGATGGCAAACGTCCAGAAACTGTAACGGTTCAACTATATGCTAATGGAAAAGCCGTTGATGGACAAACCGTGACACTGAATGACGCAAATAATTGGACAGCCAAGTTTGAAAATCTGGCCAAGACAGATGATGATGGCAAAGAGATTAACTATACTGTTAAAGAAGTTGACGTCGATGGTTATACTTCTGAAGTATCAGGAGATGTTGCAAATGGCTATACCATTACAAATACTCATAAGCCTGAAGTAACTGAGATTTCAGGTAAAAAGACATGGAGCGACAATAATAATCAAGATAATAAGCGCCCAGACTCTATTACTGTTAATCTCTTAGCTAATGGCAAACAAGTAGCAACAAAGCAAGTAACGGCTGCTGATGAGTGGAAGTACAGTTTTAAGGACTTGCCAAAATATGATGCAGGTAAAGAGATTACCTATACCATTGAAGAAAGTCCAGTTGACGGCTATACCGTAGAAGTTAAGGGGTACGATATTTCAAACACTTACGCGCCAGCAAAAGTGGACATTGCTGGCACAAAGACATGGAATGATAACAATAACCAAGACGGTAAGCGCCCAGACTCTATTACCGTTAATCTCTTAGCCAATGGTGAAAAAGTAGCTAGTCAAGTTGTTACTGCTGACAACAACTGGGCTTACAGTTTTACCAATTTAGATAAGTACAAAGATGGCAAAGAAATTGTTTATACAGTCAGCGAAGAGCCGGTTGATGATTATACCGTAGAAGTTAAGGGGTATAACATCACAAATACGTACACACCAGAAGTGACTGAAATCAGTGTCGAAAAAGTATGGAATGATGCTGGTAACCAAGACGGTAAACGTCCACAAGCCATTACGGTTCAGCTGTATGCAAACGGTCAAGCACTTGTTGGCAAAACGGCAACATTAAATGATGCTAACGCCTGGCAAGCAACCTTCAGCAATCTACCAGCCAAGGAAGCAGGCAAAGATATTGTTTATACCGTGAAAGAGGTAGATGCACCTGCAGGCTATGTCACGACATCTTCTATTGCTGGTAACAAAGTAACGATCACGAATACGTACTCTCCAGCTATGACATCTATCTCAGGGACAAAAACATGGGATGATGGTGGCAACCAAGATGGAAAACGCCCAGCTTCCATCACAGTCAATCTTCTTGCCAACGGGCAAAAGGTTCAAAGCAAGACAGTTACAGAAGCAGATGGTTGGAACTATAGCTTTGATAATCTGCCACAATATGCGAATGGTCAGTTGATTACTTATACCATTGAAGAAGAAGCTGTTGTAGGTTATACCGCTACCATCAATGGTGCAAACATTATCAATAGCTATAGCCCAGAAAAAGTTAACATCGCTGTTCAAAAGAACTGGGATGATGCGGACAATCAAGATGGTAAGCGTCCAGATAAAATTACGGTTGAACTGTATGCGGATGGCACTCTAGTAGACAGTAAGGATATCACCCCAGCAGCAGACGGCACTTGGAAGACAGACTTTACGGGTCTTCCTAAATACAAGGATGGTCAAGAAATTGCCTACACCATTAAAGAAGTTGCTGTGGATGGCTATGCCACAACAATTGATGGTGCCAATGGTCAATACACTATTACCAATACTTACACTCCTGAAAAGGTAGCCTTGACAGGTCAAAAGATTTGGAATGACGGGAACAACCAAGATGGGAAACGCCCCGCTACTATTACCGTTGAATTGTTGGCAGATGGTACCCCAACAGGTATCACTGCAGAAGCTAGTGAAGCGACAAACTGGTCATATACCTTTAGTAATCTTGACCGCTACAAAGCCGGACAAGAAATCGTGTATACAGTGAGAGAAGTTGTTGTTCCAGATGGCTATACTGCAGCTGTCAATGGCATGAATGTGACAAACAGTCATACGCCAGAGGTGACAGAGATTTCAGGTCAGAAAACTTGGGATGATAACAATAACCAAGATGGCATACGTCCAGAAACAATCACAGTTCATCTCTTAGCTAATGGCGAAGAGACAGGACTTTCAGTTACGACAACAGCTGACAAGGACTGGGCATACAGTTTCAAAGATGTTGCTAAATACAAGGATGGCAAAGAAATTGTTTATACGGTCCGTGAGGATGTGGTTGCAGGTTATGACGCTAAAATTGATGGTTTGAACATCACTAATACGCATGTGCCAGAAGTTGTAACCTTAACAGGAACTAAGTCTTGGAATGATGGTAACAATCAAGACGGTATTCGTCCAAAATCCATTACAGTTCGCTTATTCGCAGACGGTAAGGATACGGGATTATCTGCAACAGTAACGAAAGATACAGATTGGACCTATAGCTTTAAAGATCTCCCGAAATATAAGGATGGTAAAGCAATTGTCTATACTATCCGTGAAGACAAAGTTTCAGGTTATGACGCTAAAATCGATGGTTTGAATATCACAAATACTCACACACCAGCAATCGTTAATCTGAAAGGTCAAAAGGTGTGGGATGATGAGGATAACAAAGCAGGTATCCGTCCGAAGTCAATTACAGTTCGCCTCTTAGCAGACGGTAAGGATACGGGCAAGTATGTTGTTGTGACGGCAGATTCTAAGTGGACATACAGCTTTAAGAACCTACCTAAGTATAAGAATGGTAAGGCTATTGTTTACACCATAAGTGAAGATCCAGTTGCAGGTTATACAACTAAGATTGATGGTATGACGATCACCAATACCCATAAACCAGACAAACCAACGCCTCCACCTTCTGAAGAGCCAAATAAACCATCTCCAAAATCAAAAGGTGGTAGAAAATCAGCTCTTCCTAAGACAGGAGAAGCCTCTTCGTGGCTCCTTGTCTTAAGTGGATTAGGACTTTTGGGAGTTGTCGGCTACTTTATCCGTAAAGGACCTAAAGCTTAAGTCAAGCACTGCGTCTTGTCAGTAAATCTAAAAATACAGGAAATTGGGATTACTTCTTATACGTAATCTTCAAAGATTACATGTTTTGGGGGTGTGGGCACAGCCATCATGGTGGTCTGTCCCAGACTCCTGGCCTCTCCTTTATGGAGTGGAAGTATAGGGTATTTAACTCTGACAAGACTATGGGATTTCCCTTGTGCTGAATTTGTCATATTTTGCGCTTGTTCTACATTTAGAGCAAGCGCTTTTCAGCGATATTATGACGGATGACACGGTAATAAATAGGTGGTTTTTAAGATGAGTAGGTTTGTTTTGAGTATCAGATTTCTTTTGACAAGTATGGTTAGACTGGACTTTATTTCTGATAAGTATAGTGGTTCGATAGGTCTCAGATTGGGCAGTATGTGATTCTCATAATAAAGCATGTTTTAGAGAGAAATGTAAACATTCTGTGAATTTTTTCGGATTGCTTTAGTGATTCCAAAGCTGGTCAATCTTTTATTTGCTGGTCAAATATGATAAAATAGGAGAAACTTTTTAAGCCATATCTGAGTGGACGATGGTGATAGAGATTTAGAGTTTCCTGAAAATAGGTGTCAAGATATTTTTGCATGTGACGGGCCACCTGAGAGATATGGTCGTCTGGTTAGGTAGATGATAGTTCTTCTTTCAAATTTTGCTACTGATAGGCTGGGAAAAAACAGACACAATAGTCATCCTTGTCACCAAGTATATCTACTACAATGCCCTGAATGGAGTTTTTATGTTATCTATTTTTGTTTTAGAAGATGATTTTTTACAACAGGGACGCTTAGAGCGGGCGATTGCTGAGACGGTAAAAGCTGGTCAGATCAAGTGCAAACGCTTGGAGATTTTTGGTAAACCGCAGCAATTGCTGGAGGCTGTGACAGAGACAGGGGACCACCAATTTTTCTTCTTAGATATTGAAATCAAGGGTGAGGAAAAAAAGGGCATGGAAATCGCGCGTGAGATTCGTGAAAAGGATCCGCGTGCGGTCATCGTCTTTGTCACGACGCATTCGGAATTCATGCCCCTGTCTTACAAGTACCGTGTGTCGGCTCTGGATTTTATTGACAAGGGCTTGAGCGAAGCTGATTATCAGGAAGCGGTCAGTTCTGTCCTTGAGCATGCTTATGCCAATATTAGTCAGACCGTTAGCCAAGATGCCTTTGTCTTTAAAAATGAGCACTCCCATGTTCAGGTGCCTTTTTCAGATATTCTTTACTTTGAGACGGCATCGACTGTTCACAAGGTCATTTTGACCACCAAGACAGGCATGTTGGAATTTTACGGTAAGGTCTCTGAAATGGCTAAGCTGGACGAGCGACTTTACCAAACACATAGAGCCTATGTGGTCAATCCTGAAAATGTGACTAGTATTGACCGTAAGAATTTTATGGTTCATTTTGGAAACGACGAATCTTGCTTTGTCTCTAGGATGAAACTCAAAGGCTTGATTGAGAGGGTCGAAAAATGAGTTTGTTACATCCCTTCCTTGTCTTGGTGGCAGATTGGTGGGTGAAGATGGTGGTTTTTTCCAATATTAGTCAGCTGAAAATGCCCCGCATCAAAGTCTTTTTAATTAGTCTAGCCATTGCTATGTTTCATCTTATTTCGCTTGATTGGACACGGTTTTTAGACCCCTTTTATCTCATCTTGGTTACAGTTCTTTTCTTAAAACCTGCCTGGAAAGTATCACAGTACCTTTTTTATGGGATGCTCCCTTTTGTCCTGACAGAGCTTTTTCAACGGTTGACCAATATTTATGAAGGTGTTCAAATGGTTATAGTCGATGGTGAAAAGGCTTGGCTACTAACTCTTGTTTCTGTGTTGAGTATTTTAGCCTTTCTTCCTATAGGTTATTTAGCGAGCAAGATTTTCCGGTTTGATTTTGTGACCTTCATGACTATCTTCCAACATCGGATTGGCAAGAAGGCAGGGCTTTTTATCAATCTAGCGCTCGCCTTTTATGGCTTGATTTTGTATCCTCTGATGTTGTCCAATAGAGAGGAGCAGAACTTTACTATCGTTTTTCAGACGAAAAACAGTACCAGCGAACTGAATCTTTTCCTGACTTATATTTATGTTTTTGGTGCTCTTCTTATTTACCTTAATTACAAGGCTAAGGAGTATCAGGATCAGGAACTGCAAAGGAGTAAAGATCAACAACTATCTGCTTTGAAGTCTTATAGTGAACATATCGAGGGTCTCTATAGGGAACTTCGTTCTTTTCGTCACGATTACACCAATGTTCTGACTAGTCTTAATGAAGCTTTTGAACAAGAGGATTTGCCAGCTGCTAGGGAAATTTACCAAGCTGTTTTAGCCCAGTCGGACAAACGATTCTATGACAACAAGTACGACATCGCCAATCTGGCTAACTTGACCAATAGTGCCATGAAATCAATCATATCCGCCAAACTTATGGAAGCTAGCAGTAAAGGGATTCATTTAACGATTGAGATTCCTGAGCCAATCGGCGATCCTGATATGGACTTGCTTGATGTGGTGACCTTATTATCTATCCTTTTGGACAATGCCATCGAAGCCAGCCAATTGGCAGAGCAAAAGTCGTTGGGATTTGCCTATTTTGCAGAAGGTGATAAAACCGTGCTTATCCTAGAAAATAGTACCGTAGAAGAACGCGTTAATGCCAAAACGATATATCAGTATGGACAGTCCAGTAAAGGAGACGGTCGTGGTATCGGCCTTGCTAATGTCAAGGATATACTGGCTAAATATCACCATATCAATCTTCAAACGGATAGCCGAGGTCATCACTTCACGCAGACCTTGATTTTCTAGTTATTGGTATTGATTAAAGAAGAGAGAGGGGACAGACAGCTATGATGGCTTCGTCCTCACCCCCAAAAAGCGTGTAAGCGTTGAAGATGACGTCTAAAAAATAATTCCAATCTCTTGTATGTTTAGATTGATTGGTTAGAGACAGTGGTTGGGAAAGTGAGAGTAATAATCCTTTAGCCCGAACTTAACAATAAAAGAGTGAGGATAGTCGGTTTCAATGAAATCACGACTACTGTCTCACTCTTATTTTTTAATATTCCATTTGTTTGAAATAGCGATAGGCCAGAACGATCAAGATGCTACTATATACAAGAGTAAGACACGTCGAACCAAGAAGTGAGACGATCAAACTTCCTATACCAGTGTAAGTATCATATGAAAAATAACCTGCTGGGATAAAGTAGAGGAAGGCGCCGCCAAGAACTTGAAAAATACTGAGTCCAAGACTAAAGGCAAAAGAGGCAGTCAGAGTTACACCTTTACCAAAGTAAAGGGACAAGCAGGCTGCTAACAAGATAGATAGAATACTCTCCATAATGAAAACCCAGCACATCATCCAAAAGGCAGCATTCTCAGCAGAATCTGAATTCCAAAAGTTAGGGCTAAAAATCGGTAGATGAATGAGGCGACCATAGTAGAGAGCGAACTGGCAAACCAAGAATAGTCCTAAAAAGATAAGCACAATGCTGATGAGGCTAGCAATCTTAGCCACAAAAATATCCCGGCGTTTTAAGTCTTTATAGAGAAAAAGAATGTGATTTTCCGCTTCGCCTTTAAAGACATTGTAGCTGAGAAGAAAGAGGGTTAAGGAAGGCAGAACAAAGTCGTTGACAGAGTTAATCAGTATATAGGCTACAGTTGATGCTGAAAACAAATAGCCTGAGTCTGAACTAAACCTCATGAAGTTGGATTTTTCGGGTAAAAAAGTAGACGCTAGGACCATGAGAGAATAAAGCACAGCGATTGAGAGATAAATTTTGGTTTCCTTACGTTTCCAAATACTGAGGAAAATGGGTTGAAATAAGGTCATGTGATACTCCTTGCTAATTGGGCAGACTAGTTTGCAGAGAAGACTTCTTTGAGATGGCTTTCTTTGACAGCGAGACTTTCAATCATATCATGCTGACCTAAGGTCGCAAAGAGATTATTGAGGTCTACTTGATCACCTTCAGTGGTAATGTCTAAAGTTCCCTCTTCTAGCGTGACAGTATCGTTTAGATAGGAATTTAAAAGACTGAGGTCTGCTGTTTCTTTGAGATGGATAAGAACACTTGGTTTGCTACTGCCGATAAATTCACTAGCCAGCTGACCAGCATCGATGTAGACATAACGTTGACAAAGGGCCTCTAGCTCCCCTAGCTGGTGGCTGGAAATCAGCATGGAAATCTGTCGTTCGCTGGACCATTTTTTTAAGATATTAATCAGATTTTGTACGCCGATTGGGTCCAATCCAACAAAAGGTTCGTCCAAGATAAGGAAATCAGGTTCTGCTACCATGGCGATGGCAAGAGCTGTCCGCTGCTTCATTCCAAAAGAGAAACCTTTTGGTTTCCGATTGCGAGCGTTCCAGAGCTCCAATAGTTTTAAGGTTGGTTCGATATTGCCATAGAGGTTTTCCTTGCCGTGTAGGCGGAGGTAAAACTTGAGATTATCTACTACAGTCATCTCTGGATAAAAAACTGGCTCAATCATGATGCCAAAATCAGCCAAGAGATTATCAGCTGTATGAATCTCGACGCCGTTGTAGAAGATTTTTCCCTCAGTCGGCTTGAGGGATTTGGCTATGAGTTTCATGAGAGTGGATTTGCCTGCTCCATTTTTTCCGATGAGACCGACAATTTCTCCTTTTTGGATTTCCATAGAGACATTTTTGAGCGAGTAAAAGTCATTTCCAGCGAATTTTTTTGAGAGGGTTTCGATTTTTAGCATGAGTGTGATTCCTTTTCTGTGATTAAAATTCCATTTTGTTAAAGTTACGACGGGCTGAGAAATAAGCGATAGCTAGATAGAGAATTGACAAGCCGAGACTAATCATCAATGCTGTGCCAAAGGACATTTTGCCAATCAGGTTTGGATAGGTGTTGGGAAACGTATAGCGAAAGCCATTAAGCAAGGGAGCAATCATGGCTGTCAGATTAAAGAGGACACCATATAATACCGCTTGTAATGTCCCTTTTTTGATAGAAACTGCTGCAATCAAACTGATTAAGATAAGATGGATTGCTACCGTTGCCAGCAATCGAAGGAAAATGGCAGAGCTTGTTCCCGTGACTGGCAAGAAATGTGCATCAATCCCATGACTTGGGATGATATAGAGATAGTAGATCAATAGACTAGTCAAAAAGGTCGCTCCAAAATAGAGGCCATAAATACCAAATAGACTGAGTAATTTAGCGTTAAAAATACTAGAACGTTTCAGATCTTTATAGAGAAAGAGGATGCCGGAATTAATCTCATCATGAAATACCGAGGAGACAATCAATCCCAAAATTAAGCTTGGCAAGATGAGCTGATATTGGGTTTCGATACTAGCATCAAAGAAAGCCATAGCGCTGCTCAGAAATTCTCCAGCCTGAGAAGCGCCTTGAATATCCTTTGAAAAGGCAGGAGTTAAAAGAGGTAGGATAGAAAAGGCCAGTAAGATAGCGACATCTCGTCTTTTAAAGACGGAGTGAAAGATAGGGGAGATAAGTTTCATAATCTATTTCCTCGATTGTGTTTTTTGATGAACCTAGTATAGCCCAGAAAAAGTTAAACCCGTCCATGATGTCATGAACGGTAATTTTTTTGTCATGAATGGCCGTTTTTGAATCGAGTGTCTCTGAAACTACTTTCAGAATTTGGGTAAAACGATCTTTTTCTGGTTGTAAATTCTAAATGGCTAACTAGTCTTGTCAAATCATTTTGTACGGGTTATAATACCAAGTATAAACGCTATCATAAATTAAAAAGAAAGGTGAAACTAGATGAGTAAGATTAGCAAGGAAGACCTGATTCATCAGATTCAAGGTGGGATTATCGTGTCTTGTCAGGCCTTGCCAGGAGAGCCCTTGTATACAGAAACTGGTGGAGTTATGCCGCTCTTAGCCAAGGCTGCCGAAGAAGGTGGCGCCATCGGGATTCGGGCAAATAGTGTCCGTGATATTAAGGAGATTCAGTCAGTGACAGACCTGCCCATTATCGGAATCATCAAGCGTGATTACCCACCTCAGGAGCCTTTTATCACTGCAACCATGAAGGAAGTAGACGAACTTGCTCTTTTGGAGCTTGCTGTTATTGCCTTGGATTGCACCAAGCGGGAACGTTTTGATGGTCTTGAGATTAGTGAGTTTATCCGTCAAGTTAAGGAAAAATACCCCGATCAACTTTTGATGGCAGATATCAGTGCCTTAGATGAAGGACTTACTGCCTATGAGGCGGGGGTTGACTTTGTTGGTACGACTTTGTCTGGCTATACGTCATATAGTCGTCAAGAAGATGGCCCGGACATTGAGCTAATACGGGCGCTTTGTGAGGCAGGTGTCGATGTCATTGCTGAGGGTAAAATCCATACACCAGAGCAAGTTAAAGAGATTCAAGCTCTTGGTGTTAAAGGGATTGTCGTGGGTGGTGCCATTACTAGACCAAAGGAGATCACTCAGCGCTTTGTAGCAGCGACTAAGGGTTAACTAAAAATATAGTTTAAGAGATTGGAGGGATTGATGATTTAAGCGGATTTATAACAAGATATAGTTGCGATTCCTTAGGGACAACACTTCAGTTACCATTCATTTTAACTGAACCTGAGTTAATATCTAGATAATAGTAGTTACAATATCCATAAGATCACCTCTAAAAACTTCCTCATTTCTCGAAATATGAGATAATAAATATAGCAAAGGGTTAGATTTTGCACTATTCACAGGTGAGGGACTTTGGCGGAACTTAGCGGTGATGCGTCAAACTATAACGGAAACGAGACGGAGTGCTTTTTATACGTAATCCTCAAAGATTACATACTTTTGTGGGTGAGGGCGAAACCATCATGGTTGTCTGCCTCAGCCTCAACCAATCTTTAGACCTTTTTCCATTTTCCACGGAGTTTTAACGCTCTTTGCATCTTAGTAATTGAATTCGGCCTAAAATCCTCGATAAATTCGAAAACCTCCTCAAGTCCAGAGACTTGTCGTCTGTTTTCTCATTTTTCCACGGATTTTTCACGGCCTCATATCTTAACCAACTGAACACGGGCTAAAATGCTAGATTTAGTTTGGAATGACTAAGACCGTAGTCGTCTGGGTTTTCTTCGATTTTATCTGTGAAAACCCTAGTCGTCCTGGTCGGGGTGCGTCAACGTCATCAAAGATGACTGACTTACCGCCATTTTCCATCGCATTTTTGAACGCCCTTTGTATCTTAATAAAAGGAGTCATCAAATGAAAAGATTTGTACATACACTACTTACTGGTGTAACACTCTTAGCCCTTGCGGCTTGCGGCAATTCAGGAGGATCAAGCTCAAACTCCTCAAAAGAAGCTAAAAATACTGACACCGCAAAAACAGAAATCACTTGGTGGGCTTTCCCAGTATTCACCCAAGAAAAAACGGATGATGCCGTTGGGACATACGAAAAATCCATTATTGCAGCTTTTGAAAAAGCGAATCCAGATATCAAAGTTAACCTTGAAACAATTGACTTTACTTCAGGTCCAGAAAAAATCACAACAGCCATTGAAGCGGGTACAGCACCGGATGTGCTTTTTGACGCACCGGGTCGTATCATCACTTACGGAAAAAATGGGAAATTAGCAGACTTGAATGACCTCTTCACAGAGGACTATATCAAGGATGTCAATAACGATAATATCATTCAAGCAAGTAAGGCTGGTGATACAGCTTATATGTATCCAATCAGTTCAGCACCATTTTATATGGCTATGAACAAGGCCATGTTGAAAGATGCTGGTGTGCTTGATTTGGTCAAAGATGGTTGGACAACAGAGGATTTTGAAAAAGTCATCAAAGCTTTGAAAGATAAAGGCTATAATCCTGGCTCCCTCTTTGCCAACGGTCAAGGTGGGGACCAAGGGAATCGCGCTTTCTTAGCTAATCTTTATAGCGGCAGTATTACCAACGCTGATGTTACTAAGTACACTACTGATGAGCCAGCGATGGTCAAGGCGTTGACAACTGTGAAAAAATGGATGGACGATGGTCTCATCATGAACGGTTCTCAATACAACGGTGGGGACGACATTCAAAACTTTGCTAACGGGCAAACCTCTTACACCATCCTTTGGGGACCAGCTCAAAATGGCATTCAAGCGCAATTGTTGGAGTCCAGTGGTGTAGAAGTTGTTGAAGTGCCATTTCCGTCTGAAGATGGCAAAGCAGCGCTGGAATACTTAGTAAATGGCTTTGCAGTCTTTAACAATGGTGATGCTGCTAAGGTTGAAGCCTCCAAGAAATTTGTCCAATTCATCGCAGATGACAAGGAGTGGGGACCTAAGAACGTGGTCCGTACAGGTGCTTTCCCAGTTCGTGAGTCATTTGGCAAACTCTATGACGATGAGCGTATGGAAACCATTAGCAAATGGACACAATACTATTCACCATACTACAATACTATTGATGGTTTTGCAGAAATGCGTGCCCTCTGGTTCCCAACTTTGCAAGCTGTATCAAACGGAGATGAAAAACCAGAAGCAGCCTTGAAATCATTCACAGAAAAAGCGAACGCAACCATCAAGCCAGCTAATTAACAAGACTATGCTCACCAATAGCTTCTTCTTTTTCAGAACTGGGATTAACTCTTCTGAAAAAGAAATGTAAAGGCTATTTTCGCCGCGATTCCTGTGATGATAAAGCACTTACTGCCTTATGTAGGGGCATAACAAGTTTCGTTTTCACCTCTGTGTTTAGGTGAGTTCTATGAGCTAGAGCTTTTGTTCCAGCCTTATGTCTACAAATCTCTGTGAAAACTGTTTTTACGTAATAAAAATAGTAAAATTAAAGTTGAGCTTAGCTCTAGGAATGTCTCCTTTTCCTCATGACAGTCTGTGTGTGCTGGAAGAGGAGACTTTTTTATCAAAAAGATTATTTTTCTGTTTTGAGAAAAGAATTGTTTTTAAGATAACAAGATAATACGAAGATGACATGCTATAAGAGAGGTATTTACTGTGCGAGTAAACAAAATTAGAATGCGAGAAACCGTTGTCTCCTATACCTTCTTGGCGCCGATTTTGGTTTTCTTTACCGTCTTTGTCTTGGCGCCGATGATGATGGGGCTGGTGACCAGCTTCTTTAGATATACCATGACCGAATTCACTTTTATCGGTCTGGATAATTATATCCGTATGTTCAATGACGAAGTCTTTATCAAGTCTTTGATTAATACGGTCATTATTGTGATCGGTTCCGTTCCTGTCGTGGTTTTCTTCTCCCTTTTTGTGGCAGCGAGAACCTACAATAAAAATGTGATTACACGCTCTTTCTACCGATTTGTCTTTTTCTTACCTGTCGTTACAGGTAGTGTAGCCGTGACGGTTGTTTGGAAATGGATCTACGATCCCCTATCAGGTATTTTGAACTTTGTGCTCAAGTCCGGTGGAATTATTGATCAAAATATCAGTTGGCTGGGAGACAAGCAGTGGGCGCTCTGGGCGATTATCATCATTCTCTTGACCACCTCGGTGGGGCAGCCCATTATCCTCTACATTGCGGCTTTGGGAAATATTGATAATTCCTTGGTGGAAGCAGCGCGTGTGGACGGTGCAACTGAGACTCAGGTCTTTTGGAACATCAAGTGGCCTGCTCTTTTGCCAACGACTCTCTACATCGCAGTTATCACAACCATCAACTCCTTCCAGTGTTTTGCGCTGATTCAGCTGTTAACCTCTGGTGGACCAAACTATTCAACCTCAACCCTGATGTACTACCTTTACGAAAAAGCTTTCAAGCTGTCTGAGTATGGCTACGCCAATACTATGGGTGTTTTTCTGGCAGTCTTGATTGCCTTGATTAGTTTTGCTCAGTTTAAGATTTTGGGCGATGATGTGAAGTATTAGGAGGACGCTTATGAACACGAAAAAACGAGAATTCTCTCTCTTTGGAGCGATCAGTAACGTTATCCTACTTTTACTGACGGTGCTCTTCATCTTTCCATTTTACTGGATTTTGACTGGAGCTTTTAAGGCCCAGCCAGACACTATCAAGATTCCTCCACAATGGTTTCCAGTAGCGCCAACGATTGAAAACTTTGAGAAACTGGTCGTCCAAAACCCTGCTTTACAGTGGTTGTGGAACTCGGTCTTTATCTCCTTGGCGACTATGATTTTAGTTTGTGCGACCTCATCACTAGCAGGCTATGTCTTGGCTAAGAAACGTTTCTACGGCCAACGCTTCCTCTTTAGCATGTTTATTGCAGCGATGGCTCTGCCCAAACAAGTTGTCCTAGTGCCTTTGGTGCGGATTATCAATTTTATGGGAATTCATGATACCTTAGCAGCGGTTATCCTGCCCTTGGTGGGCTGGCCATTTGGAGTTTTTCTGATGAAGCAGTTCTCAGAAAACATTCCGACAGAGCTTTTGGAGTCTGCTAAGATGGACGGCTGTAGCGAGCTTAGAACCTTTTGGAATGTTGCTTTTCCAATTGTCAAACCAGGCTTTGCTGCCCTTGCTATCTTTACCTTTATTAACTCTTGGAATGATTATTTCATGCAATTGGTGATGCTGACGTCACGTCAAAACTTGACCATCTCACTCGGTGTTGCAACCATGCAGGCCGAAATGGCAACTAACTACGGTCTCATCATGGCTGGTGCTGCTATGGCCGCCGTACCAATCGTCACTGTTTTCCTCATTTTCCAAAAATCCTTTACGCAAGGGATTACCATGGGAGCTGTTAAGGGGTAAAATTCTCTGACGGGGGAAAGGAAATAAAGAATAATCAGCGAGGATTTATATGATTTACGATCAGCTATCAGAACTCAGTAACTATCAGGGGTTACACCCAAATCTGGATCTGGCTTTGGAAAAATTACAGGAGATAGATTTAACCAGTCTTGATTTGGGACGGCAGGACCTTGATGAGGACAGGGTTTATCTGATAGTCCAAGAAAATAGATTGGACAAGGAAATTGGCCCAGATTTTGAAGTTCACCGTGATTATCTTGACCTCCATCTTTTGCTTGAGGGCAAGGAAATTGCCAAGTACGGATTTGGCGATCGCGAAGTGACCAAAATCTATACCTCGGAGACGGATTTTGGTCTGGAAAAATGTGAGCGGGAGCTGGACGTTGTCATTGATGCCGAGCACTTTGTCATCTATTTCCCAGGTGAAGCTCATCGACCAAACGTCCATGCAGGTGACGGTGATACTGTCAAAAAATGCATCGTAAAAGTGCTGGTAGATTAAGATACAAAGAGCATGTAGAAAGTGACTGAAAAAATAGAGAAAGGAAGGCTATGGGGAATAAAACAGAAAAATTAGTGAAGACCATTTTCGCTGTTGACAACGTCTTTGTCCGTGCTTGCGAACGGATCTTGGACTTGGTGGTGCTAAACCTCCTTTTCCTTCTGACCTGCCTGCCTGTCCTGACAATCGGTATTGCAAAGATGAGTTTGTATCAGGTGCTTTTTGACCTTAAACGTCAGAAACGTCTACCAGTCATAGCAAGCTATCTGCAAGCCCTCAAACGCCACGCAAAACAAGGCTTCAAGCTAGGACTAATGGAACTCGTATTGGTGGGCTTTTGCCTACTGGATCTGGTCCTGGCCCATCACCATCCTTTATCAGGTGCTCGCTTGATTC
This sequence comes from Streptococcus merionis DSM 19192, assembly GCF_000380085.1. Taxonomy (GTDB): domain Bacteria; phylum Bacillota; class Bacilli; order Lactobacillales; family Streptococcaceae; genus Streptococcus; species Streptococcus merionis. The sequence goes on from NZ_KB904541.1 coordinate 57,347, forward strand.
AAGTCATGGCTATAGCCATGCTGATCCTAGCAACAGGAATTTTTCTTTATGTCTACCCCATGGCGACACGGTTTGAGATGTCCATTAAGGCGCTGTTCAAGACTGGCTTTCTGTTTGCGGGTCTTCATTTTCCTTGGACTTTTCTCATGCTGGGTATCATCATCTTCTTAATGACCTTACTTTACACAACGTCTTTGACTTTCCTGCTGGGGCTTAGCCTCTTGGTTGTGATAGGCTTCTCCTGTCTAGGTTATGGTCAAATTATTGTTATGGAAAGAATCTTTCAAAAATACCCTCTTGAAGGGAAAAATTAATGAGGCAAAGAAGCACTGACTGCAGTGTTTCTTTTTTTCCAGCTCTATTTTCAAGAGGGGCTATCTATCGCCTGACTGAAAGTACTTTCAGTGTGGACAATAAACTTTAGAAATTCTGATAGTACAATCTAAATGGTTAAAATCTATTGTCAAAAGGTTAAAAGGATTCTATAATAGACGATGTAAGCGGTGTCATATAAAGAAAGAAAACGGAGGAATTTAATTGGTGCGATAAGTAAGTCAAGTGTAAAAGGTTTAGTTTCCGAATGGATTTATTTATCGAATCTTTGAAGGGGGTATAAAAATGCTTGCCTATAAAAATTTTGGAGGTGCAGAGTCAATTTGATTAAGGAAAAGGAGGTGGCTAGCAAAAATGATAATCACTAGAATAGATGACTTGGATGTTTACCAGAACGTCAATCCATATTTTATAGACCTTATAGAGTTTTTACATACGAATAATATTTATGCTATCTCAGAAGGGCCTATCAAAATCAAGGGAGAACAACTGTTTGGGAACTGTTTCAAGTACCTTGCAGATGGAAGATGTGGAGAGTTCTTTGAAACACATCGTAAATATCTAGACATTCACGTTGTTTTAGAAAATTGTGAAGATATGGCAGTATCCTCAATAAATAGCGCTAATCTTACGAAAGACTATGACGATGAGAATGATATAGAGTTTTATGAGGGAAAGGTGGAGCAGTTAGTCCATTTGACACCCGGTGATTGCTTGATTACATTTCCGCAGGATTTTCATCAACCTAAGATTCGTGTCAACGATGAATTAGTTAAAAAAGTTGTTTTTAAGGTTGCATTAAATTGACCAAAAAGGAAAGAGGACAAAATGAAAAAATTCAAAAAAATGATGAGTGCATTTGGTCTTGCACTCGCTTCTCTTGCTGTTGTAGCTTGTTCGTCAGGAAATAATGAGCAAGCCAGTAAGTCTGCTGATAAAGGAGAGCTATCTGGTGAAATTGTGATGTGGCATTCCTTTACCCAAGGGCCGCGCTTGGAGTCTATTCAAAAATCAGCTGACGAGTTCATGGAAGAAAATCCTAAAGTAAAAATTAAGATTGAAACTTTCTCTTGGAATGACTTTTATACAAAATGGACTACCGGCTTAGCGAATGGGAATGTGCCAGATATTAGCACAGCACTACCGAACCAAGTTATGGAGATGATTAACTCGGATGCCATTATACCGTTAAATGATACAATTGAGTCAATTGGTGCAGATCGCTTTAATGAAGCTGCATTAAATGAAGCTAAGGTAGGCTCAGACATGTATTCTGTACCACTCTATTCTCACGCCCAAGTCATGTGGGTTCGGACAGATTTATTAGAAAAACATCATATTGAAGTTCCAAAAACTTGGGACGAGCTTTATGAAGCTAGTAAGAAATTGTCCACAGACGGGGTTTATGGAATGTCTGTTCCGCTAGGCACAAATGATTTAATGGCAACACGTTTCCTAAACTTTTATGTCCGTAGCGCAGGCGGTAGCTTATTAACAAAAGACTTAAAAGCCGATTTGACAAGTGATCTTGCTCAAGAGGGGATTAAATATTGGGTGAAAATGTATAATGACGTTTCGCCTAAAGATTCGTTGAATTTCAATGTGTTGCAACAAGCGACATTATTCTATCAAGGTAAAACAGCTTTTGACTTTAACTCAGGTTTCCATGTAGGCGGTGTTGAGGCAAACAGTCCGCACTTGCTAGATCATATTGATGCTTATCCGATTCCAAAAGTAAAAGCTAGCGATAAAGATCAGGGTATCGAGACATCTAATATCCCAATGGTTGTCTGGAAAAATTCAAAACATCCTGAAGTAGCTAAGGCATTTATTGAATACCTGTATCAAGAAGAAAATTACCTTGAATTTCTAGATGCTACTCCAGTTGGTATGTTGCCAGCGATCAGCGGTATTTCAGATCTGCCAGCTTACAAAGAAAATGAAACACGTCAAAAGTTCCAACATGCAGAAGAAGTGATTCTGGAGGCTGTTGCTAAAGGGACTGCTATCGGTTTTGAAAATGGACCGAGTGTACAAGCTGGTTTGATGTTAAATCAACATGTCATTGAGGAAATGTTCCAAGATATTATCAGTAATGGAACGGATCCTAAAGAAGCAGCTGAAAAAGCCGAGAAGAAATTGAATGATTTATTTGAAACAGTTGCTGTTGATGTCAATTAGACACGATAAAATGGCTACGGTGACAATACTGTAGCCATCTTTTAATAGAAGGAGTACGAATGGTTAGAGACCGTAATTTAACACGTTGGATTTTTGTTTTACCAGCGATGATTATTGTAGGGTTACTCTTTGTTTATCCGTTTTTTTCAAGTATCTTTTATAGTTTTACTAATAAACACTTGATTATGCCTAACTATCGCTTTGTTGGTTTGGACAATTACATTAATGTACTCAATGACCCAGATTTTTTTACAGCGTTCTTTAATTCTCTAAAGTGGACTGTCTTTTCACTTGTAGGCCAGGTGTTGGTAGGGTTTATTTTAGCTATTTCCCTTCATAGAGTTCGTCGCTTTAAAAAATTGTATAGAACGCTTCTCATTGTTCCATGGGCCTTTCCAACAATTGTTATTGCCTTTTCTTGGCAGTGGATTTTAAACGGAGTTTATGGCTATCTTCCTAATTTAATTGTGAAATTAGGGCTGATGGATATGGCACCTGCATTTTTGACAGATAAAACATGGGCTTTCATTTGTTTAGTGGGAATCAATATATGGTTTGGTGCACCGATGATCATGGTTAATATCTTATCGGCACTCCAAACCGTTCCACAGGAGCAATTTGAAGCTGCAAAAATTGATGGTGCTTCAAGTTGGCAGGTGTTTCGCTATATAACTCTCCCGCATATTAAAGTTGTCGTGGGATTGCTAGTCGTTCTCAGAACAATCTGGATTTTTAATAATTTTGATATTATCTACTTGATAACGGGTGGTGGACCGTCAAATGCTACGATGACTGTTCCAATTTTTGCTTATAATTTAGGTTGGGGAACAAAGCTCATAGGTAGGGCTTCGGCAGTAACAGTCTTACTTTTCCTCTTTCTCTTAGCAATATGTTTCATTTACTTCAAAGTAATTAACAAATGGGAAAAGGAGACTAGATGATGAAGAGAAAATCACAATGGTACTTAGACTTACTATCCCATGCAATATTAGTTATTGCAACCATTATAGCTATTTTTCCATTAGTGTGGATTATTATTTCATCCGTTAAAGGAAAAGGAGAATTAACACAATTTCCAACACGTTTTTGGCCGCAGAATTTTACATTTGACTATTTTGAGCATGTTATCAATGATTTGAATTTCATAACAAATATCAAAAATAGCTTGCTTGTCGCGTTATCGGCCACTGTCATCGCAACGGTTGTGTCTGCAATGGCTGCCTATGGCATTGTTCGCTTTTTCCCAAGATTGGGAGCAATTATGTCAAAATTATTGGTGACAACCTATATTTTCCCGCCGATCTTGCTTGCTATTCCCTATTCTTTAGCGATTTCTAAAGTTGGCTTATCCAATAGTCTTTTGGGGCTCATGATTATTTACCTGTCCTTTAGCGTTCCATACGCGGTTTGGATCTTGGTAGGTTTCTTCCAGACCGTTCCAGTAGGGATTGAAGAGGCTGCTAGGATTGACGGGGCCAATAAGTTTGTGACTTTCTATAAAGTGGTTCTTCCGATTGTTGCACCAGGTATTGTAGCAACTGCGATCTATACCTTTATCAATGCGTGGAATGAATTTCTTTATGCGCTTATCTTGATTAACGATACAAGTAAGATGACAGTTGCCGTAGCTCTCAGATCTTTGAATGGTTCAGAAATTCTTGATTGGGGAGACATGATGGCTGCATCTGTTATCGTTGTTCTGCCTTCAATAATCTTCTTCTCACTGATCCAAAATAAAATTGCAGGTGGCTTATCTGAAGGTTCTGTTAAGTAGATTTATAAGATAGTGGAGTTTATTTATGAATGACAGAGTTGCCAAATCATCGTATTGGGTTGCTCTTTGAAAAATACGATTCTTGGTCACGGAATGAATTACACTTGACGGATGTTGTCCAGTATGTTGATTATGATATTAACGATTTATTAAAATAAAGGAGAAATTATAATTATGGTTAAATATGGTGTTGTAGGAACAGGTTACTTTGGAGCAGAATTAGCTCGCTATATGCAAAAAAATGATGGTGCCGAAATCACTGTCGTATATGATCCAGAAAATGCTGAAGCTGTAGCTGAAGAACTGGGAGCTAGGGTTGCTTCCTCTATTGATGAGTTGGTAGCTTGTGAAGATGTTGACTGTGTCATTGTTGCATCTCCTAATTATCTTCATAAAGAACCAGTCATTAAGGCTGCACAAAACGGAAAGCATGTTTTTTGCGAAAAGCCAATTGCACTTTCGTATCAGGACTGCCGTGAAATGGTAGATGCTTGTAAAGAATACGGAGTGACTTTTATGGCTGGTCATATCATGAATTTCTTTAATGGTGTGCATCATGCTAAGGAATTGATTAATGAAGGTGTTATTGGTGACATTCTCTTCTGTCATACAGCGCGCAACGGCTGGGAGGAAATGCAACCGTCTGTATCTTGGAAAAAAATTCGTGAAAAATCAGGTGGTCATCTTTATCACCATATCCATGAATTGGACTGTGTGCAATTTTTGATGGGAGGACTACCTGAGACGGTGACAATGACAGGTGGAAATGTTGCTCATGAAGGAGAAAATTTTGGTGATGAAGATGATATGATCTTTGTTAACATGGAATTTCCAGGTAAAAGATTTGCTTTGCTAGAGTGGGGTTCTGCTTATCGCTGGGGAGAGCATTATGTTCTTATTCAAGGAACAAAGGGTGCCATAAAAATCGATATGTTCAACTGTAAGGGAACCCTTAAAGTTGATGGCAAGGAAACTTATTTCTTAGTGCATGAATCTCAGGAAGAAGATGATGACCGTACGCGCATCTACCATAGTACAGAAATGGACGGTGCAATTGCTTACGGTAAGCCAGGTAAGCGTACTCCAATGTGGTTAGCTTCGATTATTGATAAGGAAATGCAGTATCTTCATGCTATTATGCAAGGAGAACCAGTAACAGAGGAGTTTAAGAAATTGCTGACTGGTGAAGCGGCTTTGGAGGCAATCGCAACTGCAGATGCATGTACTCTGTCTATTAATGAAGATAGGAAAGTTAAATTATCCGAGATTGTTAGTAAATAATTAACTTTTAAACAATATTATAGGGTTACTGTACTTACGAATTGTAAGAGTATCAAGTATTTCCTCCAAAAAGATAACTCTTGATTAATGAGTATGTCATCTAATCCGTATAGCTCTATTGCCAACCAAATGTTATCAAAATCTGACTTAGCATAATATTTGATAATACGAGAGTATTGTATCTCAAAGAAAAGAAGGACTATCATGACCGATTTAACCAAATACCATGGGATTATTCCTGCATTTTACGCCTGTTATGACGACGAGGGCAATATCAGCCCTGAGCGTGTTCAAGCCTTGACCCAATTTTTCATTGATAAGGGAGTCAAGGGGCTCTATACTAACGGTTCGTCTGGCGAATGTATTTACCAGAGCGTCGAGGATCGTAAGGTCGTTTTGGAAAATGTTATGAAGGTTGCCAAGGGCAAGCTGACCATCATCAACCATGTGGCTTGCAATAGCACCCGTGACAGTATTGAGCTGGCTAAGCATGCAGAAAGCCTTGGGGTTGATGCGATTGCAGCTATTCCGCCGATCTATTTCCGCTTGCCAGAACACTCCATTGCCAAATACTGGAACGACATCAGCGCGGCAGCTCCAAATACGGACTTTATCATTTACAATATCCCGCAGCTCGTTGGCGTTGCTCTCACGCCAACCCTCTACCGTGAAATGCTCCATAATGAGCGTGTGATCGGGGTAAAAAATTCGTCCATGCCTGTTCAGGATATTGAGATCTTTGCTTCCCTTGGTGGCGAGGATCATGTGGTCTTTAATGGTCCGGATGAGCAGTTCCTTGGTGGTCGTCTGATGGGCGCAACTGGTGGTATTGGAGGTACATATGGCGCTATGCCAGAACTCTTCCTAAAGCTGGATAGCTTGATTGCAGACAAAGAGCTGAGTACGGCTCGCGAGTTACAGTACGCGATTAACCACATCATTGGTCATATGGCTTCAGCGCGTGGCAATATGTACGGTATTATCAAAGCCGTCCTCAAAATCAATGAAGGCTTGGAGTTGGGTTCTGTACGTGAGCCTTTGATGCCAGTCAGCGAGGAAGATGCTTCCGTCGTAGCAGAAGCTGCCCGCCTGATTCGTGAGGCCAAGAAGCGTTTTTGCTAGCTTTTATGAGGAGGTGTTGAATGAAAACTTATGTTGCCATTGACATTGGAGGAACCAGTATCAAGTATGGCCTGATAGATGAGACGGAGACCTTACTGGAAGGCCGTGAAATGCCAACGGAGGCGCATCTGGGTGGACCGGGAATCATGGCTAAAGTCAAAGAAATTGTTTCCGATTACAAGGCCAAGCATGATTTGGCTGGGATTTGTATTTCCTCAGCTGGTATGGTTGATCCTGACAAGGGTGAGATTTTTTACTCGGGCCCACAGATTCCAAACTACGCTGGAACAACTTTTAAAAAAGATCTGGAAGAGGCTTTTGGTATTCCCTGCGAGATAGAAAATGATGTTAATTGTGCAGGCCTGGCAGAGGTTAGGTCTGGCAGTGCTCAAGGGAGTCCTGTGGCAGTTTGCTTGACCATCGGCACAGGGATCGGGGGTTGTCTGGTCATCGAGGGTCAGGTCTTCCACGGCTTTAGCAATTCGGCCTGTGAAGTGGGCTACATGCAGCTTAAGGATGGTGCCTTTCAGGATTTAGCTTCAACGACAGCTCTCGTTCAGTATGTGGCTGACCAGCACGGGGAGTCTTTCGAGCAGTGGAATGGCCTGCGCGTCTTTACGGAGGCGACCGAGGGAAATAGCGACTGCATGGCAGGCATTGAACGGATGGTAGACTATCTGGCCCAAGGCATTGCTAATATCTGCTATGTGGCCAATCCTGAAAAGGTCGTGCTGGGCGGCGGTATTATGGCTCAGGAAGCGATTTTAAAACCTCTCTTGCAAGCTGCTCTTAACAAGTATTTGGTGTCAAGTTTAGCTGAGAAAACGACATTGACCTTTGCCCAACATCAGAATACGGCAGGCATGTTTGGAGCTTACTACCATTTCCACAATCAGCAAAAGCTTAGAAGAGGAGAAGTGTAAATGTTTGATACCATGTCTTTGGAGGCCATGCAGACCTATCGTGGCCGCCAAGAGGTGCCTGAAGATTTTGATCAGTTTTGGGAGAGGCAGCTTACCTCCCATAGAAACCTGCCAGAGTTTGAGTTGATTGAGCAGGACTTCAAGGTGCCCAATGCTCGGTTTTACGCTCTGACGTTTACAGCGGCTAATGGCTCGCGTATCTTTTCCAAGTGTGCTTTTCCAAAGTCTGATAAGCCAGTGCCTGTGCTCTTTTACTTCCATGGCTATCAAGGTCAGAGTCCTGATTGGACGGAAAATCTCAAGTTTGTCGCAGCAGGTTATGGTGTGGTATGCATGGATGTGCGTGGTCAGGCTGGTCGTTCGACGGATCAGGGGCAGTTTGATGGCATGACTGTCAAGGGGCAGGTTATCCGCGGCGCAGTAGAGGGTCCGGAACACCTCTTTTACAAGGATATTTATATGGACGTTTACCAACTGATTGAGATTGTGGCTGGTCTAGACTTTGTCAATAGCGATAAACTCTACAGCTATGGGGCCTCGCAAGGCGGAGCCTTGGCTTTGGTGGCAGCTGCTCTCAATACACGCATCAAGCGCGTGGTATCTATTTACCCGTTCTTGTCAGATTTCAAGCGTGTTATGGAGCTCAATGACGTCAACGAGCCTTACAATGAACTGTTTCGTTATTTCCGCTTCTCGGATCCTTTCCATGAGACGGAAGACGAATTTCTTCATACACTGGGCTACATTGATGTCAAAAATCTAGCTCATCGGATTCAGTGTCCCGTTCATATGGTGACAGGCTTGAATGACATTATCTGTCCACCATCAACCCAGTTTGCTATTTACAACCGTTTGACCTGCGATAAGGACATCAAACTTCTCCCAGACTACGGCCACGATGGACTTCATGTCAAGGTCAACGATTACGTCTTTGACAAACTCTTCGGGACGAGCGTTTTGGGAATGTCATAACAAGTGAAACCAGCCAAGTGCTGGTTTTGTTTTTTAATAAAAACAGCTATACAGTTGACATGTATAGTTTGATGATGTATAATTATTGTATAGTTTAACTATATATTTTGACGATATAATGGAGAAATAGATGAAGCGTAACAAGCACTTGCCCCTAACGGAGACGACTTACTATATTTTGCTGGCTTTGATGAAGCCGGCTCATGGCTATGTTGTCATGCAGATAGTGGAGGAACTGAGTGGTGGGGATGTCAGGATTGCGGCTGGTACCATGTACGGAGCCATTGAAAATCTGCTCAAGCTTAAGTGGATCAAAGCAGTTCCTAGTGAGGATAAGCGTCGTAAAGTTTATCAAACTACAGTTACAGGACGAGAGATGGTGGCATTAGAAACTGCTCGTATTCGACAGCTCAGCCGTTTGGCTCAAGATTTAGGATTTTAGGGAGAATACAATGAGAAAATACAACTTATTTGCTGATCCAAGTCAAGAAGAAGTCTGGATCAATGACGTTCAGTCTCAAGGTTATCAATTGGTCAAGGTTGTTCCGTGGTTGTTTTGTTATGATTTTGAACCGTCCAATAATCCCAAGAAAGTCAGAATTGATTATTGGGAGTTTTATACAACAAAGCGTTTAAAACAATATCAGGCCTTCTTTGATGATGCGGGTTGGGAGAGCGTGGCAGGAGGTTTATTTGGGGGACAGCAGTATTTCAAACAAAAAGCTGATACGAGTGATGAAGAAATCTTCTCAGATAAGGAATCACGTCTTGCTATGCAGAAAAGAATCCTTGATATGGCCCTGTCAGCAGCGTTTATTAGCTTCTTTTATGTCAGTATCATGCTTAGTTACAAAGGGGTTGGTTTGGCAGATTATTTTGTTCCTTCACGATGGTTTTTGACACAAGGCATTTGGCAGATGCCTAAGAATCTCTTGTGGAAAGCGGTTTTATTTGAGCTTCCGTTTGCTCTGTTAAGAATTTTACCGTTTTACTTTTTTGTGGGAAGTACTTTTTTCTATTTCTATCGATATATTAAATTATCTAAGATTATCAAAAACGAGACCTGAACGATTCAGGCCTCTTAATTTTTCGGTGGAAAGGTATAGTCGTTGAAGATGGCTTCTTTTTTCTCACGATTGATTTCGAGGAAAAAGGCGTAGAGGATATCGAGCAGAAAGAGCATGGGAAACTGTGGGGAGATTCGTTTACCGTAGTCCAGTTGGCGGACAGCAGCCAAGGGAACAGCCTCTGTAAACTCGTCATGGTAGTAGGCAGCCCGACTGCTAAAGAGAACGGTCTTAGCACCCTTGTCCTGAGCAGCTTTGAGACTGTTCATCACGGTTGCAGTTTGCCCAGATAGGCTAAAGCCAATAACCAAACAGTTGGGTTCTAGGATACTGATAGTCCAAGTAAAGCTGTCTTGCTCTGTCAGGGCTTCGCAGATAACCCCCAGCCGCATGAGTCGAAGTTTCATTTCTCTGGCGACAAGACCAGAGCTGCCTTGACCAAAGAAATACACCCGATCAGCATCTTCGATGAGTTGAGCAATGCGTTGCAATTGGTCTTCGTCAATCAGTTGGTGGCTCTGTCGGGTGATGTCTTCATAGTCCAAGAGAACACGCTTGGTCAGCGGGCTTTGCACCTGCTGAAAGGACTGTTCTACAGACTCTCGTGAATTGAGATACTCAAAGACAAAGGCCCGATAGCCTTGGAAACCACATTTTTTTGAAAAACGGGTCAGAGTAGCCTGCGAGACATGAAGTTCTTCTGCCACATGTTGGGAGGAGAGGTCGTCTGCGATCAAGGCTTGATCGATGAAATACTGGGCAATGCGAGCCTCAACCTCAGTCATAGCAAGCATATGTTTCTCAATTGTGGCAATAATGTTCGCCGATTTGGTCATAATCTTATCCTCGAAAACCCTTCTAGGGCTATTATATCATATTTTTATAAAAGCGCTAACAGGGATGATGGCACGGGAGCGAGTTCCCTATGTGAATGCGGAATCTAGCCTATGAAATAGGTATTATCGTGTTCTCCAACTCGAAAACAGACTCTATTTGTGGTAGAATAGAGGAGCGATTCATATGATGAAAACTTAAATCTAACAAGGTTACTTTTCTTCATGGTTGTTGATTTTCGACGAGTAGAAACACTTAGGAGTTGGCTATGTCAAATACCTTTAAATTGCTGATGGCTCAGATTAATTTACCGCTGGATTTGCAAGAATCGAGTGCGTTTTCGGGTGCTGAAATTACTTCTGTCCAGTTGCACAAGCTCAGTAAGCACTGGGAGTTTCACTTTACCTTTGACCAGCTTCTGCCGATCGCTAGCTACCAAGCCCTTAAGCATGGACTTGTGGCCACCTTTGAAGCATTGGGCAATCGTGTCAGCTTTGACATTAAGGTCAAGGATCTCCTCACAGCTTCTGATTTGGTGCAAGACTATTACCGTCAAGCTTTTTCGGAAGAATTATGCCAGAGTATCGGTTTTAAATCAGTCTTTCAGCATCTTGAGGTCGGTTTGACAGAGGGAACCCTGACGATCAAGGGGCCTGAAACCATTAGCAATCCCCATTTTCAGAAAAATCACCTGCCAAATCTAGAGCGTCAGATGGAGCGTTTTGGGTTTGGTGCAGTTCGTGTAGCTCTGGATGTCTGTGAGGAAATGACCCAGACCCAGCAGGCGGACTATGTGGCCAAGAATGACCAGATTGTCCAAGCGGCCAATGAAGAAGCGCTCAATGCTCTAGCTTCCTTGGACAAGCAAGCGCCTCAGGCCCAGCCAGAGACTAAACCAGCCTTCGACTTTGGAGAGGCAGCCAAGATCCGCAAGTCCAATGCCAAGTTGGACAAGGCTGATATCACGCCTATGGTGGATGTGACGACTGAGGAAAACCGTCTAGTCTTTGAGGGGCTGGTATTTGCGGTGGAAACCAAGGTTACTCGGACTGGTCGTTGCTTGATTAATTTTAAAATGACGGACTATACCTCGTCTTTTGCCTTGCAAAAATGGGCCAAGAACGAAGAAGAAGCTCAGAAGTTTGACATGATCAAAAAAGGCGCCTGGCTTCGCGTACGGGGCAATATCAGTCTCAACCCTTTTACGAACGATCTTAACATGAACGTCCAAGACATCATGGCAGTGACCAAGCCTGGCCGAAAGGACCTTATGCCTGACGGGGAGAAGCGAGTTGAGTTTCACGCTCATACCAATATGTCAACTATGGACGCTTTGCCAACGGTGGAGGATCTGGTTGATCGCGCAGCTGATTGGGGGCATACGGCTCTGGCCATCACAGATCACGGCAATGTTCAGTCCTTCCCACACGGCTATAAGCAAGCCAAGAAGCGTGGTATCAAGCTGATCTATGGTATGGAAGCTAATATCGTTGAGGACAGTGTTCCCATTGCTTACAACGAAGCTGATGTCACTCTGTCTGAAGCGACTTATGTGGTTTTTGACGTGGAGACGACAGGGCTTTCAGCGATCTACAATGACCTGATTCAGATTGCAGCATCCAAGATGTACAAGGGCAATGTCATCGCTGAGTTTGACGAATTTATCAACCCTGGCCATCCATTGTCCGCCTTTACGACGGATTTGACGGGAATTACTGATGAGCATGTCAAGAACGCTCGTCCGCTAGAAACTGTCCTCAAAGCCTTTCATGATTTTTGTGACGGAACGGTTCTGGTTGCCCACAATGCTAGCTTTGATGTGGGCTTCATGAATGTCAATTACCAGCGCCATGGCTTGCCCGAAATCAGTCAGCCAGTTATCGATACGCTGGAGCTGGCTCGTAATCTTTATCCAGAGTATAAGCGCCATGGTCTAGGGCCTTTGACCAAGCGTTTTGGCGTATCCTTGGAGCACCATCACATGGCCAACTACGATGCGGAAGCTACAGGGCGCTTACTCTTTATCTTCTTGCGCGAGGCGGCTGAAAAGCATCATCTGACCAACCTTAACCAGCTCAATACCCAGCTGATTGCGGCGGATTCTTACAAGAAAGCTCGGGTTAAGCACACAACCATTTATGTTCAAAATCAGGTTGGTCTCAAAAATATGTTCAAGTTGGTCAGTCTGTCCAACACTAAGTATTTTGAAGGAGTGCCACGGATTCCGCGGACGATTCTTGATGCTCACCGAGAAGGTTTGCTTTTAGGGACAGCCTGCTCAGATGGGGAACTGTTTGATGCGGTGATGTCTAAAGGGATTGACGAGGCGACCAAGGTGGCGCGTTACTATGACTTCATCGAGGTCATGCCACCAGCTATCTATGCGCCCTTGATTGCTCGTGAACAGGTTAAGGACGAGACCGAGATTCAGGAAATCATCAAGGCCATGATTGAAGTCGGCAAGCAGCTGGATATGCCTGTTCTTGCAACAGGAAATCTCCATTATCTGGATCCTGAGCAGGAAATTTATCGCGAGATTATTGTGCGCAGTCTCGGTCAGGGAGCGATGATTAACCGTAATATCGGTCACGGAGAAAATGCCCAACCAGCTCCTTTGCCCAAGGCGCATTTCCGCACGACTAATGAAATGTTGGACGAGTTTGCCTTCCTAGGCAAAGATTTGGCCTATGAGCTGGTCGTGACCAATACTCAGGCCATGGCTGAGCGTTTTGAAACTGTTCAGGTGGTCAAGAGTGACCTTTACACGCCATTTATTGAGCGTGCGGAGGAGCGGGTCGCTGAGATGACTTATGAAAAGGCCTTTGAACTTTATGGCAATCCTTTGCCAGACATTGTTGACCTACGGATTGAAAAAGAGCTGTCCTCGATCTTGGGGAATGGTTTTGCTGTGATCTATCTAGCGTCTCAGATGCTGGTGCATCGCTCCAACGAGCGAGGTTACTTGGTTGGATCACGGGGCTCTGTTGGTTCTAGTTTCGTGGCTACCATGATTGGGATTACCGAGGTCAATCCGTTGTCTCCTCATTATTATTGTCCTGATTGCCAGTATTCAGAGTTTATCACAGATGGGACCTATGGTTCAGGCTTTGACATGCCCAACAAGGACTGTCCGAAATGTGGAACGCGCCTGAAAAAAGATGGGCAGGACATTCCTTTTGAGACCTTCCTAGGCTTTGATGGGGACAAGGTTCCTGATATTGACTTGAACTTCTCAGGTGATGACCAACCCAGTGCTCACTTGGATGTCCGTGATATTTTTGGAGCTGACTACGCCTTTCGTGCTGGAACCGTTGGTACGGTAGCGGATAAGACAGCCTATGGTTTTGTTCGTGGTTATGAGCGAGACTATGGGAAATTCTACCGCGATGTGGAGGTGGAGCGCTTAGCGGCAGGTGCTGCTGGGGTCAAGCGGACAACTGGCCAGCACCCAGGCGGGATTGTCGTTATTCCAGACTATATGGATGTCTATGACTTCACGCCGATTCAGTACCCTGCTGATGATACTTCAGCAGAATGGCAAACGACTCACTTTAACTTCCACGATATTGACGAAAATATTCTCAAACTTGACGTTCTGGGGCATGATGATCCGACCATGGTTCGCAAACTCCAAGACCTCTCAGGGATTGATCCCAATACCATTCCAGCCGATGATCCTGGAGTGATGGCTCTTTTTTCAGGAACCGATATTCTTGGAGTGACTCCTGAGCAAATCGGAACTCCGACAGGCATGCTGGGGATTCCAGAATTTGGGACCAATTTCGTTCGGGGTATGGTTGAAGAGACTCATCCGACTACTTTTGCAGAACTCTTGCAATTATCAGGTTTGTCTCACGGTACCGATGTTTGGCTGGGAAATGCTCAGGATTTGATTCGCGCTGGCATTGCCGACCTATCAACAGTTATCGGCTGTCGGGACGACATTATGGTTTATCTCATGCACGCTGGTCTTGAACCGAAGATGGCCTTCAATATCATGGAGCGGGTGCGTAAAGGCATGTGGCTTAAGATTTCCGAAGAAGAGCGTAATGGCTACATTGATGCCATGCGAGCCAACAATGTACCTGACTGGTATATCGAATCTTGTGGAAAAATCAAGTACATGTTCCCTAAAGCCCATGCGGCGGCCTATGTGATGATGGCCCTGAGGGTGGCTTATTTCAAGGTGCACCATCCCATCTATTACTACTGTGCCTACTTCTCCATTCGTGCCAAAGCTTTTGATTTAGCGATCATGTCAGGAGGCCTTGCTCGCGTCAAGGCTAAACTTGCTGAGATTGCAGAGAAAAAGAAAAATAACATGGCGTCGAATGTAGAAAATGACCTTTACACCACCCTTGAAATTGTCAATGAAATGCTGGAGCGGGGCTTTAAATTCGGTAAACTTGACCTTTACAAGAGCGATGCGACCGAGTTTTTAATTGAAGGAGATACTTTAATTCCACCATTTTCTGCTATGGACGGTCTCGGAGACAACGTTGCCAGACAAATTGTTCAAGCGCGCAGCGAGGGAGAATTCCTCTCAAAAACGGAACTCCGCAAACGTGGTGGTGTGTCTTCAACCCTAGTTGAAAAGATGGATGATATGGGAATTCTGGGCAACATGCCTGAAGATAACCAGCTCAGTCTCTTTGACGATCTGTTTTAAGAACTAAATATTATAAGTAAGTTAGGAAAAAGAATGAAGCAACAAAGCGTATTAATGTATCTTTTAAAATTACTGGGAATTATTATTCTAGCAACCTTGGTCTGGGTACTTATCTTCTCATTTACTATAACACCAGAAGAAAGTGACATAGCTATAGAGCCTTTCCAAGGAGCATCCTTTGTATTTGGCGTGTTGACAGCGATCATTCTATCTTTCTCGCTTCACTACAACAAAACGCGTCACTTGGAGCAGAGAGTCGATGCCTTCAAGAGCAATATTGAGATTGTCGAAGAGCGAAATAAAAAGCTGCTGAATCAAGCAAATCGCCTTGTTGAAAAACATCAGAATAAAGAAAAAGAAGCCATTGTTGATGTGATGCAAGCCCAGAGCACGACTAGTCGTAAAGAAGCTACTCACCCTCTGAAAGGTAAACAAATTGAAACATCACAAGAGTTTGGTCAGTTTTTGAAAAGCATGCCACAATTACGGATGAATGAAAATATCGAAAAATTACTGAACGCTATCTTTGATACCGAAAATCAATTAGCACAGAGTAGGGTAGACTACAATACAACGGTTGAAACCTATAATTCAGCCATCCACCAGCTACCGATTAGCTTATTTGCAAAGTTGCTAAAACTGAAAGATAAACCTTATTATCAGCTATCGCAGTCTGCTGAGGAATTTACAGATGAGATGTTAGGCCTATGATAATCGAAGTTTGCGCAGGTTCACTAAGCGATTGCGTGGCAGCTCAGGCTGCAGGTGCGGATCGTATTGAGCTCAACCAAGCCCTACACTTGGGCGGTTTGACCCCGAGTTTAGCAACACTTAAGCTGGCTAAAGCTCAGGTGGATTTACCCATTATCTGCATGGTTCGCCCTCGTGGGGCAGGCTTTTGCTACTCAAAGACTGAAAAAGAAGTTATGCGCCTAGAGGCCAAGTTTTTGCTTGAAGCAGGTGCGGACGGCCTCGCCCTTGGCGCTCTGACCTCCGATGGTCAGCTGGATCAACCCTTTGTGTCTGAGATGATTGCCCTGGCCCATAGCTACGGCGCTGACTTCGTCTTTCACCGCGCCTTTGATGTGGCTTCGGATGTTTGGGAAATAGCAGAGCAGCTGATCGCACTTAGCTGTGACAGGATTTTGACCTCAGGTCAGGCAGCGACAGCCCCAGAAGGCTGGGAAATTTTAGCTCAGCTTCAGACCAAATATGGTCAGCAAATGGATTTCTGTATGGGAGCTGGAATCAATGAGACCAATGTGCGCGATCTGGTTGAGAAAACAGGCATTCGCCAAGTCCATGCTAGCTTTAAGACTTGGCAAATAGACCCGACCAGTTCAGGCCACACCGTGGATTACAGCTATGGACAGCCAAATGCCTATGATAGTGTTTCTGAGGAAAAAATCCTAGCCTTGAAAAAGACCCTGTCGGCAGGACAAGATGAGGAGTAGTGAGATGCTTGCTAACTAGACGCACCTCGTGTGATAGGGTGATTTCCTGCTCAGCTATTTTCCAAAGCAATCATGGAAATGCTGTGAAAACTTGACCTTATGCGTCTTTGACGGTTGACAAATTCTTGAAAAACGGAGATAATATAAGAAAAGAAAACGTTTTTGATGGAGGTGCCTATGCAGATTACCAAACGCAGTGGACAGGTTGTGGACTTTGATCCCGATAAGATTTACCAAGCCATTTTAAAGGCAGCTCAGACTGTTTATGTCCTTGATGAAAAGTTGCGCCATGACTTAGCTGAAGTGACTAAGAAAGTAGTGTTGGACTTGAGCGAGGCACAGGCAGAACGCCCAACCATCAGCATGGTCCAGTCTCAGGTAGAGTATCGACTGCTAGACGCAGGTTTCTTTAAAATTGCTCAGCACTACATTGAATACCGCCTCCAGCGTGATCTGGAACGCATCGGGTTTGATGACCAATATGCTGTACATTTACGTTTCGACCAGTTGCGGTAGATGATTTTAGAGGGGATTTTGCACGGCAGAATGACCGTTATTACAGTGGACATTTGTATCAGAGTGCCCTATCTCATATTCTAAAATTACACGAGACAGCGGCCATTTTTACTAATAAGCAGCTCATTGTGTGTGATGGTCAAGGTTTAGGTAAGAAGATTGAGATTTACTCATTACCCTATTCATCCATCAACAGGTGGTCCACAGAAAATGCTGGAACCTTGGATTTCAATGCTGAAGTGGAACTTTGGACGAGATCTGGTCACCTTAAAATCAAACTGATCTCTTTTGAAATAAACAAAAAAGAAGTGAGGTAGAAGTCGTGATTTCAATGAAATCGACTAGCCTCACTCTTTTATTTCTAAGTTCGGACTAAAATAAGCCACTGGATTGATTATTTGGCTCTCACCCCCGAAAGGTTGGGAGTAGGATTTGTTGGCTATGCCAACTCAGTCTTACCCTTGCGTCAAACTGTTCAAACTATCAAAAAGAAACGAGGCTGGGCATTTTTTGCTCAGCCTCGTTCGTTTGTCTTAATGTCTCTTACTCGATAAGCAGCATGCCTTCCTTAACAGCAAAGGGATTGTCTTGGTTAATGCGGTCGTAGAACATGATCCCATTGATATGGTCGATTTCGTGCTGAACAACGATAGCGTTGTAGCTTTTGAGTTTGAGGCGCTGCTTATCACCATTTTTATCAATGTACTCTACCGTTACGCGACTATTGCGCACAACGTAACCTTCGACCTCACGATCGACAGATAGGCAGCCTTCGCCATT
The DNA here is from genome assembly GCF_000380085.1 of Streptococcus merionis DSM 19192. GTDB lineage: Bacteria > Bacillota > Bacilli > Lactobacillales > Streptococcaceae > Streptococcus > Streptococcus merionis. The sequence goes on from NZ_KB904541.1 coordinate 75,253, forward strand.
TGCTAGTGCAGCCTCTTGAATGGAGTGGGCAACGATTTTAGGGTTGTACATGATGGCTTCAAGAGAATAAGCTTGCGCTGGTGGATTGCCTTCTTCATCTTCTGGGTTCGGTACCAAGCAAGCAATGATGCGCTTTGAGATGTCCAGCTGTGGAGCAGCGATACCGACACCACCGCGTAAGCCCAATTTTTCAGCCATGACAGGATCCTGAGAATGCTTGAGGAACTGCATCATCTTTTCGCCTAGGATAATATCCTGATCAGTCAGCGGAAGTTCCACCTCCTCAGCCACTTGGCGCAAGGTTGGATTTCCTTCGCGGATAATGTCATCCATATCAATCAGATGGCTCGCGCGCGTTAGTTTTTCAATAACAGTCATAGTTTCTCCAGTCTTGTAAAAATTCTTAACTTTATTATATCACAAAAAAAAGGGTTGAAAAGTTTAGAACTTGTCTTCACACCTATCAAACACATGAAAAAATCAATCATCGAAAAGAGATTGAAAATACATGTCTGTTAGTATTTTTTAACTTCATACTTTCGCTAGAAAATCAGCATAAATGACTGGAAAGAGGAAATTTTCTTGAGAGGAAGTGGGAAAGAACTCGAGCAATCAAAAAAGAGTTCGTTTTCCCACCCCTGCAAAGTTACGGTGGTAACACTGGTTCAAACCGAAAGGACCCTCGTCTTGCCCTTTCCAACAGTAAACGTTAATCGCAGTAGCTGATTGGCTTCTCATTCACCTCCTTCGTAGGTTCTAAAAGTTGATTATCCATGTATTAGAGCCTAATCAGCAGTGGTTCATTGGCGCTAAAGCACCTAATGACCTGTGCAGGGGTAAGACTAAGTTGGCATGGCTAACAAGTCTTACTCCCAACCACTGCGCTGAGATGTTTACGCAAACGATGAGAGGTGAGATTGGCCTTTTTATACGTAATCTTCAACGGTTACATGCTTTGAGGGTGAGGGCAAAGCCATCATGGTTGTCTTGCCCAGCCTCTTCGCTGTTTCAAAATATGCTCATCCATTTTAGAAAAAGCAGGGCAATTTTTCTTCATGCCTTTGTTCCATCAGTAGGTCGTGTTTTTAAGACTTTTATGAAAGAGGCCTGTGCAAAGATGACTTCAATCACTGACCAACGGTCTAAGCAATAGAGATTTTTGGGGTTCCTTTGTGTTTTACGGTGAATTCCTGTATAATCTAAAGCATTAGAAAAACAAATGTTAGGAAAACCATGCAACGTCTACTCGAAAAAATTAGTATTCTCTCCCTGTCGCTCATGTTGGTCTCAACCTTTGCCGTCTCACCAGCTATTCCGGCTATGATTAGCCATTTTGGACACACTGGTTACCAGCCTCAACAGGTTGAATTCCTCATCACAGTAACTTCCTTTGCGATTATGGCTAGCCTCTTCCTCAATCCACTTTATATGCGCGTTTTGACGGAACGGCAGATTATTAGCCTAGGTCTCATTTTAGTCGCGATTGGTGGCGGTTTGCCTTTATTGACTCAGCTTTATCCTGTGATTTTTGCAGGTCGGATTCTACTAGGTATTGGCCTTGGCATGATTAACGCGCGCGCCATCAATATCGTCAGCACCCACTATGTTGGCAAGGAGCGCCTACAAATGATGGGCTGGCGGGGGTCTATGGAAGTGCTTGGCTCAGCCAGCTTGACTGCCTTGGTTGGTGGTTTGCTGGCCTTTGGCTGGCATAAAGTCTTTGCTATCTACCCTTTAGCTCTCATTATTTTGGTGCTTTATCTACTCTATGTACCTCAGGATTCGCCGTCAAAAGTAGCGGAAGCGTCGCTACCCAAAGGTAATCTTTCTGCTGAGCAATGGCGTCAGGCACTAGGATTAGCCTTTATCGCCTTTTTTGTCATTAATGTCAACTCCGCTCTGACACTAAAAATCCCTACGATTGTGCAAGTGTCTGGTCTAGGAACAGCCCAGCAGGCTAGCTTGATCCTCAGCGCTATGATGTTAATGGGGATTTTAGCAGGTATCGCCTTTGGTAGTTTGATTGGACAGTTAAAAGATCGATTGCTGGGACTATCTGTCCTGATTTTTTCGACCTGTATCTTACTGACGAGCCTGTCTACCAGCCTTGTCTTGTTATCTCTTAGTGCAGTGATTTCAGGCTTCTTCTACAGTATTATCCTGACTGTCGTCTTCAACAAGGCCTCTGAAAAGACGCCCAAGCACCTATTAAATACAGTCATGACAGTTGTTCTGGTAGGTTGCAATTTGGGTGGTGCGACATCGTCTTTGGTTCCGCCCATCTTGGAAAAACTCAACCAGCATTCAAGCGGAGCTTTTGGTATTTATGCTATTCTAGGCATCCTATTAGGAGGTGTTTTGCTGCTAAAGTCAAAGGAGAGAAGAGGATAAAAATAATTTTGCTTAATGGATTTTATAGCAAAAAGAGGACCTTTACGAGACCTCTGAAAAAACGTTTAGAGATAAACTGTTGAAACCAGAAGCGGACGAATGCCATCTTTGTTAATGTTTGCTTTTGGAGTAACTAGCATTCATGCTTTTCAATTTACCAATTTTGCAACAGGAAAATAAGCGTATCCTCGTTTGCTGAAGCAGATACAGTGATGGTCTGACCAACTAAGAGGGAGCTGTTTTTAGACGTAATCTTTAGCGATGATATGCTTTACAGATGAGGAAGAAATGCTCTTTTATTTCCCTACTTCAAATAGCTGAGCCCAGCTTCTATCATCTCAATTGCTAAGGACCGATAATCCCCAATCAAATTGTAAATGGAATCCTCGCTAAGAATAGCATGATTTGCTTCGGCTGGGAAGTTTGGGAGATTCGAAGCATCGTAGTCCGCCATCCAGTCCTGATCATAATAGTCCAATAAGGTATTGTAGCTATTCTTGCTAGCCTTCAAGAGATGAAGTTGTGCTTTCATTTCATCTAACTGCGCAAGACTGACATTGTAATGCTCACCCATTTCCTTAATACGTTTCCATTGTTCCATCAAATCACCTGCTTTCTGATCTTTATTTTATTGTAAGGGAAAGATGAGGAGAGGTCAAGAAGAATTCAGAGCAGAAGCATTTGACAAAAAAGGCAAATATTGCTAGAATACTAGGTGTCGTCTTGAGCGGCAGAACTTTTTCTTGGTTATAGGCTGCCAACCTATCACTCGGATAAAGTAGTAAACAAAAAGGAGAACAAACTCATGGCAATCTCAAAAGAGAAAAAAAATGAAATCATTGCACAATATGCACGTCACGAAGGTGACACAGGTTCAGTAGAGGTTCAAGTTGCTGTCCTTACTTGGGAGATCAACCACCTTAACGACCATATTAAACAACACAAAAAAGACCACGCTACTTACCGCGGTTTGATGAAGAAAATCGGTCGCCGTCGTAACCTCTTGGCATACTTGCGTAAGACAGACGTTAACCGTTACCGTGAACTGATTAACTCACTCGGACTTCGTCGTTAATGTTAATAAAGATAAAAAGCTTTGCGAGTTGGCAAGGCTTTTTATACTCTTTACCTTTAGGGAAGTTACGAAGCCAAAATTCAAGTCCAACTTAGCCAGCGTGTAACATTTCTCTGAGAGCTTTGTAATCCAATACTTTCTTAGGATAGTTATTTATCCAATTTTCAATGAATGCGACCTGTTTTTGGGTCGCATTCTTGCTTCCCTTGGGCAGCCAACGTCGAATCAGTCTGTTATGATTCTCATTGGTTCCTCTCTCCCAAGAAGCATAAGGGTGGGCATAGTAAATGTGCTCAGGATCAAAAACATCAGATAACCGACCGAACTCCGTCCCGTTGTCAGCCGTGATAGAGTGGATCTGATACTCTCGTAGAATGGTTCTCAAGGCTTGATTGACGGAAGAGGCAGACTTATCAGGAATTAGCCGAATGATTTGATAACGGCTTTTTCTGTCGGTTAGGGTCAGTAAACACTCGTTTTTAGCTCGTGTTTGAATAAGCGTGTCAATCTCAAAATCCCCTACCTTCTCACGCTTATTGATACTCTCTGGCCGCTCCTCAATAGACTTTCCAGTTAGCTTAAGGTTAGGACTAGATTGTTTCTTCTTAGCTTTCGCTTTTCCAGGATAAAGCAGTGCCTCTTTCCCAATTCCTAGATGACCCTGTGATGAATCCAGTAATAGATAGTGGCTTTTACCTTACCAGACTTGATCATCATTTCAGGCGGGTATTTCTGCTTAATATAGTGAACAATCTTTTCCTTAAATTCCTTAGTTAGGGAGGGCTGTTTAATGGAGCGCTTTCGGCTTTCTTCATAGGTCATCTGTGCTCTGTCGGCTGAATAGGCCTTTTTGAATCTTCTTTAGCACTTTTTCCTAGACTAACTTTCTCTAATCTCCTGGGATCTCACGATTGGACTGTCCTTCTTGACGCCAACGTTCAATCTTTCTACGGTCAGCTAGTGTTAACTGTTTTCCTTTTTGGTGTATAATAGTTTTGCATCTCAGAGTCTTTCTAATTGTTGTTTTGGTCGATTACATTGATATCTCTCTGCGACGTTTGTTTCAGGTGTCTAACTTCATTTTAGGCCTTTCAGATTTAACCAATTGGAAAAAAATAAAAAAAGATAAGCAAAAAGTGTTGACAAGAAAAAAAGTAGGTGATATACTAAGATAGTTGTCTCGAGAGCGGGACGCATAAGACCATTGAGAACTAAATAAGACGAACCAAACGTGCAGGGTGGATTTAAGCAATTAAATCCGTCAAAAAAACAATAAACGGAAAAGCCAGAGAGCTTGGCCGGACAAACAAATTTAAATGAGAGTTTGATCCTGGCTCAGGACGAACGCTGGCGGCGTGCCTAATACATGCAAGTGGAACGCTTCCTTCTTACCGAGTGTTTGCACTCACCAAGAAGGAAGAGTCGCGAACGGGTGAGTAACGCGTAGGTAACCTGCCTGGTAGCGGGGGATAACTATTGGAAACGATAGCTAATACCGCATAAGAGGGTCTAACACATGTTAGGAGCTTAAAAGAAGCAACTGCTTCACTACCAGATGGACCTGCGTTGTATTAGCTAGTTGGTAGGGTAAC
>NZ_KB904542.1 GCF_000380085.1 Streptococcus merionis DSM 19192
TGAACAAATTGTTCCAACTTTTCCAGCGGTATTTTGAATGGTTTACGCTTACGGGGCTGACATTCTAAGCTATTCAACTCTCTGAGTTGTTTTTCCCAGAGATAGAGGGTATTGGGACTAATTCCAAATAACTTACTCGTTTCCTTTTTGGTATGTCCTTCCTGAACGTAAGCAATGACGCGTTTTCTAAAATCTAATTCGTATGTCATAAAATCAGTATATCATATACTATCTAAAATCTAAAGAAGTATAGCAGCTACGGCACTTTTGGCTGGATTGATGAGTGGGTGGCGCGTGGTATGCAAGAAAGCGCCGAAACCATGGCGGAGTTGATGGCAAAAAATAACCTTGGCTAGTAAGATAGAAAGCAAACACAAAAACAGCCCAACCAGGCTGTTTTCATTTGCATTCCTAATCTAAGTCCTCACCATTTGAGGCAATTACTTTCTTATACCAGTGGAAGGAAGCTTTTGGTGTACGTTCCATAGTGCCCTTGCCCTCATCGTCCATATCCACATAGATAAAACCGTAGCGTTTGCGCATTTCACCCGTACCAGCAGAGACGATGTCGATACAGCCCCAAGTGGTGTAGGCAATTAGGTCAACGCCGTTTGCAATAGCATCCGCCATCGCCTTGATATGGGCGCGATGGTAGTCAATACGGTAGTCGTCATGGATAGAGCCGTCTTCTTCAACAGTGTCAAAAGCACCAAGACCATTTTCTACAACCATGAGAGGAACTTCATAGCGGTCATAGATTTTTTCCAGATAGTACTGAAGGCCGGTCGGATCCTGTGCCCAACCCCAGTCAGAATAGGTCAAATACGGATTGCGTGCTCCGACAGAGAAGTTTCCAGAAACCTTGTCGTCCACCTCGTGGGTCGTAATCACTGTTGACATGTAGTAAGAGAAGGTATACATGTCAACCATGCCTTCTGCCAAGACTTCCAAGTCTCCTTCTTCCATCTGGATAGTGACATTGTGGGCATCCCAGAGGCGTTTAGCATACGAGCCATAGCGACCTTTGGCCTGTACATCTCCACAATAGAAGATATTTTGCTGCCAAGCATGCTCGTTGAGCAAGATGTCTGCTGGATCGCTAGAGCCTGGATAGAAAGTAATACCGCAAATCATATTACCAAACATGAAATCTGGATTGATGGCACGACCTAATTTAACAGCCTTAGCTGACGCGACAAACTGATGGTGCAACTGCTGATAGGCTGACTGATAAGCCTCATCTGGCTGTTCACCGAACATATCCAAGAACATGATCGTGTTGTTAATTTCGTTGAAGGTCAGCCAGTATTTAACCAAGTCCTTGTATTCTTTGAAAATCACTTCGCAGTAACGGACATAAAAATCGACTAATCTACGGTTGTTCCAGCCATCAAAGCGAGTTTCTAAGGACAGAGGTGTATCGAAATGCCAGATAGATACTAAGGGCTCAATACCATATTTGCGGCATTCTTCAAAGACGCTACGGTAGAAATCAAGACCAGCTTGATTTGGCTCTGCGTCATCTCCATTTGGAAAAATCCGTGCCCAAGAAATAGACAGACGAAAGACGGAGTAGCCCATCTCAGCAAAAAGTTTGATGTCCTCCTTATAACGATGGTAGAAATCAACCGCCTTGTGATTTGGATAATATTCTGTATCCAAAACAGCATACTCAGCTCCTTCTGGCAAATGGCCACCCATATGCCCCATGGAAGCGTACTTGCCAGGTTTACCGTCCTTATCAATATAGGTTGTAAAACGCGGGCTATTCTTGGTTCCGCCAGTTGTTACATCAGTCTGAACCAGACCGCGACCATCTTCATTGTAAGCTCCTTCTGCTTGGTTGGCAGCAATCGCACCACCCCAGAGGAAATGTTTAGGAAATGTTGACATGATGTTCTCCTTTATGTAAGATATACGACCCTTTAAAATCCCGCATGAAAACAAGAAAGCAATAAAGCTGAAATCTTTACAAATTTTCACTGAGAATTTAGGCCAAGTTCAATTGACACTTTGCTTACCAGACAGGGAATACCTGCCACTAAAGTATCTCTTTTCTGTCATTATACCATGATTTTTCCTGCTTTTCGCATGCTATTCTACGAATAACTGGTACTATAGCATGATGCCGATAAAATCTTCTGAAAACAAACTGTCCATAGAGAGATCAATTAAACCGTCAATTCAATCTGATTGCCTTCGGCGTCTAAAATGCAAGATTCGTAGTAGCCATCGCCAGTGACACGCGGTCCACTGATATGCTGGAAACCATCGGCCAGCAGGCGGTCCGTCAGCTGATCAACCGCTTCCTTGCTACCTAAGCTAAAGGCCAGATGGGCAAAGCCGACGCGGGTCAGCTCTTTTGGTAAATCCACCAAGTCTTCCCGCGTCATAATTTCAAGACGCGCACCAGAATCAAACGTCAGAAAATAGGATTGAAAACTCGTTTTCTGATTGTGGTATTTGTCTCCAGCTTGAGCTCCAAAATAGGTCTCAAAGAAGACTTTGGTCGCTTCTAAATCTCGCACGTAAAGCGCAGCGTGTTCAATTTTCATCAAAACTCCCTAGATTTACTTGACCTACTTATAAAGACTTGCACCATCGGTGGCAATGACTTCCTTATACCAATTGAAGGATTTTTTCTTATAGCGGGCCAGAGTGCCTGTCCCATCATCATTACGATCAACGTAGATAAAACCGTAGCGCTTGCTGAGCTGGGCTGTTGACGCAGATACCAAGTCAATACAGCCCCAAGTTGTGTAGCCCAGCAATTCGACACCGTCTTGCAACGCTTCGCCAACTTGCACCAAGTGCTTTTGCAGGTAGTCAATACGGTAATCATCTTCTACCGTTGGGCCATCTGGACCATCAACCAAGACATCCTTAGCACCTAGACCATTTTCCACGATAAAGAGTGGCAATTGGTAGCGATCGTAAAAATCATTCAAGACTAAACGCAGACCAACAGGGTCAATTTGCCAGCCCCACTCAGATGCTTCTAAGAATGGATTGGAAATGCCGCCTAGGATATTGCCCTTACCTGTTTCATAGGCTTCTGGGTTATGCGCCTGAGCGACAGACATATAGTACGAGAAGGAAATGAAGTCCACCGTATGCTCGGCCAAGAGCTCCGCATCTCCTTCAGCAAAATCAATTTCAATGTCATTTTCCTTAAAGAAACGCTTGATGTAGTTCGGATATTTCCCGCGTGCATGAATATCTGAGAAGAGATAGTTTTGGTTCTCAAAATCACGCACCGCTAATTGATCCAGTGGGTTAGCTGACATTGGGTAAGCTGGCATAGCAATCACCATACAGCCGACCATGAAGTCTGGATTGATTTCATGGGCGACTTTCGTTGCCAAAGCTGACGCTACTAACTCATGGTGAACCGCTTGGTAGAGATCCTGCTTAGACAATTCCTCAACAGGTGTTGCAATCCCACCAGACATGAATGGCGCATGAAGAACTGAGTTGACTTCATTGAAAGTCAACCAATACTTCACCTTGTCCTTGTAACGCGTAAAGACCGTACGGACATAGCGCTCGTAAAAACCTATCAAGTCACGACTAGCCCAGCCATTGTATTTACGAGTCAGATGAAGCGGTGTCTCATAGTGAGATAGCGTCACCAAAGGCTCAATACCGTACTTATCCAGCTCATCAAACACCTTATCGTAAAAAGCTAAACCAGCCTCATTTGGCTCCAGCTCATCTCCATTCGGGAAAATCCGCGACCACGCAATGGACAGTCGAAAAACCTTGAAGCCCATTTCTGCAAAAAGGGCGATATCTTCCTTGTAGCGGTGGTAAAAATCAATCCCTTCAAGCTTGAGATTGTCCTCAGTTGGCACTTCAGTGATTAAGGGATTACGATCTCCTGGTTTAGCAGGAATCCCGCCTTGCGGTGTCACATCCTGAACAGAAAGTCCTTTACCATCAATATTATATGCTCCTTCAAATTGGTTCGCAGCTGTCGCTCCTCCCCAGAGGAAGTCTTTTGGAAATGTATAAGTCATGTTTTTCTCCTTATTTTAAGATACAAAGCCCGTTAAGAAAAGCGTTGAAAAATGAAAAAATTGACAACGAGCCTGTAGGCTCTAGGAAATTTTTGAATTTTATCAAGCTTTTTAGGGCGTGTTCAGTTGATTAAGATATGAGGCCGTGAAAAAAATCCGATGAAAAATGAGAAAACAGACGACAAGTCCCAAGACTTGAGGAAGTTTTCAAATTTTATCGAGGATTTTAGGCCGAATTCAGTTATACAAGATATGAGGGCGTATAGAAATGCGTTGGAAAATAAGGGAGTGACCAATGAGTCCGAAGACTCAAGGGAACTCACGCATTTTACCGAGCATTTTAGCCCGTGTTCAGTTAGTTAAAAGTGAAGTGTAAAAATGATTAAACCTAAAACCTAGGCTTATACACTATCATTATGATTATACCCTAATCCCGTACCTTTTTCTTGGCCTATTCTCTTAAAAACTGATACTATTATAGTATACAGGATACAAAGCGTGTTTAGAAATCTATCGGAGAATAAGCAAAGCATTTTAGAATTGCTTGACTCCAAAGTCATTTGTAACTATTACCGAGGATTTTAGCAGGCGTTCAACTACTGAAATATCAAAAAGCGTTGAACCATCTCTTCCTAAAGAAAAATTTCTACCATCAAGCAAGGAGCTCTCATGGCCGTTCAAGAATTGATCCAAGACTATAAGCAAGCTGTTCAACACCAAAACAGACTCTTGCCTGTTACTATGAAACACACGGAGGTCAAAAACGGCATTCCCGATATCCTCTTTCATTGGCATCCCGAAATGGAGATTATACTCGTCCGCGAAGGAACGGCTAATTTTCATATCGATTATGACCGCTTTGAAAGCAAAGCAGAAGATATTATTCTCATCAGACCTAATGGCCTCCACTCGATTCACCCGATTGCTAACCAAGGGCATGTCACCGATAGTATCATGGTCCATTTGGACTTTCTAGGCGCCTCTCAGATGGATCAGGCCGGTATCCACCTTTTGCAACCTCTGCAAAATGCCTCTTCTAAGTTTGTCATGAGGATTCAGCCAGCTGATTCAGGTTATGAAGATCTGCGTGCTACGCTGGAAAATATCATCTCCCTTGAAAAGGACAAACCTGAATTCTACGAATTAGAACTCAAATCCTTACTCAGCCATTTTATTTACACCGCCTACAAGCACAATTATGTCCGTCAAAAAATGACAGATGATTTTTACCGGAAAAACGAAAAAATTCGAGCTATCATCGAGTTTATCCAGCGCAACTACACCCGACCCTTGACGATTGCTGAGCTGGCGGAGCAAGCTAATTACAGTGAGACCCATTTCATGACTTTTTTCAAGAGTCAAACTGGTACCTCTGCTATGGACTTCGTCATCCAACATCGCCTCCACATGGCCACACAAGAGCTCAAACATTCGGTGAAGCCTGTTTTAAGAATTGCAGAGGAAGTCGGGTTTAACAATCTCTCTAATTTTAACCGACAATTCCGCAAATATTATCAGCAAACACCAAGTCAATACCGCAAGGCTAAACGCCTCAAAGCAGCGAACAAGGAGTGAGGCAAACACAGCAGTGTCACCTGTTGAATAGTAAACAATGCAACAACTGTCTGAAAACGATTGACTTTAGTCATCAAATATGTTATATTACAGTCATACAGTTAACTGTTGCGGTGCAAAGTCTAACTTTGTAGCTTTTAATTGAATTCGGCCTAAAATGCTCGGTAAAATTCGAAAACTTCCTCAAGTCTTGTGACTTGTCGTCTGTTTCCTCATTTTTCATCGTATTTTTTCACGGCCTCATATCTTAACTAACTGAACACGGGCTAAAATGCTAAATTGGCCTCATCTGACTAGAACCGTAGACGTCTGGATTTTCTTTGATTTCATCTGTGAAAAACCTAGTCGTCATGGTCGGGGTGCGTCTACGTCATCAAAGATGACTGACTTACCGCCATTTTCCATCGCATTTTTTGACGCCCTTTGTATCTTATAACTAAGGAGATTTTATGGATAAGAAAAAAGGTATTGTAATCGGAATTGCAGGACTTGTTCTGCTAACATCACTCTTTAGCTCATCACCTAAGAAGAGTGAGATTGAAGAGAACACTAGTGCGACTACGATCAACCAACTTTTTGGCTTAAACACTGACCTACACGAAGAGGTGGTGGAAGAAGGCAGCACGCTCAGTCGAATTCTGGTCATTCCCGTTAAGGGAACTATCGGTACTGAAGATGGTCAATATTTCCACGATCGTATCTTAGCATCAATTGACAAAATCAAGAAAGATTCTTCCATCAAGGCAGTGCTACTCAGTATTGACTCTCCAGGTGGTGGAGTCTATGCGACACGCGAAGTCTATGACCGCATGAAAGAAATTCAGGCCGAAACCAAGATTCCTGTCTATGCGTCCATGGGTAGCGTTGCAACAAGCGGTGGCTACTACCTCTCCATGTTGGCCGAAAAAGTCTTTGCAGCTAATGAAACAACCACAGGATCTATCGGGGTTATCATGAGTTCTTATAATACCAAAGGCCTTTTTGAAAAACTCGGTGTCAAACAGGAAGTCTTCAAATCAGGAGCCATGAAAGATATTCTTTCTGCTTCTCGTGACATAACCGACGAAGAACGTCAAGTTCTCCAAACTTATATTGATGAATCTTACCAGCGTTTTGTTGATGTTGTCGTTGAAGGCCGTGGAATGTCTGAGGACGAGGTTCGCAAATTAGCAGATGGCCGTATTTACAGTGGAAGCCAAGCTAAAGCTGTTGGGCTTATTGACGAGATTGGCTATGAAAAAGACGCTCTCCAAGCCCTGCGTGATGATCATGATTTAGCCGATGCACAAGTCTTTACCTATACTTCTAACGATATGGGATTTGGTAAACTCTTTCCAAGTTTCCTAGGAAAGCTCGGTCTGAACTCAGATGACACACCTGCTTCGCAACTGAACCAAATGATTGACAAACTTGAATCACTTGATGACATGAAACTAGAGTACCGCATGCAAGGAGGTTTCTAATATGGAACAACTCCCTCTCAAAAAATGGCCTAAACAGGTCTTTGGCGGTTTCTGGATTCGATTTGGTGCTTTTCTAATAGATAGTCTGCTGGTTGGCGCGATTACCAAAATCCTGCTCAATTTGACGGTTCATCACTTTGTAGCACCTGCTGATGCTACAGGACATTGGTGGTATACCTTGATTAAGCTTCTCATTCTTCTGGCTTACTTTACTGGTACCATGGTCTACTTTAAAGGACAAACTGTCGGCAAGTACTTGCTTAATCTCAAAGTGATTAACTTTAAAACTGGGGAAGCCGACCTCAAAACCTTGCTTGTTCGTGAATTAGCAGGTCGAACCATTCTCCACTTCCTGCCAATCGTTGCGGTGACTTTGGTCTTTACTCGCCATCGTCAACATCTGATGGATATGCTATGCGACACCGTAGTCATCAACCTCAAACAAGTGGACTACTTCAATCAAGCAGCACAAGGCCATATCGTACTTCCAGAGACAGCACCAACAGATGCTCCAGAAGTTACCAACCCTATCTAATCAAGTGACTAAATAATGTCTTCAAAATTCTTCAGTATACCAATAGTTTTGAAGTATAAGATGAGGAAACACATGCACCCTAAAAACTAAAAATCGGGTTGAGATACAAAGTCTCAACCTCGATTTTTTACACTCTAGATATGCCAGCCAAACCCTCTTACTCCCAGTGCAGTCCCATCAAGTCATTCATCTCGGTATAAGCGGTGTCGATCCGTGCCTGAGTATTAGCATCCAGCTTGTCACGGTGTTTGCCACCTTGAATGAAATCTTCTAAGATGAGGGTCTGATAATTGTAAAGTTCGTAACCTTCTGGCGAATAACCGCCATTTGGAGTACGATTAACCCAGGTAGGATGGGCTTTTGCCGTCTTAATCGTCGTCTTATCTCCCTTTTTCTCAAAGGTTACATCCATCAAGACCCCACGTTCAGTCCACTGGTAATTCGTAACCCCCTCCATGGTTTCCATGCGTTGATTGGAGATAAAATTCCCCATAGAATAGATGATGAGCTTTTGCTCTCCGTCTTTTTCCACTGTCTCAGAAGGCTCTGCTACATGTGGATGACCGCCAAAAACGACATCCGCTCCCCACTCCACCATCTTGTGGTAGAGGTCGACCTGCTCCTGAGTCGGCTCCAAGCTGTATTCCACACCCATTTGGGGCATGACAATTGTCACATCCGCCGCAGTTTCTGCTGCTTCGAGTTCTTTTTTCATCTGAGCTTCGTCAAGATTAGATAGGTAGTTAGCCTGCTCTTCAGCTGACAAATTGCCCTCCATCCCATTAAAGCCATAAGCATAAGCTAAGATGGCTATTTTTATGCCGTTGACTTCTTTGATCAATAGCGGTGCAGAAGAGCGATTGCCTTCTGGGTAGACACCAACCGTATCAATCCCAACATCCGTAAAAGATCGGGCAGTCGAGACTAACCCCGACAGGTAAGAATCTAAAATATGATTGTGGGCTAAATCCATAACATCATAACCAGCAGCCTTGATAGCTGTTACAACCTCAGCTGGTGCATTAAAAAGCGGGTATCCAGCTAGAGGTAGCTCCGCAGAAATCGTCCCTTCAAAGTCACCGATGACCAAGTCTGCTTGATCAAACCAAGGTTTCACGTATTCAAAATTATTGGTAAAATCATAGCTACCGTCTGCTTGACGGGCAGACATGTAAATGATGTCATGGTAGAGAAGGTCGCCGTGAGCCATAACACGTGCGGTCTTTTTCTCATCAGTCTCTGTTACAGAAGTGGTCTTTTCAGTCTCAGAATGCCCTCTAAAACGAACACTGTCCTTCTGCCACTGATGAAACAAGAACGTAAAACCAACTAAAACAAAAGCGGTTAGTAAACCTAACAAAATGAGTTTAGACTCATTGCGTGACCTCTTTTGACGGCGTAAATCTGACATAGCAGTATCTCCTAATCTTTTCTTACATCTATTTTATCAGATTTACAAACAGTTTGCACCTAAATTTTGAAAACGCTGTAGATACTGTAAAATCTGTCATATCAAGAACGATACAGCCAAATATCAATAACAATCAGAAAACAAAAACCATGGCCTGTACACCTTTTACACTTGAAAGGACTGCCATTCGTTTTGATTTACTGAAACTTAAATATATTGGCGTGCCACTATACTCTCATCTCTTGGTCAAATTAAAACTGCATGAAATCAACGGTTATTCGCCGAAGTCTTCATGCAGTTTACTAGTTTTAGAGTGTTTGCTCAGCTCTATCTTTTACTTTGTTAGATAATTGAAGGTTGCATTATCCAACGGTTCGCTGAACCAGCGTCCATTGAGAACCTGTTCGTTGAGGACTTTCTTTTGCTCAGCTGTCAAGCTGTCATCAGCTTCCATCTTAGCAATAACGCCTTTGGCTGTTTCCTTATCTGTGGACATCTTAATCTTAGCTGACGACTTGTCAGCATCAAGCCTGAGAACCTCTTGCTTATCAGCTATCCATGCAGACCAGTCATCGCCTGGTTTGCCAGTTGCGATAAACGATTTTAAATAGCCTTTGAAAGCTGTAGCCAATGCTACTTGCCCATCGTTATAGAAATCCTCGCCAATCAAAGTAGCATAATTAGAGGGTGTCTGAAGTAGGGGTTCAAAAACGCCGTGGAAAGCAGATAGTCCTCGTGCAAGCGTCGGTGTCACATCAGCGTTTTCCCCATAAGCAATCTGACCGATATAAATTTCAGAAGTGTACTGACCATCTAGCATACGGGCACTTTCCACACCATTTGACAGACGGTAAAAGTCTCCACCGTAATTTCGAGCATAAAGAAACTCTGACATCTTACTTTCATTTTCAGCCAACTTGCCAGCCATGTAATCTTCCATAAAATAGGTGTCAAAGGCGGTAAAGAGCGAAAATTCGCTGGTACCAGTCACGAGGAGCAGGGGCACATCGTTAAAGGTCGCACCGTCAAAACCAGTTTTAGGCAAAACATGCCCATCCTTATAGAGATGCGGAAAGACAGACATGCGGATGCCAGCACTGCCCATGAGAGGGGCTAAGCGCTCTGCTTTAAGACCATGTAAATAGTCAGCGACTGCTGCATCGTCAGACAAGAGCCAGTTGATAGCTTCTTTCTCGTTAGCCTTGACCTTGTCTTCCACCACCAGTGAGGCAAAGGCTTTGGCAAAGATCTTCTGGCTCTCTTTTTCATCTGCCAAGGTCATTCCACCACTGAAAGAGATTGCCTTGGCATACTTATCCTTGAAAATCGGTGAAATCAAGGTTGCCATAACATCACGACCACCAGCAGAAAAACCGACCAGTGTCACATTATTCGCATCACCACCAAAAGATTTAATGTTAGCTTTAACCCAATCTAAGGCAGCTGCCAAGTCTAACAGAGTGTAGTTGCCAGAATTTTCCGCATCACTGCCCGTTTTCAGAGCAGGAAGCGGATTAAAGCCAAGAGCTCCTAAACGGTAATTAACCGATACATAGACCGCATTGAGGGCATTGACAAAGGTGTTTCCTTTGATTTCTTGAGCCGTTCCAGTTTGATTGTTGCCGCCGTGGACAAAGACCATGACAGGCAAGTCTGTCGCGTCTGTGTCAGGACGTATGACATCAAGGTTGAGGGCATTTTCAACTCCCTTGACCTCACCATTTGACAACTGAAGCGCTGACTCACCGTAGGTCGTCGCATCAAAAGTCTCTGACCACTGATCAATCGCTTTTGGTGCTGTCCAGCGCTCAGTGACCTGCGCATACGGAATTCCTAGCCATTCAATAGCTTTATTTTCGTTATCTTTTTG
Organism: Streptococcus merionis DSM 19192; assembly: GCF_000380085.1. GTDB lineage: Bacteria > Bacillota > Bacilli > Lactobacillales > Streptococcaceae > Streptococcus > Streptococcus merionis. Next base: position 10,874 of record NZ_KB904542.1, read on the forward strand.
TCCCCTGACCTTACCAGCTTCAATAGTCTGAGTTACTTCCTGATTAAAGGTGGTTTTAGCTGGTTTTGTGCTTTCTTGCCCGCAGGCAACCAAGACTGATAGGCCGATAAGGCCTAGTAGATAGTGTAGTGCCTTCATATTCATCTCCTATTTGCTCTGAGCATTCATCCATTCAAAGATCGTGGCATGGCTGGCTTTAGAGGTACCACCATGATCAGCGTTACTTGGCGTGTAGACTGATGCCAGATCACTGGCGGATTTCACCTGCTCCACATCCTGCACACCTGTCACCTGATCGTTAAAGAAATATAACCATGACCAGTGCCCCAAATATTGATTCTCAGGGATGTCCTGACCCTGAACCGTTTCGTAATAGGATAACCAAGCATTTTTTGCCCCTGCTTGTACCAAAGCTTGATAAGTTGGCAAAACATACCGTTCTGGCAAAACAACTTGGTCATCAGCCGACATCACAAACCACAGTGGCAAATTTTTCAGCTTTTCAATCTTATCCTCTGTGATAAAGGTTTGACCAGTCGGAATGAAGCTAGAAGTTGTTCCATCACTGCTCTCTTCTTTGGCATAGGTACCGTCAGCATTACGCTGATAATCATAAAAAGAATAAGCCTCTGCAAGCGGATAAGCTGCAGCAAAGTAACCCGGATACTCTACAACCATGTTCATCGTCATGTAGCCACCATTTGAACAGCCACCGAGATAGATACGATTCCTGTCAATATCTGGATTGCTAGCCACATAAGCTTCGATGGTATCCATCAAGACTTCTGTATAGCGAGATTTACCAGCACCGCCACCATTGCTGCCGTCTCCTTCATCCATCCAGTAAGTTGGTGTCTGTACCGCTAGAACGTAAGCCCCTTTTTCAGATGTATCGCCCGTAGCTGTGTAATACTGTTGAATATTTTCACGTGTCAAAGCCGTCACCTCATTGCCCAAGAGGGTGATGTCAATATCAGTGCCACCCTCGCCTTGGCCATGGAGCCATATGATCAGTGGGCTTTTAGCATCTGATTTTCTCAGCTTTTCTGGCTCATAAGCCGCATATTGAAGAGCCAGCTCTTCAGTCGTTCCTGCCAATGGATTGGCATAAGTTCCTTTGTGCTCACCGCGCACATTGAAAGCAGCTGTGTCATTCATGACACGCTTTTTGATAGCATCTGTCTCAAAGTCAAGACTCTTATTACCGATAGCTAAGCCTTTGATTTGAACAGGGTATTCAGCCGCCCATTCATTCATCATGGTTTTCAGGTTAAAGAAGAACGGTGAAGTATTGTCCTTGCCACCAAAGGTATAGGTAACGTCTAGGTCTAGCTTGGCAAATTGGCTTGGACCATCAACTTTTTGGCCTTTTTCGTCTGATAAATAGGCATCTTTGACTGTGCGTTTAACACCCGCGGTCAAAACTGTCAGCCCATCAGGAGAGAGAGCAGAAACGTTCTCGGATAATTCCACAATAACCCCAGAAACGGATGGTCCCCACTCATAGCCCGACACTTCAATCTTAGCATCAGAGATAGTCGCTCCACTCGCTGTCTCTCTTTTTCCTCGGGTCGAACAGGCTACCAAAGCTAAAACTGCAGTTGCTATTAACAAATATTTCCATTTTACTTTCATCATAACCTCCACAGATTAGTAATCGCTTACATTTTATGTCATTCATAAAGGCACACTTATCAGCATGCCTTTATAGAATTGCTATTTGAGAATTTCCAGCAAGTCTTGACCAGCTGTTACAGCACCTGTTGCAGTTGCTGTGACACTAGCAAAGTCCGCTGTATTCGTAACGATGATCGGTGTTGTTACAGGAAAACCTGCTTCTTGGATCGTTGAAATATCAAAGGATACCAAAGGTTGTCCAAGAGTGACACGGTCACCTTGTTTCACATGAGCTGTGAAGCCTTTGCCGTCCAATTCAACCGTATCCATACCGATGTGAATCAAAAGCTCCGCACCGTTATCAAGTTGCAAACCAATAGCATGATTTGTTGGGAATAGAAGACTTACCGTCGCATTTGCTGGTGCAACCACTTCACCAACACTTGGCTCGATGGCAATACCTTGTCCCATAGCACCTGATGAGAAGACTGGGTCTTTCACATCTGCAAGGGCTACGACTTCACCTGTCAATGGGCTAGCCAAAACAGAAGAAGTCTCTGAAACGGTATCAGTCGCTTCCACAGCAGCTACAGAAGCTACCGCTTCAGCACTAGGCTTTTTTTCAGAAGCCTCCACTGGTGCACCGCCAAACAATGTCGGAACTGGAACAAGCATTTGGATCGCAAATGATGCCACAATAGCAACAACCGTGAAGCCAACCATAATCCACATAGGCATAAGTCCAGTGTCAGGACCAACATAACCTGGGTATTGGAAAATTCCAAGTGCACCGAAGGCATATCCCTTGACATCAAAGAAAGATAGACCAGCACCAACCAAAGCTGAAACAGCACATGAAATATAAAATGGTGTTTTCATCGGAAGAGTTACACCGTAGATTGCTGGTTCAGTCACACCAAAGATAGAAGAAATCAAAGCTGGAGCGGAAATTGACTTCACCTTTTGTTCCTTAGTCTTAAGCATAATCGCTGCCAAGACACCTGTCTGTGTGAAGTTTGGAAGAGATGCCGCAAGCAAAATATCTGTCCAACCATTTTGTGAGAATTGCAAGATTGCAAGTGGCACGAGTGCCCAGTGAAGACCGAACATAACCATCACTTGCCATAAACCACCGAGCAAAAGTCCATAAAGAAGAGGGCTAAAGTTCATGACAGCTGTAAAGGCAGCTGAAAGCATATCAGAAGCAATATTGGCCACCGGACCTACAACCAAGAAAGTCAGTGGAACAGTCAGAAGAATCGTAAAGAATGGAACTACAAAGAGTTTCACAACATCTGGAGTAATCTTGCGGAAATATCTCTCAATATGCGAAGCCACCCAAACAGCCAAGATAACTGGCATAACAGTTTGCAGGTAACTTCCTGATGCCGGAAGAGCAAACGGAATGCCCAAAACATTATCAAGACCAGCTTCCTTAAGGGCTGTAACTGTTCCAGGCAATGTTGGATAAACCAAAGCTGCACCAATCGCAAGGGCTGTAAACTCGTTCATGCGGAATTTACGAGCAGAAGTCAAGGCAATCAAAAGTGGCAAGAATTGGAAGAAACCATCACCTGCAGCTTCTAAGATAGCATATAGTGCACTGTTGGTTGAATTCCAGCCCAAAGTTGCAGCCAAGATAGCTACAATACCTTTAACAATCCCTGCAGCTGCTAATGGCCCAAGGAAAGGCTGGAAAATACCTGAAATAAGAGCAACAAACTTATCAAAAAGATTTCCCTGCGCTACATCACCTTCATCAATATCAAGGCTACCACCTCCAGCTAAGCCAGCAACTTGAGTCACTTCAGCATAAACTTCTGGTACGTGATTTCCAATAACAACTTGGTACTGACCACCGGCTTTTACAACAGTAACGACACCGTCATGATTTTTCAAGTATTCTGTGTCTGCAAGGTTTTCATCTTTCAATGTGAAACGCAAACGAGTGATACAATGTTTCAAGTCTTTAATGTTTTCTTTGCCCCCGACGTGAGCAACAATATCTTCTGCTAATTCAGTGTATTTAGCCATGAGATACTCCCCTTAAATATTTTTTTGATGGTGACTCCATAAAAACCAAAGAAACCCGACGTACATCGACCGTGTATCCCTTGAATTTTCAAAGAGTCTGAGTGATACTGGCTTCTTAGTGGTACCATGTCTAAGAAACAAAAGAAAAACCTAAATAAACGTCAAACAACACACCTTTTGAGAACCCTCAAAAAGCAGAGTATTATTTCACATTTACTTAGGTTTTGCCTGCATAACCAGTAACAATCCATGAACTTATTCTATCACATTTTAAAAATAATGCAAGCGGTTTTAAAAACTTTTTTAAAAAAATTGTGCAAAGATGGCATTACAATTGCAGTTCTGCCCTAGACACTGCAAGTTTTCAAACGATCATGTCCCTGCTAGCAATAATAAAAAATGGCAGTGCCAGACGCATTCCTTGTGATGAAAAAATCTAAGAGGCCAGAGCTCTTGCCCTGACCCCTCCTGCATATTTAATTTTTCTTATAAGCCGAATCGACGAACGATAACTTAACTATACTTCAAACCTTATCTTTCACCTAAGGTTTTTTCTAGATTAAACACTCTTTCATGGTAGCTTATCTACAATCTCACAATTATCTTTCGCTATTCTTCCTAGAATGACACGCTATGGTAGATGCTACACGCTATTGGCTATAACTTTTTTCTTGATTAATCTTGTTACCTCCATGACAGACCCTGTCGTCTGCTCCTTTTGGTAAAATGCTTGCGCATTCCTTTAACAAATCTAGATTTTTTCAACGTTGCGATAACCTGAGTTACTCCATAAGAAAACTTATTTTTTAAACTCTAGTTGTCGCCGTTTTTGTACCGACTCATATTCATCTTGAGCATTTGCATACCTCCAATAAATACGTTGTGCGAAAGAACCGTTAGAGTTATGGCAACCGTCGCCACCAAAGTCCTAGCTGTTCTCGAAAATTTTACATTTGCCTAGGCCAGAATAACCTCACTCGTGTACTTTGAATTGAGATATTCTTCTTTATGGTTTTATTATAGCGTAAACGTTTTCAAAAGTCAACGATTTTACATATTTTTTTAAAATTTTTTTGCAAATAACTAAAATGATTTTAGAAAAATATGTACCTTTAACTCAGTCTTCCCAAACAATTTGTGACTTGTTTGTTAAGATGTTTCTACTCGTGGTGTTTCCCTGAACCGTTTAAACGCTTAGCTGTGGTAAGTTCTATTACAAATCTTGATATTATAGAACGAGACGCTGAGGTTTTAAAGCAAGGCTTGTTGACGATACCAACTCCGTCTTATCCCTGCACAGGTCATTAGGTGCTTTAACGCCAATGAACTACTGCCGAGTGAGCCCTAATCCGCGATTGTATCAACTATTACAGCCCACTCAATTGTGCAAAGGCTAGGCTCAGCCGTATTGTAACGAAGCTATCACATCAACCATCTGCAAAATGAACCACCCTGCAGATTAATCGATATATTTCAACTTCCCGCGGAAATCTTCAATAGTTTGATAACCTTTCTCAGCCATGATGGCCTGCAACTCAGCCGTCACGCGCTCAAAAATGCCAACGCCTTCTTTCTGCAATTGGGTCCCAATTTGAACCATGCTGGCACCACAAAGAATGTGTTCAAAGGCATCGCGTCCAGTCAAGACACCACCAGTTCCGATAATCTGAATTTCAGGCTTAAGGCGCTGGTAAAAGGCATGAACATTAGCTAAGGCAGTTGGTTTGATATATTGACCACCGAGACCTCCAAAACCTTGCTTAGGCTTGATTGAGACAGTCTCCTCCTCAAGATATAGCCCATTTCCAATAGAATTGACACAATTGACAAAGGTCAACGGAAATTGATTAAAAACAGCCGCTGCCTGATCAAAATGCACGATGTCAAAGTACGGAGGCAACTTCACACCAAGCGGCTTTGTAAAATAAGAGAAGACTTCTGTCAAGAGATGCTCTGTCGTCTCAAAATCATAGGCAATCTGAGGTTTGCCAGGTACATTAGGACAGGATAAGTTAAGCTCAACAAGGCCATTATAGCTAGATGCCTGCACTTTCTTGAGAATCGTATGAGTCTCATCAGGAGACAGCCCCACCAAAGATAGGAAATACGTCTTTTCAGGCACAGTCTCTTGTAACTCTAGGAGATATTCCAAATAGTAATCCAACCCTTGGTTGGGAAGCCCCATGGAGTTGATAGAGCCAAGTGGTACCTCTTGATAACGCGGTTCAGGATTGCCTGCCCGTGCTTCTAAAGTTGCAGTCTTTGTGACAAAGGTCCCCGCTGCAGAATGCCTAACCGCTTCTAGTTCCTCACGGGTCATGCAGTAAACACCCGCTGCGTTCATCAACACATTATCAAAATGAAACGGTCCTATCTGTGATGCTGTTGAAACCATATTGCCTCCATCGTTGCTTTTATTTTTTAATAGTATAGCAAAATAAACTGCTTTTTATCTTAGAAACTCTATACATAGATAAAAACATTCGGATTTCGCAGTTTTCTGAAAATTTCAAACATTTATTGACAGATGCTCTTTCGTGTGATATAATTTACCATCAGATTAATTAAGGAGACACCATGACAACTGCTAAAGCATATATTGAACAAGCCTTTGCCACTGTAAAGGCACGCAACCCACACGAAACCGAATTTCTTCAAGCTGTTGAAGAGCTCTTTGACACTCTTGAACCTGTCATTGAAAAACATCCTGAGTATATTGAAGAGAATATTTTAGAGCGCATCGTTGAGCCTGAACGCGTCATCAGTTTTCGCGTGCCTTGGACCGATAAAAACGGCAAAGTGCAGGTCAATCGTGGCTATCGTGTTCAATTTAACTCAGCAGTTGGTCCGTATAAGGGCGGTCTTCGCTTTCACCCAACTGTAAACCAGTCCATTCTTAAATTCCTCGGATTTGAACAAATCTACAAAAACGTCTTGACTGGTCTACCAATCGGCGGTGGTAAAGGCGGGTCGGACTTTGATCCTAAAGGCAAGACGGACCGTGAAGTTATGAACTTCGTCCAAAGTTTTATGACCGAGCTGCACAAGCACATCGGCCCTTCACTTGACGTTCCTGCCGGTGACATCGGTGTTGGCGGACGTGAGATTGGTTATATGTTTGGTCAATACAAGCGTCTCCGCCAATTTGACGCTGGCGTCTTAACTGGTAAACCTCTCGCCTTTGGTGGCTCTCTGATCCGTCCAGAAGCAACAGGCTACGGTCTCGTCTACTTCACAGATGAAATGCTCAAGGCTAACGGTAAGTCCTTCAATAACCAGACTGTCTTGATTTCAGGTTCTGGGAATGTAGCTCAATTCGCTGTCCAAAAAGCACAGGAATTGGGCGCCAAGGTCATCTCTGTTTCCGATTCTAATGGTTACGTCATTGATGAGACAGGTATTGACTTTGACCTCCTTGTTGACATCAAAGAAAAACGCCGTGCTCGCTTGACTGAATACGCTGCTGAAAAATCAACCGCTCAATACTTTGAAGGCTCTGTTTGGAACTATGAGGGTGCTGCGGATATTGCCCTCCCATGCGCCACACAAAATGAAATTGACAGTGAAAAGGCCGAGCGTCTCATTAAAAATGGTGTTTACGCAGTTGCTGAGGGAGCTAATATGCCTTCTGACCTTTCTGCTATTACAATTTATCGAGATAACGGTATCCTTTATGGCCCAGCTAAGGCTGCCAATGCTGGCGGAGTTGCTGTATCCGCTCTTGAAATGAGCCAAAACAGCCAACGTTTGTCCTGGACCAGCGAAGAAGTTGACAATCGCCTCAAAGACATTATGGCGAATATCTTTGCAACAGCAAAAGAAACCGCTGAAACCTACGACCTAGGACGCGACTATCTAGCAGGTGCTAATATCGCAGCCTTTGAAAAAGTTGCTGACGCCATGATCATCCAAGGCGTGGTTTAAATCTTTATGAGATAAAAATCGGGACTGGCTCACGTTCAGTCCTTTATTTTTGATTGTAAAAAACAATTCACAATAGTTCGGATCAGTAAAACTACTGCTCTACTGATCAAAAATGACCACCAGATTTAACTAGAAAAACGGTGAGCGAAGCCCTTTCATGGACCTTTATCCTAACCATTAAGTATGCCCTCTAGTCCCTGTGCAGCCCTCTGGTTAGCATTTGTATCTGAGTTTTTGGTACATATCACAGACAGGAAATTACTTTCTCTCCGTGTCAACAATATCGCTTCTATTCTGTGAATACAGATTCAAAAAAGAGCTCGTAGCTCTTATTTCCAAGTATAGGGTTGGGCAACAAACTCGATTCCTGCTTCTTTCAGAGCTTCTTGGTAGCGGATATACACAGCTTGATAAGTAGCAGACTGCTGACCATTTTCCACAAAGAGATGAATGCGCAATACCATCTGACCAGTCACAGAGGGCTGTGGTCCTAAAATAGTTGGTGCTTGGGTGATAGCAGGGAAATCAGGCACCAATTCAGCATTTACTTTCTCCAAAATACTGTATACTTTTTCCAAATCAACATTTACTGGCAGCGGCAAATCCACTTGGACACGCATGTCGCCACGGGATTGGTTACTGACAACAAGGATATTGCGATTGGGAATAAAGTGCAGCGTTCCATCAGAATCTCGAACCTGAGTCGTTCGGATCCCCACACTATACACCTTACCCGACAACTTAATGGAGCCATTGGTCAAGGTGACAAAATCTCCGACATCTAACTGATGCTCCAACATGATAAAGAAGCCATTGACCAGATCAGATAAAAAGCCTTGCGCTCCAAGTCCTATAGCCACCCCAGCAATCCCAGCTCCTGCCAATAGGCTAGATACCGGCAGCCCAATAATACTCAAGACCCAATAAAAGAGAAAGAAATACAGGACATAATTAAGTGTGTTTTCAATCAGACGGGTCAAGGTCCGCTGACGATTGGCATCATTATTCGTCCATTTGACAGAGGGCTTGATGATTTTCTGAACAGTCACATGAAGGACTTTCTTCAAGATGTAAAAAACAAGCATCAATAAGATCAGGGAAATGATTTTAGAGAAGGCTTCCATCAATAAAGCGTCAAAATCAAATTGTGATAGGTATTTTTCAAAAAACGTTAGCATGGATTTCCTTTCTTCGCTGTCAACCATTATATCAAAAAAATAAAAAAGGCGATACTACGCATCTTATCCGACATCCCTCGACCTCTGGATAAGATTTTTTCTTTTTGCCCAAATAGAAGCTCAAAACACCGTTCACCATAATAACGATTCATAAAGGCAAAAATCGTCAGACTGAACGTTGAGACAATGTGCCCTAAGCTAGGCGGTCATGGTTTCCCCAGTGGCATCGCCAAACACCTGTCACAATCAATTCTAGAATGAAACCGAGACAGACAACCATAACTTTACCCTAGCACTAACCTTTGAAGATTACCTATAAATATGTAAGGTTTCTAAAACAATTTTCTCCCTGCCCTTGACATAACAACTTAAGAAAAAAGCATTTGACAAAGGGCAACCTATTGTGCTACACTAGGGATAAATCAATCGGAGGTACAGGAGACATGCGCAATTAATCTTTTTTAGCAGTTATACTGGATAGAAAAGATTTTTGGTGTGTGCTTCTATTTTTCTGAGATTAAATCATGCTCTTTTAGGGTTGTTTTAGTGTATTTCGGAGGATTCTAGGTCTTTGCTATTCAGTAAAGGCCTTTTTATCGTTTCAAAGGAGAACGCTATGACCCAAACAATTATCCAAACCCAAGATTTGACCATCACTCATCTCAAAGATCTTAAAGATCTGGTTAAAGACTTGACCGTGACCATTAACCGTGGCGACAAGGTTGCCCTGATTGGCGAGGAAGGCAACGGTAAGACGACCTTGCTCAAGGCTTTCATGACTCCAGAGGACATCAACAGCTACGCTAGTTGCTCTGGTACCGTAAGTCGCCACTTCTCTAGTTTCGCCTACCTGCCCCAAAGCCTGCCTAAATCTGAACGTCAGCTGACACTCAATGCCTATATTTTCGGCGATAACGAGACCTTTCTTGATTATACCAAACTCTACCGCTTTGCCGCTGAACTTGACTTTGACAGCGACCGTTTCGCGACTGACCAACTCCTAGGTAGCCTTTCTGGTGGGGAAATGTTGAAAGTGCAATTGATTAAGAAATTAGCCAGCGAAGCTGAGGTTATTTTCCTAGATGAACCGTCCAATGATCTGGATTTACAAACCCTTCTCTGGCTGGAAACTTTTATCCAAGAAAGCAATCAGACCATTATCTTTGTCTCCCACGATGAAGCTCTTCTCTCCCAGACCGCCAACAAACTGATCCATTTGGAGCGGATAAAAAAGAGAGCTGAAGCCAGAAGCCAGGTTCAAAATCTGGATTATGAAAACTACAAAGATCAGCGTGACCAGAGTTACCACCGTGATATGAAACGGGCCAAGAAAGAGCGGACTGAACATGAGGCTAGCTTGGCCGAAAATCGTAGGCAAAAGCAAATTCTGGAACACCAGCTGCGAACGACTAAAAACGATTTTCTAGGCCGTCTCTTAGCTAAGAAAATGAAAAATATTCTCTCCCATGAGAAACGCTATCAACGAGAAGCCCAAGAACTGACAGAAATACCGATTAAAGAAGAAGCCATCAACCTACACTTTGATGGGATTGCCCCTCTGCCAGCCTCCAAAACCGTTGTACGCTTGGAAAATTTTGAGCTTACGATTGACGATAAAAACCTCTCCCAAGGGATTTCCCTAACTGTAAAAGGACAGGACAAAATTGGAATAATTGGTCGCAATGGTATTGGCAAGTCAACCTTGTTAAAAACCATTTTTAACCAACTCAAAAGAAAACCCGATCTCAAAATCGCTTACATGCCACAGGACTACGACAGTTTGCTGGATGTCAGTCAGACGCCTCTACACTTCCTCAATCCGAGCGGTGAGCTGAGTCAGGAGACCCGCATTCTCAGCCATTTGGCACTACTGAATTTCACACGAGAGGAAGCCAGACACCCCATCGCCCAGCTCTCCGGTGGTCAACGTGCTAAGCTACTACTTTTAAACCTTGTCTTAGCGCAACCTCAAGTCCTCTTGTTGGACGAGCCTAGCCGAAATATCTCTCCCACCTCTCAACCAGAACTCCGCCAACTCTTTGCCCAATTCCCAGGAGCTATCTTGGCTGTTTCTCACGACCGACTTTTCTTAAGAGAAGTTTGTGACCGTTACTACGAAATCAGAAAAGATGGACTGATAGATGTTGATAGCTTAGACTAAAAACAGGTTTCTCCGTTCAACAGGTTCATTCAAAGTTACTTTTTCCACTACTCACCACTTTTCAAAAAATGCCCTTGATGATCAAAAAATAATCTGCCGAATTAAAGTCCCTCTCCTAGCAATGCAGATGCTAGCTTTTGACCTCTGGAACTCTATTGAATCAAAATTGATATTTCTTTGCTTCAAAAAGATCTACCAGACGACATGCCATTTTTGAATAACTATCCTTAAAACACAAAGCCCTTCAGGCTAACCTGAAGGGTTTCATCTTGACTAACCAATCTCAGCAATAATGGCTTTGAGTTGGTCTTTGGTGTGTACACCTGCAACTTGTTTAACAACTTGGCCATCTTTTTTGAACATGAGGGTCGGAATACTCATGATACCAAATTCACGAGCAGTAGATGGATTTTCATCCACATCCATCTTGACAATCTTGAGGTCTGACTCATCAAATTCTGTTGATAATTGCTCCAAGATCGGTGCCTGCATACGACATGGCCCACACCAAGTCGCCCAAAAATCAATCAAAACCAAACCTTCAGCGGTTTCTTGCGCAAATGTCGCATCTGTTACTGCTTGCATATAGTTCTCCTTTAAATGCTTTATCTACTGCCATTGTACACTAAAAGAACACTTTTGTCCGAATTCTGCTACGGTGGCGAAACAGGACAAAGATATGAGGAAAAACTTCTCCTAGTTTTTCTGAAAGAGCAAAAACATATCCCAAGAGGTAACACTATGTCTTCAAAAAATTTCAAATCAAAGCATCCAAAAGCCAAATGGTTTATCATCAGTATACTAACTGGATTTTCTTACAGCTTTCTCAAGATGATCTTTAAATAGTATTATAATAAAAAGTGGTTACCAACTTTGAGTTGATGACCACTTTTTGTGTGTCCTACTGTATTTTTGATTATGATACTTAAAGAGGTAAGATTAAGATAATAGCTTCTCAAAATAGAATTATCTTTTAACCCATTATCTTTTAACCCATCTTGGCTGAAATGAAATTATTTCACTCCTGATTCACCTGAACCAAGGCGTTGAAAAATTATTAAAAATCTTGACCATCAACATCAATAACCACATAACGATGCGGTTCGTTGCCCTCTGAGTACGATGTAACACCAGCAATCTTGGAAACGATACGGTGGATCATTTTGCGCTCGTTGTTAGACATGGGGTCTGTGTGGTAGGCAGAGCCTGTCTCTAAAACCTTATCCACAACTTTTTGAGCATATCCCTGCAAGACTTCTGCACGGTGTTCTGCATAGTCATTAACATTGACTGTGATATAGAAATTTTTAGCGTAATTGTTATAGATATAGTTTTGTCCTAAAAGCTGGAGAGACTTGAGCACTTTACCGTGATAACCGATGACGCGCCCTGGTTCATTTGTTTCTACTTGGACACTGATTGAGCGATGATTGTGAGTGATATCCAACTCAGCTTCCACATCCATACCATCTAAAATGGACTGAAGGTAGGACGATACCTCAGCAGCAACAGTTTCCACCTTGTAAGTTGGCTCAACAGGAATACCCATTTGGTCAAAACCTGTTTCTTCGCCAGCTTCGCGATGGATAGCACTTGTCTCTGACGACTGAGGTTGCTGCGGTTTTTCATTTAGAATATCAGCTTTCCCTGTTTCTTCAAGGATTGTTGTTGCAGATTTTTCATTCTTCAAAATCTCAGCCTTGATTTCATCACCAATTGCTGTGCCGTCTTGCTCAGCTTTTTTGACAGCTGATACGACACGACTGAGGTCAACAGTCTCCTCACTAACACTCTTAACAGGCTCGTTTTGAGCGTTTATTTCTTCTGGAACACCGCGAACAGCCTGTTGATTTGCCTTTTGAACCGTGGTTTCGTTGATTGCTTCAACTTCTACTTGGGCTGGCTTTTTTCCAAAACCAAGAAATCCCTTCTTTTCACGCGCAATAACGGTGATGTGCGCTTTGTGACGTGGAATCTGGAGTTGCCCAAGGCCTGCTTGGATAGCCTCTTCTACTGAATTTCCTGTGAATAACATAAGAATTCTCCTAGTCTATTATTTTCTTTTTTTAGTAGCTTTCTTCTGAGCACGGCGAATTTTGGCCTGACGCTCTTTTTCTTTCCGAACCTTCTCTTCGCGCTCAGCAATAATTTTAAAAGGATTGTTAAGAAGAAGCGTTTGGAAAACTTGGTAGGCATTGCTGACTGTCCAATAGAGGGCTACCCCGCTTGAAGCTGTTACAGCAAAGAAGAAAATCATAACTGGCATGGCATAAGTCATAACCATCATCATTCCGTTTTTCTCAATTTGAGCCTTATTGCTTAGCCAGGAACTTAAAAAAGTAAAGATTGCCGCTAAAACAGGCAAGATATAATAAGGGTCTTGCTGGCTAAGATTGAGCCAAAGAAAATGACCTGTTCTCAGAAACTCTACTCGGCTAAGTGCTTGGAAAAGCGCAATCAGAATAGGCATCTGAATAAAAAGGGGAATCATAGAGGCCATCGGTCTGACACCAGCTTCTTTGTAAAGCCTTTGCGTCTCTTCATTAAGCAAAACCATGTCATCACGACTTGGATACTTTTCCCTTAAAGCTTTGATTTGAGGTTGCAAGTCCTGCATTTTCCGAGTCGAGGCCATCTGAACTTTAAAAAGAGGAAGAAGAACAGTCCGAATGATAATCGTAAAAAGAATGATCCCGATGCCAATACTGCCACCAAAACTCAAAAAACGAACGGCTTCTGCAAAATAATAGACGAATTGGTTCCAAAGACCGGGTGTTTCGCTCGTTATAGGTGGTTGACTGACTGGCGTTCGCGCACAGGCTGACAAAAATAGAATACTTGCTATCAGTAAGCTGGTTAGTTTAGTCGTTCGTTTCACAATCTCTTCCTTCTTGGTATAAATTAGCTAATCTCAAAATATGCAACAGATTCTTTTCAACTTCATGGTAGTTCAACTCTTCCACCCCTTTGCGGGCAATCAAGACAAAATCCTCAGCCTTAATCTGCTGGCGATGATTGATTAAAACATGCCGCATCAGTCGTTTTACACGGTTTCTAACAACAGCGTTGCCTAGCTTTTTGCTGACTGACAAGCCAACTCGAAAGTGCGCTTGTTCTTTATCCAAACGATAGAGGACAAATTTTCGATTGGCAACATTTTGCCCTTGCTTGAAAATAGTTGAAAAATCTTTTTCACGTTTGATACGATAACTCTTTCTCAAAAAGATCCTCCATCTCCTAATTACCTTATTATTATAACACATTTTACAAAAAAGCCAAGAATCCTTACAAATTCTTAGCTTTTTATGGTATTTCGATTAAATTTTATCTACAGTTGCTTGTCGATGAACTCAGCGTTTAACCAAGAAAGCTTCTCTATATTTTCTTAACGTTTGAGCTCTTCTATCACTTGGTCAATATGCTTGATTGATTTCTCACGCCCCAAGAGGTAAATCGTATTTGGCAACTCAGGTCCGTGCATTTCTCCTGAAACAGCAATACGGATTGGCATGAAGAGGTTTTTTCCCTTAATCCCAGTCTCTTTTTGGACAGCCTTGATTTGTGGCGAGATATTTTCTGGCAAGAAGTCCTCGTCAGACATGGCCTCTAAGTTGGCTTTAAAGGCTTCCAAGACTGTTGGCACAGTCTCAGCAGCCATGACTTCACGCTCTGCTTCGCCCAGCTCTGGGAAGTCTGAGAAGAAAAGGTCTGTCAATGGGACGATTTCATCAGCAGAAGTCATCTGAGGTTTGTAAAGTTCCACTAATTTTTCAGCCTTGTCCGTCAAACGTCCTGCTTCTTCCAAGTAAGGCTTGCAAAGGGCAAAAATCTTGTCAAGATCGGCATTTTTGATGTAATCATTGCTCATCCAATCCAGTTTTTTCTGGTCAAAGGCGGCTGGAGATTTGCTGAGGCGATTTTCATCAAAAAGCGCAATCAATTGTTCACGAGAGAAAATCTCATCTTCTCCACCAGGATTCCAACCAAGAAGAGCGATGAAGTTAAAGATAGCCTCAGGCAGGTAGCCCTTTTGGCGGTAATCTTCGATAAATTGCAGGGTATTGATGTCGCGTTTGGATAGTTTTTTCCCAGTCTCAGAGTTGATGATAAGGGTCATGTGACCGAACTCTGGCGCTTCCCAGCCCAAAGCTTCATAAACCATCAGTTGTTTGGGGGTATTGGCGATGTGGTCATCCCCGCGAATCACATGAGAAATCTGCATGTCATGATCATCAACTACCACAGCAAAGTTATAGGTTGGGTAACCATCTTTTTTCTGGATCACCCAGTCGCCACCGATATTGGCGCCCTCAAAAGTGATCTCTCCCTTGACCATGTCGTTCCACTTATAGATTCCTGCTTCATTAACCGCTAAACGCACAGTTGGTACGATACCAGCTGCCTCACGCTCAGCGATATAGGCTGCTTTTTCATCTTCTGACATGCCCAAAAATTCGTTGATGTAGCGCGGTGTTTCACCAGCTTTTTCCTGACGTTCGCGCTCTGCTGCCAACTCTTCCTCGGTCACATAAGACTTGTAAGCCTTGCCTTCAGCCAGAAGTTGATCAATGTACTTTTGATAAAGCTCCAAGCGTTCTGATTGGCGGTAGTTGGCGTGAGTTTCTGGACTTTCATCCCAATCAATCCCTAACCAACGCAGATTTTCTAGTTGAGACCGTTCACCATCCTCGACATGGCGCTTGCGGTCGGTGTCTTCAATACGAATGAGGAAAGTTCCGCCATGATGGCGAGCATAGAGGTAGTTAAAAAGAGCTGTACGGGCATTCCCGATATGCAAAAGTCCAGTTGGACTTGGTGCGTAACGCACACGAATTGTCTTGGTCATATTCATCTCCTGTTTGTTTTCAATCATTCCTATTATAGCACAATTCCTAGTATTGTGGACAGTTGCTTCCACTTTTTCACAAACGTATAATGATCTGTTTCAGCCTCTTATTTCTTGAAAGTGTCAGTTAGTGTGAAACGTGTTTTTACGATGGAATAAAGTCTAATTCTCAAAGACAATCAAAAATAGACAAGACGAGTTGACGATGTAGCCTTTTGATTTTCAAATAGTATAAGACGCTTCCTCTAATGCTATTCCTTGTCTCTTCATATATTTATTCTTGTGCTTTTAAAAAATGCAGGATAACAAAACTGCATGAAATCAACGTTTACTTAACGAAGTTTTCATGCAATTTTATTGTTGTATACATAAGCTTCAACGGTTACATGTTTATAGGGAACAGAGCAAGAGGCTGGGCTCAAGCCCAACCTCACCTCTCATAGTTTGTATAAACATCTTATCGCAGTGGTTGGGAGTAAGACTTGTTGGTTATGCCAACTTAGTCTTACCCCTGCAAAGATCATTAGGTACTTTAGCGCCAATGAACCACTGCTGATTGGTAGATTTGTTCGTGTTTTACACTCCAAATCTGGCCTAAACAAGTGTGCGGGGGTAGGAAAACGAACTCTTTTTCTACCATTTGTCAAGTAACTCAATGAATTTTAGAATCATTTTTTAGAAATTCAGTAGAATTAAGATATCTACTGACTCTTTTTAGGTTGTTTAGTCTGAAAAAAGTGTACAGTAAAAGAGCCCCTTATCTAGCGATTTTTTCGATAAGGTGTTACAATGATAAAGCATAGACAAACCTTATTGACTTTGGGTTGAATGGTAGTCGTACTGTTTGTTATGCGTTATGAGGTAATGTATCGTCCGAATAAGACGATGCATAGCGGCAATCGTATGTGGTTTCGTTGAAGTCACTTGCGATTGTCGTTTTCTTTTGTCGTAAAACTCAGCGATGTGACAAGGATTCGTATGGCTAGCCGATGCCATGTTGTGGATACACTTAAACAGAATCTTTCTGGCATAAGGATTCCCACGTTTTGTAATGTGTTCCTTGGCTAAAAAGTTTCCAGACTCATAGTGACGGAGATCTATCCCAATAAAGGCATTGATTTGGTTAGCTGACTGAAAACGACGAATGTCTCCAAGTTCTCCAATGATACTTGTCGCTGTTGTTTCAGCGATACCGGGAATAGATAATAAAATGTCGTACTCTGGTAGAGGTTGAGCCAAGGCTACCATATGATTTAGAACATCCTCTCTACGCTTGGAAAGTCGTCATAACTCCTCTGCGTCATATCTGACCTCTTCAATGATTGGGGAGGTTTTCTTAACAGCGCAATAAGACTGTTTCGCTAAGTCTTGTAAGTTCTCCGTTAGATCGGACACTCGCTTATCAGAGATTCGTTTTGACGTAGATAAACGAACACTATTTTCTAATTCACTTGCATTCAAAGCTAGCACGTAGTCTTTACTTGGAAAGCTCATGACCAAGTTCCAGTATTGTTCCCCGGTTGGTGCTGAGAGGAGTGTCTCAATTTCAGAAAAAGTGACTTGTAAGACTTTATGAAGTCTATTCTTAGTACGTACGATATCTTCTGTCAAGTTTTGATAGAAACGACTGAGGTCACGTAGTTCTTGGTAGACTTCTTCTTGGATATCAGTTGGTTTACGATTGAGAACAAATTGAGATTGTGCTAATTTCTCGGCGTCAATCTTGTCTGTTTTACGCACACGCAAGCTATCTAGTTGCTTCTTAGCAGCTAGTGGATTGAGTCTTGTATAAGCATAATCATTGTCCTCTAGAAAAGCTTGAAGGCGACGAGAATAGACTCCTGTTGCCTCAAAGACAATCTCAGGATTATGGACAGTCTTTAAATCTTCCAAGAGACGAGAAAAACCGATGACGTCATTCGTTATCGAATAACCATGAACTTTCTCTCCATTGATCACAATAGCCACCTCAGAGCTAGCTTTACTGACGTCAATTCCAAATACTGCACGCATGATATTACCTCTTTGTCTTGATTGATTCCTTATTTTAGTGATGTCATTTTCAATACACGACGTTTATCGTCCCACATACTTAGATAACATTCCTACTAAAACAGGTGTCTTGCCAGTTTTTGATACGACATCTAGCGTCAAAAGAGCCCACGACTTAACAAGACACCTCTACTTTAACATAATGAAAAAGTAGTGAGTACTCTCTCCCGTCGGAGATTTCTTCACTACTAATCTTAGTATATTTTTGATTGCTCGAGTTCTTTCCCACTCCCATCTTCATATTGTAATAGTGAACCGATCTTGCATTCAAGCTCCAATATCGGGATTTAAAAACAATAGGCTCACACCTTTTACCATCTTAAAAATCGAGAGCATCTGAATAACCGGCACCGTTACCAACGAAATAACCTGTCTTAGCATTGATAGAAAAGAGGTAAGTACCATCAGTTCGGAACATATTGTAATAACCGCGTCCGTTAATGATGTTGACCTTTTCTAGAATAAACTCATTTCCTGAGAAATAGCCACGTTGATTGGAGGTTGCAATAATTTTTTCAAGGACGCCTGGTGCAAATTCCCAAGCTTCATTGTGAGCATCTGCAATAACCTCATCATTATAAGGAACGCGAGATAACTCACGTTTAAGCGCCACTTGATCACTACCATAGACCACCCGCTTGCCATAATCCAGTACGATACCATTAGATAGGGTGACTGTTTTAGAAGAAGCTGAACTTGTAGAAGCTGGTGCGCTAGGAGTTGTTTCGGCGGCACCTGCACTCCCTTGTGAAGGTAGTGCTGCTCCAACAGAAGCATTTTCCTGTTGCGACCGACCGAAGTTTACAGCAGCTGTGATAGCTGCATCTATAGAAGAAATACCTGTCGTCACCGTTGCAAATGCAACATCAGGTTTAACCGTTGCTGTCGTATCAATTTCTCCATTGACCAAAACCGGCTTATCAAACTGGCCATTGACAGCTTGGATGGCTTCAATAGCTGCCTTTAATTTATCAAATTTAGCTTTAGCAGACTCATATTCAGCTGTCCCTTCAAGAGTAGCTAGGGCTGTTTCAAGCGCTGAAAGTTGCTCAAAGCTGTCGTTTTTCAGGGCTGTCTGAGCATCATTTGTAAAGAAAGTCCCATAAAGCTCATTAAAGGCCTTAAGCGGAGCAGACTCTTCTTGACTAGACGAGGAACTTGAAGCACTTGAACGTGTCGTAGAGTTAGATGACCTATCGCTGCCAAAAAGGCCTGACAGAGCGCTGCGTTGGCTATATAAAGTAAAGCCGATTCCCAAAAGAGCTAGAGCTGCAAGCAATAGGCCAATCATTTTACGACGTTTTTCAGCCCGTTCATCTGCTAAATACTCTTCATTTTCAGGAAAATCATCAAAACTGTCGTCTTCTGTTGTTGATGGTATTGTTGGTGCTTGTGAAGCAGATACTGATAAGCTAGAATCAACAGGTGTTACGGGTACCGCAATCGTTTCGTCAAGTTCAGGTGATTCCTGCTGATCTGCTAGAGCGCTAGCCTGAACCAGTTCTTCTTCACGAATTTTCTTCGTTTCAAACTTATCCGCTTCGATTTCGTCTCGGTGTTGTTTGATATAGCGATCCAATAAACTGTCATCTTCAGTGATACCGGCCTCAATCTCACCTTGAGTCTTAGCCGCTTGAGCCACCGTCATCTCCTTGGCATCTTCTAAGTCCAAAATACGCTCGGCATCCTCAGGCAGATTTGACTTATTTTTATCTGACATCTTCACTCTCCTTCTATTGCATTTGGCGTTTCACACGTTCCCCGAAGAATTGATAAAGATCAACTTTCAAGGTCCCATTGTAAAGTTTTCGTTTTTTATCAGCAATTTGCTGGTACTTGGTTTCAAAGTTCTCGTCGCTGGTTAGAATAAACTTAGACCAAGTCTTAAGTGGTAAAAAGGTTTTTCCCATCTCATTATACAAAATATCAACTGCCTTGTCATCCAGTAATCGCTCCCCGTAAGGCGGATTTGAGATGATGACACCGTTAATTTTATCGGTTTTTAGGTCTTGTAGACGCATTTGTTTAAATTGGATGACATTTTCAAGACCAGCCTTCTCAGCGTTCTTCTTAGCAATCTCAATCATGCGACCGTCAATATCATAGCCTGCAATATCTAGTTCCACATCTGCTTTAATCGTCGCTTTCGCCTCTTGACGCGCCTTGTTCACAGCCTGACTATCAATCCAAGGCCAAGTCTCGAAGGCAAATTCACGGTAAAGTCCCGGTGCGATGTTCTTGCCGATCATAGCAGCCTCAATGCAAAAAGTACCTGAACCACAAGTGGGATCAATCAGGGGCTTGTCTGGATACCAATTGGATAAAAGCAAGATGGCCGCTGCCATATTCTCCTTAATCGGTGCTCCGCCTTTTTCCGTCCGATAGCCACGTTTGAAAAGACTGGAGCCAGTCGTGTCAATCATCACTATGGCACGGTCTTTTAAAATTGACACCTCAATCTTAAACTCTGCACCAATCTCCTGCAAGGGCACTCCCTCTGGACGATGATAATGGTTTTGAAGCTTTTTGACCACAGCTTTTTTAGAGATTGCCTGAACAGACGGTTCATTGTGGAGTTTAGATTTGACACACTTTGCTTTAGAAATTGGAAATTTCGCTCCTAATGGCAAGTAATTTTCCCAATCAAGTGCAAAAACACCTTGAAAAAGTTCTTCAAAAGTTCGGGCAGGAAATTCACCAACCACAATCTTAATACGGTCTGCTGCACGCAACCAGAGATTTGTCTCAATAATGGCTTGAGTACCTCCTGAGAAGCGTACACGTCCATTTTCCACTTGGGTTTGATAACCCAATTCCTTGAGTTCACGACCAACGACTGCTTCTAACCCTGCCGCAACTGTCGCTATTAAATTAAATTGATTCTTCATATTTCTTCTATCTTATATATTGTATTAAACGTCTTTTTGAGAAAAAACGAGGCTGAGGTAATGCCCCAACCTCGACCTATATGCAATCTTCTATAAGCCATGTTTTGTTCCAGAACTGACTAGGAACCAGTTCCTTCGATAATCATCTGTCTACTGCTTACGCAGTCAGGATAGTCATTCGGATTCTTCCTATCCCATGCCCCTACCAAAGTTTGGGTTGCTAGCTTGAGGGGTTTACCGCGTTCCACTTTTTGTGTTTCCACAAAAACTTCGTCACTGTGGCACTTTCAGGTCTAGTAAAGCCTATCTTGCGACTTAGCTCGTTTAACCGCCGTCACGCACTCGGCGCGCCTAGGCTTATCGTTTCGCCTAGCACAAACACTACTGGCATCACAGCCAGTGCTAGCATGGACTTTCCTCACGAACATCAAGGCTCGCGCGATTATCCAAAAATTGCACTTTTTCTATTTTAAAAGCAAAAACTAATCTCCTGTGATCTGCTTGCCAAAGACCTCTTTTTCCAAACGATTGATACGTTTGAGTATATCAAAATTTGTGGCTGTTGAAGCACGGGCAAACTCTGGTCTCTCAGTGATCGGCGAACCAGCTGATAGCGGAGCTAAGTCTGATTTTTCCTGGGCCTTAAGACGAGCAATCTCAGCCTTTAACTCTTTAATTTTTGCTTCATAGACATCATAGTCCTTCATGATATCATCTAAAAATTCATCAACTTCTTCCTTATTGTAGCCTCGCATTGAGATTTTAAACTCTTGTTCAAAAATATCTTTCGTTGTGTACTTAATACCTGCCATGTCTCTCTCCATCTCGTGATTACTAACTTCTATTATAGATGATTTCACCCCAAAAAAGCAAGCATTATCCACCTAAATTCGAAAAGTTTTCAGCAATGTCGTTAAGGTCATCAAATCGTAAAATTTTCAAAAAATAATCGTCTTGATTTTGCAATTTTTCATACAAATATTTCAAATTCGTTTCATTTTCAGAATCATAAAAGAGATAGGCACCATCTGTATGGTCAATTAAAAATTGATGATAAACCCTAAATTGACTGGGGTTTTCATAGTGTGGGTAGACCACCTTGACAAAGTCCAACGATTTGAATTTCGCTAGTTTTTCCTGATTTTGTTCACTCCAATTCTGACCGTGGGTTTTAAATGGTAAAATACAAGCTAGCTGCAAACCATAATCTTCCTTCAATTGCAGGGCTTCTTCCAAGACCCAATACTCAAAACCTAAGTTTCCAGTAAAAACCAGCCATTCTAAGCCCTCATCTAAAAGGCTCAGCAAATCTCGTCTGATAGCCATTTTAATCACTTTTAATCGAGGATCTTTTTCGTTAAAAATTCCTAAATCGGTCTGCTTGTAACCTGATAGTAATAATCGCAAGGCTTCCAACCTCCGTTTTAAGCATTCTCTTTTTGAATATGATATAATATGGTGATATTATTTTATCAGGAAGGAGCTCTATGGTCAACTACCCCAATGCAAAACGTGCTAGTCTTTCCAAATCTCCAATTCTGAAAAAAAAAGCGGTCAATTTTGCCAATCGTGGCATGTCCTTTGAAACTTTGATCAATGACAGCAACACCTACTATCTCTCAAGAGAAATTGCAGTCATTCATAAGAAGCCAACTCCTGTACAAATCGTCAAGGTTGACTACCCTAGACGAAGTCGTGCTAAGATTGTCGAAGCTTACTTTAGGCAGGCATCAACAACAGACTATTCAGGTGTTTACAAAGGTCATTACATTGATTTTGAAGCCAAGGAAACCAGACAGACGACTTCCATGCCCTTGAAAAACTTTCATGCTCACCAGATCGACCACATGGCAAGCGTTGTAAAGCAAGGAGGAATATGCTTTGTGCTCCTTCATTTTTCAAGCTTGAAAGAGACTTATTTACTACCTGCTGAGCCTTTGATTTCGTTTTATCAAATCGATCAGGGTGGCAAGTCTATGCCTCTTTCTTATATTCGTGAACATGGCTTTGAAATTCCGCTTCAAAGTTTTCCAAGTGTCCCATATCTTGATGTGGTTGACAGACATTTAATAGGTGGTAACTAACATTTATGAAGAAACCAAATTTCAATTTTTCAGCTTTTCTACAAAAAACTAAAAAATTAACGGATACCAGTAATCCTTTGAAACGTAGCCTTGTTATACTGGCTAACCTATTGTTGGGGCTTTTTGTTGCTTTATTTATTGCAGGAGCTTCTCTCTTTTTCTACTATGCTGTCACTGCACCAGAGCTCACTGAGGAATCTCTAACCGCTACTAGTTCTAGTTTGATTTACGACGCGGACAATAACTTGATAGCTGATCTTGGTTCAGAAAAACGGACAAACGCAACTACTGAAGAAATCCCTATTGATTTGGCGAATGCGATTGTAGCCATTGAAGACCATCGTTTTTACGACCATCGTGGGGTTGACGTCGTCCGAATCCTTGGCGCAGTCTGGAATAATTTGACCTCTTCAAGCACACAAGGCGGTTCAACACTTACCCAGCAATTTATTAAACTATCCTTTTTCTCTACAACAAAAGAACATCAGACCATTGCGCGTAAGGCCCAAGAAGCTTGGTTAGCGCTCCAATTAGAACGTCGCAATACTAAAGAAGAAATCCTGACCTATTACGTCAACAAGGTGTACATGGCTAATGGAAATTACGGCATGCAAACCGCTGCTAATGCTTACTATGGAAAAAACCTTAATACGCTTTCCTTAGCCCAGTTAGCTCTTTTAGCAGGCATGCCACAAGCACCGAATCAATACGATCCTTATGCTGCTCCTGAGGCCGCTAAATATCGTCGTGATCTTGTTTTAAGCCAGATGTTAAGACACAACTACATTGACCAAGCATCGTATGACGCCGCTGTTGCAACACCTATCGAAGACGGCTTGTTGCCTCTAAAACCTACCTCCAGTTATCCAAAATATATGGACAACTATATCAAAGAAGTCATCGAAGAAGTTCAGGAAAAGACAGGTTATAATCTGATGGATGCTGGTCTCCATGTCTACACCAATGTTAATTCAGATGCTCAACAGCGCCTTTGGGACATTTACCATTCAGATACCTATGTTAACTACCCTGATAATGAATTACAAGTAGCATCTACTGTTATCGATGTTACAAACGGTAAAGTTATAGCACAGCTAGGATCTCGCCATCAAACTGAGGCCGCTTCACTTGGAGTTAACCAAGCTGTCGAGACAAATCGAGACTGGGGTTCAACCATGAAACCAATCACCGATTACGCTCCAGCTATTGAGTATGGTATTTACAATGCAACTTCTGACATCATCAATGACGCTCCGTACTACTATCCAGGAACGACCACCCCTGTTAACAACTGGGATAGGAGCTACTTTGGCTACATTACTATACAAGATGCCATTATGTACTCCCGCAATGTTCCTGCGGTCAAATCCCTTGAAGCTGTCGGATTGAAGAATTCACTAACCTTTCTTAATAAACTTGGAATTAATTACCCAGAAATGTTCTACTCCAATGCTATTTCATCTGCAACCAGTGTTTCCGACATTAAGTACGGCGCCAGTTCTGAAAAAATGGCTGCAGCTTACGCTGCCTTCTCTAATGGAGGAACCTACTATAAACCGCAGTACGTCAACAGAGTTGTCTTTAGAGATGAAACTGAGATGACCTTTGAGCCTGAGGGTAGTCAAGCTATGAAAGCCACAACAGCATACATGATGACCAATATGATGAAGACTGTCTTTAACTACGGAGCAGGTAACAATGCGGTAATTCGTGGCCTTTACCAAGCTGGTAAAACAGGAACGTCAAACTATACTGACGATGAGATGGCCGAGTTAGCTCAAAACTATCCAATCTATAGCTCTAGTATTGTTGCTCCAGACGAAAGCTTTGTCGGTTATAACAGCCAATATGCGATGGCAGTCTGGACCGGCTATAAAAACCGTATGGTTCCAATCCTAGATTCCAGTCTGTACGTTGCCACTGATGTTTATCGAAACATGATGCTCTACCTTTACGAAACAACAGGTAGTGGCACCAAAGACTGGACCATACCTGATGGCTTATACAGATATGGCAACCATGTCTACTTGAATGGAGCGCGTATCACTTACAGCTCTTCTTCTACTTCAACTTCTTCTGAAGAAGAGTCAACCGAGACTACTGATAGTTCCACACAAGCTAGCTCCTCAGACACAAATACAAGTGCTTCACCCTCTGAAGAAGAATAAAAATATATAAATGAGTAGAAAAATGCTGAGACCAAAGTTTGGCTCAGCATTTTTGCTATTATTCAATTTTGACAGTAACTTCTCAAAATCGGACTAGCATCTAGTGTATTATCGGATTCTAATACTCATTTTTTTTAAAAAGTTAGAGTTGCTTTTCATGGAAAACAACACGCTAACTGGTTATTCGTTAACGTGTTGTTTGTCTTTTAAGTGTTGTCTTCTGGCTTGCGTCCATGCAAGCCTTTTTGACGTTGGATTTCTTTGAGCTTTTCTGGGGTTACGTCGTTTCCCTCTTCATCAACGATCTTAAGGCCTTCAATGTGATGGCGGACGGAGCGGCGATAGCCTTCAATATACTCTTCTCGCAAGCGGGCTTGCTCGGCTTGTTCTTCAGGCGTTAAGCCTTCTGCTTTTTTCTTACGTGCCAGTTCGTTAATACGATCAATCTTTTCTTGTTCCATGTCTTCTCCTTATTTAGTGGCCAGTTGGTCAAACTGGGCAACTTGTCCAGCCTTAGCAGTCAGGCTCGCTAAGAGGGCTAAGCGATTGTTCTTGACAGCCTCATTCTCGACCATAACCATAGTATTGTCAAAGAAGTCATTGATGACTGAACTAAGGGCAAACAGGGCTTCCACCTGCTCATCCGCACGGTCAGTCAAGTCAAGTTGTTCAACAGCTTCATGCAAGAGTTTCTCCTGGTCATTTTCAAAGAGTTCTGGAGTCACTGTAACAGCTGCTGGAGCTTTCTTAGCAAGGTTAAAGACACGAGCTAAGCTTTCAACTGAAGGCTTGTAATTGTCAGTCTTACTAGCTTCAAGCAGGGCATTTCCCGAATCAATAAGATCACGAACGACAAAGTTATCTCCTGCAAGGACTGCTGCTATGATGTCTTTTGGCACAGCAGTATCAAACATCTTCTCGATACGGGCCTTGAGAAAGGCCATGACATCAGCCTTGTTAGCATAGCTAAGACTAGGAAGTTTTAGGGCATAAAGTTTATCAACTAGATCCTTAAGCGAAAGATTCCAACCGAATTTATCCAAGATCCGTACGATACCAGCTGTGGCACGGCGAAGGGCATAGGGGTCGTTTGAACCGCTTGGAATTAAGCCCACACTAAAGAAACTAAGCAAGGTATCCAGCTTATCCGCAATAGCTAGAACCGCACCAGGAACGGTATCAGGCAATTTGCCGTCTGCTGAGGTTGGCATGTAGTGCTCACGAATAGCTGTTGCCACTGCATCAGATTCGCCTGCTAAGCGAGCGTACTTCTCACCAAGGACACCTTGAAGTTCATCAAACTCGCCAACCATGCCAGTCAAAAGGTCAAACTTGTAAATATCAGCTGCACGCGCTACACTAGCCGCATCTTCTGCAGAAACATTCGCCATGTCAACCAGAACCTCAGCGATAGCCTTAGTGCGTGCCATATGCTCTGTCAATGAGCCAATCTTTTCATGGAAGGTGACCGATTTCAGGCGCTCCACAAGGTCTGCGATCTGTAGTTTTTGATCCTCACGCCAGAAAAACTCAGCGTCTTCTAGACGCGCTACAAGGACTTTCTGATTGCCCTTAATAACATTTTCCAAGTGCTGATCATTACCATTTCGGACAGAGACAAAGTAAGGCAAGAGCTTACCGTCCTGATCACGGACAACAAAGTAGCGCTGGTGATTCTTCATAGAGGTCACGAGAACTTCCTCAGGCACTGCCAAATAACGCTGGTCAAATTGCCCTAAGAAAGCTGTTGGGTATTCGACAAGGTTAAGGACTTCATTGAGTAATTCCTCATCGATCTCCACCTTGACATCATGCTTAACTTCCAGAGCATGAATCTGATCCACAATCCTATTCACACGCTCATTCGGATTAGCAATAACATAGACCTCACGAAGCTGATCTTCATAGCTATCGGCAGATGTCAGGGTAATTTCGTGACCAAGAAAACGGTGGCCTCGGCTAACTCGGCTAGAGGAGATATCTAGGAATTCCAAATCTAAGGCAATATCGTCCAAAAGAACGGCAAGGGTATGAACAGGACGAATATACTGAAAACTATTACCTGCCCAGCGCATGGTGACAGGGAAAGTCAGGCTCTTGAGCACCTCAGCAAGACCTGCAAGAACAGTCTCAACAGGCTGTCCGACCTCTTCTTTTGTCACGTAGACATACTCTTCACCGTTCACTTCACGAAAGGTGATGGCATCTGTTGTCAATCCTTTACCACGAACAAAACCTTCTGCAGCCTTGGTAAAGCTACCGTCCGCATTTAGGGCAATCTTCTTGGCTGGTCCTTTAAAATCCTCTGTTAGATCTTCTTGCTTGTCTGCCAAATGAGATACGCGGACCGCCAAGCGACGCGGTGTCGAGAAGGCTTCCACCCTGTCAAAGGTCAAACGGTTTTCCCTCAAAAAAGCAATTAAGCGGTCGCGCAACTGCTCCATAGCAGGGCTGACAATGTAAGCTGGCATCTCTTCCAAGCCCAGTTCAATCAATAAATTTTTAGTCATTATTCTGCCTCCTCTGCTAATAATTGCTGACGGGTTGCTTCATCCAAAAGAGGATATCTCAATTTTTTGCGCTCTGCTACAAAAGTCTTTGCGACGACACGCGCCAAATGACGGATGCGAGCGATATAACCTGCCCTTTCGGTGACGGAAACTGCCCCGCGCGCATCCAAAAGATTAAAGGTATGCGAACATTTAAGAACATAGTCAAAAGCTGGATGGACAAGCCCTTCTTCAAGAGCACGACCTGCCTCCGTTTCAAATTTCTCAAAATTCTCAAGCAACAGATCCTGATCAGACACCTCAAAGCTGTACTTAGAATGCTCGTACTCAGGCTGGAGGAAAATCTCTCCATACTTAACACCAGGCGCCCATTCAATCTCATAAACCGAATCAACTTCTTGAATATAGGAAGCCAAGCGCTCTAAACCGTAGGTCACCTCAGCCGTCACAGGACCGGTCTCTAGACCTCCAACCTGCTGGAAGTAAGTAAACTGCGTGATTTCCATACCATCTAGCCAAACTTCCCATCCCAAACCAGCAGAACCTGTTGATGGATTTTCCCAGTTATCTTCAACAAAGCGGATATCATGCTCCAGTGGATTGATACCCAAACGTTCTAAGGACTCCAGATAAAGCTCCTGAATATTACTTGGAGATGGCTTCATCACCACCTGAAACTGGTGGTGTTGGTAAAGCCGATTAGGGTTTTCCCCGTAACGCCCGTCAGCCGGACGACGCGAAGGCTCTACATAGGCCGCATTCCAAGGCTCCGGCCCAATAGCGCGCAGGAAGGTGTAGGGCGACATAGTACCAGCCCCCTTCTCTGTGTCATAAGCCTGCATAAGCATACAGCCTTGGTCGTTCCAGTATTGTTGTAAGGTCAGGATAATTTCCTGAAATGTAAGTTTTTTAGACATATCTATCCTCCATTGTTAATCTAAAATTATCAGTCCAGCAACCAATCATAGTCAGAAGTCCGATGAATATGACGCATGTTTCCACCTGAAAATGCCTGATCAAAGTGGTCAACTGTGCCTATTTTTAAGGTGAGTTATTTAGAAAAGTCATCTTGATAATGAAATAATTATCTATAACAGTTCTCACAGTAATATCGTATTTTTCCTGAAGTTGATTCGTAGCTAAACAAACAATCCTATCCGGTTAATAGCTCCAATTTCTGCTTAAACACTCTGCTATTCACCGAATAGGCCGAAACTGTTGACCTGCGGCAAAAGGAACAATGACATACTGTGATTTCATCATCAACACCATTAGTGACAGATTTACATATAAAAAATAGCTCCCTGAGACTTCCTTCCCACTCATTCTCAGCTAAGATACAAAAAAGAACCGCGCTCCCCACTCCTATGCCATTGACATAGGGGCGTTTAAAACGCGGTTCCACCCTAATTTATTACTTCATTTGTATACGATTGTACCGAAAGCGCCAATCCGTCTCTTGGTTCACCTGACTTCCACCACCTCAGGCTCGCTAAAAACCGCTGATAGGATTTTCTTTCTGAACCCATTGTACCAGATTTGTCTGAGTTTGTCTAATGATTGTGAGCAGTGTTTTTTCACAGTTAATTCCCACAAGTAAGGTGCCTTATTTCAGGTGGTCATACACATCAACAACGATTACTTTTTCAAAACCAATTGCTCAATAGCTCTGGCCACACCTGCTTCATCATGGCTGGTCGTCACATGGTTACAGATTGCTTTAACTGCCTCGCCGGCATTGCCCATAGCTACACTGATGCCTGCAAACTGCAGCATTTCGATGTCATTAGCGGCATCTCCGATGGCCATAATTTCCTTAGATTCCAAGCCTAATTTCTCTGTTAGCTTGGCCAAGGCACTAGCTTTTGTCGTACCCTTAGGCATGGCTTCGTAGATGCAAGATTGGCTGCGCACTGTCGAGAAGACTTGGCTGAGACGCTCTTCTTGCTCTGCCTGAAAACGATCCAAGGCTGACGCGTCTCCCATAAACATTCCCTGAAAAATCGGAACTGAACTGTTTTTCAGATGCTCTAGAGTCGTTGGTGTCGGCGTGGTGAAAACCAGCCCCGCATCATAGCTGACCAAGTCTGGCACCTCTTCACCTAAGATATAGTAATGATCTGAGTCAAAATAAGTCACGGAAATCTCTGGATAGGTTTCAGCAGACTCCGCTAAGCAATCTATATCACCTGAACTAAGAGACTCATAGGCTAGGAGTGACCAGTCATTAGCCTTATAGATGGTGCAACCATTGTCAAGAATCGCATACTCCTCTTTTGTCTCCAAACCCAGCTGCTCAAAGATTGGTACTACTCCAGATTTAGGACGACCTGTGCAGATGACGATTTTGACATCTTGATCTGCCGCCTGACGTAAGGCCTTGATATTTTCCTCAGGGACCTGTTTTTTAGAATCCAGCAAGGTCCCATCCATGTCGATAGCGATTAGTTTAATCATATTCCCTCCATTTCATAAGCTAATTTTTGTCTACAGTTCTAGTCTACCATTTTTTCAGGGCGTGGTCGCTTATAAACCTAAAAAACGTTCCTACAGGAACGTTTTTTGATTAATCTTTATTCAGATTTCTGAGCATCTCATCAATCTTATTACCATAGGCGATCGATTGATCTTTCTCAAAGACCAGATCCGGAATTTTGTACATGGTCAATCGCTGACCAAGTTCCCGTTTAATGGTCCCTTTGGCTTTTTCAAGGCCAGTTTGAGCCTTTTGATTATCAGAGGCCAAATCGCTCAAAATTGTGTAATAAACTTTGGCAGAGGAGAGATCTCCCACCATCTGCACATCGGTGATGGTCACGCCTTGAACACGTGGATCACGCACTTTCTTTTGAAGAATGTCATTGATCTCACGCATCAACTCCATACCAACCCGATCCGTACGAAATGCATTTCCCATAATTTGCTTCCTTTCTAAGATACAAAGGGCGTTGAAAAATGGCGGTAAGTCAGTCATCTTTGATGACGTCGACGCACCCCGACCAGGACGACTAGGATTTTCACAGATAAAATCGAAGAAAATCCAGACGTCTACGGTCCCAGTCCGATAAGACTAATTTAGCATTTTAGCCCGTGTTCAGTTCTAAGATACAAAGCCCGTTAAAAAAAGCGTTGAAAAATGAAAAAATTGACGACGAGTCTGTAGACTCTAGGAAATTTTTGAATTTTATCTAGCTTTTTAGGGCGTGTTCAGTTCGTTAAGATATAAGCCCGTTAAAAATCCGATGGAAAACGGCGGTAAGTCAGAAAGTGAGATAGAAGTCGTGATTTTATTAAAAATGACTATCCTCGCTCTTTTATTGCTAGTTCGGGGCGTTGGTAAAACAGATTACCTAGCCCCTACTCAACTGTACGAGAGAAAGGCTATAAAATCGTTTTTTTAGAATCACGATTTCTGCCAACTCTCTACTAACTTGCCGTTCCAACATCTCCGATAAAGTTAAACATCATCAAAGTGAGATAACGATGTCAGAGGTTAGTTTTTGGCGAGTATCAGCGTTTGACTTCTTCCATGATATAAGCCTCAATGGTGTCATCGATCTTGAGGTCGTTGTACTTATCAATCATGAGACCACCCTCACGACCGTTAGTCACTTCTTTAACATCGTCCTTATAGTGTTTAAGGCTAATCAGGTCACCATCGTGGATAACGATACCGTCACGGATAACACGCACTTTGGAGTCACGAGTGACCTTACCAGACAAGACCATGAAACCGCCAATAGTACCGACTTTTGATACGGTAAAGGTTTCACGAATAACCGCTTCACCAATGACTTTTTCTTGGTACTCAGGATCAAGCATCCCTTTCATCGCATCTTCAACTTCTTCAATCACCTTATAGATAATGCTGTGAAGACGGATATCGACCTCATCAGCCTCAGCTTGTTGACGAGCCATTGATGTCGGACGTACATTGAACCCGACAATGAAAGCATTAGAAGCCTGAGCGAGTGTCACATCTGATTCATTGATAGCACCAACCGCTGAATGGACAATCGTCACTTTCACACCTTCAACTTCAATCTTTTGAAGAGAGCTTGCCAAGGCTTCAGCTGACCCTTGAACGTCTGCTTTGATGATAACATTGACAGATTTCACTTCCCCTGCTTTGAGGGTATCGAAGAGGTTGTCCAGACTGACACGACTAGCTGCTTGACGCTGTTTAAGAAGGGCACGCTTAGCACGTTCTTCACCTGCTGCACGCGCAGCTTTTTCATCTGCATAAACCGCAAAATGATCCCCTGCCATCGGTGCTTCATTGAGACCTGTAATAGATACTGGCGTTGATGGCCCAGCGACTTTGACGCGGCGACCAAGGTCATTAGTCATGGCACGAACGCGACCAAAGGTATTGCCGACAACGATTGGATCCTGAACATTGAGAGTCCCTTGTTGCACCAAGAGAGTGGCAACCGCACCTTTTCCTTTGTCCAGACGGGCTTCAATAACCGTACCGATAGCACGAACGGTAGGATCTGCCTGTAGCTCTTGTAGCTCTGCCACCAGGAGAACCGTCTCAAGAAGCTCATCAATATTTTGGTTGAATTTGGCAGAGATTTCCACAAATTCAGAATCACCACCCCAAGCAGTCGAGATAACGCCATGCTCAGCCAATTCACCAATGACACGCTCGGGATTAGCTCCTGGCTTATCAATCTTGTTGATGGCGACAACGATTGGCACGTCAGCCGCTTTGGCATGGTTGATTGCTTCAACTGTTTGAGGCATAACACCATCATCAGCTGCGACAACCAAAATGGTAATATCAGTGACAGAAGCACCACGCGCACGCATCGATGTGAAAGCCGCGTGACCTGGAGTATCAAGGAAAGTAATTTTCTTTCCGTTTTCCTCAATTTGATAGGCACCGATATGCTGGGTGATTCCTCCAGCTTCTCCTGTTACCACACGAGAATTCCGCAGGGTATCAAGAAGCGTTGTCTTACCATGGTCAACGTGCCCCATGATGGTTACGACTGGCGGACGTTCTGTCAATTCGTCCTCGTTGAGGTAGCCATCTTCTACGAAGAAGCGTTCAATATCAGCCTCATCGACTTGAACTTTTTCCTTGGCTTCAATTCCGTAATCCACCATGAGAAGCTCGATCGTATCCCCATCTAGAGACTGGTTTTGAGTTGCCATGACACCCATCATAAAGAGTTTCTTAACAATTTCAGCCGGTTCACGTTTGATACGCTTTGCAATCTCAGCGACAGTCATACCTGCTGTATACTCAAATTCGGTTGGCAATTCATGGAATTTACGCTCTGTAAC
Source organism: Streptococcus merionis DSM 19192 (assembly GCF_000380085.1). Taxonomy (GTDB): domain Bacteria; phylum Bacillota; class Bacilli; order Lactobacillales; family Streptococcaceae; genus Streptococcus; species Streptococcus merionis. Next base: position 43,631 of record NZ_KB904542.1, read on the forward strand.
GGGTTTTTGAACCTGATTCTTATTGCCACGCTTGTTTTTCTTGTTGTTCCAATTGGAATTTCTTTGATTTCGCACTTGTTGGTTGTTTCGATTTCTATTAGTTTGCTTGTTGCGCGGCCCATCTTCATTATCCTGACGGAAACTGCGCGATTTGTCTTGTTTACCTTGTTTTTTACGACGATTATCAACAGGTTTGTCTGCAACTGGCGCTACAGATACGACTGGCTTGACAGGCTCTGCTGGAACAGTTGGCATTGGATCTACAAAGACCTCTTCCAATTTTGGTTTCCGAGCTTGTGCTTGACGTCTGGCTTCTTTAGCCGCTAACTCCTGCTTATAGCGTTCTTCACTGCTTGCAGCATAAGCTGCATTTTGCTCAGCTTTAAGAGCCGCTGCTCGTGCCTTAAAGTCAATTCTTGGCGCTGCTTGTGATGCTTGCTGACGTTGTCGATTATCACTGCGACGGTTTGACTGTCCGCTGCGGTTGTCACGACCACGATTTTGATCCTCACGATTAGGACGGTTGTCCTTGCGATTATCGTTGCGACGATTATTACGATCGTTAGAGCGACGGTTGTCATTACCTTGACTATTGCTAGCACGATTGTCATTGCGACGGTTATTTTGACTACCGCGACCTTTTTGCGCTTGGGCCTTAGCCCTTGCTTCACGTTCAGCCTTAAAATTACGGCTCTGCGGACGAGCAACTGAAGCAGTAGTTTGAGTCGATGAGCTGGTTTCTGCTGCCACAGGTTTCTCAGTAGACTTTTCTACAGCTGGCTTCTCAGCTACTGGCGCCGTTTCTTTTTTAGCAGCGGGTTGAGCAGTAGCCCTTGGTTTTTCAGCAACCTTAGTCATCTTAGGCTCTGTCTTTTGTGTTGATACAGGCTTGCTACCGCTTAAGCTAGCAGCAATCTTAGCTGCTGCATCTGCCTCAACACTCGATGCATGACTTTTGACATCGAATCCGAGCGCTTGAGCTTTAGCAACGACTTCCTTACTCGGAACCCCCAATTCACGGGCGATTTCATTTAATCTCTTCTTAGACAATACCCTGTCCTCCTGTTCTATTCCATAATAGACCTCATCTTCTTTACAAATCCAGCATCAACCACGGCTAGAACCTTTCTCGGTTTGCCAAGGGCTGTGCTAATTTCCAACGTTGTCAACGCTGTAGAGACGTTTACCTGATAATAGTCGGATTTATCCGTTATTTTTTTACTTAAATTTGGGCCTGCATCCTGAGCCAGAAAAATGAGTTTCGCTTGACCAGTCTGGATACTCTTGACGACCAACTCTTCTCCGGAAATGAGCTTTCCAGCGCGTTGGGCCAATCCCAATAAATTTAATAATTTCTGTTGATTATTCAAGGCCGAGCTCTCTTCTTTTGACTTTATGGTCAACATAGGCAATCAAATCATCGTAGAAGCTCTCATCCACTTCCATGCTAAAGGCACGGTTGAAGACCTGCTTTTTCTTGGCAAGCATTGCTTCCTCGTTATCCAACTTGATGTAGGCACCACGACCATTGGCCTTGCCAGTCGGGTCTATAAAGACCAGACCTTCCTTATTTTTAACGATGCGCAAGAGGTCTCGCTTATCAATGATTTCATTGGAAACCACCGATTTTCTGAGTGGGATTTTACGAACTTTTGCCATCCGCCACCTCCTAGTCTTGGTCTGCACTCACACCAAATTCTGCTGCTGCAGCCAGCATGTCATCATCCAAATCTGCCAACGCGACAGCCGCAAATCCGTCCTCTTCCTCTCCAAATGTATCCGATTCTGGCTCGATAGCGTCTGGGAAGAATTGGTCTTCTTGGGCTTCGTACTCACTAGCAGACTTGATGTCGATACGAAAACCTGTCAAATGAGCCGCCAGACGAACATTTTGTCCACGACGACCAATGGCAAGCGACAGCTTGTTATCGGGAACAACAACTGTTGCACGCTTAGCATCTTCACTGTCAAAGAGAACCATGTCCACTTCTGCTGGTGCGATGGCATTGTAGATAAATTCAGCGGGATCTTCCATCCACTCAATGACATCAATATTTTCTTCCACTGGCACCATGCGGTCCAACTTCGGATCGTACTTGGCGGGATGGAATTTGCCAGTGATTTTTTTGATATTAGCACCGCCACGACCGACGATAGTCCCGATAGCATCAACGTTAGGGTTGTGACTACGAACGGCAACCTTGGTACGATCACCAGCTTCACGAGACACACTCATAATTTCCACAGTGCCATCATAAACCTCAGGTATTTCCTGCTCCATAAGACGCTTGATCATCTGAGGATGGCTACGACTTACAAACACATTGACACCACGGTTGTTTTCTTCAACCTTGTAAACATAAACATCGATACGGTCGTGAGATTGGAAAACTTCACCAGGAATTTGATCTTGCTTAGATAGCTGAGCTTCGATAGTTCCTAGATTAACATAGATAAATTTGTTGTCAAAACGCTCCACTGTTCCTGACATGATTTCATTTTCATGTTCCTTGTAGGTATTGTATGTGATAGCACGGGTCTGCTTGCGCATCTTTTCCATGATCGTCTGCTTGGCTGACTGGGCTGCGACACGACCAAATTCCGTGGGAGATTCTTCAAACTTAATCTTGTCCCCAAGCTCATAGGCTGAACTGATGGCCATTGCGTCTTTGAGAGAAATCTCCAAGCGACTATCAAACACTTCGTCCACGACTTCGCGAACTGTGTAGACATGGAAGTCGCCTTTTTTCTCGTCAAATTCGATCGCAACGGATTCAGCCTGGCCATAGCGGCGCTTATAGGCCGATCGAAGCGACTCCACTACCGCATCAACGATATCTTCTTTTTTGATTCCTTTATCTTCTTCCAAAATACGGAAGGCTTCTAGCATTTCTTTGCTCATGATTGTTCCTTTATTCAATTAGCGTTACAGTTTTACAGCGAGACGCGCCTTAGCAACCGTCTCATAGGGAATTTTCACTTCTTTGCGACGAGTCTTGTCCATATAGACCATATGTAGAGTCTCGCCATCAAAAGAGATCAGGTCTCCCTCAAAAATTTTGAGCTTATCGATAGCCTTATACAGACTAACATTGATGTACTTACCCACAGCCTTTTCGATAGCTTCCGCATTTTTAAGCGGACGCTCAAGACCTGGGCTAGTCACTTCAAGCATATACTGGTCTGGGAAAGGATCCGGCTTAATTTCATCCAAAAGCGGACTGATAATCTCCGACAGGTCTGCTGTGTCATTGAGCGAAATACCACCCTCCTTATCGATAAAAATACTCAGAACCATGTCGCCGCCCATTTTGGTATATTCGACATCCACGAGCTCATACGGAATCTGAATGGCTGGGGCGACAACCTCAGTTACCAGCTCAACAATAGATTTGCTTGCGATGATAATGTCCTCCGTTTCTATAGAGATAAAAGCATATAAGAGAGGTCAAGACTTGCTGCCTCAACCTCCTTTTTCCTATTCAACTAAGTGTATTATAGCACACCCTCAGAAAGAATGCAAGAACTAGATGTTTTACACACGCCAAACGCATGAAAAAATCATTTGTTGAAAAAAGTTGTGAAAATGACAAAAACGCCTATTTGTGGCAGCCTATGAAAAAACTGGATGAGGTTTATCTGAAATTCTTCAGTTTTGCATCTTTCAATGACCTATGAAAAAATGTTTTCTGCATAGGCTTGAATTTGCAATATTTCGGAAATAATTTGGAAGATTTTTCTTCAGACATTTGGCATGCCTATTTACATTCTTCTTAAAATCTTGTATAATGATAGTTGTCTAAGTTACTTTTAGGGCGAGACACGGATGTGTGACAAACTGGGTTAGTAGCGTCATAAAAGGTAAACCAAACAAGACCTCTAACGGATAAGTAGGGTGCCAGTCCTTTTCAGAAAGTCTGCGGTTGCTGTGAGCAGATAAGGAAAGCATGTGAAATTCTACCGTTACGACACAATTTTATAAGTAATCAAGCACTTTTGTGAAAGCTGGATGGAACCGCGGTAACACGCTCCAGCATGAGCAGGAGTGTTTTTGCTAGCCTGATGACGCTCTTTCCAGATAAATAGGGGAGTGAAAATCTATCATTCATGACATCACGCCAAACAGCTGAAAACAGGCTAGCCTGTATGGCCTTGATTTAATAGTCACAGCTTATACTTTGATTCAGGAAAAGCTTTTTCAACATCGAGACTGGTTTTTGGAGATCTACTGACTGTGCCGAACGATTGAGGCGTAAAAAGTAGCCTTAAAGCTGTGAACACTGATTTCCTGGGTCAACGGTAGCTTCTTCAGTTTCCCACACATTTTTTGTTCTCTTACATCTTAGACGAAGAGGTTCTTTATGATTCAGATTATTGTTCATGCTTTTGCAGATACGTCTGAAGCCGTTGTACAAGTTGTCTACGCTTCTAGTGACCATCTTGCTGTCTCGAAACGCTACAAAGCACTCAAGGAGCAGCTTCCAAATGACTATCTCGCCATCTACGATCTCCCTCTGGACACAGACCTGACACAGTTAAGACACTTCCCTTCTGTGGCGATCAGTCCAGACGACTTTACCACCTAATTCACTATATTTAATTACATTTTGGAGGAAAACCTATGTTAGACATTAAAAAAATTCGTGCAGACTTCAACGCTGTTGCTGAAAAATTAGCCACTCGTGGTGTTGAGGCAGATACTATCGCAATTCTAAAAGAGCTAGACGGTAAGCGCCGTGAGCTCTTAGTCGTAGCCGAGGAGAAAAAAGCAGAGCGCAATACCGTCTCAGCTGAAATTGCCCAAGCTAAACGTAACAAAGAAAATGCAGATGACAAGATCGCTGCTATGCAGGCTCTTTCTGCTGAAATCAAGGACATCGATACTGAGTTAGCAGGTATTGAAGAGCAGGTTACAGCTATCATCACAACCATCCCAAATATCCCCCATGACTCTGTACCAATTGGCGCTGATGAAGAAGATAACGTCGAAGTCCGCCGTTGGGGAACACCACGCGAGTTTGACTTTGAGATTAAGGCGCACTGGGACTTGGGTGAGGATCTAGGTATTTTGGATTGGGAGCGTGGCGGTAAGGTCACTGGCGCTCGCTTCCTCTTTTACAAAGGCCTCGGAGCTCGTCTTGAACGCGCCCTCTACAACTTCATGCTGGATGAGCATGCCAAAGAAGGCTATACTGAAGTCATTCCTCCCTATATGGTTAACCAGGATTCCATGTTTGGTACAGGCCAATATCCGAAATTCAAGGAAGATACCTTTGAGCTAGCAGACAGCCCCTATGTCCTCATCCCAACTGCTGAGGTGCCACTGACCAATTATTACCGCGATGAAATCGTTGATGGCAAGGATCTGCCAATCTACTTCACAGCCATGAGCCCATCTTTCCGCTCTGAAGCTGGATCTGCTGGGCGCGACACCCGCGGTCTTATCCGCCTCCACCAATTCCACAAGGTAGAGATGGTCAAGTTTGCTAAGCCAGAAGAGTCCTATGACGAGTTGGAAAAAATGACTGCCAACGCTGAAAACATTCTCCAAAAACTCGGTCTTCCATATCGTGTATTGGCTCTCTGTACTGGAGACATGGGCTTCTCAGCTGCTAAAACTTATGACTTGGAAGTTTGGATTCCGGCTCAAAACGCCTACCGTGAAATCTCAAGCTGTTCTAACACTGAGGACTTCCAAGCCCGTCGTGCCCAAATCCGTTACCGCGATGAGGCAGATGGCAAAGTGAAGCTTCTTCATACCCTCAATGGTTCAGGATTGGCTGTCGGCCGCACCGTTGCTGCTATCCTTGAAAATTACCAAAATGAAGACGGCTCCGTCACTATTCCAGAAGCTCTTCGCCCTTATATGGGAGGAGTTGAGGTGATTAAACCTTAATAGCCAGGACAGAGCTGAGTAAAAACTTTAAAAACAGTAAAACTGCATGAAATCAATGTTTAGTAAACGTTGATTTCATGCAGTTTTTAATCGTTTCATTCAGATACGAGATAAAGGTACGTTGGAAAAGGGTGAATGCCACTAAACCTCATTCCTCTAAATCTAATATTTCCTAAACCTCGCGTAGCGCGCATTTAACAGCTGCTCTACAGAGAGCTGTCCAAGCTCCGCGAAAGCTTGTATGAGATCTTCTTTGATTTGTGCGACCAACTCCAGATTAGAGCGCCCCTCCTCTGGAATAACGGTATCAACAATGTCTAATTTTTGGAGTTCAAAGGAGGTGATCTTCATGAGTTCAGCGGCCTCTATAGCACGACTTCCATCTTTCCAGAGAATCGAAGCAAAGCCTTCTGGTGAGAGAACGGCGTACATGGAGTTTTCCAGCATCCAGACCCTATCTGCCACAGCCAAGGCAAGCGCTCCACCAGAGCCACCTTCCCCGATGATGATAGCAATGATAGGCACCTTAAGATCACTCATCTCAAGCAAATTGCGGGCAATTGCCTCCCCTTGACCGCGCTCTTCAGCTCCTAGGCCAGGATAGGCACCTGCTGTGTTGATAAAAGTAACGATGGGACGTTTAAACTTCTCTGCCTGCTTCATAAGGCGTAAAGCCTTACGATAACCTTCGGGATGGGGTTGTCCAAAATTACGTTTGAGGTTGCCTTGCAGGTTCTTCCCTTTTTGGATGCCGACAAAAGTCACTGGCTGGCCTGCCAAAAGCCCAATACCACCGACAACAGCACCATCATCACGGAAGTGACGATCTCCATGAAATTCTATAAAATCATCGAAAATGTGTTCTGCAAAATCTAAACTTGTCAAACGCGATTGATCACGCGCCGATTTGATAATACGACTGACTTGGCTCATTGACCACCTCCATGAAAATGCAGCAGACGAGCAATTGTTGCTCGCAAGTCTTGCCTAGCCACAATAGCATCAACAAAACCGTGTTCCTGCAAGAACTCAGCCTTTTGAAAATCGTCCGGCAAAGTCTCCCGAACCGTATTTTCAATGACACGACGACCAGCAAAACCGATCAAAGTCTGTGGCTCTGCTATGATCACATCACCTTCCATAGCAAAACTAGCAGTCACTCCGCCAGTTGTTGGGTCTGTCAAAATAGTCAAGTAGAACAGACCAGCATTAGAATGGCGTTTCACCGCTGCAGAAACCTTGGCCATCTGCATGAGACTCATGATGCCTTCTTGCATCCGAGCGCCACCAGAAGCTGTAAAGACTACCACAGGCAAGCCTTTTTCTGTCGCAAGTTCAAAGAGACGGGTCACTTTTTCACCGACAACCGTCCCCATCGACGCCATGATAAAACGAGAATCCATGATCCCCAAAGCAATCTGCTGGCCATCAATCTTAGCCAAGCCTGTCATGACCGCCTCATCCAGACCTGTTTTTTCCTTTGTACTCGCAATTTTTTCAGAATAACCAGGAAAATTCAGAGGGTTTTTAGTCTCAATACCCGTGAATAACTCCTCAAAACTCCCCTCATCGACAGTCAAACGCAGCCGCTCCTGAGCAGTGATTCTAAAATTATAACCACACACTGGACAGGTTTTAGTCTGGCCCAGATCTTCTCGGTACACCATCTTCTTGCAAGCTGGACACTTGCCAAAAAGCTCATCAGGTACTTCTGGCTTTGTTTGAGCTGGCTCATTGCGGATTGACCGATTGGGGGTAATCCGAATGTATTTTTCCTTTTTTGAAAATAGGGCCATACCTTACTCCTTCGATTCTCTACAGTGTTCCATCTGTTCTTAGTGAAAAGTCTTCCCAATCCTAATCTCGGAAAAAACCAAAATCGCAGAGCCACTGAAAAATAACGCTAAGCAAAATTCAAGAACACTAAACGAAAAAATGAATTCTTTTAAAACTCAGACGTGCAAAACTTCTTTCTTGTTACATATCGTTCATACTGCTTGTCAATTTTCTGCTTTTTTCAGCGGAGCAATAGGAAAACTGCTTATTACTTCTCTTGGTAGCTCGGCAAAAAATGCTCCGCCAGATAGGCTGTGTCATAATCTCCAGCAACCACATGCTCATCTGAGATGAGGTTCAATTGAAAATCCACATTGGTCATGACACCATCAATATCAAACTCATAAAGCGCTCGTTGCATCTTCATGAGGGCTTCAAAGCGCGTTTCCCCATGAACAATGACCTTGGCAATCATCGAATCATAATAAGGTGGAATCGTGTAACCTGGATAAACAGCCGAATCCACACGCAGACCAACACCTCCAGCTGGCAGATGCAAATTGGTAATGGTGCCTGGACTCGGTGCAAAATTAAAGGCGGGATTCTCCGCGTTGATGCGACATTCGATGGCATGACCTGTAAAAGTCACTTCTTCCTGAGTGATAGAAAGTGCCTCTCCTGCTGCAAGTCGGATTTGCTCCTTGACAATATCTATACCTGTGACAAACTCCGTCACAGGATGCTCGACCTGCACACGGGTATTCATTTCCATAAAGTAGAACTCGCCCTTAGCTTCATCTAACAAAAACTCGATCGTGCCTGCATTCTCGTAGCCGACTGACTGAGCAGCTCGTACAGCTGAAGCACCAATCTCATCTCGCATCGTTTTTCCAATCGCAATTGAAGGACTTTCTTCCAAGACTTTTTGGTTATTCCGCTGGATAGAACAATCTCGCTCTCCTAGGTGAATGACATTTCCCTGCTGGTCAGCTAGGATCTGCACCTCGATATGGCGAGCAGGGTAAATCACGCGCTCTAGATACATCGCTCCATTACCAAAGGCTGCTTGGGCTTCGGCAGAGGCATTCTCAAAGGCTGCGATTAGATCTTCTGCTCGTTCTACCTTACGAATCCCTTTCCCGCCACCACCTGCTGATGCTTTTAACATGACAGGGTAGCCAATTCTCTGAGCAATTTCCAAAGCCTCATCAGCATTATAAACCTCGCCGTCTGAACCTGGAATGACTGGTACCTGAGCCTTAATCATCTCCGTACGGGCATTGATTTTATCACCCATCGCATCCATTACTTGGCCTGATGGTCCAATAAACTTGATCCCAACCTCTTCACACATGGTGGCAAATTTGGAGTTTTCAGATAGAAATCCAAATCCTGGATGAATGGCTTGCGCGCCAGTCACCACAGCAGCAGAAAGGACTGCGTTCATGTTTAAGTAGGATTCGACTGATCGGGCTGGGCCAATACAGATGGCCTCATCTGCCAAGATAGCATGCAGAGCCTCCTTATCAGCTTCTGAATAAACAGCTACTGTTTCGATGCCCAATTCTCTCGCTGCACGAATGATTCGCACCGCAATTTCACCACGATTGGCAATTAAAATTTTTGAAAACATCCTACCTCCCAATCTTGAGGCTGGGAAAAAAGTCCAACCCCACCTCTCATAATTTGCGTAAACATCTCAGCGCAGTGGTTGGGAGTAAGACTTGTTGGCTATGCCAACTTAGTCTTACTCCAGCAAAGATCATTAGGTGCTTTAGCGCCAATGAACCACTGCTGATTGGCAGATTTGTTCGTGTTTGACACTCCAAATCCGGCCTAATCAACTGTGCGGGGGTGGAAAAACGAACTCTTTTTTGATTGCTCGCGCTCTTTCCCACTCCCAATCGCAAATGTCAGCGTTCCTGAAGCAGCTAATTTGCCATCAACCTCTGCCTTCGCTTCAACGACCGCAATGGTTCCACGACGTTTGATAAACTTAGCGGTCATTACCAACTGATCTCCCGGCACTACTTGCTTCTTGAATTTGACCTTATCCATACCAGCATAAAAGACCAATTTACCCTTATTTTCAGGCTTTGATAGTTCCAAAACACCTGCTGTCTGGGCCAGCGCTTCCATGATGAGCACACCTGGCATCACGGGATACTGAGGAAAATGCCCCTGAAAAAATGGTTCATTGATGGTGACATTTTTAATAGCCACAATCTCATCTTCAGACATTTCCAATGCACGGTCAACCAGTAAAAATGGATAGCGGTGTGGTAAAGCTTCCTTAATCGCTTGAATATCAATCATTTGATTCGCACCAAACCTTTCCCAAAATCAACCACTTCCTCATTAGCCACCAAGATCTCTGTGATAACACCATCCTTAGGTGCTGGAATTTCGTTCATCACCTTCATGGCCTCAATGATGAGAAGGGTTTGCCCCTCCTTCACGCGATCACCAACAGCAACAAAGGCAGGCTTGTCTGGACCAGGTGAGAGATAGGCCACACCGACCAGCGGACTCTCCACGACATCTCCTTCAGCCAAGCTTGGTGCGATTGGATCAGTTTCTGCTACGGCTGACGCTGGCTGACTGACAGCAGCTGGACTAGAGACTTCTGTCGTAGCTGGTGCTGGTGTCGCAACAGCGACTGGACTGAGTGCAAGTGATTCATTTTTTGAAAAAGCTAGATTGATCTCTCCAGCTCTATAAGAAAATTCTCTGAGGCTTGACTGATCAAATTGAGCCATCAAGTCCTTAATATCTGAAATTTGCATTTAGTTCTCCCAACGTTTGAAAGCAATAACAGAGTTGTGACCGCCAAAACCAAATGTGTTTGAAATGGCGTAGTTGATAGCCATCTCGCGACCATTGCCATAGATGACATCTGCTTCAATATCTTCTGACAATTCTTTTGTCCCAGCAGTCATTGGTGCATAATTATGTTTCATCGCTTCAATCACTGCAATGGCTTCAACTGCGCCAGCAGCACCTAACAAATGACCTGTGAAGGACTTGGTTGACGATACAGGTGTTTTTCGTCCAAATACTTCCACAATCGCTGCACTTTCGCCCTTCTCATTAGCAGGTGTTGATGTGCCATGAGCATTGATATAATCAATAACAGACGGCTCAATACCAGCTTCATTCAAGGCCAGTTTCATCGCCTTAATCGCCCCAAGACCTTCTGGATGCGGCGAAGTCATGTGATAAGCATCACAGGTATTGCCATAACCCACAATCTCAGCCAGAATCGTCGCACCACGTTTTTGAGCGTGCTCTAAACTTTCAAGCACCAAGACACCTGAGCCTTCACCCATGACAAAGCCATTACGCTCCTTATCAAAAGGAATGGACGCACGACTTGGGTCTTCCGTGGTTGACATAGCAGTTAAAGCTTGGAATCCAGCGATCGCAAATGGTGTAATAGCTGCCTCAGCACCACCTGCTAACATGACATCTTGAAAGCCAAATTTAATTTCACGAAAGGCGTCTCCCAGAGCATCATTGGATGATGCACAGGCTGTAATCACACATTTACAAACCCCATTTGCTCCCACTTCCATAGCAATATTTCCAGCTGCCATGTTAGGAAGAGCTTTAGGCAAGGTCAAAGGGCGTACCCGCTTTGGACCTTTTTCCGTCAAACGATTGACCTGGTCCTCGATTTCTTTAATGCCACCGATCCCCGTTGATAAGATAACGCCAAAACGGTCTCTGTTAATCGCAGCAGTATCCAAATTAGCATGTGCCACAGCTTCTTTGGCAGCATAAATGCCGTAAAGCGAGTAGGAATCAAAGCGGTTATTATCTTTTTTGACAAAGTACTTGTCAAAAGGGAATTCCTTGATCTCAGCAGCATTTTTAACAACATAATCTTCTGTGTCAAATTTAGTGATTTTTCCAATCCCAATCTGACCAGTCTTCAAACTATTCCAAAATTCTTCAGGAGTATTTCCGATTGGTGATGTCACACCATAACCCGTTACGACCACACGATTGACTGTCATTTTCGATTCCTCTTATTCTTTCTCAATGCTTAAAACCGAGGTTCACAAGCAAAATTCTTGGAGAAGTGATATTTTCGACTGTTAAGACCGCTTTTTGATGGATAAAGTCTATTTCATAAAAGCGACGATGACTAGTGAAAACGGTTTTAAGGTCGGTACTTTCACTGTAAATCTAGGTGTTTACATTGAAATCCCGCCATCAATGGCCAAAACTTGGCCTGTCAGATAATCCTGACTCGCCATAAAGACCGCTGCATTAGCCACCTGATCTGCTGTTCCAAACATTTTCATTGGAATCTGCCCCATCATGGCCTCCTTGACCTTATCAGATAACACATCTGTCATATCCGATGCGATAAAGCCAGGTGCGATCACATTGACACGGACATGACGTCCAGCCACTTCACGCGCCACAGACTTAGAAAACCCAATCAAACCAGCCTTTGATGCCGCATAGTTAGCTTGACCAGCATTTCCCATAAGACCAACAACGCTTGAAATGTTGACAATAGCCCCCTCACGCGCCTTAGTCATCGGCTTAAGCACTGCCTGTGTCATGTTAAAAGCACCTGTCAGGTTAGTCTTAAGAACCGTTTCAAAATCCTCCTCCGTCATGCGGAGCAACATCTTATCGCGCGTCACACCGGCATTATTGATTAAAATATCAATAGATCCCAAAACTGCTCGCGCTTCTTCCACCATGCGCTTAGCATCAGCACCATCAGACACATCACCCGAAATCCCAATGACTGTCACACCATAGTCTGCGAATTGCTCCAAGATTTCCTCAGAAACGGGGTTGCGCCCATTGAGCACCACATTAGCTCCAAGACTAGCAAACTTATGCGCAATTCCAAGGCCAATTCCACGCGTTGAGCCCGTCACAAATACATTTTTATTTTTGATTTCCATCACTATTTCCTTTTTTGTATAAAATTCTCCTGATCTTTACTTGATGAAGAGCAAGCATGATATACTAGCGATATTAATTCACAAAGCAGCTTATTACCGAAAGTTATTGTCTCTTCAAAAAAACATCAAGGCATTAACGACCTGTTCTTTTGGTTTTCAAAGAGGTTCTGATAGCAGAGCTTCTAAGCTAGCAATATCTTCCACTTGACTAACTTCTGCTGACTTGTCAATCTTCTTCATAAAACCTGACAAGACCTTTCCAGGGCCAATCTCAATGAAGCGAGTCGCTCCAAGCTCCTGTAAGGTTCTGATGGACTCATAGAACTTGACAGGCTCCATGACCTGACGTGCCAGAAGGCTTCTGATCTGATCTTCTTTCATAACTCGAGCTTCCGTATTGCCGACCAGTGGTAACGTAAAGTTTGTAAACGGCACGTCCTCTAAAACTTCTGCTAAGGCCTGGCTAGCTGACGCTAGCAAAGGCGTGTGGAAAGGACCAGAGACATTGAGCTCAACCAATCGTTTAGCCCCAGCTTTCTTGAGCAGATCCACCGCCATATCAACGGCAGCCACCTCACCGCCAATCACTATCTGCTTAGGCGTGTTGTAGTTAGCAGGACAAACAATACCCTGCAAACGCGCTTCCTCACAGGCTTTCTCAATCACAGCTACATCTGTATTCATCACCGCAACCATCTTACCGCTACCCGTTGGAGCTGCTGTCTCCATCAGCTCTCCTCGTTTAGCCACCAAGGCCACGCCATCAGTAAAAGCAAGAGCCCCTGAGGCCACCAAGGCAGAATACTCACCAAGAGAGAGCCCCGCAACCATATCAGGCTTCCAACCCTTTTCGGCTAACAAACGTTGAATCGCTACTGACGTCGTCAAAATAGCTGGTTGAGTAAAACGGGTTTGATTCAGTTTGGCTTCATCTTCATCAATCAAGCGTCTCAAATCATAAGCCAAAACTTCACTGGCTTCCTCAAAGGTCTCTTTAACAATAGGATATGTTTCATACAAATCCCTTGCCATGCCCAATTTTTGAGCACCTTGTCCTACAAATAAGAAAGCTGTTTTAGTCATTGCCTGCTTCTCCAATACTTGCCCAACGTTGCGCCTCAGCCGTGATGATTTCTGCTGCACCGTAGTAGATATCCTCTAGAATCTCTTTACACGTTTCTTCCCTGCCAATAAATCCTGCAATCTGACCTGCCATAACAGATCCATTATCCACATCCCCATCAACAACAGAACGACGAAGGGCACCAGCACCTAGATTTTCAAAGATCGTCAAATCAGGATTATCCTGCTTAAAGGCCTCTTTTTCCGCTATATCAAAATCACGGGTCAACTTATTTTTAATAGCACGAACCGCATGGCCAAAGTTAGCCGCTGTCACAACTGTATCAATATCCTTGGCCTTTAAGATTTTGTCCTTATAATTTTGATGAGCGTTGGACTCTTTAGCGACTACAAAACGTGTGCCAACCTGTACAGCCTCTGCACCAAGCATAAAACCTGCAGCAGCACCACGGCCATCTGCGATGCCGCCAGCCGCAATGACAGGAATAGATACCGCATCAGCTACCTGACGCACCAAGGTCATGGTTGTTAATTTTCCAATGTGACCGCCAGCTTCCATCCCTTCAGCAATGACAGCATCAGCACCAACTTTTTCCATACGCTTGGCTAACGCTACACTTGGAACGACGGGAATGACGACCATCCCCGCAGCATGGAAACGTTCCATGTACTTGCCAGGATTACCCGCACCAGTTGTCACCACCTTAACGCCCTCTTCGATAACAAGGTCAACAATATCATCCGCAAAAGGAGACAAAAGCATGATATTGACACCAAAGGGCTTATCCGTGATGGATTTGACGCGATCTATATTAGCCTTAACAACCTCCTTAGGCGCGTTTCCACCACCAATAATACCAAGACCACCAGCATTTGAAACCGCTCCAGCTAAATCACCATCTGCTACCCAGGCCATCCCACCTTGGAAAATCGGGTATTTGATATCAAGCAATTCTGTAATCCGTGTTTTCATAGTTACCTTTTCTCACTTTAATTCGCTTAGTAAATCATTTGACTATCAAATGATTTACTAAACAAGGGAGAATATCAGTAATGATATTCTCGCGTTTACTTCTATTTGTTTCTCTATTTTGTCTGCTCTTCAACGTAAGCAACCAAGTCACCAACTGTTTTCAAGCTATCTTCTGCTTCGATGGAAATATCAAACTCATCTTCGATTTCAGAAATTACTTGGAAGATATCCAGTGAATCCGCATCAAGCTCTTCAAAAGAAGTTTCCAATTTGACTTCTTCTGCCTCTTTCCCTAATTCCTCAACGATAATTTCTTGTATTTTATCAAATACTGCCATAAGTCTAACTCCTTATTTAAAAAATATTTTTTATAAATGGCGTTTCCACCAATTATGAACTAAATGGTTAAGAGAAGGACACCCCAAGTTAAGCCACCACCAAAACCTGCTAATACAAGTCTCTGGCCACTACCTATGGTAATAGTTCCCTCTTCAATGCATTCCGAAAGCAAAATCGGAATGCTGGCAGCGCTGGTATTGCCGTAGCGCATCATATTGGCGGGTAGCTTCTTGCGATCAACGCTTAACTTTCTAGCCATCTTATCCAGCATACGATTGTTAGCCTGATGCAAGAGAAAATAATCCACTTCATCTGGAGCCAAATCTGATCGGCCAAGAACCTCCTTAAGGCTGGCAACCACATCACGAATAGCAAAATCAAAGACAGCACGTCCGTCCATTTCCAGGCTAAGATGCGACTCTTGCTCCACTGAAAAAGGTGAGGCCAGACCTTGATAGCTAGACTTTAGAGCTTCTCCACGAGCACCATCGGTATGCAAGGATTCCAATAGAAACTGCCTCTCTGGACTAGCTTCCAGAAGCACACCACCCGCACCATCACCAAACAGAACAGCTGTTCGACGATCTTGCCAGTCTACCACTTTGGATAAAACCTCAGCACCAATCACAAGACCGTGCTTATATATTCCTGATGCAATCAATTTCTCAGCCGTGGACAAAGCAAAAATAAAACCTGAACACGCTGCTGTTATATCAAAAGCAAAAGCCTTGCTAGCACCAATATTAGCTTGAACTCTCGCAGCAGTCGATGGCATCATAGAATCTGGTGTAATCGTAGCAACAAGAATAAAGTCTAAATCCTGAGCTTCTAACCCTGACCGTGTCAGTAACTGCTTTGCAACTTCTGTCGCCAAATCACTAGTCTGCTGATTTTGACTGATGCGACGCTCACGAATACCTGTACGAGAAGCGATCCACTCATCACTAGTATCCATCATCGCAGCCAAATCAGTATTCGTCACGATTTGTTCGGGGACATAATGGGCGACATGACTAATTCTTGCAAAAGGCATTATTTCAGCTCCTCTAGGAAAGCATGCAAGTTCAGAAGCCCCTTTTGCATTACCGCATACTCATCCTCAGACATGCCATCTGTAATCTGTTCCACCATTCTTTGATGGAACTTACGATGCAAACGATAGATGAGACGGCCTTTTTTTGTCAAATAAAGATGAACAACCCGACGATCTTTATCTGACCGTATGCGTTCAAGATAGCCCTTTGCTTCCAAACGATTCAAACTAGCCGTCACTGTGCCTAGAGTCACCATTAGAGTCCTTGCGACATCAGATGGCGTACAGTCAGGAATTGTTCCAACCACATCAAGTGTATGCATCTCTTTAATCGAAAGATCCTTAAAACGACTCGTTCTTAAACTATTCTCCTCAATAATTAAGACATTGTTAAAAATTGAAGTTAAATATTCGTTAACCAATTCGTTACTCACGTCTTCCTCCTTATACAAGATACACCATTAAAATATTTGACAATCAAAGTATATCAGAATGAAGACCATTTGGCAAGTCTCAAATGAATTATTTACTATTTTCCTATAAATTTTGGACGACGTTTTTCTGTGTAAGCCCGTACTCCTTCTTTGAAATCTTCTGTAAAAGCGAGTGATTTTTGCAATCCCACTTCTAATTTTGCATAGTCAGACCAAGCAGAAAATTCACTCTGCCATACCATTTCCTTAATAGCTTTATAAGAATTAGCTGAGTTTCGCATCAATTTGCTGATTAAACGTTTTGTAGTCTTCTCCAGCTCTGCTACCTCACAAACCTTGTAGACAAAACCATATTCGAAACCTTTTTCAGCTGTTACAGGTTCACCAGTCATCGTAATTTGGGTTGCTCGATTAACGCCAATCGAGCGTGTCAGCAGATAGAGACCTCCCGCATCTGGAGCCAGCCCCACTCCCACAAAGGCCTGGATAAACCGCGCCTTATCTGAAGCAATGCAAAAATCAGCTGCTACAACCAAATTAAAGGCAGCACCAGCCACAGGACCATCAACACTCATCACCACTGGTTTTGGAAGGCGTTTCAAGGCATAGGCAATGTCATTGACCTGCTCAGCAATACGTCCAAGAGAGGCAATATCATCGTTATCTACAGCCCTTTGCATCTCTGCCAAATCACCCCCTATTGAAAAAATCTTTCCAGTAGCATTAATAAGGAGCAACCTTACCGACTCATCTTGCTCCGCCAAAGCTATCGCTTTTAAAATGTCATCACAAACAGAGACATTAAAACCGTTTGAGATTTCTGGTTGATTTAATGTTAAGGTAGCAACGCCATTTTCCACTTGGTATAAAATTGTATGAAACATATTTTGACCCCCAAATCAGTCTTGCTTTTCAATTAGTTAACATTTTAACCGAAATACAAATTTAATTCAACAATCAAACTATCTTCTTTTGTGACAGCCCAAAAGAACCTAACTATTGAAGTAGAATCAAGTCCTACCAACTGATAACACTCTCAAATCAAATACCAATTATACGTGCTAGTCCTATGAAAACACACTATTGCTCTATCTCAAAGTTATCAAGAGGCGCTCTCATGCAACCACTAGTCTCATTCAGATGCTTTATCTACGCAGTCAGGATATGCTATCAAAAAGAGCTTTCTTGAAGAATTTATCAAACGTGGAGAAATCGTCGCCGTCATTCCTGTCACCTATCAAGAAAAGCCTAGGAAAGAGACCAGTTTATCTGGATTTCACAGGTTTTTAGAACATCACAACTGGCGAAAAACCAAGCTCCGCCCACAACCACAATATGAGAAGGAAACAGGGTCTAGGTTCAAATCCTTTCGTTTGGTCAAACTTATCATTCACAGGGGTTGGGAGTAAGAGTAAGTTGGCATAGGTCCCAACCCCTGCATTTAACATATTAGTCTGCATACAATATTAAGGCCAGAACGTTTGTTCCAGCCTCATATCAAAATATCTATTTTCCTTCAAATAAAGGAGAAAGTGGACGTTTTTCATGAATACGGACAATCGCATCCGCCAACAAATCAGCAATTGAAATCTGCTCGATCTTATCTATCAAACGCTCTTCAGGTGTGTAAATAGTGTCAAGAACGACCAACTTCTTAATCGCTGACTTTTGAATATTATCCATGGCAGGGCCTGAAAGCACTGGATGGGTACAACTCGCATAGACCTCTACTGCACCAGCTTCAGCTAAAGCATCTGCTGCATGACAAATCGTCCCAGCAGTATCAATCATATCATCAATCAAGATACAGGTCTTGCCATCAACTTTTCCGATGATATTCATGACCTCAGAGGTATTCATCTTGTCTACACTACGGCGCTTATCAATGATGGCAATAGGTGTTTTCAAGAACTCTGCCAGCTTACGGGCACGAGTCACGCCACCATGATCAGGCGATACCACAACATAGTCAGCACCTATCATACCGCGACGCTCAAAATAATCCGCAATCAGAGGAGCCCCCAGCAAATGATCCACCGGAATATCAAAGAACCCTTGGATTTGAGATGCATGAAGATCAATAGTCAACAGACGGTCAACACCAGCAACCTCAAGCATATTAGCAACTAGCTTGGAAGTGATTGGTTCACGAGCACGTGCTTTGCGGTCTTGACGGGCATAGCCATAGTAAGGCATCACGATGTTGATAGACTCTGCACTCGCACGTTTCAAAGCATCGACCATAATCAAAATTTCCATCAAATTATCATTAACTGGTGATGACGTTGACTGAAGAATGTAAACTTCCATTCCTCGCACTGACTCCTCAATATTGACCTGAATTTCACCGTCAGAGAAATGACGTACTGTCGATTTCCCAAGTGTGATTCCCATCGTGTCTGCCACCTTTTTAGCTAACTCCTGATTGGACGAAAGCGAAAAAAGTTTTAAGTTTACATATGACATATTGCCCTCCATCTTAAAATACGAAAACTTCCGCTAGCTCTATTCTAACGTTTTTTTAAGGATAATTCAAATGATATTCCGATAAATTTGAACGTAAAAAGCTTTTCAAAAAAGAAAGTGGGATCAATCGTGATTCATCAAATCGATTGCCCTTACTCCTTTATTTCTGAGTTCGGGCCAATAATCAAAAGCAGATAGACTGAATCTTATCAAGACAAGTTGACGAAGTACTCTTTTGATTTCCAAAGAGTATAAAATAAGTCACTAGATTATCTCATACCCTTCTTTCTTCAAAATTAACAAGACCTTTGGACTATTGATGTGTGCTCAAATAAAGTCAAAGCAGAGCAAGAGTCCCTCAAAAGCAAAGCATGAGCCCCCTTACTGAAATGTAATTGTACCAAACTACTATATCAACATCTTACAGTTTGACAATCCTCGCTTTTAGATCTCGTTATCAAAAAAGCACAACGGCCGCACTCCTCTTCAAATGAGGAATAAAGCCGTTGCTTAACCTTTTATTATTTAAAGTACTAACTTCTTTAACTATGGGTAAATGTACAAGACAGTACCGCCACCCCATGTACCAGCAGTTGGATTAAACCAGCCACGGTAGTTTGAGATTGATTGGCTACCAGCATAGTTAGATTCTGACACTTGAATGTTCGTCGCAGATTGGACAGCAGTAACAACAGCTACGTGTCCATAACCTCCACCATCATAAGGCCAAACAGCTACTGCACCAACTACAGGCGTTGTACCAACTGAGTAGCCCGCGGCTTGAGCAGAAGCTGGCCACTGAGCTGCATTGCCCCAATAGTTACCAACCCAAGGAGCAAGAGCTTTAGCACCCCATGTACACTGACCAACAGGATAAGTATTCGCAGCCGAATAAGTGACCTTTGCTGTATTAGTTGGTGTCGCTGTATTAGCAGCTGGCACTGTTGAATCTGATAAAGTTGCAGCAGAAGCACCTGAAGTATCACCAGCATTTGTTACCGTGTTAACTCCTGAAAGTACTGTTGGTCTAGCCCCAGCAGCAGATGCTTGTAAAGCCTGCGCTTGCGCTTGCTGAGCTGCACGATATGCCGCTTCTTCTGCAGCTGCCTTTGCTGCAGCTGCTTCTGCGGCTGCTTTTTGCTCTAAAAGAGATTTCTTTTCTCCCTCAGCAGTTGAAAGCTCCGCTGCAAGATTTAGCTTAGCCACCTCTAATTCAGCTTGTTGTGTATTCAAGGCTTGCTCATCATCAGCAAGTTTTTTCTGATTAGTAGCGATTGTATTAATAGCTTCTTGATTCGCTTTTTGTTTTTTCTCAATCGCTGCTTTATCTGCTTCTTGCTGCTCAAGCATTTGATTGTTTGCAGAAATAATTTCAGTCATCGCAGTAACACGAGATACTGCATCTGCAATTGAGCTTGAGTCCAAAACAGTATTAATGTAGTTAACAGCAGTTCCCTCTGTCTGAGCTGAACGCGCTTGAGCTGACAATGCTTCGTTTCGCGCCACAATGTTCTCTGACAGAACTTGAATCTCAGCAAAGAGCGCTTCAGATTCAGCTTGAAGCTTTTCATTTTCCGCAGTCAATCGTCCTTGCTCAGCCTTAATCTTGTCAACACTAGATTGGATTGCGTTAACTTGTGCTTGGGCCGCTGCTTGCTGAGAATTGAGATTTGAAATTTTACTTTCAACTGCAGAAATTTTTGAATCAGTGTCTTGTGCAAATACGGTAGAGATGGGAGCTACATAATTTAATACCATTGTACTTAACAATGCTGTCGTTAAAAATTGTTTTTTCATATTACTAGTAGAGTTCTCCTCGTTAATATAAGTCCAGATTATATTATAACAAAAAGATCGCCTCAGTATGTTACGGGTTCTTTACAATCATATATCTATCGCATTCGGGAAATAACAATCTAGCTACTAAATCAGGTTCTAATTTAATCTCTTTATTGTTGATATCTTATTTTAAACTAGAAGTAATATAAGTTTCTTCGAGTATTATTTGAACCAAGAGTGGAACAGCCCGTTCCAGAATTACTTACTAAAACCTTTTATCCTTTAAAAATAGCGTCTTAATCATCATTTGCTCTAATACAGATGTAGCTTCTCCACCTTAAGTATATTTTTGTGTTTTACAAAAATTTTTGAAGATGTATAGTTGAGGGTCTGACAGGATATTTGATAGACTGTTTTTAAATGAGGATCTATAAATTTAGTTTAAAGATGGTATACGATAACCATCTTATCCTTCAAAACCGTTAACACACTTTAGATCATACTTAACAAAGCCTGCAAAACACTAGAAGATGTGATTGGTCAGCTACAAGATATCATTCAAAGACTTAGTTGCCATGATTAAAAAATTGCTCGCCGAAAATGGTTAAGTAAAAGTTTTGATTTTCATTGAGTATCGTAACTGCCCGATAACAAGGTATCTAGCATGTCTCCTCTTCCTCCCAATATACTGTTCTTATCCATTAGAATTGGAGGAGTTTTGATATCATTACAAGCCATTCGCTTCAGTGATTTAGAACCCGTCTACCTTGTCTGTGACAAGACAGATATGCGTCAAGGCATTGACTCTCTCGACTATCTTATCAAAAGTCAACATGAGTTAGATCCCTTTTCAGGTGCTGTTTCTCTCTTCTTCGGAAACAAATAAACTCAAGCATTACAACTGTCATTCATATTTCATAATCATTTCCCTAATGTAATGGTTTTGGGGATTAACATTTCAACCAAAGCTCCTGGATTAGTATTTTTTAAAATTAGTTCGCCTGAATGGCGATCCATAACTTGTTTTACAAAGGCTAATCCAATGCCAAAGTGTTGCATCTGAGATGTTCTACTAATGTCCTCTCTATAGAATAACTTACCAAAATTAGATAGAACATCGTCAGAGAACTCAGATCCGTTATTCCAAATACCAATTATTAAATATCTACTATCTTCACTTAGAGTGATTTTTACAAATTTTCCACTATCATCTGCATAAAAAATTGCATTATTGATAATATTAGTCACAGAGCGAATGAGTAAATCTAAATCAATATTCACTTTAAAATCCGTAGTTATATATGAAGTGTATTCGTAATCAATTTTTTCTCCTATCAGATATATACATTCTTGTTGAATTATTTTTTCTAAATTTTTAACATTAAATTTATTTAAAACTACTTCTTCATCATAAAGCGTCTTAGAATAATTGATTAACTGATTAAAATAATTTTCAAGTTGACTACTTGCTTTCTCTATATCTTTAACACATTGTTGATCAACTTCAGATAGTTCAACAAGCTGCAATAACTCGGAGTTACCTTTGATTACAGTCAGAGGTGTTTTTAGATCATGGGCCATTGCAGAAACTCTAAAAAGAACATCCTCTTTTTGGTGTTTTTCAATTTCAATCATGTTTTTAATTTTCTGTTGCATTAATTCTATTCGTTTATTTGTCTCTATAAATTCATGAAGTGTCAAACTCGAGGAGGAATTATTAGAAGAAAGCCATATACTTTGATGATAAACAATATTCATTTCATTTTTGATCGTCTTAAAAAAACGTCTTATATTAAAAGTTAAAATGATTAGCAGTGAAATACATATATAAAGCCAAGAAAACACATTAAAAATCACTTTGAATAATTCATGACCTATTTGTTGAGAATCCTTAGTGAAATCTACCGATATAGCAGAGATAGGAATGATGTACGCAATAACTACACTCAAACAAAATTGTCTAATAATAGTCCGCTTTGTTTTTTTTACTAACCCTTCAAAATCTAATCTACGCTCCAACAGTACCCACCTCCCCACTGTGTTTTTATCGGATTAATTGAAAAAGGTCTTAACTTGGAACGTATTTGATATATATATTCTGCTATTGAACGGAATTGAGTATCTGACTCAGAAGGATATATCCTCTCATAAAGCTCTTCAACTGAAAATATTCTATGGGGATTGCTGGCTAACGTATGCAAAAGTATAAATTCTCTTTTTGTCAAGGGAACGACTTCATTTTTAATTGACAAATTTTGAGCATCTTCATCAATTAATAAGTCTCCAAAAATAAGAAGTCTTGAATTTAATTTATTTCGCTCCTCACGACGGAGGTGCATTTTTACTCTTGCAACTAATTCTACTATACTGAATGGTTTTTTTATATAGTCATCTGCACCAACTTTAATTCCGTCTAGGACCTCAGTCTCTAGATGCTTAGCTGTTACAAATATTATTGGTACATCAACTTTGTTACGTATTGTTTTACAAATCTCTAGCCCATCTAAAGGCATCATTATATCTAATAAAATCAAATCAAACCCTACAAACGTACAGATATCGATACTGTCAATTCCTAGTAATGCAGTTACCTCAAAGCCTGAACGCTCCAGAGTATTCTTTATTAAACGGAGAATGCTTTCATCATCATCAATAACTATAATTTTATACTTAACTTTCATTGCCATAATTAAATATTACCATAAACTTAGGGATATTATAAATTTTATTATCGTATTCCTCTTCTAACAAAAATGTAGCTAGACAGTGCCAACATAAACATTGCCCATAAATTTTGGACTATAATCCCATGTAATGACGAGAGAAATACCGGACTATCCACTAGTAAAAAAGTATTCATTGTTGAAAGTATTGGAAAATACAAAAGAAATTTGCTAAATTGCAATAATATCTGGCCCAATCCTAACAGAAATGATAAAGAAATTCCCAAAGAGAATACCAACGATTTTGTTAAAATTACTAAACTAAAGCAGATTAATACTAGACTTAATGAAACAATCGATACATTCATAGTCAATACTAAGATATCTTTAAACAGTATTAATCCATAATAAGTTTTTACAACTAATATAGAGACTACAGCAATTGCACCCCATATTAGTAACATTAAAGATATTAATGCAAACAGTTTTGAAAACAAAAATTTGACTCTATTTGGGCAAAATATTGCTGAGGTTCGTAATGTCGATTTTGTGAACTCTTGTCCTATGTTCAATATGGTAATAATTATTATTCCTGACTGACCAAGATAATAACTTTCTAGTATTTGGCTTAGGACATATTTTTTAGTTATTTCACTAGGATTTTCATGTAAATAAATAATAAAAATCGGTACCAAAACAATTGTTAATAATGTTGATGATAACAACCATTTGTTGTATATAATTTTGAGGTATTCACTTTTTAAAATCTTAATCATTTTGTACCTACGTCTATTCTAATAAAACGATAATATCCGATGGTAGCTACTAATACCACCCATAAACCAAGTAGCGCTATACTAATTGCGGGAACTGAGGTTAATCTTGATGGAGTTGTTGCGATTAAGTCTTGTCCCAATGAAATAGGTAAAAATCTAGCAATACTTATTCTATCAGCTAAAAATTCACCAATATTATAAAGCTGAGGAATTAAAAATATTAATGGAGCCACAGATGTTTTAAAAAGAAATGCTACAAAATAAGATAACATAGTAATTAGTGTCCAAGAAATCGTTCCTAAAATTATAAAATACCAAACTTTACTATTTAGGATTATGGGATTTAGTCCACTAGCTCCTAATGCATATTGACTACAAGCAATAGAAATAAATATTGAAATAAAGGACATAAAGAAAATAAAAAGCATTGAAACCAACATTTTTGATTTAAAAAAAATCATTTTATTTGGCTGTAACAATAATGTAGTTCTTAAAGAATTCTTTTTAAATTCTAAACTTCCAAATACTGCTCCTAAAATTATCATCGCAAACAAACCAATTAGTATCGTGTCAAATCCAATATACTCTATTGGTGGGATAGCTTCTAATAAATTGCTATCTGTTTCTGGAGTTGCATCTAAACCAACATATAAAACTTGCTTTGCGCTCATGTAGGCTAACATAGGTTGCAGAATGATAATGATCGGAAGTACTATCTGTGTTGCCTTATTATAAATAATTTTTAAAAATTCCGATAATATACTCTGACTAATTACTTTAGTTTTCATAATTTCCTCCCGTTAAGTGAAAGAAAACGGCTCTATACTATCTGTAGTGGGTAACTCCACTTTGGATAGTATAGGGCTTTTTGAGTACACAAAAAGTCCCATAAGACTTATAATGAAAAGCGCTAACCAACTCATTAGAAAGCATCTTATGGAACACATCAATCATACCACACAACTCATCGGAATGAAAGATAAAAATATCAAACTAAACGAAATCATGAAATATGATACCCATATCCTTATCAGAGCTACACTAGATTATATACCTCCTCTATGCAAGCATTGTAGCGG
>NZ_KB904543.1 GCF_000380085.1 Streptococcus merionis DSM 19192
CTTGGTTTGAGCAACAGTTGATCCCTAGCCTAAGGGAACCTCATCTTGTGATTATGGATAATGCTTCCTTTCATCCCAAATCCAGACTGGATAACATTGGTATTCAACATCATCACTATTTTTTGCCACTACCACCTTATTCCCCTGAACTAAACCCAATTGAACAAACTTGGGCAGTTTTGAAGTACCATATAACAGAGCTGTTAAGAAAACTCTCTAGCATTTCCGAATGTTTTGAAGACTATTTTAAAACTTAATGACTATATTTTCTTGACAACTATATTGTATCAAGGTTCACTCATAAAAGCAAAAAGCAACGGCACGAAACCGTTGCTTTTTGTCTGGTCTGGAACTATTATTGCCCCAGTCTCTTGAAGTTGAATTTATCCCTTTTTAACTTCGAGGGAGTAAAAAGATCCAATGGACCTTTTTAGCCTGGCACCTTGAAATTGAAAAATGCATAGGACTTCCTAATTGCGTTTCTCTAGTAAGCTGACGACTTCGCAATGATGCGTCTGCGGAAATAAATCAACTGGCTGTACTTTGGTCAGTTTATAGCCTAGTTCCTCATAGAGCTTAATGTCACGCGCCATGGTGGCAGGATTGCAGGAAATATAGATAATTTTTTCTGGTTGCACGTTAGCACTGACCTTGATAAAGCTCTCTGTCAAGCCTTTTCTAGGAGGATCCACGATAATAATCGTAGGCTTTATTCCGTCCTTAACCCATTTTTCCATAGCTTTTTCCGCCGAATCACAGACATAAGTCACATTATCAATCCCATTTGCAGCCGCATTTTTCTGAGCATCGTGGACAGCAGCAGCTACCACTTCCACACCATAGACATGCTGGACGTGTTTAGCAAAGGAAAGTCCGATCGTTCCAATGCCAGAATAGGCATCAATAACAACATCGTCTGGCTTAACGTCCGCAAAATCAATGGCAGTTTGATAGAGCTTTTCAGCCATTTCGGTATTAACTTGATAGAAGGATTGAGCAGAGATAGCATAGGTATTGCCTAGCATTTGGTCTGTAATCGTGTCCTTGCCGTAAAGCGTCCGAAACTCTTTACCAAGGATAGCGTTGGTGTTTTGATCATTGATATTTTGAATCACCGATACCAGAGCTGGAAATTCTGCAACTATTTTTTCGATGATTTGCTCAATACGAAAGATCTTTGGCCTTGTCGTCACAATAATCAGCATAATTTCACCAGAATAATGCCCCCGTCGCACGATCAAATGACGAATGAGACCGCTCTGCTCCTTTTCATCACAAGCTTTCAAATCATAACGGCGCAGCAAATCCCGCACGAAAACTAAGAGGTTATCAATTTCTTTATCTTGAATATAAAAATCCTCAATCGGCATCAAATCGTGAGAATTTTTGCGGAAAAATCCTGTTTCTAACTGTCCACTGACACGGCGGACAGGGACTTGTGCCTTGTTGCGGTAGGCAAAAGGCTGATCCATACCAAGCGTGAGTGGCACATCTATGTCCTTGATATCTGCCATTTTATACAAACTATCCTTGACCTGCTTGGTTTTAAAGATTAATTGCGCCTCATAGTTTAAATGCCCTAAATCGGCAATTCCAGACCTTAGATAAGTCATATCAATCGCTTCATTGCGCTCAGGTGACGTGCTTAGCCGCTCCTCGACTTTTCCATAACCCATTTTTTTCGTGACCTTGAGCACTCGCATCTGAATGCGCTCGCCAGGCAGAGCATTATCCACAAAAAAGACTAAATTCTCAACTTTGGCAACACCTTTTCCATCGTGACTAAGATCTTCAATCAGAACTTCAATCACTGCATTTTTTTCTAGCATAACTCTCACTTTCTTTTGATACTTTTTCGATTTTAAAGGAGGTTGGGACAAAAGCGTCTCAACCTCGTCATTCATAAAATGTAAACTCTTGATGCAATACTGGCAGAAATCTCCCTGAAGTCAATCGCTCAAGATAGTGCCTGCACGATGCTAAGCACTATCAATCACCGCAATGTTCGTCTGCTACACCGACTTGACTGTCTACTACAACTTGTGTTTATGTCCTCTCCTGTCTACCAAACGGTAGGATAACTGATGGTCAGGAATTTTCTGTCAAAGATTGAAAATGGAAATAGAATAAGCACTCTTTTTCATGACAACACCATCAGTTTGATGACATCCTGATTTTTGACATCGCAATTTCCAAACGATTGACATTTTACAGGCGAAAGCAGAACACTGATAGAGAGTCGTCATCAGCGCAGGCCTAGCTTAGCGAGACGCTTTTGATAGGACTCAAAGTCAACTAACAAACCAAGCCCACCATACATATCGTACTCATCAACCCAATCACCAGCTTCAGGGACAGTTGTCTGCTCAATTCCGTTTGAAGCATCTTTGAGCACTGAAATCCCTTGACTCAGGATAAAGGAGTAAGGCACATTAGTTGAGGTCATCCCCATAATTTTACCAATAGCCGCTGAGCCTGTAAAGAGCTTTGTCGGATCTTTAATCTGCTGTAAAACAGCAGCCAAAACCTGCTGCTGGCGCTCTGTCCGACCAAAATCGCCAGAATCATCCTTACGAAAACGTGCATAATTGAGCAAGGTTCGCCCATCCATCTGCTGTTTTCCAACCTTAATGGTCTGCTCTGGCAACACACCGTCTTTCCAATTTAGATCATCAGGAACCTGAACAGAGTCAACTGCTTCTCCATCAATTGTCGAAAAACGAGCATCAATCGTCACACCATTCGGAAAAAGAGTGTCAATGGCTGCTGCAAAAGTGAAGAAATCCACCATGGCATAGTACTTAATATCAATGTCATAATGACTTTTGAGCGCAATCCGAATAGCCTCAGCTCCCTGCTTATCATTTTGCTCTCCGATACTAAAAGCAGTATTAAGTTTCTGGTCATAGTAGGTATTGACACCATCCTCATAACTGACCTGTGGAATATTAATAAGCGTATCGCGCATAAAGCTAGCAATCTTAATCTTACCATCAGAGTTGCCAACATTCACCACCATAATCGAATCTGTACGAGATTCTGCACTGGTTTGTCCAATCCGCGAGTCCGTCCCAAGAATCAAAATATTGGTTCCATCACGCGTCTCTTTTCCATCAAAAAACTCAACTTCTGCGGCTTCTGCTGTTGCAGCATTGCTCTTAGCATCGTTGTAACCTTTGAGGAACATGATGAACATCCCAATAAGAGAGATAAGAAGTAGAATTCCTACAGCTTTCAAGGCTTTCTTCCACCAACCTTTTTGAGGTTTTGAAAATTTTGGCAACTGTTTTTGAGATTTCCGCTGAGTTTTCCGATTTTGCCTAGTGGTTAACCGCTGCCCAGACTGACGACTTTCGATGCGACCTTGACTGATCTGATTTTCACGGTGCAGTTGATGGGCCAAATCCTGAATAGATGAATAAATTTCTACATCAGGCTGCTTTGAAGAAGTCTGAGGGATTGGCGAGGCTTCCTTCTTATCAATAGAAGCTGAAGCTTTTTGAACACTAACCTTGTCAACACTACTCCCTTTCACACGTCTCGAGCGGCGGCTTTCTAAGACTGGTAATCCTTCTGGGGTAACAACTTCAGATTCTTGAGCTCTTCTTCCACTAGTAACTGAAGAAGCTGATTGCTTTCGGCTGTCTGGTGAATAGGTTGGTAAATTGACAGGCTCGCGCTTCTTTCGTGTTCTTTCTTGTGGTGTTGGAATGACTTTTCCAGCCATTTTGGCTTCTAAATAGTGCAACTCCGCCCGATCTCGGTCACTGAGAAAATGGATGTTCTTCTGCAAATAATCATAACGCAGACTCTCATGATGGCTGAGATTTTCGTAATGTCTTGCCATTTTATTTCCTTAATGTTCCAAGTTTTCCAGATGAAAAACTTCATATTTTCCTAAAATTTTACATGCAATGTCCATCGCTGCCAATTCTTCCAAGGCATATTGAACAATATCAGGTGCATCATAGACCGCATCTATGATGAAAAAATACTCCCCTAAAATTGTCTTTAGTGGTCGACTTTCAATCTTGGTCAAGTTAATTCCCCGCCAAGCAAAAGCTGACATGGCTTTGTAAAGAGCACCTGGAAGATTATCTGGCAGCGTGAGCGCCAGAGAAATTTTATGATCACAACTATTAGTTAAGATTTGGGGATTCTCTTTACCCAATAGCCAGAAACGGGTAAAGTTTTCCTGAACTTCCTGAATGTCACGGGCAACGACCTGCAGGCCATAAGCTTCTGCCGCAGAATCTGGCGCAATGGCCGCAAAGGGCTGATCCGGATGCTCCGCTACATAGCGGGCCGCATAAGCTGTTGAAGCTGTCACCTCAAGCTGTGCCTGCGGGTAATGCTTTGTGATATAGGCCTTGCCTTGAGCAATGGCCTGTGGGTGAGAGAAGATTTTTTCAATCGGCTTTGAAACATCTGTCACTAAAAGTTGCTGCTTGATAGGCTGAATAAATTCCGCTACTGCCTGCAAATTAGCTTGATGAAAGAGGTAGTCCAAGGTCTCATGCACACTGCCCTCAATAGCATTTTCGACAGGCACAATAGCCGCATCAACAAGGCCATTTTCATAGGCCTTGATCACTTCAGTGATATTGGCAAAAGCGACCAATTGG
Organism: Streptococcus merionis DSM 19192; assembly: GCF_000380085.1. Taxonomy (GTDB): domain Bacteria; phylum Bacillota; class Bacilli; order Lactobacillales; family Streptococcaceae; genus Streptococcus; species Streptococcus merionis. The sequence goes on from NZ_KB904543.1 coordinate 4,626, forward strand.
GCATCTGCCAGTGCTCTGAGGGCAACATTATGGGAAAAAGACCCTTGCGGTCCTAAATAACCTAGTTTCATGAAAGCATCTCCACAATCTCTTCTGGCTTTTTTCCTATGACATCAATAATTTGTGTCGCAACCGCTTCATATAAGGGCAAGCGCTGTTCATATAAACGTTTTAAACTCGCCTTGCTTTGATTAAGAAAAAGCGGTCGCTGATTTTCCTGATCTTGGGACAATCTCTGGTACAAGCTCTCAAAATCCGCTGACAAATAGATGTTTGGAGAATTTTTGGCAAGTAGCTTACGATTTGCTTCTGATATGACCACACCACCACCAGTTGACAAGACGATGTCCTGAGAGAGCAATTCAGCTAACACCTGGCTTTCGATTTGACGAAAAGAGGCTTCTCCCTTTTCTTCGAAATATTTAGCAATGGACATCCCAAGACGCTCTGTAATGACAACATCCATATCAACATAATTCTTATCTAAACGTTCTGCAATGGTTGACTTTCCAGAGCCCATAAAGCCTAAAAACACTTTAGCCATGAATCAAGCTTTCTAAATCGCTAAAGAAGCTTGGATAACTGGTATTAATGGCCTCAGCACGGTCTAGTTCTACCTCGCCAGACTTAACAAGCAAAGCTGCAATAGCTGCCATCATCCCGATACGATGATCACCAAATGTATCGATACGTGCTCCGTGAAGCTCAGTTTTACCATCAATAATCATACCATCGTCGGTAGGTGTGATCTTAGCTCCCATACTGTTAAGAGCATCTGCCACCACCTGAATACGATCGGTTTCCTTGACCTTGAGCTCCTCAGCATCACGAATAATGCTCTGACCTTGCGCCTGAGTCGCCAAGAGTGCTATAATCGGCAATTCATCAATCAAGCGTGGAATAATATCCCCAGCAATCTCAACTCCGTGGAGCTCTGACGTCTCCACAGTCAAGGTCGCAGATTTAGCCACTTCATCAACTTCAGTAATGCTCAAACGGCCACCCATCGATTGAATAACTTCGATAATACCCGTCCGTGTTTCATTGATACCGACATTTTTGAGAATAATCTTAGAATTTGGCACAATGAGCCCTGCCACTAGCCAGAAAGCGGCGCTGGAAATATCTCCTGGTACGATAACCGTCTGACCGACCAAGGTTTGACCACCTCGAATACGAATTTCCTTACCGTTAACCTCAAGCTGACCACCAAATTGGCGAAGCATATCTTCGGTGTGGTTACGGGTCAATTCTTTCTCGACAATGACTGACTCCCCATCTGCCTGTAAGGCAGCAAAGATCAAGGCAGACTTGACTTGAGCAGAAGCCACTGGCAGGTGATAGCGAATCGGTTTGAGGTTACGCTTACCAGATAGCGTCAATGGCGGTAAATCACGCTCTGTCTGACCCGAAATCTCTACGCCCATTTGACGCAAAGGAATCGTCACACGGTCCATAGGGCGCTTAGAGAGCGACTCATCCCCAAACATTTCAGATGTAAAATCCTGACCAGCCAAAACACCTGAAATGAGCCGAATAGAGGTCCCAGAGTTCCCCATATCAAGAGCATTCTGTGGTGCTTTCAGACCTTTAAAACCAACTCCTTCTATGGTGACTGTTTGACCATCGTCCATCACGGAAACACCTAAGTCACGAAAAACCTGCATGGTAGAGAGCACGTCCTCGCCCCGCAAAATATCGTGAACAACCGTCTTTCCTTGACTAATCGCTCCAAAGATAATGGAACGATGACTAATGGACTTATCACCAGGTACCCTTACTATGCCATTCAGGGCAGAAACATTGGACTTTAAACGCATAGCAATCCTCTCAAACAATCTGTTTTCCTTTTATTTTACCATAAATTCCATAAAAAATGGCAAAAGCACTGGAATCACACACGGATATACAAAGAAAATCATGATTTGAAAATATTTTGTGACTAGTAAATAGAGCACCCAGCAGCTCATTATCCTATATTTTCACTGCCATATTCTTAAAAACATTCTTATCAAAATAAGTACCGCTAAAAAAGTCTGGCCTGTAAAAAAACAGAAAACAATCAATCGCCTTCTGTTTGTTAATTGTCTCTTTTTTGCCATTTCTTTGAGATTGATACTTGTTTTTTTCATCATTTTCGTGTATGATAGGAATGTGTCTCGCGGAGGTGGTGGAACGGCAGACACGCATGCTTCAGGCGCATGTGCCCGTACGGGTGTGAGGGTTCAAATCCCTTCCTCCGCATTCTAAATAGTTTAAGAGACTGAGCCCCAAAGGTACTCAGTCTCATTTTTTTGTAGTTTGACCAGCTTGCCCCACCTCAGGTCAAGACAACTAGGATTTTCAAAGACGAAATCGAAGAAAATCCAGATGGCTACGATCCTAACCATACTAACCTAATTCTAGCTTCTTAGACCATCGTTCGTCACTTTTTACAAAAGTGACTTGAGGGCATCGATATCTGCCTGTGTTGTGGACCAACTGGTGGCTAAGCGGATGACGGTGTGGTCGACATCGTATTTTTCCCAGAAGCTATAGGCTACCTGCTGACCAAGCCGTTCCAGATGACTGTTCTCCATGATGATAAATTGCTGGTTGGTCGGCGACTCCAGATAGAAAGTATAACCTTTGTCCCTTAAAATCTCCCTGAGCTGCTCTGCCATTTCCAGTGCATGCTGTCCAATCGTCTCAAAAAGGCGTTCCTGTAAAAGAGCATGGAACTGCACGCTAAGCAGACGGCCTTTAGCCAAAAGCGCTCCATGCTGTTTGACATGGGTCACAAAATGCTTGGGCTGGTTATTTTTCGTAAAGACAACCGCCTCTCCACAGAGCAGGCCTGCCTTGGTGCCACCTAGATAGAAAATATCAGTCAGTCTCGCAATGGTTGCCAAATCTGGCGAATCGGGAACCGCAAGGCCATAGACCAGACGTGCCCCGTCCAGAAAAAGAGGTATCTGGTAGTTCTGACAGATTTGAGCCAGTGCTTCTAACTCCTGCTCGGTGTAGAGCGTACCATACTCTGTCGGATGGGAAATGTAGACCATTCCCGGATAGACCATGTGACTGTGATTGCCATCGGCAAAAAAGTCCTTCAAATAGGCTTCGACCTGCTCAGCATTGATTTTGCCATCCTCGTGTGGCAGAGTTAAAACCTTGTGCCCCGTAAACTCAATAGCCCCTGCTTCGTGGGTGCTGATATGACCTGTATCTGCTGCCAAAACTCCTTCGTAAGGCGCCAACATCGTATCGATAACAATTTGATTGGTCTGTGTACCACCTGTCAAAAGGGTTACTTCTGCCTGAGGGCAATCTGTCAACTGGCGAACTTGCTCAGTTACAGTCTTTGTATAAGAATCACTCCCATAACCCGACAGCCCTTCAAAATTACTACTCATCAGTGCCTCTAGAATCGCTGGATGAGCCCCTTTATTATAATCGTTCTCAAAATGCAACATAGCCCCGCCTGTCTCCCTAAAAATCATTTGCCCCATTATAAACCAAATCTATTGAAAATTCAAGGTGGACAACGGGAGCGTACCAAATACATGAAAATTGCCCTTTAGCACAATCACCAAAAGACATTTTCAACTATGAACGCTACTGTTTAAAAGCTATAAAAAGACGAATGATAAGCACTCTCTCAAACATAGAGGTTACTTATCATTCGCTTCATATTAGATTTTGACAATGTTTTCTTTACAAAAACAAATCACCTGTCATCTTTTGCATCCTAAGAGCGATCAAGGTAGCTAGAAGAGCTTTGATGGTATCTCCTGGAATAAAAATGAGATTCGAAACAAGTGTCGTACCTATTGGCGCTTGGGTATACAGCGCCAACCAAAGCGCCCCAAAACTGTCAATAAAGAGGACACCTGCTAGCCAAATGACAAGAAAGGTTAGGGTTGGATTTCCCTTTTCAACTCGAGATAACCCCCAACCAATCAAAAGCGGCACAAAGACCCAAGCAAGAACATAACCAGCAGTTGGTCCCATCAAAACTGGTATCGTTGTCGATTTGCCAGAAAAGACTGGTATAAATACCCCTAAAACCAAGACTAAGATTACTGAAATCGTTCCTTTTTTAGCTCCCAGTAGAGCTCCTGCTAGCATGACAGCCAGATTTTGCAGAATGATAGGCACTGGAATAAACCCTAGTGGAATGCCAGGTACAAAGCCCAAAACGATCATCAGGGTCGTCATCATTGTGATTTGTGTTAAATCTTTGGTTTTCACCTTGTTCTCCTTAATGGTTTTTAAAATAAATGTTCTTATGCAAGATACATTTGGGATTGAAAGCATGCGTACAGTTAGGGCAAAAATATGTCTCATAATCAGTTCTCGACAAATAGGTTTTGCAATTTCCACAAAGAACTGGATAAACTTCAGAACTATCCGTTGCGACAAAAAGATGAGATTCCATAGCGTCATGACACTCATAGCAGGCGTAGTACTTTTGACACGCTTTACACTTGAGCGCAGCAATATCTACTCTGGAATGGTAATGTTGACAACGACTCTCCTGATCTACTCCTAGTCCATAAAACATGATTTATCGCCTCTCCCAAACTGAACACTATGAGTTTAACCTAAAAAAACTAGAATGTCAACTACTTTTTTTGAAAAAAGGTAACAATCTAGTATTATATTATTACGAAGCATTCAATCTTCCCATCAAGACAAGAAAATAGGGAGCTCCAAGAACTGAAACAATCAAACCAGTGGGAATTCCCGTCCCAACTAATAAGACCCGACCCAAAGAGTCCGCAACAAGAAGTAGAATCATGCCCAGCAAGCAAGTCGCTGGTAAAAAGACTCGATGGTCACCGCCGATGTATCGTCTTGCAAGATGACCAGAAACCAGACCTACAAAGGTGATATTTCCAACAATGATAACACTAAGGGCTGCCAAGGCTGTCGCTAAAAAAAGGACAAATCTTCGACTGCTTTTCACATTGAGGCCCAGTGCTACCGCTGTTTGTTCTTGAAGATTAAGAATGTTGAGGTCTTGACTTTTACTGTAGGCTATTCCCCACAAAAGCAGGAGTAAAGGACTTATAATGACTAACGTTCGCCAATTGTCCCCACTGATGCGCCCGCTAAGCCAGTTAACAATGGCATCGACCTTGTAACGGTTAACATTGCCCACAATAGAGACCATAACACCCGACATCATGGTACTGAGCCCAACACCAGCAATAATCAACCGAACTGGGCTAATGCCCTTTTGAGGAATACGAGCGACAAAATAGACAAGTAAGATCGTTACACACCCACCCAGCATGGCTAAGACTGGCAAAACTTGCATCACCCACGGCTTTTCCAACGAAAAATAAGCAATAACCAAAGCAACCATCATTCCTGCGCCAGCATTGATTCCCAAAATTCCTGAATCCGCTAGAGGATTACGGGTCAAGGTCTGTAAAAGACCTCCACTCAAGGCTAGAGAGCCACCAGCTACCAGACAGGCCACTAAACGCGGGAGACGAATGCGCATCATGATAAGGTAAGTTGAGCGTGATGCTTGACCGCTAAATACCTTGATCAAGTCAGAAAAACCCGCACCACTCTCCCCAACTGATAAAGATATACAAAAACAGGCTGCTAAAATCAAGATCAGCACAACAAAGATTCGCAAGGGTCTCTTTTGAAAGCTCATAAACCTATTCCTTTCCTTAGGTCGCAATAGTCTACAATAAAATTCATTAGGGCAACCTTTTTTCAAATAAGCAGCGCATTTGAACTGCCTTTTCTAATTCAAAAATGTCTTACTGGTGCAATCAAGTCTAGTGTTGTACTAAAGCACATTTGATTTTCGAATTAACCAGAAAAAGAAAGGTAGCCCTAATAAACTGATGATGGCATTAAAAGGAGTTTCGTATGGTGGATTGTAGATGCGACAGACCAAGTCACCCCAAATCATGAAGGTTGCTCCTGCTAACATAGTAACTGGCAAGAGAACACGATAGTTTTGAGGGCAAAAACGCTTGACCAAGTGCGGGATAATCAGCCCCACAAAGGAAACAGCTCCGATGAGGGCTACACTTGCTGCGGATAGGAGGAGAACAATCCCTAGCAAGGCAACTGTCATTTCCCCTGTTCGTTGCCCCAGAGATTTAGCTACCGTTTCGTTAAAGCTCAACACAGTGAGCTGATGAGCTAGAAGTTGGGCTAAAATAAGGCCGATAAGGATAATAGGACCGATGATTTGCACCATTTTCCAGTTAACACCAATCAAGCCACCAGCCTGCCAGCCCACAACAGCACTAGACAGCCCAAAGTAAATTGTAATCCCCTGACCAAGCGCCGAAAAAAGGGTTGCAACCATAGCACCTGCCAAAATCAGACGCAACTGGTTATAGCCTCTTCGAGGAACATAGGACAAGCCAAAAACCAAGGCACAGGCCACCACAGATCCAAGCAAACAGAAAGCTAAAATCCAACTGTAATGCAAACTTCCAAAGAAAGCATAGGCAAGCACTAAAGCAAGCCCCGCCCCAGCATTAACCCCCAGAAGACCGGGATCGGCAATGGGATTTCGCGTAATCCCTTGCATCATCAAGCCAGCTACCGACATGGCTGCCCCCACAAGCATGGCTGCCACAATCCGAGGCAAACGAAGATCCATAATGACATCTTGGAGTTCACTTTCCACATCAGGAGCAGCTAAAACTCCCCAAATATCACTATGGCTGTAAACTCTTGCGCCAAATCTCAGCGAAAGGTATATTCCTACTAAAAAAAGGGCAAAAATTGTTAAAAAGATAAGCCAAATTGGCTTTGGCTTATCACTTGATACCGTTTTTTTCATTTGACGACAGTCACATTTCTATTTGGCTGTTGCTAAGATAGCTTCTCTCAAGACATCTAACTCATATTCCAGACTCATTGGGTCATTGAAATAAAAAGCATTGGCATCCACTCGGATAACGCGGCCTTCTTTAACCGCTGGTATAGCATTCCAGACATCGCTCTCATAAAGAGCAGTTCCTGTCTGATCATCTTCTGCTGCAACAACAACATAATCTCCAATATAATCTGCTACCACTTCTTGGGAAATAGATAAATAACCTGTTGGAAAAACGTCATCAATGACCTTTTGAGGTGCTTTAAAGCCAAGAGCTTGGTGAACAACCTCGCCACCGCGACCCCAGTTGTCCCCAAAGAGATAGATTTCCTTTTCATAAAGCCCCATAATAGTAAAGGTCTTATCCTCACCAATGGCTGCTTTAAGCTCTTTGGCAACCTCAGCTGTCTTTGCTTTCCAATCTGTCAGCCACTTTTGAGCTTGGTCTTTTTTATTGAAAATAGCGCCAAAGTCAGACATGATTTCCAGATAATTACGTGCTCCGTACTCAAGGGCTACCACAGGGGCAATTTCAGCTAATTGGTCCAGATTTTCTTCGCTAGTGCCAACGACAATCACATCTGGCTCTAAAGCTAGGATAGCTTCCAAGTCCGTCGCAGCTACTTCTTTAGCGTCCGCAACTTTTTTCTTGAGGACTGGATTTTTCTTATCATAAGAGGTCACGCCAACCAAATTAAAGTCTAACTTTGCCAAATAACCTGTATAGGTCGAAGATAGGACAACAACGCGTTCTGGATTAGCTGGAACCTCTCCATAGTAGGTCACGCCTTTAATCTCAGGCATGCTTGATACTGTAAGCTCTCCCTTAGTGGTCTCAGCAGTGTTTGACGAACCACAAGCCACTAAAAAAAGGATTGCTATCAGTGAGACAATAGGGGCAAGAATCTTTTTCATAAAAGCTCCATTCATTTTTATTTTGTTAACAATTGATAGGTGAGCAAGATTGGCCGATCATGAATTGGGTCTCTTGCTAGCTGCACTTGAACTTGAAAAATATCCCTGAGTACATCAGCAGTCATGATATCATCAACCGTTCCTTGGTACTTAATTTGTCCAGCGCGCATGGCAATGAGTTGATCTGAAAAACGAGAAGCAAGGTTCAAATCATGCAAGACCATGACAATGGTTTTATTCATCTCACGATTTAAGCGCTGAAGTAATTCAAGAACTTCTAACTGATGATTCATATCCAGATAAGTCGTAGGTTCATCTAAGAAAATGATTTCTGTATCTTGGGCGAGAGCCATAGCGATCCAAACCCTCTGCCGTTGACCGCCTGACAAGCCATCAACTGGTAGATTGGCATAATCGAGAATGTTAGTAGCTGTCATAGCCCAGTCAATTTTTTCTCGGTCTTCCTCAGTCAATCTCCCCAAGCCAGACTGGTGCGGAAAACGTCCATAAGATACCAACTCGTAAACTGTAATACTCTCCGAAGCGTCCAATACCTGCGGAAGCAAGGCCATTTGCTTGGCCACTTCCTTGGTTGGCATTTTAGCAATAGACTGACCGTCCAAAAGAACCTGCCCTGAGATAGGCGCTAAGATCCTAGTCAAAGCCCGCAACATAGTAGACTTTCCACAACCATTGGCACCAATGATTGTCGTAATTTGGCCATCAGCTACCTTTAGAGATAAACTATCCAGAATCACTTTTTGACCATAAGAGATACTGAGATTCTCAGCACTAATCCGAGCCATTGCTTCTCCTTTTATCAATACTCAACGTATTATAGCATAATTACGACCACAATTTCAATCTTAAATTAAAATTTTTAGACAATTTAATTTAACTAATGCTCTAGAATCTCATTTATCGGTTGATCAGTCGTTTTTTAGTTTAACAGTTTCAGCGATTGTGTCCTATAGCGATTCAACCAGCAAAGATAGACAAAAATAAGGGGCTGAGACAGGCAGCTATGCTAGCGCCGCCCTCTCCCCCAAGGCGTGTAACCGTTGAAGATTACGTATAAAAATACTCCATCTCGATTTATTTTATAGTTTGACGAAGGCGATTTCGAATAAATCACAGCTACTGTCTGACTCCTATTTTTCTAGCAGATGAGGCTCTATGCAATATCACGAACAGACATGCTGATTTCTCACAGTGTTAACGCCTATTCTCAATCTACGATAGGAAGCTTCTCCCTGATTTGTTAAAGGTATAAGTCAGAAAAATCTGGCTACTTTGACATCCTTAATGAGTATCAAAAGCGATATTCCACAGTACGAGCAATCACTTGTCGCTCTTCGTCCCAGTAATGAATACGTTCAAAACTCCCTTCTTCCCAATAAAGAGGCAAACGTTCTCTGATGTCAGCTTGCATATCCAAATGGTCTAACTCTGAAATCTGAAACCAGCGTGGCTCCCCCTCTGGAGCATCTACTAAGAGCTGACCCTCAAAGTCCGTACAGAGAAAATCATAGTAGACATGACGCTCTCTCTTATCGGGATTGGTATAACCAGAAATTCCCTTTAGTTGCAATTTGCGTGCTGTTAACCCTGTCTCTTCTTTTAATTCCCGAACAGCAGCCTCACGAAAACTCTCTGGAAATTCAACTTTACCGCCAGGTTGAATCCAGCCAGAAAAAGCATCATGCTGCCTATTAATCAAAAGAATCTTATCATCGTTTTTGACCACAATGTTTACAAAATTTTTAATGGTTTCTGCCATCTATCACCTCTATCGATCAAATCTAGTCAGATCATACTGCTCAATCAAGGCATTTAGTTTACTAGCGTAACTAGTATCCGTAGCATAACGGCCTTGTAGATAATCTGTGGCTTCTTGATAAGAGCCGGTCTGGCTTTTCCAAGCACCTACGTAAAAATCTGGTGCGCCTGCTAGGCCTTTTGAAAGCAAGTTAGCATTATCCTTGAGCGAGGCATGATAGGTCGGGTATTTTCGAAAGCGTGCCACTACTGTGTAAAGGTTGCCAGTTCCGTCATCCTCTGCGGTCTCGATTTCATAAAATTGTCCCCAGTAATCGCCTTTGATGCCAAAAAGATTATTGGCTTCTTTCGTCAACTGACTCTGTCCCCAATCACTCTCCAAAATAGCCTGAGCCACCATAACAGAGGCATAGAGGTCATGTTGATGTGCAAGATCTTCTGCCGTTTTACCAACGATTTCAACAAAGGCCGAACGATCCGCTTTTGCAAAAGCTTTCTGTTCGGCTTGCATCATCAAATTTCGCCTAATCCATAGCCCGAGAAAAAGCAAGGTTACCAAGACAGCAAGCATTTTGAGGCGGCGTTTAATAACGGGTTTTAATCTTCTTTTTCGCTTCTTCTTTGACTGATTGAAGCGGAATGTTTTACGTTTTTTTACCATCTTAACTATTCTGATAAACGATTTCACCATCAGCAATCGTATACTTGACAACACCTTTCAAGGTCTGACCGACAAAAGGAGAATTACTAGCTTTAGAAGCAAAGTCTGCCGTCACAAGACGGTCTTCGTTTTCAGCAAAAATAACAAGGTCAGCTGGCCCTCCCTCTGCCAGATAGCCCGCGTCCAGATCATAAAGCGCCGCTGGGTTGCAGGTCATTTTAGCCAAATAGTCAGACAAAGCCAACTCTCCTGTATGAACCAAGTGGGTCAAACCGAGCGACAGTGAGGTTTCGAGCCCCGTCATGCCAGAAGGCGCCTGCGTCAGGTCAGCCACATTTTTCTCGTCGGCATGGTGCGGTGCATGGTCCGTAGCAATCACAGAAATAACACCTGATTTGAGCCCTTCGATCACTGCCAAACGGTCACTCTCTGTCCGAAGCGGCGGGTTCATCTTAGCATTGGCGCCTGCAGTCAAAAGCAAGCTCTCTGTCGTTGAAAAATGCTGAGGTGATACTTCTGCTGTCACCGGAGCGCCCAATTCTTGGGCAAAGGCCACAACCTTGACTGATTCTGCCTTGGACAAATGTTGAATGTGCAGACGAGCATTTTCCGCGTGCGCGATCATGACGTCACGTGCGATCATACTGTACTCAGCCACACCCGTTGCGCCGCAAACGTGGAAATGGCTCTTAGCAATGTGCTCGTTGAGCCCCAGAATTCCGTTGAGCTCAGGATCCTCCTCATGAAGCGAGATTAAAGCCCGATGCTCCTTAGCCAATCGCAAGGCATCTCTGACCACCTTGGTTGACCGGAGAGGAATGCCATCATCTGAAAAACCAACCGCACCAGCCTTGAGCAAGCTAGCAAAGTCTGTCACGTTTTTCCCATCAAAGTTTTGAGTCACTGTGGCCACAGCGTAAATATGGATTTGCTCCTTGGCAGCTGAGGCAAGAACCTCTTGCAAGGTTTCGACCGTTGAGATCGTTGGATTGGTATTGGCCATCATGACCACACTGGTCACACCACCAGCAGCGGCGGCTAACGCTCCTGTATGAATATCCTCTTTGTGAGTTTGACCAGGCTCTCTAAAATGCACATGAATATCAACCAAACCAGGGGCAACTATCAGCCCTGTAGCGTCTATAACATCAGCACCTTCTCTGACGATTTCATGGCCCATCTGAACAATCTGCCTATCTTGAACCAAAATATCCATTTTCTGATCCAGACCCGATTTCGGATCAACCACACGACCATTCTTAATTAAAAGCATTTATTCACCACTGTTCTTTCTAGGACTTCCTTTGAGCTTTGAGAAAAGTCTCCAAATCCATCTCATGCTGGTACTTGACAGCAGCTCGCTTATCCTTTTCAAGGATAATCCGATTGAGATCAAGGCCATTAACTGCCGCAATCGCCACTGTGTAATGCAAAATATCCGCTAACTCTGTCACCAGCTCCAAGTCCAAATCAGCCTTATCTTGAACCTTGCGCCCTGCTCGCTGATTGAGGACTTCAGCCACTTCGCCAACCTCCTCTACCAACTTCATAAAAAAGCCCTGCTCATCTTGATCACCCTGATAATGCTGAGCTAAGTATGCTTGTAACTGTGGGATAGTGATATTCATGTTAGCCTCCTTTGAATTAAAACATAAAGCCTGTTAGAAAAAGCGTAGGAGCAGGGAAAATTAATGATGAGCGCAGACACTCTGGAAAATTTTAGAGTGTTTTCTGGCTTTTTTAGGACGTGTTCAATTAAAGTGCTTCTTTCTATCGCTCTTCCAACAGCAATCCTGACTGACCGATCATTTTTAAACCTTCTTGCAGTACTATCTTATCCCGCTGAGATAAAAAGCGTTGTTGCTCTGTAGAAGTAGCTTGCTCAAACACTTTTTGATAGGCTTCAAAGATTGGCAGAATTTCGAGTTCAAGTCCATCCAAATTTTCTTTTTCATCTAATTGTTTAGCTGATTGCTTACTTGAGACTTGAGCAAAGTAGATATAATTGACTTGAACAGTTGACACAAAGGTCCGATGTTCCTCAACAATCCCTAATTCCTGTAAACAGTCACAATCAAACCCTGTTTCTTCTTTAACTTCCCGCCAAAAAGCTGTCACCGCATCTTCATCAGGCTCTAATCCTCCACCAGGCAAAGTGTAAAAATGGTGTTTCCGATAATATAACAGTAACATCTGACTTCTATCCTCTGTTAATAGCAGTCCACGAACAGCCTCACGTTTGTTATCAGGATTGACCAATAACTCTGCATCTCTGATGATCCATTTTTTCATCTTTTCGATTCTTCCTCCGCTGCACACTAGCTTTTTTGAATATGTCATCTACACTAAGCTTTCAGGTCAAACTCACAAACCTTTACAACCTGCTTGTCCTCAAAAATCTCTAGTAATGATACTCCTGTTATCCGTCCTCTTAGAGGATCTAGTCTTTTTTCGCAATAGCCAAAGGCTGCCATCAAGTCACGCGCTGTCAGATAGTTCGCCAAAGTTACATGAGGAATCCAGCTCTGGGGCTGGTAGAAAGACACCCTGTCGCTATCAAACTGCGCCAGCGTCGCATGCAAGTCTTGATGAAAATTCAGTAACTCCCGATTGACTTGCGGTGTCAAAAGCAGAGCTCCTGACTGAGCAAAAGAACTGAGGAGTGGTAAAGTTAAGACTATCGCAGATTGCCCTTGACAGAAATCATGCAACCTCTGGATAAAATCAGCTCTATCGGTTAAATGATTGTAACTTCCCAAGGTCAAATGAGGACAGCGATTAGAAACCCTGCTGGCATAGTTAGAAATCTTTGCATCTTCCAGCTCTCGCCAGAAATGACGCACTTCCATATCCAGATCTTAATCAAAAAAGGCAACTACCGCAAACTCACTCATAAAAGGTAACCTCCTCACTCACCAATTCATTATCCTTGTAGGAAAATTTGGCTGAAAAGAACGGCTTATTATCCAAAATCCAGCCGAGAAAGGTCTTGTCACCCTCCCAAGTTGGCTGCTGCAAGACTTGGTCATAGGAAATCCAAGCCAGTTCTCCCTCAGGGCAGTCCTCGATCAATTGACCTTCAAAACCCGTCACTCGAAAAACGTAGGTATACCAATCATTATCTGGCGTAAATTCAGGAAAGGTAATCACGCCCGCCAACTTCATCTCTGTTGCCAAAAGCCCCGTTTCTTCTAAAATCTCGCGTTTCGCACAGTCTTCTGGACTCTCTCCTGTTTCAAATTTGCCACCAACACCAATCCATTTGCCCTTATGGACATCATTTGGCTTCTTATTACGATGAAGGAGCAAGAGAGACTCTCCATTATCCACATAGCAAATCGTCGCTAAAAATACCATTTCATCTCCTCCAGTCCATACTATAACAAAAGTGCCGATAGAACAGCTGAGCTAACGACCTTAAATTTTAATTTTTGACAAGTTTTAGCGTAACCAATCAATCTCCGCTCTGCCATTTTCCGCCAAAAATGCATTAGCCTTTGAAAAGGGACGGCTACCAAAAAAGCCACGATGACTAGACAAGGGGCTAGGATGAGCCGACTCTAATATCAAGTGGTGTCTATTAGTGATGAGGCCTTTTTTCTTGCGGGCATAGGCACCCCAAAGGATGAAAACTACAGGAGTTTCCAGATCATTGACCACACTGATGACAGCGTCTGTAAAGGGCTCCCAAATGCGACCAGCATGTCCATTGGCTTGGCCAGCAGGAACAGTCAGACAAGCGTTCAACAAAAGAACTCCCTGATCTCCCCATGAGGTCAAATCGTGAGAACTTTTGACACCAATATCATCACTCAGTTCCTTGAGGATATTTTGTAAAGATGGCGGTGCAGGAATGGTGTCTGGAACCGAAAAAGATAGGCCCTGGGCTTGATCTGGGCCGTGATATGGATCTTGTCCCAAGATAACTACCTTGACGTCCTGAAGGGCAGTGTGTTGAACTGCCGCAAAGACCTTCTCACGTGGTGGGTAGACCAGTCCCTCAGAATAAACCTGATCTAAAAAGGCATTGATCCTTCCAAAATAATGGTCTGGCAATTTAGCCTTGATCAACTCGTGCCAAGCAGAATGTTGCATGGTAAAATCTCCTTAATTATTTTCTAAGTAAAACTCAAATCGCTCCCCTGCATACTGACTTTTCACATACTCAAAGGGCTGACCGTCTTCAAAGTATGACACCTGAGTAAGGCCTAAAATGGCCTGCCCCGGCTCCACACCCAGATAGTCTGTGACAATGCCCTGAGCTAGACGAGCATAGATAGTCTGCTGACTCTTGCCAATTTTGTAGCCAGCCTCGGTCAATGCTTTGAAGAAATGCTGCGTCACTTCCTCCTCAGAAATCCGAGCAATAAACTTCTTAGGCACTACAGCCACTTCATAAACCACAGGAACATCATCAGCAAACCGCACCCGCTCCATACGCACGACGCTCTCCATTGGGCGTAACTCCAGATGAGCCTGCTCTTTCTTATTGGGTTTGCCACTGAGATAGGAAATCAACTGGGTTGAAGGCTGCTTGCCCTGAGACTTGATAATTTCCGTGAAAGATGTCGTCCCTCTCATCTTTTCTTGAATCCGATTGCCAGCTACATAAGTTCCAGATCCGACTTTACGCTCCAAGACCCCTTCTTCAACAAGCAATGTCATCGCCTGACGGAGAGTCATTCGGCTGACTTGAAAACGATCCGCAAAATCACGCTCACTTGGTAGCCTCTGGCCGATTTTCCAGATGCCTTGGTCAATTTCTTCCTTAATTTGATTATGAATTTGTATATATGCTGGTAACATAAGCACCTCTTTCACACTAATCTTATCAAATTTCTAACAATAAATCCATTTTACCATAGAAAATTCCGGTTTTTGTGGTAGAATAGGGATATCATATTGCTTTTTGAGAAAGGAAAGACATGACTAGCATTGCAAAAGACTTCACAGACGTGGAAAAAATCATCGTCTTGGACTACGGTAGCCAGTACAATCAGCTCATTACGCGCCGTATCCGTGAGTTCGGTGTTTTCTCAGAACTCAAGAGCCATAAGCTCTCTGCTGAGGAAATCCGCGCCATTAACCCTATCGGTATCGTCTTGTCCGGTGGTCCTAATTCCGTTTACGCTGAGAACTCCTTCGGTATTGACGAAGAAATCTTTGAGCTTGGCATTCCTATCTTGGGGATTTGCTACGGCATGCAACTCCTGACAGACCGTCTCGGAGGTAAGGTCGTTCCTGCTGGTGAAGCTGGTAACCGCGAGTACGGTCAATCTGAACTGACCCAAACAGGCTCAGCTCTCTTTGCTAATACACCTGAAAAACAGGTCGTGCTTATGAGCCATGGCGATGCAGTCACTGAAATTCCAGCAGGCTTTGTTCGCACCGGTCAATCCGCTGACTGTCCTTTTGCGGCTATTGAAAATACTGACAAACAAATTTTCGGTATCCAATTCCACCCTGAAGTTCGCCATTCAGAGTACGGCAATGATATCTTGCGCAACTTTGCTATCAACATCTGTGGCGCTAAGGCTGACTGGTCAATGGATAATTTCATTGATATGGAAATTGAAAAAATCCGCGCGACTGTCGGTGATAAAAAAGTTCTTTTAGGACTATCTGGCGGAGTAGATTCGTCTGTCGTTGGGGTCCTCCTTCAGCGCGCGATTGGTGACCAATTGACTTGTATCTTTGTCGATCATGGCTTACTCCGCAAAGGCGAGGCAGATCAGGTCATGGAAATGTTGGGTGGTAAATTTGGTCTTAATATCATCAAAGCTGACGCTGCAAAACGCTTCCTTGACAAATTAGCAGGCATTGCTGACCCAGAGCAAAAACGCAAAATTATCGGTAACGAATTTGTCTACGTCTTTGACGACGAAGCCAGCAAGCTCCAAGACGTGAAATTCTTAGCTCAGGGAACTCTCTATACCGACATCATCGAATCTGGAACGGAGACCGCACAGACCATTAAGTCTCATCACAATGTCGGTGGGCTACCAGAGGACATGCAATTCAAACTCATCGAGCCGCTCAATACCCTTTTCAAAGATGAAGTTCGCGCACTTGGTACTGCTCTAGGCATGCCTGATGACATTGTTTGGCGGCAACCATTCCCAGGGCCAGGTCTTGCTATCCGCGTGATGGGTGAAATCACCGAAGAAAAATTAGAAACGGTGCGTGAGTCCGATGCCATCCTCCGCGAGGAAATCGCTAAAGCTGGTCTTGACCGCGATATCTGGCAATACTTTACTGTCAACACAGGTGTCCGTTCTGTCGGTGTTATGGGCGATGGCAGAACCTACGACTACACCATCGCTATCCGTGCCATCACTTCCATTGACGGCATGACCGCAGACTTTGCCAAGATTCCGTGGGAAGTTCTCCAGAAAATCTCTGTCCGTATCGTCAATGAAGTTGACCACGTCAACCGTATCGTCTATGACATCACCAGCAAACCACCAGCAACGGTTGAGTGGGAATAGAGTTTATAATAGTTAGAGTTCTTAAAAAGTTAATTTAACAGCTTTTGAAGCTATTTAAAAAATTAAAAAATACCAACTAAATAATTGATTCACTACTAAATCCCCACCAGAAGATTCATCTGATGGGGATTTTTTACATAATCATTAGTCAATCAAGGTAACCGCCCACTCAACTAAATAAAATTTTACGATGCATAGTCTATAGAAATAGTCATAATACAACAATATTGAGAAAAATAAAAAGCTATAAATCAATTTCTAGTACTCATTCTATTATTGATTAAACCTATAATAGCAAGTTACTTTCAGAATAGAGTAAAGAAACTAAATTAAAGTAACAACAATTGTATATTATTTTAGATTCCGAATATTTTCTAAAATAATCAATTATCTAGTTGAAAATATACAATATTCATTCAGTTACTCTACTTCCCTTTTATAAATACGATTCATTGGACTCGTTGTAATAATCACTGAGATAATAATAATCAATCCTGCTAACGAAATTGTATATGATGGAAAATCACTCGAATTTGTTTTCGGAAGAAACCTAATTTCCATAGATAATTCTTTTTCATAATTAACATAATAATCTTTTTGCATGTCTGGATTATATTCGATTTTCTCAACTATTACAGTATTAGAATAGATAGAATTTATGAACTCTGAATGCTCTATCTTGTTGAAATTTAAACTTATTATCTCATCACTAAAGATTATATTCTCAAGATTTAAAATAGCTAGTCCATCTTTTTGTATTGTTTTATCTATGAGGTAACTCTTTATTACATTGAAATTACTAGTCTTATATTTACTTACCAATAGTGCAATAGCACCCGATACTTTGGGTGTCGCCAACGAATTACCAAATAAATATGAAAATCCTGTTTTTTGTGCTGTCAATATCCAGTTTTCAGCTATTTTTTTACGTAGCAAATCAAGGTCAGTTACAGAGTACAAAAATTCTGTAGAACCAGCATATGTATAGATTGCATTATAGCCATAATTGGAAAAATTTGATAAATTATCAAATCTATCAATTCCTCCAACTGATATTACATTATCAAAATATGCTGGTACATCAACAATTTGACCGGGTTCACGAATCTTCTTTGTTCTAGATAAAAACTCTAATAACTGATTATTATCTAAGAGGTTAAGTGAGTCATTTCCCATTGAAGCTACAATTATACTCCCTTTCAATGTCGCATAATCAACTGCCTGTTTATACTTTAGGTATAGTGGATAATCATTGGTACCATCTTCATATTGACCACTTATCATTAAATATCTTCCTAGACTGATATTTATTATTTGATTCCCGTCATCCGCAGCCTGTTTAATAGCATCAATAGTTAATTGATCATCATTGATATCTAGGTCAATAGACTTGTACATATTATAAGTAGCGCCTGGTATTATACCTTTAATATAATCATTACTAACAATCAAAGAAACCACAGACGTACCATGTCCAATATTATCCTGAAAAGCATGCTCGTCCACTTTATTATGCACTAAATCCTTCGAATTAGAACCTAGATATTTAACTAATTCTGCATGCTCATAGCTTATTCCTGAGTCTATTACAGCAACTCTAATATCATCTAACGGCCAATAATGCTTATAATATCTTCCATTATCAGTAAGTCGTTGCATATCCCACTGATATTTCCATAAATTTTGTTCTTCCGATTCTTGTCCTTCAGAGTTGCTTTTGTTAAACAATCTTAGCGTTACTTTGTCGGTTTTATTAAACTCATCAGTAGTATTCAGTTTCTCAACCTCTGTACTTGAAATAGCTATATCAACTTTTGATGAAACTGCATGCCTGTCAGAACTTCTATCTGTTTGCTCAGCAACACCATTCTTATTTCCCGCCTCCCCTTCTAAATAATTCAAATTATCATCAATAGTAGGTACTGATTCCGTAGAAAAATTTTTAATTTCTGTAATCTCTTCTAAGAAATTTGAAGTGCCTCTATCTAAACTTTGGGGTAACTCTACATTCATGCTATGATTATAAGAAATTTCATCAAATGAATCAGGTTTTATATTCGCTAAACTATAAGTAGTCCCAGCAACTTCTTCCTGCATCAAGACATTGCTATCAGCAGTAACAGTCTCTGAGGAAGTTATACAAATTAAACCAATTACTAATATAGATAGCCTTATAAATTTATTTGTGATTTTCATTTAAAAATTCTTTCTTGATAAATAACAAAAACATAGTTATATAGAAAACTAAAATTAAAACTTTTACTAAAACTTGAGAAATTAAAACTAATTTTATATGTGGAAACACTAAAAATGAAATTAATGTTATATTTAATAATAGTAATAGTGCAACAATAAATTTAGATACAATAAAACTAGTAAATTTAATATTTATATTATTAGTTGTAATAACTATATGTAGATTAGATTGCTGAATTTTATCAATAACAACCTTCAGAAATGAAAGAGTAAAAATTGTTATCAACAATATTATTAAAATATTATTCACTAATATATTTTTTAAAATATTTTCTATCATGAGATTCCTCCTACGGTGATAATTCTATCACTCGATGCTATAATTGCTGGATCATGTGTAATAATTATAATTATATTATCACGTTTTAATTGTTTTACTGATTCTATAAACCAATCGGTATAAACTTTATCAAGGTTGGATGTTGGCTCATCATAAATTTTAACGTTTACATTAGATAAAAAGCTTTCTATAATACGTAATACTTGCAGTTCCCCGCCTGATAAAGATGAATCAACTTCACTCCATTTTGTTACCAAAACTTCGTTAATTATATCTGTATCAATATTTTTATCATGTAACAAATATAAAATGTCATCAACAGTGGCACAAGAAGTATTCATAGTAAAAAAATCCTGAACAGTTAAATCAAATATAGGAAATTTTTGTTCAACTATTGTAAAATTGTTTCTTCTAAGAAAAACAGTATTTAAATCTGTAATTGAATATCCATCAACATTAATAATGTTACCTTTATCTTTTAGTATGCCTGTAATTAATTTATAAAATGTACTTTTACCACTTCCGTTTTCTCCTATAATAGACCACAAACCATTGTTGGAAATATCAAAGCTTAATGGCGGATATGACTTGTCATAGGCCCTTGTAATACTGCCCGAAATTGAATGAATTTTTTTATGTAATTCAATATTTCCCTCTCTGTCAGTTGATAACAACCAGAAACCTTCAATATTTTGAATCGATGCTTTAAAAGCCTGTAAATTTCCTCCAAAATCAAAAAAATATTCAATATTTGACAAGATTATAGAAAAGTAAGATAAAGAAACATTTACAATACCAATTTCCAGATTATCCCTCATAACATAAAAAGCAACGATTGAAAACATAACAACATTAAGCAACAACGATAGTATAGATTGTAAAAATCTAAATTTAGAGTTAATTTTAGTAAATCTATCTAACGATGCAAAATATAAATTAAAGCTATTGTTAAATCTTTTATTTTCTAAATAATAGTTCGCTTTATGTATTATATAACTTAGATTATCAACCTGATAATGAAATTGATTATAATAAATCGATGTACTATTTTTTAGTGAATTGCTGGCATCAAAAATTTTTTTTCTAAAATAAATATATATATTTACATAAAAAAATGTTACCATAACAAATACAAGAAAAATAAGATACTGTTCTCGTAAAAGATATATCAAAATCATTGCTGTTTGAATAATTCTTAGAAAATATATTATAAAATTATCTAATAAAAATGTAGTAATTTGCCCTAAATCCAGATTTACTCTTTGGGTTAGCTCGCTAGCTTTTATCTTAGTTATCTCATTATAATTTAACTTCCTAAGAATATTTAAAATATCTATTCTTACAGTTTGACTCACTTTTTCAGAAAAATGAATTGCTAAAAACTTATTTATAAATTGTAATAACTGATTTAATAGTCCTACTAAAAACATATAAAATATTGTTGTTTTCAGGTTGTTCAAGTCATGACTAACTAGCTGATTTAGAAATTGCCCAGTTAATAATGGAAATAATAATTCTAAAATAAAACTTATAAATACGATTATGTTGTAAATAGAAAATACCAGCCTCTGATTCCCTATATATTTATATACTATCTTCATATATCTTAAATCCTTGCTGAGGATAACTATGAAAATAAGATGAGATGCATCGCAAAACTTAAAAAATTAGCAATATATCTCATCTTATCCTACCATTTTATTATATTCTATAAACTAATAAAAATTTTAGACTTGTTCAGAAACATACTATATTTATAAAGCATATAAAGCTATTAATATAACTTTTTTGCAATGCTTATACAGTACACTTAGCAGACAACAATACCTACATTTCTATTTATTTTCAATATAAAGTCAACCTTTACATCTCACACTTTGAGTAGACCAGAAGCCTGTAACAGTAGTCACTGTAAAGGTAACAGTGGTAGGGAAGCGTGGATCGATACCTTGGGTTGCACCAGATACTGGTAATTTCTGTAAATCAAGTACAGATGTTACTTGGGGAATATTTTTTGACATAACTAAATCCTTTCTAAAGTAGAAAATACACTAAGAAATTTAAACAACTAAAAGAAATTTAAACAGCTAAAAAACATTCTTCTTAGTACATTTTAAACACCCCCTTTATTAATATTGGTAACCAGAGAAATGGATTTTGCCTTTTCCAAGCTTCAATAGCTAGTATAGCTCCTGAGTTACCTGTCAGAATATCCAATGATAACCGGACAGCCCCACGACCTGGCAAAACAAGTGTCTCCCCTCTGTTAACCAAATATAAATTTAAAAGTAACATAATTTCTTTCGGAACATCTTTTTCTTCTAAAATTGCTAATAATAGTATTTGTCCAAATGCTCCCGATAAAAAATTACCATCATAAAATGTAATAAGTTTTAAATTATTCTTTATTTTTTTTAATTTTTCATCGAATGAATTATCATTCAGAATATACTTGAGATAATACCAAACTAATGAGACCCCAACACTGCCCGATTCTAAATAGGGCATCAATCTATTTTCAGAAACTGTCAGTTGAATAACACCAGTAGGCACATCCTCAATTAACTTCATTTCCATTTTATTTAAAATTAATATAGCAATTTCATAATAACTTTGATTTCCAGTCTCAGAAAAGAGTACCAATAACATTAAAGCAATTCCTGAAACTCCTGTTAGCAAATCTAAATTATCAAATTTTTTTATTTCTTCCTCTATATAAAATTTATGCTTGATAAATAAATTTTCAGTTTTTATTCTGATACTTTCATGAATCTCTGAATTATAATTGCCAATACTTAATAACCCTAGAACAATCCCACTTACTCCCGATTTTAAAGATAAATCCGAAGTTACTTCAAACGAATCCAACTCTTCCAATAAGCTGCGAGATAAATCATCCGCTATTTCTATCTCCCCAATTGAGTACAAAACATTAATTATTCCAGTTCTTCCAGTAAGAAGTCCTAAGTCACATTTTTTTATCAAGTCCTTTTGAGATATTATCCAATTTTTATAACTATGTACATTTGCCCCACCCATATGCAAAGCGTATAACATTCCCAAGCCACCTGTTAAATAGTTTATTTTTCCATAACTATCTAAATACGCATCCAGCTCTCCATATGAAAAAATATCTTCTTGAATAACATTATTCACAATACCACTAACTAATCTTCTCTCGATATCTTCAAGATCATAATTGAATAGTTCTCTATCGTGAATACCTACATAATCAGAAAAATACTTTCTAATTATCTCCTTACCATATATATGGTTTATATAGCTATCTTGAATATTATGTTGTCTGTTATCGAAGTTATCAATAGGTGCTATCGGCAGAAGTAAGTATCGAATAATTTTCTTAAGAGATTTTTTATCATTTTCTTTTCTTGTGCAATCATTATTAGAAAAACCATATGTTGCTAGTCCTGAGTATTTTTCGTTTACATCGCCTGCTGTTTCAAAATCAATCAATCGACACTCTAAATCGTCATTAATCATAATATTACTAGGTTGTAGGTCTGACAAACCAATTCCATCTTCATGGATAGTACTTAAAATATACTCAAGTTCATTTGCAATCCTTCTAACTTTTAAAATATAGTCTGTTTTATCAGTTTCTGAAGTATATTCAAAATTAATGGTACACCATTGTGTTAACGTAATCCCTGTGATAAATTCTTCAACAAGATAATAATTTTCCCAGTATTCAAAAGCTTCTATTGAGTTTACTACATATTCATTGTCTTTCAGCCTTTCAAGAACATTATACTCAGATTTTAACCTTTCGATAATAGATTTTTTCTGAGAATCAAAACCAGTTGAAGAACGCCCCTCCTTAATAACAACTTTTCTATCACTACTTCTTTTCTTAGCAACATATATACCACCGGAAGTCGTATACTTCAATGATTTCAGAAATATGTAGTCATTAAATCTATCTTGATTTTCCAGAACTTCTGAATGTACGCTATTAATACTCTCCTCTAAACATTTGGGAATATTAACAAAGTTAGGAATGTCAAAAAATGGTTCTCTCTTATCTGGATAATAGTTCCCCTCAGGATCCAGAATACATAATTCACCCTGATTTTCTATTCTTTGGAATGCTCCATATCTAAAAAAAATATTTGAGTCCTTATATCTTCTATCGGTCAGAACATAACATGCCTTAGTAAATTTTTTTAATATATTATATAAATTTTCAAGAACTGTAGCAAGCATATCTTCCTGAGGATAGATAGTGATAAACTTGCCAGAAAGTAATCTATTTCCATTCTTCGACAAAGTGTCTAAAAGATCTATCTTTGAATAAATGTGCTTAAACGAGATTCTATTTTCAAACAAATATGATGCAACTTCTCTTAAAACTTCTTCGCTTTCCTCATACTTAACACTAATATGTAATTTCCAGCCCTGAAGTGGTAGTTCATCCGCTTTAGAAGTATAATATACCCAAAACTTATTTTCTGAAATGATACAATCATAATCTTTAGGGATATTTAACAATTCAAAAATCTCAGTGACATTTATATTATTTAACGAATCAACAAAAAAATCATCATCTGCTACTAAATACCTTGAATTTTCCATATCATTAAAAATGCTCACAACAAACTAAATATATACGATTTTGTGTAGCATCCCTTCTTTTATAATTTTTCAATTTTATTACAACACCCATTTAAACATATTTAAAACTCATAAAAAACAAGTCCTTATTCTCTCTTTGAAAACAAGGGAGAACCTATTGATTTTGCTATAATAAAAATATCTAGTAAAGTCATCAAATAATAACTTTATTTTAAGCTGACTAATAATAAATTAAATTTTAGTTTGTAAAATAGAATTATTAGCTTTTATTTTGATTTTAAGGGAGCAGGAATAATCTAATCTGCTTTTCCCACGTCTAAACCATTTGTTTTTTTAGTAGGTTGAATTTGTACATCAAACCTTGTATTATTAAATAGTTGCTGGTAATGAACAGTATCACATAATAATGTGTATCCTAATAATAGACAAGCCAATGATTTTATTATTGTATTCTTTTTCATAATCTGAAAACCCTTTCTTTTTATTGATTTAATTCTATCATTTCACTATGCTTCCGTCAATAGTTTTTATGAATATTTTGCCTCTTTTTTTATTTTATTACTATTAAGAATATACCGCATCTAGATATTTGCTATTTTAGACTAAAAGTAATATAATAAACCGTGAGATTATCATAAAAGGAAGTGACATTATTATGAATATGGTAGCTGAAAAATTCAGATTAAAACGAAAAGAACTAGGGCTCTCTCAGAAAGTACTTTCAGAGGGTATCTGTGAACAAAGTCAGATTAGTAAGATTGAGCGAGGAAATTTTATGCCTTCTGCAGATCTTTTGTTCAAACTTTCTCAACGTTTAGACGTTCCTCTAGATTACTTCTTCAACGAACAAATTGAAGTACCGTCTAACCTTTCAAACTTTAAACACCTTTCTAGTCGCCTATTAGATGATAGAAATTATGACGATTTAGAATATCTATACAAGGTAGAGACTGATAGGAATACATTTCTATCTTCAGAAGATCGTATGTATCTTGAGTGGGTTAAACTCATCATTGACTTCTATAAATATGATCTTAAAGATAAAGCTATTTCCTCTTTAGAAAGCATGTTATCAAAAATTTCTCCAAAAACTCAGGTATACTTGAAGGTGCTAAACACACTATCTAACTTCTATTCCTTAGTTGGGCGTGAACAAGATTATGAATCCAACTATTCTTTGTTAATGAAAATCTATCAAACAAAGAATCTTGATCATCAAGAGTTTCTCTTTGGCTATATCAGAGTTCGCTACAACTACGCTCATTATTTAGTATTCAAAGAAAAATATAATGAAGCTATACAAGAGGCTCTTGAGACTATTGAATTTTGTAAATCGAAGCAGACAAGTTATCAACTGGCTCCATTACTCATACTCGTTGGGAACTCTGGGGAACAGTTCTTGGATAAAGAGCAGGTCAAAAACTATTATTTAGAAGCAAGAGAGTTATGCAAAATATATGGTAACCCATTAATGTTAATGAAGATAGAAAATTATTTGAAAGAGCTGGATAACAATTAGTTTATATTTACTTTTGAATACCTCCTTGCAATGTCACGTTGCGCTCTAAGAAAGGGAGCCTTAAAAAAGAAGCTTGGATTGGGCTTCTTTTTCTATCATTTAAACGATGCACTAGCTGATTCAATCTTTCTCGAAGTAAACGATGTCCATCTTCTCATTGATGGTTTCGATTTCTCCTGTTTTCTGATAGCCTAGCTTTTCATACAGGTAGCAATTCCCTGCTTCTTGAAGGATAGTGTCTAATTTCCAGTGATTTTGTCCGTGAATTTTCTCGATTTGGTAAAAGGCTTTTTGAGCAAAGCCCTTACCTCTGTAGTCTTTCATGATAAAAATTGGCGCTACCCTTTTCCTACTTCCGTCTTTCCTATCTACCACGCGCACTGCACCAACGATAGCACTATCAGCACAGATATAGTAGAAGTAAGTTTCTTTTTGCTTTAACTTAGCCTCAATCTTTTCTAGAGACTCATTTCCGGGATTGGTTTCAAAATCGTGATACTTGTCCAAGAGATCCTTGAAGGCTTCTTTCTGCAATAATAACAACTTCTCTGCATCTGAAATAGCTATTCTGATCAAATGAACTTCTTCCATCAACATTTCCTCATCCGATATTTTTTCTAGCAAATTTACCGCTATTATACCATGCTCAAACATATTTTTAAAGGGTCATTTTATCTTGTCGGAGCATTTCCTGAGCGTGTTTTTTATGGTAGACTAAAAATAGATTAGTTAAAATCTTCTTTTGATGCTATAATAACTCTAGGTGTTATAGCAAGAAGCTTTTATAGCCCACTACCCCAATTATTTCTGAAAACATATTTGCTGTTTGGCATTTGGATTGGATACTAGCAAGGAGGGATTTATGTTACTCAGCTTACAAGGTTCTATGGCTGTTGGTAAAAGCACAGCTATTGATTATATACAGCAACACGCGCCTGATATCCGTATTCTTCCTGAGGACAATAGGGACATTATTCAAAAGCTGCGTCTCCTTGATTTAGACAAGACCCAGTTTGAGGATTATGTCACCATTCAGCGCTACTGGATTGCTCATGAGATAGAACGCTATCAGCTGGCTAAAGACTCCCTCTATACTCTGGTTGACTGGGGCGCTGAGGAAATGGCCTACTATACCCTTCATTTTCCAAAATCGATTGGCAAGGATTGGGATATCGCAACTGCCTTGGCTCCGGAGTTAACCGCCTTAAAAGCTTGCTTTCCTGAGAGAACTCTGTTTTTACAAACTGGACAGGAAACCTTGCAGGAGCGAAAAGACAGCGATAGAACACGTCGTCGAAACTTCTTCAACCACTACACCCAACATCTCCTGCCTGGCAAATTAGCCTGGCTACAAACTCAGTTGCCCGTTGATGTGCTAGCTGTTGACCAGCTCAGCTCCGACCAAGTTGGGCAGGCTGTCCTAGCTTGGTGTCAGAAGCATTTTGGATTGAATAATCAGTCTGATCAAGTTTTTTAGTCAGGCTGTTTTTCCATCTGGCCTTTTCCCTCCATTTGTGGTAGACTAAGAGCTATGTGATAGTACAAGAAAGGAAGAACCATGACTTATCCTCATTTACTAGAGCGTTTTTTGACCTATGTTAAAGTCAATACGCGTTCTGACGAGACATCAACGACAACACCTTCAACCCAGTCTCAGGTTGATTTTGCGCACAACGTCTTACTACCTGAGATGAAGCGCGTTGGCCTTCAGGATGTGCATTATTTGCCAAATGGTTTTGCCATCGGAACACTGCCAGCTAACGATACAAGCTTAACCCGTAAAATCGGTTTTATCGCTCACATGGACACGGCAGATTTCAACGCGGAAAATGTTTCGCCTCAGGTTATTGAAAACTACGATGGCTCTACTATTGCCCTTGGAAGCTCTGGCTATGAACTCAATCCTAAGGACTTTCCTCAGTTGACCAACTACCACGGCCAGACATTGATTACGACTGATGGGACGACCCTTTTAGGTGCGGATGATAAATCTGGTATCGCCGAAATCATGACGGCTATTGAATTTTTGGTGGAAAATCCTGACATCAAGCACTGTGAGATTCGTGTCGGCTTCGGTCCAGATGAGGAGATTGGTGTCGGTGCTGACAAGTTTGATGTGGAAGACTTTAACGTGGACTTTGCCTATACTGTCGATGGTGGCCCCTTAGGCGAGCTCCAGTACGACACCTTTAGTGCCGCTGAAGCACATCTAGAATTTATCGGACGTAATGTCCACCCAGGAACTGCCAAGGGTAGCATGATCAATGCTCTACAGTTGGCTATCGACTTTCACAACCAATTGCCAGCTGATGATCGCCCTGAGTTGACTGAAGGTCATGAAGGCTTCTTCCATTTGATGAAAATGGAGGGTACTGTGGACCATGCAACCTCTAGCTATATCATTCGTGATTTCGAGGATCAGGATTTCCAAAATCGCAAAGCCTTGATGCAATCCATCGCAGATCAGATGAATGCGAATCTAGACACTGAACGTGTGGTCTTGAACATGCACGATCAGTATTACAACATGAAGAAAATCATCGAAAAAGACATGACACCGATCAATATCGCTAAGGCAGTCATGGAAACACAAGGTATCGAACCCCTAATTGAGCCTGTTCGCGGTGGCACCGATGGTTCCAAGATTTCATTTATGGGCATTCCGACACCAAACCTCTTTGCCGGTGGAGAAAATATGCACGGACGCTTTGAATTCGTCTCACTCCAAACCATGGAAAAGGCTGTTGACGTGATCATCGGGATTGTCAGTTATAACGATTGAGGATGTTACCACTCTTCAATACCAAAGAAGCCTAAAGACATTGTTCTAAGGCTTTTTTCTATCATTACTATAACCAAGCTGGTATTTCTCTATGTTTTGTGTTACCATCAACTTATGAAAACTCAAAAAAGTTGCGAAATTCTCCTATCACGCTTTGAAAATGCCAGAAATCTCACAAAGGCACAGTCCATGTCAGCCTATATGCGCCACCAGTTTGACTTTTATGGCATTCCAACACCAGAACGGCGCAAGATTTATAAGGACATCATCAGCAAGGCTAAAGAATCTGAGATGATTGACTGGGATTTGCTCGACATCATGTGGAATCAACCCAAACGCGAGTGTCACTACTTTGTCTGTGACTATCTGGTGGCTGTGACTGCCCATCTGACTATAGCAGATCTCCCCAAGCTCATGTACTTTGCTCAAACCCAGCAATGGTGGGATACTATTGATCACCTAGACTATGTTTTTGGGCATATTGCTGATGAAAAGATGCCAGAAATTCTCCTAGCTATGTCCTTATCAGACGATTTTTGGCTTCGTCGTATTGCCATTGACCACCAGCTAGGCAAAAAAGAGCAGACAGATACAGAGTTGCTTCAAAACATTATTCTCAATAATCTGGGAAGTCAGGAATTTTTTATCAATAAGGCCATCGGCTGGAGTTTGCGTGACTACTCTAAGACGAATCCCGACTGGGTGCGAAACTTTATCGACCAGCACCATGAAAAAATGGCTCCCCTATCAATCAGAGAAGCCACTAAATACTTGTAGCATAGCGAAAACTTGGATGATTTTAACTTTGACTTAAACCATCCAAGTTCTTTTTCTGTCTAATTTTCCAGCAATTCTTCCACCTTATGGTCATCAAAGGCTTCTTCGTGAGGTAAGATGAGGTTGAGCAGAATACCTGCAATGGCCGAGAGCGCTGTACCAGACAGAGTCACTGCACCGATTTCTAGAATAGCGCCACCGAGACCAAGGACAAGCATGGAGCTAGCAATGATGAGATTACGCACCTGACGGAAGTCAACGCGCTTTTCAATCATCACCTTGAGACCGTTGCTGGCGATAACTCCGTAGAGAAGGATGGCCATTCCACCCAAGACAGCATTGGGAATGGTCGAGATAAGAGCAGTGAATTTCCCAAAGAAACTAAGCCCCAGAGCAATCACGGCTGCGTTTCGAATAACCGATACTGATGCAATGCGCGTCATTCCAATGACACCAGTATTTTCACCATAAGTCGTGTTGGCAGGACCACCCATGAAAGCAGACACTGCTGTCGCCACACCATCACCGATCAAGGTACGATGGAGGCCAGGAGATTTCAAGAACTGACGACCACAAATTTCACTCAAGACCGTGTGATCACCGATATGCTCAGCAATAGTCACCACAGCTACTGGCAGGATAGCCCAAGTCTCAGGTCCAAAGTAAAGATCATAGGTGTTGAAGAGACCGCCTGTTTCAAAGGGCAGGTAAAAACCAGGCAACTCGAACCAATTCGCTTCGAGAACAGGAGTAAAGTCTACCAAGCCAAAGAAAATCGCTACAATGTAACCACCAATTATCCCAAATAAGAAGGGAATGATTTTCAAGAAGCCCTTGGCTTTGGTGTTAATAAAAGCTGTAATTAAGAAAGTCACGATAGCCACGATGATATTTTTCACATTGCCATTTGCCACAAAGCCAGCATTGGTCACAGCAGAGCCAGCCAAACCAAGGCCGATAACCATAATCATTGGCCCGATCACAATCGGTGGCAAGATGCGATCAATCCATCTCGTTCCCAAGACCCTAACCATCGCAGCCACAATCACGTAAATCAGACCAACTAGGATAACACCTGTCTGAGCCGCCTTGATGTCACCACCCATTTGCTCAATAGCAAAGGCCATTGCTGAAATATAGGCAAAAGATGAGCCGAGGTAGACGGGGACTCGAAACTGAGTTGCCACCATATAAATAAGCGTCCCAAGACCTGAAGCAAAGAGAGCCACTGACACTGGCATGCCCAAGATGAGCGGCACCAAGATGGTTGCACCAAACATGGCAAAGACGTGCTGTATACTCAGCAAGAGCCCTTTAGCAAACGGTGGATTTTGATCCACATCCAACAATAAATTCACGCGTGAAGTGCTTGACTCCATGATTCCTCTTTTCCGGGCATACAAAAAGCCCTATTTTATTGCAATAGGGCCTAGTAGTTTTCCGGATTCTACGTGCCTTTGTCACCTCACAGGATGACATTAAAAGCCCTTCGCTGTATGATATATTACCACAAAGATGATTAAAAATCTAGTCTTAGCGTGTGAAAAGTCGCCAATCTTTTAAAGTTCACCAATAGCAGAGCGCTAAATAAGGAAACAAGTCATACCATGTGCGCAAGTGAATCAGAGCTGCTATAATGAAATTTAGTTTTCATCGCAGTTACTCCTAGAAAAAATGTTAAACGGAAATAATCTATGATTAAGAAACAAACTATTTTAATACCAGTTACAACGCTCATTCTCTTTATCTTGGGACTCCTTTACATCATCCTCATTGCCAAATCTGAGCTACTCTAACGATTCCTCAGCCTGAGTGATCACACTATCTGCTACTGACAACTCACTCGTTGCACTGTCTGATGGTTCCGTTACAACTTCTTCCATGGTATGCAGGTTGACAAGAACAATAGTGCCATCAGGTTTGGTGATACGGACTTCTGTTTCATTGATGAACTCAAGATTATCCTCACTTGCCCAATATCGGAAGCAAAGAGTTCCTATCCTTTTCTCAAACTCTTTCTGGTCCATATGATACTGTTTGGCCAGCTTTTGCATCTTCAATGTATGGTCATCGACCTCGTCCTCAGTATCTTCTTCTGGTTCCTCGTTGATATCGTAATTGTTGTCTTCTTTGTTGCCAGGCTTATCGTGGTCGCTGTCATTGCCCCAGCCTTCTTTCAATGGGCGCTCAGATGGATTTTCAACGTAATACTTAATCGTTGCCATGAGTTCCTCGATTGTGTAGCCTTCTGGAGCTTCATAAATAGCACGTGGGCCGTCAAAATAGTTGAGATCTAGATTATGATAATGATCGTGATGCGGAATGATCAGCATCCCATTTCGATAAGCAACTGCCTGATCGGCTCGGTAAGGGATCTTGTCTACTGGCACAATCTTAGCTGCTTTAACTGTTTCATAAATTTCAGGTGTTGATTTTTTTCTAGAGCCATCAGAAGGATTCTCTGGCGTTTCAGGAACTGCTGGTACCTCTGATTGCTCACCCTTTTTAGCTTTCCAGAAAGCTTCTGCTGCCGCCAATTCCTCAGCAGACAAATTTTTCTTAGGAATCCAATGCGTATGGCCCATATGAGGCGTCAGATAAGCGTCTCCCATATCGTCAATGATGTCCTTAGCATCAAAGATATAACCGTCTGAGGTTGTGTATTTTCCTGCTGCTTTAGCTTTGGCAATCTCTTCAGGACTGTAAACGATTTGCGAATTTGGTTTCCCTTTTCGCTCATTAAGCGGTGTCACACCATGATCATCTTTTGGTTTATCTGGTGAAGGTGGTGTTGGTACATTCGGCTTGGCTGGCTTAACGATGGGCTTTTCTGGTTTAGATGGTTTAACAATTGGTTGAATCGGCTGCTTAGGTTTTGGCTGGG
The DNA here is from genome assembly GCF_000380085.1 of Streptococcus merionis DSM 19192. Classification (GTDB taxonomy): domain Bacteria; phylum Bacillota; class Bacilli; order Lactobacillales; family Streptococcaceae; genus Streptococcus; species Streptococcus merionis. The sequence continues at coordinate 36,404 of NZ_KB904543.1, forward strand.
TTGGTTGGGTTGGAGCGATAATAGACTTGTCATCAATCGGGTGGCCTGCTGCTAACAGTTTCGTAATCTTTAACTCCAAAGCAGACATAGAACTATAAGGTATGAAATGATAATGGTTACCATGTGGAACCGCAACACCTGTGCTGCTGAAGCGCGTAATAGTCCTAGGATCATAGACGAGTCCATCTACTTCAACATGACGTTCACTTAATGGGGTACGATCCAACTGTGCCAAAAGACCCGCTAGCGTTTCACCAGGTTGAACTGCTTGATTAACTGAATTCGTTCCTGACTGTATCAGATTTGGTGTGCCATCTGGATTTGCAGGTTGGTAGTGAATTGACTGATTCATTTGACCTTGAGCATTGGCATACGGTGGACGAACAGGGTTTCCTTTTCCGACTTTTTTATCCCAATACTCTTGAGCTGCAGCGAGTTCACTTGCTGAAAGGTCAGCTTTAGGAATATAGTGAAAATGATCTCCATGCGGCACAATGAATGCATCTCCTAAATCGTCTATGACATCCGTCGGACTAAAGACATAACCATCATCGGTCGTATAGCGACCTGATGTTGAAACAGAAGAAAGTGTTCCTCCATTTTCACGATGCCCTGACTTTTTACTAGCCCTAGCTTGTTGCTCTGCCACCTCTGCCTTGCTTCTAATGTTTTCAGACTTGCTGCCTTCTTTGAGGTAAAGATAGTATTTCCCTTCGACTTTGATAATATAGCCATCTTTAACTTCATTAATCACATCGGATTGCTTAAAAACATAGTTAGGATCCTTCATGATCAGCTCTTCACTCAAAATCGCATCATAAGGCACCTTACCAGTATAGTAGTGGAAATGATCCCCATGCGCAGTGACGTAGCCATCATCCGTAATCTTAATGACAATTTGCTCAGCAGAAATGCCTTCTTTAGCACTGACCTCATCAGGTGTCATACCTTTAGTATTCGTAACAACCTTACTGTCCTTTCCACTCGCATCCACATAGCTGACTTGGTTAGATCCAGCCTCATCTTGACCTTGCTGATGGCCAAGGTAATAAGCACCAGCACTTGATGCCAAACACAGGCTTAGGACTGCGCTACTGATTAATAATTTCTTTTTATTCATTTATGCTCCTTTGTTGTTTATTGGTTTAACGTTTTAACGAGAATCTCAAGGTTTTTCTCCAGATTCTCTAAATAAGTTTTACCGTTTTGAGGGTCAATTTCGAGTGGACTGAGCTCTGCTATCTTTGCCCCTGTAGCGGAGGCGATTGTTTCAGCGATTTTAGGGGAAACGCCTTGCTCAACAAAGATCGTCTTGACCTGATAGGCTTTGACAAACTCTTCAATCTCAGCTAATTGACGGGACGTTGGCTCCTGCTCAGTCGAGATCCCAGCAATCCCTAACTGTTCCAGACCAAATTGCTTAGCCAAATATGAAAAGGCCGTGTGCGAAGTGACAAAGTGCTTTGATTTGGCTTTTTTAAATTGAGGTTGATATTTTGCCACAAGCTGTTTCGCTTCATCCTGAAATTGCTGAGCATTTTTTTGATAAACCGAAGCATTATCTGGATCTATCTTTGCCAACTGACCCGCTATCACCTTAGCTTCTTCTGCTGCTTTGAGTGGATCATTCCACGTATGAGGATCATAAAGCGTTGACTCGTCCATGCCTTCTCTGGCTTCTATATCTTCCAATCCCTTGACCTTATCCAAAACCATGCCTTCTGTCGCCTCCAAGACACGAACGCTAGAACCTTGCAAGTTTGGATCCAGTGCCCCTGCCCAACTCTCTAAGGTATGAGAATGGTAGATAAAAACGTCCGCATCATAAATAGCGGCAATATCATTGGCAGATGGCTCGAAGCCATGAATCCCCTGACCGGACTGAATCATTTTGACACTGTTCAAATCTCCTGAAACAATCTTTGTTAGCGCATAAATAGGATAAAAACTCGTCACAATCTTCAATCCAACTTCTTCTTTTTTAGGTTTTGTTTGCCCACATGCCGCAAGTAATAAACCAGTTAAGCATATGATTAAAAAAAACAAACAACAACTGCTTTTGTGTTTCAACTTAATCCTCCTTTTTTTAAGATACAAAGCCCGTTTAGAAAAGCGACGAAAAATGAAAAAATTGACGACGAGTCTGTAGACTCTAGGAAATTTTTGAATTTTATCTAGCTTTTTAGGGCGTGTTCAGTTTTAGTAAGATATGAGGCCGTGAAAAAATCCGATGAAAAATGAGAAAATAGACGACAAGTCTCTGGACTTTAGGAAGTTTTCGAATTTTATCAAGGATTTTAGGCCGAATTCAGTTATACAAGATATGAGAGCGTTGCAAAATACGCTGGAAAATAAGGGAGCGATCGATGAGTCCAAGGACCCAAGGGAACTCACGAATTTTACCGAGTATTTTAGCTCGAATTCAATTACCAAGATACAAAGCCCGTTAAGAAAGGCGACGAAAAATGGCGGTAAGTCAGTCATCTTCGATGAAGTTGACGCACCCCGACTAGGTCAGCTAGGATTTTCACAAATGAAATTGAAGAAAATCCAGATGCCTACGGCCCCAACCATACCAAACTCCATTTAGCTTTTTAGGGCGTGTTCCATTTTTTACAAAAACTATTTTACCAGTTAATTATCATTTGTCAAGAAAAAAATGATTTTTTTATCTTCATAGATAAGATACTAGTTATGATTGAGTTTTTATTGATAAAACAGCCACAAAAAACTCAGCAAAAATTGCCGAGTTTAGGGAATATATTACAAAAATAAGTAGATAGCTTTCTATCTCTCAAAAGTAAAGACTAGGCAGTCATAGCTAGAATACCAATAGCTTTTTAGTGATAGCCAATCGGTTATAAAATCTACATTTTTACTATAAAACAACAGGCTCTCCACTATCGTTTATTATTGACCAAAAGAGACACTGCCCCAATCATATTACTGGCATTTCGAAAGGCGCACGGTTCGATTTTCAGATCTGTAAACATGGCATCGTAAATATCAGAAGAGCGTTTATCTTTCAGATAGATGTCACGAACCTGATCAATCAGGATATCTTGACTTGAAATCCCACCACCGATGACGACCTTTTCGACATCAATAACAGCTTGAAGGTTGTAAATCATAAAGACAATCTCACGGCAGTAAGCCTCAAAAAGTTGTGTCAACTCTGCATTGTCACCAGCTTTAATAGCTTCAAAAACTGTCTGGCCATCGTTTTTATCTGAAAGATCTAAAAGACTAGCAGCGCGACTGATAAAACCAACTGCAGATGCTGCCATACCAGTCAAATTTCTCATATCAAGCGTTCCTGCCGAGCGCAACATGAAGGTCAACTCACCTGCTTGAAAGTGAGAGCCTTGTAGGAGTTGGCCATTGAGGATGATGCCTGAGCCAACGCCTGTACCAAGAACAAGGGCTGCACCATTTTGTACCTCTTTTAGGTTCCCCAACCAATGTTCTGCCAAGACTGCTGCTTTAGCGTCGTTAATGACAGCACAGGGCAAACCAAACTTTTGCTCAAGGTGGTCTTTGAGGGCTAGGTCCTTAAGATAAAGGAGAGCTCCGCCGACATGGACATAGCCAGTTTTCACATCAATGCGACCTGGCGCTGAAATGCCGACACCAGTGATTTGATCCTTACTTTCGGCCACAAGATTTTCTAATAATATCAAAAAATCAGCCATATTATCCGGTGTGGCAACCTTTTTCTCTTGTGACACAGTGCCAGTCTCACTGATAAGAGCTGACTTGATAAAAGTGCCACCAACGTCAATACCTAAGTAAGTTTTCATTAGATTTCTCCCATTTCATTATCAATGCGCTTGATAACACGAGCAGGATTGCCAGCAATAACGACATTATCACCAAATGATTTGGTCACCACAGCTCCTGCACCGACAACAACATTATTCCCCAATTTCACACCTGGAAGAATAATCGCGCCACCTCCGATCCACACATTATCCCCAATCGTAATTGGAGCGCCATATTCCAGACCTGCAATGCGTTCCTCAGCATCCAGAGGGTGCAAAGGCGTTAGGAGTTGAACATTTGGTCCTAGCATAGCGTTCTTACCGATACGAATCTCGCAGACATCCAACATAGTACAGTTAAAATTGGCATAAAAGTTTTCACCCACATGGATATTCGTTCCATAATCACAGGCAAAATGAGGCTCTATATAGATGTTTTCACCTGTTGATCCAAGCCAAGATTTGAGGAGTTCGGTACGCTTGGTATCCACCACTTCTTGGTTGAAGTTTCTTATCTTTTCACGGGCTTGTTTCCGTGCAGTTTTTAATTCGGCATCACTAGCATCATACAACTGGCCTGCCAACATTTTGTCACGTTCCGTTGTCATGTGTCACTCCTGTCATAGATTTTATTGGTTCAAAAGTCTTTCGGTGAATGGGAGTCACTCCCAATGTTTTCAAGCCTTCCAAATGCGCTTTAGTACCATAACCGGCATTTTGAGCAAAACCGTAGCCTGGATACTGGCTATCGTAATCCGCCATTATCTGATCACGAGTGACTTTGGCCACAATTGACGCCGCTGCAATCGAAAGGCTATTAGCATCACCTTTGATAATTGACTGCTGTGGAAGGGGACTATCTAATGTCATAGCATCAATGAGCAGAGCCTGTGGCCTAACTGGCAATTTGCTAATGGCTTCCAGCATGGCTAACTTGGTTGCTTCATAGATATTAACCTCGTCAATAACAGTCTGGTCCTTGATTCCAATACCAACTGCTAAGGCCTGCGCCATCACCATCTCATAAATCTCCTGATGCTTTCTTTTTGGAATTTTTTTACTGTCATTTAAGCCTTTTATTTTGAGGTTTTTTGGTAAAATGACCGCCGCAGCCACGACTGGACCTGCTAAAGGGCCCCGCCCAACTTCGTCAATTCCTGCGATAAGATCAATTCCTTGCAGGTACAGCTCTTTTTCGTAGCGCAGCATCTTGTCCAAGCGGGCATCTTCAGCCCGATCAGCTTCAATCTCCCGCTGGCGCTTGCCAATAGCCAACTGAACCCCAGACCGAGAGTCTGATAAAAATTCAGCCCAGCGCGGATCCAATGGGTCTGTCAACTCCTGCAACTGTGCTTTAATCTCTGCTATCGTCGCCATCTAAATCTTCCAGTCTATCTAGGGTATAGCGGCCCAGCTTGCCGTCCCGAACCTCTTTAATAAAAAGATTGTAAAAACGGTCATAGTCATCACGAAAGCCCAGTTTACGCGTCATTGCCATGATCATTTCAGGCGCTTCCTGATCCAAATCCAATCCTTTGAAACGCTCTAGTAATCGCTCCTGATAATGCCTTGCAAAGTAATTAAGGCCAAAAATCGTGACCTCGTCCAGAGGCAAGAGTTGGTCTTTAATCGCACCTGTCAAAGCGAGCTTTAACCCCACTACTTCATCTTCAAATTTAGGCCAGAGAATGCCCGGTGTATCCAAAATTTCCAAATCTTTGTTGGTCTTAAGCCACTGTTGACCCTTTGTCACTCCTGGTTTATTGCCGACGACTGCAATTTTCTTTCCTGCTAATCGGTTCATCAGGGTTGATTTTCCAGCATTGGGAATTCCGATAATCATGGTCCGCAGGGTTTCAATATGGATCCCTCGTTCTTTTTGTCGGGCAATCTTGTCTGCCATCAGAGACTTAGCTGCGTCCGTCACCTTTTTAACAGTGGACTGTTCTTTTGAATTGATTGCCAAAGTCTTAATCCCTTGATTTTCGAAGAAGACACGCCATTCTTTCGTCCGAATCGGGTCCGCCAAATCTGCTTTATTGAGAATCATCAATTTTGGTTTATCACCGACAATCTTGGTCAACATAGGATTTTGACTGGATAAAGGTAGTCTAGCATCCACCAAAATCGTCACAAAATCAACAAATTTAATATTTTCCTGTACTTGACGACGGGCCTTGGACATGTGCCCTGGATACCACTGAATAGTAGCCATTACTTCTAATTCCTTTCATACCAAGGGTTTTCAGCCCTTGGAGTTCTGTTTTTCTAAAAAATCCAAAAATCAACTGATATCTATAACCAAGTCAATTCATAGCCAGTCACAATTTACTTATGACCCGATTCTTTTAGGGTAACGATATTGAATGAGTCTATATACTTTCCAACATCCGTTTTTATTTTGGGGATAATATTGCCGGCAATATGTCTCGGAGAATAGTTTTGATGAATACCAATTAAATCACGAAATTCGTTTAAATCAAAGTGAATCGATTTACTCTCTTCATGCTTGATTACTTCAGAATATATAGCAGGGGAATATTTGCATTTCCAAACTTTTAGTTCTTTGAAATCAAAAGAGTTATCTTTCACAAAATTATCCAATGCTGTTATTGACTCTGCTTGAGAATCCATTGTTTTATGAGTATAAATCACTGTTGTTTCAACATTGACATGTCCCACACGCTCCATAATTTCCTTGAGTGCCACACCTGAGTTACCATTCTGAAGGTAAGTGATGTGCATGTGTCGAAATGGATGTGATGTTATGTGCTTCGTCCATTTGAAACCATATCTCTCCTCACAGTGTTCATGAAGTTCTTTTTCAACTCGTGATAATACCTCCTGAAATGAGTGAGATGTTATTGGTGAGCTGTATTCAGTTCTATTCTAGAGATAGACTCTAAAGTTATCGGTTAAAATCTTATCCAAAGATTCCATGGAATAGAATGTTATGAATTTTAAAATTTCTTTATTCTCGATTCTAAAAATCCTGAAAACACTAAATATCCTAACGTTCTGTGTCTATGCTAAATTGTAAAATATCCCATTTCGTATTTATTACTTTAGTTCCAGCTACAATGGTCATCAATATAAAAATAACTAGCGAAAGCAAAAGAGACGGAAGCCAAATATTAATCCAAACCATAGTTGTACTAAATAATTGAGTTATTCTAACAAACATCAGACTTAACACAAAATTACACACTAAGGACAGTATTAACGTTGTGAATGAATAAATTAGAATTTCAAATTCCTTTTTCAAAAAAATATCTAATGGCCGTAACCCTACAACAAATAGTTGTTGTATTTCAAATGTTTCTTTTTCTTGCAGTAACCACATCATACATATAGTATTTGCTAATACAATGAGTAATGGAGCACTTAAAAAGACAACCATATTTGAAGTTCTAGTTCCCGCATCTCCTCCATCGGGTAGATCAACAAGTAAAGAGGAAAATCCCGAAACAAATATACTTATAATGGCTATAGGAATGTATATTTTCTTAAATACGTCAAAATGTTCATTAATGCTATAAGTAGCAAAATTTATCAAGGGGAATTTAAACCTATTTGATAAAATATTGAATAGTTTAGAAAAGAAGAATAAGATTAGTTTTCCACATGTATTTATCAATACTGATATGAACATAATTTCTAAAAAAATCAGTAGCACACTTAATACACCAAAAGAATTGACTCCTAACTTTTCTGGTAAAAGCGAAAAGAAGGCTATCATTATAGATATATTTAAAGCCAGCAATAATAGTATCTTTAAAAGATAGTATCTATCTTTATTTTTTATATTTATATTTTCGATATTTTTTTGAATCTTATAGAATGTACGTCTCGAACTAATATATCCACTATAAATGGTTATAAACATAATTAATATTGATGTCATCAAAAAGGCCTGTACTGAAAACTTAATTGACATAACAGGAAACTCTTGAGTTCCTTGAGTACTAACAAGAAAATTGTAAAAAATCTGTGCAAAAGGAATTGACAAAATAGAACCACATATTGATCCTAATAAACTGGCAATAGATAATTCTACACCTGTTAGAATAGCCAAATATTCTGGTGTCATTCCTAAAATAATTTGGACATTATTTTGCTTTTGTAAACCATTTAATATTTCTTTAACAGTATTTCTTAAAACTATTGGTATCATAATCCCACCAAATATTATCGGAACAAAGAAAAGTTGGGTATTAATTGCCATATCAGCATTTACTAAACTGCTATTCGTAAAGTTAAAAAAATTAGTTAAGCAAATATTAATTACAAAAGCACAAACGATAAATACAGGAAGTGAAAACAACCATATTTTCCAAGAATATTTAAATTGAAGCCATGCTAGTGATATCATATTACAAATTCCCCGCTATCTCATGAAGTAATAACCTTTCAGTAGGATTCGACAAAATGTTTTGTATTTTTCCATCACGTATAACAACTGCTCGATCAGTTTTTGAGGCCATTTCAATATTGTGAGTAACCATGATAACTGTTTTGCCTTTATCCGTTATCTCTCTTAAAATATTAAATACTTTCTCACTTGAGATTGAATCTAGGGCTCCAGTTGGCTCATCTGCAAAAATAATCTCACAGTCAGTTGCCAATACTCTAGCAATAGCTACTTTCTGTTTTTCTCCTCCAGAAAGAGAATCGATATTTACCGATGATTTTGGTTCAAAATTAATATTTTCAAGTAATTTATCAATTTGAGATCTATCAATTTTCTGATGACTTAGTCTTAATTGTAAAACGATATTTTCAAATACTGGTAAAGCAGAGATTAAATTATATTGTTGAAAAATAAATCCGATTTTGTCTCTTCTTAGCCTTGCTAACTTAGTTGAGTTTAGTTCATAAAGGTTCTGACCTGCCAGATAAACCTCTCCACTTGTGGGAGTTGATAAACCAGAAATAAGATTTAATAATGTACTTTTACCAGATCCAGATGGACCAACTATACTTAAAAACTCACCTTTATTTATATCAAGTGAAATATCATCTATTATTCTGATTGTTTTATTTGACTTCCCCAACACAATATCTTTAACAATATTTTTTATACTTATTATTTTGTCAGCCATAATTTTTCCTCAACTTAAAATTAAAATGTGCATTCCTGAACATTCATTACTTGAATAAAAACCCTGCCAAGTTTTATTTGGCAGGGTTTTTGCAGGAAACCAAACACATTTATCAGTTTCTTCAAGTCACTATTAGCTCTAAAAGACTGGTAAATCAGGATTCCGCTCTCAAATTGCTATGTGCTTCTTATTTAAGAGTAACGCTTGCGCCTGCTTCTTCCAACTTAGCTTTGATTTCTTCAGCTTCAGCAGCAGCAACGCCTTCTTTGATAACGTTTGGTGCGCCATCAACAAGTTCTTTAGCTTCTTTAAGACCAAGACCTGTGATTTCACGTACAACTTTGATAACACCAACTTTTTTATCGCCAGCTGCTGTCAATTCAACGTCAAATGAATCTTTAGCTTCAGCAGCACCAGCGTCACCAGCTGCAGCTACAGCTACAGGAGCAGCCGCAGTCACACCAAATTCTTCTTCAATAGCTTTTACGAGTTCGCTCAATTCAAGGATTGAAGCTTCTTTAATTTCAGCAATAATGTTTTCAATGTTCAATGCCATTGTAATTTCCTCCAAAATGTTTTAAATAAAATATAATGTTTGTAGTTCTAAGCTACTTGCAGCATTAAGCTGCGTCTTCTTTGCTGTCGGCAACAGCCTTGACAGCGAGTGCCACGTTGCGAACAGGCGCTTGAAGTACAGAAAGAAGCATAGAAAGCAATCCTTCGCGGTTTGGCAATGTAGCAAGGGCTTTAACGTCCTCAACTGAAGCGACTGCTCCTTCAATTGCGCCACCTTTAATTTCAAGTGCATCAGCAGTTTTGGCATAATCAAAGATGATTTTTGCAGGTGCAACAACATCTTCGTTAGAAAATGCTACGGCTGTAGGACCAACGAAGACATCGTTCATTCCTTCCAAACCAACTTTTTCAGCTGCACGGCGCAAGATACCATTTTTGATAACTTTGTACTCAACACCTTCGTTACGCAAGTTACGACGGAGAACAGTGTCTTGTTCTACAGTCAAACCACGGGCGTCAACGACAACGATCGAAGCTGCTGCTTTCATTTTCTCAGCAACAACATCTACGAGTTCTGCTTTTTTAGCAATACTTGCTTGGCTCATTAGTTTACCTCCGTTTTTATTTTGGCTGGGTCATTTTTCAAAGAAAAAACGCGCCCAGACCTAGACACGAAAGTACAAATGTTAATAACTTTGGTTAACGATTTGTGCCTCGGCAGGATGTTTATGGATGGACTCCCCCTGCTGTCTTAGGTCAGTTTTTTCAAACTTCTTATATTCTACCATATTTTGGAGAGAATGCAAGACTTACACACATTTTTTTCAAAAAAGAAGCGAGAAAACATTATAATTTGATTTCAGTGGTCTAGAAAGGGATTACGCCTTTAGCCCATCTTGTTAAGCGGGAGTGTTTTCATAGGTCTAGTGTAATATTATGAGGTTTGTTTTAAAGTATAGCTAATTGAATTAAGAACGGTACAACCGTGGCTCAGAAAGAAAATAGACTATGTGATGCTCTAATTTTGAGATAACTCTATCCTAATCTTGCTTCAAACAACTATAGTATAAATTACTATAATCTGTTCTGACGCTTGCAAGTTGCGTTTATCCTTTGATAAAAAAGCGACACGAAAGCATCAAGCACAAAGCACTCGTCAATGACATATCTAACGAGCACTTTGTGCTTATTTTGCTATTTTGCAAGCGGGAGAAAGGTTTTGCAACTTCAAGGCTTCTTATCAATTTATCGAAAAGTAGCACGGCACTATTGCATATTCCTTCTCTTCAAAAATTCCACTTTGGATTTGATAGTTTTCATTAAGGCTTGATACGATGTAGCATTCTTGGAAATGGAATCGCTTCTCGAATATGCTTGGTTCCTGCGACAAAGGTCACCATGCGCTCTAAGCCAAGGCCGAAACCACAGTGCGGCACTGATCCATATTTACGAAGGTCAAGGTAGAAGGCATAATCTTCTGGATTGAGGCCTTCTTCTTCAATCCGAGCTATTAACTTGTCATAGTCAGTCTCACGCTCAGAACCACCAATGATTTCCCCGTAGCCTTCTGGTGCCAAAAGATCGGCACAGAGCACGCGCTCTGGATTTTCTGGAACTGGCTTCATGTAAAAAGCCTTGAAACTAGCTGGATAATTGACAACAAAAGTCGGTACTCCAAAATAGTTAGAAATCCAAGTTTCATGAGGAGAGCCGAAATCATCACCGTGAGCAATCGGTTCGTAATCCGTATCTTGATCGTTTTGGTGTTCCTGCAAGAGTGTGATAGCATCATCGTAAGCTACACGCTTGAATGGTTCAGCAACATACCGCTTGAGAGCTTCCACATCACGCTCTAAGATTTCAAGCGCTTGAGGAGCACGATCAAGGACGCCTTGGATAAGTGCCTTGACATAGGCTTCTTGCAAGTCTAAAGACTGATCGTGGCTAAGAAATGGGTATTCAGCATCCATCATCCAAAACTCTGTCAAATGACGACGAGTCTTAGACTTCTCCGCACGAAAAACAGGTCCAAAATCATAAACACGCCCAAGAGCCATAGCCCCTGCTTCAAGGTAGAGCTGTCCTGACTGGCTGAGGAAAGCTGGTGTGCCAAAGTAATCCGTTTCAAAAAGCTCTGTCGTATTTTCTGCTGCATTTCCTGAAAGAATCGGGCTATCAAACTTGATGAAACCATTCTTGTCAAAAAACTCTGTCGATGCCATAAGAATAGCATTACGGATCTGCATGATAGCCGTTTGACGGCGCGAACGCAGCCAGAGGTGACGGTGATCCATGAGGAAGTCTGTTCCGTGCTCTTTCGGCGTGATTGGATAATCCACAGATTCACCAATCACCTCCACATCCATCACATCCAGCTCAAAGCCAAATTTAGAGCGCTCATCTTCTTTGACAATACCAGTCACATAGATTGATGTCTCCTGACTGAGACGCTTGATTGTCTCAAATTTATTCGTTCCTTCTTCCTGACCAAATTTCTCGATGAAGTTTGGTTTAAAAGCCACTGCTTGGAAAAAGGCTGTTCCATCACGGAGCTGCAAGAAAGCAATCTTCCCTTTACCAGATTTGTTCGTTACCCAGCTACCTATGGTCACCTCTTGACCCACATGGTTTGGGACATCCATAATACTTACTAATTTTCTAGACATAGCTTCTCTTTTCTATTTTTTATCTTTGTTTAATGAAATTTTCTCGTCAAAAATGTGGTCTTCATGACAGACAGCTTCAATATTATTACCATCTGGAGCTAGCAAGAACATTGCGTAATAATTGGGATAATAATGTGGACATAAGCTCGGTGTACCACTATCTTTCCCACCAGCAGCCAAACCTGCTTGGTAAAAAGCCTCTGCCTCTGCATGCGTTTTGACATTAAAGGCAAAATGTTGTGGCTCTTGTTGACCAGTCCCTAGCCAGAAATCTCCACCTGAGTCACTACTATGTGCTTCACCAAAACAACTGCATGCTCATTATCAAATCACAATTCATAACCAAGTGGGGCTAAGGTTTTTTGAAACTTGCAGATTTTTCACTCGAATTCCAAAATGATCAATCACCCTCTTCTCCGTCTCAGTCCATCTCCATAAAGGCCTTCAAGCGATGCACTGCTTCTTTGAGTGTGTCCAAACCACTGGCGTAGCTGAGCCGGACGTTATGAGGTGCTCCAAATCCATCTCCAGTAACTAAGGCAACACCAGTCTCTTCTAAAATAGCATCCGTAAACTCAGTCACATTCGTAAAACCTTTCATGGCCATCGCTTCTGAGACATCTGGAAACAAGTAAAAAGCTCCCTGAGGCTTCAACGCTTTAAAACCTGGCACTTCAGATAAGAGTGGGTAAATAGTATTGAGCCGCTCTTCGAAGGCCTGACGCATCTCTTCAACAGAGTCCTGCGCTCCTTCTAAGGCTTCAATAGCTGCATACTGAGCGGCCGTTGTCAGGTTAGAGGTTGTTTGACTGACCATCTTAGCCATGCTGGAGATAATTTCAGGATTTCCTGTCGCATAACCCACGCGCCAGCCTGTCATCGAGTAAGCTTTTGAAACACCGTTAACCACAATAGTCTGCTGACGAATAGCCTCCGAGATAGAAGAAATCGGTGTGAAGGTATTACCATTATAGACCAGACGACCATAAATATCATCCGCTAAAATCAAAATACCATGCTCAACAGCCCAATTTCCAATCCCTTCTAACTCGTCTCGACTATAAATCATTCCTGTCGGATTTGACGGAGAATTGAGCAAGATGACTTTCGTCTTGTCTGTCCGAGCTGCCTCCAACTGATCTACCGTCACCTTAAAGGCATTGCTTTCTGTGGACTCTACAAAGACTGGAACGCCCTCAGCCAGCTTGACTTGGTCCGCATAACTGACCCAATAGGGAGTCGGAATGAGAACTTCATCTGCAGGGTCAAGAACCGCCATAAAGAAAGCGTAGAGAATAAACTTAGCCCCAGTCCCTGCCACGATTTGATTTGGCTCTAGTGAATAACCGTAAAAAGTTTCAAAATGACTGCTAATCGCTGTTTTTAAAGCTGGTAAACCACTAGCTACCGTGTAAAAACTGGCCGAACCATTCTTAATGGAGCTAATAGCCGCCTCCCGAATATGAACAGGTGTTGGAAAATCAGGCTCACCTACCGTCAAGCTGATAATATCTCGCCCTTCAGCTTTCAAAGCTTTAGCTTTAGCCGCAGCCTTCAGCGTAATGCTTTCTTCCATTTCTCTGATACGCTTTGATACTGTCATAACTCCTCCTTGCAGAGATAGTCACCTACTCTGAAATCTCATTATTATTTGGATGAACGCTTCAAAAACGATGTTAGAAATCCCTATCAAAAAACACTCATACCAATATTTTTAGCGACTAGTAAATCCACTCTGTTGTGACCATAAAATCGCTCTTCCAATTATACCAGAAATAGGATGAATTTTCTAATATTTCTATAAAAAGTTGCAATAAAAGTCTTGTCTGTAAATTCTGTAAATTCACGGCATGTTTTTTATCCAATCAACATAAAACAAGACTAAATTTATAGCCTTGTTTATGCTGCTATTTTACCGACATCCGATGACTAATTACTCTGATCCTCACGACTTTTTTTACCAAGAAGTCCTACTGCTCCAATAATAGTTAATGCTGCAACAGTAAAGAATGCTTCTGGTTTATCTTTGTCTCCAGTTTGAGGTAGTCTATTTTCCACTTTGGAAACAGAAGGTTGAGAGATAGTTTGATTAACTGCCGAAGAAGGTTCTTCATTATCAAAGTGGCATCGAGGTTTAGAACGTTTCTCTTCTTCGATAACAGTAGCTTTATTCAATCCAGATATACCAGTTTGAGTATCTTCAGTAATAGTCGTGTTACCAGAATGACCAGTCAAGCTAGGCATCGTGTCTTCTGTTATTTCAATCGGAGCATTTTGCCCACCGATTATAATGGTCTTAGTGGCTGATCTTGTATCTTCGATAATCTCTTGAACGCTATCAGTTGAGTTATGACCAGTTTCTGTAGTAATGGTCTCTTCTGTAAAATCGATAACATGGCCACTAATAACAGTATCTGATTTCGTATCTTCAGTAAGCGTAGTATTACCAGAATGACCAGCCAAGCTAGGCATCGTGTCTTCTGTTATTTCTATCGGGGAATTCTGTCCACCGATTATAATGGTCTTAGTGGCTGGTCTTGTATCTTCGATAATCTCTTGAGTGCTATCAGTTGAGTTATGACCAGTTTCAGTAGTAATGGTCTCCTCTGTAAAATCAATAACATGACCACCAATAACAATATCTGATTTCGTATCCTCCGTAAATGTTATTTGGGTGTTAGGGGCATAACGCCCATGTTCCAGTGGCAACTGATAAATGGTTTCTTCCTCAAAATCCAAGTTAGGACCATGAGCAATAATAGGAGGTAACTCTGGCAACTGAGGTGCTTGAGGCTCAATCACTTCTCCATCAAGTTCTGGTACAGGAACCATTAGTTTGCTGTAAGTCAATCTGACATCATCAAGATTCTGAGCATTAGCTGATTTATCATTAATTTTGTAAGAAATCGTATTAGAAATTATTTTTTCAACTAACAAATTGTTATTCTCTGCCGATGTTGAGCGTCTCTGTCTGCGCTTATTGAGAGCTGCTCTAAACTTGGCATTGTTAATGTTAAGTTTATAAGTCAAAGTTAACGGTGTTTCAGTTTCAAAAGCGTTTTGCAACTGCTCTTTGGAGATTGTCCAAGTAAGGCTTTCTGAAGTCGTACTAAACCAGCCAGATGACGCACGCGTATGGTTAACTTTTGTGGAACTACTTTCTTCAGCAGCTTTCCAGGAGTTCTCTTTTACGGTGACTTTATCTGAAAATTTCTCTACCATTTTTAATTCTGATAAAGCATCCTTAAATTTATCTTTATCATCAACATCTTTAAAGAAATCCCTGCCATCTGACATTTCTTTTAAATATTTATCAAACCTATCATTTCGTTCCTTTGCAGTCTTCTTAGCCTCTTCTGCTTTTTTCTCTAGGTATTTAGTATATGTCTCACTACGACTATTAGACTTAGACTCTTTTGTAACACGGTTAGGATCCGTGACATCAAAAGCATAAAAAGTGATGCCCTCATCTCTTGCCATTTTAGCTTCTGCTTGAGCAGAGAGATTATGATTGTAGTAAATATAATCACGCTTGTAAAATAAATAATCAATGACTTTATTAATCATTTGTTCTTCTAACTGATCAGCCCCCAAAGCTTTTGAGATGCTATCTGACCAATCGGCTATTCCCAAAACATCAAACCATCTGTCCTCTGTTTCAATCTTTTTCTTCAGTTTTTCTATTTTTGACTTAACTACCGATTTAACGATATTTTTTAAAGGCACCTCACTGCTTTCTCTAGTATAGTAACTTCTAAAATGATACCCTTCGCCTAATTTTTTTGAGTAATCAAATGCTTTTTCTTGTAAATCTTTTGTATTTAACTCAGATAAAGTAATATAATCTAAAGGACTATTAGTACCTAATAAGCTACTTCCTAAATTTAAGATTGACCCTCCTTGAGAGACAACCTGATCTAGTAAATCTCCGTAACGACTGATTCCCAACTTCTTCAGAAATTCTTGGATTCTTTTAGCATCTTTTACAAGATTAGCAGAGCTAGTAGTTGAGTCAACATAAAATGGCCAAGGTAACAGAGGGTTAGTACTCGTAACAGGCTCCTTTAAAATAATTTTTGACAATGCATTTTTATCTTTAGTATCGTAACTGAAAGTTGCCTCTCCCTGTGAAAAAAGTACAATGTGCTGGCGTTTTCCAGAAGCTTTTTCTTTATTAAAAATCTCTCTTGCCCTATGAATGGCTCCTTGAAGATCTACACCCCAGCCATTATAATCCTCAATTGCCTTTTTGCGAACGGCTGCTAATTTATCATCAACATTGGCTGTGGTTAACTCAATCGGATCATCAACATGACGGTAAAAGTCAACCAAGCGAACTGAGTTACGGTTGTTATAGTTTGGGGTGTCGTTAATAGGCTGAGACGTCAGTGTCGTGACTAACTTTTTGATATGCTCTTTGGCGGTGTTAAAGTCATCGTCTGACATCTTTTTAGAAGTGTCCAAAAGGACAATGACTTCAGCACCTTTGTCAATTTCTCGAGGTGTAACGGTTAGAGTGACGTCAATCTCCCCTTTGGCTACGTCAACTTTCACGTCGCGTTCAACTTTGAAAAGCTCCCTTTTTTCTGATTTATCGCGAGTAACAATCAGGTTCTTTTCATCTTTTACCACTTTACTTTCAGCAGGTTTATCCACAGAATAATGCTCCACCTCAATCATCTGAGTAGCTGTCTCTTCTTGCGCTGAACGTTCACTTCGTGGACTAGCCTGAGTATGAGAAGGATCTTCTCCTTGACTGCTAACTACTGTTTTTGAGAGTTTTTCTGAGCTTAGCTGAGAATCCTCAGATGTAGTATTAACCGACTCAGGTTGTGTGGTTGTAAGGCTTTGTGATTCTTCTGCTCTTTCAACCGTAATCGTTTCAGGAGTGACACCTGCTGTGTCAGATTGCTCGCTTGTTTCTTGCTGGGGAGTCACTTCAATAGCAGTTGGCTGAGAAACCTCGTCCCCCATAACAGTCGTTGCCGTGAACATAGTTCCAACGGAGACAAGACCGACAGATAATTTCCGTAATTTATACTTACAGTTAGCCATTTAACGATTCCCCTATCTTATTGTTTTCAAGCTCAATTATTTTACTATAAATCTAATCATAGCTCAAGGCCGTTCCTTTTAAAAAGGTCTAATTTTTTTGTGATTTTTTTATGTTTTTTTCGTGTCACATCGTAACAATAACCAAACCAATCAAAAGTGAATTCTAGGATAATGATACGTTGAAAACGCTCACTGGAACATGCTCTCATTTGAAAAAGTTTTCCTCAGGCATTTGGTGCGCCACAAAGTTATCAATGAATGATTCGTTAAGGAATTTGCGTTTTTTTCACAAAGTATTCAAAAATGGCTTGTCACTTCAATTAAAACTTGTTACAATAGACGCATGAAAAAAACAGAAATTAACCAAATTATTGCGGAGCACCGCTCTGCTCTCAATAGTATTATTGCCCTACGACGCACGATGCACACTGTTAACTTACTAGAGTCACCACTCATCAAGCAACATGGCATCACCTTAACCCAATTTGGTGTTTTGGAAATTCTCTATAATAAGGGAGACATGCGCATTCAGGACTTGATTGAAAAGATGCTGACAACTTCTGGTAATATGACCGTTGTCATTAAAAACATGATTCGTGATGGCTTGATTACCAGAGAGCCAAACCCAAATGATAAAAGAGCATGCCTCATCTCTATCACTGACAAGGGGCAAGAATTTATTGAACAAATACTACCTGACCATTACCGTAATATAGGTAACATTTTCAATGTTTTGACTGAAGAAGAGCAGGTTGTTTTGGTCTCTCTTTTAAAAAAGTTTAGAACGCTGAGCTAAATTATTGCTAATTAGTGATATAAAGAGTATACTACTCCTATAGCTTGAAAAAGCAGATTTTATCAAAGGAGTTTTCATCATGAAAAAAGTATTATTTATTGTCGGTTCGCTTCGCAAGGGATCATTCAATCACCAATTAGCAGAATTGGCTGAAAAAGCTCTTGAAGGAAAAGCTAAAGTCAGCTACCTTGATTATTCTGCCGTTCCAATCTTTAACCAAGATTTAGAAGCACCTGTATTACCAGCAGTGGCGAGCGTTCGTGAAGTAACTGAAGCTGCTGATGCTATCTGGATTTTCTCACCCGTTTACAATTTTGCCATCCCTGGTCCAGTCAAAAACTTGCTCGACTGGATCAGCCGTGCCAAAGACCTTTCTGATCCAAGCGGTCCTTCTGCCATCAACGAAAAATTAGTAACGGTTTCTTCAGTTGCTAATGGTGGTCAGGACAACCTCTTTGGCAGCTATCGAAATCTCCTTCCATTCATCCGTACAACTGTTGTTGAGCCATTTGTTCAAACACGTGTGAACGATTCTGCTTGGGGTGATGGTAAGCTTGTTCTTGAGGCTAACAAATTAGCAGAATTGCAAGCACAAGCTGAGGCCTTGCTTGCAGCGATCGGTTAATCTAGAATCTAACCTTATAAAAGTAAAAACTGAAGTCCATCTAGGCTTCAGTTTTTGTGTGATCAGCAGTTTTGAAACTCTATTTTCAAGCAAAGTCAACAATAGATAGTGAAAAAGAATGGTTAAGCCAAGACTATCGAAGAAATCTGAAATACCAAAACTAGAATCCATTGACCAAGAACAGTACAACTTCGGTTCAGAAAAGACATACTAGATGATGCTCCATTTTGAGACAATTTTTATACGTAATCAACGGTTACATGCTTTTATGGGTGAAGTTGAAGCACTCGTGAATGTTTGTCCTAACCTTGTTTCAATCGTCTATGCTATTAAAACAAAAAACACGAACGACAAGGCTGGGCTCAAGACCAATCTCACCTCTCATCGTTTGCGTCAACATCTCAGTGCAGTGGCTGGGAGTAAGACCTGTTGGCTATGCCAACTTAGTCTTACCCCTGCACAGATCATTAGGCGCTTTAGTGTCAATGAGCCACTGCTGATTGTGATTGGCAGATT
Organism: Streptococcus merionis DSM 19192; assembly: GCF_000380085.1. Lineage (GTDB taxonomy): Bacteria > Bacillota > Bacilli > Lactobacillales > Streptococcaceae > Streptococcus > Streptococcus merionis. The sequence continues at coordinate 55,441 of NZ_KB904543.1, forward strand.
TATTCGTGTTTTACACTCCAAATCTGGTGCGGGGTGGGAAAACGAACTCTTTTTTAGTTGCTCGAGTTCTTTCTCACTCCCTATCATTCGCTTTCAAAATTTTATCTATCGTTAGCGTTTAAGACGAAGCACTTTGCTCCTTAACAAAGACTAACGTTCTTTCCTTAGACAACTTTTCTCGGTAGGAAAAGCCGCCAAACTGAAGTTGCTTGATTTGCTCCAGACTGGTTACTTGATTGTCAACCAAGGCGTTGAGGCATTTTCCTCTCGCCTTTTTCGAAATGGTCGAATGCGTTTTGAGCTGACCAGCCTTATTTTCCATAAAGACTAGCTTGACCATTTTATCTTGGGCAACTTTTGAAAAGACTGTCTCAAACTCACTGGATAAGAGGGAAATGAGAAAATCATCTTCTGCAACAGCCTGATCAAAGGCCTCACGCCAATAGCTTTTCAGGCTCTGCCCATTGACCTTAAAACCCATGAGAAAATCCAAACGGTGTGGCGAAATCAAATCAAAAACATTGATGATGCCGTAGAGAGCCGAGGTGATAAAAGCGTGCCTGCTCAGATAAACTTGATCCTTGTCAGATAGGTTCTCGCGCTTTATCTGACGGTACATGAGTCCATCAAAAAGTTGCCAAGCAGGATAGGCTTGTGAGGTACCTTGAGCTAAGTCAGCCCATCGGGAGGATTCCAGACCTGCAGCTTCTGGCTTGATTTTATAGTGCTTAACTAATGCTTGCTCAGATAAGTTTGTGATGGCCTCCACAATAGGCAATGATTGTAAACTCAGTGCGGTCATGGTCTGACCAGGTAAGCGTGTATTCATTTCTTTTGCGGTCGGAAGTAAAATTTTCATAGTTTTAGTATATCATACTTTCCAGTTCAAAAGGCGAAGACCATTAACGATGACTAAAATGGTTGATCCTTCATGGAAAATGACTCCACGGGTCAAGTCAAGGATTCCAATGATATTCAAAACGATGAGGATGACCATAATACCAACTGAAAAGACAACATTTTCGACAACAATAGACTTGAGTTTGCGACTGAGTCTATAGACCTGATAGAGTTTGCTGAGATTATTTTGTACCATGACCAGATCCGCAGTTTCCATGGCAATGGCAGAGCCAGACCCCATAGCGATTCCTAAATGAGCATGAGCAAGAGCTGGCGCATCATTAATGCCATCACCGATCATAGCAACGGTCTCTGTCTGTACAGCTTTTTTGACCTGCTCTGCCTTATCAGCTGGCAGGCAAGAAGCTTTAAAGTGAGAAATAGTGGTCTCTTTCGCTATCTTCTGTGCTACGGAAGGCTGATCGCCAGTCAGCATTTGCACCTCAATGCCTTGTGCCTGAAAGGCCTTTACTGCCTCCACAGCCTCAGGCCGCAAGCGATCTTCTAAAGCTATAAAGCCAAGAACTTCCTGACTGTCTGCCCAAAATACTGTCGTTAGGTAGTTATTCGCTTGAATCAGATACCCGTTAGGATCCGATAAATGTGCTACAGCCTTGGCATTTATCAGGTAGAATTCTCCTGATTGGAGGCCTTCTCCAGCCAACTCTAGAACGGGTGTTTGAAGAGGTTTTGGCAATACATTTTGCTCTAGCAGATAGGTGCTAATGGCTTTCGAAATCGGGTGTTGCGAGTGACTGGTCATGGCTAACAAGTGAGATCTGGAGGCTTCAGAAACCTGAAACGCCACCACCTCAAACCTTCCCTCAGTCAAAGTCCCTGTCTTATCTGTGAATAACAAGCTGATGTCAGCTAGGTTTCCCATGGCCTGACCGCCCTTGACTAAGACACCGAGTTTAGCGGCACGGCTAATCGCACTAAGGGTGGCTGGAGTGACCGAGGCAACAAGAGCACAAGGGCTAGCAACGGTCAGAAGCACCATTCCACGGTAGAAAGCCTCCTGCCAACTCAAAGACTGAACCAGCATCAAGACTAAAATAAACAGTGGCACTATGAGTAAAACAGCTAAAACATACCACCCCTCAAAACAATCAATCCATCTCGCTAGCTGCGAAGGATGATCTTGAGCTTCCTGAACCAAACGGACAATATTTGAAAACACAGTCTGATCGCTAGTTTTAGAAACCTTTACACGCACAGCCTCTCCTAAGTTAACAGTCCCAGCCAATACCTCCTGTCCCTGAGCCTTTTCAATCGGAACAGCTTCACCTGTCAAAGCCATCTCGCTCACTGTCGTACGCTCCAGAGCCACCCCATCAATAGGAAATTGCGCGCCCTTGCTAACCAAAATGAGGTCTCCCACCCGAAGATGGCTGGTAGATACTGTCCGCAGACTACCATTGTCCTCAAACAACTGAGCTGTCTCAGGTACTGCCGACATGAGCTGGGTGATGGCTGAGCCAGATTTGTCAGTGACATAACGCTCCAAGACTTCTGCAGCTGAAAAGATAAAAAGTAATACTGTCGCCTCAGCTTGCTCTCCAATGAGCAAGGCTCCTAAAGCTGCCAACACCATGAGCAAATCAACATTGACCTTACGCTCCTCTAGCGAGAGTTTGACTGCCTGTCTGGTTGCAAAATAGCCCAGAAAAATGATTGCTAAGTAAAAATACCACCTGCTCAAGGTATGAAATTGACATACAAACCCACCCAACATCAGTAAGGTGCCAGCTAGTAAAAACTGGGCTTGACGGTTTGATTTAACATAAGTAATCATAAAATCCTCCTCTTTGAACAAGTCAGAAATACCAAAAAAGTGCGCACCTATGGACAGTTTTCTACTGTCTCACAGATACGCACTCATCGTACTTATACTGCTGCCTTCAGACTTGAAGGCCCGGCTGCATGGTCAGACCACCGCTTGTTCATCTTTAATTATAATCCTATTGTACTACTTTGCCCCTTCCTTTTCAATTGTTTTTACTCATCTTATAAAAGTTGCACAATTTAAGGTTTTAGTTGCTTTGGGGCAATGGCTGCGCTATAATAGGGGCAACTTATCTGTACGGGGGACAGTTCTATGATCAGTAAATACCAGATTATCGTCACAAACATCAAAGAGCAGATTAGCAGTGGCCAGCTCAAGACTAGCGACAAGTTGCCATCCATTCGTCAGCTTAGCCAACAGTTCTCCTGCAACAAAGATACTGTCCAAAAAGCCTTGGCTGAACTCCGTCATCAAAACCTCATCTACCCTATCCACAAGTCTGGCTACTACGTGCTCGAAACGCCTGATCAAACCGAACCGCTAGCCTTGCCAGAATCGGACATTGCTAATATCGCTTATGATGATTTTCGCCTTTGTCTCAACGAAACCCTAGTTGGTCGTGAAAATTACCTCTTTAATTATTACCATAAGCAAGAAGGGCTTGAAGACCTGCTCCAATCTGTCCAGAAACTCCTAGTCGCTTCCAGCGTTTACAGCAAGCAGGATCAGCTGGTGATTACGTCAGGTACCCAGCAGGCCCTCTATATCTTAAGTCAGATGATGTTTCCCTCTAGCGGTGGCACTATCCTTCTTGAAGAGCCGACTTATCCTCGTATGATTGAGTTGGTCAAAACGCTAGGTCTAGCCTACCAGACGATCCCTCGTAACTGGTCTGGTATAAACTTGACTGCGCTTGAGGCTATTTTCAAAAGCGGGAATATCACTTTCTTCTACACGATTCCAAGGCTTCACAATCCTTTGGGCATGTCCTACACAGTGGCTGAAAAGCAGGCCATTGTCGCGTTGGCTGCTAAGTATCAGGTCTATATCATCGAGGACGACTACATGGCCGACTTTGACGCCAAACGTCAAGCACCGCTTCACTATTATGACACCAATCACCGCGTTATCTACATCAAATCCTTCTCAGCCTCGATCTTTCCAGCCCTGCGCTTAGCGACTGTTGTCCTACCAAATCTTTTGCTCAAAGCTTTCTTATCCTACAAGCAGCTGATCGACTTTGACACCAACCTTATCCTGCAAAAGGCCTTATCGCTTTATATTGATAACGGTATGTTTGAGAAAAATAAGCTGGCGCTCCAAACCCATCTCAAGCACAATCAAGCTCAGAATCAGCAACTATTAAATAAAGCCAGAAATCCATTCCCCTACCAGCTGCTCAATCAGCAAGTCATCTTTCAAATCGATAAGAGCCGATTCAACAACCTACAATTGGCGAAATTGGAGCAGTTTGACCAATTAGATGCCAATTACCTGACCCAAAACGCCAAACAATATTTGCGCATAACTGGTCAGAAAGAGCTCAAAATGTTTTTAGACTTATTGTGATAGGAAAATAGGAGTGAGCTAAAATCGATTACTTTGAAATCACGATTTTAGCTCACTCCCTTTCTGTTTTACCTGCCAGAAGTTAACTCATTCCTCTTTTCTTACTTTGCCATCATACCAGCTTGGAGCTGATACATCTTGTGGTAGGTACCGTTGAGAGCAAGGAGTTCTTCGTGCGTTCCTGCTTCGATGATTTCACCCTTATCCAGCACATAGATACAATTAGCATCTTGAATGGTTGATAGGCGATGGGCGATGGCAATGGTGGTTCGTCCCTGACGCATTTTGCGGAGAGAATTCTGGATAATTTCTTCAGTTTCCGAATCGATATTGGCAGTCGCTTCATCTAAAATTAAAATTTTAGGTTCAGTTGCCATAGTCCTTGCAAACGCCAAAAGCTGACGCTGACCAGAAGAATAAGTCGTCCCGCGTTCTGTTACAGGATTGTCGTAACCTTGAGGTAAGGCAGCAATAAAGCCGTGCGCATCAACAAAGCGTGCCGCATCTTCCACTTCTTGACGGCTAATTTCCTGATACATCTGGATATTGGAAGCAATCGTCCCATGGTAAAGAAAAGGATCCTGCAAAACCAGACCCGTTTGCTGACGCAACTCTTGCTGGCTGTAATTCTTAATGTCCTGTCCATCAATCAAAATCTGTCCACGGCTATATTCATAGAAACGCATGAAGAGATTGATGATTGAAGATTTTCCAGAACCTGTCGATCCAACAAAGGCGATAGTTTCTCCTTTATTGACCTTAAAGGAAATATTTTTTAGAACATCTTTTTTGCCATCATAAGAAAAACTAACATTTTTAAACTCAACATCACCTCGCGTGATCGTAAGATTTTGATTGATCTGGCTAGGCTCGTAATCCTCACGGTCAATCATTTCAAAAACACGATTGGCTGCAATCATCGAGGTTTGCAAGGTCGCATAGTTCTGTGTCACCTCAATCAAAGGATCAAAGAGCTGCGAGACATACTGGATAAAGGCATAAATGAGTCCCGCCGAGAACGTTGATGTCTGCCAATTCAATCCAAAATACGTCAAAATGAGGGCATAGGCTAAAATCTTCAACAGCGACATGGCTGGACGCAGAAAGAATGAATTAACATTGATCGAACGATTGGCATAGACCATATGTTCACCGTTGATGTCTTCAAATTCCTGACTTAAGCGCTCCTCCTGACGAAAGGCCTGAATAATGCGCATACCTTCAATAGATTCAGATAATTTGACGTTGATTTCTGATAATTTTGAGCGAGTCATGGCGACCAATTCTTGTGAATAATAGCGGTAAAGAGCAACTGAGCCCCAGATTACCGGCAAAAAGAGCAAGACTAACAGGGTCAATTGCCAAGATAGGCTAAACATAGCCATCAAGGTCGCCACAAAGATAAACGCAGACTTCATAAAGCTAGAAAATACTGTCGCAAACATATCGGCAACAGCCTGCGTATCATTGGTCAGTCGAGAGACGATGGCCCCTGCAGGCGTTTGATCAAAATAAGCCATGCCTAGGTCTTGAATATTATCAAAAGCTGCTTGGCGCAAATCGCGGACAGTCGCATAGGCAACCTTAGCAAAGAGATACTCACTGAGGTAGGACGTCACAGCACGTACAATGACCATACCAAAATTAAGCGCCAAGACCACAAATGCAATCCGAGTTAGCCCATCTTTAATATGGTTATCAATATAGTAACGAATCAAAAGGGTATTTCCAGTTGTTACAGCTGTTGTGACAAGGACAAAGAGAAAGCCTGAAAGCATGTTCCACTTGTATTTTATCGCGTAAGTTAAGAGACGATGGAAAACACCTGATTGTTTTTTCTTAGTTGCCATCTAGTTCTCCTTCCAAATCCTGTGCCAGCTGTTGTGATTGATAATTCTCGTAGTACCAGCCTTTTTTGGCCATAAGCGTGTCGTGCGTTCCACGTTCTTTTATGGTGCCATCTTCCATAACGATAATCACATCCGCATGGACAATGGCAGATAAGCGGTGGGCTGTGATAATCGTGGTTTTGCCAGAGCGCTCCGACTTAAGATTTTCTAAGATAAAATGCTCTGTCTTTGCGTCCACAGCAGACAGGGAATCGTCCAAAATCAAGATGTCTGGTTCCATAATTAAGGCACGACTCAAGGCGAGACGCTGCTTTTGACCGCCAGAGAGGGAAACGCCCCGCTCACCAATAATGGTATCAAATTGCTCAGGCATATCCATAATATCGTCATAGACCCCACAGAGCTGGGTTGCACGCGCTACTGCCTGATCAGAAAACTTAGGATCAGCAAAGCGGACATTTTCACGAATTGTCGTTGCAAAGAGCATCTGATCCTGTGGCACGTAGCCAATCAAGCTTCGCAAGTCTTTGAGCCGATAGTCACGAATATCGTGGCCATTAATCGAGATACTCCCTTCTTGGACATCACGCTCTCTCAGTAACAGTTTGAGCAGGGTCGTCTTACCAGATCCTGTCACTCCTACAATTCCCAAAGTTTGTCCTTTTTCAAGCTCCACATGAACATCATGCAAGGTCACCCTATCGTCATAAGCAAACTGCTTAATGTGATAAGACAGGCGGCCGTTTTCAATATGCTCAATCGGCTGCGCTGTTTCCTGAATGTCACTTTCTTGCGAGAGAAGATTTTCAATTCGCTCATAAGACACGCTTCCCCGCTGAATGACGTTAAAGAGAAAGCCCATAGCCATGAGTGGCCAAACCAGCATATCCAGATAAGTAACAAAGGTAATCAGCTCTCCAATAGTCAGAGCATTTTGCGTGATTAGCACGGTTCCCACAATCAAGGTCAGCAGGTAAGACAGACCGACAAAGGTCAAAACCAGAGGACTAAACAGCGAATTATAACGCGCGGAAACCACATTTTTTTCGTAGACAGTCTGATTAGTCTGAGCAAAACTTTCTTTTTCATTCTCTTGATAGCCGAAAGACTTGGTCACTTTGATTCCTGCGACAGATTCTTGAACCTTATTGTTTAAATCTGAAAAGGCTTCTTGAGCTTCCTTAAACGTTTCATGGTTTTTTCGACCCAGTAAGCTCGTAGCCAGAGCCATAAAGGGAAGGGGTAAAATCGCAACGACTGTCAATCGCCAGTCGATCACGATAAACATCGTCAAGAGAGTTACAAGGGCTGTGATAGAAGCATCAACAGCTGACATGACACCACCGCCAGCTGTTTGGGTCACAGCATTAATATCGTTGGTCGCATGGGCCATGAGATCCCCAGTTCGGTATTTCTGATAAAAGGACGGTGACATCTTGGTAAAATGCTCAAAGAGCCTAAAACGTAAAATACGCGCCAAGTGGTTCGATGTTCCCAAGATATACTTGCGCCAAACATAGCGCAATAAATACATGATGAAGCCTGAGCCCAACAACAAAAAGATGTTGAACCAAAGCTCGTCTCTCCCTAATTCTCCACTATTGATACGGTCAACAACTGCTCCCATTACCCGCGGTGGAATGAGGTTAAAAACAGCTACCAGCGATAACGAGATAATCCCAATGAGGTAGCGTCGTCTTTCCAGTTTGAAAAACCAGCCTAATTTTTTCACTAAGTTCATCTTATCTCCCCTCCTGATGGCATATTGCCAATAATAGTAAAAAAAGCAGCTAGACTTGGAGGACTTCATCATCTGATAGCCTCCTGTCGTTAGAGCTGATTTCATTGATTAGTACAAAATATGATTATACCCTTTTTTCTGTGTTTTTTCAAAGAAAGGTCATCAAAAGATGAGACTTTTAAACGGAAACTCTTTAAAAGTCAAAAGAAGGCAGCCTTAACTCGTCTGGATGACCTTCAGTTTTAAGATACGAGAGCGTGTAAAAATGCGATAGAAAATAAGGGAATGACCGATGAGTCCAGAGACTCAAGGGAGCTCACGCATTTTACCGAGCATTTTAGCTCGAGTTCAATTACATAAGATACAAAGCCCGTTAAAAAAGCGTAGAAAAATGAAAAAATTGACAACGAGTCTGTAGACTCTAGGAAATTTTTGAATTTTATCGAGCTTTTTAGGGTGTGTTCAGTTTTAAGATACAAAGCCCGTTAAGAAAAGCGACTGAAAAAGAGGAGACTGACCTAGTGTTCACTGAACACTAGGAGAGCCACCTTTTCCCCGAGTATTTTAGCTCGAATTCAGT
>NZ_KB904544.1 GCF_000380085.1 Streptococcus merionis DSM 19192
CTTGGTTTGAGCAACAGTTGATCCCTAGCCTAAGGGAACCTCATCTTGTGATTATGGATAATGCTTCCTTTCATCCCAAATCCAGACTGGATAACATTGGTATTCAACATCATCACTATTTTTTGCCACTACCACCTTATTCCCCTGAACTAAACCCAATTGAACAAACTTGGGCAGTTTTGAAGTACCATATAACAGAGCTGTTAAGAAAACTCTCTAGCATTTCCGAATGTTTTGAAGACTATTTTAAAACTTAATGACTATATCTCTGCATATCATCATTAATAAATAAAAAATAGTAGATATAGTTATTTTGTTTCCCTTTCAAAACCAAAGCATCTCTATTCCAACTTGCTATAATGGAGAGAGTATAGAAATTTTAAGTGATGATGTCAATTGGGACAAACTGGAATTCCAAGAATTTCCAAGATATTGTAGCTAATGTAGCAAAATTGTAATGTTTGTAATATACAAAAACATCAAGTAAAATTGGTTTACTGTAATTGTTAATTTTAGTCAAAAATGAAATGGAGACTTTGTTATGACGAAAAGCACTAAAAAGATTACTGGAATTGTAGGTAAGCGCCTATGACATACAAAAACATGTTATTAGGTAAAATGAAGTACTTAATCCTGTTTTTGATTGCCATTCAGAGCGCATTATTTGCTCTGATGGCAATTTTTTTTACAGCTGTTCAGTATGAGGAGTCATGGAAAAATTATAACCGTAATTCTGGAACAGTTACTGTCTATCTTCAAAGATTATCGGAAGAACAGTCGCAAAGTGTATTCCAATATTTTTTGGAGCAAACCGACTTATCTATTTGGACGAAACGTACTACAAATAGTAGTAGGGATGGTGCAACAAATAGAATGTATATAGATATTCTTGGGAATCCTGCGGGTTTTTCAGATCTTACAAACGGTGGTAAAATGATTTTATCACGCCAACAAATTTCAGATTTATTATCCCATAGTGACAATAACTTGACTATTGGACTTGATAAGGGGTCTGATAATATGCTCTACGAATTACCAAGTTTGTTATTTACAACGCCTGTTGTCATAAATCGGTTAGACTATATTTTTCAAGAAACAAATACTATAAACGGGATATATCATATCAATGGTCTTCAGGACGATCTCTCAAGAGAAACATTTTTGTCAAACCTCTCAGCCATTACTGGGATTTCTGTTGAAGACTTGACCCGAGAGAGTTTTGGCAGTAACACTGTTGAGGGAATTGTGCCAATCGTTTTAGCTGCTAGTATTGCAGTAAATGCTATGGTCCTTCTTGTTCTTTTCCTAATATGTGTTTTACAATCCTTTAAACATTTTGGGACATTGATACTATTGGGATGGGATAGGAAAGAGTTGTGGTTTGCCCTCTTCAAAGATTCTCTTCTGTTTTCTATTTATATCGCACCTGTTTCCGCACTAGCAACTTGGTTTTTGTCAGGTTGGGCTAGTTTTGGACTATCATCATTTGTGTTAGTCTTTGCGGGTACAAGCCTTTCAATCTTGTTACTATTGTTAACATTAATCGTTCCAAGTATTGTTGTTTATTTGGTTTCTCCATTAGCTGCAATTCATAAACGGCTACCAATGAAACCATTAATGGCAACCAGTTTGTTATTCTATGCTTTAGTAGCTGGATTATTAATTGTAGTCAGTCATTCTTTAGATGCACCAATGAATCAGTTTATTGATAATGTCAAAGTAGCTAGAGAATGGAAAAGCGTTGAAGATATGTATGTTATTTCAGATTTTGTGGAAGGAGATGATATAGGAACTTACTCCGGTACTACAAATTCACTAGAAAGTAGCATGTATCGCTTTTACCAGCGAATTTCAGAGATTTCAGGTGTTTATATTGCTCAGGGGAAATATCTTGGACAAGAATACCTTGATACAGTCTATGGTACGTACCACAATGTTCCTAAAAAGCCATTCTGGTATTTAACCTATTCTTATAATTACTTATATGAACTGGGAGTTGAGTTAAGTAATGAAGAATTATCCGAAATACGTAATGGAGCTAGATTGTATCTTATTCCTGATACTCTAGGTTCAGCGGATATTGAAACCATGAAGGCCTACTTGCAGGAAGTTGTCAGGGTAAAATCAGGGGATATAGGGACTAAATTTACAGAAAATCCAAGATTTTTATTTAGAACCTATCAGCCATCTAAGTCCATTTTTACTTGGTCAAAATCAATCGATCAAGGTGTGACTAGTAAGGACCCTGTTATTTTTGTAGCTGCTCCTGAAAACTTGTACTTCATGGAATCAGCAAATCTATCTGTGAGTGGTTATAACGGTATTTTGAAAGTTCGTGATAAAGAAACAATGAATCAGGTGAAATCAATTTTAGATAATGAGTTCCCAGATTTGTCAGACAATGAATTGAAATTTACAACGGTCAAGAATTATATCAATGGACTTCAGAAAGATCTTGGTTATACTTTCTACTTATTTGGGAGTATCATTGCTATTATTATCTTTACCATGATGTCTATCTTTTGGAGTTTTGTCTTGATTTATCGTTTGCTTTTCGAGGAAAAACTGTATGTACAGTATTTCATGGGCTTTTCACCTTGGAAGAGATATATCGGTGTTCTTTCTCTTATTGTTAGTGTTTCTGCGATAGAACTACTAGTTTCTATCCTACTAGGTTCAAAATTAGGAATAGTCTTAACACTAGTTACATTTGCTTTCCAATTATTACTTCTTTACTTTAATCTGTTTCGTAAAGAAGGAGAAAACATCATACAATCGTTTAGGGGGTGATTTAATGTCTATGATTTCCGTACAAAATGTGTCAAAAAAATTTGGGTCACGTGAAATTTTAAAAGGCTTAAGTTTTGATGTTGAGGAAAATGAATTTGTAGCTTTAGTAGGACCATCTGGTTCTGGAAAGTCTACTTTACTCAATATGATTGGCCTTTTGGATAATATTGATAGTGGTAAGATTTTAATCAATGGGAAAGTCTTACCAAAAGTGAATTCACGTTCTGCAGTTAACTATCGAAAGAATGTTATCAATTATCTGTTTCAATCAAATGCACTCATCTCTACAGCAAGTGTAAAAGATAATCTCATGCTTGCCATGACCTTTACTGAGTTCTCCAAAGATGAGAAGGAGAAAAAGATTAAAGAAACTCTGCGATTTGTTGGTTTGGAAAATAGACTAAATAGTAAGGTTAATGAATTATCGGGAGGTGAGCAACAGAGAATCGCTATCGTGAGAGCTATCTTAAAACCAGGTGACATCATCTTGGCAGATGAACCAACAGGCTCATTGGATCCTGATATGGCTCAAAAATCATTTGATTTAATTCGGTCGTTGAGAGATCAGTTTGGAAAAACGATTCTAATCGTCACACATAATTTAGACCATGCAAAACAATGTGATCGCATCGTCTCATTGAAGTCAGCTTATCTGATTTAGTAATTTGTCATGAAGTTTATTAAATTTTATGAAAAAATGAGTCAAAGATAAAATAGTTCCTTAAGACTAACTCTCAGAAGTTTCTAGGTGTAAAATTACTGAGGGTTTTAGTTTTTGTCTTAGTCTCCTCTTTACTTTTAAATTCCAAATATAAAAGTGTTCATTTATCATAATTTACACTAGCTAACAGTCATTTTTATCTTTTTCTTGTAATTGGTATTGTAGATTTGAATAGAATTATTTTCAGAAAAATGTTATCTTAAAACTAGAACGATTCATTGATTTTTTGGTTTTTTTCAAGTTCTGCGTCTTTTTCATAAGACTGGCTTGTTTTATATATACAAAACTATCTATCTTTTTGAGAAAGGACAGAAGTACGACCATTGGAAGGACTCGATTATGAATAGATAATGTACAAAAAGTGCCTGAAAGCATAAAGAAATGGACCAAAATAAAGGAGTAGATGATGGCGATTAAAGTAATTGCAACAGATATGGATGGTACCTTTCTCAATGCTCAAAATGATTATAATCGAGAGCGTTTTGCCAGAATCTTTGATACCCTGCAAGAAAAGGGAATTCGATTTGTCAGCATTTCTGGGAATCAGTATTATCAAATCAAGTCTTTTTTTCCTGATTTAGAAGACAAAATCACTTTTGTCAGTGAAAATGGAGCCTATTTTGTCGAAAATGCTCACTTCCTTAAGAGTCATCGTTTGCCTGACGAGACTGTCCGTGTGGTTTTAGATTATCTGACAGAAGCTCACTTAGACCATGAATTGGTTCTTTGTGGTGAGAAATCGGCTTATATTTTGGTAAAATCAGACCAAAAAACAAAAGACCTCTTTGCTATTTACTATCATCATCTAAAAGAAGTTGCCTCATTTGAAAGTCTTCCAGATGATTACTTTATGAAATTCTCATTTAATACGCCAGAAGAGCAGACCTATGCTATTATTGATGAGTTGAATAAGCGTCTTGGCAATACCGTAACAGCTGTGACCAGCGGTCATGGGAATATTGATGTTATCTCTAAAGGAGTTCATAAGGGGTCAGCCATGGCCTATTTGTTGGACAAATGGGGGTTAAGTGGCGACAATCTCCTCGCCTTTGGTGATGGTGGAAATGATATTGAAATGCTACGCATGGCCAAGTATTCCTATGTCATGGCTAATGGCAGTGATGATGTTAAGGAAGTTGCAAAATTCCAAGCACCCAGCCATAACGCGGATGGTGTTTTAGAAGTCATAGAGCACTATCTAACTTTTTAGACTATGCTCAGTTACTGAGTGGGTCAAACATTTAGGGCTTTCAAATCCCTTTCAACCAACATCTTTCATCAGGTCTTTGTCGTCTAATGATAAAAATTGACAGTCTGTTTTGAAGCTGGTAAACTGAAACAATCCTTAGGAGAAAGTAGAACGTCAGATAGTGATGGGAAAGTAAGGACTGGTCGTCTGTCTTGATGGGAAAGGAAATAATGACACTAAAACAATTGTTAACCCTGCTACTTGTGATTTGGAATGTTTTGGTTTTTCTCAGCTACGGCTGGGACAAATACTGTGCTGTGAGGAATCGCTGGCGGTTGTCAGAAAAGTTTCTCCTCCTTGAAGGGCTGCTTTTAGGAGGAGCTGGTGCTTGGTTAGGCGGCCAAGTTTTTCATCATAAGATTCGCAAGTGGTATTTTCAACTAATCTGGTGGCTTGGTCTGGCACTGTTAGTCGGTCTGCTTTACTGGATCTGGTTTGGTGGTGTGGTCTAATCATTAGCTACAAAAGTCGTCTCATTATCAGGTTTTGAGACGATTTTCTGCTTTTACTGTGGTAAAATGAGAAAAAGATCTGGCATAAAAGGAGAAAATGATGGCACGTATTGTTTATGTTAATCGCAAAGCTTCAAATACTGGCTGTGGCTGCCTAGCTATCGGTCTCTTACTGGGACTTGTCTTTCTCAAATCTTTCTGGCGTCCCATTCTGGTCATTCTTTTAGTGATGCTTATCTGGGGCTGGCTCAAGCAGTTATTGGCTCCAGACAAGAGATCCGAGAAGGGTGTGTCATGGACAGAAGAGTCGGGCTTTCAAGACTATCCTCAGGACTTTGGAGAGCTAGGGCGAAGGATCAAGGACGCTGAGGTGATAGAGGGAGATGACGATGTTCATTGAGTGTGTGACCGTCATGGATTTGCCAGAGGAAGCTTACTTTGCTCAAATTCCCGCCCTAAAATCGCTGGAACAACTGACCTTTGATCGTCCGATTACCTTTTTTATGGGCGAAAATGGCAGTGGCAAATCGACCTTACTGGAAGCTATCGCTGTTCAGATGGGATTCAATCCAGAAGGTGGTAGCATCAATTTCAACTTTTCAACCAGAGATACCCATGCTAGCTTGGATCGACACATCAGGATTTCCAAGGGCTATGAGAGACCCAAGGATAGTTTTTTTCTGAGAGGTGAGAGCTATTACAATGTCTCTAGTTATCTAGAGGAGATTTATCGTGGTGAAAAAGGAAGACAGCTGATGGAGAAGGTTTATGGCGGAGTACCTCATGAACGCTCTCACGGTCAGGCTTTCTTGAATCTAATAACGCAGCGCTTTCGTGGGCAGGGGCTCTATATTCTAGATGAGCCAGAGGTGGCCTTGTCTCCTCAGAACCAGCTGGTGGTCATGGTTAAACTATATGAACTCGCTCAGTCAGGTTCCCAATTTCTAATTGCGACGCATTCGCCTATTTTGAGTCGTTTGCCAAATGCGCGGATCTATGAATTTTCAGATCAAATCAAGCAGGTGAATTATCAGGAAACGCAGAGCTATCGCATCACTCAATTGCTGATGGAACAGCCAGAGCAACTTTTGCATCATCTTTTTAGAGACTGATCCGATAGGATCAGTTTTTTTGCTGGCCTTTTCCGATTTAAAATGGAAAATATATGTTTTAAAAAGCGTTTACATATCAGAGAAAGTTGAGTATGATAGAACTGTACCAAACAAGACGGAGGACTTACAATCATGATTCGATTTCCAGATGATTTTGTATGGGGGAGTTCCACTTCAGGACCTCAGTCAGAAGGGCGCTTGCCTGATGATGGCAAGGGGGATAATACTTGGGACTACTGGTTCCGTCAGGCTCCTGAAAAGTTCCACAATCAAGTTGGGCCAGAAGTGACCTCAACTTTCTACGAACACTACGAGACAGACCTAGATTATCTGTTAGAGACTGGCCATACCGCTTTTCGGACATCGATTCAGTGGTCACGCTTGATTCCAGATGGTGATGGAGAGGTCAATCCCAAGGCGGTTGATTTTTACCGAAAGGTATTTGAGGGAGTCAAGGCGCGTGGCATTGAGCTCTTGGTTAATCTCTATCATTTTGACCTCCCGATGGCATTGGAGTTAAAAGGAGGATGGGTGGAGCGCTCTACTGTTCTTGCTTACGAGCGGTATGCCCGTCTGTGCTTTGAGATGTTTGGTGATCTGGTGGATCGCTGGATTACCTTTAATGAACCAATCGTTCCTGTCGAGTGTGGCTATTTTTACCAGCTTCATTATCCAGCGACAGTTGATCCCAAGGCTGGTATTCAGGTGGCTTACCACACACAGTTGGCCAGCAGTTTAGCAGTCAAGGCCTGTCATGAGCTTATTCCTGATAGTAAGATTGGGATTGTGCTCAATTTGACACCTGCCTATCCACGTAGCCAGCACCCAGCTGATGTCAAGGCGGCTCGCATTGCAGAACTCTTTCAGGCCAAATCGTTCCTAGATCCGTCTGTTAAGGGGGCTTATCCTCAGGAGTTGATTGACCTTATTCGGATGCATGATTTGACGCCAGCTTATCAGGCGGAGGATCTGGAGGTTATTCGGGAGAACTGTGTGGATTACCTCGGCGTCAATTATTACCAACCCTTGCGGGTGGCAGCGCCGAGATATGCGGCTAACCCTGAGGCACCGTTTTTCCCATCTGTTTATTTTGATCATTATGAGATGCCAGGGCGCAAGATGAATCCGCACCGCGGTTGGGAAATTTACGAGCGAGGCGTTTACGATATTGCCCAGAATCTTAAGAAAAATTATGGCAATATCGAATGGCTGCTGACAGAGAATGGCATGGGTGTTGAAGGGGAGGAAAAATTCCGCAAAAATGGCCAAATCCAGGATGATTACCGTATCGAGTTCATCAAGGGGCATTTGCTAGAACTCCACAGAGCTATCCAAGAAGGCGCTAATTGTAAAGGGTACCTGGTTTGGACCTTTATCGATTGCTGGTCATGGCTCAACAGCTATAAGAATCGTTATGGCTTAGTCGAGCTAGATTTAACTGACCAATCACGAAGAATCAAAAAATCAGGGCTCTGGTTTAAACAATTGAGCCAGAACAATGGCTTTTAAGCCCAGAAAGGACTAGTGTATGGCAAAACTTGGTTTTTCCCTCTATCCAGAACACGAGGACTTGGACAGCTTAAAAACCTATGTCGATCAATTTCTAGCCTATCCTTGTGAACGTGTCTTTCTCAGTCTTTTGCAGCTGGATCCAGAAGATCAGGCGATGTTTGCGCATTACAGAGCCATTATTGGCTATTGTGCCGAAAAAGGTCTGTCAGTCTTTGCGGATGTTAGTCCAAGCTTTATCACTAAAATGAGCTGGCAAGAGGATTTCGTCACTCAAGCAAAAGCCTTTGGACTTGCAGGGCTCAGGCTAGACGAATCCTACCCTGACGAGCAATTGGTAACTTTGACGCAAAACGCAGAAAGGCTTAACATCGAGCTCAATATGAGTACCGAACCCAAGCTGTTAGAGCGTTTAGTCGCTCAAGGGGCTAATCTGGAAAACGTCACCGCCTGTCATAACTTTTACCCACGGGAGTTTACAGGTCTTGGAACAGCTTATTTCTTAGACCTCAGTCAACAGTTTAGCGACTACGGT
Source organism: Streptococcus merionis DSM 19192 (assembly GCF_000380085.1). Classification (GTDB taxonomy): domain Bacteria; phylum Bacillota; class Bacilli; order Lactobacillales; family Streptococcaceae; genus Streptococcus; species Streptococcus merionis. The sequence goes on from NZ_KB904544.1 coordinate 8,369, forward strand.
ATTGAACGCGCTGCTTTTATCACAGCGCATAGTGCTGATACAGGGCCTTGGCCAGTTTCAGAAGGGCTCTGCACGCTTGAAGCACATCGCCATCTGCCACTGCGCGCCCAGTACAAATGGCTGGCAGCAACAGGCTTGGTAGACCATATCATCATTGCTAATCAGAAGGTGTCCTCAGAAGAGTTGGCCACATTAGCAACAGCTGAACTGTTGACCTTTGATATGGAGCTGAATGAGGGCGTCTCAGAGATTGAAAGGCAGATTATCACTGAGGATCATGTTTACCGTGGCGATGTTTCGGACTATGTCATTCGCTCGACAGGGCATCGGGCTAAATACAATCAAGCAACTATAAAGCCTTACCGTGCAGGTGAGAAGGTTTCTCGAGGGGAGATCCTGATTGATAATAGCCTCTATGGGCGTTATTGTGGGGAGTTGCAGATTGCCCTCTGTGATTTTCAGGCGTCTGAGAAAACCAATACGGTCGGGCGTATCTGCCAAGAAGATTTGCCTCTGTTAGACTTGATCAAACCTTGGCAGGGATTTCGGTTTGAAGTTGTAACGAAGGAAGGTGGTCATGTTACATAAGAAAGAATGGCAACTGTTACAGCTTCTCTATGAAAAAGCTGATTACCAAAAAAGCCAACAACTTGCAGATGCGATGGCGGTTTCTGAGCGGACGGTGCGCAAGTATTTGACAGGCTTGGAAGAGCGGATTAAACCTTTTGGAGCGGCATTAGATTACCAATACGGTTTAGGGGTTCGGCTGAAAATTGTAGAGGCTTCGATTTTTCAAAAGCAGTATCAGGAATGGCTAGATGCCAAAGAGAATTTCAGTGATGCCAGAGGAATTGAAGAGGGGCAAGAAAGGCAATATTTCCTGCTCAAACATCTCTTTTTTGAGGAAGAATCTGTTGATCTTAACCAATTAAGGCAGGCCTTTCATATTAGCAAAAGTAGTATGAATCACCTATTGGCGGAGATTCGGCAATTGTTAGAACCTTATCAATTAAGGCTGTTGCGGGCTGCGCCGTCCATTTATCAGGTTTCTGGTGATGAAGCTCAAAAACGACGCTTTATTTCAGATTATTTTTTAACTATTAACTTCAAAGAAGTTTTGCGAACAGATTTAAAATCTCGCACCTTGCTACGAAATGTTGACCTTCCTTTTTTGAGTCAGGTCGTTCTAGAAGAGTGCCAAAAAGGGGCTCTCCAAATTTCGGATTTTACATTGACCAATCTCTTGCTTCACATTAGCCTAACCATTATCCGCATGCAGACGGGTCATGCCTTGGCGGATGTTGCAGAAGCTGAGCAACTTTCAAAAACGACAGAATATCAAGTAGCACAGCGCATTTTAGAGCGTTTGGAGGAGCAGTTACAGTTAGCGTTTCCAGTCGGTGAAACGCAAAATATGGCCTTGCATCTCTTGGCCAAGTCAAGACAATTGTCGGAAGATTTTTCGCAAACGTCACCCTTTTCCGAGGATATTCTAGCTGTTTTAGAGGATATTGACCGCGAGGAATCGACTAGCCTAAGTCAGGATTATCTGTTGTTAGAGGCTTTGATAGCCCACATGACACCTTTGCAGCTCCGTCTTCGTCATGGCATGCGTTTGGAAAATCCCTTGCTGGAAGAAATTAAGGAGCAGTACTCAGAGTATTTTGAGCTGACGAAGCGCTATTTCAAATCCTTATCATTTTTGGCAGATACTGAGGTGAACGATGATGAATGGGCCTATATCACTTTGCATATTATCGCAGCTTTTGACCGACAAATGAGCCAAAAAGCCATTCGAACACTTGTCGTTTGCGCGACAGGTGTTGGTAGTGCTCAAGTGTTGAGAAATCGTCTGGAAGCCAATTTTGGACAGCGCTTAGAAATTGTAGAGTGTATTAGCTACCATGAGCTCTCAGATAGGCATTTGCAGGACATTGATTTGCTTATCTCTTCGATTGACATCAGTGAGCTCATGTTCTCGGTACCTAGCGTGACTGTCAGCGTTTTTCTAAATGCTGCGGATATTCAGGCGATCAATCGCAGTATTCAAACGATTGCAAAGCGATCCGTTTCAACATCGCAAAGCCATTCTCAGCAAGATCAGCAACAATTGTTAGAAGCCTTTGATTACTGTTTTAGGCCAGACCATTTTCTACTGATAACGGAGAAAATGACGAAGGAGCAGCTGTTGACGCAGATGATTGCTTGCTTAGATGAGGTTGTCACAAGCCAAGATATTGCCTCTTTTTACCAGCAGTGCTTAGCGCGTGAACAATTATGCTCGACTGCTTTTTCGGATCAGATGGCCTTTCCCCATCTGATGGAAGCGATGAGTGAGAAAGCACAAGTGATTGTTGCTTGTGTGCCACAAGGGATTAGTTGGGACAATGCTCATCCAGAGATTCGGATTGTGGTCCTGTTATCACCATCAAGGCACCGCAATCAGGAATTGAAAATCGTGTCACATCAATTGGCGCAATGGATCGACAATGACAAGATTCAAGCTAGCCTTCTTAAAGAGCCTAGCTACACACATTTTCGTCAGTTATTTTTAAATGCTTAAATAAACAAAAATTTTATAGTAAAGAATAGGAGAAAGTTATGAAACACATTATGTTAGTTTGCAATGCTGGAATGTCTACCAGTCTTTTGGTAACCAAAATGGAAAAGGCAGCTGAAGCCAAGGGAATTGAAGCTACTATTTGGGCAGTTCCTGTTTCAGAAGTGGATCAGGAATTTGCAAGCAAAACCATAGATGTCCTGATGGTCGGGCCGCAGGTTCGGTTCATGCTTGACGAGTATAAGGAAAAATTTGAACCAGGTACTAAGGTGACAGACATCAACATGGTGGATTACGGAGTGATGAATGGTGAAAATGTCTTTAATAGTGCCTTGGCTTTGATGGGAGACTGATATGGAAAACGAATCTCCCTTATTAGAAACAATCATGCAGCTGATCATGTACGGTGGTGACGCAAAGAGTAAGGCTGTCGAAGCGATTAGAGCTGCTAAAAAACAGGAATTTACGGTCGCACAAGAAAAATTATCAGAAGCCCAAGCTTCCCTCGGACTGGCTCACCATGCTCAGACAGGGCTACTCACTCAGGAAGCAAACGGTGAGGCTGTCAGTGTTAGTCTTTTGATGGTTCATGGTCAAGATCATCTCATGAATGCTATCACCTTTATCGATATGGCTAAGGAAGTGATTGATGTTTATCAGGAGATGGCTGAACTCAAGGAGTCTTGCCATGGAAGTTAAAAAGACTGTCAATGCTTCAGCGAAAGACATTTATTGTTTTTTGCTGAGCGCTTTGAAATCAGATTATGAAGCAGCTCTCGGCAGGACTGCTCAAGCAAGTGCGTTGCAAGAGGGGTTGCAATTTCACAAAAAGTTTGGCAAAAATCAGGCCAACCAAGCCCATGTCAGGGTGACTGTGCTAAAGCCCAATAAAGAGTATGGACTGGCCTTTCGCTCCAGTAGAGGAACCCAATGGCTGCGTTATCAGATAGAAGCGAAAGACGATAGGAGCTGTCATATCGTCTACACTGAGGAATTTTCCCCAGAAGGAAAACTAAACACATGGAATTATAAATTGCTAATGCCTTTCATGCGTCGGTCACTCGAACAGCGTATGGCCTTACAAATTGAAAAATTAGCAGAATTCGCAAAAAACAAGGAGGTAATGTCACATGAATAATAAATTCATGAATGGCTTTATGAAGATCGCTGGGAAATTAGGATCCCAGAAACACTTGGTCATCATCAGAGATTCTTTCATCGCGATGATGCCTCTTACCATGGCAGGGTCAATCGCTGTCCTTTTAAACGTCTTTTTCCGCGATATTCCAACCAATATGGGGTGGACTGGTTTTGTGAAAGCTATGACACCGCTGATTACCATAAATGGTTACGTCTATTTTGGTACCATTGCCATTACGGCTCTCATCTTTTCATTTGCGGTTGGTTATAATTATGCTCAAACGGAAAAAGTCAATCCAATCGCGGGAGGCTTGGTATCTTTTGCATCCTTTGTAGCCACTATGCCACAAACCGTAACCATCATGACTGATTTGACAGGAGTAGATAAGTCAGTCCTTAAGGCCTTGTCTGGACTAGGCTTAGTCCTGAATGGTTCTACCTTAGAAACATCGGAATGGGGTGCTTTGACAACGGTCTATGCTGGGGCGACTGGTCTCTTTACAGCCTTGATTATCGGTATGTTTGCATCTTGGATTTATACGACCTTGATGAATAAGAATGTCACCATCAAAATGCCCGAAAATGTACCGCCAGCAGTTAACAAGGCTTTTGCGGCCATCATTCCTGGTACAGTAGCTATTTATGCTTCGGCTTTAATTGGTTATCTGCCAGTGGTGCTAGCCAGCAAACCGCTTAACGATTTGATTTCAGAGTATATCCAACGTCCGTTGATGAATCTGTCTCAAGGATGGTTCAGTGTTGTCTTTTTGTCCTTCCTCGTGCAACTTTTCTGGTTCTTTGGTCTTCATGGTCACAACGTTTTAGCACCGATCATGGATGGTATTTACGCGCCAGCTCTCTTGGAAAATACAGCTGTCTATGAAGCGACAAGAGATGTCAGTCAACTTCCTTGGCTTTGGACTCGTGGCTCTTTTGATGCCTATGCCCAAATGGGTGGCTCAGGTGTGACCATAGCCCTGATTATCGCGATCTTTATCTTTTCTAAGCGCAAAGAATACCGCACAGTAGCAAAACTATCAGCACCAATGGGTGTCTTTAACATCAACGAGCCGATTACCTTTGGTATCCCGATGGTTTTGAATCCTTACTTTGTGATTCCGTGGTTGATTGTTCCACCTATCTGTTGTGCGATTGCTTATGCGGCAACGACGGCAGGGCTTATTCCACCAGTTTACGTACTAGTTACTTGGATCACCCCTCCGGGACTCTATGCATTCTTGGCAACGGGGAATAACCTCATGGCAGGTTTGGTCTCTATTTTCAATATTTTTGTTGCCTTCTTAATCTGGGCACCATTTGTCATTGCAGCAAATCGTGTCAAAGTGGAAGAAGACGTTTAGACTAATTAACACAAGGAGATTGAGACAGGAGTGCTCAGTCTCTTTTCTATTATAGCTTCAAGCCAGTTTTTCTCGCAGAGAAAAACAAGAAAACCACCAGCTAAGCTGGTTGACAAGGCTTATAGTTTCCGTTTATTTTTCTTAGTATAATCTAATTGTTCAGGTTAGAAAAAGGAGGAAAAATAATTTTCATCTTTAGATAGTGGTTTATTTAGGAAAATTTTCTCAAATTCTATTGACAACGCTATCATTTTTTGGTAGACTATTGTTAATTTCATAAACGGATTGTTACTCTTTGGGAGGCATTACCAGACATCTAAGTGAAGGGTGTGGTGTGTCTTCTAGAGAGTTTTTTTAATCAATTTTGTAAAGGTAGAAAGATGAAAGTAGTCAAAAAAATCAATAATAATGTTGCAGAATGTATTGATAATAACGGTCAAGAATTGATTGCTTTTGGTCGAGGGATCGGTTTTCCAAAGACGCCTTATGAGCTCACAGACTTGTCAAAAATCGATATGACCTTTTATAAGCTCAATGCGCATTTTGCACAATTGCTGACAGAATTGCCAGAAGAGCTAATTCAGCTCAGTGTTGAAATCGTTAATATGGCGCAAACTCAGCTAAATGGGCAACTTAATCCAACTTTAGTGTTTAGTTTGGCAGATCATATTAACTTTGCCATCAAGCGCTTGAGTGATTTTAAAGAAGTAAAGATTCTTTTTTCACACGAAGTGGCTAGATCCTATCCCAAGGAGACAAAAGTCGCCGAGCAGGCGCTCAATCTGATTAACGAAAAGTTACAGGTTCAACTGCCAAATAGTGAAGTCACAGCGGTTGCTATGCACTTTATCAATGGTCAAGCAGAGTATGCCGCTTCAAGTGAGGAAGTCAAGCTTTCAGAGTTGATCGAGATTATCACACAAATTATTGAAAAAGAACTCCAAGTGACGATTAACCGCGAGGAGTTTAACTACCAACGTTTCCAAACGCATGTTCGCTATTATCTTAGTCGGACGGAGCAGCAGGAGCATTTCATCGAAGGCAATCAGGCTATTTTGAATTCGCTTAAAAACGGCCAACCAGCTATCTACCGTACTGCCACAGTCGTCATGGACTATCTCCAGTCTAGCTATGAGATTGAAGGGGCAGATGACGAATTGCTTTACCTGATGATTCATATCAACAGGCTTTATGAACAAAATGGAGAAAAATATGTCCGATAAAAATAAACAACTAGCGCAAGCTATTTTAGAACAAATCGGTGGGGCGGATAATATCAGTCTCGCTACTCACTGCATGACCCGTCTGCGTCTAAATCTGAAAGACCGCTCCCTCGTCAATGACGAGGCGGTTAAAGCTATTCCAGGCGTTTTAGGATTAGTGGAGTCTGGTGGCCAAGTCCAAATCGTCATCGGCCAGCACGTTCCAAAAGTGTATCAAGAATTAACCACTCTTGCTGGCATTTCAACACATGAAGCGATTGAGGAGAATTTAGATAAACCAAAAGAAAAATTGACCTTGAAAAAAGTCGGTATGAATATATTGGATTATATGGCTGGGTCAGTAACTCCCTTGATTCCTGCCATGATTACAGCGGCTATGTTCAAGACCGTGTTGGTCATTATTGGTCCAGATTTATTAAATCTAATCAGCGTTAAAAGCGATGCCTATGTTTTGCTTAATGCGCTCTACAATGCTTTCTTTTACTTCATGCTAATTTATGTTGGATTTACAGCTGCCAAGAAATTAGGAGCAAATCAGGTTATGGGGCTGTTTGCGGGAGCTATGCTTCTAGTGCCAGAATTAGTGGCTTTGGATGGTCAGGCCTTTCAGGTCTATGGCTTTATTCCTTCGACCATGCACAATTACGCTCAAACCTTGCTGCCTGTTCTGCTTATCGTAGCTGTTATGAGCTATCTTGAGAGCTTTTTCAAAAAGATTATTCCTAGTACGCTTGCCACGATCTTTGTCCCATTTTTAACCATGCTTATGACAGTTCCATTAGCCTTTGCGTTATTGGCTCCTCTTGGGAATATTCTTGGAAATTGGATTGGAAGTGCTTTGATAGCGTTTAATAACAGAGCAGGTTTCTTAGCGACAGCAGTCTTAGCAGCCATTTGGTGTTTTCTGATTTTGACAGGTATGCACCACGTACTCATTTTCTTTGGTATTTCTTCTATCTTGACTAACGGCGTTGATTTCTTTGTCTTAACAGCTGGTGGAATGGCGCAATTTGCGGCCTTTGGAATGGCAATCGGTGCTTTCTTGCGTATACGAGATAAAGAAGAAAAAGGTCTGGCTTTGGGTTACGTCATCTCAGGCCTAGTTGGTGGTGTGACGGAGCCTACGCTCTTTGGTGTAGGGATGCGCTTCAAAAAACCATTTATAGCCTTGGCAATCGGTGGCTTTGTTGGAGGTTTGTATGCTGGAGTCATGAGTGTCGGTACTTATGTCGCTGGCGCAACTAACTTTTTGATGGTGTTAGGCTATGTTGGCGGCGGAATGACTAACACAATTCACGGTATCATAGGTTGTTTGATTTCATTAGGAGTAACTGCAGCTCTGACTTATCTCTTTGGCTTTGATAAACAGGATCCAGTCCTTCAGAAGGATTAAGATTAGAAAGGGACTATTATATCAAAAAAATTATTGTTACACGTTGACGATATTGGTTTTCTTTGTATAAATCATCATCATCCTTAAAGGATTGAGTTAAGTAACAAGCAAATTAAGTGTAAACCAAGATGAATATTGTTCATTTGTATAATTAGTTTTAAAAAGTAATTATAGGTTTAAAAACTATTTTGAAACACCAATAGCAACATTAAAGGGGACAAATAAATATGACTAAATTAAATGCAATTACGTTACCGAACGGAGCAACTCTTCGGAATCCTCTGATGATGGCTCCAATGACCACACAACTGAGTTTTTATAATGGCCAGGTGACCAAAGATGAAATTGAATATTATGCTAATCGTGCTAAGGATGTTGGTGCAGTAATCGTTGGAGCGGCCAATGTTCAAGCTGTTGGAAAAGGTTGGCATGGGGAGCTTGGGATTTACGATGATTCCTTTCTTCCAGGTCTTAGTCAGTTAGCTAAGGAAATAAAAGCCAGAGGAGCTAAAGCGATTATTCAAATATTTCATGCAGGAAGAATGACCAATCGTGACATTTTAAGTGGTGAGCAACCAGTTTCGGCTAGCGCAGTTCCTGCTTTACGTCCAAATGCAGAGACTCCTCGTGAGCTTAGTCAAGAAGAAATTATACAATTAATTGAAGATTTTAAGTTAGCAACAAGGCGAGCAATTCAGGCAGGATTTGATGGTGTTGAAATTCACGGAGCCAATACTTACATCATCCAACAATTCTTTTCACCACATTCAAACCGTCGTACAGATGAGTGGGGTGGAACACAGGAGAAACGTTTCAAATTTATCAATGATTTAGTTGATGGCATCTTGCAAACAGTGGCTGATTTTTCTAATCAAGAGTTTATTGTCGGGTATCGGTTTTCTCCTGAAGAGTTTGAAGATCCAGGATTGCGAATGGATGACTGTTTCTATTTATTAGAGCATCTATCCCAGAAAAAACTTGATTATCTTCACCTATCTACTAATGATTATAATAGAATCTCTCAAGAAGAAGCGTATGCAAATAAATCTATTTTAAACTATGTTTCTAAACACTTGAATAAAAAAGTTCCCTTAGTGGGAGTAGGTGGTGTAGAGACAATTGAGCATGTTGAAGATATCTTACAGCATGCCCAACTTGTCGCTGTTGGAAGAAGCTTAATCCATGATCCAGACTGGGCAGGAAAAATTTTGAGAGGAAACAGTACAACAAGATTGAAAGAGCTTGGTTTTGATTTAGAGCAATACTATAAGTATGGTCTGTGGCAATTTGTACAATCATTTCGTTTAGATAAGTAAGGTAAAGTATGATTATATGGTATTTATTCCCAATACTAATGGGAGCAAGTATTGCTTCACAATCGGCTATCAATTCCAGACTTACACGCTATACATTGAGTCCTTTTTTATCATCAGCGTTTTCCTTCTTTGTTGGATTAGTATTTCTTCTTTGTCTGCTTTTGATAAACCGAGAAGTCCCTTTTATAGCATTCAATGAGCTCACGAGTCTGCCTTGGTGGGTTTGGATTGGTGGTTTTACCGCTGCGTTTGCCTTAACAGTCAATGTCCTTCTTTTTCCGATATTAGGTAGTATGCAGACATCGGTTTTACCTATCCTAGGACAGCTTTTGATGGGAGTAATCATAGATCAATTTGGTCTGTTTTATCTTTCTCAAAACATTTTAAACACTAGAAAGCTATTAGGTTTAATGATTCTATTTATAGGGACATTGATGGCTACTGGGGTTTTAGCGAAATCAGATAGAAGAAATCTTCCCACTAAGGAAACAAAATTTAAATTTTGGTGGCAGATGCTCGGCATTTTCGCAGGAATTTTAATAGCTATTCAATCAGCGACAAATGCTTATTTAGGCCGTGAAATTGGATCCCCGTTACAAGCTTCTTTCATTTCATTTAATATAGCGTTTTTGGTTACGGTATTCATTTGTTTTATAACGAAAGTAAAATTCCAAACTGCTATTGATACCTTTAAAAAAGCTAAAGGTGAAGAATGGGTATTCACAGGGGGTATTCTTGGGGGTTCTTTTGTTTTAGTCAGTTCGTGGTTAGTGCCACTAATTGGTACTGGAAACGTTATAGTTATTTCTCTATTTGGTCAACTAGTGGCTTCAACTGTAATTCAACAAATTGGATTATTTCGTTCAGAAGTTAAAAAGGTGAAAGTTGGTCAATTAATTGGATTGCTTCTAATGCTTATTGGTATTATAATCATACGTTTAAAATAATAAATGAAAGTAGGAAAATTATGTCAAAAAAATTACTGTTGCGCGCGGATGATTTGGGCTATTCTGAGGCGGTCAATTTAGGGATTGTTAAAGCTTTAGATGGTGGACTGATTAAGAGTTTAGGTGTTATGGTCAATATGCCTGCTACTAAGCACGGTGTGGATTTGATAAAGAGCAAGGTGTATGATATTGCACTCAGCGTTCATGTCAATATTTGTGCAGAGAAGCCTCTGACTGATCCTGCTTTTATTCCCAGTCTGGTTGATGAGAAAGGTTATTTCAAGTCGTCCAAAGTCTATCGGGCAAGTCAGGAAGACTTTGTCCAGTTAGATGAAGTGCTTTTAGAAATCGAAGCGCAATACCAGCGTTTTGTAGACTTATTTGGTCGAAAACCAGATTATTTTGAAGGTCATGCAGTGTCATCAGCGACCTTCTTTAAAGGATTAGAAATCATTGCAAAAAAGCATGGACTCAAGTATTCGCCCTTCTCCATGGGAGGAGAGACAGTCACCATCGGTCAGCATCAAGTCCAATACCGCATGGACAGTATGCTGCTAGACTATGACCCATTTGAAATGATAAGAGATATGGCCAATAAAGCAGAAGGCGATGTTGTCCAACTTGGCGTTTTTCATCCAGGGTATTTGGATCATTATATCCTGCAACACTCAAGCCTGCTCAATGCGAGAACACTAGAGGTTGAAGTGTTGACAAACCCTGAAACGAAAAAGCACTTAGAAGCAGCAAACGTTGAACTGCTGGATTACCGTGATTTGTAAATGAGAAAGAAGAGGGACAAACAGCTACCATGCCTGTTTGTCCCTCTTTTTTGCTTGTCTATAATTGAAATTCCTGTGCTTTTTCCTGATAAATATCCTGCATCAGAAGGACGAAGTCTGAGAGGGAATGGCGTTGATCAAACTTTTGGGTGACGAGAACACAGTCAAACGACTCCTCGGTTTCAAAGGGAACCCATCTAAATTCATCAGAGAAGTCCTTGAGGTAGCCAGGGCTTAGACAGATAGCTTGCTCGGCAGCGACACTGACCATGGTAAAATCGTGGGTTGGGCTGTTGAGTGTACTGAGCTTGACTTCCTCTAAGACACTTTTTTGAACCCGTCGTAGGGTCTGAGTTGATCCACCATTGACCAAAAGCGTCCGACCAAGCAAATCCTTGGGACGGGCTTTTTTGAGTTGGGCTAGAGGGTCATCAGGATTGACCAAGAGATAGATATAGCTGGTATATAGCGGATGAATGCTGGCATTGGGGAGTTTTTCAGCCTGATCGCGCGTGGTGAAAATGATGTCCACTTCGCCCTCACGAAAGGCGGTCAGCCAGTCCTTTTGGCTAATTTCAGGAGTAATCAACACCTCAGGTTGAAGTTCACGAAATTCTTTGATGACCTCAGGCAAAAAGTAGAGGTGGGAGCGTAGGTCAAAACCGATAGTCAGATTCTCACTATACTGATTAGAGAAATTTTGCCCCTGCTCAATAGCCAGTTGCAGCTGCTGACGAATATTTATCAGTTGCTGGTAAAATTGTTGTCCTGCTGGGGTCAAACGAACCGTTTTCCCAATTCGCTCAAAAATTAAAAAACCAATTTCCTCTTCTACCGTTTTGATTTGGTAAGAAAGAGCGGGCTGGGAAATGAAGAGATTCTCAGCTGCGCGATTAAAGTTTAAGGTTTGAGCGACCTCGATGACATAGTCCATTTGTTTGGTGTTCATTTGGCAATCTCCTAATAAAATAATTTTATCGATTATAAAAAATGTGTATTGGATAATTTTATTATAGAGGATTATAATAGATTTATCAAGTGAGGGAGAAATGCTGGTATGATGATGATCTAGCTTTGCTTCATTTCATCTGATACTTGTTAAAATCTTATGAGGAGAATACTATTTGAGACTGCTTAGCGGTTTGAAGTTAATGTAAAGGAGAAAATAATGCAGTATATCAATCTTGGAAAAACAGGTCTTAAGGTATCGCGCTTAGCCTTGGGCTGTATGAGTTTTGGTTCGCCCGATTCTGGAGGCATTTCTGGGAATGTTCCAGAAGAAGAGGCACGTGAGATTATCAAATATGCGCTTGATGCGGGGATTAACTTTTTTGACACAGCCAATTATTATGGCCTTGGTCTGAGTGAAGAGATTCTCGGTCGTACTCTGAAAGACTTTGCTCGCCGTGAAGAGGTAGTCATTGCGACCAAGCTCTACTATCCTATGCACGATGGGGCTAATGCCAAGGGACTATCTCGCAAGGCTATTTTTGATGAGGTAGAAAATTCTCTTCGTCGATTAGGAACTGACTATATTGACCTTTACATCATTCATCGGTGGGATTACACGACACCGATTGAAGAGACCATGGAGGCCCTCAATGATCTAGTCCGTATGGGAAAAGTTCGCTACATTGGAGCGTCAGCCATGTATGCTTGGCAATTTGTCAAGGCAAACAGCATCGCAGAGAAAAATGGTTGGGCTAAGTTTGTCTCTATGCAAAATACTATCAACCTGATCTATCGTGAGGAAGAAAAAGAGATGTTGCCAATGTGTGTCTCAGAAGGGATTGCGCTTACACCATTCTCACCGTTAGCACACGGAGCTTTGACAGCGCCAGCTGAGCGCTTGCGCGATTTTCCTGTCGCTCAAAACCAAAGTGACTATGTGCTGGAGCAAGATGCTGAAATCGTTCGTCGTACTCGCGAAATTGCCAATAAGTACAAGGTAAGCCCTGCGCAGGTTGCCATGGCATGGGTTTACACCAAGCCTGGCATGACTTCGGCTTTGGTAGGAGGTAGCAAGGTTAAGTATGTCCAAGAAGCGATTGACGCTCTTGATTTAGTGTTAAGGCCTGAGGACATCGCCTACCTTGAAGCGCCTTACGTCCCCCACACGCAGTACGGGTTCCGCTAGATGAGAGATCGCAGTAAACTACTGGTTGTTGCTCTGCTTACTTTTTTTCTACTAGCTCTTTTGGCTTTTGGGAAATGGCAGAGCAGGCCAGCTTATAGGAGTGAAAAAACGGATATAATCCAGACACAAGGAGATGACATGACAGAGCAAATCCTAAAAGAACTTTTTGCCCAAGTGAATACAGCCATGGTTCAGAAAGATACAGCTAGCCTAGAGGCCATCTTAACGGACGACATGACGTTAACCCACATGACAGGCTACGTCCAGCCCAAGGTAGAATGGTTGGAGGACATCGCCTCAGAAGAAATGCGTTATTACAGTTCTACCAATGAAGCGACATACGATATTGTCATCGATGGTGACAGGGCTAGTCTGACCAGTCATGATTTGGTTGAGGCTTCTATCTGGGGAAGTGCTCGCAACACTTGGCGGCTTAAAATGAAGGTGGACTTTGTGCAGATCGATGGCCAGTGGTACATCAGTAAACAAGTCGCTTCAACTTATTAGTTCATTAGAAAGAAGGAAGAATATGACAAAAGTAACTATTATTGGTGCCACAGGCTCTCTAGGGAGAGCAGTAACGGAAACTCTCTTAGCTGAAACTGATGTTCGGCTCACTCTTTTTTCACGGACAGCTCACCGCTTGCCAGTCCATGATCGAGCGACTATCATAGCAGGTTCGACAGCTGACAGTGATCAGTTAGAAGCGGCAGTCGCAGGAGCAGATCTGGTCTTTGTAGCCTTATCTGGTAATCTGCCTCAGATGACCGAGCAGGTCATTGCTGCCATGAAGAGTACAGGAACGAATCGGCTCGTCTTCATCTCATCTTATGGGATTTACGGGGAGATTGACGGTCGCCCAGCGTTTGATAACATTTTACAACCTTACCGTAAGGCAGCGGATTTGGTGGAGCAATCTGATCTTGACTATACAGTGCTTCGTCCAGGTTGGTTTGACAATGGACTTGACACAAACTACCAATTGATTCCTAAAGGTGAGACCATTTATGGTCACGATATTTCCAGAAAAAGCATCGCTGATTTGGTCAAGCGTATCGCTTTAGACCCGACCTTGTTTGTTAAAGAAAACCTTGGTATCGTTCGATAACATAAGCCCAAGTGATGGTGAGATCTGTACCAGATTAATCACCAAGTACTTGGGGTTTTCTTTTTTTATAAAATAGTAAAAATATTTGACTATTTACGACAAGCATGTTAAACTGTGAATCATAAAGTAAAATGTTTTTACAAAAATAAACATGTTTATTAAATTAAAAAGCTAGGACTAGCTCAGTGATGTTTGAAGTAGCGGACATCTGAGATTTTGATATATTTCTTAATGACCGTTGGAGCTTACAAAATTTAACTTCAGTCTAAAATTTCGTGGAGAAACGACTTGGAGTGTGAACCGTTTTTGTTCGCTTCCCTATTTTTCAGATAGCATTCTGTTCGGTTTTATATTTTTACAGCAAGGAGGATTTTATGAAAAAAGAATTTGCTATGCAAAAAGAGTTTTTTGAGGCGATACACACCCGAGTGACTGAGAGAATGCTTGATGGGGAACAAGTCCTCCAAGTTGAAAAGATAGAGAAAATCTGGGACTTTGATGAAAACACCTATGCCAAGCTTAAGCATTTCACTTTTACAAATGGCACCATTGAAGTCAGTGTGCGCAGTCAGCTGTTACCCGATGCACCTGCTTTAGCACGAGGTTTTATCGGTTTGGCTTTTCGAATTGACGATAATGATAGTCGGTTTGAGTCTTTCTATATCCGTCCGACGAATGGCAATCACAGCGATCTTGTTCGTGCTAATCGTGCTAGCCAGTATTTTGCATATCCCGACTACAAGTTCGATTATTTCCGTGAACAAGGCATTACCGACTACGAAGCGCCAGCTGAAATTGCTCTAGATGAGTGGATTGTCCTCAAAGCAGAGATTTCAGGTCAGCAGGCCGTCTTTTACGTTAATGGCAAGAAAATCCTTGAAGTAGCAGATCTAAAGCTAGGAGCTGACCAGTCAGGAAATATCGGTCTTTTTGTCGATATTGGTACACGAGGCTTTTTCAAGGATCTCAAAGTAATCTCTATAGACTAGAAAGGGCAAGCGATGAAAGCTATTGTTGTTGAAGCGCCTGGAGATACCAGTGTTTTACAGGTCAAGGATGTGCCTAAACCTGAAGTCAAGTCAGGCTGGTCTCTGATTAAGGTCAAGGGGTTTGGCATTAATCGCTCGGAAATCTTTACCCGTCAGGGCCTATCACCAAGTGTGCGTTTTCCTCGTATCTTAGGCATTGAGTGTGTTGGAGTTATCGAAGAGACCACAGATGATAGTCGCTTGCCTTTAGGCCAGACAGTAGTTTCTATCATGGGCGAGATGGGGCGCGACTTTGATGGTTCTTACGCTGAGTATGTTCTCTTACCCAATAGCCAGATTTACCCCATCAAGACTCATTTGGCCTGGTCAACTTTGGCTACTATTCCTGAGACTTATTACACAGCCTATCTGGCGCTTTTGAGTTTACAGCTTAAGCCGACAGACCAGATTCTGGTTCGCGGTGCGACTAGTGGTGTCGGTGTGGCCTTTGCCCAGCTCCTCAAAGCCCAGTTTCCAGCGTCTCATTTGACAGGTTCAAGCCGTTCTTTAAAAAAGGCAGAGCAGTTAAGACTGGCTGGGTTTGATGAGGTGATTTTGGACTTGGAAGGTGTCTTGCAGACCGAGGATCATTTTGATAAGGTTTTGGAATTGATTGGTCCCAAGACAATCAAAAATAGCCTCAAGCACACCAGAGACTATGGGATTGTCTGCTCAACTGGCCAGCTAGGAGGTCAGTGGTATCTGGAAGACTTCGATCCTATTATGGAGTTGCAAGGCAATCGTTACCTGACCACAGCTTACTCAGGCCGAGTGTCTCAGGAAACCTTGCAGGAGCTATTTGACTATATTGAAAGCTACCAAGTGTCCGTTAAACCCGAAGCTATCTACCGTTTGGAAGAGATCGCTAAAGCGCATGCGCGCATGGAATCCAGTCATTCTTTTGGTAAAAATATTGTCTTATTGGAGGACGATGATGTTTAAAGCAAAACAATACGCTCGCTTGCGCGACCAACAATTTTCCCTCTATGAACAATACGCTAGACAGCACGGTATGAATTATAAAGGGCTGCTCATTCTTCTTTGGCTGTATAACAATCCAGCAGGCATTTCTCAAAAAACGCTCTGTGATAGGACTTATTCGACCAAGCAAGTGGTCTACGCCATCATTCAGAATTACATCCAAAAAGGCTATGCCAAGTTGAAAAATTCAGTGTCGGACAAGCGCAGGAAATTAGTGGTTTTGACAGAAGAGGGGCGAGCTTATGCGGCTGAGATTGTCGCGCCGCTAGACGCTATGGAAGAAAAGGCTATGGCCCAATTAACAAAAGAGCAAATAGAAGCACTCTTTGCGGCTACTGTTTGTTTTACCAAATATTTAGGAGAACTTATGGAGGAGCGAAAATGAAACTAACCATCACAGCAGCGACCGGACAACTAGGACGCTACATCACAACAGAAGCCATTCAGACTTTTGGGGCTGAGCAGGTTCGTTTAGCTGTTCGAACTCCTCAAAAGGCTGAAAACTATGCTGAGCAAGGAGCTCAAGTCGTCTATGCTAACTACGATGACTATGAGAGTTTGGTGACAGCCTTTGCGGATACTGATGTCTTGATTTACATTCCCAGTATCACCCATCCTAGCATTAAGCGGGTACCTGAGGTGGAGCGGGTTGTCCAAGCAGCAGAAAACGCTCATGTTAAGCACTTTATCTTTGCTTCTTTCTTTGCAGATCAGGAAAATTCTCCCTTTCACATGGCACCTTTTTTTGGCTATGCGACTAGACGTTTGGCCTGCAGCAAGCTGAGCTACACAGTGCTCAAAAACGCCATGTATGCTGACCCTCTGGTGCCTTACTTGCCAGAGTTGCAGGCCATGGGCAAGCTTATCTATCCTGCCCCTAATGGACGAATGTCCTTTATTTCGCGAGCGGATAGCGCCAAAGCCATTGTCAAAGTTGCTGCGACACCTGAGTTCTGGGGAAAATCCTATGTACTGACCCAAAGTCAGTCCTATTCGATGGTTGAAATAGCAGAGCTCCTCAGTCGAGTCGGAGGCAAGTCGATCGTTTTTGAACCTGTTACTGTGGAGGAGTTTGCTGCTAAATACGACCAGCCAACAGGCTTTGGCGTGGTTTTGGCTTCACTTTATCAGGCAGCAGAAGTCGGTTTGCTCAGTCAGGTTTCAGACGATTTTGAGTTTATTATGGGTTATCCTGCCGAAAATTTGGTATCCTATTTAGAAAGACAATGGCAAAGGTACTCAACTTTAGGAGGTGACTTGTATGCTTGAGAGCATTCGTGACTATTTTGCAACTCATGCTAGCACATATATAACCAAGGTCTGGGAGCATCTTAGTCTCAGCTTGATGGCTTTAGCTATTGTTTTGCTGATTGGCTTGCCGCTAGGGTATTTATCCTTTCGCTCTAAGCTCTTTGGTCAAATCAGTCAAGGAACGGTTCAAGCCTTACGAGTTATTCCAAGTCTCGGAGTTCTCTTTATTCTGATTCCTTTTCTTGGTGTGGGGAGAGTTCCTGCTTTAATGGCTCTGGTCATTCTTGGCCTGCCACCTGTATTGCTCAATACTCTGGTTGGTTTTCAGGAAGTACCAGCGATTTTGGTTGAGACAGGTCTTGGTCTTGGTATGACCAATCGGCAATTGCTGGCAAAAGTGCAGTTACCCCTAGCCTTGCCCTATATTCTCAATGGCATCAAGCTCGCCTTGGTTGAAATTATTGCCTCAGCTACGCTTGCAACTTATATCGGGGCTGGTGGCCTTGGTGAGATTATCTTTACAGGGCTCGGTCTCTACCGCATGGACCTCTTGGTGATTGGTGGCGGCACTGTTGCGCTTTTATCGTTTTTGAGCATGATCATTTTTGATCTTTCCATCAAAGGAGTAGCATCGTATGAAAAATAGAAAGATGGTTTTAGGCTTGCTTTTAGGCCTTATCATTCTCGCCGTTTCCAGTTTTATATTCTTAAATCAAAACACGAATCCAACCAATTCAACCGTGTCTAAAAATACAACTATTCGTGTCGGCTCTAAAGATTTCACAGAAAACTTGGTCGTTGCTGAGATTTATGCCCTCGCCTTGGAAGATAAGGGTTATAAAGTCGAGCGCGTGGCCAATATCTCTAGCTCTCTCATCCACAACTCCCTCATCAGTGACGAAATCGATCTCTACCCAGAGTACACAGGGACAGGTCTCCTCTCCATTCTCAAGGCGGATATGGAAACATCTCCTGACAAGGTTTACGAAACAGTGAAAGACCAGTACAAGGCTAAGTTTCAGGTGACTTGGTTGGATTACGCTTCAGCCAATGATGGCCAAGGCTTGGTGATTCGGACGCAGGTGGCAGAAAAGCTGGGCATCAAAACCATCTCAGATTTGCAAAAGCATGCCAGTGAGTTGCGTTTTGCTTCCCAAGGCGAATTTGACCAGCGTGAAGATGGTCTTCCAGGCTTAGAAAGAACCTACGGTACCTTTGCTTGGAAATCATCCAAAGTCTATGACAACAGCCTGAAGTATGCTGTCCTTGAAAATGACGAGGCTGATGTGACCCCATCCTATACGACTGAGGGTCAGCTGGTCAACACTGATAAGTTTACTCTTCTTGAAGATGACAAGCAATTCTGGCCACCTTATAACTTAGCCCCAGTTGTGCGTGACAATGTGCTTGCAGCCAATCCTGAGCTTGCGACCATTCTCAATAACATCTCAGCAACACTAGACACAGCAACTGTCACAAAGTTAAATGCCAAGGTTGATGTGGACGGTGAAGAATACACAGCTGTAGCCAAGACCTACTATGACAGTATTAAAAACAAGTAAGGAGTCTTATGAAAAGACCAATGATTGAACTCAAGAATATCAGCAAAAGTTATGGTGAAAAAACCGTTGTTGACCAGATCAACCTGACCATCAATAAAGGAGAATTCATTACTATTTTGGGAACATCAGGTTCTGGAAAGACGACGACTCTTAAGATGATCAACCGCTTGATTGAGCCTAGTCAGGGACAAATTTTCTTTGACGGGCAAGATATTTCCCAGATGGATCCAGTCCAGCTTCGTCGGCAAATCGGCTACGTTGTTCAGCAGATCGGCCTTTTTCCCCATCTGACTGTAGCTGATAACATCGCAACGGTTCCAAAGTTGCTCCATTGGGATAAGGATAGGACGGACCAGCGTGTCACAGAGCTCTTGGACTTGGTTCAATTGCCAGCAGCGGAATATGCAAATTCCTATCCAAAAGCCCTGTCAGGTGGCCAACAGCAACGAGTTGGCGTGGCCCGTGCCTTGGCTGCTGACCCTAATGTGATGCTCTTTGACGAGCCCTTTGGAGCCATTGATGCCATTACCCGTGGGGATTTGCAGGAGCAGTTGCGCCAGATTCACCAAACACTTAGTGATAAAACCTTTGTCTTTATCACCCATGACATTTATGAGGCTTTTAAGCTGGGCACCAAGGTCATCATTATGGATCAGGGCAAGGTCGTCCAGTATGACAGGCCTAAAACGATCATTCAAAATTCTAGCAGTGATTTTGTCAGGAAATTGATCGAAACGGCGCGTGGTCAGGAAAGTCTCTGGGAGACAGCCTATGATTGAATATTATCAAGAAGCCTCAGGCAAGTTGATTGCTGCCACCGTAGAGCACTTGCAATTGGCTGGTTTCAGCCTGCTTTTGGCTATAATAGCAGCTAGTTTGATTACCCTTCTTTTACACTTTGTGCCGAGGTTACAAGCCTTGTCAGTCTATGTGCTTAGTCTCTTGTATGCTGTACCCAGCTTTGCTTTTTTTGCCCTGCTCATTCCGCTGACAGGATTGGGGAGAACGACAGCAATCATTGTTCTTGTGGTCTACGCCCAGTACAGCTTGGTTCGAACTTTCTTAGCTGGCCTTAGCCAAGTAGATGCCAGTGTCAAGGAAGCAGCCGTAGGCATGGGTATGACGCCTTGGCAGGTTTTTTGGAAGATTGACTTGCCCCTAAGTTTGCCAGCCCTTTTTGCTGGGATTCGCTTAGCAGGAACGTCCATTATCGCTATCGCAACTATCGCAGTCACCATCAATGCAGGCGGTCTAGGAACCATTCTGTTTGACGGCCTTAGAACCATGAGCCTCCCAAAGCTCCTCTGGGGAATTTTGCTAACGGTAGGAATAAGCCTGCTGTTGCATCTCACTCTTTATCTGGTAGAGGAGTTGCTGAAGCCGAGTAATTGATAGTGAAAAAGTCTAAAAACAATAAAACTGCATAAAGTCCTCGTATATTTAACGAGGACTTTATGCAGTTTTTATCGTCAACTTGAAAAAGAGCAGAACGAAAAAGTTTTGCTCTATGAGCAACTCCCTGTGTTTGAATCAAGAACAGTACAACTGTGGTTCAGAAAAGCATGCTAGGTGATGTTCAGCTTTTGAGATAACTTTGTCCTAATAAGGAAGCCCCAAAACGCAAAAAAGCGATTGTTATGGGACACATGACTTGCGAATGGTGAAGTCTTGTGATGCCGTCTATGAGATGAAAGATGGGCACCTTTCCAAGAAATACTAGAAAATGTTTGCAAGCAGTTTCATAAACAGGTAACTTGTGATAAAATAGTCCTATGAAAGCGTTGTTATTTTAAGGAGGACTCTGTATGTCAGAACTAGCAAAATTGCAAAATGGATCAGATATCCGTGGCATTGCCATTGAAACCGATGATTGGTCAGTGACCTTGACCCAAGAAGCCGTTAAAAGCATTGCCTCAGGGCTCGTCAACTGGCTTCGACAAGAAAACGAGACCGCCTACCAGGCTGGGACTTTGCGGATTGGCGTAGGTCGTGATAGCCGTTTGAGTGGCCCTCAATTAGCTCAAACCTTGATGGATGAGTTGGTCAGCCAAGGCGTTCAGGTCTTGGACTTTGACCTTGCAACGACGCCAGCGATGTTCATGGCCACCCAGTATGAGGAATTTTCTTGTGATGCTGGTGTGATGATTACGGCTAGTCATCTGCCATACTACTTTAATGGGATTAAGATTTTTAGTGAAAAAGGCGGAGCAGAGCACGAAGATATCGATTTTATCCTAGAAAATATCGAACCAAGTCACCATGATACCGAAGGAACGATTGAAAAAGTGGACATTTTGACACCATATGCGGCTGATTTGGTAGAAAAAATCAAAAATGGTAGCGGTGTTGAAACAGACAAGCCTCTAGCTGATATGAAGATTATTGTTGATGCTGGAAACGGCGCCGGCGGCTTCTTTGCTGACCAAGTCTTGGCAGTCTTGGGTGCAGATACAGAAGGATCACAATTCCTAGATCCAGATGGCACTTTCCCGAATCATATTCCAAATCCTGATAATAAAGAAGCCATGGCTAGCATTAAGGCAGCTGTTTTGGAGCACAAGGCTGATTTGGGAATTATTTTTGACACAGATGTGGACCGAGCAGCGGTCGTGACCAAGCAGGGTGAAATCCTCAATCGCAACAATTTGATTGCTGTGCTGAGCCAAATCGCCTTGTCTGAACATCCAGGAACCAGTATTGTCACTAATTCACCGACTTCAGACCATTTGAAAAATTTCATTGAAGCATTAGGTGGCAAGCAGATTCGCTATATTTCAGGCTACCGCAATGTCATTAACCGTGCCATTGATGCCAATAAAGAAGGAGTGGATTGCCAACTGGCCATTGAAACCAGTGGACATGCGGCCTTTAAGGAAAATTATTTCCTTGATGATGGGACTTATGCAGCTGCAAAAATCCTCATGCTTTTGCCAAAATTGGCAGAAAAAGGTCAGACAGTTGATGACCTGATTGCTGATTTGAAACAGCCAGTAGAGACACAGGAAGTTCGTTTCAAGCTTGAAGCGGACGACTATAAGAAACTCGGTTTGAAAGTCATTGCTGATCTTGAACACCATCAGGTTCCAGGCTGGACAGTCAATCCTGAAAACGAAGAGGGGATTCGCTTTAGTCTTACGGAGCCATTTGGGCAAGGTTGGTTCTTATTGCGGATGAGTTTGCACGAGCCTCTTTTGGTGCTTCAGGTTGAAAATGACCAAGAAGGCTTTATGCCAGCCGTTCTTAAGGAATTAAATACATTCTTAAACAAGTATCCAAAAGTCAATCAAAGTAAATTACTAGAATTGATTTAATAAATTTCGAGATTGGGCAAAAAATCCAATCTCACCTTCGTTTAGTCAAAATGGCTATTTCCAATGGTTTGGAGACGTGAAGCTATTTCAGACTGAGCTTGAAAATGAAAAGGAGAAGGAATTCGTTCATCTTGGTTAGCGTTGCTCCACTCCCATCATTCGTCTTTTAATCACTGCCTTTGATTTCTTGTGACTTTTTTGGCAATGAAATCAGGTGTTTTAGGCAAGCTCTTGGATTTTTTGTTGAATGCGGTCAACTTCAGCACCAAATCGGAAGCCCCAATCATTCTTTAAAACCTGCAGCATATCCTTATAAGCCGCGATAGCATTTTCCTTATCGCCAAGTCTTAGGTAGCACTGGGCAATGGCATAGTGGTAATCCGTATAGCGTGGTTTTTCTTGGGCGTCAAAAGCTGCGCGCCAAATCGGAATAGCTTCTTGATAGCATTCGTGTTGGGATAAGGTATTAGCGACAGAAAAAAGTACGCGCCAATCCTTAAGGTGCTTTTCAGCCAGAGCGAGATAATCTGTCTTAACAGTTGCAAAACTGGTCGCTTTTTCACGAATCCACAGGGTATAGTAATCATTAAGCAGATCAGGGTTGTTACGGTATGACAACTCTAACCATTTTTTAGCCTCCTGAATGCGGCCATCGTCAATGAGATTATCCAGCAAGAAGAAGTAGACGCGCTTGTTTTCAGGAGCAATAGTCAGTAACTTTTGGTAATATTCAATTAACTCGTGGTGGTTTTTCGTATCCCAATCGTAAAGCGCGCCGCGGGAAGCGTTGTTGATGAGACTGATTTCATATTTGTTATTAGGGTTTAATTCTAAGGCTTTTTTGCCATAGATTACCGCTTTCTTGGCTAAATTCTCTGACTGGCTGAAATAAAGCCCGGCCAGAGTTGATGTTGCTTCATAATGACTGCAGTTGTCCCGAATTTCGCTCAGTAGAAATTGCTCAAATTCCGCAAATTCAGCTAGAGTCAAGAAATCACCGCTTTCTAGCCGACTGCTTATTCGAGTGTACATTTTTTCCTTTGTATAGCCAAAGAGACTGTCAATGCTGATACCAAAAATAGTTGCCAAATCAGGTAAGAGAGTAATATCTGGTTGGGAAAAATTTGTCTCCCATTTGGATACCGCCTGATTAGAGATACCCAAGCGTTCTGCTAGCTGTGTCTGACTCAGTCCAGCATCTAACCGTAAGTGTTTAATCTGTTCGCCGATGGTTTTTATAGACAAATCTCCAAAAATAAAATCAAGTGCACTTGTTACTCTCATTATACTTTTCATAAAATCAAACAACAAGAGAAAATAAGTTGGAAATTGTAGAAGATTAGTTGGAGTATATTTGCGGGAAATTTGGAGAGAATGAGGTTTGGCAAAAAATCTACCCTTACCTCTCATCGCTGTCCCGCTTCCTTTCTTGAATACTTGTGTGAAAAATAGTATGATAGAGTTATCTTGTAAAGGAGTGTGTTTCTATGGAAATTAGACTAGCTCATCCTAATGAAGTGGAGCGGATTGTAGCGATTTTAGACCAAGCCAAGGCTTTTCTAGCAGCCTCTGGCAGTGATCAGTGGCAGGGCGAGAATGGCTATCCCAATGCTGACGATGTGATTGAAGACATCTTGTCCGGTCAAGGTTATGTGGCTCTGCTTGAAGACCAAATTGTAGCTTATGCAGCTGTCATTGACAGTGGAGATCCAGCCTATGAGAAGATTTATGATGGCAAGTGGGCTCATAACAACCCACGCTATGTGGTTTTTCATCGGATTGCAGTGGCTTCTGATTTTTCAGGACAGCAAATCGCTCAGACTTTCTTGCAAGGCTTGATCGAAGGGCACAGTGGTCGTGATTTTCGTTGCGACACTCATGAGAAGAATACTATCATGCAGCATATTCTTGAAAAGCTAGGCTATGTTTACTGTGGTAAGGTGCCGATTGACGGTGAGCGTCTGGCTTATCAGAAAATCAAGTCCAAAAATGAGCGCGCTCTCTTCCAAAATATAGGCGACCATTATGAAACCGACTAAACTTTACAAGATAGATTACAACTCTCCGCTAGGCCTCATGCGCTTACTGGCAGATGACAATGCCTTGATTGGCAGCTATTTTAAAGGACAAGCTTATTTTGAGCACGGCTATGAGGAGCTTGAGTTTCGTCAGGAGATGAACGCTTCCTTAACGTTGGCAGTTGACTGGCTGGACGCTTATTTTGCAGGGGAAATGGCAGAGCAGCCACTCTTGGCGCCTAGAGGAACCCCGTTTCAGCTCAAAGTCTGGCAGGCTCTTCAGACAATTCCCACCGGTCAGACCGTGACCTACGGTCAACTGGCTCAGCAGCTCCAGTGTCGATCGGCTCGAGCTATTGGAGGGGCAGTTGGGAAAAATCCTCTCAGCTTGTTTATCCCTTGCCATCGTGTTGTTGGAAAAGGAGGCCTGCTAACAGGCTACGCTGGAGGTCTGGATAAGAAAATCTGGCTTCTCAACCATGAGGCTAATTTGACTTCTCATTGAAAGGATACGCATATGCTAACATTTTTTGAATACCCAACCTGCTCGACTTGCAAAAAAGCCAAGAAGGAATTAACTGGACTTGGTGTGGCGTTTGAAGCCATCAACATTAAGGAAACCCCACCCTCAGCAGGTCAACTTTTACGTTGGTTGGACCAAAATGACTGGCCACTTAAAGCTTACTTTAACACCAGTGGCAATTCTTACAAGGCCTTGGGACTCAAGGATAAATTGCCGACATTATCTACAGAAGAAGCAGTTGAACTTCTTGCTGCTGATGGCATGTTAATCAAGCGTCCCATTTTAGCAGATGGCAATAAAGTATACCAAATCGGCTATCGAACAGCCTATCAGGAATTAGGCTTATAGTTATTCTGTTTGGAAATGCTATGTGGTTAATCCTTAAAACTAGAAATAATCTACAAAAAACGAATGATAAGCAACCTTTTTGTCTCAGGTGATTGCTATCATTCGCTTTTTCTTTTGTCTGTGGTTTCCGAGGAACCTCTTTGTTGGCGGGCACGATTCCCTCTCTCATTTTACCGCATGGTCACAAATTCTTCGGAACCCGTTGGGTGGATAGCAACAGTGGCGTCAAAATCAGCTTTAGTCGCCCCCATCTTAATAGCAACAGCGAATCCTTGGATCATCTCATCTACCCCATAGCCAATACCGTGTAGACCAACGACTTTTTCATCGGACCCTGTCACGACCAACTTGAGTTTGGTCGGCTGGCGGTGCTGAGTAACTGCCGAATACATCGAAGCAAAGCTTGAAGTATAAACCTTAACCTGATCTTGTCCGTATTTTTCGATAGCTTCTGGCTCGGTCAGCCCAACTGTTCCGATAGCAGGATGGGAAAAGACCACCGTTGGGATATTGGTGTAGTCCATCTTAGCTTGTGTTTGTCCATTAAAGAGGCGTTCTGCTAGTGTTCGTCCAGCTTTAATGGCAACAGGTGTCAATTCTTTTTCGCCTGTCACATCACCGAGCGCATAAATACCTGAAACATCAGTGTTTTGGAACTCATCCACCTTGATATAGCCACGTTTGGTCAAGGTTACACCAGCGGCTTGCAAATTTAATTGGTCAACATTTGGTCTGCGGCCAATAGCCCAGATGACACGATCAGTCACATGCTGGCTGCCATCTTCGAAGGTCAACTGAAGTTTGTCATTCTCTATCTTTTCGAGCTTGGTTGGTACTTTGTGACTATGAAGCGTCAGGCCTGTCCGCTCCATCTCATCAACCAGAGCTTCGACAATATAAGGGTCGAAACGGCGCAAAGGGCTTTCTTTGCGGACAGAAAGGTCCGTTTTGACACCTAGACTATGAAGCACACCAGCTAATTCAACAGCGATATAACCTGCACCGATCACTGCAACCGACTCAGGTAAGCTTTCCCAGCCGAAGAAATCATCTGAAGTCTCACCCAATTCAGCACCCGGAATATCTGGAAGCGCCGGCTGAGCACCGGTTGCGATTAGGATATGTTTGGCGGTCAGTAGCTCGCCATTGACCTCAATGGTATTAGCATCGACAAATTTAGCAAAGCCTTCAATATGAGTTACGCCGTTACGATTCCAGTTGTTGGCATAACCATTACGCGAACGTTCCACATAGCCTTCACGATTTTCTCGCAGTTTGGCGAAATCAAAAGTCACCTTTTCAGGGTTAAAGCCATAGTCAGGCCCGTAGAGATGCATGGTTTCAGCGACTTGAGCACCGTACCACATAATTTTTTTGGGTACACAGCCCAAGTTAACACAGGTGCCGCCGACTTGAGCTCCTTCAATCACGGCGACTTGAGCTCCGTGCATGGCTGCGCGGTTAACAAAGCCAGATCCTCCAGATCCTCCTCCAATTGCGATAGCGTCAAATTCTTTGACCATATGAAACCTCCGAATGATTTTTCCTTAGTAAACTTTCTTTCATTGTAGCCTTTTTTTCGAGTCGGGTCAAAAATCTACTACGGTCATAAATTTCTTTTAAAAAGTTATAAAAAGTTATAAAATACTTGCAAAAGACATTTTAAAATTGTATGATATAAACGAGACAAAGGTACAGAAATTAGGGGCATCATTAAGATACCTAGTTTCTTCCTAAAATGAAAGGTCATTCAAAGACTAGAAAAGGAGAAGTAAACGATGTTTAAAGGGAAAAGCAAAGCATTTAAGGCAACAGTGATTGGACTTGTAGCTTTGGTAGTTGTTGCAATTGCAGGTATCTTGGGCTTGGGGCTCATGGGAGGCGGTACACGTCAGTCTGCTAAAGCAGAATCAACTTACACCACTGCCGAAGTTAAAGAAGGGAAGTTAACCTCAACGACACTTTTAACAGGAACAGTCAAAGCCAACGAAGAGCAGTATGTCTACTATGATAGCACTAAGGGAGAGCTTGCTTCTATCGCAGTCAATGTAGGTGATCAAGTGACCGCTGGTCAAGTTCTTTTGAGTTATGACAGTACAGAAGCGCAGCGGGCCTATGATGCTGCAGTAAGAGCTCTCAACAAGGTAGACCGTCAAATTTACGAGTTAAGTACCTACGGTGTGGTCGTCTCTGAAACAGGAGATGAACAAACAGATGGTGAAGCCACCGCTAATGCTCAGAGAACAGTTGATGGGCAAATGAGAGATTTGCAAGATGCACGTGCAGATGCGGCTGACGCTGTCAACAAAGCTCAGGAAGCCCTTAATGATACTAGCGTTAAGAGCACCGTTGCAGGGACTGTGGTTGAAGTCAATCGTGATGTGACTAAGAGTGCGACTAGCACTGCACAGACCGTTGTTCATATCGTTAACAGCGGTAGCTTAGTCGTTTCAGGAGAAATGTCTGAGTATAATCTCGCTAACATCAAAGTTGGTCAAGAGGTCAAGATGACCTCGAAGGTCTATCCCGATAAAACCTGGACTGGTAAAGTAACCTACATTTCAGACTACCCAGATAACGCCAACGGAGGAGGCACTAGCAATGCTAATGCAGGCTCAGGAAACACTTCTGGTGCCAAGTATCCTTTCAAAGTCACTTTGACCAGCGATATTGGTGACCTCAAGCAAGGTTTTACAGTCAACATTCAGGTCAGTGGCAATCAGTCAGGGCTTATGGTGCCGGTAGGAGCAGTCATGACAGAAGATAGCACCAATTACTTCGTTTACACTTATGACAAAGCTAGTAAGAAAATTAAGCGTGTTCCTGTTGAAGTCGGTGGTGCAGATGGTGCCAATCAGCAGATTACAAGCGGATTAAAAGCAGGAGATATTGTACTTGCTAATCCGACTTTGGATTTGAAAGACGGTCAGGAGGTGACAGTCGATGACAATGCCACTGATTGAGATATCACAGATCACTAAAAGCTATCAGAACGGGGATCAGGAGCTCCGTGTCCTCAAGGATATTGATTTGACCATCCAAGAAGGTGAATTTGTTGCGATTATGGGACCATCAGGGTCAGGAAAATCAACCTTGATGAACATTATCGGTCTTCTTGACAAGCCGACATCTGGCTCTTATGACTTAGAAGGCAAAGCGGTTGATAGTCTAGATGAAAAAGCCTTAGCCAAAGTGCGTAACCGTCAGATTGGCTTTGTTTTCCAGCAGTTTTTCCTCCTCTCTAAGCTCAATGCCCTACAAAATGTAGAATTGCCACTGATTTATGCTGGTGTTTCAGCAAATAAGCGCCGCAAGTCAGCGGAACAATTTTTGGAAAAGGTTGAGCTTGCCGAGCGTATGCACCATTTGCCATCAGAACTCTCAGGGGGTCAAAAGCAGCGTGTGGCCATCGCCCGTGCCTTAGTCAATAACCCTGCCATTATACTGGCCGATGAGCCAACAGGAGCCTTAGATACTAAAACGGGCGCCCAGATTATGGACTTGTTGACTGAATTGAATCAAGAGGGCAAGACCATTATTATGGTAACTCACGAGCCAGAGATTGCGGAATACGCCACTCGCCGTATCGTGTTGCGTGATGGCATTATCACAGAAGACATCACGAAAGGAGAGTAGATTCATGGAAAACTGGAAATTTGCCCTCTCTTCCATTTGGAGTCATAAGATGCGCTCCTTCTTGACCATGCTGGGGATTATCATCGGTGTGGCGGCTGTTGTTGTTATCATGGCGCTAGGACGCGGTATGACCGAACAAGTCATAAAGAGTTTCTCAGAAGATCAACAAGACCTGCAGCTCTACTATGAGGCGAAGTCGGAAGAAGAATCCGATGGCCACACAGGGGGGGCTTATAGTGAAGAGTCTCCGACTATCAAGGAGGAGTGGTTGAGTCCACTCCGAGAAATTGATGGCGTGGAAGATTACTACATTACGAACAGTACATCAAATACTGTCAGCTACGAAAACAAAACAGCAGAGTCAGTTTATTTGATTGGGGGAAATCAGACGTATTTTGAGGTCAAGAATTACACTGTTTTAGCTGGCCGCTCTTTTAGAGCTTCAGATTTTGCCACTTTTGCCAGCATTGTCATGGTTGACCGAACCTTAGCTGAAAAATTATTTGGTGATATACAATCCGCCATTAATAAAATTGTTACCGTTGGCAACAAAAGTCTCCTCATTATCGGAGTATTTGAAGATCCCAAGGCAGGTACAGCTATGTATGGAATGTCCTCGGGGGGAAGTGCTCTTATGACCAATGTTCAACTATCAGCAGAATTTGGTATTCCTGAGGTCGGAGCAGCCTACATCCACATTTCAGATCCTAAACGGGCTACCGAGATTGGGAAGGAAGCAGCCGCTAAAATGACAGAATTGTCAGGAGTAGCAGAAAAAGGTGGCAAGTTCACCACCTATGATATTAGTGGTCTTGTAAATGAAATCAATACTCAGTTTGGCGTGATGACCACGATTATTGGAGCTATTGCTGGGATTTCTCTTTTAGTGGGTGGTATCGGTGTCATGAACATCATGCTAGTTTCAGTCACTGAGCGGACTCGTGAGATTGGTCTTCGCAAGGCTTTAGGAGCGACGCGTTTTAAAATTCTGACCCAGTTCCTGATAGAAGCTATGGTTTTGACGATGATTGGTGGTGCGATTGGCCTTGGTTTTGCTTTTGTGATTACCAAAGTTATTGAGAGGCTTATGGCTAATAATCCTGAACTGGCCATTCCACTCAGTGTATCGCTGGATGTCGCCCTTGGAGCAATTGCTTTTTCGGCCTTGATCGGTATCATTTTTGGTATGTTGCCTGCCAACAAAGCCAGCAAACTCAACCCTATTGAAGCGCTTCGCTACGAATAAGCACTATTCTAAACGGCATTTCTCAGAAAAGAAGTGCCGTTTTTCAGTTTTTAAAGTAACTATTTATTTACAAAAAGATTACAATAATGTTACAGACATTCTTGCTTAAATCAAAATCATCTGGTATAATAGCATTAGAAAAATCTGAGGAGGTTTCGTCATGAAACACAAGACAGTTTTAAAATCACTCGCTCTATTGAGCACATTATTCATCATAACAGCCTGTAGTAACGGAAAACAAAACACGGAGAGTTCGTCTACAAGCGTCAGCAAATCTAGCCAAACCACAACTACTAAATCAACTAGCACAAAAAATACTTCTTCATCTCAAAAGAAATCAGAGGTAGCGTCTAGTTCTGCTAAATCAGCTTCGGGTTCTTCCTCATCTTCCAAAGCTTCGAGCTCATCTTCGTCAGCCAATACGCCATCCTCTAGTGAAACTAAACCAGCTGCCTCAACAACAGCCTTTGACCTTAAAGCTATTGAAGCAGGTGATTTTTCAAGTGTTGCTGGTACTTGGAAGAATGATGATGGCATGACATTTGTCCTTAATAAAAGTGGTCTTGTTTCAAAGACTTCTTCTTTAACATTTCTTTCAAACCAAAATGGAGTTCTTCATTTTAATATGGCAAGTTCTTATGGTGGAGGGGCAGCCTTTATGATTGTTCCCAAAGGAGCTAGTGCACCAGGTGGCACAACCTATTTGGAAGATGCTCTTGTAGCAGGACAGTCAGCGACAGATGAAGACCATCCTTTTTATAAAGTCTCTTCATCCACAACGCTTGTTGAAGAACCTGCTAGTCCAAGTTCCGTTTATTTAGCAGTTGATACCAATGTTTATGTCCAACCAGACAGATCAGCAGAGGTGGCCTTTACCTATCCTGCTGGAAATACTGTCAATTGGGATCGTTTCTTCGAATCAAATGGTGAAAACTGGTATAGCTATGTCTCACATGAGGGAATTCGCTATTATATCCCTCACTCAGACACTTATCAATAAAACCAAATGACTCAACCGAATGCTCAAACAGGATTGGGAAAAAGGTTTGTTGCTAGTCAACATCAAGGAATCAGTAATATCACAAAAGGCCTGCAATCAAGTTTCTATGAGCCTGATTTCAGGCTTTTTCTAATTGTACGAGTTTTGGGTTTTCTTTGAGTATCAAGAGCATATGAAAAGCTGACCATATCAGGAAATTGTAGATAGAACCGGTGTTTTCTTATGGTGAAATGATAGTATCAAGTTTTGACCTGGACAGGTTGTTGATAAGCATTTTGGTTGTAATTATCAATACATAGTGATAATATAGAGCTAAGAAGAGGAAGGAGACCAAAAATGATCGAATTAGGCATTTCAACATTTGGAGAAACAACACCACTTGAGGGCACTGGAGAGACCTTTTCCCACGGTGAGCGCATCCGCCAGCTAGTGACAGAGATTGAGCTAGCGGATCAGGTTGGTCTAGATGTTTACGGAATTGGCGAGCATCACCGAGAGGATTTTGCGGTATCAGCACCAGAGATTGTCTTAGCGGCTGGCGCGGTCAATACTAAGCATATTCGCCTAACTTCAGCAGTTACCGTTCTCTCTAGTGCAGACCCCGTTCGGGTTTACCAACAGTATGCGACTATTGATGCCTTGTCAAATGGCCGAGCAGAAATCATGGCTGGTCGCGGTTCATTTATCGAGTCCTTTCCCCTATTTGGCTATGACCTCAATGACTACGAGCAACTGTTTGACGAAAAATTGGCTATGTTACTGGAAACCAGCAAAGCGACTAACCTTGATTGGCAAGGGCAACTGACTCAGACAGTTTATAAAAAGGATGTCTATCCAAGAGCTGTTCAGGATCAACTCCCTATCTGGGTAGCGACAGGTGGTAATGTCGAATCGACCATCAAGATTGCTCAAAAAGGCTTACCTATTGTTTACGCCATTATTGGTGGCAATCCCCTGTATTTCAAACGGTTGATTGATGCTTATCATCAAGTGGCTGAGAATGAAGGTCATGATCAAAAGAAAATGAAGGTTGGTGCGCATTCCTGGGGTTTCATTGCCAAAAATCAAGCTGACGCGGTTGCCAAATATTTCTATCCGACCAAGAAGACTGTTGATAATATCGCTAAAGGTCGCCCTCACTGGCAGGAAATGACTTATGAACAGTACGAACAGTCTATCGGTCCAGATGGTGCTATGATTGTCGGTGATCCAAACCATGTGGCTAGAAAAATCATTGCTCTCATCGAAAACTTGGGACTAGATCGCTTCATGCTTCATCTGCCACTTGGCTCTATGCCGCATGAAGAGGTGCTGGAGGCTATCCGTCTTTATGGAGAAGAAGTAGCACCTAGGGTTCGCGCCTATTTTGCTGAGAAAGGATAAAAACAGATGGGATTATTAGTTAAAGGAGTCTGGCAGGACAAATGGTATGACACTAAATCAACCGGTGGAAAATTTGTCCGCACTACAACCCAATTTCGCAATTGGATTACACCAGATGGTTCTGCGGGTCCGACGGGAAAAGCTGGCTTTAAGGCCGAATCTGGTCGTTATCACCTCTACGTCTCACTGGCTTGTCCTTGGGCTAGTCGGACTCTCATGATGCGTAAGCTCAAAAGTTTAGAAGATTACATCAGTCTCTCAGTTGTTCACCCTCTCATGTTGGAAAACGGCTGGACCTTTGAGACAGGTGAAGGAGTCATTGCAGATGATGTCAACCAAAGTGATTATCTGTATCAGGTCTACACTGCAGCTCAGCCTGACTATTCAGGACGAGTGACTGTTCCTGTTCTATGGGATAAGAAGACTAAAACGATTGTTAACAATGAGTCGGCTGAAATCATGCGAATCTTCAACACGGCTTTTAATGAACTGACAGGTAATACAGCAGATTATTATCCAAAAAAATTCCAATCCGAAATCGATGAGATGAACGACTTCGTCTATGATACTATCAATAATGGTGTTTATAAGGCAGGCTTTGCGACCAAACAGTCAGTCTATGAAACAGAAGTCAGAATCCTTTTTGAAGCCTTGGATCAGCTGGAAAAGCGACTAGAAAATCAACATTATCTAGTCGGTAATCAATTGACTGAAGCAGACATCCGTCTCTTTACCACTCTGGTACGCTTTGATGCGGTCTACTATGGCCATTTCAAATGTAATCTCAAACGCTTAGTGGACTATCCAAATCTCTGGGATTATACCAAACGTATTTACAATTTGCCAGGCATTTCTGAGACAGTCAACTTTGATCATATCAAGCGCCATTATTACGGCAGCCACAAAACGATTAACCCAACAGGCATTGTCCCAACAGGACCGATTCTGTATTGGAAAGTATAAGAAAAACTCCAGCTGTATTGTTGGAGTTTTTGTCTGGTGAGTTGTTGTGACAATTATTTCATCGTCGGGAAAAGCAACACGTCCCTGATGGTAGTGGTGTCTGTCAGGAGCATGACTAGACGATCGATACCAATACCGAGGCCGCCTGTTGGTGGCATACCGTATTCAAGGGCTTCAATGAAATCGTAGTCAATATTAGTCGCTTCATCGTCACCGAGTTCTTTGGCTTTAGCTTGAGCCTCAAAGCGCTCCAATTGGTCGATTGGGTCGTTCAATTCGGTGAAGGCGTTGGCGTATTCCTTAGTCATGATGAAGAGTTCAAAGCGATCGGTGAAGCGTGGATCGTCACTGTTTTTCTTAGCAAGCGGTGAGACTTCTACAGGATGACCGTAGACGAAAGTTGGCTGGATTAAGGTGTTTTCTACATGCTCTTCAAAGAAGGCATTGAGAATGTGACCGACAGATGTGAAGTGCTGCTCAAGTGGCACGTTGTGCTCTTTAGCAAGGGCAACGGCCTCGTCAAGAGATAGCTCTTGCCAGAAGTCAACACCAGTTTGCTCTTTAACCAAATCAGCCATGTGTGCACGCTTGAATGGCTGATTGATCAAGATTTCAGTATCCTGATAGATAACAGGTTTGTCCCCCTTAACCGCCTTAGTCGCGTGTTGGATGATGCCTTCTGTTAGATCCATGATGTCTTCATAGTCAGCGTAGGCTTGATAGGCTTCGATAGTCGTAAATTCTGGATTGTGGGTTGCGTCCATCCCTTCGTTACGAAAGATACGACCAATTTCGTAAACGCGTTCCATACCGCCAACGATGAGACGTTTCAAATGCAATTCTGTTGCGATACGAAGAACCATGTCCATGTTTTGGGCGTTATGATGGGTAAAAAATGGACGAGCAGCAGCACCACCAGCTTCGTTGTGAAGGATAGGGGTTTCCACTTCCAAGAAGCCAAGACCGTCCATATAGCGACGGATTTCAGAGATGATCTTAGAGCGAGTCAAGAAACGATCAAAGCTGTCGCGGTTAGAAATCAAGTCTAAATGACGCTTGCGATAGATGGTTTCCACATCGGTTAAGCCATGGTATTTCTCAGGCAGCGGACGAAGAGCCTTAGAGAGGTGGGTCAACTTGTGAGCATGAATGGAGAGTTCCCCCATGTTAGTCCGCATGATGTCTCCTTGAACACCGAGAAAGTCACCGAGGTCAGCTTTTTTGAAGATTTCATACGCTTCTTCACCGACATCATCTTTACGCACATAAATTTGAATCTGGCCTTCTCGGTCTTGGATATGGGCAAAACCAGCTTTACCTTTACCGCGCTTGGTCATGAGACGGCCAGCGATGGTTGCTGTTTCAGCAAGTTCTTCTAGTTTTTCCTTGTCTGCATCACGGTATTTTTCATTTAATTCAGCAGAGTTAGCAGTGCGTTCAAAGCGTTTGCCAAAAGGGTCAATCCCTTGCTCACGCAAAGCAGCCATCTTTTCACGGCGGACCAACTGCTGGTCATTTAATTCAGTAGTGTGTTCAGTCGACATGCGTCTTATTCTCCTTTACAAAAACAAAGACCTTATAGTTGATCTTTGTTTTATTCATTTTACATCGTTTTATTTTACCATAAAATAGCTGAAAAAACAGCCCTTTTAGTGAGAAGATTTGTAGGAAGAACTCGAAATGATGGAATCCTGATTTGATGGCAAGAAACTGGTATCATTCCAAAGCAAGAGCTTGAAGTTCTCAAAATCTTCTGTTTCTAAAATAGTGACACTAGAATTACTCAAGCCACCAGCTTTACGAAGCTCAGCGGTATTATAGCCCAGAAGACTGCGAATAGAAGCTGTTGAGATGGCTCCGTGGCTGACAAAGAGTAAATGATTAGCGTTTAATTCTTTTTGAGCTTTGATAAAATCGCCCATCCGTTGGGTTGCCATAAAAACGCTCTCTGCTTCAAATAAGCGTGGATTAAATTTTGCTAAATTATGGCGAAAGGCATGGTGTTGCTTAGGATAAAGACTTTGCATCAGAGAGACCTTAGTGCCTTCCAGTTTTCCAAGTTGCCATTCCCGCAATTCTGGCGTCAGAGTCAATTCTGTAGACTGAGCTTGCTTTTCTAAAATCGCTTCAGCTGTTTTAGCCGCCCGAGGCAAGTCACTAGAGAAGATGTGATCAAAGGGAACAGATGATAAATGCTCGCTTAGGTTTTGCAGGTCTTCTAAGGTTGAGGGGAGAAGCGGCGAGTCTGCTTGACTGCCTTGAAAACGCCCTTCAAGGTTCCATTCAGTTCTACCGTGGCGTACGAAATAGAGTAAAGTCATAATACCTCCTGAAATATTTCTATATAGGAATTTAAAATTTATCTGAAAGAATATCGGCAAATTCTGCCTGAACGAAGTTGGCTAAATCTCTTGGGCTGATTGCAATACTGCGTCCCAGTTCTCCAGCTGAGACAATCATTTGCTCAAGCTCAAGAGATGATTGGTCAATAATGATAGGAAAGCGGTGTTTTTGACGAATACCAACGGGGTTATTAGCACCATGAACATAACCTGTCGTCTTTTGCAGATCCTTCTGAGGAATCATATGAACCTTTTTGTTGCCAGAAACATGGGCTAATTTTTTCTCGGATAAGTGACCTGTCAAGGGAACAATGCCGATGATAGGGCCTGTTTTATCACCGATGAGGGCTAAGGTTTTAAAGATGTGAGCCTGTGGTATTTCCAACCTTGCCTTCTCATCCATCATGTTAAAGAGGACAGGCTCATGGACGATTCCAGCCTTATCTAAAATTTGCTCAACTAGTGTTTTTTTGAGTTTTGCTTTTTTTGCCATATTACTTGTACTTATCTTCTAATTGGCTCATCCAAAGGCCTAGCCAAGTCCCAAGTGCAAAGAAGATTGCCGCAAGAAGATAGGTGATAAGACTAGCACCCGCGTAGGAAATGCTCTCAGCGCTAGAAGGATTTGGGATGAGGATGAGGAGTGTTGAGGACATGACAATCCCAATGATAAAATGATAGACACGGGAATGATGGTTTTTCAGAGCATTTTCCATCGCTTTTGAAAAGAGGAGCATAGCCAGCAAACCACCAATACCAATCGGTAAAAAAGTGCCGAAGAGGTCAAATTTTTTAAAGCCTGTCAACATCGGTGAGTAAAGACCAAGGATGAGGAGCAGATTTGAAGGGGAAAGGCCAGGCACTAGAACGCCAAGAGCAATGAGAGCACCTGCTAAGATGAAGGTCACAAAGTTAGCAGGAATAGTCCCAATGAGGTTGTTGAGGTTATAAAGGAGAAAGCCTGAAACGATGAAAGTTCCGACTAACCAAGCCCAATCTGTCGTGTCACGAGGACTTTTTTCTGTAGATGTCTTGATAAGGCTAGGAATAGTTCCCACAATAGCACCAGCAAAGGCCCAAAGTGTTACAACTTGATGGTGCTCTAAGAGCCATTCAACCGGTGCAGAGAGAAGAGCGATGCCTGCAACAGCACCAATTCCCACAGGGGTGAAATAGAGCAGATTTTCTTTAAAGTCCTTGCGAATGTTGGCGATAAAGGAAATCAAACGCTCATAAATTCCTAAAATAGCTGCCAAAACACCGCCTGACACCCCCGGTAAAATAAATCCCAGAGCAATGACGGCTCCT
Organism: Streptococcus merionis DSM 19192; assembly: GCF_000380085.1. Taxonomy (GTDB): domain Bacteria; phylum Bacillota; class Bacilli; order Lactobacillales; family Streptococcaceae; genus Streptococcus; species Streptococcus merionis. The sequence continues at coordinate 45,233 of NZ_KB904544.1, forward strand.
TTAAAAACTCTTGCAAACCACGATAACATTAAAAATTCTCCTAGAATAAAAAAAGATGATATAGGTCATTATACCATCTTTAAGAGTAAAAATAAAATAGCGTCCATTACTTGCAGGACAAACGCATGAAAAAATGTCTATAATCTACAATCGTTCTTTGGTTTTATGATACAATAGGGTTAGGAATCACTTTTTGCGAGGAGGCTGTTATGGAAATGCTTCAATTAGGTCAGTCTGAGCTTCAGGTATCTCGTTTGTCGCTTGGCTGTATGCGTTTGGCTGGTCAAGATTTGCCATCTGCTAAAGATATTATCCAAACAAGCTTGGATTTAGGGATCAATTTTTTTGATCATGCGGATATTTACGGTGGTGGCCAGTCAGAAATTCTTTTTGGGCAAGCTATTAAAGAACTGGGTGTTAAGCGCGAGGATATTATCATTCAATCTAAGTGCGGGATTCGTCGTGGCTTTTTTGATTTTTCAAAGGCTTATATCTTGTCAGCAGTTGATGGTATTTTAGAGCGTTTGCAGACGGATTATTTAGATATTTTGGTGCTTCATCGCCCAGATGCTCTTATGGAACCTGAAGAAGTAGCAGAAGCCTTTACAATACTGAAAGCTTCTGGTAAGGTTCGCCATTTCGGGTTGAGCAATGTTAATGCTTATCAGATTGAGCTGTTGCAAGCACACCTAGACGAGCCGCTTTTGGTTAATCAACTTCAGTTGAGCATTGCTCACACACCGATGATTGATGCAGGTTTTCAGGTTAATATGCTGACAGATGGTAGCATCAATCGTGATGGTAGTGTGCTGGATTATTGCCGTCTCAAGAAAATAACGATTCAGACATGGTCGCCATTCCTCATTGCTCTTGATAAGGGAACTTTCTTTGACCATCCAGACTATGTTGAGTTAAATGAAACGTTAAAGGCTCTGGCGAGAGAAAAGGGTGTTGCACCAGAAGCGATTGCCATCGCTTGGATTTTACGTCACCCAGCTAAGATGCAAGTTATTGTTGGATCAATGAATCCGGAACGCTTGAAAAAGATTGCCAAGGCTTGTGAGATTGCATTAACACGCGAGGAATGGTACCGACTCTATCTCTCAGCAGGCAATTTTTTGCCTTAGAGCAGGGTGATGTCTCCATGGAATTTTCTATCAAAGACCTCCAACCGAGCCAATTTTACCTGTCTAGGGAGAAAATTGAAGCCATCCAAAGTTGGTTTAAGTCGCAGGATTTATCGCGTTTTGAGCCGATTTCGGTCAAAGAGCTGGATGGTCAGTGGATCATTGTTGATGGGCATTCGAGGCTTTTTGTGGCTTATCAAGCTGGTCTCAAGACGATTCCAGTTGCTCTAGAAAAGGAAGATTGGAACTGGGATTTTTACCGTTACTGCATTGCGGAGACAAAGAAAAGAGGAATTGAGCAGATTTCGGATTTAGCAGCCTTTCAGCTCTCTTCATCAGATTACAAGACTCTTTGGCTGGATTGGTGCCAAAGGATTTATCAAACTTTTTTTCAAAAGGATACAGATACATGAATACGATTGATTACATTACAAAATTGACAACAACCCCATCGCCAACAGGCTTTACTAAAGAGATCATGAGCTATGTCATGGCTGAAACCCAACGTTTTGGCTATGAACCAGTTCAGACCCCTAAGGGTGGTGTTTTGGTGACAGTGATCGGGAAAAATGATCAGGAACATCGCTTCATCACAGCTCATTTGGATACGCTGGGTGCTATGGTACGTGCGATTAAGCCAGATGGCCGTCTCAAGATGGATTTGGTTGGAGGTTTTGTCTACAATGCCATCGAGGGTGAAAACTGTACGGTTCATATCAGCAAGACAGGAAAAACGGTATCTGGAACGATACTCATGCACCAGACCAGTGTCCATGTTTATCGGGACGCTGGTACTGCTGAACGCAACCAAGCCAACATGGAAGTGCGGCTTGATGAGAAGGTGACTTCGGCTGAGGAAACGCGTGCCTTGGGAATTGAAGTCGGCGATTTCATTACCTTTGATCCAAGAACCATTGTGACTGAGACCGGCTTTATCAAGAGCCGTCACTTGGATGACAAGGTCAGTGCAGCTATCATGCTCAATCTGCTGAAACTCTACAAAGAAGAAGGTATCGAGCTGCCTTACACGACGCATTTTTATTTTTCCAATAATGAAGAGATTGGTTATGGTGGCAATTCTAATATCAACCCTCAAGTTGTTGAATATTTGGCCGTTGATATGGGAGCTATGGGTGATGACCAGCAGACTGATGAGTATACCGTTTCTATTTGTGTGAAAGATGGCTCTGGCCCCTATCATTTTGAATTGCGTCAGCATTTGGTGCGTCTTTGCGAGGAGCACAGTATTCCGTATAAGCTAGATATTTATCCCTATTATAGCAGTGATGCGTCTGCAGCTATGCGCGCAGGAGCCGATGTCCGTCATGCTCTCTTAGGAGCTGGCATTGAGTCTAGCCATTCTTATGAGCGCACGCATGTAGATTCTGTCAAGGCGACCGAAGCTTTGGTTGATGCTTATCTCAGAAGTGAGATGGCGTAGCAGTTGAATCAATCGTTTCAGTTTTTAGAACCTGTCTTCACAGCTTAGCATCTTCAGTCAAAGTTCGTTTTTTCGTTAGTCATCGTTAATGCTTTGAAAAATACGGTCGCTATTCTTTTAAAAAAGATCTTGACAATCGAAAAACGGTCGCCTGATACCAACTCTTTTGATGCTCTTAATTGTTCATTTCTGAGCATAAACGTTGTAAGCGGTAACTGATTATAGTATAATGAAAGCTGTAAAATAATTATTTTATGAAAGTAGGAACTTTTAATGAGTAAAATCGTTGTTGTTGGTGCAAACCACGCTGGTACTGCCTGTATCAAAACTATGTTGACGAATTATGGTAATGCTAACGAAATCGTTGTTTTCGACCAAAACTCAAATATTTCATTCCTTGGATGTGGTATGGCGCTTTGGATCGGTGAGCAAATTGCTGGCGCAGACGGTCTCTTCTACTCTGATAAGGAAGAGTTGGAATCACTTGGTGCAACAGTATACATGGAATCACCAGTGCAACACATCGACTACAATGCCAAGACAGTTACAGCTCTTGTCAACGGTCAAGAGCATGTTGAATCATACGAGAAATTGATCTTCGCAACTGGTTCACAACCCATTTTGCCTCCGATTAAAGGTGCTGAATTTAAGCCAGGTTCATTGGAGTTTGAATCAACTCTTGAAAACTTGCAATTCGTTAAATTGTATCAAAACTCTGCTGATGTGATTGAGCGTTTGAAAGACAAAGACATCAACAAAGTGGCAGTCGTTGGTGCTGGTTACATCGGTGTTGAGCTTGCTGAAGCTTTCCAACGTAAAGGCAAAGAAGTTATTCTTATTGACGTTTTAGACACATGCTTGGCTGGTTATTATGACCGTGACTTGTCTGACGTGATGGCGAAAAACTTAGAAGAGCATGGCATCCAATTAGCTTTCGGCGAAACGGTGAAAGAAGTAGCTGGTAACGGTAAAGTTGAGAAGATTATCACTGACAAGAACGAATACGATGTTGACATGGTTATCCTTGCAGTAGGTTTCCGTCCGAATACAGCTGTTGCTGGTGAGGGAATTGAGCGTTTCCGTAACGGTGCCTTCCTTGTTAATAAGAAGCAAGAAACATCCATTCCAGGTGTTTACGCAATCGGTGACTGTGCTACGATTTATGATAATGCAACTCGCGATACAAATTATATCGCCCTTGCTTCAAACGCGGTTCGTACTGGTATCGTTGCTGCTCACAATGCTTGTGGTACTGAGCTTGAAGGTATTGGTGTTCAAGGATCAAACGGTATCTCAATCTATGGTCTTAACTTGGTCTCAACTGGTTTGACACTTGAAAAAGCAAACCGTCTTGGCTTCAATGCTGCGGTGACTGAATACACAGACAACCAAAAACCAGAATTTATGGAGCATGGTAACTTCCCAGTTACAATCAAGATCGTCTACGATAAAGACTCACGCCGTATTCTTGGCGCACAAATGGCAGCACGTGAAGATATTTCTATGGGTATCCACATGTTCTCATTGGCTGTCCAAGAAGGTGTGACTATCGAGAAATTGGCATTGACAGACATTTTCTTCTTGCCACACTTTAATAAACCTTACAACTACATCACAATGGCAGCGCTAGGTGCTAAATAAGCTCCTAGGATTGGAGAGTGGGACAAAAATCGGTAATTTCTCAGAAATTCGATTTTGTCGTCCCACCTCCGCACAGTTGAGTAGGGTTCTAAAAGTTGATTTATCAACGTATTAGAGCCCACTCAATCACTGCGTCTTGCAAGGAAATTAGAAAAATAAGCGAGTCTGGGATTACTTTTGTCCCAGACTTTTCTTTTTCGCCTAAATTTTGATACAATATAGAAAAATCTTTTATAGTGTCATTTCACGAGTAATAGTCTAGTGAGCTGGACTGTTTCAGAAGATCATATAGAGCAAGATAGTGATGAGACAAAGAGCTGTAGATTATTCATATTGAAAATTGAAGATAGGAAAACCTGAATTAAAGTTTTCTTACTTGTGAATGCTGCTTCTGACTTTTATCAGAGCAGTAAGATGAGTTAACGAAGTCATAAAAGATAACTTAAAGAATTAGAAACATGAGGAAGTTGTGATGAACCACATCAAGTGTCCGCATTGTGGTACAAGTTTTACCATTAACGAGACGGAATATAGTCAGCTGTTAGCTCAAGTTAGGGGAAATGAATTTGATAAGGAGCTGGACGAACGTTTGGAGCGTGAGGTTGCTCTTTTAGAAGAAAAAGCCAGAAGTGAACAACAGTTGCGTCTATCTGAAAAAGATCAGGAAATTGCTCAGTTGCACAATCAGCTCAGCCAGTTTGAATCTGAAAAACTGTTAGCGATCAAGGAAACGGAGCATAGTCTTAGCCAGCAATTGAGTCAAAAAGAACAGGTACTTCAAGCCTTGCAAAGTCAGATTGACCAATTTGACGCCCAAAAGGAGTTGGTCAAAAAATCGACTGAACAGGTAATGTCTAAACAGTTGGTGGAAAAGGACAGGGAATTGCAGAGCCTGCAAAGCCAGCTGGATCAGTTGCGCTTAGAACACCAGAACGAATTGCAACAGAGCTTGACTCAGGTCGAAAAAGAGCGAGATACTGCAAAAAGTCAGCTCAAACTTCAAAAAACAGAGGAAGAATTGCAGTTGGCAGCTATCCGTAATGACTACGAAGCTCAGCTCAAGGCAGCCAACGAGCAGGTTGAATTCTACAAAAATTTCAAAGCCCAACAATCAACCAAGGCCATCGGAGAGAGCTTGGAGGTTTACGCCGAAACCGAATTTAACAAGGTGCGAGCTTATGCCTTTCCGCGCGCTTATTTTGGTAAGGACAATGAGGTGTCAGGTTCTGGTTCCAAGGGAGATTTTATCTTCCGTGAGGCGGATGAAAATGGTGTGGAATTTATCTCTATCATGTTTGAGATGAAAAATGAAGCAGACACCACCAAGACCAAGCACAAGAATGCTGATTTTTTCAAGGAATTGGACAAGGATCGCAGAGAGAAAAAGTGCGAATATGCTGTGCTAGTCACCATGCTGGAAGCCGACAACGACTACTACAATACGGGCATTGTTGATGTCAGCCACGAGTATGAGAAAATGTATGTGGTTCGTCCCCAGTTCTTTATTCAGCTGATTGGTCTTTTGCGAAATGCTGCGCTAAATAGCTTGGCTTACAAGCAGGAGTTGGCTCTCATCAAAGAACAAAATATTGATATTACCCACTTTGAAGAAGATTTAGAAGTCTTCAAGACAGCCTTTGCCAAGAACTACAATTCTGCCAGCACTAACTTTAAAAAAGCCATTGACGAGATTGATAAGGCGATCAAGCGCATGGAAGAAGTCAAACGTTTCTTGACTACCTCTGAAAATCAACTGCGCCTCGCCAACAACAAACTGGACGATGTGTCCGTCAAAAAGCTGACCCGAAAAAATCCTACTATGAAAGCTAAATTTGAAGCGCTAAAAGATCATTAAGAAGAGGATATTCGTATGAAAATCATTTCCTACCAAAAGGACTATTTGGATGATTGTCTCTCCTTGTATCAAGTCCTCGGTTATCCAGTGGATAAATTATCGCTAGATGACAGGCTAAAAGCTATTCTCAGTCAGGAAGATTACCAGTTAGATTTAGCTATTATTGAGCATCGAGCAGTGGGAATGATTGCTTATGCCAAAATGCCCTTTTTCGAGCGAGATGGCAGCTATCTGCGTATTTTGGCTTTAGCAGTCCATGGTGATTATCAAAGGAGAGGAGTTGGTAATGCTCTGTTAGAACACTTGAAGCAAGTTGCCAGAAAAGAGAATTCCCTAGCACTTGCGGTAAATAGTGGACTCACTGAGGAGCGAAAAGGTGCACACCAATTTTACCTTGCTAATGGTTTTAAACCATCCACTCAGGGATTCGGACGTTACCTCTGATGATCTAAATTTCAAAAAACTCTTTTATCTGTCCTTTATTCTCAGAATTGTACCTATGGTTAAGATAATAGTTTTCGATAATCGAGATAGCTGCCTACATTTCTAAGAAATGCTGATGTTGCTTAGGATAAGCGGGTTTGTTGTGACTATGGCTTTACAGAATTGAAACACTTTGGTGTTTCTTTTTCATTTTCTTTTTGTTACAATAAACCTATGATTTCAGGAATTATTAACCTTAAAAAAGAAGCTGGAATGACCAGCCATGACGCAGTTTTTAAGCTGCGCAAGATTTTGAAAGAAAAGAAAATTGGTCACGGTGGAACCTTGGACCCAGATGTGACAGGTGTTTTGCCTATTGCTGTTGGGAAAGCCACTCGTATGATTGAGTTCATGCAGGAGGAGGGCAAGGTCTACGAGGGAGAGATTACCCTCGGTTTTTCGACCACAACTGAGGATGCTTCAGGTGAAGTGGTTGAAAGGACACCTGTACCTGCTTCGGGGGAAATCACTGAGTCCATGGTGGATGACGCGATGGCTAGCTTTGTTGGTCCAATCACTCAGATTCCACCCATGTACTCAGCGGTCAGGGTCAATGGCCGGAAGCTTTATGACTATGCGCGTGCGGGCGAGGAGGTCACACGTCCTAAGCGTCAGGTGACGATTCATTTTTTTGAACGAACCAGTGAATTGCGGGTCGTAGGAGAGCTCGTGCAATTTGATTTTCGGGTGAAATGTAGCAAGGGAACTTATGTTCGAACACTGTCTGTTGATCTTGGAGCGAAGCTAGGTTACGCCAGCCATATGTCACGGCTGGTAAGAACATCAGCATCTGGGATGGACTTATCGGACAGTGTGACCTTGGACGACATCAAGACCAAGGTGGCTGCGGAAGACTGGTCTTTTCTTTATCCTATTGAAAAGGCTGTTGGTGATCTGCCTCAAGTTGAAGTGACTGCTGAACAAGCGCAGGACATCAGTCATGGACGCTTTATTCCACTAGCAAATCAAGAACAGGTGACCCTAGCAGCATTTTTTGCAGGCAAGTTATTGGCCATTTTAGAAAAACGACAAGAAGAATACAAACCACGTAAGGTCTTTAAGGATTAATCTTGTGGTAGAATGGAAGTTATGAAAGTATATACGATTAAGGATTACCAAAACATCCATCAACAGGAGGAGGTTGTTTTGGTTTTAGGGTACTTTGACGGCTTGCATCTGGGGCATCAGGCCCTTTTTGCTGAGGCGCGCAAACTGGCCAAAGATTTGGATTTGCGAATTGCTGTTCTGACCTTTCCTGAGTCTCCTAAGTTAGCTTTTGCACGCTTTGAACCTGACTTACTCTTGCATCTTAACAGTCCAGAGGATCGCTTGGCTAAGTTTGAGGAAGCTGGTGTTGATGACCTTTATCTGATTGATTTTACAGGAGAATTTGCTAAGACTAAGGCCGATGATTTTATTCAGCAATATGTTCATGGTCTAAAGGCTAAGGCGATTGTGACAGGATTTGATTATCGTTTTGCTAGTGATCAAAAAGATGGCTACTATTTGCAGGAAAAGTTTGACGGACCAGTCGTGGTAGTGCCTGAGTACAGTATTGACGGTGAAAAAGTCTCTTCCAGTCGGATTCGTCAAGCTATTTTGTCCGGTCAGGTGAATGAAGCCAATCGTTTGCTAGGTTACCCTTTTTCTACCAGAGGCATGGTGGTTCACGGGGATGCGCGCGGTCGGACCATCGGATACCCAACAGCCAACCTAGCGCTTTTGGATCGTGTTTATCTTCCTGGTGATGGTGTCTATGTGGTGGACGTTGCGATTGAAGGAAAAATTTACCGTAGCATGGCCAGTATCGGTAAAAACGTTACTTTTGATGGAACGGAGTTACGATTAGAAGTTCACCTGTTTGATTTTGAGGGAGATTTATACGGTCAACTCCTTAGCATTTATTGGCTGGGTAAGATTCGAGACATGGTTAAATTTAACAGTATTGAAGAATTGGTTGATCAATTGCACGCAGATGCTGATAGTGCTAAGAAATGGCAGGCACAAAAATACAGAAAAGTCTAGCAATATGTCTCTAAATATTGTATAATGTGGAAAGTAAGTATAAGGAAAGCGATATGATAACCCTATTTTTATCTCCAAGTTGTACATCCTGTCGAAAGGCTAGAGCTTGGCTAACCAAACACAATGTGCCTTTTAAAGAACATAACATCATGACTAGTCCTTTGACAGCTGATGAACTCAAGCATATTCTGTCCTTAACTGAAAATGGTACAGATGACTTGATTTCGACACGCTCTAAGATTTTTCAAAAACTTAATGTGGAGGTTGATGATCTATCGATTTCGGAGCTCATTAAGCTGATCGAGGAGTATCCTAGTCTCTTGCGCCGTCCCATTCTTCTAGATCCAAAGCGGATGCAGATCGGTTTTAACGAAGATGAAATCAGAGCCTTCCTGCCACGCGATTACCGTAAGCAAGAGTTGAAAAATGCGACCTTGAAAGCTGAAATTGGTTGAGTGTGATTGGGATAAAACATGAGGTATTGATAAGAGAGAATGACAAAGATGGATAAAAATTATTCTTACCCCTTGAATTTTTCATGGAGCACTGATGAAATGGCCTCAGTGCTTTCTTTTTTAAATCAGGTGGAAAAGGCCTATGAAGGCGGAGCTGATAGAAGAGAGATTTTGACCAGCTACAAACGCTTCAAAGAGATTGTTCCAAGCAAGGGCGAGGAGCGCCAGATTGATCGCGACTTTGAAGCAATCAGTGGTTATTCAACCTACAAGGTTGTCCAAGCAGCTAGAAATCAAGAAAAAGGGAGAGTTAAACTTGACAGCTAACCTAGAATTAAGTCAAAAATTTGACTTTGCCAAGTCTCTGGTATGCTCAGCAGTAGCGTTTTTACGAGCTCAGATGGATCAGCCGTTTGAAGTCACTGAGAAAACGGATTTTACTGATTTGGTGACTGATATGGATCAGAAAGTTCAGGATTTTCTCATGTCTGAGATCCTTGCTGTCTATCCAGAAGATCATTTTCTGGCAGAAGAAGGTGACTATAAGCAGGCGATAGGCAGTGGGAAGGTCTGGGTTATCGATCCCATCGATGGGACGGCCAATTTCGTAGCGCAAAAGCAGGATTTTGCTATTGTGGTAGCTTACTATGAGGATGGCATTGGCAAATTTGGTCTGATTTATGATGTCATGGCAGAGCAGTTTTACTATGGTGGCGGGGACTTTGATGTTTTTTGTAATGATGAGCAATTGGTTCCCTATAAAGATAAGCCTTTCAGTCAGTTTCTTCTAGCAATCAATCCAGGCATGTATCATTCCAACCATGGAGGGGTTGCGCATCTGGCTGAGAGAGTTTTGGGAGTAAGGACCTACGGTTCTGCAGCACTATCGAGTGCAAAAGTCCTTACAGGCCAGCTTTTAGGCTATATTTCGCACATCAGTCCTTGGGACTATGCTGCTTCAAAAATTATGGGTGAGCGCTTGGGATATGCGACTGTTACCATTGAAGGAAAACAACCGAATTTTAGGGATCGTGAATTTATTATGATTGTCCCCAAGGTGCGTTTAGCAGAAATTCAGGATATTTTGGAGGGATAATGCATCTACCAGAGAAATTTAAAGAAAAATATGAGAAATTGCTTGGATCAGAAGCCCAAGCTTTTTTGCAGACTTTTGATCAACCAGCTGTGTCTGGATTTCGTGTCAATCCCTTAAAGCAAGTCCAGCAAAAATTTGCTAATCCAATTGCCAATATGCCTTGGTCTTATTACGGAAAAATATCTGGAAAGTCTCTTGCTCATGCGACAGGTCTTGTCTATTCTCAGGAACCAGCGGCTCAAGTGGTTGCTCAGATAGCGAAAGCAGAATCTGGCATGAGAGTTCTAGACTTGGCAGCTGCTCCGGGTGGAAAATCCACTCACTTGCTATCTTATATGAACAATCAAGGTATTTTGGTTTCTAATGAAATTAGCAGAAAACGCAGTAAAATTTTAGTGGAAAATATGGAGCGTTTTGGGGCTCGCAATGCCTTGGTGACGAACGAAACACCTGAGCGTTTGGCTAATGTTTTTCCGGCTTATTTTGACTTGATTGTTCTTGATGCGCCGTGTTCTGGCGAGGGGATGTTCCGAAAGGATCCAGAGGCGATGCAGTACTGGTCGGAAACTTACCCGACTGAATGTGCCCGTCTTCAGCGAGAGATTCTGGTTGAGGCTTTGAAAATGTTGAAAGCTGGAGGTAGTCTTATCTACTCGACCTGTACCTGGGCTCCTGAGGAAAACGAAGAAGTGGTCAAATGGCTTCTAAAAGAGTATCCTTATTTAGAACTCATTCCTATCGCAAAATTTAACGGTATGCAAGCAGGTATTGACCAGCCTGAGACAGCTCGAATCTACCCGCATCATTTTCAAGGCGAAGGCCAATTTATTGCTAAATTAAAGGACACCCGTCCTTCTGAAAAGTCTGTGAAAATCCGTTCTGGCAAGACCAACCTGAGCCGTGAACAACTCTCTTATTGGCAGGATTTTGCGGGAAAGCACTTGACCATTTCACTATCTGGGCTGTTCCAAGTTTTTGGTGATCAACTCTATCTCCTGCCAGAAGGATTACCTGACCTAGCCAAGGTCAAGATTGCTCGAAATGGCCTTCACCTAGGAACGTTTAAAACCAAGCGTTTCGAGCCGAGTTTTGCATTAGGGATGGCTCTGAAGTCAGATGAAGTTAAAAAAAGCATTGCTTTAGATGATGAGCAGGCGCTTCAATACCTTTCTGGTCACACGATTTCGCTCACAATCGATAGGCCAAATGGCTGGTATCAAGTTCTCGCTCAGGGCAACGGGCTAGGCTTTGCCAAATGGGTTAACGGTACTTTAAAAAATTACTATCCTAAAGGACTACGATTGAAATAAACTGCTTTGCAAATACACCTAACTATGATATAGTGGAAATGGGGAAATTTGTGTAAAATCCATGTGATTTTTCTGTAAATAACCTCTCCATGAATCAGTTAAACACGGGCTAAAATGCTCGGTAAAACCTGCGAATTTCCTTGAGACCTAAAACTCATCGTATTTCGCCTGTTCTCCAAGGTATTTATCGATGCCTTTTTATCCTATATCGTAAGGAGATATTGAAAATGAAACACAAATGGAGCCGAATACTCCTAGCAGCTGTAGCCACTGTTAGTCTATCGGGCTGTGCCAGCTGGATTGACAAGGGAGAGTCCATAACAGCCGTTGGCTCGACTGCCTTGCAGCCGCTCGTTGAAGCAGCAGCCCATGAGTTCGGATTAGAAAATCTCGGTAAAACGATCAACGTCCAAGGCGGTGGCTCTGGTACTGGTCTATCACAAGTGCAGTCTGGTGCAGTTCAAATTGGCAATAGCGATCTTTTTGCGGAAGAAAAAGATGGAATTGACGCTAGTGTCCTTGTGGATCATCAGGTAGCTGTTGCGGGTCTAGCAGTTATCGTGAACAGTAAAGTTAAAGTTGACGATGTCTCAACAGAAGAATTGCGTCAGATTTTCAGTGGTGAAATCACCAACTGGAAGGAGCTTGGTGGACAAGATTTAGAAATTTCTTTGATTAACCGCGCCGCTAGTTCTGGCTCTCGTGCAACCTTTGATAGCACAATCATGAACGGTGTAGCAGCCAAGCAGAGTCAAGAACAGGATTCCAACGGGATGGTCAAATCGATCGTTGCCCAGACCCCAGGTGCGATTTCCTACTTAGCTTTTGCTTATGTTGACGACTCTGTTAAGTCCCTTAAGTTAAATGGTTTTGAAGCAACAGCCGAAAATGTCACGACCAATAACTGGCCAATCTGGTCTTATGAGCACATGTATACCAAGGGTGAGCCGACTGAGTTGACCAAGGAATTTATGGAGTATATGATGAGCAAAGAAGTACAAGAAGGTGTTGTCCCAACTATTGGCTATATCTCCATTAATGACATGCAAGTGAGCAAAGATGCTCAGGGCAATGTGACACCGAAATCAAATAAGGAGTAGAGATGAAAAATCAGGAATTAGCGAAAAAATTGATGGCTCCGTCAAAAAACTCTCGCTTGGAAAAATTTGGGAAAACCATAACCTTTGCTTGTCTAGCTCTGATTGTCTTTATCGTAGCGATGATTTTGATCTTCGTTGCTCAAAAAGGTCTTTCAACTTTCTTTGTGAACAAGGTTAACCCATTTGAGTTCCTTTTTGGAAAAACGTGGCAACCAAGTGTTAAGGATGCAAATGGGAATCCCTATCTAGGGGCTCTTCCCATGATTATGGGCTCCTTCATTGTAACGATTTTATCAGCAGTGGTTGCAACCCCCTTTGCGATTGGTGCAGCAGTCTTTATGACGGAAGTATCGCCTAAGTACGGTAAGAAAATTTTGCAGCCCGTTATCGAACTCTTGGTCGGTATTCCATCTGTTGTTTATGGGTTTATTGGTCTTCAGGTGATTGTTCCTTTTGTCCGTTCGATTTTTGGTGGGACAGGTTTTGGGATCCTATCAGGGGTATTTGTTCTCTTTGTCATGATTTTACCAACAGTGACTTTTATGACGGTAGATAGTTTGCGAGCTGTGCCGCGTCACTATAAGGAAGCCAGTCTGGCTATGGGGGCAACGCGTTGGCAAACCATTTGGCGTGTTGTCTTAAATGCAGCTCGTCCAGGAATTTTCACGGCAGTTATCTTTGGCATGGCTCGTGCCTTCGGTGAGGCTTTGGCGATCCAGATGGTTGTCGGTAACTCAGCTGTGATCCCAACCTCTCTCACAACACCAGCTGCGACCTTAACGTCAGTTCTGACTATGGGAATTGGTAACACAGTTATGGGAACGGTTCAGAATAATGTTCTCTGGTCATTGGCTCTCGTCTTGTTAGTTATGAGTTTAGCCTTTAATATGGCAATGAAAGTCATCACACGTGAAAGGAAGAAAAACTATGCACGCTAAGAAAGTGGATAAATTAGCGACAGGGATTTTGTATACGATTGCTGGAATTATTGTAGTAATCTTAGCTTCCCTCATCCTTTTCATCCTAGGTAGAGGAATACCACACATCAGCTGGTCTTTCTTGACCAGTCAATCTTCTTCTTATCAAGCAGGTGGTGGTATTGGGATTCAACTTTACAATTCGTTCTTCCTTCTGGTTGTGACCTTAATTATCTCTGTTCCAATTTCGATGGGAGCAGGGATTTACCTATCTGAGTACGCTAAAAAAGGGCGTTTGACAAATTTCGTTAGAACATGTATTGAAATTTTGTCTTCCTTACCATCTGTTGTGGTTGGTCTCTTTGGTTACTTGATTTTCGTTGTTCAGTTTCAGTATGGCTTTTCAATCATTTCAGGTGCCTTGGCTTTGACGGTATTTAATTTGCCACAAATGACTCGAACCGTAGAAGACAGCCTGCGAAATGTTCATCATACACAACGAGAAGCAGGATTAGCTCTGGGGCTTTCTCGCTGGGAAACCATTATTCATGTGGTTATTCCTGAGGCGCTTCCTGGCATTGTGACAGGTATCGTTTTAGCATCTGGGCGTATCTTTGGTGAAGCAGCTGCTCTAATCTATACCGCTGGACAATCAGCGCCTGCACTTGATTGGTCCAACTGGAATATCTTTAGTGTGACCAGCCCGATTTCAATTTTCCGTCAGGCAGAAACCTTGGCAGTACACATCTGGAAGGTCAATAGTGAAGGGACTATTCCTGATGCGGTACAGGTATCAGCTGGTAGTGCGGCTGTGCTGCTAATCTTTATCTTGATTTTCAACCTGTCTGCACGCTACATCGGACAAACACTCTATAAGAAATTGACCTCAGCAGAATAAAGTCATTTGACAAATCTATCGGGATAAAATGCAGTTCTGGGATTTTAAAACTCAAAAAGGATATCATTATCTGACTTTAGTCCATTACGAATGTGACTAGCTTCAGGTTGAAGCCTTCCTAGAGTGTTTAAACGCTTTGTCAGATTTCCAGTCGCTTTTTATCGCCCTCATATCTTATAGAATTGAATTCGGGCAAAAATCCTAGAGAAAGTTCAAACCCTTCCTTAAGTCTTTAGACTTGTCGTCTGTCTTTTCATTTTTCTACGGATTTCTCAACGCCCCCATATCTTAGTTTAGGAGTACTAATGGCCGAATATAATTGGAATGAACGCCATATCATCACTTTTCCACAAGAAGTTGTTGCCCTTGAAACAAAAGACCTCCATGTCCATTACGGGAATAAGGAGGCTATCAAGGGAATTGATATGCAGTTTGAAAAAAATAAAATCACAGCCTTGATTGGTCCGTCTGGCTGTGGAAAATCAACCTATCTTCGCAGTCTTAATCGGATGAATGATACGATTGATATTGCAAAGGTTACTGGTGAAATTTTGTACGAAGGCATTGATGTTAACCGTGCCGATATGAATGTCTACGAGATTCGCAAGCATATTGGTATGGTTTTCCAACGCCCCAACCCATTTGCCAAATCAATCTATAATAACATCACCTTTGCTCATGAGAGTTCAGGCGTCAAGGATAAGAAAGTCTTAGATGAGATTGTTGAGACATCTCTCAAGCAAGCCGCTCTCTGGGATCAGGTTAAAGATGACCTTCACAAATCTGCTTTCACACTCTCAGGCGGTCAGCAGCAGCGTCTCTGCATTGCGCGTGCCATCTCAGTGAAGCCAGACATTTTACTCATGGACGAACCTGCCTCAGCCCTTGATCCGATTGCTACAATGCAACTGGAAGAGACGATGATGGAGCTTAAGGAAAACTACACGATCATTATCGTAACGCATAATATGCAACAAGCAGCGCGTGCCAGTGACTACACCGCTTTCTTCTATCTTGGCGACTTGATTGAATACGATAAAACCAAGAAAATTTTCCAAGATGCGCAATGCCAATCCACCATGGATTATGTGACCGGTCGTTTTGGATAGAAAGGGATCAACATGTCAGAACCAATTTTAAGTGTCAAAGACCTGTCAGTCTATTACAAAAAGAAAAAAGCTTTGGACAGTGTTTCAGTGGATTTTTTACCAAATGAAATCACAGCCCTGATCGGTCCATCTGGATCTGGGAAATCTACTCTGTTGCGTTCCATCAATCGCATGAATGACCTCAATCCAGAAGTTACCCTCACAGGTTCGGTGTCCTATAATGGTCAGAATATTTATAGCCCTAGGACGGATACCGTTGATCTCCGTAAGGAAATCGGCATGGTCTTTCAACAGCCCAATCCTTTTCTCATGTCTATTTATGAAAATGTGGTTTATGGTCTGCGTATCAAGGGTATCAAGGACAAGACGGTCTTAGATGAAGCTGTTGAGCGATCCCTTCGTGGAGCTTCAATCTGGGATGAGGTCAAGGATCGTCTGGACGATTCAGCAGTAGGCCTTTCAGGTGGCCAGCAACAACGGGTCTGCGTGGCTCGTGTACTAGCAACCAGCCCTAAAATTATCCTCTTGGATGAGCCAACATCTGCTCTTGACCCTATTTCGGCAGGGAAAATTGAAGAGACCCTTTTTGAGCTCAAAAAAGACTATACCTTGCTCTTGGTGACACGCTCCATGCAGCAAGCATCGCGTATTTCTGACCGCACTGGATTCTTCCTTGATGGGAAACTCATTGAATTTGGTCAGACTAAAGAAATGTTCCTGAATCCTCAGCATAAGGAAACGGAAGATTACATTACGGGTAAATTTGGTTAATAGATTTATAGCTGATGCCATCCATATTAAAAAACGTTACAGGGCATTTATTATTGTCCAACTCAGAAGGAGAACAATATGCTAAGAGCACAATTTGAAGAAGAATTAGAAAAACTGCATAACCAATTTTATGCCATGGGGACTGAGGTTTTGGCACAGATCAATAAGACAGTGCGCGCTTTTGTCAGCCACGACCGTGAATTGGCTCAAGAAGTGATTGCTGGTGATGAAGCTGTCAACAATTATGAGCTGAAGCTAGAAAAAAAATCGCTTGAGATTATTGCTTTGCAACAACCCGTTGCTAACGACTTGCGTACGGTTATCACAGTTCTGAAAGCTTCAAGTGATGTGGAGCGCATGGGAGACCATGCTCAGTCAATTGCACAGGCCACTATTCGTATGAAAGGTGAAACACGCCTTAAAGATGTTGAAGAAGAAATCAGCAAGATGGGGCGCCTTGTCAAACACATGGTGGAAGATACGATGCTGGCTTATATTAAGGGTGATGAGGAAAAGGCTCGTGAAATTGCAGCTTCTGACACCAAAGTAGATGAGATGTATGAAGCGATTCAGGCTTTGACCATTGAGCAAATTAAGGAGCAACCAGAAGCCATCGTAGCCGGTAAAGATTACTTCCAAGTGCTAACTTATCTAGAACGTATCGGTGATTACGCTACCAATATTTGTGAGTGGGTAGTCTTTCTTAAAACCGGTAAGATTATTGAGTTG
Source organism: Streptococcus merionis DSM 19192 (assembly GCF_000380085.1). GTDB lineage: Bacteria > Bacillota > Bacilli > Lactobacillales > Streptococcaceae > Streptococcus > Streptococcus merionis. Next base: position 62,190 of record NZ_KB904544.1, read on the forward strand.
TAATAAAAAAGTGATTTTCAGGACTACTGAAAATCACTTTTTTATTATCCTCACACATGACTCACAATGAGCGCCATCTTACCTTTAAATTGCCATGCTTTCACTGTATTGGGCAGGATGAAATGCGCGCCTTTTTCAAGTGGATAGACCGTATCATTAATGACAAGGCTACCTTGACCGTCGATAACTGAAATCAGTAGATAAGGCGCGGTTTGCTCTACAGAAATGGAGCCTGAAATCTCCCATTTTTCAACGGTAAAGAAGGGATTCGCGACCAAAGTAGTTAGTGCGAGATTTTCCAATTTCACCATACTTGGTGCGCTATTTTGTGGCTGGCCAATCGTCAGGACATCTAGCGATTGCTGGATATGAAGCGGGCGCAACTGTCCTGAGTCATCCCTGCGGTCAAAATCATAAACCCGATAAGTCGTATCGCTTGATTGCTGGGTTTCTAAAATTAAGATGCCCGGTCCAATAGCGTGAAGCGTACCGCTCGGCACATAGAAGAAGTCACCGGTTTTAACGGGAACGCGCGTGAGGAGCTTATCCCAGTTGCCGCTGTTAATCCAGTCCACTAGCTCCTCTCGCGATGTAGCTTCATGTCCGTAGATAATTTCAGCACCAGGCTCAGCGTCCAAAATATACCAGCACTCGGTCTTGCCAAGCTCTCCTTCGTGAGCCATTCCATAGGTATCATCTGGATGAACTTGAACACTGAGCCAATCGTTGGCATCTAATATTTTGGTTAGGAGGGGAAAGACAGAGCTGTCAGGATTGCCAAATAAATCAGGCTCATCTCGATACAGCTGATCTAAGGTCAGGCCACTCCAGTCGCCGTTGGTGACTGTCGATGGCCCATTGGGGTGGGCAGAAATAGCCCAGTACTCTCCTGTATGATCACTTGGAAGGTCATAACCAAAGTGAGTGTTAAGACGAACTCCGCCCCAAATTTTTTCATGCATGGTTGAGGTCAAAAATAAAGGTTCAGCTGTCATTCGGAAACCAACTTTCTAATACGATTTCTAGCAATCAGTATTCACACGCAAAATGCCTGATTTTTTGATGATCAAGCCAGTTTTCACAGTGAATACTGGTTGTTCTTGTTACCATCATATCATAAGAAGGCGAATTAGGAAACTGTGAATACAGGATTTAAAAATTTTGTTTATAGTCATTAAGTTTTAAAATAGTCTTCAAAACATTCGGAAATGCTAGAGAGTTTTCTTAACAGCTCTGTTATATGGTACTTCAAAACTGCCCAAGTTTGTTCAATTGGGTTTAGTTCAGGGGAATAAGGTGGTAGTGGCAAAAAATAGTGATGATGTTGAATACCAATGTTATCCAGTCTGGATTTGGGATGAAAGGAAGCATTATCCATAATCACAAGATGAGGTTCCCTTAGGCTAGGGATCAACTGTTGCTCAAACCA
>NZ_KB904545.1 GCF_000380085.1 Streptococcus merionis DSM 19192
GTTTGGTTCGTCTTATTTAGTTCTCAATGGTCTTATGCGTCCCGCTCTCGAGACAACTATCTTAGTATATCACCTACTTTTTTTCTTGTCAACACTTTTTGCTTATCTTTTTTTATTTTTTTTTACTTTGTTACTTCTCCTGTTTTCTTCCGCCTTACTTAGACCTGTTTCATGCCCTATTATCCCCTCCTCTTTCTTGGTCGTTCTTTGAGCTTGTTAAAGGACAGACCGCTTTCCGTTCTGTCCTTATTACTATCTCTATTGGGATGGGGGTTCTTTTTCCAATTTATGCTTTACTTCTTCATAAGAAAGGGCTTTGACTTCTTCCTCATCAATCTGTTCAGGCATTTTCCCAGTTTCATAAATGGATTTGATTTGATTACTATCAAGTGTCTCATATTTTAAGAGGGCTTCTGCTATCAATTTATGAGTGTCGCGGTGACCCTGAATTATTTCTGCTGCTTTATTACGGGCTTCATTAAGTAAACTACGCACCTCTGCATCAATTTCATAAGCTGTTTGATCAGAAAAAGATTTTTGAGGACTGACTGTCCCAGGCATGATGGCATGGTTACCCTCATACTGCATCGGTCCCATCTTATCACTCATACCATACTCTGTGACCATTGCACGCGCCATCTGAGTTGCTTGTTCAAAATCATTTGAAGCACCGGTGGTCTGGGCATTGAAAATAATTTCTTCAGCTACACGGCCACCCATAAGGCCAGCCAATTGCTCTTTCATATCATCTTTCGAAAGAAGCATTTGATCTTCTTTTGGAAGAGCAATCATATAACCACCTGCACGCCCACGTGGAACAATAGTAACTTTATGAACTTCACGTGCATTTGAAAGCACGAGTCCAACGATGGTGTGACCGGCCTCATGGTAAGCAACCATCTCACGCTCGCGTTGCGAAATCGTACGATCTTTTTTAGATGGGCCTGCGATAACACGATCTTCTGCTTCATCAATGTCAGAAGCATCAATTTTAGTTTTATTACGACGAGCAGCTACGAGCGCCGCTTCATTAAGAACATTTTCCAAGTCAGCACCGACAAATCCTGGTGTCTGTTGGGCAACAAGTTTCAAGTCAACATCAGTTGCTAACGGCTTATTACGAGCATGGACTTTAAGAATAGCTTCACGTCCTTTAACATCTGGGCGACCTACAAGTACCTTACGGTCAAAACGGCCTGGACGAAGAAGAGCCGGGTCTAAAACATCACTTCGGTTTGTAGCAGCAATAATGATAATACCTTCATTGCCTTCAAAACCATCCATTTCAATCAAGAGTTGATTAAGGGTTTGCTCGCGCTCATCATTACCACCACCAAGTCCTATACCACGTTGGCGGCCAACAGCATCAATTTCATCGATGAAAATAATGGCAGGTGCAGCTTTTTTCGCGTCCTCAAAGAGAGACCGCACCCGACTAGCGCCGACACCAACAAACATTTCAACAAAGTCAGAGCCTGAGATTGAGAAAAATGGTACGCCAGCTTCACCTGCGACAGCTTTAGCTAACAAGGTTTTACCGGTCCCTGGAGGACCTTCCAAAAGAACACCAGCAGGAATACGAGCTCCAAGAGCTGTATAGCGTTTTGGATCTTTCAAGAATTCGACAACTTCTACCAATTCTTGCTTTTCTTCTTCAGCGCCAGCGACATCTGAGAAACGAATCTTAACATCCCCTTTGCTCATGGAACGCGCCTTATTACGACCAAAGCTCATAGCACCACGCGCACCGCCAGCTCCACCTTGTCCCATCATGGAGAAAAGAAAGAAGCCTATAAAAAGTAATGGCACAAAGTTGATCAGAAGACTGATCCATAATCCATTAGAACTTTCGGGTTTGACAGTGATTTTGACATTTTCTTCTGCCACCAAATCCGTCAGTTCATCAATAGTCGTATCTGCGGCTAGAACTAAAGATTTAAATTCTTTAACCTTTGTAGGAACCGTTGAGAAAAAACGAATTCCTGTCTCAGTTGTCTTTTCTGCGTCTTGTGCTTCCTTATACTTACCAGTTATTGCGATAACACCCTCACCGGGTTGGTAGGTAATTTCTTTAACCTTGCCATCCTTAATTTGCTCTAGCATTTGAGTGTAAGAAATTTCCTGACTCATGCTCGCATTGCCTGCAAAAAGGTATTGGAAACCAGAAATAAGTGCAATAATGAGCACTATATACAGAAAAGAATTTCTTAGGAAGCTATTTTTTTTATTATTCATAAGTGTGCAAATACCTGCTTATCTAACTTAGTTATTGTAAACTTCTTCTTTTAATACTCCGATGTAGGGAAGATTACGATAATTTTCATCATAATCTAATCCAAATCCAATCAAAAATTCATTTGGAACTACAAATCCAGTATAATCTGCTTCAATCTCAACGACGCGACCCGCTGGCTTATCAACCAAGGTAACAATCTTAATAGAAGCTGGATTTCGCTTGAGGAAAAGCTCACGCAAATCCTTTAAGGTGCGTCCTGTGTCAATAATATCTTCAATAAAAATCAAATCACGACCTGTCACATCAGAGTCAACATCCTTGATAATATTAACTTGGCCTGTACTTTCAGTTCCACCGTGATAGCTTGAAACAATCATAAATTCAAGTTCAATATGAGTATCGATGTGCTTGATTAATTCCGCCAAAAATGGAACAGACCCCTTCAAAACACCTATAAGGATAGGATTTTTATCAGCGTATTCTTCGGTTAAAATCTGTCCAAGTTCCTTAGACTTAGCTCTAATTTCCTCTTCAGTGATGAGGACTTTTTTGATATCTTGTTCTAACATGATGCTTTCTTTCATTTGATTTTTTTGATATATAGTATGTTTTTCATTGTATCATTTTTTGGAGATTTACTCAAATCACTGACCACAATTCCTGCAATTCCGAGTATTTTTTGATCCTGCTCGATAAGAAGAAGTTTATTTCGCTCAAAAAGTGGGATTTTTTGATCAATCAGCCATCTGCGAACTTTTCGATGATAACCGTTGATTTGAATCTGATCTCCTGGCTGTCTAGTTCTCAGATAAACAGGGTTTTCTGAGTGTAAATACAGTTTTTGATCAGCATTTTTGATTCGCTGATTAAAACCAAATTGAAAATCACCATAAAAAACGAGATTTTCTGATTGTAACACAAAAGGTTTCACTTCTTCATCCGTCTCTGGTTGGATTTTCTCAAGATAAAATTCTTCGTAAGTCAAAATGAGACGATACCCTTGTTTTATAGGAAGCGTCTTATTTTTCTGGGTTTGGATAATATGTAGGAGATCTTCAAATTGGGCTTTGTGAATGTTTAATTTTGGAAATTGCTGCAGGTAATCCTGTAAAAATTGGCGTTGCACCGCTTCTGGATAAACCCGAAAAACTGCTAAGTTCTGATAATGGATAGCTTTGATAAAATAGGCTAATGATTGGGATAAATCGCCAACTTCCTGTGCTAAATAATTAAGGTGCTGGCTCAGTCTAGGATTTTCTTCTGATAACTGAGGCAGGTAATTCTGACGTATGCGATTCCGAAAATAATCAAGTGAGGCGTTAGATTCATCTTCAAAATGAAAAAGAGGCTCTAACTCTGACTTTGTAAAAGTCAGAAGAGGTCTAATCAACTCTCCAGATCCAAAAGATTGACGCTCTGCCATTCCTGAAAGATGTCGCAAACGGCTCCCTCGGATGATTCGCATGAGGATTGTCTCTGCCTGATCATCTGCATGATGAGCAGTCAAAAGAGCTGTATAGCCGTATGTTTTCATACATTCCTTAAAAAACCGATAGCGAAAATCTCGCGCATAACTTTCGGAAAACTGACCTGTAAATTTTGAAAAATGAAAGGGAATCTGGTGTTTTCTAGCATAAGATTCAAGGTAGTCAGCTTCTAGGTCAGACTCTGGACGCTGTCCATGATGGACATGAGCAATCCCGATCTCAATCTGAAACTGTTCCTGAAAATTTAGCATCCATTCCAGTAAATTCATCGAATCAAGACCACCTGAAACCGCGATAAGAACCTTCTGGTGGTTATCAAAAAAGTGCCTCTCAGAGGCAACTTTTAAAAATTTATCTCTTATCATTTAAGTACCGCATAAACATCATCTGAGATGTTTGTTATATCGTTGTAAGATTTATTGTTCGTAAAAATCGCAATCATGTAAGGAGAGTCAGTATAGACTATAGCCACATCATGACGGAAATCATAAGCATCTCCTACTTTGTGGGCAATTTTAACGTCAATATTTTTCGCGATGCGCTCCTTATCAAAATCCGTATTGGACAGTGCTTCTAAAACTTCCCCATTGGGATTGAGATTGTAGAGTGCAGCCATAACCAAGCCAGCTTGTTTAGCAGTTGCGTCTCTAGTTGTCATTTCCCACCGAGTTTTTGTGACAGCATCTAAAGTCCGATAATAGGTATCGTTAAATTCCTTAGTAAGGTAATAACTTAAAATATTGCTGGCAACATTGTCTGATTTTTTAGCTGTAAGTTGGATTAATTCGCCAATCGTGTATTCTTTATCATCTGCTTTTTTAGGCATGCTTCCTGCACCTTCTGGCTTATAAGCACCATCAAATTGATGAACAGCCTCCGTATATTTAAGTTTATCAGATAACTTAATAGTTCCATCATTTAGTTGCAACTGAACCATGTAAAGAATAGGAAGTTTAGCTGTGCTGGCAGAATACATGACCTTATCTTCATTGACACCAGCAGTTATACCGGTCTCTAATTGCTGCACATAGATGCCGTAATCAGCCTGATTGTATTTTTGAGAGAGAATTTCCTGAACTTTTTCCATACGGTTATCTTCTGCTGACAAATACTCTGTTGACACCCACCCCTCCGCTATTTTAGCAAAATCACCTCGAGGAGTCGTGACAAATTCTGTCACCGTCACTTGTGAAAATGCAGCAGGTGTTTTTGACACTTTTTTAGCTTCGTTTCCGATAGGACTGGTCATGACCATAGCATTTTTTTCTAGCCAAAACGTGTCTTTTGTTAGATAAGAACTTTGGATTTTATCCTCAAAAATGGTAGCTGCACTAGCTAAGATAAATGTACCATTTTCTAAGACAAAAACTGGTTGAAGCTGGTCATTGACTTTAAAATCGCTAATGACGATTTTTTGATTTGGTTGAAGATTACCGGCTGTTTCTGTCAAATTAATGTCTTTAAACGTTTTGAGCGTTTCGTAGACATTCGGATTAACAGGAATTCTATCGTAATAGTCTGAATAGATAGGGCTAGTCAGCTGAAATTGTCCTTCATTGGACAGTTCAAAATCTTTTTCTATACTATCGACTGGAGTTGTCATAAAAAAAGTGGAGGTCACAAAAAATAAAATGACTTTACGCATGTGTCCCTCCTCCTTTCTTATGGCTTTTCTTCTTTTAGGGATTCTTCTTGTTTGAGTTTTTGATTTTTCTGTGATAATTCTTCTAACTTTTCATCAGAATAAGCTAAAAACGTTTCGACCGTTTTTACTAGATCTTCCATTATTTTGACCTCGGTAAAAGATTGGGAATGGTGTAAACAAATTCACCTTCTTTGGAATAATGGTATTTGGCTCGGACATACTTAGCCGCATAATCCTTATCCGAAAGTTTCTTCACCAATGCCTGCTCTGTCTCAACCTGCTCTTCTAATTCCTTATAATCAGTCTTCATTTCAGCTAGTTGTGCTCGCTTTTCTAACAATTTTTCATAAGACTGCATGAGATTATAAGTTGGCAAGGTAAAGAGGAAGATGACCAAAATCAAAATCATCCCCATCAGGCGATTTTTCTTCTGATTCTCTTTTAAGACCTTTTGGCGTTTGGTCTTCTGAGTTTGAATAAAGGCGTTATTGAGTTGTAATACTCTTGATTTAGTCTTGCTCATCTGATTCTACCCGTTTTTCACTGATTATTTCAAACATTTTAGCAGCATCTTCTTTTTTGGTACTATCTTTCATCTCAAGGACCTTAACCGTTAAAATTTTGTTGCCAAAGCGGATTTCGATTTCATCGTTGATTTTTAAATCTGTTGACGATTTAGCTAAAATGCCATTGACCTTGATTCGACCCTTATCGGCCACTTCTTTTGCAACTGTCCGGCGTTTGATGATGCGGGACACTTTTAAATATTTATCTAATCTCATAATACTTTACCTCAAAATCTCCTCTATTATACCACTTTTACCCTAAAATGACAGTTTAATTCTTCTTTCTGCCACGCCAAACGCATAAAGAAAGTCCTCATAGCTTTCTGAAATAGCAAAAACCAAAGGGCATAATGTCTTCGTCAAGGAAAATTTATCTTTTTTTAATGATTGTTTTCGTCATGCGGTTGATGTGTTCTTTCTAACCTTGATTTTGATCAAGTGCTCAGCAAAGGTGAGCAATTCCTCTAAAATTTCGTAATCTTTTTGCCGACGAACATCGAAAATCACTTCCATTTTTTCACCATTTTCAGCAATCCTAGCCTTGAGATTAGTTTGGGAGAGGGCTTCAAAATAATCCTGAGTTAAAAAAAGGAAGCGCGCTGTCACTTCAAAACGAACAGTTACTGTCCCAGTCTTTCTTTCGACCAATTCGACAAAAGCCTGATCCATAAAAGACTTGAGAAGACCAATTTCGATCAGATAAGCAACGACATCAGGATAGTCACCAAAGCGATCGACCAACTCATCTTGTAAGGCCACATAGTCCTCTCGACTATCAATTTGTCGAATTCGTTTGTAAATTTCAATTTTTTGGCGTTCATCACTGATGTAATCGTTAGGGAGATAGGCATCCATTTGAAGACTAATTTCCGCATTAGAACGCTGGCGCTCCTGCGTTAGACCCTGTTTCTTGGAGATAGCTTCTTCTAACAATTGACTATACATTTCAAAGCCAACAGAGTCAATGAAGCCAGACTGGGAAGCACCTAAGATATTTCCTGCACCGCGTATGGAGAGATCTCGCATGGCAATCTTAAAACCAGCTCCTAGCTCTGTGAAGCCCTTAATAGCTTCCAAACGTTTTTCTGCTACCTCGGTCAAACTCTTATTTGGACGATACATGAAGTAGGCATAAGCAATGCGATTGCTACGACCGACCCGACCACGCAATTGATAAAGGGTTGATAAACCCATGTAGTCAGCATTTTCAATAAAGAGAGTATTAGCATTGGGAATGTCAACACCAGTCTCAATAATAGTCGTGGTGACAAGAACATCGTATTCGCCATTGATAAAATCCATCAGGGTATTTTCCAACATGACTTCACTCATCTGACCGTGAACAAAACCAATGTTCGCCTCAGGAACCAATTCTCGCAATTCAGAAACCTTTTGTTCAATAGTGTCAACGCGATTGTAAAGATAAAAAACCTGACCCTCTCGGTCTAATTCTCTCAAAATAGCATCCCTGATGACTCCTGGATTGGTCTCCATAACATAAGTTTGGACAGGATAACGATTAGTCGGTGGCGTCTCAATAACAGATAAATCTCGAATTCCCAGCATAGACATATGGAGAGTTCGAGGAATCGGGGTAGCTGTCAAGGTTAAGACATCAACCTTGGTTTTTAAGGTCTTGAGCTTTTCCTTATGTTTCACGCCAAACCTTTGCTCTTCATCAATAACAATAAGCCCCAAATCGGCAAAGACAACGTCATCTGATAAAAGTCTATGCGTCCCAATAATAATGTCAATTTGCCCTTTTTTCAGTTTTTCTAGCGTTTCTTTTTGTTCAGCCCTGCTTCTAAAACGACTCAAAACATCTATATTTACTGGAAAATCTAAAAACCGGGATAAAAAGTTGGTGTAGTGCTGTTGGGCGAGTACCGTCGTTGGAACTAAAATAGCGACCTGTTTGCCATCATTGACAGCCTTAAAAGATGCCCGCATAGCCACTTCAGTCTTACCAAAACCAACATCTCCTACCAAAAGACGATCCATCGGTTGTTTGGCTTCCATATCTTTTTTGACTTCCTTGATAGACTGAAGTTGGTCATCTGTCTCCACATAAGCAAACGCATCATCGAATTCAGCTTGATTAGCATCATCAGCTGAAAAGGCATGACCGACCAACTGACTGCGCTCAGCATAAAGCTTAATCAAGTCATCTGCAATATCCTCGACCTGCTTTTGAACCTTAGTCTTAGTCTTTTGGAAACGGCCATCGTTAAGTTTATTGATTTTGGGTTCCTTACCATCACTAGCTACATATTTGGATAATAACTCAATCTGGTCAACAGGCAGAGAAATTCGATCTGAATTTTGATACTGAATAGTCAAGTAATCTCGGTGAACACCTGATACAACAATGGTCTCTATTCCTAGATATTTTCCAATACCGTGAACATGATGCACCACATAGTCGCCCTTCTCCAGCTCAGAATAATCCTTGAGTTTTTCTGCATTGCTAAGATTGGCTCGTCTAGTCCTGCGCTTAACCTTTTTGTGAAAAATTTCATAGCTGGTAATGAAAGCAATCTTCTCATCCATGAAATCAAAACCAGAGGACAAGTGTCCTAAAACCAGCTGAGTCTCTTCTTTTTCAAGGGAATTTTCTGAGACAGAAGGTAGATTGATGTCATACTCCTGTAAAGTTTTCTGTAAAGATTGTAAACCTTGCTCTGAATCTGCTTGGATTAGAACTGTGTAGCCTGATTTTCCAAAACGTCGTAACTCATCAGAGAGCATAGGAATCTGGCTAAAGAACTCCTGCATTTTGTGCTGGTTGAACTGATAAAGATGATCAAATTGAAGATTTCCTAAACCCTTTTGAAAGGGTGAGAAAAAGGTCGCTGGTTTGTACTGCCGCAAGGCTGAATAAGTGGAGGTAAAATAAACCTGATCCGCTAAAGCTTTGTTTTGCTGTAAACCTTCTGTCAAGTACTCAGCGATTTCCATCTCAAACTTGGCATGATTGTCTTGAATGCGATGAAAATCATCAAAGAAGATAGGAGTTCCTTGTGGGAAATAATCTAAGATTGTCCACGCTTTTTCATAAAAATATGAAAGAAATTTTCGAGTGTCAGCATGTCTGGATTGACGGATCCACTCTGACTTCAACTCATCTAAATAAGAATTAAAAATCTCATTGCCACTAGTGTCAATTTTAGTTGATAGATAATTGACAGCTCTCTGGTAGTCTGTCTCTGTAAAAAGCATGTCACTAGCAGGATAAACCCTCACCTGATCAAGGGTTTCTAGAGAAGTTTGGCTCACGGTATCAAAACTACGGATACTGTCAACCTCATCTCCGAAAAACTCAATACGATAAGGATAAGCTTCTTCCAAACAAAAAATATCTAGAATATCACCACGTAGACTAAATTCCCCAGGCGTGAGAACACGGTCTTCTTTTTTATAACCCATATTGAGCAAGCGTTGAACAAGCGTTCCCATCTCCACTTCTGAGCCAAGCTCCCAGTTTAAAATAAACTTCTGGTATTGATCTGGACTAGGAAGAAAGAGCCGACTAGCCTGAATACTAGCCACCACAAAACCAGACTGAGCCTGATTTTCCAGAAAATTAAGGGTTCGAACTCGAGAATGAATTTTATCGTCTGATGAAAAGAGGAATTCAGCCGCTGCAGCATCATCTGCAAAAAAATGATAGACCTTATCCTGACCAACTAAACTTTCTAAATCAGCAATCAGACGTTCTGCTTCATTATTATTGGAAGTAATAATAAGAATTTTTGGGCTTTTCAAATCATCCAAAGCTGTCGCCATAGCAACCGCCTTTGAAGAATCAGACAGCCCCATTACTAACTGACGTTCCTTTTTTTGATGATTAATCAGCCAAGAACTAATCTGCTTGTTTTCCCTAAATAAATCTCTAATATCCATTCTAACCACTATATTTCTGTGTCATCTTAGTAAAATCATGTTCTTGTAAATAGAAATTGACAGCACTGTCAACTCTGTCAAGAGCTTTTAAAATATTAATACGATCATCATCTTCAAACTTGGTCAAGACATGATGATGGACTGGTAAGCCATTTTTTGGCCGTCCAATCCCAATCTTCACGCGATCAAATTCCTGGGTGCCTAAATGCTTTATAATTGATTTGATACCATTATGGCCACCAGCAGAACCTTTTTGACGGAAGCGAACTTTACCAACTTCCATATCCAAGTCATCATAGATGACAATTAGATCCTCTATATCCAGACCAAAATAGGTTAAAAGAGCATACACTGCTTCTCCTGATTTATTCATAAAGGTGGTTGGTTTAACTAAGAAGATTTTTTCCCCATATAAGCGTGTTGTTGCGATTTCTGCCTTAAAAACCTTATCCTCTGTAAATGTCTCATTAGCAGCTTGAGCCATCTTATCAACTAGCATAAAGCCAATATTATGACGTGTTTCGTGGTATTTGGAGCCAGGATTTCCTAGGCCAACAATCATTTTTGTCATTATTTCCTCTTTCTTTACAGATGTGTAAACGCCAAAAGGGGGAGTGGAACAAAAACCGAAATTTCGAAGAAATCGATTTTAGTGTCCCATCCCCACAGATCTAAACCATCTGGAGACAGTTGAAATTGTCAATAAGGAGGCTGGGAAAAAGGCCAACCTCACCTCTCATCTCATCTCATCGTTTGCGTAAACCTCTCAGCGCAGTGGTTGGGAGTAAGACTTGTTGGCCATGCCAACTTAGTCTTACTCCTGCAAAGATCATTAGGTGCTTTAGCGTCAATGAACCACTGCTGATTAGGATTTAATATATTAGACCCCTGCTCAGCGGTTCGCTGTCTCCAATCGTTTCGCACAGCTATCGCATAGGTGGTAACAAACCAGTGTTACCACCGTAACTGTGCGGGGAAAGTATACGTATTAGGAGTTTTACAGAAACCATACTAAACTATTGAAATGACAAGCATTCTCCTAGTTAACGTATCCAAGCGTCATCTCCGAGACAAAATTCCTTTGCAGGTTAGCACTTTCTCTTAAACATTAAAGCGGAATTCCATAATATCGCCATCTTGGACAATGTATTCTTTTCCTTCCTCACGCAAGCGCCCTGCTTCCTTGACTGCCTTTTCGCTACCGTATTGCATGAGATCCTCGTAGGACATCGTCACAGCACGGATAAAACCTTTTTCAAAATCTGAATGGATAATACCTGCAGCTTGTGGCGCCTTAATGCCTCGTTTAAAGGTCCAAGCACGAACCTCTTTTTCACCAGCTGTAAAGTAGGTGCCCAGTCCCAGTAAATGATAAGCTGCACGGGTTAACTTATCCACACCAGATTCCGTCAAACCGATAGCTTCTAAGAATTCTACCTTGTCCTCATCGTCAAGTTCTGAGATTTCTTCTTCCGCACGCGCTGAGATGACAACGACCTCTGCATTTTCTGTGGCTGCAAAGTCACGGATTTGCTGAACATAAGAAATATCATCTGGCTCAGCAACCTTGTCTTCATCGACATTGGCCACATAGAGGACTGGCTTTGTGGTTAAGAGAAAGAGTTGCTTGACAACTTTTTGCTCATCATCTGTAAAGTCTACTGTACGAGCCGATTTTCCATCTTCAAGAACCGGTTTAATTTTTTGTAGAACAGCAAATTCTGCTAGGGAATCCTTGTCTTTTTGCGTACGCGCCATTTTTTCCACACGCGTATAACGCTTGTTGACACTCTCCAAATCAGCTAAGATCAACTCTAAATTAATGGTTTCAATATCAGCCATCGGATCAACAAAGTCTGATTCACGCCCCTGCTCCCGCATAACATTTTCATCATCAAAGGCACGAACGACATGGACAATCGCATCTACTTCACGGATGTTGGCCAAGAATTTATTTCCAAGCCCTTCACCTTTTGAAGCGCCTTTTACAATACCTGCAATATCGGTAAATTCAAAAGTTGTTGGGACAGTTTTTTTAGGTTTGATAAGTTCTGTAATTTTCTGCAAGCGCTCGTCAGGCACCTCAACCATACCGACATTGGGATCAATGGTTGCAAATGGGTAGTTGGCTGCCTCTGCACCAGCTTTTGTAATCGCGTTAAATAGGGTTGATTTCCCAACGTTTGGTAAACCGACAATACCTGCTGTTAAAGCCATATTTTAGTATTTCTCCATTCTCAATTCAATCATTGATTATTATAACATAAAAACATGGAAAAAAGCCTACCCTACAGCAGACTTTTATAAATTAACCATACATCTGTAAAACTTTCATTGCTGCAGCAAATAGACCGTATAAAAAGGCGCCAACAGGAAATACCAGCCACCAATAATTTGCAAAAAATTCCCAAGCATTCATTGGGGCTTTTGATTCCACTGTTTCAACCACTCGCTCCACTCTGACTTCTGGTTGTTGCCCCAAGACTAATTCATCTAAACTAACTTGAAAGATTTGAGCTAGCTTGGTCAAATTTTCCATATCTGGTGTGGCATCACCATTTTCCCATTTGGAAATGGATTGGCGAGAGATATAAAGTTGTTCTGCTAAGTCTTCCTGAGAGAGATTTTTAGCTGTACGAAATTTCTTTAGTTGATGAGCAAACATGGTCATAACACAGACCTCCTTTCATTTTCTAAGTCTATTATAAAAGAGTTTTCTGTGGAAAACCAGCACTTTCGGACGCAACTGAGAATTGCATCAAGCGTCTAAAAAGTTGATTTTAAAGGTTTCCTTGGGTTGCTCCTCATTTTTTGAATTCCAGCCAATAAATCTCCTAAATGACGCTCATTCTTTCCAAAAAAACATAGCCAGCATAACACTTAAGCAAGTACAGACATGTCCTGTCAGATTTGTAAACTCTGTGTAAACCCCAATGATTTCCGATATGTCCTAATTGCCAAGGTAAAAATTTAAATAGATTTCTGATTAAAACTGCGAAGAAGACTATTTTCTGATAACGCACCACCAATCCAAACTTCCTTTTTCCAAAAGGTCTTCCATAAAAATCCATATAAGTAAATCCAAAAATAATGGGTAAGACAGGGATGAAACTAGCAATCAACTGTAATTAGAACATGCTAAATTCTGGAATTTTTCCTAAAAATATAAAGTGAGGACCAATAAACATAGAAGATAGACTACAATCAATAGATAATCTAAAAACGGCCTTTATTCTAACGGAAATTAGATGTTTTGTCATCATTCTTCCCTACTATACAAACAATTTGATAATGCTGTATATAAAATGAGACAAGCCCCACAGTAAAATCAAGAGTAATGGCCAAAACCGAGCAACAAAATCATAAAAATTGGTCATTTTCTGAACACGGTGTTTTTCATACTCCCCAGTATTTGGATTGTAGATAAAATGATCAAAATGAGTTTGATTTTCTTCTGTTATTTTATGCTCCAAAACCAGATCATCCAAACTGACTTCAAAAATAGCCGCTAGCTTAACTGTGTTATCCAAGTCAGGATTAGCTTCGCCTTTTTCCCACTTCGAAATAGCCTGACGGGAGATAAAAAGTTGCTCTGCTAGCTCTTCCTGAGTCATGCCTCTTTCCATGCGGTATTTTTTAATTTGTTTTGAAATAGCTAACATATTTTCCCCTCCTTTCAGCTTTATCCTAGTCAATTTTTTCTTTTTTTGCTAGCAACACTCCATTGAAATCCTGTAAAACCTTGTCAATTAGAGGTTACATTTAGGGCTAAAAGCTTAATTTGTTCGGCTTTTTACGGTTGCACAACCTTTTTCATCTTCTTCTCAAACTCATATCGGCTCATCATGACAATATGGTCACAATTGGTGCATTTGATTTTGATATCAGCGCCAAGTCTGGTAATTTCCCAACAATTGGCTTTCTTACCTGTTGATTTGATGGTACAGGCGTGGGGCTTTTTCATTTCAACAAGAGTACCTAATACGTACATGGTTTATCCTCCATTACAGCAAAAAGAGGCTGAGACAAGTAACCACAATGGCTATCTGTCTCACTCTCCTAAGTTCTTTAATTAGTGCGAACTGGTGTGATTAGCTGGATAAATTCTTCCTGATCTTCTGAAGGTACCAAAGTGAATGGACGAACAGCTGAGATAAAGGAAACAGTTACCTGCTCACTGTCCATAGCTTTTAAGGCATCAATCAAATAAGTAGGATTAAAGCTAATGGTCAAATCTTCACCTGATAAGTTAACTACTTCAAGCTCTTCATGCACTTGACCGACTTCTGGAGAATTAACGTGAGCACTCACCAAACCTGATGCGACTTCCAGTTTTACAGTACCATTTTGCGTTGCGTTAGACAAAATACGAGCACGTTCCATCGCTGAACGCAGACGATCACGGTCAAAAATAATCACAGTATTAAAATCTATTGGAATCAGACGATCCGTATCTGGGTAATTTCCTTCAAGAAGACGTGTGTAGAAGCTAATATTTTCACTTCTAAAGAGGATTTGGTTGTTGGAGAAGAATATCTCGATTGTTTCAATATCGTCTGTAAAAACAGCTGAGAATTCGCGTAGAGAACGACTTGGAATAACAACGTCAAAATTATCGGATTTTTTCTCCAAAGAAAGTTTACGCTGACTGAGACGATGAGAATCTGTAGCCACAGTCTTGAGAAACTGATTGTCTGAAAGCACCAAATGAACACCCGTCAAAATAGGGCGACTTTCTTGCAAGCTCGCTGCAAAGGCTGTTTCGTTAATAACGTCTTTAAGCACTTTGGTTTCAAGTATCAATGGATTTTCTGTTTGCATATCCTGCAAGCGAGGATATTGCTCAGAATCTTTACCTTTAAGAGTAATTTCAGATTTGCCACTGGTTAAAACAATTTGGTTTTTTTCAATTTCTTTAAAATCCAAAGTCACATCAGGAAGGCTTGAAACAACATTGATAAAGAAAGTTGCTTCAAGCAAAATCGATCCTGTGTCAGTAATTAACAGACCAGCATTTTCTTCTTTTGAGGTAATAAAATTTTCAATCGAAATTTGACCATTAGATCCTGTCAATGTTATGCCTTCTTGCGTGACATCAATTTTAACAGTAGATAAGATAGGTATTGCATTTTTATGGCTAATAGCACGTTTAGTCGTATTTAAAGTTTGTAGGAAATAAGTTTTGTTAATGGAAAAGTGAATCATTCAGAAAACTCCTTTTATTATTATAGATCATTAAGTTTAGTAGAAGTAGTAGGCTCTGTGGAAAGAGTGGAAAAATAGTTGTAAGCTAGTACCCATAAGATTTAAAACTTGTTCACAACCTGTGGATCAGTTAGATTTTTATACACAAACCTATCTGATTTTTCCACGAATCGTTTGAAGTTCGATTGCTAAATTATCATCTTTGGCCAGAGCGCTTTTGATTTTATTGTAGGCATGGAGAACAGTTGAATGGTCTCGATTACCAAACTCCTTGCCAATTTTGGGTAGCGAGTTATCCGTTAACTCACGCGCCAGATACATGGCCACTTGTCTGGCTTGGACAATATTTTGCACTCGCTTTGTCCCCTTAATCTCTTTAACGCTGACACCGTAGAATTGACCAACTTCATGCTGAATTTTATCAATTGGAATAACGGTCATACTAGCAGGTGTCTGTGTTCGTGATCGAAGAGCTTCAACAGCCAAGTCAACGGTGATGGTATCAACTTGTTTGACATTAGCAACAAGACTGATATTCTTGAGTGCGCCTTCTAGTTCGCGAACATTGGAATTGAAGTGATTGGCCAAATATTCAATGGTTTCTTGTTTGAAAGTTAGATGACTATATTCTTGAATTTTTTGATTCAAAATAGCAACCCGAGTTTCAAAATCAGGTGGTGTAATGTCAACAGGAAGTCCCCAGTTGAAGCGCGTGACCAAACGTTCTTCCAGTCCATCCAACTGACTTGGTGTGCGATCGCTAGTCAGAACTATTTGCTTTTTATTGTCGTAGAGGGCATTGAAAGTATTAAAAAATTCTTCCTGAGTTGATTTTTTTTGGGCTAGAGATTGGATATCATCAATGAGTAGGACATCTAGATTACGGAATTTTTCCTTGAGTTCGTCCATGGAGTTCAGACGAATATGGGAAATATATTCATTGATAAAATTATCTGTGGTGATGTATCTAATCCGAGCTCTTGGGTTGTCTGCAAGAACCTTGTTGCCGATAGCGTTTAAGAGATGGGTTTTTCCAAGACCTGAGCCTCCCCAGATAAAGAGAGGGTTATAAGCAGTACCTGGCGATTCAGAAACTGCTGAGGCTGCAGCAAAGGCCCAACGATTACCTTCACCTTGGACAAAATTATCAAAGGTATATTTAGGATTAACATCAGGCTTATCTTGAATTTGATGACTTTCTTTTAGCTGAGTTTCAGCATCCTGTGGATAAGTCATATCTCGCTTCGGTTCTTCAAGACTTTGCGCTATTTGAGGAGTAGCTTGATCTGAAAAAACATAAGCAACTTTCATCTCAAATTCAAAGATTTCAAAACCAGCTTGTATCAGCATCGGTTGAAGGCTGGTATCCCAGAAAAGTTGTTTCAAAGGCAAATCAAGCTGGATTGTAGCTGTTTCATTTTCGACTTTTACGAGTCTTGCTTGAGATACATAATAGTCGTAGGTAGCTTGCTTTAAAAATTTTTGGGCCAGTTCCTGGACACGTTGCCAAAACTGTTCTTCTTGCACCACCTTTTCCTCCTTGCTTCTTAAGTCATGTCTTCTCATTTTATCATATTTTGCTAGAGTTTTCCACAACTTGTTGATAAATGTCCACAATATGGAAAAAAGTTTTCCACAACTTGTGAATAAGTCAATGGAAAACACTTTTTATCGTTTTTAAAAGAGGATTAACTTGTGGATAAATCTGAGAATAGATTTTTAAGAATACACAGGTTTATTTGAACATGTGCATAAGTCGTTCGAATTCCTCAAGGGATGAAAATTGAATTTTAATAGAGCCACTACCCTTTTTTTCTGAAATAGTCACTTTTGTCCCTAGTTGTTGGCTGAGTTTCTTTGCTGCATTTTGAGAAAAAAGATCAGTGGTTTTACGATTTTCTTTTGATTGGGGAGGTTGAAGAAGCTGTTCTAGCTTTCGTACGCTAATATTTTGGTTGATAATTTTTTCCAGCCACTGCTCTTGACTGATCGAATCTTCTAAGGAAAGCAAGGTTCTAGCATGAGCTTGAGAGATTTGCCCCTTTTCAACAGCATCTAAAACAGTGTCAGAAAGGTTAAGTAGCCTAACACTGTTACTGATATAAGGACGTGATTTACCCACGGTTTGAGCGATGACTTCATGGGTATTTCCCTTGTCCATCAATCGTTTGTAAGCACGCGCTTCTTCAATAGGGTTAAGGTCATGACGCTGCAGATTTTCAATGATAGCCTGAGTCATCATGTCATGGTCTGACAGTTCCTTGATGATAGCAGGAACTTTTTCTAAACCTGCCAACTGACTAGCACGTAAACGTCTTTCCCCAGCCATGAGTTCATAGCCAACAATGGCTGATTTACGGACAATTAAGGGTTGAATAATCCCATTTTCACGAATCGACTGAGCTAGCTCACTTAACTTTTCTGGTTCAAAATGCTGACGTGGCTGATAGGGATTGGTTTGAATATCTTTAATGTTTATGATTGCAAATGTTTCATTCATAGCTCTATCATAATATATTTTGCGTGTAAAGTAAATCTCCCAGTGAATACAATCACTTGGGAGATTAGGTTGACATTATTGTAAATCGTCTGTTGAGCTGCTCAATTGAATATCTGTTGTTTGTTCTTTTCCATCTCGATAGAAAGTCACTGTAATAGTGTCTCCAATGTTCTTAGAATAAAGGGCACTTTGCAAATCACTGCTTGATTCAATCGTTTTGCCATCAATTTTAGTGATGATATCGTAAGCTTTAAGACGACCGTCAGCAGAAAGACCAGAGTGAACAGAAACAACAACGATACCAGCAGTTAAGTCTTTAGGGACATTTAGACGTGCAATATCTGTAGCAGATAAGTTACTGAGGCTGGCCATTTGGATGCCTAAAGCAGGGCGTTCAACCTTACCATTTTTTTCTAATTGCGCTATGATAGCAACAGCATCGTTTGCTGGAATGGCAAATCCCATACCTTCAACGGAAACACTGGAAGAAAGTGATGCTGAGCTAGATGTAATCTTACTTGAAGTGATACCGATGACTTGACCTTGGATGTTAATCAGTGGTCCACCTGAATTACCAGGGTTGATGGCAGCATCTGTTTGGATAGCATTAGTTGAGATAGTTTGACCATCTTCAGCTTTGGATGTGACAGTTCGGCTAAGACTAGACACGATACCTTGGGTGACTGAGTTAGCATATTCGGTTCCTAGTGGGCTACCGATAGCGATCGCTACTTCACCTACATTAAGGCTGTCAGAGTTTCCAAATTCAGCAACAGTAGTGACTACAGAAGCGTCAATTTTAACGACAGAAATATCAGAATAGGTGTCTGATCCAACTAGAGTTCCTTTTACAGTGTTACCATCAGCTAATTTGATTTCAATTTGTTCAGCGCCAGCAACGACGTGAGTATTGGTAACTAGGTAAGCAGAGTTCCCTTCTTTTTTGTAAATAACACCAGATCCCTCACCAGCAACAGCTAATTCACCACTATTGTTATTATCACCAAAAATACTGTAAGGATTCCTTGAATTGTTATTAGAGGTTTGATAATTGATGACAGAAACAACGGCATTTTTTACCTTATCAACAGCTTCTGAGACAGAGGTTGTATTGTTATAGGTGACATTACTAGTTGTAGTTCCATTCTTTGTTGATGTAGTTGTTGTGCTGTTAGTAACCGCAGAGGAATTTCCAAATTTTTGCATGGTTACTACGCCTAAAGTACCACCGATAAATCCTACAAGTAGAATCAATAAAATATGTAATAATTTTTTCATACTATTTTTCATAATAATAACTCCATTTCCACTTAATTTCAAACTTTTGACGAAATTATATAGCTAGCACCTTAAGAAAAACTTAAAAATTATTTGTGATATGGACTTCCCTGCTGAATCATGAAGCTTCGATAAATTTGCTCGATTAGGACCAGTTTCATGAGCTGATGAGGAAGGGTCAGTTGGCCAAAGCTCATAAGGAGATTAGCTTGTGACTTGACTTCTGGGGTGAGACCTAGACTACCACCGATGATAAAGGTCAGAGTTGAAAATCCTTGACTCGTTTTCTCATCCATTAAATGACTAAATTGTTCAGAAGGAAATTGTTTACCTTCAATAGCTAGAGCAATAACAAATTCACGCTTATCGATTTTTCCTAAGATGCGTTGGCCTTCTTTGGCTAGAATTTGCTGGTTTTCAGCTTCACTTGCCCGATCAGGAGTCTTCTCATCAGGAAGTTCGATCATCTCTAATTTACAAAAGCGACTGAGGCGTTTGCTATACTCTGCAATGCCGTCTTTGAGGTATTTTTCTTTGATTTTTCCAACAGTTATGATTTTAATTTTCATAGTTTAATTGTAACACAAGTCAACCATTTTCGAAAAAGTATGATAAAATGGTAAAAAAAGTTTCACGGGAAACAAAGATGAAAAGAAAAAAATATCGTCTCTATGAGGGATTTAGAGTAGCAACGCTTTTAACCTTTGTCAGTGGTTACATTGATGCTTATACTTTTCACACACAAGGACAGCGATTTGCTGCGGTTCAGACAGGAAATTTGATTTATTTTGCAATGGCTTTGGCTGAGCAAAATTGGGTACGCGTCTTTGATTACGCCGTTCCGTTACTTGTTTTTAGTTTTGGTCAGTGGTTCAATTATGCCATTCGCAGGCACATTACTGTCTCTAATTTGAGATGGCATGCTTTTGGAAGCCACATGATGTTAATCATTCTCGTTCTTACCGCTTTAACTGCTAATCATTTACCTCCTACTTTGACTATTACTGGTTTGAGTTTTTTTGCATCGATTCAGGTAGATACTTTTAAACGCTTACGCGGAGCTCCCTATGGTAATGTCATGATGACTGGAAATATCAAAAATGCAGCTCATTTATTGTCTAAAGGTTTTCTTGAAAAGAATAGGCAGTTTAAAAAAGAAGGTTTACTGGTTTATGGTGTCATCCTCAGTTTTGTTGTGGGAATTATTATTTCAACCTATGTTACCAGTCATTTTGAAGAATATGCCTTATACCTTGCCATTATACCAGTCTTACTTTTGAATTATTGGTTAATCAATGAAAAAGAGGGACCTCACCCGCAAAAGTAAGGAACCATTGAAGATTAGTATAAAAAAAGATTTTAATGTTAAAAATTCTGCGCCATAAAGTCATTCTCACTGCTAAAATAAAAAAGAAAAGACGAACAATGATTGATTATCAGAAGCAGAAACTCTATCTTTATTTTTAAGGTAAGGTTTTTGTTCTAACCTCGTCTCGTCTGTTAGACTAATAATTTAATTTTGTAAAGAGACTAGGACTTTATACATAATCTTCAAAGATTACATGTTTTTTGGGTGAGGACGAAGCCAACATGGTGGTCTATTCTGGTCTCTTTTTAACTCTATGATTTTAAGTCTGTCTCGCATCTATGAAGTGCAACACAAATAAACCACCCGCATTAACGGGTGGTCATCATTTTGATCCCAGCAGGATTCGAACCTGCGACCGTTCGCTTAGAAGGCGAATGCTCTATCCAGCTGAGCTATGAGACCTCTAGTAACTCTATTCAGTTTAACAAAAAATAGGTTAAGATGTCAAGA
The DNA here is from genome assembly GCF_000380085.1 of Streptococcus merionis DSM 19192. Classification (GTDB taxonomy): domain Bacteria; phylum Bacillota; class Bacilli; order Lactobacillales; family Streptococcaceae; genus Streptococcus; species Streptococcus merionis. Next base: position 20,640 of record NZ_KB904545.1, read on the forward strand.
TAATTGTGAAATTCCTTTGAAGATTGTCACTTCGTGTCTAAAAAATTACTGTGATCTCGTTTTTTACTGACATTTTCCAATCAAAATAAGAATCAAGCAGAGAAAACAAACTAAAAAACGCTGATTAATCAGCGTTTCACCTGTCTACTTACTCCGCCAACAGGGCTCGAACCTGTGACATCATGATTAACAGTCATGCGCTCTACCAACTGAGCTATGGCGGAATAATTTCTTATAGTCCGTACGGGATTCGAACCCGTGTTACCGCCGTGAAAAGGCGGTGTCTTAACCCCTTGACCAACGGACCATTCTAGAGGTGTCTTAACAAGACAAGATTCATTATATCTCAGATTAATAATCATGTCAATACTTTTGCTTAACTTTTTTACTTTTTTCACGTGTTATTTTGATTTTGAAAGTTCTAAAATGAAGTTAGCCTCTTGAGGGTATGAAAAAATATCTCAGACAGTTATTTTACATACATTAAAACCCTGTGAATGCAAAATATTTAACGAGACCCCTCTAAAAATTCTAAATTTTTAGAGGGATCCTACAGTATTTTAAGATAACATGTTACCTTGTAGATGATATCGTGGTTTTCCTAACTCTTTTAGAATAATCATAAATAAAAAATAGAGCTATTCCTACTACAAATGCAATACTGCCTTCTACCAATCCATTTGGAACAAAGGTCAGAACAATTTCCCCTTTTCCTTTAGGAACTGCAATTTTCATTAATCCTTTTTGAAAAGGCTCGATAGGTGTTTTTTTGCCATTGACAGTTGCAGTCCAGCCTTTATCGTAAGGGAGAGTATAAATAATTGAGGTATCCTTCTCTGTGACGTAACTTGTTTTGACCTGGTTTTTTGAAACTTTAGTATGTACATTTTGATGGGTTAAGACTTCACTGGCTGCTAGGAAGTGGTTAATATCCAAAGCTAGTACCTGAAAATCATCAAAGGTTATCTTTTTTTGATTTGGAAAAATCAAGCGCACATCCAGAGTTTGATTAGCAGTAAAAAATCCTAAGTCAAAGAGGGGATGACTGTCGTCAATGGTGTAATTATAAAGCTTTTGATTAACAATAATTTGAATGTCATTATAGTCGTCATTGGTCATTGTTAATCCTGCAAGACTGAGATAAATTTGGCTATCTCTGTCTGTAGTGACTTCAAACTGAGCACTAGCGAAATCTGATTGAAGTTGACTTGAATCTGCGATAATAGCCGGTTGAATAGCTTTCAAATCCAAATTGGAAATAGATACAGGAGTTAAATGATTATAATAAGTCAGATCAAGCCCTGTCAATTTATTGATAACAGCGGTTTGATTGTCAAGACTCAAATCGCTAAGAGGAACATCTTGGTAAGGTTGAGTTGACAAAATACCTAGAGAGGCACTATGGCTATTTTCATGAATCTGCATTTGATGTGATTGCTCCACCATAGTAAATCCATACTTACCAGGCATTGTTTTAGCTAAATTGTACTTAATACCAAAAAGCATATCCATGAGAAGAGTATTGTTTTGATATCGAAGATTGAGATTGGTGCCAGATGATTTAAAGCCTAGTTTGTCTAAAAGTTGGCTTGAAGAACGGTTACGAATTGATGAGAATTGAGAGATACCATTATAATTGAACTTCATACTGTCGTTCCCAGTATGTGTCAACAAACGCTCTGTTCTAAAGAATGTGTCATTTTCAAGCTTTGTGTTGTCAACTAAGTTGACAATATCTGTCAAGTCTTTATTATAACTTTCACGGCTAGGAAAATGCCACTCATTTTCAATCCCTGAAATTTGATAATAAGCATTTAAAGATAATTCAAAGATACTGAAAAAGAGGAGACTGTAAACGAGTTGTTTACTGGCCAATTTTTTACTAAAGAGAGCTATGACACAATAAGTTCCTAAAAACTCAGCTGTCAAAATAAAGTGAATCGGTTCTAAGTATTCATAGTGAGCCCTGTAAACAAAAGTTAGGACAAAGCCTGAAATGACAATCAATGAGGGAATAACAAAGGATTTCCAAGTTAGTAGGTTAAGCCTAGACAAAACTTCTGCTGCCATGAGGATGATAAGGAGAGACCATAGCCACGCGTAACGGTGCAAAAACATATTAGGCGCGTGCATGCCCTGCCAGAGAAGATCCAGTGGCTCCAGATAAAAACTAATCGTCAGAAAACTAATAAGAGTAAGGTAAGCGAGTTTAACTCTTTTCTTAATTCCTTTGATAAAAAAGAATGTCAATGCTAAAATGAGCGGTAACAAACCGACATAAATCATTGGAACAGCGCCAAATTTTGTGGTATCGTAAGATCCGACGAGATTTTTAGCAAATAAATCTAGCCACCAAGAATCATCGGTTTGCAATTGATTAATTTGTGTCAGTGTTTCTCCGTGTGTTTGTAAATCAAGAACAGCTGGCAAAATCATGATTAAGCTAGTGATAGCAGATAATATTGACACAATTGTAAAGTCAAAAAAGGTTTTAATACGCTCCTTAAAATTCCAAGACAACTGAACAATATACCAAAGCGTCAGAAAAATAGCCATCATAAAACCAAAATAGTAATTTTGGATAAAGAGGAGTGTCAGACTTGTGAAATAAAGTCCTCTTCCTTCTTCTTTGATAAATCGGCTCATTCCCCAGATAATTATTGGAGCTATGATGAAAACATCTAGCCACATAGTGATTTCAAGTTGTGAAGTTGAAAAACTCATCAAAGAGAAAGAGGAAGATAAAAGAAGTGTCAATCTGTTGTCAAGTTTACAGTAAATGTGTTGTAAACTTAAAAAAGTTGATAGACCGATCAACCCAAATTTCATAATTGTCATGAAATAAAGAGCATCTGGCATGGTCTCTAAGGTGAAAAAATAGGCTAAAGGAGACAAGAAACTGCCTAAATAATAGCTGCTTAAAGCATAGAAATTGAGTCCTAGGCCGCTAGTAAACGTAAAGAAGATACTACCGTCACCGTGAAGAATATTTCGCAAGGTTGTATGAAAAATAGCATACTGATGGAAACCATCACTGGCTAGAATTGTTCGATCACTCCCAGGGTAGATCCCTTTTAAGGCTAGAAGAGTTATAATGACAGTAACAGGAATAAGGAAAGACAAACTGCAGGCTAAAAATAATTTTCTGTTTTGAATCTTTCTTTTTTGGACACGTTTCATAATGTTATTGTATCAGAAAACTTAGAGAAATGCGAAAAAGGGAGTGATACAGAGGCTGTGATTTCACTGAAATCGACTATCCTTATTCTTTTATTCCTAGGTTCGGGTGTTCCGGATTCATTCTACAAACCCAATAACTACTGTGTCAATCTGTTCAAACTATAAAAGAAACGAGACTGAGTTTTTTTCCTCAGTCTCTTAAGCTTATTGAGTCCAAAGTTCTTGGACTTTTGCTTGAACTTCAGCATTTTCCAAGAATTCGTCGTAAGTCTCATCAATACGGTCGATAACGCCGTTCTTAGAGATAATGATAATATGATTGGCTAAAGTTTGGATAAATTCATGATCGTGGCTGGCAAAGATAATAGACTCTTTGAAAGCCTTGAGCCCATCGTTAAGGCTTGAAATAGATTCCAAGTCCAAGTGATTGGTTGGATCATCCAAAATAAGCACATTAGATTTGAGGAGCATGAGTTTAGAGAGCATCACGCGCACTTTCTCGCCACCTGACAAGACGTTGACAGGCTTGTTAACATCCTCACCAGAAAATAGCATACGTCCGAGGAAACCTCGCAAGAAGGTATTGTCATCTTCACCTTTGCTAGCAAATTGGCGAAGCCAGTCAAGAATAGTTTCATCACTTTCAAAGTCTTTACTATTGTCTTTTGGCAAGTAAGATTGTGACGTTGTCACACCCCACTTGACAGTTCCTTCGTAGTCAATATCTCCAACTAAGGCACGAATAAGGGCTGTTGTCTGAATATCGTTTTGGCCAATCAGAGCTGTTTTGTCACCTGGACGAAGAATAAAGCTGATGTTGTCAATGACTATCTCCCCGTCAATTTTGACAGAGAGATTTTCAACTGTCAAGAGATCATTACCAATCTCGCGCTCTGATTTAAAGTTGATAAATGGATACTTACGGCTTGATGGCACGATTTCTTCTAATTCAATCTTGTCAAGCATCTTTTTACGGGAAGTTGCTTGTTTAGATTTTGAAGCATTAGCTGAGAAGCGAGCCACAAATTCTTGGAGTTGCTTGATTTTTTCTTCAGCTTTGGCATTGCGATCAGCCTGTAAACGTGCTGCCAACTCAGAAGACTCTTTCCAGAAGTCATAGTTACCGACAAAAAGTTTGATTTTACCAAAATCAAGATCAGCCATGTGCGTGCACACTTTGTTCAAGAAGTGACGGTCGTGGGAGACAACGATAACGGTATTTTCAAAGTCAATCAAGAAGTCTTCCAACCAAGAGATGGACTGAATGTCAAGACCGTTGGTCGGCTCGTCAAGAAGCAGGACATCTGGTTGGCCAAAGAGGGCTTTAGCCAAGAGGACTTTAACTTTTTCACCGTTGGTCAATTCGCTCATATTTTGATAGTGAGCATCTTCTGGAATATTGAGGTTTTGTAAAAGTTGTGAGGCTTCGGATTCAGCTTCCCAACCGCCTAATTCTGCAAAGGTGCCTTCTAATTCTGCTGCACGAACCCCATCTTCTTCAGAAAAGTCTTCCTTCATGTAGATAGCATCTTTTTCTTTCATAACATTGTAAAGCTGCTCATTCCCCATGATGACAACATCAATGACACGCTCATCTTCGTAATCAAAATGGTTTTGACGAAGGACTGACAAGCGCTCATCTGGACCGAGAGAAATATGGCCAGTTGTTGGTTCAATATCGCCTGCTAAGATTTTTAAAAAGGTAGATTTACCAGCACCGTTGGCACCGATCAAACCATAGGTATTGCCAGCTGTAAACTTGATGTTGACATCATCGAAAAGTTTACGATCGCTGAAACGAAGTGAAACATCTGAAACTGTAAGCAAAGTGATTCTCCTAAATATTGTAGTCTCTTTATTCTACAGGAAAAGGGGATTTTTTTCAAATAATCCTACCAAGCCTATCGCCAGTTTTAAGAAAAATGGTATAATAGACCTAATTGAAAGAAGGAGCATTTGTTATGACTAAACCTGTCATCCTAACAGGAGACCGCCCGACTGGCAAATTACATCTTGGCCACTATATTGGTAGCCTTAAAAACCGTATTCTTTTACAGAATGAAAATAAGTATGATATGTTTGTCTTTTTAGCTGACCAGCAGGCCTTGACAGACCATGCCAAAGAATCGCAAAGTATTTACGAATCAATTGGTAATGTAGCCCTTGATTATCTGTCCGTCGGTCTTGATCCAGAGCAGGTCACTATTTTTATCCAAAGTCAGATTCCTGAGTTAGCAGAGCTAACGATGTACTACATGAATTTGGTGTCTGTTGCACGTTTGGAACGCAATCCGACAGTTAAGACAGAGATTGGTCAAAAAGGCTTTGGAGAGTCTATCCCGTCAGGTTTTCTAGTCTACCCAGTCTCTCAAGCGGCAGATATTACAGCCTTTAAGGCTAATCTTGTCCCGGTTGGAAATGACCAAAAACCGATGATTGAGCAGACCAGAGAGATTGTTCGCTCTTTTAACTATACTTATCAAACGGATGTTCTGGTTGAGCCAGAAGGTCTGTTTCCAAAGACAGAAACAGAAGGTCGCCTACCAGGGTTAGATGGCAATGCTAAGATGTCCAAGTCTCTTGGTAATGGTATTTACTTATCAGACGATGTTGACACGGTGCAAAAAAAGGTCATGTCTATGTATACGGATCCGAACCATATCCGCGTGGAAGATCCAGGTAAAATCGAAGGAAATATGGTGTTTACTTATTTGGATGTCTTTGGTCGTGAGGAAGATCAGGTAACAATTGCGGAAATGAAAGAACACTATCAACGAGGCGGGCTTGGTGATGTTAAGACCAAGCGCTATCTCTTGGAAATTCTTGAGCGTGAACTGGTTCCTATTCGTAAGCGCCGTTTGGAGTTTGCTAAGGATATGGGGGAAGTTTACAATATGCTGGCAAAAGGTAGCGATAAAGCAAGAAATGTTGCAGCTCAGACCCTTGATGAGGTCAAAACGGCTATGGGTATCAATTATTTTAAATAATACCTGACTAATAGAGAAAGTAAACTATTTCAATTGTGCATTTCTCAAAATTTGGGAGTGGAGAAAAGAACTCCGAAAGTGTCGAGTTGTAAACACAGGTTTGCGCAATAAGTGATTGGTTTTAATAGGTTTTTATAAGTCTATCATCCTTAGGGAGGGAGATGGCAAAATCGATTTGATGAAATTCTGATTTTGTCGTCCTCCCTTTTTCCGTATTTTGGGTTGACAAAAAAATTGATAATGTTATGATATTATCAATCCAAAAATTTTTCATTAGGAAATACTAGAAAAGAGGTTTATTGAAATGTCAAATTGGGAAACAAAGTTCTTGAAAAAAGGGTTTACTTTTGATGATGTCCTACTCATCCCTGCAGAAAGTCATGTCTTACCGAATGAAATTGATTTAAAAACACAGCTCGCTCCTAATTTGACCTTGAATATTCCGATTTTGTCAGCTGCTATGGACACGGTGACTGAGAGTCAAATGGCGATTGCTATGGCTCGTGCAGGTGGTCTTGGGATCATCCACAAAAATATGTCTATCGAAGCGCAGGCAGCTGAAGTGCGCAAGGTAAAACGGTCTGAGAACGGTGTTATCATTGACCCATTTTTTTTAACACCAGACGCGCCAGTTGAAGAGGCTGAAAACTTGATGGCAAGCTACCGTATCTCAGGTGTGCCAATTGTGGAGACGATGGAAAATCGTAAATTGGTTGGTATCATTACGAACCGTGATATGCGTTTTATTTCTGATTATACCCAGCCAATTTCGGCTAATATGACCAAGGAAAACTTGGTTACAGCTCCTATCGGAACAGATTTGGAAACAGCTGAAAAGATTCTCCACAAGCATCGTATCGAAAAGTTACCTTTGGTGGATGATAATGGTCGTTTAGCTGGGCTTATTACCATTAAGGATATTGAAAAAGTCATAGAATTTCCAAATGCGGCGAAAGATGAGTTTGGTCGCCTCTTGGTTGCAGGTGCTGTCGGTGTGACTTCTGACACTTTTGAACGTGCTCAAGCTCTTTTTGAAGCAGGGGCAGATGCTATTGTTATCGATACAGCTCATGGTCATTCTGCAGGAGTTTTACGTAAAATTGCTGAAATTCGTCAAACCTTCCCTGATAAGACACTGATCGCAGGTAATATTGCAACAGGTGAGGGAGCGCGCGCCCTTTATGAAGCCGGTGTAGATGTGGTTAAGGTAGGGATTGGTCCAGGATCTATCTGTACGACTCGTGTTGTTGCAGGTGTCGGTGTTCCTCAGATCACAGCTATTTACGATGCGGCTGATGTGGCACGTGAGTATGGTAAGACGATCATTGCGGATGGTGGGATCAAGTATTCTGGTGATATTGCCAAAGCTTTGGCGGCTGGAGGTCATGCAGTCATGCTGGGTTCAATGTTAGCAGGTACGGATGAAGCGCCAGGCGAGACCGAAATTTTCCAAGGTCGTAAATTCAAAACCTACCGAGGTATGGGCTCCATTGCAGCTATGAAGAAGGGTTCTAGTGACCGCTACTTCCAAGGTTCTGTCAACGAAGCGAATAAACTAGTTCCAGAAGGGATCGAAGGTCGTGTAGCCTATAAAGGCGCTGTTGCTGATATCGTGTTCCAAATGGTTGGAGGTATCCGCTCAGGTATGGGCTATGTTGGTGCGGCAAATATTCAGGATCTGCATGACAATGCGCAGTTTATTGAGATGTCAGGTGCTGGTCTTAAAGAAAGTCATCCACACGATGTCCAAATTACTAATGAGGCACCGAACTATTCAGTTCAATAGCTGTCAACTTACTGTAAATGTAAAAGAGGCTGGAGTTCCTAGCCTCTTTTACATTTTAATGTTTAACAAATAATCACGGTGATTGGGGAGTCTATCGAATTTTTATTGGACTGTTCATTGATACTAAAGCACCTAATGAACTGTGCAGGGGTAAGACTAAGTTGGCATAGCCAACAAGTCTTACTCCTAACCACTGCGTCTTGCAAGGAAATTAGAAAAATAAGCGAAGCTGGAATTACTTTTTATACGTAATCTTCAACGTTATATATTTTTGGGGTGTGGGGAGAAGCCGTCATAGTTGTCTATGCATGCTCCTCTAGTCGGTTGTGATAATTCCTTTATCAATGTGAAATACCTTCAAGGTCTCTGGTAATTGTTTCAGGTGATCTAGTGATGTGGTCGTAATAAAGGTTTGGGTTTTATCTGAGATAGTTTCTAGAAGTTTTAGTTGACGGATGTCGTCAAGTTCACTCATGACATCATCAAGGAGAAGAATAGGGCTTTCTTTCGTCACGGATTCCATCAGATTAATTTCGGCCAGTTTGATGGATAAGACAAGGCTACGGTGTTGTCCTTGACTGCCAAAATGAGCATTCATTCCATTGATAAAAAAGTTCAAGTCATCACGATGAGGGCCAACACCTGTATTTTTTTTGAACAAATCGCGTTTACGTGAATCGTCAAGTGATTTACGGAAATCTTGACGGATAGTGTCAACGTCTTTGAAATCAAATGAAGATTGATAAGACAGGCTCAGTTCTTCTTTTTTACTGGAAATATCATAATGTTTAGCTTGACTAAAGGTTTCAAGTTGCTTTACAAAATCTAGACGCTGTTCAATCACACGAGAACCATATTCGATTAGCTGGTCATCCAAAACAGCTAGAAAATCCAAATCAATCTTTTCAACTTGCTTGAGGTAGGTATTGCGCTGTTTGAGAACATGGTGATAGCTGGCTAATTCAGACAGATAAATGGGTTTCATTTGCCCTAGCTCCATGTCCATGAATTTTCGTCTTAATGCTGGAGCTCCTTTAATCAGCTGTAAATCCTCAGGAGCAAAGAGAACGACATTAAGATGGCCGATATAGTTGGCCAAGCGTGTCTGTTTGAGGTGATTGACCTTGGTCACCCGTCCTTTTTCCGTTAGACTAACTTCAAGAGGAATAGTTCCAGTTTGTTTTACCACTTGGCCTGATAAACTAAATTGATTTTTTGAAAAATAAACTAGATCCTTATCAGAGCGTGTTCGGTGGCTGCGTGTTAATGATAAAAAGTAGATCGCTTCTAAAATATTAGTCTTTCCTTGAGCATTTTGGCCTAGAAAAACATTAAGCCCAGGATGAAAATTGACAGTTTGCTCTTTATAGTTGCGGTAGTTCTGTAAATGAATTGATTTTAACCACATGATTAGGTACCTGGAAATCGGATTGGCGCTTTCTTAACTTCTTTTTGAGTCTTGTTCGCTTTTTTGACTTTCTTATTTAAGTTTTTGACAATAGCTGCGACTCGCTCCTTTTCAGTTTTCTCCTTCTGATACTCAGCGACTTCTTGGACAGAAGGTTTTGCTAGAGTAATACTAATCCCTTGATTTGGCAATTCTACGACATCACCAATCCGAATTTTTTTTCCACGACGCTTTTCATCTTCACCGTTTAAAAGTACGGTCTCTTCTGCAAGAAAGCTCTTAATAGCACCCCCACTTTGGATAATACCTAAATCTTTCAACAAAGCTTGCAGGGTAATGAATTCTTCAAATAATTTATAGTCCATGATTTTCTCCTTAAGGTTCATTATAGCATAAAAAGAGAGACTGTTTGCTCAGGACAAGCGGATGGAGAGATTATTACTTTTTGTCAACGGATTTTCTGTTGCATTTGGATGAAAAGTTGCCATAGTTTTGGTAAATGATGGAAACTAATCAAAAAGCGATAGCAAACATCACCTTTTGAAAATTTCAAGTGTTTAGCGTAGAATCTGCTCAAAAAATCAGCAAAATTAGCCAATAAAGGGTATAATAGGATTTTAGAAAGACATGGAGAGTTGTGTGGTTATGAAATTAGCTGAGGGTGTTCATCTTCATTTTATTGAGACCCAAAAATATAAAACCCAGCGGATTAAGATGCGTTTTTCTGGGCCGTTGGATAAAAAGACTTTGGCTGGCCGTGTGATGACGGCTTATATCTTAGAGTCTGCCAATAAAGTTTATCCAAATGCAAGGCTTTTTCGTCAAAAATTAGCTAGTCTTTATGGAGCAACCTTTGATACGACCATCAGCAAAAAAGGAGCTGTCCATATTCTAGATATTGATATTTCTTACTTAGCGCCGGCTTATATCGGGGGGCAGGATTTGACCTCAGAAATTCTCTCATTTTTAAAAGCAAGCCTTTTTCAGCCACTGACGAAAGCAGACAGTTTTGATGAGAAAATATTTTTGCTTGAGCAAGAGAATCTTGTAAACAATCTGGAAACAGAGACTGAGGATAATTTTTATCAGGCCAATCTCAGAATCAATCAGCTGTTTTACAAGTCAGAAGCATTGCAACTGCCTAGGCAAGCTACTGTAGAGCTTGTCAAAGCAGAGTCACCCCAGTCAACTTTTAGAGCTTTTCAAAGAATGTTGACACAGGATCGTATTGATGTTTTCTTTGTTGGTCAATTTGACACCGTTTCAGTAACATCGGAACTAGAAAATTTTAATTTACAGGATCGTAAATCAAGATTGACATTCTTTATAGATCAAGGTTTTTCGAATATTACCCCTAGACAAATCGAGCAAAAAAAAGCTAACCAATCTATCTTACAACAGGCTTATTATGCACCAGCAGAGTATGGCAGTGAAGACTATTTTAGTTTGATAGTTCTGAATGGTTTGCTGGGCGGCTTTGCTCATTCTAAATTGTTTGTCAACGTTAGAGAAAAAGAAGGGTTGGCATACACAATAGGGAGTCAATTTGACAGTTTGACAGCTTGTTTGAAGGTATATGCTGGGATTGATAGAACGCACTTGAATCGAACAATGAAGTTAGTTCATCACCAACTTTTAGCTATCAAAAAGGGGCAATTTAGTCAAGTTGAATTAGATCAGACTAAATTAGCTTTATCAAATAATGTGAGACTGTCAGAAGATCGACAAGTAAACTTGATTGAACAAGAATATGGCAGTAAGGTCTTGAGTAATGTTGAATTTTCAGTTGACAACTGGTTGACAGGTATTGAAAGAGTTACTAAAGAGTCTGTGCAAAAAATTGCAGCAAGTGTTAAGCTACAGGCGCTTTACTTTATGGAGGGTAGATGATGACTTTGCAAGAAACAAAATACCCTAGATTAGGTGAAACAGCCTATCGTCAAACATTGGAGAATGGCTTAGAGGTTGTTTTGATACCAAAGACTGGATTTCAGGAAACGATTGGACTGATTGCCAGTCGATTTGGTGCGTTAGACCTAGCTTTTAGACCTAAAAACCGTAAGCTCATACGTCAGTTTCCAGCAGGTATTGCCCATTTTTTAGAGCATAAACTATTTGAACTTCCAAATGGCGCAGATGCAATGACTATTTTTGCCCAATTGGGTTCTGAAGTGAATGCCTTTACAGGCTACAATCAAACAGTTTACTATTTTTCGACAGCTAGTCAAGCGCTGAAAGCTCTTGAACTTTTGCAGCAGTTTACAAGTAAATTGAATATTACGGAAGAATCCATAAATCGTGAAAAGGCGATCATCACTCAAGAAATTAATATGTATCAGGATGATCCAGATTATCAGCTATATATGTCTGTTTTGGGGCAACTCTATCCTAACACGGCTTTAGCTCAAGATATCGCAGGTTCAGCTGAGTCTATTGTACAAATCACCTCAAAAGAACTTGTCATGAATTATGATATCTTTTACCAGCCATCCAATATGGTCTTGTTATTGATGGGCGATTTTGACATAGAAGAGGTTGCTACAAGTGTTGAGGCTTTCCAAAATGGGAGACGCCCACGAAAGAAAGTCCCTATTGAAAAGCAAGCAATGTCGTTGCAGCCGGTTCTAACATCATCGAGTATGGAATTTTCTGTTGCAGGACCTAAGTTGGCAGTTGGACTGAGGAGTCAATCAAACTTTACAAACCTGTCAACGTTCAAGTACCGATTATCTATCAAGCTTTTGATGGCTATGATACTTGGGTGGACCTCATCCACCTATCAGGATTGGTACGACAAGGGAAAAATTGATGATTCCTTTCAGATGGAAATTGAAATCACACAGGCCTATCAATTTTTAATTTTAACCATGGATACTTCTGAACCCATGGCAATGTCTAAACGCATTCGTCAGTTATTGCATCAATTTGAAAGCCTTGAAGATTTAAATGAAGCCCATTTGACTTTGGTGAAACAGGAAATGTATGGTGAATTTTTGAAATCACTTAACCATTTGGAAAGTACTGCTATGCAATATGTAAATGCTTGGATTGATGAAGAAGATTTGTTTGAATTCCCAGAGATTTTGGATTCCATTTCTTTAGACGATATTTTAAGTGTTGGTCGTGATTTTATGGCAAAGTCTGAGATGACGGATTTTATCATTTTTCCTCAATGAAATCTCGAAATTTAGTTGGTTTTTTGATAGAATAGTAAGATATATAGATTGTTCTGGTGGGTAGAGTGTCTTAGATGATGCAAACACTAGACTTTCATGGTATCTTGGACGTTTTAGGTTTTACTTGAGATTTTCTTGGAAGGAGGAATAAATGGCAGAGCTGACAATTGGTCAAGTTTTAAAAGCTGCTCGTGAGGATTTACAGATCAGTATTTCGGATGCTAATCGCCACCTGAAAACGCATAGGCGCTATATCAGAGCACTAGAGAAAGACCAATTTGAAACTATTCCAGGAAATAATCAGGCTAGAAAGCTATTGGTTAGGTATGCTGAATTTCTAGAACTTGATGTTGAAATGATAATGGATGCTTTTGACTCACATAGCCGATTGAGAGTTTATGAAGTTGGGGCTGATAAACCAAGATATGTCAGGTCAAAATTAGGTCGTTCAGGTCAGTCGCATTGGGGAGATGTTCTACTGATTCTACTTTCTTTAGTTATTCTCAGCTTTATAGGATATACTGTTTGGAGTTACCAACAAAGTGACGAACAGACAAGCATAGTTGACAATGAGCCAACTTTAACAGAGCCAACTGTGTCTGAGGTAGTCGAAAGCAAAACTGATGAGGCATCTCAATTTCCAACAGAAACAAGTGAAACGCAAGACACTCAATCGTTAGACATTACCTTGACACCAACTGTAAACCCTACGACTATCACTGTAAATCAGGCACCTGATAAGATTGAGTTGACACTTTCTGTCAAAGATTCAGAAAGTTGGGTAGCAGTTTCTAACACAGAGTTAGCAAGTGGAATAACTCTGTCTGCTGAGGAACAGACAGCAACCGTTTTAATTGACAAGATGTTGACGCCTTCTGTCATTCTTTCTATAGGTGTCGTCAAGGGTTTAAAGTTGACAATAAATGGGCAGAATATCGATTTGTCATCTATAACTGTTCAACCGACTGCACTGACTCTTTACTTTAACTAGAGGTGAAAAATGTTTGAAAAATACACAACTAAAGAAAACTTTCCCAATTTTTTAACGGTTATCAGGATTATCATGATTCCGATTTTTCTTCTAATTTTAAGTGTTTCGGATAGCTTATGGGCACATGTGATCGCAGGGATTATTTTTGCGGTGGCTAGCTTTACCGATTATTTGGATGGCTACTTGGCTCGAAAATGGGGTGTCGTGACTAATTTTGGTAAGTTTGCGGATCCGTTGGCTGATAAGATGCTCGTTATGTCGGCCTTTATCATGCTAGTGGAGCTAGGATTTGTTCCGGGCTGGGTAGCTTCTCTCATCATCTGTCGCGAATTGGCTGTAACTGGCTTACGCTTGCTTCTGGTAGAGCAAGGTGGTGAGGTTCTTGCGGCTGCTATGCCAGGCAAGATTAAAACCTTTACGCAGATGTTTGCTATTATCTTCCTGCTCTTTCACTGGAGTTTGCTGGGGCAAATTTTCCTCTATGTTGCGCTCTTTTTTACCCTCTATTCGGGCTATGATTATTTCAAGGGTGCTAGTTTCTTGTTTAAGGATACCTTTAAGTAATGGCTATTATTGAAGTAAAAAATTTGACTTTCAAGTACGATCAAGACAGCGATCATTACACGCTTAAAGACGTCTCGTTTCACGTGAAACAGGGTGAGTGGCTCTCCATTATTGGGCACAATGGATCTGGAAAATCAACCACCGTCCGCTTGATTGACGGGCTATTAGAAGCTGAATCAGGTGAGATTTACATTTTAGGAGATTTATTAACACCTGAAAATGTTTGGGAAAAACGGCATCAAATCGGTATGGTTTTTCAAAATCCAGATAACCAATTTGTGGGTGCAACGGTTGAGGACGATGTTGCCTTTGGTCTGGAGAATCAGGGCATTCCTTTACAAGAAATGAAGGATCGTGTCAACCAAGCTCTTGAATTGGTTGGTATGAGTGACTTTAAACAAAGGGAACCTGCTCGATTGTCAGGTGGTCAGAAGCAGCGTGTTGCTATTGCAGGGGTTGTGGCTCTTAGACCTAAAATCATTATTTTGGACGAAGCGACATCGATGCTTGATCCAGAAGGAAGACTTGCCTTAATTGAAACAGTCAAACGGATCAAGGAACAATATGGTATAACAGTGATATCAATCACACATGATTTAGATGAAGTTGCCTTGAGTGATCGTGTTTTAGTCATGAAAAAGGGACAGGTTGAATCAAGTAGTGTTCCTAGCAAACTTTTTGCTCGTAAGGATTTACAACTATTGGGCCTTGACTTTCCCTTTACTCAGCATTTAAAAGACTCATTAAACCAAGCTGGTTTTGAATTACCAGATACTTACTTTAGCGAAAAGGAATTACAAGAGAAATTATGGGAATCCATCTCCAAAATGTAAGCTATACCTATCAAGCGGACACACCTTTTGAAGGGCGTGCGCTTTTTGATGTCGATTTAAGCATTGAAGATGGTTCTTATACAGCTTTGATTGGGCACACTGGCAGTGGCAAATCAACAATATTGCAACTGATGAACGGCTTGATTAAGCCAACCAGTGGACAGGTGCATATTGATAATTTTGTGATTACACCAGATTCGGTGGACAAGGACATTAAGCAAGTTCGTAAAAAGGTTGGTCTTGTTTTTCAATTTGCGGAAAGCCAGGTTTTTGATGAAACAGTTTTAAAGGATGTCGCTTTTGGTCCACAAAATTTTGGCGTTTCAAAGGAAGAGGCTGAGCGAATAGCTCATGAAAAACTGGCTATTGTTGGTATTTCGGAGGAACTCTTTGAGCGTAGCCCATTTGAACTCTCAGGTGGTCAAATGCGTCGGGTAGCCATTGCGGGTATTTTGGCTATGGAGCCTCAAATATTAATTTTGGATGAGCCTACAGCAGGATTGGATCCAGCGGGTCGAAGAGAGTTGATGGCTATTTTTAAAAGATTACATGAGGATGGTCTGACGATTGTTTTGGTGACCCATTTGATGGACGATGTGGCAAATTTTGCAGACAAAGTTTATGTGATGGCTAAAGGTCAATTGGTTCAATCGGGCTCTCCAAGTGATGTTTTTCAAGATGTCGATTTTATGGACAGCATTCAGTTAGGTGTTCCGAAAGTGACGAAATTTGCTCTAGGTCTTGCTAAATTAGGGCATCATTTTGCTCGCTTGCCAATAACGATCTCAGAATTAACGGAGGCCTTGACACATGGATAAATTGATTTTAGGCCGCTATATTCCTGGGAACTCCCTCATTCATCGACTGGATCCACGCGCTAAACTCTTAGCTATGATGATTTTTATTGGTATTATCTTTTGGGCAAATAATCTGTGGACCAATCTTATTGTCTTTACCTTTGTGTTTAGTCTAGTTTTTCTTTCAAAAATCAAGTTATCATACTTTCTTAATGGGTTAAAACCAATGATCGGATTGATTCTCTTTACGACGCTCTTTCAGGTCTTTTTTACCAAGGGTGGGGAGATTTATTGGTCTTTCTGGATTTTTCAAATAACCAGTTTTGGCATTAAACAAGCAGGGATTATTCTGACACGCTTTATCCTGATTATTTTCTTTTCAACTTTACTGACATTGACAACAATGCCACTTAGCCTTGCAGATGCAGTGGAGTCGCTTTTAAAGCCTTTAGCATTTTTTAAAGTTCCTGTGCATGAGCTGGGTCTTATGCTTTCGATGAGCCTAAGATTTGTTCCGACACTAATGGATGATACACAACGCATTATGAACGCACAGAGGGCGCGTGGGGTAGATTTTAATGAAGGAAATTTGATTCAAAAAGTTAAAGCGATTATTCCTATTTTGATTCCTCTGTTTGCTTCGTCCTTCAAACGTGCGGATGGCTTAGCGATTGCTATGGAAGCGAGAGGTTATCAAGGGGGAGAGGGAAGAACTAAATACCGCCAACTTTCATGGAAATTGACAGATAGCTTGACAATAGTAACAATGGTTTTGATAGGATTGACACTCTATTTACTAAAATATTGACAGCAATGTCAATGGGAAGCATGAAAGTGCCTAAAAAAGTGTATTCTTCGTTAAATCAATATGTAAACGTAATTTTAGTAACAGAGATGTTACCTAATCGTAACAATTAATGTGTATGATAAAATGGTGAAAATAAAAAAATAGGAGCATATCATGCACTTTTTAAAAGATTTCAGTCTTAAGACTGCTTTGATCGGTTTGGCAGCATTTGCCGCACTGTTCACAACTTCATCAGCTCAGGCGGATGAAAAAGACAATACTTCAAAAAAAGAAGACGAAAAAACTTATACAGTAAAAGCTGGTGACACTTTGTCACAAATTGCTAAAGATCACAATCGGGAACTTGACTATCTCATTGCTCTTAATGAGATAAAAAATTCGGATCATATTGATGTCGGTCAGGAGATAAAGTTGGGAGATGGTGAGAAATTATCAGAAGGTAAGACGCTTCCTAGAGTAAAAGCAGTGTATACTGTCCAAGCTTCTTCTACAAGTGCAACAACAGTCTCATCATTTGTTTCCACTGCAACACCTACTTATTACACACCTGCTTCAGCTAGTGGAGGTGTAGTTCTGTCAAATGGTAATACAACAGGTGCTACTGGAGCATATGCAGCTCAACAAATGGCTGCTGCCACTGGTGTTCCTGCATCAACTTGGGAGCATATTATTGCTCGTGAGTCTAATGGTCAAGTAGATGCTTATAATTCTTCAGGAGCTTCAGGCCTTTTCCAAACAATGCCAGGTTGGGGATCTACAGCTACTGTTGAGGATCAAATCCAGTCTGCTCTGAATGCTTACAATGCACAAGGTTTGTCGGCTTGGGGTTACTAGGACTCGAAACTGTCTATTAAATCAATAAAAAGCGTTGAGACTTTAAAGAGTTTCAACGCTTTTTATAATATCTAGAGGGGCATCTATTAGCAAATCTGCTCCGCTTTTTAGCAACTGATTGGCAGATCCGAACCCCCAAGTAACGCCAATTGTTTTGGTTCCGACTGACTTCCCACCAATCATATCATAATGAGTGTCTCCAATCATGATGGCTCGTTTTGGTGAAATCTGACAGGTCTTCATTCCACGGGTTAAGATATCTGCTTTATGGTCATTGTTAAGCGAACCAAAAATTGCTGTAAATTTATTGTCAATCTTAAAATCACTGAGCATCTGTATAGCCATTGGTTCATGTTTAGAGGTTGCAACATAAAGTCGGTGCCCTTCGTTTGCAAGGTAGTCAAGCATTTCTAATATGCCATCGTAGAGTTTCGCTTGAGTTATCCCGAAATTTTTATAGTATACCCGATAAGCGGCAACAGCTGTCTCAACAAATGTCTCATCTCCGAAATGAGAAAAACTTGCCTCAAGAGGTGGTCCAATAAAGGTTTTTAGTACTTCGAGACTTGGAACTTCCATCTTAAGCTCTGTAAAGGTTTGTGTAAAGCTATTAATAATTCCCTCGGAACTGTCAACCAAGGTCCCATCGAGGTCAAAGAAGAGGTGTTTCATGGATTGTCTCCTGTAAAATATCGTATAAAGTAATGGATTGGCAAGAGTTGGCGACGAAATCAAATCGAACGATGAATGGAAAGAGATGCTTGATCTGTTGAAATTGCTCTAATTGAAAGTTTGATTGGTAGTGATTGACAATGGTTGACAGGGCTGTTCCATGACTGGCAACGATTAGATTTTGACCAGGATGCTTTGAGATAATAGCCTCTAAGGCTCGAATGTTTCTCTCTTGAACTTGATTTAAACTTTCTCCATCTGACAAGCGATAGGAAAAATCTTCCCACTGTTTTTTGGCAAAAGCATTGAAATCCTCAATCCAAACACTGTCAATCTTGCGTTCTCGGAAGTCCTGTTCGATTTGTAAAGGGAGATCAAGTTTATCTGCTAAATCTTTGACCGTATCAACAGCCCTTTTGTAAGGACTGGAGTAAACCTTGTCAATCTTTTTGTCAAGAAAGAAGTGCGTTACTTTTAGACTGTCTTTCATTCCCTTTTCAGTCAGTTCGCGATTGAAATCGTCATGATTTCGATAATTAGGCTCTGCATGGCGGACGAAATAAATAGTTGTTTTCATAAAGCTATCCAAAAATTTCTTGTGCAAGACGTTGTCCAGTTGGGGTAGCAGCCAGACCACCTTCGGCTGTTTCTCTGAAGGCATTTGGCATGGCTGATCCGACTTGGTACATGGCGTTGACAACTTCGTCAACGGGGATTTTGGATTCAATACCTGCTAAAGCCATGTCAGCAGCGACAAATGCAAAACTAGCGCCTAGGGCATTACGCTTGACACAGGGAACTTCGACCAGTCCAGCTACTGGATCACAGATGAGTCCCAGCATGTTCTTAATAACAAAAGCGATCGCTTGGCTAGCTTGGTAGGCTGTTCCTCCTGCTGCCATTACTAAAGCAGCTGCTCCCATGGCTGAGGCAGAACCAACCTCAGCTTGACAACCGCCTTCTGCCCCTGAGATTGAGGCATTGTTAGCAATGACAAGGCCAAAAGCTCCTGCTGTAAAGAGGAAGTCCAGCTGGTCTTCTTTTGAAAGATTTAATTTTTCAGTTGCTGCTGAGATAATGGCTGGAATACATCCAGCTGAACCAGCCGTTGGTGTAGCACAGACTAGTCCCATCTTAGCGTTGAGTTCGTTGACAGCCATGGCGTTACGAGCAGCTGAGATAACGGTATAATCTGATAAAGCCTTGCCAGCCTTGATGTAGCGGTCTAGCTTAGCAGCGTCTCCTCCTGTCAAGCCTGAGACGGATTTACTGTCTGTGAGGCCATCTTTGACGGAAGCTAGCATGACGTCTAGGTTTCGGGTCATGAGTGCCATCACTTCTTCTCTTTCGCGGCCTGAGAGCTCGAATTCTGTCTCGATCATGAGTTCAGCAACGGAGCCATTTTTGAGCTTTTCCGCCTGTTGGACTAGTTCTTTAATGGTGTAAAACATAACATCTCCTATCCAAAGAAATTGATATTGTGCAGATGAGGAATATTTCGAATTTCTGAAATGGCTTGGTCACATTCGCGAGAATCTACCTCAATAATCATAATGGCTTTTTCTCCGGCTTTTTCACGGGTTACATTCATCTGGGCAATGTTAATATCGTATTTAGACAAACAATCGGTGACATGGGCAATCATGCCTGGGACATCCTGATGAACAACGATGATCGTTGGTGTATTCATATTGAGGTTGACAGCGAAGCCATTGAGCTCCGTCACTTGGATATTTCCACCACCGATAGAAATACCTGTCGCAGATAGTGATTTTTCAGCGTTTCGAATAATAATCTTAGTGGTATTAGGGTGCGGAGCGTTAGATGAATCTTTATTAATCTTCCAGTAAATCTTGATATTGCGCTCTCTAGCGATGTCAAGGGCATTAGGGATGCGAGGGTCATCGGTGTCCATACCAAGAATCCCAGCAACAAGAGCGACATCTGTTCCATGGCCGCGATAGGTCTTGGCAAAGGAATTAAAGAGTTGAAACTCAACTTCGGTTGGTGTTTCTCCGAAAATTGCTGAGACGATCTTGCCGATACGCACAGCACCAGCGGTATGACTTGATGATGGTCCGATCATGACAGGGCCAATAATATCAAAGACAGATTGGAATCTTAAGTGGTTCATACGAGTTTTCTCCATAAAATAATGTTCGTCTTTATCATACCACAAATTAGAAGCTTTGTATTGTGAGGCTGGTTGAGAATCATGCCAAATCTATGAGGAAAATCAATCATTAGAAACGGTGAGTGTGTATTTTGGGGATTTTAAACCTCATATTTCGATAGAAAATCAGCGTCAATGACTGGAAAACGGTAAATTTCTTTAAAGAAAGCAGCATTTCTTCTGATTTTTATAGCTGATTTTGGATATTTCAGGATATTTTACTCATTTTCAAAAATACTAGGAGAACTTTTTAATCCATCTGTTCTGAATTGAGAATGTAAAGATTTTCGCTTGAAAATTTGGCGTCCTCTTTTTTTCGTGTTATAATGAAGGGTATTCAGATACGGTTTTCAAACTGTTTTCTTTGAACACATCGAAATACGACCTTCAAATCGTTATTTCAAAAGGAACATCAGAAAATATGGAAATTTCAATGAGATTTTCAGTTTTTTGCTGTATCTTAACGAAAGATGGGAGAAAATCATGAGTGATAACTCTAAAACACGCGTTGTTGTCGGTATGAGTGGTGGTGTGGATTCGTCAGTGACAGCCCTTTTGCTCAAGGAACAGGGCTATGATGTGATTGGCATCTTCATGAAAAACTGGGACGACACCGATGAAAATGGCTACTGTACAGCCACAGAAGATTATAAGGATGTTGCTGCGGTAGCAGATCAAATCGGCATCCCCTACTACTCGGTCAATTTTGAAAGGGAATACTGGGACCGCGTTTTTGAATATTTCCTAGCCGAATATCGAGCCGGGCGGACACCGAATCCAGATGTCATGTGCAATAAAGAAGTTAAGTTCAAGGCTTTCTTGGACTATGCGATGGATTTGGGAGCCGATTATGTCGCAACGGGGCATTATGCCCAGATAGCGCATGATGAGGACGGGACGGTTCGCATGCTTCGTGGCAGGGATAATAATAAAGATCAAACTTATTTTTTAAGTCAATTATCTCAAGATCAATTGCAAAAGACCATGTTTCCATTAGGGCACTTGGAAAAATCAGAGGTTCGAGCCATTGCAGCGCGTGCAGAACTTGTGACCGCTAAGAAGAAAGATTCTACAGGGATCTGCTTTATCGGTGAGAAAAACTTCAAGGAATTTCTGGGCCACTATTTACCAGCTCAATCGGGTCGCATGATGACCTTGGATGGCAAGGATATGGGCGAACATGCTGGTCTTATGTATTATACTATCGGGCAGCGTGGTGGACTTGGCATTGGTGGCCAACAAGGTGGGGAAAATGAACCTTGGTTTGTGGTTGGTAAAGACCTGTCTCAAAACATTCTCTATGTCGGCCAAGGCTTCTATCATAAACACTTGATGGCAGATAGTCTTCAGGCTAGCCAGATTCACTTTACTAAGAGCATGCCTGAGGAATTTACCCTCAACTGTACTGCCAAATTCCGCTATCGTCAACCTGATGCGGCTGTGACGGTTCATGTTAAGGGGGATCGGGCTGAGGTGGTTTTTGCAGAAGATCAACGAGCCATTACACCAGGTCAGGCTGTCGTCTTTTATGATGGTGCCGAATGCCTTGGTGGTGGCATGATTGACAATGCCTTTAAAGACGGTGTTGTGAGGCAGTATATATAAGGAACTTGTTCACAGCCAAAGGACTATATTATAATTAAGCTGTTGAAATAAATTGACAAATCTTTATATTCTGTTACAATATAGAGCAGGTAATTCTATGAAGGTCAAAGCTCGTAGTCTTGCAGGTTTTTGGTCTGCAATTCAATAGCTTTGATTTTTTGTGTTGTAAAGTAAATGTCAATGTGTCAAGGAGGTGTCAAGTGAGTCAAGATTTTAGAACGAGAATAGATAATCAGGTGTTTGGTGTCAGGGCAAGTGGGCTCATTATCAAAGATGATCAGATTTACCTTTACAGAGATGACCGAGGTGGTTATTATGTCGTTGGTGGTGCTGTTGCTGTCGGAGAAACGACTGAAGAAGCAGTTAAACGTGAAATTCTGGAGGAGATCGGACTTGAAGTGCAGATTGAAAAACTCGCTTTTATCGTTGAAAACCAATTCTGTCAAGGAGATGTCAACTTTCACAACATTGAGTTTCACTATCGTGTTACTCCTCTCTCTTTACCAAATCAGACTCTGATGGAAGACGGGAAAACGATGGCCTGTGAGTGGGTAAAACTTGACAATGTTGACAAGATTGACATTCGACCAGCCTTTTTAAAGACAGCTTTAAAAAATTGGAATGGGCAAGTGACCCATATTATTAATAAAGGATAAATTTATGAAACACACATTTACAGAAGATTATGATGTGGTGGTGATTGGTGCAGGACATGCGGGTGTTGAAGCAGCCTTAGCTGCTAGCCGCATGGGTTGTCGTGTCTTACTAGCTACGCTCAGCATTGAAATGGTGGCCTTTATGCCATGTAACCCGTCTATTGGTGGTTCGGCCAAAGGAATTGTGGTCCGTGAGATTGATGCTCTGGGTGGCGAAATGGGTAAGAATATTGACAAGACTTACATTCAAATGAAGATGCTCAATACGGGTAAAGGCCCAGCTGTTCGTGCCCTTCGTGCCCAAGCTGACAAGGAGCTTTACAGCCGTGAAATGCGTCATACAGTGGAAAATCAGGAAAACTTAATTTTGCGTCAAACCATGATCGATGAAATCTTAGTGGAAGATGACCGAGTAATTGGTGTTCGTACGGCGACGAATCAAAAGTTTTCGGCCAAGACGGTTGTGGTGACTACGGGGACTGCTTTGCGTGGTGAGATTATCATTGGGGATCTTAAATATTCGTCAGGACCGAACAATAGTCTGGCTTCAATTGCTCTTGCGGATAACTTGCGTGATTTGGGCTTTGAAATTGGACGCTTCAAAACGGGAACGCCCCCTCGCGTTAAGGCTTCTTCGATTAACTACGAGGCAACAGAAATTCAACCAGGTGATGATAAGCCTAATCATTTCTCTTTCCTGTCTAAGGATGAGGACTATGTGACTGATCAGGTACCATGCTGGCTGACCTATACGAATCAGACTAGTCATGACATCATTAATGCCAATCTCCACCGAGCGCCGATGTTTTCAGGGATTGTCAAAGGGGTTGGTCCACGTTATTGCCCATCTATTGAGGACAAAATTGTTCGTTTTGCGGATAAAGAGCGCCACCAGCTTTTCTTAGAGCCTGAAGGGCGTCATACTGAGGAGGTTTATGTCCAAGGGCTGTCAACCAGCCTTCCTGAGGATGTGCAAAAGGAGTTGCTTCACTCTATCGTAGGCTTGGAGAATGCTGAAATGATGCGAACTGGCTATGCCATCGAATATGATATGGTCATGCCTCATCAGTTGCGAGCGACTCTTGAAACCAAGAAAATTTCGGGTCTCTTTACAGCAGGTCAAACCAACGGAACATCGGGATATGAAGAAGCTGCTGGCCAGGGCTTAATTGCTGGTATCAATGCGGCCCTCAAAGTTCAAGATAAGCCAGAATTGATTCTTAAGCGCAGCGATGGTTATATTGGGGTTATGATTGACGATCTTGTCACAAAAGGAACAGTTGAACCTTATCGCCTTCTGACTTCTCGTGCAGAATACCGTTTAATCCTCCGTCATGACAATGCAGATATGCGATTGACGCAGATGGGACGTGACATCGGTCTAGTAGATGACGACCGTTATCAGCATTTTCTAGCTCATAAAGAAGCATTTGACAGGGAGTTGACACGCCTTGGCAGTATTAAACTTAAGCCAATAGCTGAAACTAATGCTAAGATTCAGCTTCTTGGTTTCAAACCTTTGACGGATGCTATGACAGCCAAAGAATTTATGCGTCGACCAGAAGTGAGTTATGCAGATGTCATTCAGTTTATCGGCCCAGCTGAGGAAGAACTCTCCGCCAGAACGATAGAGCTTCTGGAGACCGAAATTAAGTACGAAGGTTACATTGCTAAGGCACTGGATCAGGTTGCTAAAATGAAACGGATGGAAGAAAAACGTATTCCAGCAGATATTGACTGGGATGATATTGACTCTATCGCTTCTGAGGCCCGTCAAAAATTCAAGATGATCAATCCAGAAACAATTGGTCAGGCCAGCCGTATTTCAGGTGTTAATCCAGCTGATATCTCTATTTTGATGGTTTATTTGGAAGGACGCAGTCGATCCATTTCGAAAAAGCAGTTGAGTAAAGAGTAGGTTGACAAGATGTTTACATAGTTTACACTGTTAAGAAAGTGACACAGCTAGCTATGATGTTGTTACTCTCAAAGCATATAGTTGTTAAAATTAGGTTGTAGAGATCTTGGTTAGTAATTCGAAAAGAAATAATAATCTACAATTTTAAAAATGTCTTTTGGCTGTTGTGCCAAAAGGCGTTTTTCATATGTTTGTCGTGGAACATCTGCTCAAGCATAGCTTTTTTGGTCTAAATATGGTAAAATAGCGCCTAAGAGGAAAAAAATGAAACCATTTCGATTTGCTAACATTCATTTTCTGTTGATAGGGTTATTAGCCTTTGGGCTTTTGGCCACCGCTATTAACCTGCTTTCCAGCCAAGCTATTCTACTGCTTCTGGCTTTCTTTGTTGTAGCTTGTTTTGTCATACTCTTAGTTTATCAAAATAAAATTTATGTCCTAGATGAGCTTGAAAAAATCAAATATGTCAACCACCAAGCCGAAAACAGCATGACATCACTCCTTGAGAATATGCCTGTAGGGGTCATCAAGATGACTCCTGAAGAAGATGAGGTGGAGTGGTTTAACCCCTTTGCTGAGATCATTTTCACCAAGGAAGATGGGGAATTTGACTACGCACGCTTTAAGGAAATTATGTCGGTTGGTCTTGATAAATCTAGGATCTATGCTCACTTTTCTGGCAAGCGCTACATCGTGCATTCTGATGAGCCCAATAATCTCTTCTACTTTTTTGATGTGTCTTCAGAGTATAAAGCCAATCAAGAAGTGACCAGTCTGAGACCTGTTATTGGGGTTATCGGGGTTGATAACTATGATGATTTGGAGGATACGATTTCAGACTCCGACATCAGTCAGGTCAATAGTTTTGTGGCAAACTTTGTTACAGAATTTACGGATAAGCATCAGATCTTCTACCGCCGTGTTGGTATGGATAGGTTTTATTTGATTACAGATTACGGTGTCTTGGAACAGTTGATTGAGGATAAATTTTCAGTCATCAATCAGTTTCGGACAGCGGCTAAAGAACGAGAACTTCCACTGACTCTCAGTATGGGCTTTGCTTATGGCAATCATGACCATAGTGCGATTGGACAGCTGGCGATCCAGAACCTTAATATGGCCGAGGTTCGAGGCGGAGACCAAGTTGTTATCCAAGAGAGCGGTGAGAATAAGGCGCCGATGTACTTTGGTGGCAACTCTGTATCAATGGTGAAGCGAACACGTACGAGAACTCGTGCGATGATGTCAGCTATTTCAGATAAGATTCGCTCAGTTGATCAAGTCTTCATTGTGGGGCATCAGCATCTAGACATGGATGCACTAGGATCCGCCATTGGGATGCAGCACTTTGCGCAAAATATCATGCCTAATGCCTATACGGTTTATGACGGGAAGGATATGTTTAGTGACATTGCGCGTGCAATCGCTCGTCTCAAAGAGGAAGAAACGGAAAAGCTAGTCACAGTTGAAGAAGCCATGGATATGGTAACACTGCAGTCTCTCCTGATTATGGTGGATCATTCGAAAACGAGCCTTACTTTATCTAAGGAACTTTACGAACAATTTAGTCAAGTCATCGTTGTTGATCATCATCGTAGAGATAGTGATTTTCCGGAGAACGCTGTTATCAGCTACATTGAAAGTGGAGCTAGCAGTGCTTGTGAATTAGTGACAGAATTGCTCCAATTTCAAGCAGGGAAGAAAAAGCGTCTGACACGCTTACAGGCAAGCCTTTTAATGGCTGGGATTATGCTGGACACCAAGAATTTCTCATCTCGCGTGACCAGTCGTACTTTTGATGTGGCGAGTTATCTGAGAAGTTGCGGTAGCGACAGTGTCGAAATTCAAAATATTTCAGCGACGGATTTTGATGAGTACCGAGAAGTGAATGAACTTATTTTAAACGGACAGCGTGTGCGCCCGGAGGTTATTGCTGCTAAGGCAGACAATGGCAAAGTTTACGACCGTGTGGTGATGAGCAAGGCAGCAGATACTATGCTGACCATGTCTGGTATAGAGGCAACATTTGTCCTCTGTCAAACTGAAGACGGAGAAGTCGCTATTTCGGCTCGGAGCCGCAATAAAATCAATGTTCAAAAAATCATGGAAGATATGGGTGGCGGTGGTCATTTTGGACAGGCTGCTGCCCAGATTCAGGATCAGACTTTGGAACAGGTTTATAACACCCTGATGGATCACATTTCTAAGATTTCACTAGAAAATACGACAGAGGAATAGGAGTTTACCATGAAAGTTATTTTTTTAACAGATGTCAAAGGCAAGGGAAAAAAGGGAGAAATCAAGGAAGTTCCTACTGGCTATGCCCAAAACTTCTTGATTAAGAAAAACCTAGCAAAAGAAGCGACTGCTCAAGCTATTGGTGAGTTGCGCGGTCAAGAAAAGGCTAAAGAAAAAGCGCATGCCGAGCTTGTTGCTGAAGCGGAGGTCATCAAGGCTCAACTCGAAAAAGAAGCAACTGTGGTGACGTTTAACGAAAAAGTTGGACCAGATGGGCGTACCTTTGGCTCTATTACCAGTAAAAAGATTACAGAAGAGCTGGAAAAACAGTTTGGTATCAAGATTGACAAACGTCATATCAAGTTAGATCATCCGATTCGTGCCTTAGGCTCAATTGATGTTCCAGTTAAAATTTACCAAGACATCAGCAGTGTGATTCGTCTTTACATCAGCGAGGCTTAGGACTTGCAGCCATAGAAAAGACTTTATTTCACTACTTACGCGTTATTAAAAGGCTGTTTTGATTATCGAAGAAATGCTATTGTCACTCTAAGCGTGTTGCTTGTGAATACGAGTTCTAAGTAAATCTCAGATATTATGGAAAGGAGGTTATCATGGCAGATTTAGAAGAGCTGCGCGTGCAACCGCAAGATATCCTAGCAGAACAATCTGTCCTCGGAGCTATTTTCATTGATGAAAGCAAGCTTGTGTTTGTCCGTGAATATATTGATGCTAGAGATTTCTTTAAATACGCTCATCAGCTGATTTTTCAAGCTATGGTAGCCTTAACAGAACGTGGCGATGCCATTGATGCAACGACAATTCGTAACTATCTGGCTGATAAGGGAGACCTACAAAATATCGGTGGCATCAGTTATCTGGTTGAGGTCATCAACTCGGTGCCAACCTCTGCCAATGCGGAATACTATGCCAAGATCGTTGCAGAAAAGGCTAGTCTGCGTCGCTTGATTGAAAGTCTGACTGAGTCCATTAATAAGGCTTATGAGGCTTCGGAAGGCTCAGATGATATCATTGCTCAGACGGAGAAGTCGCTCATTGACATCGGTGAAGGAGCCAGTCGAAGTGGCTTTAAGCGCATTGATGATATTCTCAACCTTAACTTTGAATCCTTGGAGAAGCGTTCTCAGCAGACATCAGAGATTACTGGTATTGCCACAGGCTATCCTGATCTTGATCAGATGACAACAGGACTTCATGAGGAAGAATTGATTATCTTAGCAGCCCGTCCTGCGGTTGGTAAGACAGCTTTTGCCCTTAATATTGCTCAAAATATTGGTACAAAACAGGATAAGACGGTTGCTATTTTCTCCTTGGAGATGGGGGCGGAAAGCTTGGTAGACCGTATGTTGGCAGCCGAGGGCGTGATTAATTCGCATTCTCTGCGTACGGGTCAACTAACCGAGGAAGAATGGCAGAAAGTGACCATGGCTCAGGCTCAGTTAGCTAGGGCGTCCATTTATATTGATGACACACCTGGTATCAAGATTACGGAGATCCGTGCCAGATCTCGGAAGTTAGCTCAGGAAACAAAGAACTTAGGTTTGATTCTGATTGACTACTTGCAGCTGATCACAGGTACTGGTCGTGAAAATCGTCAACAAGAGGTTTCTGAGATTTCACGTCAGCTCAAGATTTTGGCCAAAGAACTGAAAGTACCAGTCATTGCGCTAAGTCAGCTGTCTCGTGGTGTTGAACAGCGGCAGGATAAGCGACCAGTCTTATCTGACATTCGTGAATCAGGATCGATTGAGCAAGATGCGGATATTGTTGCCTTTCTTTACCGTGAGGATTATTACGATCGTGGCGATGATGAGGATGCTATTCCTGATAATACGGTCGAAGTTATTATTGAGAAGAACCGCTCTGGGGCGCGTGGGACTGTTAAACTCAATTTCCTGAAAGAATACAATAAATTTTCAAGCATATCAAGAAGAGAGGATGGCTATTAAATGAGTGATGCATTTACAGATGTTGCAAAAATGAAGAAAATCAAGGAAGATATTAAAAATAACGAAGGCAAACTGGTCGAATTGACCCTTGAAAATGGCCGTAAACGTGAGAAAAATAAGATTGGTCGATTGACTGAGGTTTATCAATCGCTCTTTATCGTTGAGTACGAAGATGAAACCAAGCCAGTCGGCGATGCTTCTCGTATTTACGTTGAATCTCATACTTATTCTGATATATTAACGGAAAAAACCCTGATTCGCTATATCGAATCAGAGTAAACAATAGCGACAGAAACGTTGACAATGATGTCAATGTTTTTTTGCATTGTTCAAGTAATGGTCTCGAACAATAGTGATAATTTAGGAATTTTTGACTTTAAAAAATAATTAGTTAGGAAAACACTGTAAACATAGTTGTCAATATCTTGTAAAAATATAGATATACTAAAATGAAACAAAGTAAGGTGCTACTTCTTCAAAAAGTGGAGGACGGATTGGCCTATCTTTCTGAAACGAAGTGTTTTACTCTTGATTATTGCTCAATAAAATCAAAGGCAACATTTCTGCAATGCTTAGAGGTCTTCCGCTTTAGAGGAGCTTAAGCAAAGAGAGTAGAAAATATCAATTGGGTATAAGAACTTGTATTCACAATAAGGTGTGGGCGAAGCCATCATGCTGGTCTGTCCCACTCCCAGATGTTCCACCTATGCGATAGCTATCCAAGAGTTGCACACTACAAAGATACAAAGGCCGTTTAAAAATGCGATGGAAAATAAGGGAGTGACTGATGAGTCTGAAGACTCAAGGAAACTCACGCATTTTACCGAGCATTTTAGGCCGTGTTCAGTTAGTCAGCAAACGATTGGAGACAGCGAACCGCTGAGTAGGGTTCTAAAAGTTGATTTATCAGTGTATTAGGGACCACTCAGTAGTGGTTCATTGGAGCTAAAGCACCTACCTAATGATCTTTGCAGGGGTAAGACTAAGTTGGCATAGCCAACAAGCCTTACCCCTAACCACTGCGTCTTGCAAGGAAATTAGAGAAATAAGCGAGTCTGGGATTACTTTTGTCTCACACTCTCCCCAAATAGCATAATACTGCGACAATTGCAGCTTCTGTGCCTGTTCTGAGGGTGGGTTGGATAGCGGGTGCGAATTTTGGATTGTGGTTGGCGTGGGTTTCTTGGTCTTCTGTGAAGCCTCCAAATCCCCAGTAGAGGTAAGGAATCCCTAGGGCACGTGGTATGTAGGAAAAATCTTCTGAAGCAGTCATGGGGTGATAGGTCGCTACTCGTTCTTTACCTAGATGAGTCTCAAATGCCTCAGTCACCTCAGCTGTAATGTTAGGGTCGTTATCTGTCGAAGGATAACGGTCAAAGATTTTAATCTCAGGTTCTTTGGTGCAACCTCCTGCCTCACATTCCGCATGGACAATCCGCTTAATGCTGTCAATGACTTGCTGCTGAATTGTTTCATCATACGTTCTGATATTGACTAGTAAGGTTGCTGTATCTGGGATAATATTGGCTTTCAAGCCTGCCTGAAAACTGCCAACAGATACTACTGCAAATTGAAACGGGTCGATTTCGCGGGAAACAATGGTCTGTAGTTTCATAACGATGGAGGAGCCGATGACAATTGGATCCAAGCTCAAATGCGGCATGGAACCATGTGATCCTCGGCCATAAATCGTGATTTTAAGTGATGCGGCGCTGGACAAAAATGGACCAGATAGAGTCCCGACTTTTCCTGCCACAGGCTCTGTCAGGACATGCTGACCTAAAGCCACTTCTGGGTGTGGGATTTTCTCAAATAGGCCATCCGCTATCATGGCTTTGGCACCAGCAGCCAATTCTTCACCTGGTTGAAAGAGGGCAATATAAGTTCCCTGCCATTCGTCTAGGTGCGTAGCTATAGCCCAGGCTGCTCCTAGTCCTGCTACGATGTGAACATCATGACCACAGGCATGCATGACTGGAACGGTGTTGCCAGTTAAGTCTTCCATCGTAACTTCTGAAGCATATTCCAGACCCGTTTCTTCTTTAATTGGTAATCCATCCATATCCGCACGAAAAAGGACTGTTGGCCCCTCTCCATTTTTCAAGACACCGACCACCCCACCACCAATCATCTGTGTTTCATAGCCATAGTCCTGTAAAATATGAAAAATAAACTGCGTCGTTTGCTTTTCTTGCATGGATAATTCTGGATGACGATGAAGATGCTTGTAAGTCTCCTCCTGCCATTTTTGAATGTTATCTAATGATGCTAATATGTGTTGAACTGACATCCCTTTCCCTCCTTTACAATATCAATGCCAAACCCTAATCATCTTTAATCTATATAATTAGTATAGCACAATGTCGTAAGGAAGTGAAAAGGCTGTCTTTTGAGGTTAAGAAAAAGTCTGTTGATGAAGAAAAGTTTTCTGGTTATGAGGGAGCTTGGAGAAGGATATGGCTTACATTAAGGGGGATGCTTTTATACAAAAGGTTAAATGGTACTTTAAAAGATCTACAAGCGAGAACAGGAGAAATTTTATGAGGAAAATCATCGGTTTGGGTGTTATTGGTCTTTTAGTTGCTTGTGAAAATAATAATATGAATGGTGTTTATCGTGAATTTTATCCAAATTTAGAAGAAACTTGGTATGAAGATATGGATCAATTTAACAAATTATCTGTTAGTGCGGAAAAATCGAGAAACGGGCACAGTCACGGGCACAACTGAAAATGAGTAGCAAAAAAGCCTGATTTGACAGGCTTTCTAGTATAAAATTTCTTATACCCCCTGCAGGGCTCGAACCTGCGACCCATAGATTAAGAGTCTACTGCTCTACCAACTGAGCTAAGGAGGCATATTTGCTGTATTGGTGCCGGTGATTCACGATTTGTATTGAACCCGCGCGAATTAGCAGGTGGGCGACTCGCTCTAACTTAAGCTGCTTCCGCGTGAAACGGCCTGCATGCTGTTAGATGACTTGTGTCTCCCAGATAAATACAAAAATTTGTTCGGTCAACACTGATGTATGAATTCGTACACCACAGCAATCATTATATATTATATATTACCACTTTTTTTAAAAATTTCAAGAGAAAATTTTAAAATTAGAAAACGTTAACAAGTTTACCCTTTGTCGCCTGCCTTTCTAGCTTGTTTCAACTCTTGTATTTTTTCTAGAGTTAGAGCGAGGGCTCGCTCGTATTTGCCTGTCTCATTTGGTGTGAAATAACGAGCATTTTTGAGTCTGTCTGGCAGATACTGCTGGTCAACCCATTTTTCAGGATAGCTATGAGGATAGAGATAGCCGGTGGCATTGCCTAATTCCTTGCTGCCAGAGTAGTGTCCATCACGCAAGTGTCTAGGAATGGGTAAGGCTCCGTTACTACGAAGATCAGAGATTGCAGCATCCATAGCTGTGTAGGCTGAGTTGGACTTGGGCGAGAGTGCTAGATCGATGACCACATTGGCAATCAGAATTCGTGCCTCTGGAAAGCCAATCTTTTGGGCGGCATCAAGGGCTGTCACGGTATGCATCTGAGCTTCTGGATTGGCTAGTCCAATGTCCTCATAGGCAATGACTGTAAGCCGTCTGGCTAGGCTGGGAAGGTCGCCTGCTTCAATTAGTCTGGCCGCGTAATGCAGACTGGCGTCTACGTCAGACCCACGAATGGATTTTTGCAGAGCCGAGAGGACATCGTAATGACCGTCGCCATCTTTATCCATGGTAATATAGGATCTCTGGAGGCTATTTTCCACATCTTCTAACGTAATGCGAAGGGTACCATCTGAATCGGCTGTAGTGGAAAGTACCGCTAGTTCTAGGGAATTGTAGGCAGAGCGCAAATCACCGTTGGTTGCTGTCGCGATAAAGTCGAGGGCTTGCGGGGCTATTTCTACATCTAGATCGAAGCCTCTCTCCTTATTGGTTAAAGTCTCTGTCAGCGCTTGCTTGACTTGTTCAATGGTCAAGGGTTCGAGCTCAAAAATTTGGACGCGGCTACGAATGGCGGGTGTCACAGAGAAAAAAGGATTTTCGGTAGTAGCACCGATCATGGTGATGAGACCGCTCTCTAACAGGGGCAGGAGAAAATCTTGCTTCGTCTTATCTAGTCGGTGAATCTCATCAAGCAGGAGAATGAGCCCACCCGAAAATTTGGCCTCCTCAGCAATGGCTTGAAGGTCTTTTTTACTGTCAACAGTAGCGTTAAACGTCCGAAAGGCATATTTGGTTGTTCCAGCAATAGCAGCAGCGATGGAGGTCTTACCGATTCCTGGAGGCCCGTAGAGGATCATAGAAGACAGACGCTTGGCCTCAACCATGCGGCGA
This sequence comes from Streptococcus merionis DSM 19192, assembly GCF_000380085.1. Lineage (GTDB taxonomy): Bacteria > Bacillota > Bacilli > Lactobacillales > Streptococcaceae > Streptococcus > Streptococcus merionis. Next base: position 53,565 of record NZ_KB904545.1, read on the forward strand.
ATAATCTTACCAGAGCCGACTAGGTGCTTTTGGCCGATGACTTGATCGATGTTTTGGGGGCGCATGCGGAGCGCGAGATTATCAAGCATCTTGACCCTCCAGCCATTTGCCATACATCAAATTGTCGTGGAAAACGCCATTGATGCGGAGGTTTCCCTCCAGTTTAGCTTCTAATTGAAAGCCCATTTTTTCGTAGAGGGCGATAGCAGAGCTATTACCGGCAGTTACGTGCATGGAAATCTTGAGAAAGTCCAGTGAATGAGCTAGTTCAAAAAAAGCTAGCAGCAGAGCTTTACCAACACCCTTGCCTTGAGCATTTGGGTGGACGGCAAGTCCAAAAGTTACGACATGATCGCCCTGTTCAAAGGGATACATGGGATTATAAGACAGCATGCCCAAGACCAGATCGTTTTCAACAGCTATCAGTATGTCTGCTCTTGAGCCGCGACGCTTCAAAATATCGTCAACCGTCCACTTTTGATCAAAAACAGGGGAGTTATAGGGTGTCCAGATATGATTTTGTAAAGCGAGGACTTGCTCATAATCTTTTTCAATGATGGTTCGAATTTGCATGAGACCTCCTTAAGACAAGTCAAATAAGAGTGAGTGTTTAAGTTCATTATATCACGATTGCCTCCTTTTACGCTGATTAACAAAATCAGAAACAGGACAAACGCATGAAAAACATTCTTTAGTAAAGTCGTATAGAAGACATGTTTACATTTAGGCACTCTTTTTGAGCCATTTTACTGCTGATATTAGGATAAATGAGGGTAAATTGATAATATAATATAATTGCTCCGTAACATTAATTTAATCTTTTTTCATCAAATTACAATATAAAAGTATTCAAATATTGCTTTTTTTGACAATATGTGTTAATCTGAAGTATCAGTTATTGTTTAAAAATCTATTTAGGAAAGGAGGAAGATACAAAAGTGATTAAATCAAAGCGGTGGCTTTTGGCTGCTGCTATGCTGACAGTCTTGGGAGCGCTTTTTTTTCTGGTTAAGCAAGAGACCGTAAAGCTTGATGCAGAAAATATATTTGCTAAGTCAGAAGAAAATAGCGAGACGCTTAATCGTGCTTTAAAGATGTTGGGTCAAGAGATGCCAAATTTCACAATGTTGACACCTGACCAGAAAGAAGTATCAATTGATTCGTTCACTGACAAGCCTATTTTACTTATTGAGTGGGCTTCTTGGTGTCCTTATTGTCAGGAACAACTTCCTGTCATTCAGGAAGTTTTTGATGAGCTAGGTTCTCAAATTCATTTTGTAGCGTTAAATGTTACAGATGGTAGAGAAGAGACACAGGCAACAGCTCAAAAATATTACTTAGAAGAAGGGTTCACCTTTCCATATTATTTAGATATTAATTCAAAAGTCGCTGATCAACTACAAGTTGAAACCATTCCTACTCTTTACATAGTAGACAAAACGAAAAAAATTAAAAGAATTTTTGTTGACCACCAATCAAAAGATCAATTAACCAAAGAACTAAAAACGGTTCTGAAGGAGTAGATCGAATAGTCATTTAGTGTAGCTTTAGATTAATAACTGATACGATACCCGAATGAGAAAGACATGAAGAAGTAAACACACAAGAATGACTGCCGACAATAGTGTCAATGAATAGAAGGAGAACGAAAGTGAAAGAAAAACTGCGTAAGCTATGGGTGAGTCTTGCAACTCTCTTTGTAGTCTTACCAAGCGCGACAAGTGTCTTAGCAACAACCGTTAACCCGACAACAGTGCCTGGGGAGCCTAAAATTAGTCGTGAGGGCTGTAAACGTGTTATTGAAAAGACAGAGAAGGTAGAATGGAAATTACCTCGTCAACCAATTGATTTGGTGATTCTGCAGGATGCCTCTGGTTCGTTTAGCGACACTATTGGTAGTGTAAAAAAAGCTTTGGTAGATTTAACAACGCCTACGACACTGGAAAAATACGATGAGAAGAATCCTCGTCTTGTTTTCACTAATGATGCAAAGACAACAGACAGAGTGTTTGTTTCATCATATCAGGGTGTTAATAATGTTAAATATTATTCATCAAATAGGACTCGCGATTTTGCAAAAGAAGAACGTCGTGTGTCATACGCTTCGCAAGGTTGGCCTGGTTACAAGTATGAAAACTCTGGCTTATTGACAAATCAGTCCCAAGTGCACAGCTTTATTAATAAGATCAGTGTTGGTGGTGGTACACCGACAGTTCCGGCTATTGATGATGTCCTTAAAGACTATGAGACCGCTAAGTTAAAAGGTGGTGGTATGGCCAACAACCGTAAGACAGTGTTCCTTTTAGTCACAGACGGGGTTGCTAATGCCTATAGGGATAGCTCTGATAACAAGGTCTACGTTGATGTAAGTAATAAGAGATTGAACAGTTCCGGCTATTCAGCCAATAATTTTTATGAAGGTGCTCAAGATTACCTTACAAGATCTAAAGAGTTAAAAGCCGCTGGTGATAGAATTAAGAAAGCCATTGGGAGTACTGGGACAGTAGTTGTTGGTTTCTGGGAAGATGTTAACAGTCAGAAAGGGCAATATAAAAACGGTGCTTATGAGTCAAAAGGTCTTGATCCAAATGATTCACGCTCTGTTCAAAGTATTTTCCATGAAGCTCTTAAAACTGTTGCATCACCAGATAAAGAGGTCAACGGAGCCAAAGCTTCCTTCTATGTCAATGAGCAATCAGATGCTAAACGTTTTTCGGATAGGATCTTAAAAGCTGTAACAGCAGCTTTAGTGAAGGAGAATGTTGAAGGTCAGTTTACAGTTACAGACGGTTACTCTGTAGATGCGGTCCGTATCAATGGGAAGACTGTTGTAGACAAAGTTACTGATGAGAAGACACAAGTTCTTGGTAAGGTAACACAAGATGGTAACAAAGTCACTATCTCAGTTCCTGAAAGTATCTTTAATCCAGGTGATAATAAGTTTGATTACGACTTAGGTCGTGTAACAACTTCTGAAAATGTTGATGAAGATGATGAACAAGATCCTGCAGATGACTATAAGCCATCAAAAGAGAAGATTGAAGTTCCTCAATTAACAGGTAAATTTAAGGTTGGTGATTATGAATCAGCTGAAATTGGTGGTAAGGAACCAACAACTGTTGAAGTTGAAGAAATCAAATACTGTTACCCAAGTGCTACCAAGAAGATTGCAGACAATGATGCTGGCAATGATGCCGGTCAGGTTGAAGATCCGCTTGCCCTTTCTAAAAAGCCAGCCTATGCAGCTAACTTAACAACTGCTGAAGAAGGCTTTACCTATACAGTTAATTATCGCTTTAACAACTCCCCTTATGAGTGGAAAGAAAACGCCATGTTGGTGGATCCACTTGATTACCGCTTGGAAGTTGTTTCAGCTAACGTAGAAGACCTTTCAGGTTTAGGCCTCAACTACAAGGTTGAACAAACCACACAGAAAGATGCTTCTGGAAATGATCGAACAGTCCTCTACGCTCAGATTCCTAAAGCTCCTGGAGCTAAACCAGAAGAAGATAAAGGTTCTTATGATGGCTTAGTCTTCAAACAGGCACGTCTCATCGTCAAAGCTAAATTCAAAGAAGAGTTCCAGAAGCAAGGAACAGCGGACTATACTAAACTTCTTCAAGATAGTTCTGGATATGGTACAGCTAACCAAGCATCAATCATGTGGAATGGTGGTGAAACACCAAATGAAGCAGAGCATGCTGCAGATCCTGCTAATAATAAAAAGAGCAGTATCCGTCGTTCCAACGCTGTCTATGTGAAACCGCCAGTTAAGACTGAAATTAAAAAAGCGGTTAACCAAAAGGAACATGAAGATCTAAAAACATCAGATGAAGAATTTACCTATACCGTAACTTCTCCATGGCCTGGACCAGTACAATCATTCAAGCTTGAAGATAAGGTTGTTCCAGAGCTTGAGATCATTCCTAACAGTGCTACTGTGACTATTGGTAAGAACGATTACACTAGACAAGGTGCAACTGCTAAAGTTGAAGGTAATACGGTAACAGTTGACCTCAATAATGCTGAGACTATTAAAACGATTAACCGTCTTGTTCTTCGTCGAGACAAAAAAGGTGAGCAACAAGATATCGTTTTAACCTTTAAAGCTAAGATTCGTGACGGTGCAGATGTCAGCAAGTACATGAAGAATGGTGCTATCCGAGTTCCTAACACGGCTGATGTTATCTTGAACGGCGATGACCCGATTACTTCTAATGAAGTCACTGTAACGCCTCCAAAACCAAATGAGCCAGAAGTCACTAAGAAAATCAATGAAACACTTGATACTCTGACAACATTTGAAAACCTTCCTTATACTTACAACATTTTAACAACAATTCCAAACGACATGGCTTCTTATAAGAAGTTTGTGATTACTGATACACTCGATGATCGTCTGGAAGTTGCTGGTGAAGTAACCATTAAGGATAAAGCTGTTGCAGAATTCTTTACTATTGCAGTAGAAGGACAAAAAGTAACGGCTACCGTTAAGGAAGGCAAATTTGCAGATGTTGCTAAACTATCTCAAGTTGAGTTAATTATTCCTGCCAAAGTTAAAGCTGGGGTCACTAGCGCTACTATCGAAAATAAAGCTTCAATTGACTTTACAAATGTTAAGGGCGAAGACAAGCAAAAGGAAACCGATCCAGTAACTGTTACGACACCAGATCCATCTAAGAAGATCAACAAAACAGAAGATCACTTAGACATTAATAATGAATCACGTTACACTTACAACATTAAAGTAAGCTTGCCAACGGATATCGTTGATTACAAAGAATTTGTTATCTCTGATGAACTAGATGAAAAATTATCAGTATTCCCTGGTGAAACACCATCTATCACAGGTGCTGCAGCTGATTTCTTCGATGTTAAAGTTGAAGGACAAAAAGTAACAGCAACTATGAAGAACTTTGCAGGTGCTAAAGATTTAGCCGGTAAAGAAGTTGAATTAGTCATACCAGCTCAAATCAATAAGGGAGTGACAACGCCGCTGATTCCAAACACGGCTAAGATTGATTTCACCAATAAAGCTGATCAATCAGGTGACAAGGAAACTAAGCCAGTAACGGTAACGCCTCCAGGGGAAGAGCCAACAGTAACCAAGAAGATTAACAAGTCTCTTGAACACTTGGACACACTTCAAGAAGTGGATTACAACTATAACATTGTAACGAAACTTCCAAGTGACATCACTAGCTACAAGTCTTATGTGATTACAGATACGCTTGATAAAGACTTGGCTATCCAAGGCACACCAATNATTGNCGGTNATGCGGCTAAGTTCTTCGATGTTAAGGTTGATGGTCAAACAGTGACCGCAACTATGAAAGACTTCAAGGACGCTAAAGACTTGGCAGGTAAAGACGTTGAGTTGATTATTACGTCTCAAATCAAGGCAGGGGTGA
>NZ_KB904546.1 GCF_000380085.1 Streptococcus merionis DSM 19192
AGTATATCACCTACTTTTTTTCTTGTCAACACTTTTTGCTTATCTTTTTTTATTTTTTTTTACTTTGTTACTTCTCCTGTTTTCTTCCGCCTTACTTAGACCTGTTTCATGCCCTATTATCCCCTCCTCTTTCTTGGTCGTTCTTTGAGCTTGTTAAAGGACAGACCGCTTTCCGTTCTGTCCTTATTACTATCTCTATTGGGATGGGGGTTCTTTTTCTAATCTTCACAAGCTTCCTTGAAGAGCTTGATTGAGTAAAGTAGCTAAGTCAACCCATTTTGTTCAGCAACAGCCCTAAACCACTCACCTGATTTTTTAATAGTCTTCATCTGCGTGTGGATATTATTCGAAATAAAGCCATAGCGATTGCGATAAGCATTGGTCCATGACCAGCAATCAATAGGCGTCCAAAGATGATAACCAAAGCAATTAGAACCTTCTTCGATCCCTTTATGAAGGTATTCCAAATGCTCACGGATAAAGTCGATTCGGTAGTCATCTTGAATTTGGCCCACTTCATCTTGGAATCGTTCTTCACGAGAAACCCCCATACCATTTTCAGAGACAAACCATGGGATATTCTTGTAATTATCACGGATGTTGATAGCAATGTCGTACATGGCTTCTGGATAAATCTCCCACCCTTTATCGATATTCATACGACGTCCTGGCATATCATAATGGTCATAATAGCGAGTTGGCAACCACTCACCAACTGAGTTTGGCGCAATATCTGGTGCTTTCACACGATTAGGATGATAGAAATTAACACCGAGAAAATCAACAAGATTATTCTTAAAAACTTCTGCATCTTCAGGAGCAATTTCCCAGATGACCTTATCTCGTATCAAAACATTTTCCAATTCTGCAGGGAAATGACCGTAAATGGCTGGTTCCAAGAACATCTTATTGTTCCATAGCTCAGCAAATCGAGCCGCTTCTTGGTCATCTGGCGCCTCTGAAGCCGAATAGGTTGGGGTGAGGTTTAAAACTGTACCAATGCGCCCTCCCTCCTTGTCCAATCCTAGTTCACGATACTTGGCAATAGCCTTAGCAGAAGCAAGGTTTAGATGATAGGCTACCTGCACAGCCTTTTTCCCGTCTACTAATTTTGGATAGTGGAATTGATAAAGATACTGACCATCCACTACCACCATCGGTTCATTATGGGTTGTCCATTCTTTGACCCGATCTCCAAAATGTTTGAAGGCCTGCTCAGCAAAACCAACATATAAATCAACAACATGACGCGATTCCCAACCACCGTACTTATGATAAAGCTCAACCGGCAAATCAAAGTGATGTAAATTCATAATCGGGCGAATACCATTTTCAATAAAGCAGTCAATGACTTGATTGTAGAAATCAACTGCAGCTTGATTAACTGTGTTGGTCTCCAAATCATCAATTAAGCGTGTCCATTGAATAGAAGTCCGCACACTGTTTAGACCAATCTCTTTCATGAGGGTGATATCTTCTCGAAAACTATTATAAAAATTTGACGCCGTATCAGGACCTACCTGATTATAGAAAGCTTCTGGTTCTACTTCATACCAGTAGTCAAACATATTGGCATGTTTTTTAGCAAAACGCCCCTCACTTTGAGGCCCCGATGTGGCTGCTCCCCACCAAAAATCAGCTGGAAATTGCTTCATCATCTTCTCCTTCTGCACTCAATTTCTGGTGCATCATATCGTTAAATTTCGGTAAATACTCATGTCCAAATTCTGGATAAAAGAGTAGTTCCTTTTCTGTTTGTAATTGGTTATAAACTGCGAATTGGGTCTTGGGATGACAGATACGATCTTCTAAAGCCATACCCCAAAAGACCTTCGCTTTAATCTGTGGAACCAAGTATTGAATGTCAATATAGTCCAAAGTCTTAAATATAGTCTCTTCCATTTCATGCAAGGGATCTCGAAAACGGAAATAATAGGGAAGCTCCTCGTAGGCTGATTGTTCAGCTTGTAGGCCGTAAGCTTCTCTAAATTCACTAAGAAATGGATACTGGACAAAGCAAACTCTGACCTGTGAACAAAGGCTAGCGCAGACCAAAGCTAATGCTCCTCCTTGCGATACACCATAACTGTAAAAGCGCTGGCTATTTACCTCAGTCATAGATGCTACAATGCGTGTTAGCTGATAAATCGCCTGGTAAACCTGCTTATAAAATAGATCTTCTGGCCCATCTTCAACTCCTCTGATCAAATGTCCTTTTAAAGTTCCTCCTGAAGTCTGACTGTAATCTTGAGAGGCTCCTCCCTGACCAGGAACATCCATAGCAACCACTATATACCCCAATGCAACAAAGGCCAGCTTATCCGACCAATCCCCAACATTGGTATGGTAGCCATGGAATTGAAAAAGCACTGGACATTTATCGATAATCACCTTGGGTTTCAACAACTGGCACACAATAGTAGAACCATTAACGGTAGAAAAGATAAGCTCAAAACACTCTGCTATCGGACTAGTAAAAGAAGCTGGTCTCAACTGATAATCAAACCCTAGCTGATCGACTTCTTCCAAAGCTCTAGCCCAAAATACATCGAAATCTGCTGGTTTGCATTGACTACCACGGTAGTCTCCCCAAAACGCTACGGCATCCTTAACTCTCATTCTACACCTCAACTTGCAATCGCTTGAGAATTTCATTTCCAATAAAAGCTGCACCAGCTAAGGTCGGATGAACACCATCATCACCTGTGTAGTATTGAGCTGAATGGAGAATAGCCTGTTCATTGAGAAGACCGTCTAAAGGTATCAACTCCAAATTAAATACCTGAACAAGTCGACGAATGATTTGAATTTTAGGATCCAAATCCACTCGCCAAGTTTGTCGATCTAAGGGATAAGGTAGAACAAAAGGTTCCACGACCAAGATACGTTGTAAACCCGCTGTCTGTAAGCTCGTTAAGAGTTTGCGATATGCTGCTTCAAAGCGGTCTTGCTCAACCTGATTTCCAAACGATTTCTGACCAACATTGTGCCAAACATCATTGAGCCCTACCATGAGGATAAGAGCTGTTGGTTTTAAATCAAGGCAGTCTTTAATACGAGCATTTAGGTCATCAACTTTATCCCCACCAATCCCTTGATTATAAAATTTAAACTGGGCTTGAGGATAATGTGTAGCTAATTGACTAGCAACATGACTCACATAACCATGCCCCAAGCTCGTTACATCGTCCGTATCTCGTCCCCACTCCGTAATAGAATCTCCGAAGAATACGATCACATCATCTTTGTATAACTTCATACATTTTCTCCATATTGATTCACAAAGTGAGATACCGCGCCGAGCAAATTCGCATTGTTTCGATATTGACAAGCCTCCAGACGAAATTGAAGATCCGTTGCACCGGCTTCTAAAATAATCTGCTGCAAGCGACTTCTCACCTCATCTATCAACGCTTCCCGCACAGAAATGCCTCCACCAATAACAACCAGCTCAGGATTTACAGTCATCAAGACATTATAAATTCCGACAGCAAGATACTGGTACATTTCTTCAACTGCTTGCTGAGCATGAGCATGTCCTTGATCTGCCAAAGCAAACAAATCTTTGCCTGAAAAGCTCTCCTCCAATCCTTCTGCTAAGGCGAAACGTTTAGCTACATGAACTGGACTGACCAGATGACTCAAGGTTCTACCATTTTGGAGAATCATGTAACCAAACTCTCCACCAAAGAGATTCTTCCCCTTGAGTAGGGACTTCTCCTGAGCAATCGCCCCACCAACACCAGAACCAATAATAAAGAAGACGGACAATGAACTATCTTTAGCTACTCCGAAGTGCAATTCTGCTAAAGCCGCACAGTTAGCGTCATTCTCAATAGAAACAGGAAGTCCAAATAAATCACTTAATTCCTCCCGAATGGGAAAATGATGAATATAAGAAATCGCACTTTTACCATAAATGATTCCCTGTTTCGTATCCACAGAGCCAGGACTAGAAAACGCCACTCCCGATAACTGATAGGATGAAAACTGCTCCTGCAGGCCTTTCAACTCCTCCTTCAGCTCTTCCCAACTTTCTGGGGTTGGAAATGCAGCTTGATAGGATAATTCTCCCTGATGGTAGAGAGCATATTTTACAGCAGTTCCTCCCATATCACATACTAATAAAGTCATACTGCCTCCTAATCTTGTCGAATCATCATCTCAATACTGAAAGTATCATATCGGTGAGTACTGATCGAATATTCAAAGGTCATACCACTCGAAAGAAATCCAACTTGCTCTACAACGCCAACCGGATCCCCCTTTTCCATTTCTAAGTGTTCAACTTCTGCATCAGAAGCCTTACGAACTGTGATATTGCGATGAGCACTTTGAATTTTCATACCTAAGCCATCTTGAATGTATTCATAGATAGACTCTTCTACATTTTTCAAGGCCAGATCAGGAATCACTGAAATTGGCATAAAAGTATTTTCCATAACGATGGGGTTGCCATCTAAAATACGAACACGTTCAATATCATAAACAAAACTTCCCAATGCAATGTTAAGCTTATTAGCCACCTTTTCTGTAGCTGATATAATTTCAAAACGTAAAACCTTACTCGTTACCGTACGGGTTGGATAGTAGGCTGATGTCCCTATCATCTGGCTACCGACAATCATCTTTTCCATATCTTCAACGGATAGATCCTTGACGAAAGTCCCAGCGCCACGCCGCTTGATAATCAAGCCTTCTGCCACAAGGATATCCAAAGCTTTTTTGACGGTCATCTTGCTGACTTCATATGCCTCGCATAAATCCTTTTCGAAAGGTAGCTGATCATTGGCCTTGTAGGTCCTATCCAAAATCTTTTTTCTAACATCATTTGCAATCACATTGTATTTTTGCATGACGCCTCCTTTTTATGTTATGCTAATTGACAAGTCGAACTAGTTGTGTAGGTTTTCGCTTGATTCGCAAGGTACAACTCTGCAAAGCATTTTATTCTATTATATACCGACTTGACAGCAAATACTTATCTAAACTCGTTTTAGATAAACTAATCTAGATGAGAAATCACCCAGCATTTCTCTCGACCAATATTCCGGTTCATGACCGAGATAATTTTGGCTCAGCAACAGGCCAATACTTTCCAAATCACGACCATACCGCTGACTTTCAGTATTAGCTTCAATTACTTGATAACAATCATCTTCTTTTAAACCACGTAATCTTAAACGTTGATAAGTTGGATTTGGCTGAGCTAAAATCTGATAATAGCCAACCAGCGCTTCTGATTGATCTGGACTAACCACCATCCAAGCGATTCGATTGGTGTCACCGGTTGCCAAGCGGTAAAAATCCCCCTGCATGATCAACTCTTGATAAGCTTTATACTCCTTAATTTGTTGACGTATCTGCTCTTTTTCCTCTTGGGTCAATGCCAACGGGTTTAATTCATATCCAAACACCCCAAAGAAAGCTACGTTCTTTCGCATATCAAGTGATGTTGTACGGGCAACTTGATGATTGGGTACCGCAGAGACATGACTGCCCATACTAGAAAGTGGATAGACCATGGACGTTCCGGCCTGAATAACCAACCTCTCCACTGCATCTGTATCATCACTGGTCCAAATTTGTGGACTATAATAAAGCATACCAGCATCAAACCGCGCTCCTCCACCCGCACAAGATTCGATTAAAATATGCGGATAGGCGTTAGCCAAGCGGTCATATAGAGCATAAACTCCCAAAATATACCGATGTGCTACTTCTCCCTGCTGGACTGGCGACAGTTCAGAAGAGTAGGCTTCTGAGATATAGCGATTCATATCCAACTTTAGATAATCAATTGGCACTTCCTTCAAGATCTTATCCATCTGGTCATAAATGACATCCACAATTTTCGGATTGCCAAAATCTAGAACATATTGATTGCGCCCCTGCGAGATATTCTTCTTAGGATGCCCAATTATCCAATCAGGATGAGCTTGGTAGAGCGGTGTATCATCTGATACCATTTCTGGTTCAAACCAGAGACCAAATTGGAGGCCCATTGCTTTAATATCCCTAACTAGATTGGCTAATCCCCTCGGCAATTTTTCGCAGTTTTCTGTCCAATTTCCCAGAGAACCCTTATCGCTATTTCTACTACCAAACCAGCCATCATCAAGGACAAATAGTTCTACTCCCAATTCCTTAGAAGCACCTGCAATGTCTAAAATCTTTTTCTCATCAAAATCAAAATAGGCGGCTTCCCAACTGTTTAACAAAACTGGACGCGGCACATCTTTCCATGAGCTGCGAATAAGATGCCTACGAAATAGGCTGTGAAATGCCTGAGTCATACCACTAAATCCATGTAAACTAAAAACCGCGACAGCTTCTGGACTGACAAAAGTTTCGCCCGATCTTAGTTGCCATTGAAACTGGAAAGGATTGATGCCCAATTGGATCCGTAAATAGTCATAATTATCTAACTCAATCTGAGCCTGAAAATTACCACTGTAAATTAAACTGAAACCATACACCTTCCCCTGGCTTTCTGTCGTTTGTGGTTGACAAATAGCCAAAAATGGATTGTGAACATGACTGCTCGCTCCCCGTGTGGAAGAAACTTGCTGTACTCCACGATGAATCTTCTCACGCGACAGGTGATTTTCACGCGCCCATGCGCCATCTAAGTGTAGCCAATCATACTGTTCATTTGGAAGATCAATATTCAAACTTGCTAGATGTTTTAAAAGATAGTCTTGTTGCCCCTTATTTTGGAGGAAAGTCTGTCGTGTAATAACTGGTAACTCTTTATAAATGGCATAGCGAAGAGTTAGGTGTAGGTCTGAGTAATCATCTTTAAGAAAAACTTCCAAAACTTGAACTTGGTCTGCTTCACCGAAGGTAGCAGGCAGAGGCTTCACCGCCTCTTTCCCCTTGAAAATCTTATATCCCTGATAACGAAAATGACTAATGGAATCCCCATCTGGATAGGTTACTTCAAGGGCTGGATAACGAAAATCAGTCGTCCCATACACAGGCATTTCCTGCTTGATATGTTCTAAAGAAGTCAATAATTTTTCTGGTACCAGATTATTTCCTGGACGGATCTCCCTTTCTAAAAGCCAATCAAAATTTTCATAATCCGAAATGGTAGAGCCATAGTATAAATTCTCCAAAATTCCTGTTTCTTCCATCACCCGAAAAACATAGGAAACTTGAGTATTTTTCAAATGAAACAATAAATCTTGCTCATGAACGATTATCATCCCTTTCTCCCTTTCTAAGCTGATCCAATTTGGTAAAAACGAAACAATGAATCCCTGGCAAGAAAAACCAAACCAAAAGATGTTGGGTGAGAGCAATAAAAAGCAGAAACACTAAGAGTGTCAATAAAACAGCTACATCATTGAGTCTACAAACGAGTAAACGTACACTAGCTTCCAGACTTTCCTTGAAACTACTACTAGCAACCTTTTGGAAAAATGGCAACCAAATTAGCATGACAAGCCAGAACAAACTACCCACTAAAAATCCTAGCAAGAGCTGGTATGAATAGCTATGTAGCAAGTAAAACCAACTGACTAGGGCTAATAAAAAGGAGAAAGTCATCATAGAAGAAATGAAAAGTTCCGATAATTTACGAGTTTCTGAATGATAATCCACTTCTTTCAAGCTCACATCATAAGGCTGCGAACTCGCATAAAAGGCTAGACAGGTAGCCAAAGCTCCATACCAGCCATAGACGAAACCTCTCTTGATGAGTCCCCACCAAAAATAAGTAGATGCCTTAGCCAAGACAAATATTCCATTTACAGTGGTAATCAAACGTAATTGCTTCTCCATCTTTTCTCCTCCATAAATTATTTCACCGAACCAGAGACCCCGTTATAGATGTATTTTTGAAGGGATAAGAATACGACCAAGATAGGCAAGATAACAATAACAACGCCTGCTAGAATGACTGGCCAGTTGGTGCCGTATGGCCCTTTAAAAGCAAAAAGAGCCGTTGAAATAACCTTCAAATTCCGATCCGGCATGTACAAGAACGGACTATAAAAATCGTTATAAACACCAACTCCACTGATAATCAGCATCGTCACAATTGGAGCTTTCAAATTCGGCAAAATAATACGCCAGAAAATACTGAAATGATTTGCTCCGTCTAAGTAGGCTGACTCATCAAGTGAAATAGGAATTTCATCCAAATATTGCATAAACACATAAACGGAGATGACATCTGTTCCTAAATTAAGCAAAATAACAGCCCAAATGGTATTGAATAAACCAAGGGAATTGATAATCTGAAAGGTAGCTACTTGACTAGTAATGCCTGGAATCAACATGGCAATCATGAAAAGACCAAGAATGACTTTTTTCAATTTAAAATCAAAGCGACTCATCACATAGGCAAACATGGAGGCCAGAGTCAATTTACCAATCATACTCACCACAAAAATAATAAGCGTATTCTTGAAACCAAGGAGCATCTGCCCATTGACGAAAGCTGTCTTGTAGTTTGAGAAATCCCAAGTTTTAGGCAAAGCCAATACATTACTGCTAAGAAACTCATTGTTTGATTTAAACGAACCGATAAAAACAACTAAAATAGGCAAGAGTGCAACTACGGCTCCTAGAACGAGAATAAGATATTGGACAACCTTGCCAATTGTAATGTTCTCTTTTCCCATCGTTTATTTCCTTTCCTGTGTAGCATATCGTTGAACTAAGGTCACCACTATCACAATCACCAAAAGAATAATCGCCATAGCAGAGGCCAAGCCGACCTTATTATACTTAAAGGCAGTATCAATCGTTTGAATAACGAAAGTAGTTGTACCATTTGAACCACCTGTCATGATATATGGAATATCAAACACACTGAGTGAACCGCTCACACCAAGAATAATATTCAAAAAGATGATCTTTCGGATACTTGGAAAAATAATATAAATGAACTGATTCCAACGATTGGCACCATCAATTTCTGCTGCTTCATAGATTTCTGGATTAATGGATTGAATAGCACCTAAGAAAACAAGGAAGTTAAAGCCTGTATAGCGCCACACAGATGTAAAGGCTAGAGAGATATTATTAATCTCACGATTTCCCAACCAAAGCTGAATTTGATCTCCCAAGCCCAGCATCTCTAAAACAGTATCCAAAGTTCCTCCACCCTTGTAAAAATACAAGAAGATGAAACCAATTGCAACACCATTTAGCAAGTATGGAAAGAAGAGAACACCTTTCCAAAAATTAGCAAATTTGACTTTGAAAGATAAGATGGTTGCAAACAAAAGCGCAATTCCTAACTGAAAGAAGGTTGCAATGAAATAATACAAACTGGTCTTAAATACCGTGAAGTAAGTGGGTTTTGTTAAAATAGTCTTATAATTATCCAAACCAACAAAATTCGAATGAGGAGAGTACCCATTCCAATCAGTCAAACTATATTGAAACATTTTCACCAACGGATAATAAGAAAACGTCAACAACAATAGCACTGGAATTATTGTAAATGCGACAATTAATAGACGCTTTTCAGCCGCTTGACTCATTTTCATCTTATGCATAAATCCTCCTAAATAACTAGTGGACCAGCTAAAGAAGTCCAACCAGCCCACTACTATTCCTAGTTGCCAGCAACTGCTTTCATTGCATCGGCCCAACGAGTATTGAAATCTTTCATAATAGCTTCGTAAGTTTCAGAAGAGTTTCCTACCGCGGCATCAATGAGACGTTGTTTTTCAAGATCAGTGGTACCAATCCCCAATTCAGATTGGTTGTTAATGTCGCTAAAGAGCGATTCTTTTCCTTCTGGAGCTGGGTTTTCCTCAAAGAGTTCTACACCAGCTGCTTTACTAGCTTGTAATGCTTCTGGATATTCTGCTCCTTTAACCGTTGAAAGACCACCATTATCTTTTGCATAGTCAGATTCATTTACCATCCAGTCAACAAACTTACGAGCCGCTTCTTTGTGTTCTGAGTTAATACTGATACCATAGTTGTAGTCTCCACCAACCGGCATGTACTGTTTACCGTCAGGGGCTGTCATTGGAAAGGCTTGGAAAGTAATGTTAGAAGCATTGTCTGGATTAGCTTGTTGAATCTGTGGAACAGCCCAGCTCCCCAAAACCATCACAGCAATCTTGCCATTAGCCAGATCAACTTTTGATTGTTCCCAATCAGTTGTGGTTGGATCTGCTTCAATCAATCCTTCTTTAGCTACATCGTAGAGAAGTTTGTAAATCGTTCCCATTGTATCTTCTTTATCAAATGGAGAAGTATCAGAAGTCATTTTGTTAGTGAAATCTACATCACCAGCAGCACCTGCACGAGTGAAATCCCAATTCGAAAGTGTCCAGCCAGCTGCGTAGTTGGTATAAAGAGGGACAACATCTTTATTTTTTTCTTTGATTGTTTTCAAAGCTGCAAGGAATGTTTCTGGTGTCTTAGGAAACTCCTTGATGCCTGCGTCTTTAAAAACTTTCATATTGACAACCATCCCAGTTGCATTCATTTGACTCGGAATACCATAAGACACTCCTTCAAAGGAACGATCGTTTAATCCGAGATAAGTTTTTTCAAGCTCCGCTTTATCTCCCATTGGTTCAAAAAAGGTTGCGTAATCCTGTGGTTGGATATCACCAGGGATCATCAAGACATCTCCATATTCTTTAGAGTTCATACGTGTCTTCATCTGACCAGCGTAATCTGTAATGGTCTGAATTTCGACTGTAATATCAGGATATTTTTCATTGAACTTAGCAATGTACTCATCCCATTTACCATTTCCCTCCCAGTCTGTCTTGTGGTTAATAAAGGTGATCGTTTCTTTTCCACCTTCACTTTGGTTACTTCCCCCTCCACCAGCACAGCCTGCCAAAACAAGTGCAGCCATAGCTGCAGTTATACCAAATTTAAACAATGCTTTTTTCATCAGTTTATCCTCCATTATTTTCTCTGCATTTGTTTGCGCTTTCATTTTAACACAAGATTTTTTAAAAGTCTATACTTTTTATTTAAAAATATATATTTTTGAATCATTGCCTATCTACAAAAGTAAAAAATAAGCACCCTCTAACAAGAGTGCTCAAAAATAAAACAAATCACGAGGATCAAGAATAGTACATTTGCGTTCCGTAGCGCCCCATAACAAGGTAATAAAATCTTGTGTGACTCTAGAACCTTTTTTACAACCCTATAACTTCTGTAGTGGGTAACTCCCAACAGAGATCATGGCATTTTTTTGAATCCACAAAATAAGAGATAGGGCAACCAGTACCTCTATCTCTTATTTGTTCTATAAAGATGACAATTTTGCAATGATTTCATCTGCCGGCTTATGCTTTGCGATAATTTGCAAGTTCTGCATCATTTCCCCAGACGAAGTGGCCTGGACGCAACTCTGCCATATATGGTTTTGATGTGCTATAATCATGCTGGTCTGGATCGTACACGACCAATTCCTTATCACGCTCTAATAAAGGATCAGGAATAGGCACCGCAGACAACAAGGAACGGGTATAAGGATGGATCGGATTTCTGAAGAGTTCTTCGGTTTCAGCTACTTCAACAATCACACCTTTATAGATAACGGCAATACGATCAGAAATAAAGCGAACGACAGAGAGATCATGAGCAATAAAGAGGTAGGTCAATCCCAGCTCAGCCTGTAATTTTTTCAGAAGATTCAAGACCTGAGCACGAACAGAAACGTCTAAAGCTGAAATTGGCTCGTCCGCAATAACCAACTCAGGTTCCATAATCAGGGCTCGAGCGATACCAATACGCTGACGTTGCCCACCTGAAAACTCATGTGGATAACGAGTCAAGTGCTCTTCTAGAAGACCGACTTGGTTAATCATGTCTTTAACTTTATTTCGACGGTCTTCTTCATTATCGTATAATTTGAAATTGTGAAGCCCTTCCGAAATAATATAATCAACCGTTGCACGGTCGTTCAAGCTGGCCGCAGGGTCTTGGAAAATCATTTGGATTTTCCGAATCACATCTTTGCGCTGCTCATTGGAAAGCTTACCATTGATTTTTTGACCATCATAGATGATTTCTCCAGCACTAGTATCATTAAGACCAATGATAGCTCGACCGATCGTTGTCTTTCCAGAACCTGATTCACCAACAAGAGAAAATGTTTCTCCCTTGTTAATGAAAAAATTAGCATTTTTAACTGCTACAAATTTCTTTTTTCCTTCACCGAAGGAAATTTCTAAATCTTTAATTTCAACTAATTTTTCAGTCATTTCCTTCCCCCTATTTTTGCGCAAGCATTTTTTGCTTGATTTTTTCGTGAAGATCTTGAATAGCTTCTGGTTTATCTACGACTGGTGCATCTGGGTGCAAAAGCCATGTTTTAGCCCAGTGCGTGTCTGATACACTAAATGCTGGCGGATGTTCTTCAAAGTCAATTTTCATAGCGTAATCCGAACGAAGGGCAAAGGCATCCCCTTTGAGCGGTGTATACAGAGATGGCGGTGTCCCAGGGATTGAGAAAAGACTCCCTGATTCATCTGCTAATTGTGGAAGACTGGATAATAAACTCCAAGTATATGGGTGACGAGGGTCGTAGAAGATCTCCTCAACAGTGCCATATTCTATGACTTCACCTGCGTACATAACAGCAACTTTATCTGCAATGGCCGCTACAACGCCCAAATCATGAGTAATGAAAATCGTTGTAAAGTGATACTCTTTTTGAAGCGATTTTAACAAATCAATAATCTGCGCTTGGATAGTCACATCAAGAGCAGTTGTCGGCTCATCACAGATGAGAATATCTGGACGACAAGCTAAGGCAATCGCGATAACAATACGTTGACGCATTCCACCTGAATACTGAAATGGGTATTCATTGAAACGCTTTGAAGCTTCTGGAATCCCGACCTTCTCCATATAGTCAACTGCCATCTCTTTGGCTTCTTCTTTGGTCTTGCCTTGGTGCTTGACAATCACTTCAACAATTTGCTTACCAATTGTAACGATCGGATTTAAACTTGTCATCGGATCTTGGAAAATCGTAGCAATTTTACTACCACGGATACTTTCCCATTCTTTATCACTCGTCACATCTGTCAGCTCGCGACCACGATAAGTGATCGAGCCACTGGCAACGCGACCGTTTGTCTCTAGCATACCTGTAAAGGCACGTGTTAAAACAGATTTCCCAGAACCTGACTCACCTACAAGCGCAAGGACTTCTCCTTCAATCATATCAATCGAAACATTGCGGATCGCCGTCAGAACGCGGTCACGAACATCAAATTCCACGACCACATCTTTGGCGCTTAAAATAACATTATTTGAATTCATAAGGCCTCCTTATCTATGGGTACGTGGATCGCTGGCATCTGCAAGGTTTTGACCAACGATGAAAAGTGACAACGAAACCAAAACAAGAACCGTCAATGGAATCCAGAACAGATAGGCATTGGTGGTAACGTTTTGGGAATACTTAGAAATCAAGCGCCCCAAACTTGGAACGGTTACTGGCAATCCAAGACCGAAGTAAGATAGGAAGGCTTCGGTTGAGATGTAGCCTGGCAACATCTGTGAAACGGAAGTCACGATAACTGAGACCAATTGCGGTAGTAAGTTCTTGCTAATAATCTTATGCGTTGGAGTTCCCAGTGTTTGACTGGCTAAGTTATACTCCAAGTCACGGTAACGCAAGATCTGCACACGGATACTGTAGGCTGTCCCCATCCAACCTGTCAAGGTCATGGCAAAAATCAAATTCCAAAAACCAGAGCCGATGGCGTAGGTCATGACAATGATGATAAGCAGATAAGGTACGTTTGAAATGACATTATACACTTCCATCATCACTCGGTCAAAGGATTTAGATACACCCCAAATACCACCAACAATAACACCCAAGGTCATATTAATAAACGTGGAAATGATGGAAATCAAGATGGAGTTACGCGCACCAAACCACACCGCATCAAAAAGGGAGTGTGCATTGGCATCCGTACCAAACCAAAATTTTGCATTCGGCCAATTGTATCGCGCTGAGAAATTATTGATGTTGCTGACATCATTAAAGTCATAATCAGAAAAGATCGGATATAAGAAACTCATGCCGACAATAACAATCAGCAAACCGAGCATGAAAATCGTCGATTTTTTCCTGAAAAACTGACGAAACACAGAACTCCAGTAAGAGTAACTCGGTGTATCAATTGTCTCAGAGGCAAGGTCGTCTCGTTTGACAAATTCAAATTTACTTTTATCAATTTGTGACATTACTTACCTCCTTTCTTAGTCGTCAATTTAATACGTGGGTCAATAACGGTCATGAGAATATCACCTGCCATGACAGCAAAGATGGATAAACTACTAAAGATAAATGTCAGACCAACAACCATAGAACTGTTAGATGCCTTAACAGAGTCAATCATCATCTTACCCATACCAGGAAAGGCAAATAGCGATTCTGTCAAGGTTGCTCCAACAATAACACTAACAATAGCACCAGGCACACCTGCTACAATTGGTACCATAGCATTTTTAAAGATATGCTTGTATGAAATTTCTTTTTCTGATAAACCTTTTGCACGCGCAAAACGGACATAGTCACTAGATTGTTGGTCAATCAAGTAACGACGTGCCCAAACCGCTAGACCTGGTGTTTGCAAAATACCAAGAATGAGCGCTGGCAAGACATAGGATCTTGGATCAGAGGCTCCTAAAATAGGAAAAGCATTTGGCAATCCAAAGAAGGACGAACCAATAGTCCGAACGATATAAGCTGTCGCAACCGATGGCATAGCCATCAAGAATGTCAGTACACCAGTCGAGATGCTATCAAAACGCAGCCCTTTATAACGAGCCATCAACACCGCGAGCGGCAAGCCTAGAAGATAACCGATTGCAACACCGACAATCCCAATAATAGACGAGTTGACAATCATCGATGGGTCTGCGTAGTTGGTCTTGGTCGCTGTATAGGCATCTCCCTTACCAAAGTTGGCAATTGTCTGAGAGTCTGCTTTTTCTGGCGAGCGGTATGTCCGTGTATAGATATCCACTGAGCTAGATTTGGTAGAACCTGAAGGGAAGGTTACTTCAGTCATCGCTTTCTTACCTTGCCCTTGGGTAATAACCTGCAATACTGGCAGGTTTTGATAAGTCGGGTAAGATGTTCCTAGATCCATTGTGATGAAATTCTGATGAATGAACGGGAACTTGGAGTTGAAGTATAGAAGATATTTGTGTTTAGTACCTGAACCAACAACAGACCAGCCTACAGAAGGATCGTTTTCAATAGAAAGACCACGCTTCAAATCTGGGTTGCTAGCATCCTTGACTTTCCAAGGATGGTCAATGACAAATAAATTACCGTAAAACTCAAACACGCGCTGGTAAACAGGAACATCGCGCGTTGCATAAAATTGCTTAGAGTCCTGAAATTGGTGCAGTGTCCATCCATTGCCAAGTTGCTTGATATACTCTTCGTAGATAGCCTTGTTTTCGCTTGTGCCTTCAACTGTGACAGAAGCGTCAAACTCACTGGCTTTCGCGCGCAGCTCCCTCGAATTATAGTAATCAATATAGCCCATACGCTCGAAGATGGTGTTTTCATAGTCCGCCTTCATGTCTGGGGTTTTGGTCATTTTTGTGTAGTTTGTGTCATTCTTGAAAATCTGTCTTCTTGGTACCAGCGTATAGACGATGGTATAGATCAGGGTTGTCACCAAGAAGATAGACACCAAGGAACGCAAAATACGATTAAAAATGTATTTCTTCATTTTCCTAGTCCCTCCAAATTCCAAAAGAACTCTCTCTAGTCGTAGAGAAAGTTCTCCTGAAACAAGTTTTAATATGTTATTCTACGTGGTCAGCCAGCGCTTCCTGAGCTTTTTTGTTAGACTCTGCTTTCTCGTCCAACCACTTTTGACGTGCTGCTTCGTAGTCTTTAGCCACGACAGATTCTGCTTGCAACTCTAAACCTTTGTAAGTCAGTGGATAATGCTTGTTCCCAACTGTGCCATAAGCATCTGTAAATGGCACTATCTTACGGAGTGATGGTGTCGCACCACCAGAGTTATAAGGAATGATAATAGAAGCATCTACTAACCAAGCTTGTGCTTTAGCATAGTTGGTGTAGCGCGCTGTGATATCTGCTGTCTCGCTTGAAGCCTTGGCAAGAAGGTCGTTATAAGTGTTAAGTCCAACTGTCTTAGCAGCTGCACTGTCTGAACCTCCATCAACACCGATAACATACGAATGAGATCCCTTAATAGAGCTGTCAAAGATATCCAGATATGTTGATGGGTCTTCAAAGTCAGGACCCCAACCAGTGGAAATCGAAATATCATAGTTCAACTGGCTTGCATTTTCTGCAAAATAAGAAGCAGCATTGTAAGCATCTTCATCTAGCATCTGCAAGTCAATTGTAACGTTATCCTTGCCTAGCGTAGACTCGATAGAATCTTTGAACGATTGAGCTGATGCCACTAATACTTCGTTAGATTGTAAGGTCGGAACATCCAAATGAATCGGGAAGGTGACACCTTCAGCTGTAAGAGCTTCTTTTGCTTTCGCAAACTCTGCCTTTGCCTTTTCAACATTGTAAAGACCATCTTTACCGTCATCTAATTGAACATCCGCCCATTCAGAACCGTAGCTGACTAATTCTTTTTCGACAACATCACCAAAGTTTGTCCCATCAACAGAGACAAAGGTAGATGGCACAAGTGAAGTACGAACCTTCGCTTCAGCACCGTCTTTACCAACACTTTGGGCGTTGAAGGATACACGGTCAAAAGCAAAAGTTACCGCTTGTCGGAAGTCTTTGTTTAAGATAGCCGCCTTGGTATCTGATTTTTGCTCTTCTGTTTTAGAGGTATTGGCATAATTTTGACGATCTAGGTTAAAGAGACCATAGAAAGTCGTAGAATCTTGTTGACTGAAAACGATGTTATCGCCATATTTTTCCTTCACATCAGAATAGATAGATGAGTTAGGGAAAACACGTGCCATTGTATAAGCACCTTCATCAAACCCTTTGTAAAGGGAGTCAGAGTCCGAACCATCATAGTAAGTCAACTTCACTTCGTTGATTTTAACATTTTCTGCATCCCAATAGTTTTCATTTTTCGTATACTCGATTGAAGACTTCGGTGTCATCGCAGAAATAAGGTATGGTCCATTATAAAGAAGCGTTGACGGATCAGTCGCTGTTCCAAACTTATCGCCTTGAGCTGTCAAGAACTCTTGGTTAACCGGGAAGAGGATGTTCATGGTCGTCTTAGAATTCCAGAATGGCTCTGCTTGGTTCAAGGTGTATTGAACCGTATGATCATCGACAGCTTTCACACCCACTGTTGAAAAGTCCGTTGTCTCTCCCTTAACGTAAGCATCTAACCCTTTGATCGAATTTTGAACAATGTAAAGGGCGCTTGCTTCATTTTCAGCAGCATACTTGAGACCAGCCACAAAGTCTTGAGCGGTCACATCTGCATACTCTTCCCCATCAACTGTATACCACTTCGCATCTTTACGAAGAGTGTAAGTGTAGGTCAAGCCATCTTTAGATACTTTCCAGTCTTCCGCAAGAGATGGTACCAAGTTACCGTATTTGTCGTTTTCAAGCAAACCATCGACCAAGTTTGAAGTGATTTCGGATGTTGACGTTTTATTTGTTAAAAGGTAGTTAAGAGACTCTGGGTCAGTAGTATACACGTAAGAATAAGTTGAGTTTTCGGAACTTCCGCCACTAGACTTCCCACCGCACGCTGCCAAAGCACCTGCTGCTAGCAGAGAGATCCCTGCTAAAGCTATCATTTTTCTTTTTTGCATAATAATCTCCTTTGTTTGGTTAGCATTTTCTAAAAAACACCAATCGATAGGTAAAATTATATCAAAATACAGCTAAAAAGTAAATACAAAGCTTATAAATTTTCTGAATGTTTAGCATTTGTCTGACACTTCAAAAGATCTCAGCCCTGTCTTGGGCTACGAAACGATAGGCTTTTTAGCGTAGGGAAGCATTTTTGAGGAGCTATTAGTCAGGTATAACTGAAAAAGTTGTGACTTTTTATTGTGGTTCAATTCGTCTGCTTTTGAGCTCCTTTGGGTGTGAGATTTGTTGACATCTGCATTTATCTTCACAAGAAAAACCTCCGATTTTCAATCATCGGAAGTTTTCTTTCGGTAGGATTATTTGACGTGATCTGCCAGTGCTTTTTCAGCTTCAGCATTTGATTTGGCTTTTTCTTCTTTCCAAGTTTCGTAAGCCTTATCATACTGCTCAACCGTCACAGTCTCGTCTTGCAGTTTCAAATATTTGAAAAACCTATCGTCTTTCGCACCAACTGCTGCATAAGAAACAGAGAATGGAACTGTCTTACGAACACCTGGAGTTGCATAGTTCGACACATAAGGGATAACCACTGACTCGTCCACTAACCAAGCCTGTGCTTTCGCATAGGTTGTGTAGCGTTTTTCCAAGTCAGTTTCTTTTGACGCTTCTGCAAGGAGGGCATTGTAATCATCAAAACCAACCTTCTTAGCAACTTCGCTGTTGGTGCCACCATTAATACCAATGGTATAAGTCATGGTCCCTTCCTTAGAGGTGTCAAAGATGTCAAGGTAGGTCGATGGGTCTTGGAAATCAGGCGCCCAACCAGATGCGATAGACATATCGTAATCGGTTTGGTCTGCGTTATTAGCGTAGTAAGTTGCAGCAAGGTAAGCATCTTCATCTAACATTTGAAGATCGATTTGGACATTTTCTGATCCCAAAGCATCCTCGATTGATTTCTTAAGGGACTGAGCTTGTTGTACACGGACAGTGTTTGCTTGATCAATTGGGACATCCAGTTTGATTGGGAATTTAACCCCTTCTTTTTCGAGGGCTTCTTTGGCCTTGGCAAATTCAGCTTTAGCTTTTTCGACATTGTAGATACCATCTTGCGCATCATCAAGTTGGACATTTTCCCACTCAGAGCCGTAAGACACGATTTGTTCCTCTACAAGGCTGGCAAAATCTTTTTCGCCCACAGTCACAAAGTCTGCTGGTACTACCATATTACGGATACCTTTTTCAGCTCCGTCTTCACCAACACTCTGAGCATTGAAGGTCTTGCGGTCAAAGGCAAAGGAAATTGCTTGGCGGAAGTCCTTGTTTTGAAGAGCTGCTTTCGTAGATGCCTTCTCCTCATCAGTCGTCTTAGATGTGTGGTCATACTTAGTACGTCCCATGTTCATCATCGCATAGTAAGTTGCTGAACCAGGCTGACTGTATACAATATTATCTTTATACTGCTCTTTAACACTTGAATAGCTTGACGTGTTTGGATAGACACGCGCCATTGTGTAGTTTCCATCTGTAAAGTTTTTAATAAAGTTTTCCGGATTTGACCCATCATCATATGTCAACTTGATGTTCTCAATACTAACCTTGTCAGCATCCCAATAGTTTTCATTTTTCGTAAATTCAACAGAGGATTTGGCTGTAATAGCTGAAAGGAGGTAGGCACCATTGTAAAGGAGGGTTGATGGATCTG
Organism: Streptococcus merionis DSM 19192; assembly: GCF_000380085.1. Lineage (GTDB taxonomy): Bacteria > Bacillota > Bacilli > Lactobacillales > Streptococcaceae > Streptococcus > Streptococcus merionis. The sequence continues at coordinate 19,476 of NZ_KB904546.1, forward strand.
TTGGTATCCCAAACTTGTCGCCTTGGCTCTTCAAAAACTCTTCATTAACCGGGAAGAGAATCCCCATGGTTGTCTTAGAATTCCAAAATGGCTCTGGAGCATTCAGAGTGTACTCAACGGTGTGATCATCAATCGCTTTCACACCAACTGTCGAGAAATCACTTGTCTCGCCTTTAATATAGGCATCCAAGCCCTTGATAGAATTTTGAATGATGTAAAGCGCTGAAGAATTCTTATCTGCTGCGTATTTAACACCTGCCACAAAGTCGTGAGCTGTTACATCTGCGTATTCTTCACCATCAGAAGTGAACCACTTCGCATCTTTGCGGAGTTTGTAAGTGTAAGTCAAACCATCCTTAGAGACAGTCCAGTCTTCAGCTATAGATGGGACAAAGTTCCCGTACTGGTCGTTTTCCAAAAGACCGTCAACCAAGTTCGTCACGATCTCAGAAGTGGTTGAATGATTATCAACCAAGTAATCCAAGGTTTCTGGGTCTGTTCCGTAAACGTAAGAATACGTGTCATTATTTGTATCACCAGATGATGACTTAGATGATCCCCCGCCACATGCAGCAAGAGCACCTACCGTCAAAAGTGTGACCCCAGCTAGAGCAAGCCATTTTTTCGTTTTCATAATGGGTAATCTCCTTTTTCTATTTCGAATTTTCTTAAAAAATTCTTAAGTATGTTAGCTATTATATCATCAATTATTTAGTTTGTAAACAATTTTCTGACTTTTTTTTATTTTAAAAAATGTTTTTTTAAACAGCTTTTTATACAAACTATTCATCGATTGACGCTTGCTTTTTGTGGTATAATAGCCTAAGAGGTACTCTTAATGAAAAACTGTCGTATACTGCTAATGCTTTGCTTCTTAGCAAATGCCCTGCTGTCCCCAATAAGCGTTTTTGCTACGGAAACAACTACCGAAGTCACCAGCACTGAGACTGATCAAGAGAATAACGATAAGTCTCAGCGATTTTCTGTTGCTGCCAATCATGCGATCGCCATTGAGGCCAACACGGGAAAAATTTTATATGAAAAAAACAGTGACGAGGTCACTGGTACTGCATCGACTTCGAAACTGTTAACCGCCTATCTCATTTATGATGCTGTTGCTAAGGGCGAAGCTAGTTGGGAAGATGTGGTGAATGTTTCAAACTACGCCTATTCTCTGTCTCTAAACACAGAAGTCGCTAATGTTCCCTTGGATGCTAGAGCTTACACACTGCAAGAACTCTTCACTGCTATGATGGTTAATTCAGCCAACGGAGCGACTGTTGCTCTGGCTGAGCATATCAGTGGCACTGAACCTCGATTTGTAGATGCCATGTCAAAAAAAGTCACAGAATGGGGGATTAAGGATGCTAAATTGGTCAATGCGACCGGCCTTAGCAATCACTATCTGGGAGACCATCGCTACCCTGATTCTACTGAAACCGATGAAAACTTGATGTCTGCAAAGTCCCTTGCTATCATCACCCAGCGGTTGCTTTTAGATTATCCAGAGGTTAGTGAACTAACGTCACTTGTCACCGCGCCTTTTTCTTACACGACGATTTCCAACTGGAACTTACTGCTTCCTGGAGCGACCTACTCCCGTCCTAAGGTTGATGGGCTCATGACTGGAACCTCTGAAAAATCTGGCTCCTCCTTGGTAGCTTCAGGAACAGAAAACTACATGCGAGTGGTGACAGTGGTCTTAGGCGCTCACAATGGCACAGAAGACTCTAATGCCCGCTTTTTAGCAACTCACGCCTTGTTTGATCATATCAGAGAGCATTACTATTTTAAGACAATGATCCGAAAGGGAGATACTTACAATAAGAATCAGTCTTCTATTTCTAATGGGAAAAAACCAGCGGTCACTGCTGTTGCTAAGGAAGACTTTCTTGTTGTCCAAGAGGTTGGTGCAGAAAATGAGAGCTTCAACTACAGCCCTATCGAGGAAACATTAGAAGCCCCTGTCAAAGAAGGAACGACCGTTGGGCACCTGACGTTTGATGATGATGGCTATTTGAAGGCGCCACCCCAACTAGAGATGGTCGCCAAAGACTCCATAGAGCGAGCAAGCTTTTACAAGGTTTGGTGGAATAACTTTGTCAACTGGGTCAATGAAGAACTCTAGTAGAAACTCATAGACCTGAATATATATCAAGAGCGCTATAACTTAGGCTCAGAAAAAGACATGCTAGGTGACACTCTGATTTTGAGATCACCTTATTCCATATCATAAAAACACGATCCCTCAGAATCGTGTTTTTTAACTTTGTGACCAAATCAAGACATTTTCCTAAAGAATAAAGGAATGCTCTCTTACTCTTGATGGAATCAAGTATATTTTGTCTCTAAGCTTAAAGAACCTTGTAGCGCCAGAAATTTTTGGACCAGAAATAGGTTAAAACAACTGCGATGACAAGAAGGAGGAAAATCCCAGCTGCTAGAAGGAGATTGACCGTTACAGACGCTGCGCTAAGAACAATAACACCAAAGATGATAACAGCTGCGAAAACTACGAAAGATACCAAAAGAACAATCGTCTTAGCGACATTTCCCATACCACGATTGGCCAACTGGGTCACGTTCTGCCAATTAAGCCCCAAAAGCCTAAAATCTCTTGTGAAATAGAACATTTCCATACAGTAGGCAGTCATAAGCCAACCAAGTACAGCCCCTAAAAACATGTAGATCGGCAGTTGTAACCAAATGGTCACTCCAAGTATCACAAGAAGGGGTAAGGCAGCATCCACTAGAAAGGCAAACCAAAATTTGAACTCTAGGTATTTTTTCATGTTAAGTGGCAGGGTTTTAAAGAAATTGAAATTCTCCCGATCCAGAGAAATGACAACACTAGCCAAGCCGCCAGCAGACATGAGAGCATAGGCTGCACCAAAAAGAAGCGCTATGGATAAATACCCTATGTTGTAATCCACTGATAAAAGTTTATCTCGTACTCCTATCAAAGTCGGAATTGTCATAAAGGCCACCAGCAAAGAGCCCATGATAACAAATGTAAATAAAAGCGTTGGATCTGCAATTAAGCCCATATGATATTGCCAGAGTTGTTGGCGCAAGGTGCGCTGGCCTTTAGAAGCTTTGGTCGTCTTAGGTGCTTTGCGCACAGACACTGCTGATGTAGTCGCAAGAGCGGCTTCGTAGAAATTAGGAAGGACTTGCTTTTTAACAACCCACAAAAGACCTAAGATCAGAACCAACCAGATTGCCAAGTGGACTAGGACATTGACACTCAGTGGATTTTGAGCTACGCCATAGAAGAGCCAGAATGGATAGAATCCTCCACCTGTCTCACGCAACTCTCCTAAGGAAAAATCCATAGAAGTACTTTGCAGACTGATGATGGCAAAAACTGTCCCAATCATTGAAACAGCCATAATCGCTCCTGAAGCGATTTTTTTGTGCTGACGAAAGACATTGGTCTTGGTCATGAAATGAACCGCAACAACTGTCAACAGTGCCATGGCTGTAAACAGCAAAGCAAAGGACAAAAGAGTAACTGGGACACTCCACCACCAGGCATTCCCAAAACGGAAATGAAGCAAGCCTAGGTAAAGCAGAATCGGAAGCAGAAAAGTGAGGCTAGCAATGACAACAACCACGCCTTTTCCTAGAAATACCTCTAGCTCTGACACAGGCAAACTGCGATAAGACTGGAGGTCCTTACTCTCATAAAAGACATTGTACATGCTCAAAAAGGCTTGGAACATAGCCATGAGTGTAAAGATGGCGATAAACTGTGTGTAGAGGCCCGGAAGTTTTTCAAATGGAATCCCGAAACTGTAGGAGCCGAAAAGACCAATGTATAGAATACCTGCAAATAGGTATTGATTGAGAATCTTACGGGTGATGTTAAGTTTTTTAGTTGGTTTATCAGCCTGCTTTCTCCGGTATTTGTCCATCTGCGCAGCCTGCATAGAATAAATCAGATTGAGCTGAGCCAGCTTACGAATCATACTAAACCTCATGGCCAACCTCCTCCACCGCTACCTGAGTACCACTTTCTGCTTCACGACCAGCCATACCAAGATAAATAGACTCAAGCGGCTTATCTGGATGAAGAGCCTTGAGTTCAGCAATGGTCCCGAAGTAGATGAGCTCTCCTTTTTTGAGAATAGCAATGCGGTCACAGATTTGTTCGGCAACTTCTAAAACATGAGTCGAAAAGATAACGGTATTGCCCTCATCAGCATGCTTACGCATGAGCTCTTTGAGGTCAAAAGCTGCCTGAGGATCAAGACCCGTCATCGGCTCATCTAAGACCCAAATATCAGGATTTGGTAAAAGCGCTCCAATCAAGAAGACTTTTTGCCGCATCCCATGTGAGAATGACTCAATGGTCTGGTAACGATTTTCTGTCAGATCAAAAAGGGACATAAGGCGTGACAGCTGGCTTTCTTTTTGCTCTTGAGTTAATTCGTAGGCACTGGCAATCAAGTCCCAAAACTCATCAGCTGACATCCTCAAAAAAAGATCTGGAGAATCCGCCACATAACCAATACGCTTTTTGATGGACAAGCGACTGTCAGCCAAGTCAGCACCATCGACTAGAATCGTTCCTGACGTCGGATTGATGACACTGACCAAAGACTTGATCGTTGTCGATTTTCCGGCACCGTTGTGACCAATGAGACCAACGATCTCACCTGATTCAATAGCTAGATTCAGTTGGTTAAGTGCTGTTTTGTCACCGTAGACTTTTGTGACCTCTTTAAATTCGATCATGCGAAACCTCCCTTAATTTGACCATCCCTCTCGAAAAGGAATTTTTATTCTTGTATTAATTGATAGTTTACTCCTTTTTCTTTGCTTTGTCAATATGTACTAGTTAAGTTGTACAGATCTTTAAAGCAAAAATGGGCTGAAACCATTAAACAAAATTGAAAAGGTGAAGCAGGAGCAAAGCTAGCATGCCTTTCAATACCCTAAACTGAACAATATAGTCAATTGAATCAAGAGCGGTACAACTGTATTTCAGAAAAGTATGCTAGGTGCTGCTCTGATTTTGAGACAACTTTGACCTAATCTTGTTTCAATCAACCATATTAGTCAAGTTGCTATACCTAAAAATATTCAAAATAAAAAAACCACAAGTGAATGTCAACTCCCCAATATTTTTAGGGTTGATTTCACTTATGGTCTTTAAACTCAGCTACTGAGTACATATCTAGTCTTCATTGCTTAGTCAACACAATGGTTTCATTAAAGTCATCTTCGTCGATGTCTTTGATAGTGAGTTGGTTGCCCTCTAGTAGGTAGCGCTCTGCATCATCACCAATAATGATGCGTTGGTTAGCTGGGTCAAGTGTGACATTTTTAATTTCTTGCTCACCGTCTGGCTCAACCTGTGTCCATGTACCAGAAGTTCCTGTGATGACAAGAGTGACTTCGTCTTCTTCATCACGTCCTTTATAAGTACCATCTAACTCGCCAGTCGTTTGACCAGTAGCATTTGAAGCAGAGGTTGATGATGAGGCAGCCGTACTGCTGGATGATGTGGTAGACGACTGAGAGGTAGAGGTTTCAGGCGCAACTTGGTTTTGTGTGTTTGAACAAGCTACTAAAAATAAGGCAAATATCATTGTAGCAGGTAATAAGATCGATTTTGAAATTTTCATTTTCATAAGGTATTCTTTCCCCTTTCCAAATGATTAGGTTTTATTTTACCAAATATCGAAGCTATAAGCGTGGGTTTTGCTTTTGCAACATTTAAGACATATCTATCTTTTCCATGCGGACCATTCAGCAACTGCTGTAAAAAGGACATCCGTTGATGAATTTAGGGCTGTTTCGCAGGAATCTTGAATAACACCAACGATAAAGCCGACACCAACGACTTGCATGGCAATGTCATTTGGAATGCCAAAGAGACTGCAAGCTACCGGAATAAGTAGGAGGGAGCCGCCAGCAACACCCGAAGCACCACAGGCAGATAGAGCTGCTACAATGCTCAAAATGAAAGCCGATGCAAAATCAACTGTGATGCCAAGTGTTGACACCGCAGCCATCGTTAGCACTGTAATAGTGATGGCCGCACCAGCCATATTGATGGTTGCGCCAAGAGGAATTGAAACGGTATAGGTATCCTTATCCAGACCTAATTTTTCACAAAGGCGCATATTAACAGGAATATTGGCCGCAGACGAACGCGTAAAGAAGGCTGTTACACCACTCTCTCGTAAACATTGGAAAACCAAGGGATAGGGATTGGCTCGCATAACGATAAAAGCAATGAGAGGGTTAACGACAAGCGCTACAACAGCCATACAACCCACTAAGATTAATAGCAAAACGCCATAATCTGCCACAATCCCAATACCGTTTGAAGCAATGGTCTGAAAAACCAAGCCCAGGATTCCAAATGGCGCTAAATTGATGATGCCCTTAACAACCTTTGAAGTGACTTCTGCCATGGTATTGAGCAAGTGCTTGGTTTCTGGGCTAACAGTCCGCATAGCAAAACCAAAGATAACCGCCCAAGAGAGCACTCCGATGTAGTTTCCAGTGGCCACAGCGTTAATGGGATTATCAACAATTTTCAGCAGCAGTCCTTGAAACACCTCAGCCACTCCTTGTGGTGGGGCAATATCCGTCACACCACCACTTTCAGGTAAAATCAGGATGACTGGAAAGAAGTAATGCGATACAACCGCTACTAGAGCTGCCGCAAAGGTACCGACCAAATAAAGAACAATGACCGTGCGCATATTGGTCTTTTGACCTTGACGTGTCTGCGATAAAGCGTTCGCTACCAAGGCAAAAACTAACAGCGGCGCAATAGCTTTTAGCCCACCAACAAATAACTCTCCCAAAAGTCCTATCGCTGATAACTGAGGAAGCACAAGTCCTAACAGGGTACCAAACAGCACTCCTACAACAATACGTCTAATCAAACTCATACGATTCCAAATACTAAATGCTTTTTTCATGACAATTCCTTTGCTAGCTTTAATAAAACAAGATTGTTCTATCATAACGTAAACTGTCCTTTTTTTCAAGGATATTATGCTAATATTCTTAAAACATGTATTTTTCTGACGATTTGGTAACAGAAGAGATAGTCTGCCCTTTCTGTACATTTGGTGGAATCGGAAGAATCGTTAGCAAAACAAGATAATTGAGTTTCAAAAAAATAGCAATAGTGTAAAATGTCTTTCTTGACATCTTTACTCCTCTATCAATTTCAAAGGCTAGAACAGCGCCATTTGACAGTCATTTTCCGAAGCAGATGATTGTTTTTCTGTTTTCGATTTCAAAAAACAACCAACCGCTTGTGACGATTAGTTGTTGTGCTGTCATCATATAACTTCCATGCTGTTTTAGAGAGCAAGTAGCCATATCAGCCAACAGAACCTTCCATTTCATAAGCAATTAAGCGATTGAGCTCGACGGCATATTCCATCGGAAGTTCTTTGGTGAAGGGTTCGACAAAGCCCATGACGATCATTTCGGTGGCTTCACTTTCTGAAAGTCCGCGGCTCATGAGGTAATAGAGTTGCTCTTCAGAAATCTTAGAAACCTTAGCTTCGTGTTCTAACGCTACTTGTGAGTTGTGGATTTCATTAAATGGAATGGTGTCCGACTTAGAAATGTCGTCCATGAGAATGGTATCACACTCAATGTGGCTGACCGATTTTTGGGAATTGCGGTTAAAGGTGACCTGCCCACGGTAGTTAACGGATCCACCACCCTTGGCAATCGATTTGGAGACAATTGATGAGCTGGTATGCGGCGCATTGTGAATCATTTTTGCTCCCGTGTCCTGAGCTTGGCCGGTATTGGCAAAAGCAATTGACAACATGGTGCCACGCGCACCTGGTTCTTCTAGATAAACAGATGGGTATTTCATGGTGGTCTTGGCACCCAAGTTCCCGTCAATCCACTCTACAGTCGCATCTTTCATAGCCTTGGCACGCTTGGTTACAAGGTTATAGACATTGTCCGACCAATTTTGAATCGTCGTGTAGCGCATATAAGCTCCGTCCAAGGCAAATATTTCAACAATGGCTGCATGAAGACTGGCTGTCGAATAAGTTGGCGCTGTGCAACCTTCAACATAGTGAACACTGGCTCCCTCATCAACAATGATAAGGGTTCGCTCGAACTGTCCTGTCCCCTCATTATTAATGCGGAAATAAGTCTGCAAAGGAATCTCACACTTGACCCCTTTTGGCACATAGATGAATGTTCCACCTGACCACACCGCTGAGTTGAGAGCAGCCAGTTTGTTATCCGTTGGCGGCACTAGCTTAGCAAAATACTGTTTGAAGAGGTCTGGGTATTCACGCAAGGCTGAGTCTGTATCGGTGAAAATGATGCCGAGCTTTTCAAACTCTTCTTTCATGTTATGGTAAACCACTTCTGACTCGTACTGGGCTGACGCACCAGCTAGGTAAGCACGCTCTGCTTCTGGAATCCCAATTCGCTCGAAAGTTTCTTTGATTTTCTCAGGCACATCATCCCAAGACCGGGCTGGTTTATCAGACGGTTTTTGGTAATAGATGATCTCATCAAAGTCAATTTGGGAGAGGTCTGCTCCCCAAGTTTCCAAGTCCATTTTCTTGAATGTTTCATAAGACTTAAGGCGAAAATCAAGCATCCACTCAGGCTCGCCCTTGATCGCTGATAGCTCACGGATAACGGCCTCAGACAGACCCTTACCGGTCGAGGCTATTGGCTCAACATCATCGTGAAAGCCGTATTTGTATTCACCGAGATCAATCGGTCTTGGTTCTACTTTTTCGTTTTCAGACATAAGCGTCCTTTCTCATTTCATTCTTCTAAAGCACTGCCTTACTGTCGCGTTCCAATGCCTTTTTAAGGGCATTCCAAGACAGCGTCGCACATTTAATCCGCTGGGGAAACTTGGCAACACCTGCTAGAAGAGCCGCGTCTCCTAGATTCTTTTGTCGCTCATCTTCTTGGCCTTGAACCATTTGGGAAAAGACCTCCGCAAGCTCAAGTACTTCTGGAATCGTTTTGCCCAAAACACTGTCGGTCATCATGGAGGCTGATGCAGTGGAAATACTACAACCGTGCCCATCAAAGGCTATCTCTGCAATGCGGTCTTCTTCTAGTTTGACTGACAATTGCAGCACATCTCCACAGGTAGGATTATGAAGTTCTAAAGCTTCAACGCCTTCCAGTCGTCCTCTGTGATGGGGTGACTTGGAGTGCTCCGTAACCACAGCCATATAAAGGCTATCTAATTTAGAAAGTGCTGCCATGGAAATACTCCTTTGTCTTGAGGATCGCTTCAATGAATTTGTCACAGTCAGCCACCGTATTGTAAAGCCCAAAGCTGGCACGCACGGTCGAGGGAATGTCTAGATACTGGAGCAGGGGCTGGGCACAGTGATGGCCTGCTCGCACTGCTACTCCTTCGTAGTCTAGAGCCGTAGCCACATCGTGGGGATGGAGACCGTCCAGATTAAAGGCAATCACTCCCGCTCGCTCTGCCGGATTCTGAGGGCCATAGATGGTCACCCCTTCAACAGCAGCTAACTTAGGTAACGTATAAGCCATCAAGGCCTGCTCGTGGGCAGCTATCTGATTGACACCCAGCTGAGTGAGATAATCAATACCTGCTCCCAGACCTATGGCAGCAGCCATATTGGGCGTACCTGCTTCAAACTTCCACGGCAACTCCTTCCACGAGGCTTCCTGTCTGCTGACAAAGTCAATCATTTCGCCGCCAAATTCCACAGGATCCATCTCATCAAGCAGAGCTGCCTTACCGTAGAGAATTCCGATTCCTGTTGGCCCATACATTTTATGGCCTGAAAAAGCCATGAAATCAACGTCTAATTCCTGAACATCAATCGGCATGTGAGGAATTGACTGAGCGGCATCTAGAACCATCAAAGCACCGACTTCGTGGGCCAAAGCTGTGATTTCTTTGATCGGATTGATGCTGCCAAGGACATTAGATACATGCGTCAGGGAGATGATTTTAGTTTTAGCAGTCAGCTTGGTCTTAAAATCTGCCACATCCAGCTGACCATCTGCTGTCAGGTAAACATAGCGTAACTTGGCACCCGTTGCCTGACAAGCCTGCTGCCAAGGAATCAGATTGGCGTGATGTTCCATAATGGAAATCAAGACCTCATCATCTGGCTGTAAAAAGGTTCTAGCATGTTGCGCCACCCAATTGAGGCTGGTCGTCGTTCCTCTGGTAAAAAGGACTTCCTTGGTTGACTTCGCCTGAATGAAAGCACGAACCTTTTCTCGTGCTGCTTCGTAGGACTGGGTCGCCCGCTCTGCTAGGGTATGCACCCCGCGGTGGACATTGGCATTGTCCGTTTGATAATAGCGAAGCAACTCGTCTAGAACAGCTTGTGGCTTTTGGGTAGTTGCTCCATTGTCCAAATAAACCAGCGGCTCATCATTGACCAACTGGTCTAATATGGGAAAATCGTGCCGAATGGCTTGTGGATCAAATGGCATAGTCTATCTCTTCTGTAATTTTTCTTCTAGGACTTGAATCATCTCGTCGCGAACAGCTTTGACTGGGATTTCCGTGATCACAGCCCCTAGAAAACCACGAACGACTAGGCGCTCAGCAGTGGACTGGTCAAGACCGCGACTCATCAAGTAGTACATATCCTCAGGATCAACCTGACCGATAGAGGCTGCATGACCTGCAGTGACTTCATTCTCGTCAATCAACAGGATCGGATTGGCGTCTGAGCGCGCCTGATCAGACAGCATCAACACTCGGCTTTCCTGCTGAGCATCAGCCCCTTTAGCACCACGAATGATGTGACCAATACCATTAAAAGTCAAAGTTCCTCGCTCCAGGATAACCCCGTGTTGCAGGATATGGCCAACAGAATGGCTGGCATAGTTAGTCACCCTCGTGTCAATTCCCTGCACCTGACGGCCTGAGGAAATAGCGACTGCTTTTAGGGCTGCGTGACTGCCACGTCCGACAAGGTCGCTGTCAAAGTCTGCGATGACATTTCCTTCATTCATAACGCCAAGAGCCCAGTCAATATGCGCATCGTCCATGAGATGACCACGACGGCTCATGTAGGTCGTCACCTGCTCACCCAAACGGTCAATGGCTGCAAACTTGATTTGACTCCCTTCTTGGGCGATCACTTCCACGGCAATATTGGCAGACACCTTGGTATCCGATGGATTGATGGTTTCAAAACGCTCTAGGTAGGTAAATTTGCTATTTTTTCCGGCAATGATGAGCACACGTTTGTTAAAAGGGACAGCACTTGACCCATCTTGATAAAAAAGCCCTTCAATCGGTGCCTCAATCTCGACATTGTCTGGCACATAAAGCACAGCTGCTGAGTTAAAGTAAGCATTGTTATAAGCTGCCAGTTTGTCCTCATCATACTTGATGGCCTTAGAAAAATATTGCACGATGATCTCAGGAATTTCCTCTAAGGCCGTGTAAAAGTCTGTAAAGATAACTCCTGCCGCCATAAGCTCTGCTGGCAATTGCTCCAAAATAGTCTGAGTACCAACTTGAACCAACTTAGGATTGTCACCCAAGGCTGTAAAATCTGGCACCGTACCGATGGCTTCACTTTCTGCCAAGGTCCCGTCCCCCAGATTCCAGCGATGAAACTTGACCCGTTCAATGACAGGAAGGGGGAGGCTATCTAATTTGTCAAAAGCAGCCAAGCGCAATTGTAAGAGCCAGTCTGGCTCAGCATGCGCCGCTGAAAAGTTTTCGATGTTTTCTCTTGTCATTAGGACTCCTCTACTTGACGATCTCTTCTCCATCGGGATGGTTTACACTTCTTCTTCGTAGTGAAGTCCCAACTCATCTGCAATGTTAGCGTAACCTTCTTTTTCCAAGCGAAGAGCCAGCTCAGGACCACCAGAGAGAACCACGCGCCCTTCCATCATGATATGAACCACGTCAGGTGTGATGTAGTTAAGGAGACGTTGATAGTGAGTGATAATCATGGCACCAAAACCTTCTCCCCGCATAGCATTGATGCCTTTTGACACCACCTTGAGAGCATCAATATCAAGCCCAGAGTCAATCTCATCAAGCAGAGCAAAGGTCGGCTCCAGCATGAGGAGTTGCAAGATCTCATTGCGTTTTTTTTCACCACCTGAAAAACCTTCATTGAGGTAACGCTCTGCCATTTCTTCTTTCATGTTGAGAAGTTCCATATTGGCATCCAATTTTTTGATGAAGTCCCTGACAGAGATTTTCTCGTCATCTTCTTTGCCAGCATTCATAGCTGCACGCAAGAACTCAGCATTGGTAATGCCAGGAATTTCAGAAGGGTATTGCATCGCCAAGAAAAGTCCCATACGGGCACGCTCATCAACTTCAAGCTCCAAGACATTAATCCCATCAAAAAGGACTTCTCCCTCAGTCACTTCGTAATTGGGATTACCCATAATCGCGGCCGAAAGCGTGGACTTCCCTGTTCCGTTAGGACCCATGATGGCTGCGATCTCCCCTGTCTTTAGGGTCAAGTTCACCCCTTTTAAAATTTCCTTATCTTCGATAGAAACATGCAGGTTCTTGATTTCTAAAACGGACATCTGCTTCTCCTTTCCTTGTGCAAAACATTCTCTATCATTATAGCAAAAAAAGCCTCGTTAGGCTTTTGATTTGTTTTAGAACCCGTATTCACCAAGCAAGACGCTTTGACTCAGGAGATCGTTCTTCGCTAATTCAGCCATTTTTGAAAAAATTAACGATAGTAGCGAAAGACTAGCCTTGCATGAACCTGCTAAACTGTGAATACTGGCCCTCATTTGCGGCGACACTTCTGCCTATGCTTATCCAAAACTTCTTGACGATACCCACTATTGCCAATAAAACGCAACAAATTCAGAATCGGCGTCCGATTTTCCCCTAGAATTCCAATCAACTCTGCCAATAGCCAAATCCCAAAGATTAGGGCAATGACTAGTAAAATCCCTCCCAATCGACTAGAGATATTAAAGAGAAGTGAAATACTTGAAAAAATAAAGGAAATCGCATAAATCATAAGCACTGTTCCACGGTGAGTCAGTCCTAAAGACAGCAATCGGTGGTGAAGGTGCATCTTATCTGGTTCATAAAACTTTTGGTTCGACAAGGTCCTACGAATAATAGCCATGACCGTATCCGTAATCGGCACACCTAAAATAATCATTGGTGTCACCACTGCAACGGCTGTCGAATTTTTCAGCCCTTGAAGGGAAAAAACAGCAATCAAAAAACCAATAAAAAGCGCTCCTGTATCTCCAATATAAATGATAGCAGGATTGTAATTATAGGGAAGAAAGCCTAAAATAGCAGCAACCAGAATGAAAATCATCAGGGTCAGAAAAAGGTTGCTATCAAATAGAAAGAAATAAGACACAATTCCCATGGTAATCAAGGAAATAATGGACACTCCCGAAACCAGACCATCCAGACCATCCATAAGATTGACCGCATTCATAATAGCAACAATCCACAACACCGTCACAAAAAAGGTGACAACAGGATTAAACTCGATAAAGGGTCCACCAAAAGGAATCTTAAACTTATCAAAATGGAAATCTGTCATGGTATAAACCATGACCGCTGCAATCAATTGTCCCAGCAACTTCCACTTAGCAGACAATTCGACGACATCATCAATCAACCCAGTGATACCGACCACCCAGCTACTAAGAACAACCGGCCAAGCATAGTCCATAAAGCTACGCCCATGAACATCACTGACCTTAACAATCATCGGCAAAAAAACAAGTACCGCTAGAGAAAATGCAATGATAATCGCAAGACCGCCCGCGCTCGGCATGGGCACTGTATTGATCCGTCTAGCATTAGGCTGATCCACTGCACCGATTTTGACAGCAAACAACTTCACCAAAGGTGTCAAAAGTACAGCTATCATAAAGGTCCCAATAAAGACCAACACATACTGCAAGGCAAAAGGAATCATACGAGTTCCACCTTCTTGAGACGCTCAATAGCATCAACCTGTAACATGACATAGCCATGTTCCTGCAGGTAGGGACGTGTCACACCAGTGTCCTCTGCATGCTCCATAATTCGCGCATGCATAAAACTAGCATAACGAGGTGTCTCGTTCAAAAAGTCCAGCAAAATGGTCATATAGTAGGCACCGTTGTACTTATACAATTCTGATGTGTCCACTGGGTAATCCACACTCTTAGCAAAACCAATAGCCTCTGACAAATCCTTAAACCGCAGGGTGAAATAGACATAGCGGCTCATCTCTTCATCTTCTACTGCTTGCTCTTCTTGCGCCATCTGGCTTTCCAAAAGCTCTAGAGCTGCGACCGCCTTGCTATCTGCAGAACTCTTGCTCTTCAGCGTTTTTTCTAAGGTGCTAAAAAAATCATCAGGCGACAGATGGGAAATATCCTCAACGTTGGCCATCTCAGCCAAATCTTGAAAGTCCAGTTCCTGATCAATGTCTGACTTGGTCACAAAAATATCGAGTTTATCCGGTTTCGGTGTCACCCGAAAAGACAGCATTCCAGAATGTAAAAAATGCTCAGGCATCTCTAATTCATCCAAAATACTGTAGAAAAATTCTTCCGTTTTCTCCTGAGGAATCAGAAAATCAGACAATTCCATTCCTCGTGCTTCTAAATCGTCTAATTTTATCGTGATTTTCAAGGTTGATTCACTAATTTGCTTAACTTCCATAGGCTACCTCAATCCAACTTTAGCCATCTCATTTCAAAACAGTCTCTGATACTCAAAGAAAAACAGACAAGAAAACAAAGTTGCAGATAAAACTGAAGGTTATCTAGACGAGTTGACGATGTTTTCTCTTGATGTTCAAAGAGTATTCACATTATTTGAGCAGGCTTTAACATGTCCTAATATTATACCCAAAATTTCCTATTTTTTCAATGAAAAAAGGGATGGGAACAACTCTGATCAACTAAGACAGAGTTCGTCTTCCCACCCCACACAGTTGATAAGGTCATTTTTGAAACTTAATAAGCGCCAATCAGCAGTGACTGATAAGTTTGACGAAACAAGATGAGCAGGTCTGAACGTGATCCCAGTTCCTGATCGTCACTATAAAATCCATTTAACAACAGCATAACCTAAAAGCACAATCCCAAGTACAATTCGGTATTTCCCAAAAATAGTAAAATCATTTTTCTTGACATAATCTGTCAAGAAGCGAATGGCCAGCATAGAGATGGCAAAGGCAACCACCATGGCCACCAAAAGCACCATGACTTGTGTAGCTGTAATCGTCACGCCAGAGGCTAAGAGCTTGACGACCTTAAGAAGACTAGCCCCAAACATGACTGGAATCCCAAGATAAAAGGTAAATTCTGTCGCTACGGTTCTGCTAGTGCCATTTAGCATCCCACCGATAATAGTCGCCCCAGAGCGACTGGTCCCTGGAATCAAGGCTAAAACTTGGAAAAAACCAATCATCAAGGCTGTTTTATAAGACATTTTAGCAAGACTGGTCACTTCAGGCTCTACCCTGCGGTAACGCTCCAGCCAGATGAAAATCACACCGTAGACAATCAACATGGTTGCCACGACAGGCAGGTTATGAAAATTGGCATCCAACCAATCATCTAAAGGCAAGCCAATCACAACAGCAGGCAAACAGGCAATAACAACCTTGACCCAAAGCTGCCAAGTGAGCCGTACTTGGTTAGCCGTTTTTCCCCTTTTAAAAGGATTGAGACGGTCAAAATAAATGACCATAACCGCTAAAATAGCACCCAACTGGATGACCACATTGAACATCTCCATAAACTCAGGCGTGGCAGATTGAAATTTCACCCATTCTTCTAAAAGAATCAAATGTCCCGTTGATGAAATCGGTAGCCACTCGGTTATCCCCTCAACGATACCATATAAAATAGCTTTTATAATCTCTAAAATCACAAGATTTCCTCCCTTTATCTATACAGTCCTATTATAGCAGAATCTGCCCGAAAAGCAAAAAGACTGCGGGATGAAGTCTTGCCTAAAAAACAAAACGAACAAAGATAGCATTTCAATCCTCTGAAACCCTACTTTGTTCGCTTTTAGATATGATGCATTCAGAAATAGACATAGATAGCAAAGAAGTTCTAGACAATAATCTTTTGTCTCAATCTTTTTTGTCGTCCTCAAACAGTTGAGTAAGCTGAAAAATGATGCATGAGAACCCTATTAGCATTTGTTAATCTCCCAATCACCACACCTCATTCATTCGATAACGCTATGTTTGAAGAAGTCAATACTTTTTGGGACAAGTCTGAAAAACAAACTAGTAACTCAAATTACAGACCGTTGTAACTGCTGGCGATCTGAGCACCTACTTTGGCATTGTTGTAGACCAATTCAATGTTAGCCTTCAAACTCTTACCATCAGTCAATTCAACGATTTTGCCCAGCAAGAACGGCGTAATGTCTTTTCCAACGATGCCCTTGTCTTCAGCCTCAGCAACTGCTGTCTCAATAATCCCATCAATATAAGCTGCGTCCAGCTCATGCTCTTTTGGAATTGGGTTCACCACAAGAACACCACCATCAAGCCCCAAGTCCGTGCTGGTTTTGACAATAGAGGCAATGGTGTCTACCGAATCCGCAGAGCCATTGAGCTTGTAGGGACTAGTGCCTGTGTAGAAAGCTGGGAGAACATCAGTCTTGTAGCCAATCACCGGCACGCCCTTGGTTTCCAAGTATTCCAGCGTCCTTGGTAAGTCAAGGATAGACTTAGCACCTGCACAGATGACAGTCACTGGTGTTTGTGCCAACTCTTCTAAGTCAGCAGACACATCCATGGTCTCTTCAAAGCCACGGTGTACCCCACCGATACCACCTGTCACGAAGAACTTGATACCAGCAAAGGCGGCGCCAATCATCGTTGTTGCGACAGTGGTTGCACCGATACGCTTAGTTGCGATAACTTCAGCCAAATCTCGACGAGACACTTTTGCCACATTGTCCTCGGTTGCTAAGCGTTCTAGGTCAGCCTCAGATAGGCCAATTTTGTATTTGCCGTCCATGATGGCAATGGTTGCAGGAACCGCACCATTGTCACGGATAATCTGCTCAACGGTTTTAGCCATCTCCACATTTTGCGGATAAGGCATGCCGTGAGAAATGATGGTCGACTCCAAAGCCACAATGGGTTTGCCAGAGGCTTTAGCTTCTGCAACTTCAGGTGAAAATTCTAAGTAAGCATTAAGATTCATGAGGGAAAAGTTCCTTTCTTTCTTGTAAAAATGAGTGACGGGACAGATTTTTTCTGACCGTGTCTAGCGATTGAATGGTATGATACGCATTGGTCAAGCCAAATTCTAGAGCTGCTGCTGCGCTATAATCATTAAGCCAACCAAAGAGTACACCTGCTGAGAGAGAGTCGCCAGCTCCTGTGGCATCCACCATCTGATGGACTTTCTTAGGAAGCGATTGGCTGCGCTGCCCAGCTTGGTTAGCGTAAAGCATCGGCTCAGCACCGCGGGTAATCAAGACCTGCTTGACGCCAGTAGCAAGCCAGAGTTGGGCCAAATCTTCCAGATCTCCTCCAGACCCGATAGGCTTATCAAAGAAAGCTTCGCTCTCATCCTGATTGACAATGAGCCACTCAACACCGTCCAAATTCTTCGGTAGATGGATCATTTTTGGTGCAGAAACAGGAATGATGGCCAAAGCCAAGTCCCGTTCACGTGCAAGGTTGATCAGGTAAGCCAAACTTTCCTGTGGTAGGTTGAGATCTACAACCAGAGCTTTGCTACGACTGAGTAGCGTTTCATATTGCTCCAACCAGGAAACTGTCATCGTGTCACAGATGGCCATATTGGCAAGTGCCAGGCTCATCTCGCCATCAACATTAATAACCGCCGTGTAAGAGCTAGTTGCCTGATCAGGCACCACTTCGACCTGACGAAGGTTCATATAAGACTGCGAGGTAGCCTTGATCAATTCCCAGTCCTGATCATCGCCCGCACGGGAGAGCATGAGGACATTCTCACCAAGACGACCGAGATTCTCAGCGATATTTCGTCCAACACCACCTATCGACACGGTGCTACTGACAGGATTCGATGTTTTTAAGATCAACTCCTGCTGAGCGTAAAATTTACGGTCAACGTTCATCCCACCGATACAAACGACAGGCGCTTCATCATTGATAACATAGGCCCGCCCTAGCAAGTAATTTCGGCGAATCAAATCCGAAACCATATTGGCCACCGCAGAGCGTGACATCCCTATCTCGCTCGCAATCTCCTGCTGAGAATAAAACGGATGCTGGCGGATAATTTCTAACACAGCCTGTTCTTTCTCATTGAGAATAAAAACCACCTCCTATTAGACAATTGTTTAAAAAATGATTTTTGTTTACAAAGTTATTGTAACCCTTTTCCTCAAAATTAGCAAGAAAAAAACGTACCCTAAGTTCATAAAGGAAAAGCAAAATCTAACAAAAAGTGAACGATAATAATTTCTTTGAAACACAGGATGTTCCTTTTTATAATTATTTTCTACTTTTTAAACAGTATCCGCTCACATTTTTGATAGTGTTGGTTTTTTCAGCGGACTCAAACAAGAATCACTTGAATCTTGTAACCCTCAGAACCTAGTTGCAGGAGCTGATTGCCTCATCAATCTTTTAGCTGTCTTCTGATAATCTATTTCAACCTTTTTGATTTCATATTTCCGAAATATGTAGCGTTATAGCTGCCTTCTGCCTCTAAGCGTAAGTAGGTTTTGCACCTCGCCAGCTCCTCCGCTAATTCTTTACCCGCTCTTTTAAGATAAAAAAAGCCTGAGACACGTCTCAGACTTTTACATCCTAAAGATTAATTTTCATATTTTTCATGATTCTTATCATAAAAATCAATCAACCCAAGTGCTGTTGCAAATGCAATATTATCAATTTTTGCACGGCCTTGAGCAAGAGCAATAATCGACATTTCACGGGCGTTTGTTTCCTTGCTGATACGATAACCAGTCAATTTCTTCTCACGGACCCAATTGATAACGGCTTCTACTTTTTCGTAGTTCGTCATGTCATATTCCTCCTTCTAATTAAACTTTTTAGATTCTGATTATAGCACACCCTGTTTAATAAATCAAACATTTTATCATTTCGGTATATACCAAATGATCATTTTACTTTCAAAGCAGAGAGAATTTGAGAACGAATGTCATCCATAGCATTCGGTGAATTTGGTAAGAACAGGGTTTGATGGCCTTCGTTAGCAAAGGTATTGAGCGTATCCAGATACTGGTTAGTCAAAAGAATAGACATGATCTGCTCTTCTGTCAAGCTAACATTGGAATCCTTAAGCTCCTGAATAGAATCTGCCAAACCGTCCACAATGGCTTTACGTTGTTGGGCGATACCAACACCATGCAAGCGATCTTTTTCAGCTTCTGCTTCCGCAGCTGTGACGATTTTGATCTTATCAGCATTGGCCAACTCCTGAGCAGCTACACGTTTGCGCTGTGCAGCGTTGATCTCGTTCATTGATTGTTTTACCTCAGCGTCTGGCTCAACGCGAGTAATCAAAGTTTTTACAATAATGTAACCATAGGTTGACATCTCTTCAGCCACTTGGCGTTGAACTTCAAGGGCAATCTCGTCTTTTTTCTCAAAGAGCTCATCCAAGGTCAATTTAGGAACAGACGACCGAAGGGCATCTTCGATATAAGACTTAATCTGAGCTTCTGGACGCATCAGTTTGTAGTAAGCATCTGTGACATTGGACTCATTGACCTGGTATTGAGTCGCAATATTAAGGGTAACGAACACATTGTCCTGTGTTTTTGTCTCAACGACAATCTCACTTTGCAAAACCCGCAGCTGAATGCGCGCTGCGATACGGTCAATGCCAAAGGGAAGCTTAAACTGAATACCAGCTGTAGCCGTGCGCTGATATTTCCCGAAACGCTCAACAATTGCAACCGTCTGCTGCTTAACCACATAAATACCTGTTGCCAGAATAGCAACTAGCAAAAAAAGAAGTACCATAACAACTATTAAACTTACAAATCCGAACATCAATCTACCTCCTTAGTTAAGATACGCGAGCGTTATGCATTGGAAAATAAGGGAGTGAGCGATAAGCCTTTGGACTCACATATTTTACTGAGCACTTAGCTCAAGTTCAATTAGTTAATGTTTTTCATCTGTATTATACCATTGGGACAAATGCTTGTCAAGACTGACCTTGTGGGAATCACACTAGGTATATGAAGAAAACCAATCACTGTGTCGAACTGCTCTATCTCATATTACTTCTAAAATTAAGTCGTGCTAATCACAGAGAGTACCTATCATTATATCAACAACAAATAGATATTGGACATTAAACTCCGAAGCAGTCTGACAATGGTTGGTACGAGATGTTTTTCTTGGAGTATTAAAAATAGCGGAAGCAGACTTGGGCTAAGCCCAAAAATACTAACAATCAATAGTTATGAATACAGGTTCTGAGTATTAGAACAAGTCAATTATGGTATATCACTTTAAACAAGTCAGCTACTTTGGACCCAGCCTCATTGGTTGAGGCTGGGTCCAAAGTCTATCCTCCCTCTCATCGTTTGCGTAAACATCTCAGCGCAGTGGTTGGGAGTAAAGCTCGTTGGCTATGCCAACCTAGTCTTACCCTGCACAGATCATTAGGTGCTTTAGTGCCAATGAGCCACTGCTGAGTGGGCTCTAATCGTTTGCTTACTAACTGAACACGGCCTAAAAAGCTAGATAAAATTCTAAAATTTCCTAGAGTCAAATAGACTCTTCGTCAATTTTCTCATTTTTCTACGCTTTTCTTAACGGCCTTTGTATCTTGTAGTGCGCAACTCTTGGACAGCTATCGCATAGGTGGAACATCTGGGAGTGGGACAAAAATTGGTAAGCCAAAGGCTTCAATTTTATCGTCCCACCCCCGCAAGGCTGATTAGGCTTGTCAAAACCTACGAAGGAGGTGAATGAGAAGCCAATCAGCTACTGCGATTAGAGTTTAATGCTAGAAAGGGCAAGACGAAGATTCTTTTTGGTTTGAACCAGTGTTGCCACTGTAACTGTGCAGGGTGGGAAAACGAACTCTTTTTGGTTGCTTAAGTTCTCCCCCCCACTGCACGAAAAAAGCTAACCACCTTCTAACAAGTGATTAGCTAAAATAGGGCTCTTTAACGACTGCGACGTTTGAACCGTCCTAAAGTCACTCCTGCTAAAACAAGACCAAACATGCTATACAAGGCATGACCAGTGGAGTCACCAGTGGCTGGTAATGCTTTAACAGCTTTTGCTGATTTTATCATTCCTTTTTCTGGCATTTCGGCGCTTGGTTTTTCATCTAGCGCTTCTTTTTCTTTTGCTACTCCGTCTCCTTTTTCCATCTTTTCCTTTGGAGCTTCGGAATGCTTCGGAATGACTGTTGCCGTCACACTTGACGTCGGGTTATCCTTTTTCTTTGTTTCATCTTTATTAACAGCAGGATCTGTCTTTTTAGACTCTTCTTTTTGTTCTTTCTCTTTTGAAGGCGGTGTTTCTTTTTGATCAGTGTTTGGTAGAATCGGTTTTTAGGCGTCTTTTTGGGTATCCTTTTCGACATCTTCCACCTTGTCCTCTACGTTGTCTGCATCCTCATCTTCATCATCTTCGTTGCGTTCTGATCCAGGAATTGCTTCATTTTCGATAAGCCACTCCATAATACCTGGACGCATTTTGATGAAATTGGATTCATCAGGACCTCCAGTAGATAGCGTGCCGATCAATTCATTTTTCTCATTTAATAAAGCACTACCTGATTGCCCACCGTGTGTAAAGATGTCTGCTGTGTAGGTATAAGCGTCTTCTTTCGTAATGGTTCCAGAAGCTCCCCATTGAGACATGCCAACTGCATTTACAATTTCTGAAGGATAGCCTGATAAATGCACCTTTTCGCCAACTCTTGATTCATGCGTTTGACGGACTGGGACTACTCCTAAAACATCTCCGATGTGCTGTCCTTTACTATTAGGCTTAATTTTTAAAATGGCAACATCATACTTAAAAGCTCCATACCGACCATACCAGATTTTATGTGGGATAAACTCCTCAATTTCAAAAGTATCGAACTCTCCCTTTTCGTTTTTAAAGCCAACTGTGATATGCCCTTTGGTTGCCAATTTCCGATAATCATCTTCCACGCAATGTGCCGCTGTCAGCACTGTATCGCGTCCAATAACCGTTCCGCTACCATTGGACCACTTGGACTTCTCGTTTACATCAAAATAGTTCTCAAAATAAGCACTTACTCGGACCAAGGAACGATACGGTGCTAGATGAGTGTTCTCTGTCCTTGTTGTCGGATCGCCCTCTCCTATTGGATTTTCCTTTAATCTTTGTAGTTCTTCTTTTTTGATAGCCTCATGATCGACTTCTTCATAAGGTTTGTGCGGTGCGTAAGGTCTAGTTGTAGCGCTTTCTGTTTCGACAGAGGGCTTGCTCTCACCGGAAGAAACGGCACCGTCTTGCTCTCCATCTTTGGCCTCTTCTGGATTCTCCTGAACCTCTGGACGCGCCGTCTCACTCTCTGCTTGATTTTGTGCATGCAAGCTCTCTCCTGTAAAGAGTGGAAAATCCACCTTCTCAGCTGCCAAGACTTGATGTGATAGCATTAGCGCAGACAATACGGTCGCCACAGTCGCTGTAACCCTAATAGTATTTTTTCTCATTTGATTTTATCGTATCCTTTCTAACTTTTCATGCAAAGACAGGCTTTACACAAAAAACCAATAGCAAACAGCTATTTTCTGAAATAAATAAACAAGATTCCTAAATTCATTTTTGAGCTAGCTTTAAAAATTAATATAAGTTAATCTTTGTTTTAATATAACTTAATAACAAAAACTTATCAATATTTTCCAGAAAAATTTACAAAAAAAGTAGACGTAGAAAGTTCGGTCGCAGAGCACAACCACCTTCAAGCAAAACCTTTATCAATACAATTTCCTAGCAAATATCAAAATACACTCTTAAACATCGCAAGAACAGATTTTTGTTGGCTTGTTTTCTCACTCTATTTTTTACAGAAAAAGTAGACCATGGCTATTGTGAAATCCTATAGAGTATTGTATGCTTAGGAAGATACATTATTTTGGAGGAATACCTAAAAATGGAGAACAACTCTTGTTCAAATAAAAAACGATTGATGTCTTTAATTGCTGGTATGGCTTTGCTGCATGCTCCGCAAGTATTAGCACAAGAGCAAGTCGATAACGTTTCACAAGAAACGATGCCAGAGCAAGCAACACTTGTCTTGCAACAAGACCAGCAAACAACAGAAGTAACGAATGAAAATACTCCTGTCACCAGTGACAAACCCGAAGCGGAAGAACCCACTAGCTCACCATCTGAAAACGAAGTCGTCACAGAAAAAGCGATTTCCATTGTGGATGAGGTAGACCCTTCTCATGTGAAATCTATGTGGGAAGCTGGCTATGATGGCAAAGGAACTTTAGTTGCCGTTATTGATACAGAGTTGGACGGCAAGCATGAAATGCTTCAGTTGGACACAACAGAAGATGCGCGATTCCAAAATAAAGAAGCCATGGAAAAGCAAAAAGCAGAACACGGCGTCACTCGAGGTCAGTGGGTAAATGATAAAGTCGTCTTTTACCATGACTACTCAGGAAGCGATGCGCCTTCTATGCTACACGGTACTCATGTCACAGGAATTTTAGCGGGAAACTCGAAACAGGCAAGTGCTGGCTCTTATTTATTGCAAGGGATTGCTCCACAAGCCCAAGTGATGTTTCTAAAAGTCGGAAAAGACCCGAAACAATCTTTTGTGCGAGAAATTCAAGATGCGATGGCTATGGGAGCCAATGTCATCAATATCAGTTTGGGTAGTTCAGCAGAGGCTATTTCACAGCTAGATAGTAGCACCTTGGAAATCCTACAAAAAGCAAGAAAACAAGGCATTGCAATTGTGGTTGCCGCAGGAAATGATGGCGCTTTTGGAAAGGAAGTTTATAAACCTTTAGCAGCCAATCCTGATTATGGATTAATTGGAACACCTGCGAATACAGATGATGTCTTTACAGTAGCTGCTTATGCAACACCTCGGATAGGTGCTGTACTTGAAGTCAAATCAGAAGACAAAGCACATGAACTTTTAGTTCCTTTGTCCTATCCATTACAAAAAGACGTTTCTTACTCGTTAGAATACCTTTCCAAAGGAGAACAAGCAGACTATCAGCAAAAAGATGTCAAAGGGAAAATCGTCTTAGTTGAGCAAGAAGGCAATCTGACGCTAAAGCAAAAAATTCAATTGGCGCAAAGACAGGGAGCAGCAGGCATCTTAGTCCTTAGTCAGCCAGACCAAAAGACATCAGTGGCACTTCCTTATGTGGAAGATATGGTGACGGGTGTCCCTAATGCTAAAGACAGTCAAGCCTTAAAAGCAATGCTCCAGGGCAAACTATTCTTTACTGGAAAATACAGCAAAAAGACTGATCTAGTTGAGCGCTATATGGATACTTTTTCAAGCTGGGGCTTGACACCAGAAGGCAATATCAAGCCAGACATAGCAGCGCCAGGACATGAAATTTACTCGGCAATGCCAAATGGTCAGTATGCTACTGTCTCTGGCACAAGTATGGCCGCTCCTCATTTGTCAGGCGTTGTTACCTTACTTCAGCAGCATGTTGCCAAAAAGTTTGCACATTTATCACTTTCACCAGAGCAGAGATTAGATCTTGTCAAAAAGATTTTATTAAGCTCAGCCAATCCGCTTTGGAACGAAGAGACTAAGGCTTACTATTCACCGCGTCAACAAGGCGCTGGCGCAGTGGATGCTAGAAAAGCATTAGCCGCAGACATGTACTTAGCTTCTGAAAACGATGAAGCTAAAATTCATCTCAAAAATGTCAGCGATCAATTTGAGATAAAAGTCAAAGTAAAAAATCTAAGCCAACAAGCTCGTACCTTAACCTATCAAGCAGATGTGATGACAGATAAAGTGGAGGACGGTAGTTTCACGTTAACCTCTCGAGCTTTATTGAGCACAACACCGCAAAAGCTTGTCATAGAAGCAAACAGTGAGAAAACCATCTCCATTCCTGTTGACACCAGTCGTTTTACGAAAGAACTGCTCGAACAGATGAAAAATGGCTACTTTTTAGACGGATTTGTTCGTTTTCACGAAGTCGGTGGTCAGCAGGATTTACTTTCCATTCCATTTATCGGATTTCATGGAGACTATACGAACTTACCAGCTTTAGAGTCGTCTATTTATCAAAGTACAGATGGGCAAACGTTTTACCGTCGCCCGCAATCGAAAGAAACAGCACATGAGTTTCCAGTAGATGATTTTAAAGAACTCAAAGAAGAAGATTTTACAGGCTTAAAAACAACCTTTACGCCTTGGTCTGTTGTCGAACATGTGAAGTCTGGAGGTTATGCAGAAGAGTCAACGGAATCTTCTCCCAATGCACTATTGGGCTCTTATGAAAAAGTAAGTGATGATACTGTGCGTTTGCTCCGCTTTAAAGATGGCAAACCTTACCTGCTTCTTTCTCCTAATGGTGATGATAATATGGACGCTATCACACTTCAAGGATTGTTCCTTCGAAATGTCAAAGATTTGAAAGCAAGTGTTTATGACGCCAAAGATATGTCAAAACCAATCTGGGAAAGCGAGCATGCAACGCAGTTTATCCGTAAGAACTTTGCACCACATGTCGGTGTTAAAGAAACGACTTACGAAAGTACTAAATGGGATGGCAAAGATGCGACTGGTAACTTTGTGCCAAATGGCACTTACATTTATCGTGTTACCTACACACCACTTAGCACAGGGGCAAAAGAGCAGTCTACCGACTTTACGATAAAGGTTCATGTGACTCCTCCACAGCTTCCAGCAGCAGCAAAGTTTGATGAAAGTAAGCGTTTGGTAGAGTTAGCTGCTGAAAAACAGTCATCTAATGTGGAGATTTATCGTAAGCGACTTGTATACACTTATAAAATAGCTGACGAAGAAAATGGCACAATGACTGGTGCAACTTACTTTGATAGCAATGACAAGGGACAATTTATTCTCCCTGCTCAGTTTGAAAACACTCTAACAGGTGAAATGGAAGTCTTGACGCCAGAAATTATCAATCAATTGACCTATGTGGTTGAAGATATGGCTGGAAATTATAGTGCCATTCCATTAAAGGAATTGTTGAGCCGACCAATGCCAAAAGAAGAACCTGAAGAAATGAAGCCAGAGAATCCCAAGCAACAAGACAACGGGCACTCAACTGAGCCGAAAAAAGAACAAGAGCAGGATCAGTCGTCTAAACAACTCCCACCGCTCTTCAAACCACATCAGCCACTTCCAAAAATGGATACGATGACGAAAAAGAGCGACAAAACCTCTTCTCAGCCGAGAGATACAATGCCTGATTCATCAGAAAGTGTTCAAAAAGAAGCGATGGCAATGACGAATCCTGAAGCAGAAAAAGTCCTTCCTCAAACCAATAGCACTTCTAATCATTCGTGGCTAATTGGAGTCTTCACGCTTATCTCTACCTGCTTCTTTTGGAAGAAACGCTCAAAACAATAGAAAAACCTAACCACTAGACTTTTCCTAAGCCCAGCGCGAACTCGATTTATTTCGAACGGGAAGCAAAACCCTAAACCAATAAAACTGCATGAAAACAACGTTTACCAACGTTGCGTTCATGCAGTTTTTAATGTTTAATTAAGAGAGTGGCCATTGAATCTTTAAACTCAACGTTTTACCAAATAGCTTCGCTTAAATTGAGTTAGCGTATTTTCAAAATAAATACGACTGACTAAAATGGGGTTAAGCTAACCTTTCACAAGCTAGCAATTCTTTCGAGTCCCTCAATATCCTGTAAACCAGCGCAACCAATCTTTTTTTTTGAAGCGGTAGACGTATTTCAAAGTAACGAAAGAAGTTACCACAAAAAGCACTAGCAACCAAACTGGTAGATAAAGGACAATCTTTGACACAAACATGGTGAACCATAGAAGTGTCAAAAGAACAGAAGCAATGACTAGCTTATACCAGCGAAATCCCCTGCCATCAGCCAAATTAAGCGGGGTTGCCAAAGACAAAGCAACTAATGTTGGAGGGATAGGGACATCTCTCCAACTATTTCCAAGCAAGATATTCAAAACAAGCATAAAGATTCCCCAATAAAAGCAGCTACACAAAAACCATTTGATCCAGTTGTGGATATATTCTTTAAAAGTCATGCGTTTAGCTCCTCTCTTTATTGATTGTTCGAGTTCTTTCCCACTCCCACTACTCCTTTAGCTAGTAAAGACGCTTTAAATGCCAGATTTCAAAGTTAATTCGTTTTGTCATTTTTATTATAGCACTTTTGTAGCTTTATTTCAAGAAAGCGATTTCTTTTTTGTAGGACAAATGCAACAAGAAAGTCAATCATTGAAAACAAGAAATGTAGCATAGACAGGATTCCTAAACTATGCTATACTGGAAAAAATTTTGAGGAGGTCTTGCCATGGAAACTTTACGCTTAGTGACTCCCAGCCTTGATTGGGAAAATGAAATCTTAGCTTACAAAGTAGCTTTTGCAAACGAGCATCTATACGGAGGAAATCGGCTGGCTGAGATAGAGAACGTTGAAGACTGGCTTATCCACTTGGAAAAAGAGTCTTCCTACGCCACCTGTCAGAATGGACGCTCCCCATCCTCAACCTTTCTTTGCATTCGAGAAAGCGATTCAAAAATGGTTGGCATTTGCAATATTCGTCATGATATAGTCATTAAGTTTTAAAATAGTATTCAAAACATTCGGAAATGCTAGAGAGTTTTCTTAACAGCTCTGTTATATGGTACTTCAAAACTGCCCAAGTTTGTTCAATTGGGTTTAGTTCAGGGGAATAAGGTGGTAGTGGCAAAAAATAGTGATGATGTTGAATACAAATGTTATCCAGTCTGGATTTGGGATGAAAGGAAGCATTATCCATAATCACAAGATGAGGTTCCCTTAGGCTAGGGATCAACTGTTGCTCAAACCAAGCGACAAAGAAGTCACTTGTCATACTCTCTTTATACATC